>NZ_JAALJI010000169.1 GCF_011064595.1 Paludisphaera soli | reverse complement strand
GTCCGCTGGAACCGGTTCGCGTTGGCCACGCGGACCCGGTCCCGCTTCTTCAGGATCCACCCCCACTTGCCCTTGAGCCTGTTGTGGGCGGCCGGGATCCAGCCGTGGATCGTCAGCGTGTGCGTCGCCATCAGCCGTGGCTCGCGTCGTCTTCGTCGGCGTCGTAATCGGCATCGCCGTCGCCGTCGGCCTGCGGTCCCGCGTCGCGGTCGACTTCCGGGGCGGACGACCCGTCGAGAGGCCCCGCCTCGTCGCCCACGGCGTCCGCGGCGGCGTCCTCGGGGGCGGGGTCGACGGATCCCCCGTCGCCGAGTTCCGGAGCGTCCTGGACG
>NZ_JAALJI010000168.1 GCF_011064595.1 Paludisphaera soli | reverse complement strand
GGTCCAGGACGCTTCGGAGGCCGGCGACGGGGAATCCGTCGACTCCGCCCCCGAGGACGCCGCCGCGGGCGTCCAGGGCGACGAGGCGGGGCCACTCGACGGGTCGTCCGCACCGGAGATCGACCACGACGGGGAACCACAGTCCGGCCGCGACGACGATGCGGATTACGACGCCGACGAAGACGACGCGAGCCACGGCTGATGGCGACGCACACGCTGACGATCCACGGCTGGATCCCGGCCGCCCACAACAAGCTCAAGGGCAAGTGGGGGTGGATCCTGAAGAAGCGGGACCGGGTCCGCGTGGCCAACGCGAACCGGTTCCAGCGGAT
>NZ_JAALJI010000167.1 GCF_011064595.1 Paludisphaera soli | reverse complement strand
CCCCGCGCCGGCCCGGTCGTCCGCCTACCGCGACGAGGTCGTCACCACCATCTTGGGCCGCGGCGGACGGTGAGGACGTCGATCGGCCTGCCGTCCGGTCCGGCGAACTCGTAGCCAGGACGGATGTCGAGGACGTCGGCTCCCGGTCCCAACTTGATGTCGTAGCGCACCGTGGAGGTGCCGACCACCCGATTCCCTCCCTCGCCGAGGACGGTGATCAGGTCGTTTCCAGGACCGGCGTCCACCGAGACGTCCAGGCGGCCGTCCCGCACCGTCGCGCCGTCGGCGGAGGCGAGGACTAAGTCGTCGCCCACGCCGCCGGCCAGGTTCACGTCCAGC
>NZ_JAALJI010000166.1 GCF_011064595.1 Paludisphaera soli | reverse complement strand
GCGGTCGGACAGGTGGATCCGGACTTCGGTGATCTTCATGGTCGTCGTCTCGTCCTTGCGAATCGTTGGGATTACCTCGTCTACACAACTGGATGGATGAGCGCGCGAGTCAGCCGCAGAGGGCGAGCTTCATGAGCGAGTTGTCCCGCATTCGCTCGACGGCCTCGGCGTGGAGCTGGGAAACGCGGGACTCGCTGATCCCGAGTCGTTCGCCGACCTCGTGCATCTTCAGGCCGTCGAAGTAGTAGCCCTTCAGGACCGCGGCGTGGGCGCCGCCCATCCGGTCGACGGCCAGCCGGACCATCTCGGGGTCGATCGGCGATTCGTCGGACGGGGCGGCG
>NZ_JAALJI010000165.1 GCF_011064595.1 Paludisphaera soli | reverse complement strand
ACGGTCGGACAGGTGGATCCGGACTTCGGTGATCTTCATGGTCGTCGTCTCTTCCTTGCGAATCGTTGGGATTACCTCGTCTACACAACTGGATGCATGAGCGCGCGAGTCAGCCGCAGAGGGCGAGCTTCATGAGCGAGTTGTCCCGCATTCGCTCGACGGCCTCGGCGTGGAGCTGGGAGACGCGGGACTCGCTGATCCCGGGTCGTTCGCCGACCTCGTGCATCTTCAGGCCGTCGAAGTAGTAGCCCTTCAGGACCGCGGCGTGGGCGCCGCCCATCCGGTCGACGGCCAGCCGGACCATCTGGGGGTCGATCGGCGATTCGTCGGACGGGGCGGCC
>NZ_JAALJI010000164.1 GCF_011064595.1 Paludisphaera soli | reverse complement strand
GAGTACTAGTTAGCGGTGCGAAATGGCCATGGTCCAAGGCTTTTTGTACGCTGGGGGCACGCTCGGGAACCTATTCGATCGGACCGACGGCGGGCCGGAGCCGTGCTCAGGAATCGATACGACCGGACCGACCTCTTGGCCCTGGTGCCCCGGCTCGGCCTCCGCTTCGAGCCCCAGCTCGAGCAGCTCGACCGCCTGCTCGACGACGAGCTGTTCGAGCTCGTCCGGGGCGACCTCGCCCGCCGCCACCCTCGGACCCGCTCCCGAGGCCGGCCGTCCACCCCGGTCGAGGTCATCCTCCGGATGCTCGTCGTCATGCGGCTCTACGGCTGGAGCTACGCC
>NZ_JAALJI010000163.1 GCF_011064595.1 Paludisphaera soli | reverse complement strand
CAGGGCCGAGACGGAAGCAAAGGTGGTCAGGAGCGTTGCGACGACGTATCGGCGGAACTTCATGGTGTATATCCAGGTGGTTCGTTCCTAGGGGAGAGGTATCGCCTGGAGTCTAGCCAACGGCGACCGATTCGCCATAGAGGGTGCCTTTCGCTAGCCGCTTCGAGTCACCCGAGTCAGACCGATAGTCGGGTCTACAGGGAATTATCTCGGGCAAACCGGGCGGCTCTCGAATGGCGGGGGGCTTCGCTCAATCATCCCGGAGCCGCGTCCCTTTCGGACTTTTGACGATGAGCCTCTAATGGAACTCGGGAGCACCGAGACGAACACCCCGGGCGGGAGAACGCG
>NZ_JAALJI010000162.1 GCF_011064595.1 Paludisphaera soli | reverse complement strand
GTTATTAGCCTTGCCGGCCTCAATCCATTCGATGAACTTCACTGTAGTCATATCCCTCTCTACTTGGGTTCGATCCCGATCGTCACCTTGGTGCCGTCCGGGAGCTTCACGTTGATGTGCTTGAAGCCCCCGTGAGGGTTCTTCGGGCCATGGCCGTAGATCCGATCGGTTCGCGGATCGAAGTGATAATCCTTGTGATAGATCCCGTTCGGGTCCTTTCCCTTGAACTTCGTCCAGTCGGGCGGGCCAGACTGACCAGGACCAGTCCCCGTGACTTTGCGTGCGTTCGGAAGGGCTTCCTTCAATAAATTATCCGCTTCCTTGATCGACTTTACCGTAACGTTCTTGCCATCAAGCAAGTCCCTGG
>NZ_JAALJI010000161.1 GCF_011064595.1 Paludisphaera soli | reverse complement strand
CGATGGATCGGGCCCTGCCGCTCCTGGAGAAGAACCTGGCCCGGCAGAAGTCCCGCCTGGGGGCGGATCACGCGAGTACGCTGAACACCATGAGCAACCTGGCGGAGGCCTACCAATCCGCCGGGAAGATGGAGCTGGCGCTGCCGCTCTACGAAGAAACCCTGCGGCTCGTCCGCGCCCGGATGGGGCCGAGCCACCCCGATACGCTGGCCTGCATGAACAACCTCGCCGTGAGCTACCAGTACGCCGGCCGGCCCGACAAGGCGGCGCCGCTGCTGGAGGAGACCCTGGGGCGGATGAAGGCGGAACTGGCCGAAGGCCACCCCGACACCTTGGCCGGGATGAACAACCTGGCCGCCGCCTATCGCCAGGCG
>NZ_JAALJI010000160.1 GCF_011064595.1 Paludisphaera soli | reverse complement strand
TGATGGATCGGGCCCTGCCGCTCCTGGAGAAGGCCCTGGCCCGGCAGAAGTCCCGCCTGGGGGCGGATCACGCGAGTACGCTGAACACCATGAGCAACCTGGCGGAGGCCTACCAATCCGCCGGGAAGATGGACCTGGCGCTGCCGCTCTACGAAGAAACCCTGCGGCTCGTCCGCGCCCGGATGGGGCCGAGCCACCCCGATACGCTGGCCTGCATGAACAACCTCGCCGTGAGCTACCAGTACGCCGGCCGGCCCGAGAAGGCGGCGCCGCTCCTGGAGGAGACGCTGGAGCGGATGAGGGCCGAGCTGGCCGAAGGCCATCCCGACACCCTGGCCGGGATGAACAACCTGGCGGCCGCCTACCGCCAGGCC
>NZ_JAALJI010000016.1 GCF_011064595.1 Paludisphaera soli | reverse complement strand
CGACTTCATCATGACCGCCGAGGAGGTGCAGACGGTCTTGAGGGCCCTCCGCAAGTCGGGCATCCATATCGTGGCCTTGCACAACCACATGGTGGGCGAGAAGCCCGCCTTCTACTTCACGCATTTCTGGGGCAAAGGTTCAGCCAAGGAGCTGGCCCAGGGGGTCAAAGCCGCGTTGGACGCCCAGGCACAGGCGTCGAGGGGTGCGGAGGCGAGCCACCGTTAAGTCACGTCCCTTCGGGATTGAGGCGGACTGCCGTGACTCTCGCGGCGGTCCGTTCCTGCCGCTGGTTTTGTGCAGGATAACCCCCTTTCTTATGCACAACCGCTCGTCTCAAAAACGCTCGTTTTTGAGACGACACGACTCATCACCATAGAGACGACACGACTAATCAAGATATGTATACCTCAGTGGCGGGATCCTCTCGGCCGAGCAATCCGTAACTCGGAATGGAGGCGACCGACGTCGACCGCCCTCCGAGTGGAGGACGGGACGCCGGTCAACTTGGGGAGGTCAACAACGAATCACCGCGAGGGCCGTCCATCCCGGCCTCGCGTCACTGCTGCCTCAGCTTCAGCAGGTAGGAGTCGGACCACGAGGCATTGGACAGCTCGTAAGTCCCGACGGCATCCGGGTCGAAATCGACCGTGCTCCTATACGTCCCGACCACATAGACGGTGCCGGCCCCGTCCACGGCAATCCCGTTACTATCGTCGTCGCTCGTCCCGCCGAAAGCCGTCGCCCAAATCACGGAGCCGGTAGTGCTGAGCTTCGTGACGAAGACATCACTTCTGCCGTTGCTGTTCACCGACGGCAGGCCGAATCCCGGGACGAACGTCTGGGAGAACGAGCCGGTGAGGTACACGGACCCCGCCGCGTCGATGGTCAGGTCTCTGATGTACGCGCCCCCCAAAGCCGTGGCCCACTTCAGGGCACCGCCGGAGGACAGCTTGGTGACGAACCCGTCGCTGCCGGATGTCACGTTCGGCAGGCGGTAGTCGACCTTCGAGCTCGGGTTGAAGTCCACCTTGCCGGCGTACAAGCCCGTCACGATGACGTCGCCGGCGGCATCCACCTCGACATCATGACATTGGGCGGACGAATTCGGGTCATCGCCCGTCTTGGCCACGAACGGCACGGCCTAGGCGAACGCCCCGGCCGAGGTCAGCTTCTGGACGAAGCCGTTGGACGCGCCCGACGCGCCGGAGAGATAGGTGGCCCTGCGGGGGTTGGGGTCGAAGTCGACCGTGCCCTGGAAGCTGCCGACCACGTAGACGTTGCCGGCGGCGTCCGTCGTGACGCCGTTAGCACGGGCGGTGTCGTAGCGGACCGCCCGGGAGGCCGCCCCGGTCGCGCCGAACCGGTGCACCTCGGACCCGTTAGGGATGATGGAGCCGCTCCCGCTGGGGGGGACGAGGTTCGTCGCGCCGACCGACACGGCATTCCCGGCCGAGTCGATGGCCAGGTCCCGGGCGCTCTCGCGGGCGGTCCCGCCCCAGCGGTTCGCCCAGAGGAAGTTGCCCGAGGAGTCGAGCTTGGCCACGAAGGCGTCACTGTCGCCGGCGCTGGTCAGGCGGTAGGGCCCGAAGTCCGCCTGGCCGTGGAACCCGCCGGAGACATAGACATTCCCGGCCACGTCGAGCTTGACGCTCCGGCCCCAGTCATAGGAGTAGAGGCTGCTGGTGTCGAGGTCGCCGCCCATCTGTCGGGCCCAGAGGAGGGTGTTGTCGGGGGCGTACTTGGCGAGGAACGCATCCGTATTGCCTCGCGGTGTCAGGATGTCGGAGCCGTCGGGTCGGTCGACGGCCGGGTCGAGGTCCGTCGTGCCGTAGAGTATTCCGGTCACGTACGAGTTGCCGGCGGAGTCGACGGCGTTGTCCCAGGCGCCGAACGAGGCGGTGTCGCTGCCGACGCCGAGGACCGAGTCGAAGGCGACGGAGAGGACGACGCGGCCCTCCAGCGACTCCAGGCGGGGGCGGAGCGGGGTGCGGCGGCGCGGCTTCGGCGTCAATCGTGTCGGGGCCGTCAAGAGATTCCACATGGCGGGGCTCCTCAGGGGCTCGTGTTTCCGATGGTCATGCTCGACGCGCCCGACTCGCGTCGTCGGGGTGCGTGCTCGGAAGGCAATGCGAGAACCGCGGCCCGACCGGCTCACCGGGATCCCGAAATTGTTTCGGTTCGGCCCGTCCGGTGCCTCGCCGCCGACGGAGGAGTGGGCGTGCACGACGCTGAGGGCCGCCGACGAGCACCGTTGGCCCTGGGCTCCCCGGTCGAATCACCTGCGGATCGGTTTCGCTTCGGGAGGCGTCCCGAGCAGGAGGGAGGCGGCTTCGTCGCGGACCCTCCGCATGGCCGCAGGATCGGGGTCGTAGGTCATCGCAGGGCTCGCGGGCCGGGCGACCCGCCCTTCGAAATCCGCCAGCCCCCTGACGGCTCGCTCGTAATAGGTGTGGGCACGGGCCTGGTCGCCGAGGTGGAGGTAGGCCATGGCAAGGAAGAACCAGGCACCACAGTCGTCGCCCTCGTGCAACTCCGTCGCCTTCAATCCGCTCTCGACGCAGGCCGTCCAGTCGCCCGCGCGGTAATGGGCCCAGGCCAGCGACTGCCGGGCCGCCCCCGACTGCGGCAGGAGGTCCACCGACCTGCGGGCGTGCGTCATGGCCTTCGACGGGTCGCGGAGGCGCGGCTCGGGCGGCGAGGCGTAGTAGAATGCCAACCGATGATGCAAGCGGCCCAGGGAGTCGCGGAAGTGGGGGATGGCCGGCTGGTCGGCGACCAGCTTCTCGGACACCTCCGCCCAGCGGTGTGCGACCTCCTCGGCCTCCTCGAATCGCCCCGCTTCGACGAGGTCCTTGAAGAGATACTCCCGGCAGGCGGCGAGCGCCCATCGACGGTCGAGGACGCCGGACTCCTCCACCAGGCCACCGAGCAGCCCTTCGGCCTGCCGGAGGTCCTCGACCGCGCCCTTCGGGGCCCCCTCGATGATGGCGAGGTTGATCAGCGACTTGGCCAGCTGCTCGCGTGCCACCGGGTGGGTCGGGCTCTCGGCCAGGATCGCCCGCGACGGGACGATCGAGCGCCGCAGGGCGGCTTCGGCCTCCGGGAGGCGGCCGATGTGCATCAGCATCAGCCCGAGGGTCATCTCGACCCTGGCGAGTTCCAAGCGGCAGTTCGCCCCGTGCGGCCCCTCCGCGATGTGCCGCTCGAACTGGTCCCGGCTCCTTCGGAGGACGATCTCGGCTTCCGCATAACGTTTCTGTCTCTCGAAGAGGTTCCCCTGCCAGCCGAGGACCCTGGCAAGATTGCAGAGGTACTGCTGGTCCTTCGGGTGCTGTGCCACGACGGCTTCCATCACCGCGACGGATCGCTTCATCGAGGGCTCGGCCTCGGCGGCCTGGCCCCGGTCCGCCCGCAGCGCGGCGACGTCGCCCAGCTTCAGCGCGAGTTCCTGGCGGTAATCGGCCCGATCGGGGAACCGGTTGGCCAGGTCGTCGAGGTCGTCGACGGACCGGCGGATCAGGTCCTCGGACTGGTCGAGCTTGCCGAGCAGGCGCCGCATCACGCCCACCCGGCCGCGGGCCCGGACGGCCTCGAACTGCACGTCCGGGTCGTCGTGCCGCTCCTCGGCGAACGGCTCGTAGAAGGCCAGCGCCTTCTCCAGGAATTCGCGCTGGATCGGGGCGAGACCGCCGTTCTGGCCGAGCCAGCGCTCGGCGACCTGGGTGTACATGTCGTCGACCACGCGCCGGGCCTGTTCGAAGCGTGCCTCGGCCCGGCGCTCGGCCCGGGTCGCCTTGACGGCCTGCCAGGCGCTCACGGCGGAGCCCGTCGCGAGCGCCACGGCGACGACCGCCCCGGTCGCCAGCGCCGTGCGGTTGCGGCGCGCGTACTTCGTGAGGCGATACCGGGCCGACGGCGGGCACGCCTCCACCGGCCGGTCGGTGAGATAGCGCATCACGTCGGCGGCGAAGTCGTTGGCCGTCTCGTACCGCCGCCGGCGGTCCTTCTCCAGCGCCTTCATCGCGATCCAGTCCAGCTCCCCCCGCACCGCTCGGTTCAGACGCCGCGGGTCCGAGCCGCGCCTGGACGAGACGGTAGATAGCCTCTCCCCCAGCGAGCCTAGCCGCGTGCTCGGCGTCGGCGGCTCGTCCTCGCGGATCATCCGCCGCATCTCGTCGAACGCCGTTTTCGCGAAGGTCTCCCGGTCGAACGGCGTGCTCCCGGTCAGCAGCTCGTAGAGCAGGACGCCCAGGGCGTAGATGTCGCTGCGGGTGTCCACGTCGGCCGAGGACAGGTCCGCCTGCTCGGGGCTCATGTACAGCGGCGTGCCGATCAGCTGGTGGAAGCCGGTGAACAGCGACCGGTCGGTCAGGCTGGCGCCGGTGGCCTTGGCCACGCCGAAGTCGATGACCTTCGGCGTCGGCACGCCGTCGACGACGGTGACCAGGACATTCGAGGGCTTCAGGTCGCGGTGGATGACGCCCTTCTGGTGCGCGTGCTGCACCGCCCGGCACACCAGCACGAAGAGCTCCAGCCGCTCCGGGACGGTGAGCCCCTCGCGGTCGCAGTAGTCGGTGATCGGCAGGCCCCGGACCAGCTCCATGACGAAGTAGGGCCGTCCCGATCCGGTGGCGCCGCCGTCGTGGACCTTGGCGATGTTGGGGTGGTCCATCAGGGCCAGCGCCTGCCGCTCGGCCTCGAACCGCGCCACCACCTGCTTGCTGTCCATCCCCGGCTTGATGACCTTCAAGGCCACCCGGCGGCGGACCGGGCGCGTCTGCTCGGCCATGTAGACGACGCCCATGCCCCCCTCGCCGATCTCCTCCAGGAGCCGGTAGGGGCCGATGACGCCGCCCGGCCCGTCGTCAGTCGGACTCGCGTCGCGCGTGATCGTCGGCGTCGCGGCGGGGGATTCGAGGAAGCCGCCGGCCCGGGTGTGGGCATCCAGCAGCGACTCGACCTGGCGGCGCAGGGCCTGATCCCCGCCGCAGGCCCGGTCGAGGAAGGCGGCCCGCTCGGCCGGCCCGGCGATCTCCATCGCCTCGCCGAAGACGGTCTCCACACTCGGCAGCTTCGCCCCCATCGCGCATCCCCCGCGTCAGTGATCCGGTCGGCCCTCAGGGCAATGCGAGAACCGGGCGCCGACCGGCTCACGAGATCCGGGAGATTCCTCAGGGGGACATGGGCGGGTCAGCAGCCTCGACGGCGCGGAACAGCCACGCCCGCGCGTAAGCCCAGTATCGCTTGGCCGTCGCGGCGGAGATGCCGAGGGCCTGGGCGGCTTCCTCGATCGTCAGGCCGGCGAAGTAGCGGAGCTTGACCAGCTCGGCCTTCTGCGGGTCCTCGGCCGCCAGCCGGGCCAGGGCCTCGTCCAGGGCCAGCAGGTCGTCGGTTGGCTCTCCGGCGGCGATCTCCACCTCGTCGAGGTCGCGACGGCGATGGCCCCCGCCGTGCTTGGTGGTGCGCTTGCGGCGGGCGTTGTCGACGAGGATGCGGCGCATCGCCTCGGCCGCGGCGGCGAAGAAGTGGCCGCGGCTATCCCAGCCGGGGTCGTCGGCGCCGACGAGCCGCAGGTAGGCGTCGTGCACGAGGGCCGTGGCCTGGAGGGTCTGGCCCGGCTTCTCGTGGGCCAGCCGCCGGGCCGCCAGCTTGCGGAGCTCGTCATAGACCAGCGGCAGGAGCCTGTCGGCCGCATGCGGGTCGCCGTGCTCGATGGCCGAGAGGATGCGGGTGACGTCGTTCATCGGTTCCGGCGGCACGGCAAAGGACGACGCGGAGGGCAGCCCCGAACCCCCGGGGCTCACCAACCCATATTAGCCCCCATTCATGAGAGGGGATACGCCGTCCGCCTGGGGTCGGGACACCAGTCCGCGGTCGCCCCCGGCCGAGCAATGCGGCCGTCTCAAAAACGCTCGTTTTTGAGACACCCCACCCAACGCGACACGACCTAGCTCGGTAGGAGCAGGATCGTGTCCGATAAGCTCTATTTCATGTCGCTCGTCGCGACCTGGAGGCCGAGTGCGTTATCCGCCCCGTAAGCCGCATCTCGCGAAAGGTCCCGCCGGGACGCCCCATGGGGAGAGGGGCATCGTCCCGACGGGAGTCGCTTCACTTCGGGGCTTTCTCGGAGTCCGCCTCGGCCTCGCGGATCAACGTCTCCAGGGCCGCGTCGAGGGCCTCGGCCCCGGGGGCGCCCAGCCACTTGTGTCGAATCACTCCCCGGGCGTCGAGGACGTAGAGCGTCGGCGTGCTCGTCAGGTTCCAGCGGGCTGCGATGGCCCCCTGACCGGCGTCGCCCATGTCGGCGAACGTCCGCCAGGTCACGTCCTCCTTCGTCATCACGTCCTTGAGGTTCTTCGCGTTGCCCCCGACGTTCACGCCGATGAGGGCGAAAGGCCTGTCCTTCAGCGTCTGCACGAGCGACCGCTCGTGGGGCCATTGGGCCCGTCAGGTGAGTCAGACCTCGCTCCAGAAGTCGATCAGCACGACCTTGCCGCGATAGTCGCTGAGCTTGAACCTCACGCCGTCCTGGTCCTGCCCCTCGATGTCCGGGGCCGTCTTCCCGACGGCCAGGTGGCGGAGGCCGAAGAGCTCCGGCTCGGCCTTCTCGGCGACGGTCTCGCCGTCGGGCAGCTTCACGTCGCCGCCATAGTCCCGCATGGCGCGGACGAGGAGGGCCTCGGCTTCCTCCGCGGCCTTGACGCGGTCCTGGCGTCGCAGCCGTTCGAGGTACTCCTCGCCGTAGAGGTCCGCGAACTCCCGGGCCTGCTTCGGGTCTCCTAGGACCAGGTCGAGCTTCAGCGACCGGTTGCCGAGGAAATGGGCCAGGGCGAGGCAAGCCTGGGCCCGGACCTCCTTGTGGGGGTTCTTCTCCAGGACGTCTCGCAGGAAGGGCTCGTATTCGGCGCCGAATCCGTAGGAAATCCGCTCGCAGAGGGGGCCGAGCTTCTCGCTGCCGATATGGTCCCGCCTGAGGAGTTCGAACGCCTTTGGGCGCGCCGGGTCCCGCCCGACCATCTCGACCGGGTAGGGGGTGGTGTTCACCTGCCAGACCGCCTCGGTTAAGGCGTCCAGGGCGACCGGGTCCCGCGGATATCGCTCGGCGAGTCCCACGAGCTTCGGGGCCTGCTCGTACTTGGACCGGTAGGCGAGCCCGACCAGCGCCGTCCGCTCGTCGTCGGGCAGGACGCCGCCTTTCGGCACCGACTTGAACGCTTCCTTCTGGGCCGCGTCGTATCGCGACTGGGATTCCTTGACGAGTGCCTTGTACTGCTCGGCCGGCGTCGCCGGCCCGTCCTGTCCCCCGACCTCGGCCGACAGCAGCGACCAGCTGAGCGCCAAGATTACCGGGCCCGCGAAGACGCGTCTCATGCGAGGATTCCTCCTAGACGAGCCGGGAACACCGCGATCTCTCGTCATCGACCTTTCGTGCACGGCGATGCCGGATCGCGGTATAGCGTAAAGGATGGTCGCGAACGGGACCGCGCCATTTTTTGGACGTCGCCCCGTTCGCACGAGCGATCCGCACGGCGACCGATGCAGTCATGACCCGACATCGCCGCCGAATGCGCCTCGGGACACGCGGATGCCGCCGGCCCCCTCGGCCTCGATGCGACCGATCTCGGCGGAGGCGCGAGTCCCCGCCCGTCGGAGGTCACGCACCGCCTCGTCGGCGCGATCGGCGGGAAGGACTCCCAGGAGGCCGCCCGAGGTCTGGGCGTCGCAGAGCAGCAGCTGTTCCGCGTCGTCGACGTCCGGCCCGAAGCGCACGACGCCCGCCAGGGAGCGGCGGTTGGCATGGGTCCCCCCAGGGACGACGCCGACGCGGGCGTATTCCCGCGCCGCGGCCATGACGGGGACCCGATCGCTCCAGATCGTCGCCGAGACGTCGCTGGCGGCGACGATGTTCCGGAGGTGCCCGAGCAGGCCGAAACCCGTGACGTCGGTCAAGGCCCGGGCGCCCGCCCCGGCCAGGATTCGGGAGGCGTCCCGGTTGAGGGCCGACATCACCGTGATCGCCTCGTCGATGGCCCCCAGGTGGTCTTCTCCCCGTTTGGCCGCCGTCGTGATGATGCCCGACCCCAGCGGCTTCGTGAGCACCAGGGCGTCGCCCGGCCGGGCGCCCGCGTTGGTGAGGACCCCGTCGGGGTGCACGCGTCCGACCACCGCCAAGCCGAAGATCGGCTCCTCGGACTTGATCGTGTGCCCTCCGATGATCGAGACCCCCGCCTCGCCGGCCTTCGCGGCGGCGCCCTGCAAGATCTCCGCCAGGACCTCCGGCGTCAGGGTCGCGTCGGGAAAACCGACGATGCTCAGAGCGGCGAACGGCACGCCGTTCATCGCGTAGACGTCGCTGAGCGCGTTGGCGGCGGCGATGACGCCGAAGTCGTACGGCCGGTCGACGATCGGGGTGAAGAAGTCGGTCGTCATGACCAGGGCCAGGTCGTCGGACAGCTTGTAGACCGCCGCGTCGTCGGCCGTCGCGCTCCCGACGAGGACGTTCGGATCGGTGACGGCGGGCAGCCCGCCGAGGAGCGGCAGGAGGAAATCCTGAGGATGCTTGGCCGCGCAGCCCGCCCGCCTGGCGTATCGGGTCAGTCGCACGGGTTCCGGGGTGGACATGGGGGTCGGTCCTCGATCCAGGCGCGAGGTCTGGCAACCGGACGGGCCGGCCGAGAGCCATTGTATCGCGGAGGACCGCTCTCGGGAGGATCGGGCCGCTCCGGGTTGCGGGCTGACTCCCGCGCCGCCCTCTGGTAGTGTCGGCTCCTGGCGGGGTCCGACCCGTCGCTCGGGGGGGCGTGTCCGAGGCTGGTGCCCGGCCTGGTCTTCAAAACCAGAGAGCGGTCGCGAGAGCGATCGCTGGTGGGTTCGATTCCCATACGCTCCCGCCATCCCTCCGGTCGCGCCCCTTCGACTCGACTCCTACGCCGACGCGATCCGCCGCACGACGGCCTCGATCGCGTCGTCCTGCTCCGGGGTCACGGCCCGCAGGTCGAGCAGGACGGCACCGCCCCGCACACGGCCGACGACCGGGGGATCGGCCGCCCTGAGGGCGCGGGCGAAGGCGCCCTCGGACTCGATCCCCTTGGGGAAGGGCGGGCCGATGCGCACGGCCATCGACGCGATCGGCTCGAACGGCGTGCTGCCGCCGCCGAGGTAGGCCTTCTCCTCGACCGGGTCGGCCTCCAATCCGGCGTCGCGACGGAGCGACGAAGCGAGCCGCTCGGCCCGCTCGCGGAGCGCCTCCCGGGGGACGGTCAGGAAGGTCCAGAGCGGGATCCTGCGGGCCGCCCGCGCGGGGGCGAGCGCCAATCGGAGCGTGGCCCCGAGCGCGGCGAGCGTCATCTTGTCCACGCGCAGGGCCCGCATCAGCGGGTCGGAGGTCACGCGGCCGATCGCGGCCCGGCGACCGACCATGATCCCGCATTGCGGGCCGCCCAGGAGCTTGTCGCCCGAGAAGAGCACGACGTCGGCCCCCGCGGCCAAGGCCTCGGCGGCGGTCGGATCGTCGCCGTCGACCGGCGGTCGGCCCGGGCCCAGGGCTCCGGAGCCGATGTCGTCGATCGTCCACAGCCCGCGCGAACGGCCCAGCGCCGCCAGTTCGGCGATGCCGACCGATTCGCTGAACCCGACGATGCGGTAGTTGCTGGTGTGGATGCGCATCAGGGCGGCGGTGTCGGGGCCGATCGCCCGCTCGTAGTCGGACAGCCTGGTTCTGTTTGTCGTGCCGACCTCGCGGAGCCGCGCCCCCGAGGCCTCGGAAACGTCCGGAAGTCGGAAACTCCCGCCGATTTCGACCAGCTGCCCGCGAGAGACCACGACCTCCCGGCCCGCGGCCAACGCCCGCAGCGACAGGATCGTGGCGGCGGCGTTGTTGTTGACCACCGTCGCCGCCTCGGCTCCCGTCAGCCGGCGGAGCAGCCCTTCGACATCGTCGGTCCTCCGCCCCCGCTCGCCGGAATCGAGGTCGATTTCGAGGCTGCAGTATTGCCGCGCCACCGCGGCGACGGCCTCGATCGCCTCGTCCGCCAGCGGCGCCCGTCCCAGCCCGGTATGGATCAGGATCCCCGTCGCATTGATCACCGGACGCAACGTCGACCTGTCGGCCTCGAGCAGCTCCCTCGCCCGCCTGGCCAGGCGTCCGGGGTGCGGATCGACGGGATCGCCCCGCAGCCCCGCCGCGCGGGCCTCCTCGAGGGAGGCCCTGACGGCGGCCAGGACGGTCTCGCGGCCGAGATCGGACACCAATCCCGCCAGCCCCGCGTCGGCCAGGATGGCGTTCACGGGAGGCAGGCTGCGCAGCGGGTTGTCGTGCAAATTCGGAGATTCCCGATCGTGAAACGTCTAGGGACTAGGAATTCGCGTCGGCGCCTCCGCGGTCCCGCCGTCGCCGAAGGCCGAAGCCAGCCGGCGTGCATCGCCCTCGCGCCGCGTCAATCCGATGCGGTCGAGATGCTCGCCGTATGGGACGGCGTGCCTTCGGGTGACGCCGAGAAGGTCGCGGAATTCCGCCATGACGACGGACGATCCATCGGCGAGGCGTTCCGCGGTCCGGCGGCGCAGCTCCGCCTCGGCGTCGCGATCGAGATAGAGCCCGTGGCTCAGCTCGACCAAGCGTCCTTCGTCCACCAGCAAGGCGAGGAGTTCGGGCACGAGCGACGCCCGAGATCCGGCCCGCGAGGTCAGCTCGGCGACATCCGGCGGGGCCAACCATCCGGCCCGATAGGCCGCCGCGATCGTCTCTTTCAACTTGCCCTCGGCGTGGCTGAGGCGGGGCCTGAAGTCGCGTAGGGCGACGGCCAGGCCGTCGCCGACGAGCTCGCCCCGTGAGAGCAGACGGTCGATCACGGCCGCGATCAGGGCCTCGTTGCCGATGTCGGGGAGGGCGGACGCGATGTGGGGCCGGCGGACGGTCGACAGCCGCGGTCGCGCCTCGTGCAGCCGGCCCACGACGCGGAGGATCCGCGACTCCAGGTCGGCGACGCGCTCGACGGGGACCCGGGTCGAACGGCGGGGGCCGAGGGGCAATTCGACCAGGATGCCGCCGGCGGCGAGGCTCTCGATCGCCGCAGGGGCCTCGGACTCGTTCAACCCCGCCTCCCTGACCAGGTCCCTCGTCGTCCAGGGGTCCAGGCCCGTGGCCATCAGGGCGACTGCCGCCCGTCCCATCGGGCCGGGATCCCCCATCCTCCCGATGCGGGCGACCTCGGCCGCGTCGCGCCTGCGGACTCGCCGGGCCGTGGGCTGCAAGACCCGGCCGCCCCCGACCGTCGCCGGCGGGCTCTCCGCGCGGAGCACGAACGGCTCGCCGTAGACCGCCGCGACGGGCTCGGCCAGCGACAACTGCGCGAGGCCGACGCCCCCGGGTTCGATCGCCCCGGAGTCCAGCAGCGCGATCGTCGCCAGGACCTGGGCCGTCCCCAGGTGGAGTCGATGCCGGGATCGGCTCGCGAGCGGCCGGAGGGCGTCGGGCGAGACGCGGACCTCCGCCGACAGCCGCCGCGTCGGCCGGAGGTACCCGGGCGCTCCGAGTTCCTGCCCTCGATGCACCTCGGCGTGGTGGACCCCGACCAGATTGATCGCCGCTCGGGTCCCGCGGCCGAGGCGTTCGACCGACCGACCGTGCTGCTGCAACCCGCGGACGCGGACCGCACGCATCTCGGGTAGCCATTCCAGGTCGTCGCCGACCCGAACGATCCCCGAGGCGACCGTGCCGGTCACGACGGTGCCGTGGCCGGCGACGGTGAAAGCCCTGTCGATCGCCATCCGGAACGGCCCCGGATCGGGCCGTTCCGGGCTCGTCGCGGCCAGCGCGCCGAGCCGGGCCCTCAATTCCTCGATCCCCATGCCGGTCGCGGCCGAGGTGCGGACGATCGGAGATCCTTCGAGGAAGCTCCCGCGGGCGAGGTCGCGGATCTCGTCCTCGACCAGGGCGATCCATTCCGGCGCCGCCAGATCGCACTTGGTCAGGGCGACCAGGCCCCCCGAGAGCCCGAGCAGGCGCAGGATATCCAGGTGCTCGCGCGTCTGGGGCATCACCGAGTCGTCGGCCGCCACCACCAACATGGCCAGATCCAGACCGGTGGCCCCGGCGAGCATGTTCCGCACGAACCGCTCGTGGCCGGGTACGTCGATCAGGGCGAGATGGGTCCCGTCCACGTCCAGGAACGAGAAACCCAGGTCGATGGTGATCCTCCGCCGCTTCTCTTCGGGGAGCCGGTCCGCGTCGATCCCGGTGAGCGCACGCACCAAGGCGGTCTTGCCGTGGTCGATATGCCCGGCCGTCCCGAGCACTCGCTGTCGAGGCCGAGGCGGGGTCATGCGACGCGAGCCGTGGCGGCGTCGATCCCGTTCCGACCCGTCATGGAGAGGTGTGGAGCCATATTCGGACGGGAGACCCTGGACCAGCGATGATGGAGACACCGCAGCTCGACCAGCAGCCGAGCATATTCCACGCGACACCGACGGTCCACCCGGAAGAGGGCCGGTCGCCGAAGTCCTTGTACGACCTATGCGTATGTTTCCCGCCCCGGGCCGTCCGGGGCAGGCCGATTCGTCCCTGCCTCTCTACACCCCAGATAATCGCCTTGTCGTGCGGCCAATTGAGTGTCTCAAAAACGCCCGTTATTGGGACGCGTCCAGCTGATCGTGCCGAGGGTCTCGAACGCATGGCCGTATCCCGTCTCGGAATCAAAATCCCGGAACCGGCCGGCCACGTCGGGTTTCGGGACGCACGATCGCCGGGGCCGAATCGAAGAAGGCCGCCCCGACGCCGCGCCAAGCCGAATCCTGAGACAATCGAGGCCGTCTAAAATGGGAGCGGGTGTTGGGGGATCTGTTGAATCCGACAGATCCCAGCATCTCGGAACCTGACGCTCGACGCGCGGGGCAGGTCGAGTACAGCCGACGTGTAGGTTAAGGATTTTCGGGGCGGGACGATGCACTTCAAACGGATCGCCGGCCGGATGTACCTGTACGAGAGCGTGAGGCGCGGGGGCCGCGTGACCAGCCGCAGCCTGGGCCCGACGTCCGGGCCGCTCGCGGGGCACTTCCTCGCGGTCGCGCGCCTGATCGCCGAGGACCGGAAGGCGCTGGCGAGGGCGAGGGCCGAGGACCGCCGCAAGGCGAGGGAGGCGGCGAAGGCCGAGGAGGCCGCGTGGAGATCCGCCCGCGAGTCGATGCGGAGCCTGGAGGCCTTCGGGCGGGAGCTGGCCGGGTTCGGGGCGGAAGTCGACGCCGCGATCTCCGGGGCGCTCGAAGCGTTGGGGTATCGAAGGCACGACCGGGGCGGGTGGCGAAGGAGGCGGGACATGCCGGAGTTCAAGTCGGTCGAGGTCGTGGGAGCCGCCAGGTCGAAGGTCCGCGAGCTGGTCACGCTGGCCCGCCGGGGCGACGGGATCGCCCGGGAGAGGCTTTCGGCGTCCCTCCAGGAGGCGATCGAGAAGGGCGGGGCCGATCCCGAGGAGGTGGCCGAGAGCAACATCCTCGGGCTGCTGCTGGGCGCGGCCGGGTCGAAGCCGCACCGCGCCGCCGTCGAGGCGAGGATGGAGCAGATGCGGCGGCAGCTCGCCCCGCCCGGCTCCGGACCGGTGCTGGAGCTGCTGGCGTCGAGGGCGGCCCTGGATTGGCTGCACGTCGCCGTCTGGGAGCAGGCCCTGGCGATGACCTGGCAGGGGAGCGTCAGCCCGAAGACCTGGGCGGCCTACCAGCGGAACATGGACAAGGCGACGGCGCGTTACCAGCGGTCTCTCCTCGCGGTCGAGAAGGCCCGCCGGATGTCGCTCCCGGTCGTCGTCGGGTCGATCAACCTCGCCGTCGACAACCGACGCCAGGTGGTCCAGGTCGAGCCCCGCCGCGACGATCCTTCCTGACGCCGCATGGGAGACCCCGCGATGCCCACCTCGAGTCTCGAATCCCTGGAACGGCTCCTCGCGTTCGTCGACTGCCGCATGGGCGACCTCGTGGAGATCGGGCCCGGCGGCTCGGTCCGGGCCGATGCGGACCGCATCCGGGAGGCCGCGCGCCTCGGGTTCCTGAAGCGGGCCCGAGTCGGAAAGACGGACAGGTCCGACTTCGTGGACGTCGAGTCCTTCGACAAAGCCCCCGCGCTCGCCATCCTGCTCCGCTACTGCGTCGCCAGGGACGCCCGCCCGGCATACCTCGCCGATCGAGTCGCGGCCGACGCGCCGCCCCGCATCGAGATCCCTGCATCGCTGCAGAGGCCGGGAGCCCGAACCGGAGGCAGGAGCGGGCGACGAGATGCGGCGTGACCGACCCTGCCTCCGCCTGCGCGACGATCGCGACGCGAGGCTGCGACCCGCACCTCCAGGCCGCCCATGAGCTACCCGCCGCTTGCGACCCAAGCCGCGAACCTCGCCGGGGCCGCCGCCCGGTTCGTCCGGAGCGGCCTGGCCGTGGTGGACCGAGAGGAATACGACCGCCGCCGGGCCGTCTGCCGGGCGTGTCCGACCGGCCATTACGACGCCGATCGAGACCGCTGCCGGGCTTGCGGCTGCAGCCTGGCCGCGAAGCCGTGGGCCAGGGCCGAGGACCGCCCGCAAGGCCATTGGAGCCGACCAGGAAGCAAGTCAACACGTTCTGCGACCGCCGCCTGGACCCGATCCTCGCGGACGGCTCCGCCCTCACCGCCGAGGCCGGGAACCTGCGGAAGCGTCGCGGGCCCATCAGCATCGACTTGTATTCCGGCTGCACGGACGTATTCGTGAACTGGCTGGACGGCAACCCCAACGAGGCCCCGTCCGGCCTGGTGCCGACCGAGGACGCGGGAGCGATCGTCACGAGAACGGCCTAATCGAACCGACTTTGATTACGTGCGTTCCTGACCACACACTTGTATACGCAAAGGATCACATCCTATGATGGCCCTTCCGGCAGCGTGCGATGCCGCCCGGCGGGCCCGCGTCGGGCCGCGGCGAGCGGCGGTCGAGTCGCGCCGACAGGAGTCGTTCCATGCGCATGAAGACGATGCGTCTAGCCCTTGCGGCGGCGGCGATGATGCTCGCGACGGCCGGCCGCGGGGATATGATCCTCAGCACGCTCCCCCAGACGAACGACAGCGTCTCCTCCGCATTACTGGGCCCCCTGCGGATCAAGGCCCTCGCCTTCACCATGCCGGACCAGGATTACACCCTGGATTCGGTCGTCCTGCGCCTGCGGCTCGACACCTTCGGCCGCCCGCTGACGACTCCGATCCTCCAATTGCTCGACGACTCGGGCGGCCCCGACGTCCCGGGCTCCACCGTGCTGGCCACCTTCTCCACCCCGACGCTCGTGGGCGGGATCAACGATTTCACCTTCACGCCGACCAGCCCGTTCACCTTGTCAGCCGGCCGGAGATACTGGCTGGCCTTGAGCTCCGCGGCCGACTTCAACACATCGGGCCTGGACTGGTTGGCATCCAACCCTCCGGTCACCCCGACGGGCGTCGCGACGCTCAGCGGCAACCGCTTCACGCCCGACGGCGGCACGACCTGGAACGCATCGGCCGTCGTGAACTCGTTCACGATCAATGCGACGGCCGTCGCGGCCGTCCCCGAGCCGGCCTCGCTGGCGATGCTGGGCCTCGGGGCCCTCGGCGCGCTGGGCCTCGCCAGGCGGCGCACGGCCTGATCGATCGCGGAAGACGAGGCGGCCGGGCTCCCCGAGCGATCGGCGGTCCCGGCCTTCCTCATGCGCCGAAGCCTCTCGGCCGGACGGCGGCGGGACTAGAATCCTGGGGAATTCCCCCAGGGGCCGGGGGGAAAGTGCGTCCGATAATGGCGGTTATGTTCGATCATGTCGCCGTGTGACGGTTATGATGGAATTGCCGAGGCTCCTCAATCCGTCTTCGGCGGCCGGCGGGACGCCTCCGGTCACAAGTCGAGCCCGTCCTCGCCATGGCGGTGCCAAGGCCCGCGATGAGGGCGAAGACGCCCACGGCGAGGATCGCGGCCCAGGCCAGCCAGCGATAGGCCTCCCGGGCGAGGATGACGACGGCGATCGAGGCGACGACCGAGACGCCGAGGTGGACCAAGGCGATCCGATCCACTACGCGAGCCGCCCACGGACGAGGCTCCGAGAAAGTCGGAGGGCCTGCATGCTCTACAGCGTCCCCACCAAGGCGGTCACGACCGGGCAGGCCGCCAGCCTCAGCGACCAGAGCGCCCACGGGAGCCCTCGCCACGCACCTCCCCTGCGGCTCAACACCGCCGGTCGCATCCCTTGAAGAACGAGGATGCCGATCACGGCGGCCGACAACGCCGACGACAAGAGTAAGGGAAGGGACGCGAATGCGAGGCCGAGGGCCGCGGTCGCGATCATGACCTTGCTCATGGTCCGTGGCGGCGAAGGAGACGGTGACCTTGCGGTGTTCAGCATTCCTGGACTTCCGGGTCGACCCATGAACGATCGGCTTCATTCCCCCGGGCCCAGGGGGACCGCCGTCGTCAGGCCCATTCTCGTCGGGAACTCGCGCGAGATGAGGCGTGGAGAAAAGACTCCCAACTCGCTCGAACGTCGCAGTCGTGCAATCATGTGTCCAGGCCGACGGCGTTCCCGCGTGCTGACTCGCGTCGAAGGTCGAGGGATCCGGAATCACGAGGTCGCCTACATGAGCCAAGCCGACGCCCCGATCGCCGCGTCCTCGAGACACCCTCGTCGACGAGGCCGCAGCCGGATGCACGAGTTCGACCGGGTGTACTTCGACTACCTGGCCTCGGCCTACCGGGGCCTGCCGCCGGAGGTGGGCGAACCCGGGGCCCGGAGAATCGTCGAGGAGCTGCTGCACAACCCGCAGCATCACCGAGCCGACCTGTACCCCCTCGAGCTCGCGATCTCGCGGCTGCAGCCGATCGACCGGCTGCGCCGCGACGTCTGGGCCCATCGCGACCGGCTCCGCGACGTGGCCGGCCACGCGCGCTACGACGCCTACCTGGCGTCGACCCCCCCCGACCCCCAGGCCGCGTCCGAGGCCGAGGTGAGGGCCGACTTGGAGCACTTGATCGGCGAACTCCACTGGTACTACGGCCTGCAGCCGGTCCGCGAACGATTCCGCATCCGCTTCATCCGCTATGTCAGCACCCTGCTGTTCGTGCTCGCGACGGCCTTCATCGGCTACCTCGCGATCGTGCATCGGGAGCACAACCCGTCGCTGGTCCTGGTGCTCTTCACGGGCCTGGTCGGGGCCACGATGAGCGTCCTCCATCGGATGGAGCAGGTCCAGGGCGGCGGCGATCCGATCGCCTCCAGCCTGGCCTGGGAGCAGGCGCAGGGCAGCTTGTTCCTGGCCCCGTTCAGCGGCGCGATCTTCGCGGCGATCCTCTATCTGATCTTCGGTGCGGGCTTGGTCAAGGGGAGCGCGTTCCCGGAGATCGTGACGGCCGGCGCCGAGATGGCCGGCCGGGGGGGCTACCTGCCCTTCCCGGAATTCGTCCGCGCCACCGGCCCGGCCTCGGGGCTCGATTGGTTCAAGCTGCTGATCTGGTCCTTCGCGGCCGGCTTCGCCGAGCGGCTGGTCCCCGACTCGATCGACCGCATCGTCTCGCGCCGACGGCAGGGGGCCGACGCCGACGGGTCGGCCGGCGGCGCTTGAGAAATCAGCCCCCCGGCGGGGGCGACGTGGAACTTCACGAGAGATCGCCAGGGCCGAGAGGCGCGCAATGTGGGAAACCTTCACCAGGGAACTCGGCGGCCGCGGGACCGCCAGCCTCGTCGCCTTCATCCTGGGCTGGGCCACCGGCCGGCTCCTCGGCCGATGGCGGCGGATACGCCAGCGTCGCCTCATCCTCAGGGGCGACGCCCGCGACACGGTCGTCATCGAGCATCACATCGTCGAGGCCGTTTGCTCGCCCGATCCGGAGCGCCCCGGATGCACCAAGCCGATGCCCGGCGTCCTCCGCATCCGGGCGCTGGGCCAGGATGAACTCCGGCGCGTCATCCCCAACGGCCACCTCGCCGAGGAGTTCCTGGCTCGCGCATGGAAGGTCACGCCCGAGCGCACCCTGATCTCCATGGCCGGGGCCGAGGGCTCGTACCTGCTCGAGACGCTGACCGGCTTCGTGGGCGACCGAGCCGGCGGCGGCCTCTGTTTCGACCACGACCTCTACGTGATGGCCCCCTGTTGCGAGCCCAGCGAGCTGGCCCATCACCAGCCCATCACCGTGGTCCTGATCGCCGTGGACGACCTGGCCCTCTTCGACTCCTGGTCTTCCTGCCGGGGCGTGCGCGTCGAACACGGAGGCGACGGGACGCGGGTCCTGACCCTGATGGCGTTGGCCCGTCGCCGCCGCGAGGAACAGGCCCGGATCGACCTCCTGCGTCGCGAGGGCCGGCCGAGTCGTTACGCGGAGACGATGTACGTGCTCGATCTGGCCCTCGACCGCCGCACATGTCCCGTGCCCACGAGGACCGTCCCGTGGGAGCGGCACGCGGACGTCCTCCGGCGGATGGGTCTCGAGTCGATCGCGCAGATGACGTCGGAGTCGTGCGGAGCGATGGAAACGAAGACCGGATCGGCGATCGCCCCCACCGCCCCACCTGGGCCCTGAACCTCGAAGCCCCTTCCCGGACGCAGCCTCGAGAGTCCGACCTCGCGTCCTGCTCGAGGCTGTTCGACCACCCTGAAGACCATGCGGACGTCCTGCGGCAGATGTCGCGCGTCGATCGTCGCCGACGGGACAGTCTTGGAGGTCTCGGCCGGGGGCCTGCGCAGGCGACGCGGGCCGATCGCCCTGGACCTTTGCTCGCGGTCCTGCGACTCGTTGCTCTCGTGTCTCGACGGGGCCGCCCTGAACGCCCTGGTAGGGTTCGAACCGACCGAGGCTCGTGGGGACCCCGCGACCGTCCCCGCCTGAACGATCTTGGCGCCTCAGGGAGGCCCCGCCGTGAGGTTAGCCTATGATCCGCTCCGGGAGCGCGAGGCCCGCGCGTAGCCGAGGGCCAGCGTACCGGCGATGCCGCAGAGGGCCAGCGATGAGGGCTCGGGAACGGCCGCGACGCCGTAGGAATAGGAGAAACCGGCGTCGGTCACGAGCGCGGCGATGTCGTTGCTCGTGGTGACGTTGGTCAGGAGGAGGCTATTGCCGAGGACCATGGCGCCGAGCGAGGTCGCGGAGTTGATCTGCATCTCGAGGTCGAGCAGGATCTGGCTGGCGGTCAGGCCGCTCGTCAGAGTCGTAAAATCGCCGCCTCCGGGGCCGCCGATCGAAAGCGTTGCGGTCCCTCCGAAGCCCGGAGTCTCCACGCCTGCCAACTCGAGATCGTAAATGGGACGCAATCCCGCGGCCAACTGTTGGGGGTTCACCCGCAGGACTTCCCCCGATTTGCCGGGGTTGAAGATGATCCTGTCGAGTTGCCTCCCAGCTATCGCGGTCACGGTCACCACGCCTCCTGCGGCGACGGCGGTCTGATTGACGGACTGGGCGTTGATCTGGGCGGCGATGAAGGCGGCCTTGGCGGCGGCGTTGGCGACGTCCGCGGCCGCCGGCGTGAACTTGACTTGCTCGGTCGACGACCCCATGGGGGGGGCGACGACCGACGACCTGACCCTGATCGACTCTTCGATGCCGGCGACGCCCGTCGCGTCGACGACGATCTTCCCCGTCATGAATCCGGCGCGGGCCGGGGCCGCGAGCTGGGCGGCGACGCCGCAAAAGAAGACGAACCGAAACATTGCTCGTGACATGCGTTTGACCTTTGGCGAACCGAGGTGAAAACGATTCGAAGTCGCCTTCTCACTCTTTCGGTCAAGGTGCCGCGGCTCATGTTAGCTTGGTCGTATAGCCTAGTCAAGAATGTGTCGATCTGAGACACGAATTCGTGTCCATCTCCCGGCCGTGACCCGTGAACCTTGCGTATCTGAGGGCCGAGGTCGCTCGACGCTGGCCGATGACGAGGCTGCTCGGCGTTCTCGAAGAGACCGAGTTGCGTGTCGGAATCACCGAGGAATTTTCAGAGCCTATCGCCGTCCCGTCGGCCCGTCGCATCGAGAGCGAGGTCGCGCTGGTCCGCGGCGTGCTCGCCAGGCGAAACCCCGGCGATCCCGCGACCGACGACGTGGACCTGGACGACGATCACGCAGAAGCCCCTCGGCCGGAGACGACCGACGCGACCGTCTCGGTATGCCCTCGTCTGTCGCCGGAGGCGTTGGTCCGGTCGGTGCGCGTGGACTTGCCGTCCCTGCGCCCTTCGGCTCGCCAAGTGCGATCCGATCGCGAAGCGTCGAGGACGAGGCACGGCCTTGCTGCCGAGGATCTCGCCATGTCTCACGATGGCATCCGAACCCGAGGACGAGCAGGATCCCCCCGTCGAGGCGGGCGGCAAACACAGGATGGGGACGGAAGACTTGCGAGCGACACGCCCCGGGGACGAACGGACGAAGAGCCGGGCGGGTCACGGGCGAAGGACGAGGCGGCGCGGCCGGTCCGCGCCGGTCCTCATCCCGACGTCGTCCGGAATCAGTTCTCGTTGAGGAAATCGGCGTCCGGGGCGTGCGGGGGCAGGGCCGGTCGCTCGCCATCGCGTCCCGAGGGGCTGGGCGGCGGGGGCGGGGCGTTCTCCTTCTGGACCACGTCCGCCGCCTCGAGGACGACGCCCTCGTCGGCGGGCTCGGCCCGCATCCCGCTGGCCCCGGTCATGTGTTCGCGGTCGCTCTTATCGTCAGGGTTTACCATCGTGCTCGCTCCCGGATCAGATCCTCGGTGGAGATACCGGAGATCCAGCCTTGCGAGTCGCATGCCATGGGCATCCGGTCCGTAGACCGATCGCCCACCTCCCTACCTTCGGCGGCTTCATCCACGATCATTTCGCATCGGTCCAGTCGCAGAGACATCCCCACGCCGCATCATGAATTCACATCGATGTTGCGAGGGGAGTCGTCATGCGCGATGGAGCAGTCGGCCACTTTCGAGCGGGCGTGACTTCGGAACGTCAAAGGGGCCTCGCGAGGCGTGAGATGCTTTGGGTCGGTCGCTCCCGCGAGGCCTCTCTGGGTCATTGCCTCGATCGATGACGCCCCGGATCGGGCTCAGTCAACGATCACCGTATACGTATTCGAGAACTCGAAGACGCCTCCTGGGAAGAACTCGGGGAATTCCGCGATCGCCGCACCCGTGAACCGAGCGCGGATGGTCACCGTATGAGTCCCCTTCGAAAACGGGGTCAGTACGGCGGCGGCCACGGTGTAGTGGGTCGCCCCGGACGGTAGGCCCGGGACGTCCGCCCCGACCGAGTACTCGGGTTCGAGCGCCGTGGTGTTTCCGTCGACCTCGATCTCGATGAACTCGGCACCGAGCTGATCGGGGTTGAAGTAGTAGTCCGCGACAGCCTCCGGATCGTTGACGTCAGGGAAGTCCCCGAGGATCGGAGCCGAATCATCGGACCAGACGACGGGCACGTAGAGCATGGTACCCGGCCTCACCTCAAAGGTGCTCGACGGGTTGGCGTCGCTCGTATACAGGATCTGGAACGGCACTTCCGGCTCGTTCGCCTCGCTCCGTGCGGCGGGGCCGCTGGCGTTGAAGATCCCCGTCTCGCCGGCGAGATCGGCCAGCGAATGGCCTTTCGGTTTTGCCGTCGGCGGGAGGACGTTGCCGCCCCCCGCGAAGGCGGGCACCGAGGCGGTGACGGCGCAGGCGACCAAGGCCAACCCCGCGTAACGACCAGTTCGGCGGAACACCTTGAAAACCGGCATCGCATCATTCCTTTCGAGTTGTTGAACCTAATGAACCGACGGTGCATCATGAACGCGATGCACATGCGTTTCCGCCCCACCCGGTGGGCGACATGGGGGGTATTCGTCGCTCGGGCGAGCCAGGCGACGACTGCCGGCGACCTCGTCCCGGAGGCGGCCGGAGCGGAGGGCGCGGGATCGGACGGTCGGCGTCCCATCGTTCCTTCCCACATGTGAGAGACTGGTATACTGTGAAACCTTGCGGTTGCAAGCGTTTCGATTCAGGCGTTTTTCCGGTGGTTATCGGGCCGATAACCGGGGAGGGGTCGTGGAATTGCGACAGTTCCGGCATGTGCTGGCCCTGGCCGACTCCGCCAGCTTCCGGAAAGCTTCCGAGGCGCTGGGCATCTCTCAACCGGCGCTGACCAAGAGCCTCTTCCAGGTCGAACGTGACGTGGGCCATCGACTTTTCGACCGGCACGGCCAAACGATCTCGCCCACCGTGTTCGGCGCGATCGTCATCGACACGGCCCGCAGGCTCCTCGACACGGAGGAGGCGATGTTCCGGGCCGTCGGACAGGCCGCCGCCCTGGACGGGGGGGTGTTGGCCGTCGGCGCGGGCGCCTACGCCGCCGACATCTGGATCGGGCGAGTCTCCGGCCGATTGCTCGAGCGACATCCCCGGCTGCGTATGTCCATCCACGTCGCCCCCTGGGAGGACCTCCCGGACCTGCTGCTCCGAGGCCGCATCGACCTGTTCGTCGCGAGCATCGAGGAGATCCGTCGCCGCAAGGAATTCCGAATCATCGAATTTCCGGAGCAGCATGGCGTCTGGGTATGTCGTGCAGGTCATCCCCTCGCGTCGCAGGCATCGCCGTCACGTGAGGACCTCCGCCGTTACGTGATGATCAGCCCCCAGCTCCCACCCCGGATCCAGCGCTGGCTCGTCGCCGAGGAACGTCGCTCGCAGGTGGTTCGACGTCATGTGAACACGGCTTCGGTCACCATGATCAAGGCGATGGTCAGGCAGAGCGATGCGGTCACCCTCATCCATCCTGATGAGGTGCGGCTGGAACTCGAGCGGGGTGATTTCGTGCCGCTCGAGTTCGGCGCTCCGCCGCTGGCCTATTACACGGGGCTCGTCTGGCTCGCCGACCGCTCGCTCTCCCCGGCAGGCCTTGCTTTCGCCCGCGAATTGTTCGCGGAAGTCGGGGTCGACGCCGAGACTTCGCTCCGCGGAACGTCGATCCAAAACAAGGTGAGACCTTGATCGCGACTGCGATCCCCGAGGACGATCGGCCCGTAGGTCGAAGTGCGGGCGAGTCGGGCTCTCCGTGTCGCCCCCCCCTGGGGGCGGGTAGAATAGGATCCGCTCCTAGGGCGTGTTTGGACGCTGCCGGGACGAGTGCGGACGATCGGGGCGGTTGATGATTCGACTGGGACTCTGCTGCACGTTCCGGGACGAGCCGATCAAGTTCGGCGTCACCACGGCCGCGGTGGTCTCGCGGATGAACCGCGGCGACGCACTGGCGAAGCTGGCGGGCCTCTGCCTGGCGAATGCGGAGGCGCTCATGGCGGCGCTCCGGTTCTGCGACGCGAACGGGATCGGCTGCTTCCGGGTCAACAGCCAGGTGTTGCCCCTGAAGACCCACCCGCAGCAGGGCTACGAGATGGACGACCTTCCCGGGGGCGGGGCGATCGTGGACCGCTTCCGGTCGTGCGGGGACTTCGCGCGGGAGCGAGGCTTGCGGACGTGCTTCCACCCCGACCAGTTCGTGGTGCTCAACTCGCAGCGGGCCGAGGTGGTGGACGCCTCGCTCCGGGAGCTGGAGTACCAGGCCGAGGTGGCCGAGTGGATCGGGGCCGACGTGCTCAACGTTCACGGGGGCGGGGCGTTCGGCGACAAGGCCCGGGCCCTCGACGACTTCGCCCGGTCCCTCGATCGGCTCTCGCCCCGGGCTCGGGGCCGCCTGACGGTGGAGAACGACGACCGGACGTATACGCCGGCCGACCTGCTCCCGCTCTGCCGGGCGACCGGCGTGCCGCTGGTCTACGACTCCCATCACCACCGCTGCAAGCCCGACGGGCTCTCGGTGGAGGAGGCCACGGCGCTCGCCGCGGGGACGTGGGATCGGGAGCCCCTGTTCCACGTCTCCAGCCCGATCGCGGGGTGGGAGGGCACCCGTCCGGAACGCCATCACGACTTCATCGACCCGGCGGACTTCCCGGCCTGCTGGCTCGGCCTGGAGGCGACCGTCGAGGTCGAGGCGAAGGCCAAGGAGGTCGCCGTGATGAAGCTGAGGGACGACCTGGGGCCGGCCGTCAGAACGACAGCTGGAGCCGGGCCCAGTACAGGTCGCTCGTAAGGAAGAACTGCCCCGGGGCGAAGGCGACGGGGGCCCCGAAATCCGAATGCTGCCAGTCGAGGTAGACCTTGAGATACTGGTTGAGATACCAGTTCACGCCCAGGTCCGTGACCCCGACGCGGTTGGTCCAGAGGTTGGGGTCGGCCAGGCCCTGCGTGAAGACGTCGTCGCCGAGCCGGAGGCTGGCGTAGCGGGCCCCCAGCTCGATCGCGCCCAGGCCGAAATCCTTCCCTCGCTTCAGGTTCAGCGGCCGCTTGACCTCGATGGGCCCGCGCCGGGTGACGTGCTCGCCGGTCAGGAAGAAGCCGGCCTGGACGTAGAACGCGTCGACCAGGATCGGGACGCGCGGCTCCTCCGCGGAGGGCAGGTAGTTGATGCGGCTGTAGTCCCATTCGGCCAGGAGGGACAACCGCTTGTAGAAGAGCGCGGCGTGCAGGCTGTACTGGGCGCGCGGGCCGGACTCGCGGACCGTGTTGTTGAAGGCCAGGAAGCTCGGCGAGGCCGTCGAGCTGCCGGACCCCTGGCCCGCGTTGACCGAGGTTCGCAAGGGGAGCGGCGCGAGCCGATCGTCGCTGTTGCCGACGTCGACCGTCCCGCCCAGGTTGAGGAAGTTGAGGAACTCGAACCGGGTCGAGTGCCGGAACGGCCGAGCGTTGACGAAGCCGATGAAGTTGGGCTCGTCGTTGTTGTCCTCGTAAGAATTGCGAGGGCCGTTGAAGGCGCCGGCGGCGTAGTCGAGCCTGTCGTCGTAGAGGACGCCCCAGGCCGTCACGCCGATCTCGCGGTTGTTGCCGAAGTTGATCGCGTAGACCGAACGCTCGGGCGAGATGAGGTCCTGGTTGGAGATCGCGTAGAACTCGTACGTGTACGGGACGCGGTAGCGGCCCGCCTTGATCATGAACTTGTCCTGGTTGTACGGGCGGAAGTTCAGGAAGGCGTCGCGCAGTTCGAACGAGCCCAGGCCCCGCTGGAACGACGCCATGTACTCGACCGACTTCGTCAGCCGTCCGTTGAAAGCCCAGATCTGCCGGGGGATGAAGAACCCGCTCTGGGCGGACCCGGGCCCCGTGTGGTCGAAGAGTCGGTAGTCGACCTGGGTCTCGTTGTGGAACTGGAGCTGGAACTCCTCGTTGTCGCTGGTCAGCTCGAAACCCTGACCGAGCCAGGCGTTGAGCGACGTCCGCTTCCGCGTCCCTCGCGAGTTGGCCGCGGCGGCGGTCGGCCCGACCGGTCGAGCAGGGGCTCCCAGGTCCCGACTAATCGGGTCAGAGTCGGTGGAGGGCGAAGTCGCCCGCTCCTCGGGGGCCGGGACGGTCGGGCGTTCGGGGGCGGCTTCGGGGCCCCGGGTCTCGACGAAGGTCCGCATCTGCTCGCGCAGGGCGCGGTTCTCGTCCTCGAGCGCCTTGAGCCGACTTTCGAACTGTCGGAGGATCTCCGATGCCGGGGGCGCGGGCTCTTGGCCGGCCGCGAGCGACCAGGGGGTCAGCAGGAGGCCGAGGGTCGCCCACAAGATCAGTCGCACCGTGCGGGCTTCACGCATCATGGAATGTCGTCGTCCCAATCCGATCGGTCCTTCGGTCGCACCGAGTTCAAGGCTCGAACCATCGTCCGGCGATCGCCGCCCAGGCCGCCAGGGCGAGCCCCGCCGCGAGGCAGGCCGCCGCCAGGGTCCGCGCCGCGAACCCCGCTGCGCGACGGTGCCGCGGGCAGGCCGCGGCCCGGCGCTCCTTCCAGATCACCCCGAGGGCGACGGCCAGGAACGTCGCCGCGAGCAGGCCGAGGCGGAGCGAGGGCGGCATACTTCTCCTCCGGGGAAGATCAGGCGGCCCGGTCGTCCCGCGTCGCGAGCCGGTCGAGGGCCTCGCGGAGCGCCGCGACGAGCCGGGCGTCGTCCACCCCCTTGCGGTTCTCGACGGTGATCTTGCATCCGGCGGCCTTGAGGGTGCGAGCGGTCGAAACCTTGCCGGGGCGGCCGGCCCCCCTCCCCTTGCCGACGGTCGACGGCGCCTTGCGGGCGGCGGCTCGGACGGCCTCGACGGCCTCGGCCCGGCTCAGGCCTTCGGAGACGACCCGGTCGGCCAGCTCGCCCTGGATGCCGGCGTCCTGGATCTTGCCGATCTCGTAGGCGGTCCCGGGCGACAGGTCCCCCTGCTCCACCCACTCCTGGATCGGCGCGGGGAGGTCCAGCAGGGCCAGCGCCCGGACCACGGTCGGCTGGGCGACGCCGAGCGCCTTGGCGGCCTGGTTGCCCGACCAGCCGTTGCGCTCCATCAGCGCCTTGAAGGCCCGCGCCTGCTCGATGGGCCCCGGGTCTTCGCGCGGGCGTTCCTCGACCCATGGCAGGGCCCTCGACTCGCCCTCGCCGATTTCCAGCATGCGTGCTCTCCCCCCGAATCCAGGTCCTCACGAGCCTGTATCGGACGGGTTATACCCCGGGTATAAGCCTTTCCCGCGGACATCGGAGAGCCGGCGATTTTCGCCCAGATCCGGACTTCCCTCGTCGTCTGTAACTCGCGTAGAGCCCCCCGCTCCGCGCGGCGCGCCAACCCTGGTCGGGCCTCAGGACCGGCCGGCCTTTCGCCGAGTGGTTTCGTTCGCGTCGGCGGCCGCCAGGAGCGCCACGCCGTCGACGGCCGCGATCTGGGGCGAGGTCGGCGCGTCCACGATCGTCGGCGTCCCGTACTGGTGGTACAGGAACAGGACCTCGCCCAGGCCGGCGACCACGCGGACGACGGCGAATCGGGCGTCGCCCAGGTCGTCGATCCGGAGGACTTGCTGGTCGGCGTCGATCTCCAGGGTGTTGGTCCCCGGGCCGCCGTCGAGCCAGACCAGGCTGGCGGGGGCGACGCCGTCGGCCGACACGATGGCCCGGTCGTCGCCGTACTGCTGGAGGACGTTGACCCCCACGCCGGGCGGGAGGGCGTCCAGCCTCGCCACGTCGTTCGAGGCGAACGTCGACGGCGAGTCGTCGACGACGGACAGCCCGAGCAGGCCGGGGACGGCGGCGGGGCTCGCGTAGTCGATCGTGGTCGAGACCGGGGCGATCGACCACCGCCGGAGGACGGCGGCCCTGGCCTTGTCGTTGATCCGGGTCTCCGCCAGGAAGGCGTCGGGATTCCGCTCGGCGATCCGGAGCGAGGCGCGGCCGTCGATCGCCGCGCCGCCGGCGGTCAACGCCAGGTCGGAAGGCACGGCCGACGAGACGATCGAGCCGTCGGGGGCGCGGCGCAATCGGTAGTCGCTCGCCAGGGTCCCGTCCATGATCTCGTAGACGAAGCTGTAGGAGCCGACGGCCAGCGTGTCGTCGAACAGGGGGGCGCCGGAGTCGAGCTGATAGGCCACGCGTCGCGGTTGCGCCGGGCTGGGGGCTTCGGACAGCGCGATCAGGCCGCGGTACAGCGGCACGGCCGTGTGGACCTCGTAGGAGTATGGCGAGGCGTCGTCCCCGACGAAGCTGAGCGCGTAGGGCGAGCCCTGGTTCGTCGCCGACGCGCCGACGTAGGTCAGGCTCTGCAGGGGCAGGTTGGTCGCCCCGGTCGCGGGCGCGCCGTAGGGGACGGGGTTGCCGTTGCGGAAGTCGACCATCATGGACGCGCCTCGGTTCCCCCGGGCGTCGACGTTCAGGCTGTGGAGCGAGCCGGGCCGGAAGTAGATCCCCGAGGCCGCGGGGCCGTTCGCGTCGCGAAGCGCGGCGTAGGCGTTGTCGGGGCCGGTCACCGGGTCGTAGCCCATAAACCAATTCGCGTCGCCCTGGAACCTCGTCGGGTTCCAGAAGTTGCCGATGGAGACGTCGACCCGCCCCGTCTCGCCGGCCAAGACGACGAGATCCGCCCCCAGGCCGTAGCCCTCGCCGCGGACCCCTTCGACCCGGATCCACGCCCCCGGACCCTGGTATCGGTCCAGATACGTGACCTGCGAGGAGTTCGAAGCCAGCGAGATCACCGGCCGGACGTTCGAGCCGATCAGCAGGTCGCTCGACGGGTCGGCCGAGGTCCCCAGGACGGCGACGTGCGGAGCCGTGGACTCCGCGCCCCCGACGAAGCCGTCGGCCGAGATCGAGAGGTCGGCGTCGTCGGGCGTGTCGTAGACCAGGAACAGCGGCGAGGCCGCGGAGGACTGCCGGGTCCCCAGGAGGGTGACGTGCGGGACGCCCGAGTAGGTGATCCCGGCGAACCGAGCCTGGACGTCCGGGTCGTTCGCCCCGATCGCGTCGGCGGTGAGGACGTACTCCGGCGAGTGTACGGCGTCGTACGCGCCGGCGGCGTCGTCGACGATCAGGCGGCTGTCCGATGCGCCCGGGTCGGTCGAGACGGTGATCGGGCCTTCCAGCGCCTGGACCCCCCCGGCCCCTCCCAGCGTCAGGAACTGCTGGTGGGCCTGGAAGGCGACGTCGGCCGCCACGCCCGTGCTCTCGATCTGCACCCTCTGGGCGACGGCGGCCACCTCGATCCGCAGGCTGGCGGGGCCCGTCACCGTCACGGTCGGCGTCCCCGACCCGGTCACTGCCAGGCCCGGCGCGTTGCCTCCGACGTCGATCGCGATGTTCGCGGCGAAGGTGTAGACCTCGCCGACCCGGGAGATCTTCACCTCCGCCAGAGGCGACGGGCCCGACCGGTAGAGGAGCGAGCCGTCCGCCGCGACGTCGATCGAAGCGTTCAGGAGCGTCCGGCCCTCCAACCGCTCCAGGGCCCCCGTCCAGGCCCTGCGAGCCGCGCCCAGTCCCGATCGCCTGCGACCTTCGGAAGACTTCATGATTCGTCGATATCCATCAAGTGAACAGTCATTGTCTGGCGGCCGGCCGTCGTTCATTTCGGCAGCGGCGTCAGCACGATGTCGCGGAACTCGATGGGGGCGCCCTCGGACTGGAGGGCGATCGCGCCTCGGGTCGCGCTGCAGTTCGTCGCCTCGTTCACGAGGTCGCCGTTCACGGTCACGCGGATGACGTCGCCCCGGCAGGTGATCTCCATCTTGTTCCACTCGCCGGCCGGCTTCTCCGATCCGTCGGTCAAATTCTTGTGCCGACGGTCCTGCTTGCGGTTCGCCTCGTCGGGGACGTCGAGGTCGGTGCCGATGACCCAGAAATCGCCCGCGTTGTCCTGGGCGAGCTGGACCTCGATCGACTTCGGCCAGACCCCCAGGGCGCGGGGGGTGGACGCGTGCACGAGCACGCCGTTGTTCCCTCCCTGGCTCCCGGCCGGCCATCGCCATTGCAGGGTCAGAACGTAGTCGCCGAACTCCCGATCCGTCTTCAGGTATCCCACCGGCTTGCCCGTGCACTTCAAGAGGCCGTCGGCCGCGCTCCACGTCGCGGCCGGGTCGGGCCCTTCCTTGTCGAAGACGGCCGACCATCCGGCGAGGTCCTTGCCGTTGAAGAGACGGATCGGCCCTTCCTGGGCGTGCGCCAGGGCGGGGAGGGTGAGGGCCGCGAGCACGGCGGCGGAGGTCAGGGCGCGTCGCATGGCGTTCTCCTTTGGTGACGAGGCGTCGTCCGCGGATTATAGCCGCCCGCCGCGCCGAAAGCGGCCCTCGACCGCGCGGGAGTTCCGTTCACGGCTCGACGGATTTGGCGCGCGCTTTGCCGGATGGATAGGTCGCCGAGGGAGATGCGAATCGGAAGGGAATCCTTCATGGGTCCATGACACCAGGGGGACGAACACCATGGCTATGACGACGCACCGCACGACCATCGTCGGCGTTTTCGAGGATGGGCTTCACGCCGACCAGGCCGTCGCCGAGCTCCGCGGGGCCGGCTTCCGCGACGATCAGATCGGCGTGGCCCTGCGCCGGGCCGAAGGTACGGTTGAGGCCCAGGCGGCCGACGACGGCGGGACCTACGCGGAGGAAGGCGCGACGACCGGCGCGCTCGCCGGCCTGGGCCTGGGGGCCCTCGCCGGGCTGGGCGTCCTCTCCGGGGTGATCCCGGTCATCGGACCGGCCATCGCGGGCGGGACGCTGGGCGTCCTGCTCTCGAACGCGGCGGCCGGCGCCGCGGCGGCCGGCCTCGCCGGGGCCCTGATCGGCTCGGGCATCCCCGAGGAGGAGGCCCAGTACTACCACCGCGAGTTCGAGGCGGGCCGGACCATCATCACGGTCAACACCGCCGATCGCGGCGACGAGGCCGCCGCCATCCTCCGCCGCCACGGCGGCTACGACATGACCTCCCGCACCACCTGACGCGGGTGCGACTCGCCATCCGATCGACGCGCACGCCAGGGCCCCGGGGCGATCCCCCGGGGCCCTGTTCGTCGCCACTCCGACGTCCCTCCCCCGATCAGACCTCGGCGAGCGGCTCGGTCGAGTCGCCGAAGGCGTCGAGGCGCAGGCCCGCCTTGTCGAGCATCGACAGGTACAGGCTGCACATCTTGCGGTTCGGGGCGTTCAGGTAGTCGAGCACGCGACCGCCCTGGAGCTTGCCGCCCCCTCCGCCGACGAGGACGACGGGGAGCTGGGTGGCGTCGTGGGTGCCGCCGGAGAGCATGCTGGAGCAGAGCATGAGCATCGTGTTGTCGAGGGCCGTGCGTTCGCCTTCCTGGATCGCGTCGAGCTTGCGGGCGATGTAGGCGAGCTGGCCGGTGAAGAGCTGGTTGACTTTCAGCCAGTCGGGCGTGTCGGCGTGCGACAGCAGGTGGTGGATCATGTAGTCCACGCCGAGCTGGGGGAACCGCAGCGAGCTGTGGTCGTTGTTCAGCTTGAGCGTGGTGACCCGGGTGGCGTCGGTCTGGAAGCCCAGGACGAGGATGTCGCACATCAGCCGCATGTGCTCGCCGATGTCCTGGGGTACGCCGTCGGCCGGGCGCGGGACGTTCGGCCTGTCGAGGGTCGGCTTCCAGCCCTGCAGCTCGCCGCGCGTCCCGGCGCGCTCGATCCGCTGCTCGACCTCGCGGACCGACTCCAGGTACTCGTCGAGCTTGCGCCGATCGGCCAGGCTGACGTCGCGACGGAAGTCGTCGGCGTCGGCGAGCACGGCGTCGAGGACGCTCTGGTCGCCCCGGCGGGCCTCGTCCTTGAACAGGCGGTCGAACGCCAGCGCGGGGAACAGCTCCAGCGGCGTCGGGCTGGTGGGCGAGCTCCACGAGATGTGGGAGCTGTACAGCATCGAGTAATTCTTGTGCACCGACGGGTTCGCCTGCTCGCAGCCGAGGACCAGGCTGGGGACCTTGGTGGACCCGGCGTGGCTCTGCGCCAGGAGCTGGTCGAAGCTGGTGCCCGAGCGGATCTCGCCGCCCGAGGCCAGCGGCGCGCCCGACAGCAGGTTGCCGGTCTGCGAGCTGTGGATGTTCCCCTTCAGGGCCTCTTCGTTATAGAGGCCCTTGATGAAGACCAGCTTCTCGCGGAAGTCCTGGAGCGGGGCGAGCACCTGGCCAAGCTCCATGGCCTTGCCCCGCCCCTTGGCCCACCACTCCTTGCCGTGGAAGCCGTTGCCGGCGAACAGGACGCCGACCCGGACCGGGGCCTCGCTCGCCGGCCGGGCCGCCGACTCGACGCCCCAGACGTTGCGCGATTCGAGCCACGGCAGCGCCATCGTGACGCCCACGCCTCGCAGGAACAGGCGACGGGAAAGCTCGGGGGTCGGCATCGGTCACCTCGACGTTCGGGAAGGAGGATGAGGGAGGAAGGCCGCGGCGTCGCGGCCCGTCAGGGGGCCTCGGCGACGACCGTCGCGGCCCCGCGGATCTCGCGGAACTGCCGGCTGCGGACGATCGCGTCGACCGCGGCCGAGACCCGGTGGTTCTCCGATTCGAGGCGACGCCGCATCTCGTCGAGCAACGGCTCGTCCGAGAGCTGCACGCCCCTCCCCAGCGCGTAGCCGAGGAGCTTCTTGCAGAATTGACGCTCGATCGCGTCGCGGCGGCTGGAGAGCAGATACTCCCGAAGGCCGTCGCCGCCGGCGAACTCCGAACCGTCCAGGACCTTGGCGCGGACGTCGACCGGCTGGCCCGAGGCGTCGCGTTCGCGGAACCGGCCGATGGCGTCGTAGGCCTCCAGCGAGAACCCGTAGGGGTCCATCCTGGCGTGGCAGCCGGCGCAACGGACGTCGCGGGTGTGCCGCTCGACGAGCTGACGGACCGAGAGCCCGCCCCCCGCCTCCTCGTCGTCCGGCAGCAGCGGCACGTCTTTCGGCGGCTTCGGGGTCCGCTCGCCGAGCAGGACCTCCGTGACCCAGTTCCCGCGCAGGATCGGGCTGGTGCGGGACGCCCCCGACTGCTTCGCCAGGGTCGCCGACAGCCCGAGGATCCCGCCACGGCCGAACTTGCGGACCCCATCGACGCGCCGCCACTCGGGGCCGGTCACGCCCGGGATCTCGTAATGGGCCGCCAGTTGCTCATTCAAGAACGCGTGATCGGCGTCGTAGATCGACAGGACCGAGGCGTCGCTCCGGAACAGGTCGGCGAAGAAGAGGATCGCCTCCTCGTACATCGCCCCCTTGAGGGCGGCGAAGGTCGGGAAGTGGCGCTCGCTCTTCTCGTCCTGAGAGGCGAAATCGTAGATGTGCAGCCACTGGCAGGCGAACTCCTCGGCCAGCCGACGCGCGTCGGGCGACCGCAGCAGCCGTCTCGCCTGGGCCGCAAGGACGTCGGGGTCGCTCAGGCGGCCGGACGCGGCGGCCTCGCGAAGCTCGGCGTCGGGCGCCGACGATCGCAGGAAGTAGCTGAGCCGCGAGGCCAGCTCCCAGTCGGAGACCCGCGCCGAGGCCGTCCCCTCGGGGGCCTTCTCCAGGCGATAGAGGAAGTTCGGAGACACCAGGATACGGGCCAGGGTCAGGCGGAAGGCCTCGTCGTGCGGGATCTCCTCGGCGCGGAGGCGGGCGTAGAGGTCGCGAAGGTCGCGGACCTCCTGCTCGGTCGTCGGCCGGCGGTAGGCCTGCGAGGCGAAGGCGACCAGGGCGTCGAGCTGGCGGGGTTCGGCCTCGATCAACTGCTTGCGGAACGCCTCGGCGTGCTCGTGGATCGGCTTGCGGAAGGGCTCGAACAGCCGGGGGTCGCTGTCCTGGGTGGCGTACTCCATCAGCTGGGCGAACGCATCGACCTGCGTGAGCGCGTCCTGGCTGATGAAGTGCAGCTCCTCCCAGTATCGGTCGAGCCGCGCGGCCTCGGCCTCGTCGAGCATCAGTCGGCGGAGCGGCTCGTCCTCCCGGTGGAAGAGCGTCAGGGTGACGACCTCGTCGACCGGGACGAGCTTCTCGTAGCAGAGGGCGGGCGGGAACCAGCTGCGGAACTCCGCGAACGCGGACTTGAGCCGCGCCGCGGCGGCCTCGTCGGTCACGAGGACGGGGGCGTCGGGCCGCAGTCCGGCGGTCATCGCGGGGGCCTCGGTCGTGACGCGGAGCTGGACGAAATCGTCGCCCCCCTCCAGGGGACGGACGACCGCCGAGCCGACCAGTTCCGCGCCGGCGACCAGCTCGGAAGGGAGCTTCAGGGCGACGACCGAGGGGCTCCGCACCGCGAGGTCCTCGGCGGCGATCCCGCTCACCACGCCCGGCCCGAATCCGGCGGGGTCGAGCCCCCAGGGCGAGTCGTCGGGGACTGGGGCGTTACCCGGCCGAGCGGGGACGATCGGGCCTCCGAGAGAGGTCAGGTGATGATAGAGCACGACGTCGGCCGCCTCGGAGCCGGCGGGGCCCGCGGTCAGGAGCTGCTGGACCTTCTCGGCGATCGCCTTCTTCTCATCGGCCGACGAGGTCGCCAGCCAGCGGAAGAGGAGCGAGCCGGGCGGGAGGACCAGGCCTTGTGCATCATCGTCGGGCTCGCGGAAGGCGTGCCAGGCGCCGGCCGCGCCGAGGCCGTCGGCGTGCGGGTTGGCCGCGAAGGCGTCGCCGGCCAGGTCCTTCGCCAGGTCCCAGGTCCGCCCCCCCGCTCCGGCGTCGGAGACGGTCAGGTCGACGGAGGTCAGGTCGCAGGCGTGGTTGCCGTCGCGAGGGCCGATCACGAGCGCGACCAGGTCGCCGGCGCCCAGCGCCATCGGCCCGAACGGCCCGGCCTTGATCGGCGTCCGACCGGCCGTGACCCCCTCGGCGAGGACCAGCCGCGCGGCCCTTCGACGAAGCTCGACCCGCCAGGTCGTGCCGTTGCCGCACGCCGCGTGGACGTGCTGGACCTCGGCCTGGATGCGGTACTCGCCCCCGGTCGCGCAGAGCCAGGCCACGCCGGCCCGGAGCGTCGGCGAGGGATGCGCGGCCACGCCCCGGCCCTTCAGCTCGCCGGGGACGTTCACGGTCCGGTCCGAGCTGTTGGCGACGATTGACGGCGTCTCCGGCGATCCCCAGCCGCGCACGAACTCGAACCCGCCGACCCCTTCGAGCCGTTGGGTGAAGAGGTCCAGAGGCACCGTGGCGACCGAGCCGATCCCCAGGCAGTCCAGCCAGGCCCCCAGGATCTCGGGGTCGACCTGGTGCTTCCTCGCCAGCGCGTCGCGATCCACGGCCGTCGGGTCGGCCGAGGCTTCCGCCGCGGCCTCCAGGCACTTCGCGGCGGTGGCGACGACCTGTTCGCGACGCGCGGCCATCCCCTCGGCGACCGCGCGGACGTCGCGCAGGGCGACCTCGGGGCGGCCCGGCCGGGCGATCCGCAGGTTCTGCCAGACGACGGCGTTCGGCCGCGTCGGGCCCTCGGCGGCCAGATGGACCGTGACCTCGCGCGAGCCGGGCGCGTCGGGGAACTTGAACCGTACGTCCTGGCGGGAGACGACGGGGTCGATGGCGGCGACCCAGGACTTCATATGGCCGACCGCCTGGAACTTCGCGAGCGCCGGCTGCCAGGCGGCCACCTGGGCCGCGAGCGCGGGGGCTTCGCCGGGCTTCGCGGCCCGCCAACGCTCGCGGATCGGGTCGAGCACGGGCGAGGGCTCGCCCCCTTCCAGAAGCTTGACGAGGCTCGCGAGGTAGCGGGGGTTCAGGCCCCGAGGCTTCGCGACGGCCTCCCAGGTCTCCCGCCCTTCGGCGACGGCCCCGCGCCCGTCGAGGGCGGCGGCCAGGTACTTCTCCAGCGGCAGGCGGCCCTCGGCGTCGGCGTGGCGGGCGTAGAGGCCGCGGATGGAGGCCAGCAGTTCGTCCGTCCAGTCGCGGCGGGTCTCGCCGGGGGCGAACCGCATCCCGTCCGGCAGCAGGACGGCGTGGGCGGCGACCCGCTTGGCGGCGTCGAGGTACTTGCCCAGCATCGCCGGCGACATCACCAGGGCGTTGCCGGCGTTCGTGAACCCCTCACCCGCCGCGCCGTCGGCCGGGAACTCCCGGGCCGGCCGGAAGTCGAAGCCGGTCAGGTCGCGGAGCGTATAAGTATATTGCGCGTTGTTGAGGCGTCGGAGGACCACCGGCCCCGGGTCGCCGGCGTCGGCGTAGGCCTCGGCCTTGAGGTAGCGGCCGACCCAGCCGCGGATCGTCGCCCGCTCCTCGGCGGTCGGCTGGTCGGAATCCTTGGGGGGCATCTCGCCGCCGTCGAGCATCTCGACGACCTTCCCCCAGGCGCCCGGGGCCTTGCGCACGTCGTCAAGCTCGGCGAAGACCTCCAGGTCGAGGTCCCCCTCCTTGTCCTCCGTCGAGTGGCAGTCGAGGCAGAAGCGGCCGAGCAGCGGGCGGACCTCGCCCGCGTAGGCCTTCGCCAGGTCGTCGAACGAGTCCGGCTCGGCGGCCGACGTCGGCGTCGACGTCGCGATCAGCAAGGCGGCCCCGGCCGCGACGCATCGCAGCCGGCCGACGCGGGAGGGGGCTCTCACGGGGTCGTCTCCAGGAAGTTGCGGTGGTTCTCGATGTGGAGCCGCACCTCGCGATCGGCCTCCGCGACGTCGCCGGCCTTGAGGGCGTCGATGATGATCTGGTGGCCCCGGACGGCGGCGTCGACGTCCAGGTGCTCGCCGAATCGGCGGAAGAAGACCGCGAGCAGGTCGCCGAAGGCCATGAACGGGGTCAGCCCGCTGGCCGCGATCAGCTCGTGATGGAAGGTCCGGTCCAGCTCGATCGCCGCCGCGAGCCCCCGGGCGCGGCCGAGCTTGCGGTTGATGCCGTCGAGCGACTCGTACGCCGTCGCGTCGGCGGCCATCCGGCGGGCGACGTGGGGCAGCACGCCGGCCTCGAGCACGACCCGGGTGTCGATCAGCACCGTCGGCGGGACGTCCTGGAGCGCCGGGTGGAACCCGAGGTACTCCGTGACCCGGTCCATGTCGACCTGGCCGACGCTCAGCCCCCGGCCCGGCCGGGCCTCGACGATCCCCAGGAACTCCAGCGACTTGGTCGCCTCGCGCAGGCTCAGCCGACTCACGCCGAACCGCTTCGCCAGGTCGTTCTCCGTCGGCAGCCGGTCCCCCGGCTTGAGGTTCGCGTCGACGATGTACGACTTGAGCCGCCCCGCCACGACGTCCCTGAGCTTGGTCCTTCCCACGGCGTTGATCATGGCGTCTCCCCGGACTCCAGAGGGCGATTGCAGGTTGCGAGTTTATCAGATGATCAGACCCGTTCCAACAAGTTTTCAACCCTCGCTCGGCCGCTTGCGCGGCGCCCTCGGCCGGGCGGGCCTGGGCCGGGGCGGGGCCTCGGCCTCGCGTCCCGGCCGCGCCGGGGCGGGCGTCTCGTCGGCGGTCGGGGCCGGGCTGAGCACCAGCGCGAGCAAGGTCCCCACGTCGCGGTGAGACTCGATGGGGTGGCGGAGCGGCAATTCGGGATGGACCTCGTAGCGGTTGCGGCGGCCGGATCGGGCGCGTTCCAGGTACCGGCCGGCCTCCAGGTCGGCCACGATCCGCTGGACGGCCCGCTCGGTGATGCCCACCTTCTCGGCCACGTCGCGCAGGCGGATCTCCGACTCCCGGGCGATGCAGAGGAGCACATGGGCGTGATTGCTCAGGAACGTCCATTCCGAGGCCCGGCCCGGCGAAGTCTTCTCTTTGCCCATCCGCTTGACTCCCTGGCTTTCGCGCGATGTCGGACCGCGCGACGTAAACTTGGCGTGCCGTTCGTCGCCGGGCGAGGCCCTCGACGGCCTCGCGGGGCCGCCTCGGCCGAAGGGGGCGTCGAGGGGATGGCGCGTTCGGCCCGCCCCGCGGATCGGAACGTTCCGTTGCGGCCCCCGTGACAAGGCCGCAAAGCACCGCCGGGGCCCGCGAGTATAAGCTCTCGGCGGGGATCTTGGCACTGCCCGCGACGTCGCCGCGCAGGCCTGGACGCGGCACCGGCCGCCCGTTCGGGTCGCGTCGCCGCCGGGCCTCTCCGAGTTTCCGTCCTCGTTGCGGCGCCCTGCTTCGATGAGTCGGCGGTTGCGAATCTGGATGAAGTCGCCTCGGTCCCTCCTCGTCTCGGGCTCGCGGCGGCTCCGGTCGGGACGGAGGATCTCGTCACCGTGCAAACCTTCCGCGGATTTCGGGACGTCCGGTCTTGAGGGCCCTCCCATCAAGGCCCTGGATTCGGGCAGTTCCGCGGTAGGATCTTGCACGAGGGAATTGGGAGCACTACAACTGTCTCCGGCCGTTACGAGAGGGATCCCCCCCCGAACTCGGCGCCGGACCTCCCCCGGCGGATCCATTCGGACCTGGACGTTTCGTTCCGCGATCGACCTTTGGACGGAGGCGGCATGATCTGGACGCGACGCCTCATCGCGCTGCTCGTCCTCGCGTGGGCCGCGTCGACCGGGCTGGCCCAGGTGGCGGATGACGCCGAGGGCAAGGATCCGGACAAGGTCTCGAACGACGATCCCGGGCGTCCCCTGCAGATGCCGCCGGCCGCCACCGAGGTCAAGGAGGCGCTGGAGGATTTCGAGCGCTTTCGGAAGCGCGGGGCCTGGGAGCGGGCGTTGAAGGCGCTCTATACGATCGGCGACGACCAGTCCCTCCGGTTCGTCGACGGCGCCGACGGCTTCATCGTCCCGGTCGCCCGCAAGCGGCGCGAGGTCCTGACCGCGCTGCCCCCGGAGGGACAGTCGGCCTACCGCCTCTTCTACGACGCCGAGGCCAGGAAGCTGCTCGACCAGGCCGAGGGGGACGCCGAGCGGGCGAACCTGGAGCGGATCTACTCGTCCTATTTCACGACGACCGTGGGCGCCGCCGCGGCCGACCGGCTGGGCGACCTCGACTTCGAGCAGGGGCGGTTCGACCGCGCGGCCGACTGCTGGCTGACGATCCTCCGCGATCGGCCCGACTCCGACCTCTCGCCCGCGACCATCGCCGTCAAGGCGGCCGTCGCCCTGTCCCGGGCCGGCCGCCGCTCGGAATTCGACCAGATCCGGGCCGAGATCGAGGACCGTTACCGCGACGAGCCGACGACGCTCGGCGGCGAGACCGCGACCGCCCCCGAGTCGCTCCGTCGCCTCGTCGACGCCGCGGCCCCCGTCGCGCCGCCCTCGGACGGCCGGGGGGCCGACGCGTCGATCGGCCTGGCGGAGGCCGTCGCGCCCGACTGGCAGTTCCGCATCGCCGACTCGATCGAGGCCGGTATGGCCCCGGTCGAGCTGAACCAGTGGCGCTCCAACCCGCTCAGCTCGGCGCGTCCGGCCGCGGCGATCGACGGCGAGACGCTCTACGTGAACTACCTGGGCCGGCTGATGGCGCTCGACCTGGCGACGGGCCGGCTCCGGTGGCGGACCGAGTCCTTCCACAACCTGGAGCAGATCGCCACGCAGCCCGCCGCCCAGATGCTCGACCCCTCACGGTTCGCGCTCCTCGCCCGGGGCGAGCGGCTCTGGACGGTCACGCGCGACCTGAAGGACCAGAACTCCATGGGGCCGTTCCAGCTCGAATGCCGACGGGCGGAGGACGGCGAGGTCGTCTGGAAGATGGCGGACCTGCCGGAGTACGCCGGCTACGAGCCCTCGGGCCCGCCGATCCTGGCCGACGGCGTCCTCTACGTCCCGGCCAAGATCCAGCAGAACCAGCCGCTCCCCGAGCAGTGGGTCCTGGCGATGAGGCCGGAAGCCGGCCGCCCGATCTGGAAGACCCAGGTCGCCGTGTCCCGCCAGAGCCAGCAGAGGTATTACTACTCCGGCCGTCGCGAGCAGACGCCGCAGGTCCGGCTGATGTGGAACTCCGGCGCCCTCTACGTCGACACGCACGTCGGCCTGTTGGCCCGGCTCGACGCCGACACCGGGACGCTCGACTGGGGCTACGGCTACGAGACGGCCCCGCTGCAGACCGAGCGTTACTTCTACGGGAACATGCCCCAGGACCCCCAGCCGGCCGGCGAGCCCCCCCGGGAGCGCGGCGACGCGCTCGTGTTCAAGGGGGCGCAGTCGAGCCGGATCTACGCGATCGACCCGAACCGGATGACGGTCGCCTGGCGACGCCCGTTCGGCAAGGCGGCGCGGGTTGTGGGCTGCGACGACCGCTCGATCTATCTCGGCGGCGAGGAGCTGTCCGCGCTCGACGCGAAGACCCGGACCCTCTCGTGGGCCACGCGGCTCCCGGGCGGCAGCCTGGAGGCGACGGTCCTGATCCGGCCCGACGGCATCTGGCAGGCCACGCCTCGGGGCGTCTTCGAACTCGACCCGGCGGACGGCCGGGTGCGTCGGATCTTCCGGGGCGAGGACCTCGGGTCCGAGGCGGCCGACCTCGTCGCGGCCGGCGATCGCCTGCTGACCATCTCCAACCGCGCGATCACCGCCTATCCCGCCCGGTCGGCGCCCCCCCAGGAGGACCCCCCGCGATGAAGCCCCCCCGCTCGCCACGGCCGTGGACGATCGCCGCCCTCCGCCTGGCGGCCTGCCTCGGGATGGCCGCCGCCGTGATCGTCGCCGTCCCCCCGCCCGCCGCGGCCCAGGTCGCCGAGCCCTCGGGCGTCGAGGGGCTCACCGTCCAGGGCAAGGGCTCGGTCTCCGCCAGGCCGAGCCTCGCCGAGATCGACCTGGACGTCTCCGCCGCCGCCGAGCTGACCGGCGACGCGATCGTGAAGTTCCGCGACGCCAAGAAGCGCGTCCACGACGCCTTCGCCGCCCTCAAGCTCCCCGACGTGGCCGTCGAGGAGCGCGGGCTCCTCCTGGACCAGAAGGGGGCGGCGTTCAACCCCTACATGATGGACTACGGCGTCCAGACGAAGACCAAGAGCGAGGTCCAGCTCTCGCGCAAGCTGGTGGTCAAGGCGTCCGGCATCCAGGGCATGGACGAGGAGGCCGTGCTCCAGCTCGTCGGCCGCCTGCTGGACGTCGCCCAGGACGCCGGTGCCCGCGTCGGCCCGCCGGCCAACGCCGCGATGATGGCCTACCGCTACGGCAACATGCAGCCCACCAACCTCGTCCGGTTCGTCGTCGAGGATTACGACAAGCTGAAGGAGGAGGCCTACGCCAAGGCGGCCGCCGACGCCCGCGCCCGCGCCGAACGCCTCGCCCGCCTCAACGGCGTGAAGCTCGGCCCGGTGCTCTCCGTCCGCGAGGTCTCGTCGGACAACGCGACGCGGTACTACTACTCCGGCATGATGCTCAGCGACGCACCGACCCAGGAGGAAGACGACGGGGCCCGCGACCGGCTCACGACCCCGAAGTTCCAGGACGTGCCGATCCGCGTGGAGCTGCAGGTCCGCTACGCCATCACGCCCGCGGAGCCCAAGCGATGAGCGCGACCGTGGGCTTCCAGGACGCGAGCCGCCGGGCTTTCCTGCGTCGCTGCGCCGCGGCCGCCCCGGCGCTGGCGGCGGGCGGCGGCTGGCTCGCCGGGACCGTCGCCGGGCTTTCGGCCGAGGAGGTGCTCCCCAAGCACGTCACGCCCGAGACGATCCGGGCCGTGCTGAAGGGGCTGGACTACCTGGCCTCGCAGCAGGCCGACGACGGGTCGTGGATCACCGGCGGCGGCCAGATGTACCCGGTGGCGATGACCGGCCTGGCGGGCACCGCGCTGCTGGCGCACGGCGACACCCCCACGCGCGGCAAGTACTCGAAGTCGGTCCAGGGGGCCGTCGAGTACCTCGTCCGCTGCGCCACGCCCAGCGGCCTGATCACCGGGCCGGGCGAGGACGGCGGCATCCCGATGCACGGCCACGGCTTCGCCCTGATGTTCCTGGCGAGCGTCTACGGGATGATCACCAAGGAGGCCCTGCGCCAGCAGGTGCAGGCGGCCGTCCGCAAGGCGGTCGCGCTCACCAGCCAGGGCCAGAGCGGCGCCGGCGGCTGGACCTACACCCCCGGCGGCGGCGACGAAGGGTCCGTGACCGTCACCCAGGTCCAGGCCCTCCGCGCCGCGCAGAACGCGGGGTTCCTCGTGCCCGCGGCGGTGATCGAGGAGGCCGTGAGGTACCTGGACAAGTGCCGCACGCCCGAGGGGGGCATCCAGTACTCGCTGGCCAGCGGGGGCGGCCCCCGGCTGCCGATCTCGGCCGCCGCCGTCGCCACCCTGTACAACGCCGGCCGGTTCGACGGCCCCATCGCCACCGACTGCCTCAAGTACGTCTGGGACCAGTTCCGCAACAACGAGGGCTGGAGCAAGGGGGGCGCGCACGACTACTACGCCCACCTCTACGCCTCCCAGGGCTTCTACATGGCCGGCGACTCCTACTGGGACGAGTACTTCCCCAAGGCCCGCGACCAGCTCCTCGCCCAGCAGCAGCCCGACGGCTCCTGGAACGGCGACGGCATCGGCCAGGTCTTCGGGACCTCCGTCGCCGCGATCATCCTCCAGCTCCCGTTCAAATTCCTCCCGGTCTTCCAGCGCTAAGGGGACGCGACCTTGAGCCACGACGACGACGACCTCGACCTGTCCGAGCTGGACGGCCTGAAGACGATCCACGACGAGATCCGCCGCCAGATCGCCCAGCGCATCGTCGGCCAGGACGAGGTCGTCGAGCAGCTGCTCATGGCCGTCTTCGCCCGCGGCCACTGCATCCTGGAAGGGGTGCCCGGCCTCGCCAAGACCCTGATGGTCCACGCCCTGGCCGACTCGCTCTCGCTGGATTTCAACCGGATCCAGTTCACCCCCGACCTGATGCCCAGCGACATCACCGGGACCGAGGTGCTCCACGAGGACCGCCAGAGCGGCGCCCGCGAGCTGCGCTTCGTCCACGGGCCGATCTTCGCCAACCTGATCCTCGCCGACGAGATCAACCGCACCCCCCCCAAGACCCAGGCCGCGTTGCTGGAGGCGATGCAGGAGCGTCAGGTGACCGCCGGCGGCCGCCGCCACGTCCTCCCCGACCCGTTCTTCGTCCTGGCGACCCAGAACCCCATCGAGCAGGAAGGGACGTACCCCCTGCCCGAGGCCCAGCTCGACCGCTTCCTGTTCAAGGTCTTCATCGACTACCCGTCGCCCGACGAGGAGCGGCGGATCTACCGGATGACGACCGGCGTCCAGCACGACGAGATCAAGCCGGTCGTCGACGCGGCGCGGATCCGGGAGCTGCAGCGGCTCGTCCGCCGGGTGCCGATCTCGGACCACGGCATCGACTACGCGATGGACCTCGTCCGGGCCACGCGAGGCGTCAAGTACGGCGGCCCGGCGTTCGTCGACGAATACCTGGCCTGGGGCGCCGGCCCCCGCGCCGGGCAGTCGTTGATCCTCGCGGCCAAGGCCAAGGCCGCGCTGGCGGGCCGGCCGAGCGTGTCCGTCGAGGACCTCCGGTCGGTCGCCCCCCAGGTGCTCCGGCACCGCATCGTGGTCAATTACAACGCCCAGGCCGACGGCCAGACGAGCGACACGATCGTGCGCAAGCTGCTCGACGAGGTCCCCGTCCGGAAGGGAGCGCCCGATGCCGCCGCCTCGGCCATTTTCCGATCCTGACGCCCTCGGCCGGATCGCCGACCTGACGCTTCGGTCGCGGCGGCTGGTGGAAGGCGCGATCAGCGGCCTGCACAAGAGCCCGTTCCACGGCTTCAACGTCGAGTTCGCCGAGTACCGCGAGTACTCCCCCGGCGAGGACCTCCGCCGCCTCGACTGGCGGGTCTTCGCCCGGTCTGACCGGCACTACGTCAAGCAGTACGAGGAGGAGAGCAACGTCCGCGTGACGTTCCTCGTCGACGCCAGCGCCTCGATGAACTACAAGGGGGGGCGCGCGGCGCTGAGCAAGTTCGAGTACGCCTCGACCCTGGTCGTCGCCCTCTCGATGCTCCTCACCCGCCAGCAAGACCCGGTGGGCCTGGTCCTGTTCGACGAGAAGGCGGTGAAGAACATCCCCCCCCGCGCCACCCAGGCGCAGGTGCAGCTCGTCGCCGGGATGCTCCAGAACTGCACGCCGGCCCGGAAGACCGAGCTGGGGGGCCTCCTGCTGGCCCTCGGCGACCAGTTCCGCCGGCGGAACATGCTGGTGATCGTCTCGGACCTGCTCACCGACCTGGACGCGCTCTACGCCGGGCTCGACCGGCTCCGGTTCAGCGGCCACGAGGTCCTGGTCATGCAGGTGCTCGACCACGACGAGCTGGACCTGCCGTTCGACGGCCCGACCGTCTTCCGCGACCTGGAAGGGGACGAGGAGCTGTTCGCCGAGCCCCGGGGGTTCCAGAAGTCGTACCGGGCCGCGATGGACGAGTTCCTCCGGGGGGTTCGGAAGGCCTGCGGGACCCGCGGCTACGACCACGTCCGCTTCCTGACCGACGAGCCCCTGGCCGACGCCCTCAGCCGATTCCTCCACGCCCGCCTGGAAGCCGGCCGGGCCGACCGCCGAGGCCGATGACCCGAACCCAGGCGCGACTCGACCCCGACCCCGCGAGGGCCACCGCCGAGCCATGACGTTCCTGAGCCCGCTCCTGATCTGGGGGACCCTGCTGGGCGCGATCCCCATCGTCATCCACCTGCTGAACCGTCGTCGGTTCCGCCGCGTGGACTGGGCGCCCATGAAGTACCTGAAGCTGACCATCCAGCGCAACCGCCGCCGGATCCAGCTGGAGGAGCTGCTGCTCCTGCTCCTCCGCATCGCGCTCCCGGTCCTCCTCTTCTTCTTCCTGGCCCGGCCCATCCTCAACCCGACCGGGATGGAGAGCTGGATCGGCCGCGGCGGTCGTTCGAGCGAGGTCATGCTCGTCGACGACTCGCTGAGCATGGGCTACGCCGCCGGCGAGGGGACCGCCATCCAGAAGGCGCTCCAGGTCGCGGGCGCCCTGCTGGAGACCACGCCGCCGCAGGACCGCTGCAGCCTGGCCACCACCTCGGCCCCGACCGCGCCGGTGATCCACGACGTGGAGGCGAGCCGCCGCGAGGAGCTGGCCGCCGCCGTCTCGGGGCTCGCCGCCACGGCCACGCACGCCGCCTGGCCGTCGGTCCTCGCCGGGATCGACGACGTCCTCAAGTCCTGCACGTACCCCACGCGACGCCTCACGATCCTGACCGACCTGAGGCGCAGCGGCTGGGACGCGACCGTGGGCGAGATCGCCAAGCGGTGGGAGGAGGACGGCGTGGTCGTCCGCGTCGTCGACGTCGGCTCGGCCGAGACGGCGAACGTGGCGCTGGAGTCGCTCGTCCCCCTGGAGCGGACGATCCTGGCCGGCGCCCCCTCGGCCTGGGAGGCGGTGATCCGCAACGGCTCGCCCCGGGCGCTCGTCGGGGCCAAGGCGGTCCTCCGCGTGGACGACAAGCCGAGCGAGATCCCGCTCCCCGAGATCGCCCCCGGCGAGACGGTGCGCACGCCGCTCTCCGTCGCCTTCCCCGGCGCGGGGCCGCACGAGTTCTCGCTCCAGCTCCCGGACGACGAGCTGCCTGCCGACGGCCGCCGCTGGGCCGCCGCGCCGGTGAAGGATTCGCTCCTCATCCGGCTCGTAGACGGCGAACCCTCGACCGAGCCGTTCGGCTCCGAGGTCGACTACCTCGCCGCGCCTCTGTCCATCGGCGTCGGCTCGGCCGAGGCCTGGCGGATCGAGGTCGTCCCCGAGCAGGACTTCCTCTCCCCCCGGCTGGAGACCCCCGACGTCCTCGTCCTGGCGAACGTCGCCGCGCCGACGCCCGAGCAGGCCGACCGCATCCGCAAGCTCGTCCGCGAGGGGATGGGCCTGATGATCTTCGCCGGTGCCCGGATCGACCTGGGCCTCTACAACGACCTCTTCGACCGACCCGGAGAGCGCATCCTGCCGTTCCCGTTCAAGGCGACCTCCGACCAGCCGTTCCGGGGCCTGGTGATCGAGCTCGTCCGGCCGTCGCCCCTGGAGAAGCTGCTGGAGCTGAAAGCGTCGGCCTTCGAGCGCGTCCCGGTGCGCTGGATCGCGACCGTCGACGAATCGGCCGGCGGCGAAACCGAAGGCGGAGATCGGTACAAGGCCGACGAGAAGGACCGGGGCCAGGCGCGCGTCCTGGCCCGCTGGAACGACCCCGACCGCTCGGCGGCGGTGGCCGAGCGGGTGGTGGGCGAGGGCCGGGTCCTGCTCTGGACGACGACCGCCGACCGCGCCGGCAACGACTGGCCGGTGGAGCCCAGCTTCGTGCTGGCGATCCGCGAGGCGGCGAAGGGGGCGGCCCGCGCCACGACCACGGCCAACACCGTCACGGCCGGCGACCCGATCCGCCGCGTCGTCCATTCCAGCCACGAGGTCTCGAACGCCCGGCTAACGCCCCCCGAAGGGGCCGAGCCGGTCTCGCTCTCGGCCGTGCCCCTGCCGGAAGACCCGGCCGACGACCGCGGCCCGGCCGTGCGGATCGACGTCCCCGACACCCGCCGCGCGGGGGTGTATCGGCTCTCCTGGGAGGAGGGCCCGCTCGGCTCTCGCGAGGACGTCTTCGCGGCCGACCCCGACGTCCGCGAGAGCCGGTTGGAAAGGATCGAGGCCGAGGAGCTGAAGACCCTGATGCGGCCCCTGAACGTGGAGGTCGCCGTCCGCGGGGACGCCTCCTCGTTCGCGGCGACCGGCCGCGAGATCTGGCGCGACCTGGCGACGGCCCTTCTGGTGCTGCTCGTGGCCGAGGCGGCCTTCGCGGCCTGGGTCGGCCGTTCCCGTTGAGACGAAGGCGAGCGCGGCGAGGTGGGGCGTCCCCTGGAACGAGGATGGAACGCGGGATGAATCGACTCTGGCAATACCTCCTGGGGATCGAGGCGACGTCGCCCGGGATGACGCCCCCGGACGACGTGCGGCTCGAATTCGCGTCGCTGCCGCACGGCGCGCCGGCGGTCGGGCTGGCGCTGGGGGCGCTCGCGCTGGCGTTCCTGGTCTGGCGGTTGGCTCGCTGGGGCCGCCCGGACCTGAGCCTGTCGCGTCGCGTCCTCCTGGCGACGCTCCGGCTGACGACGATCGCCGCGCTCGGGGTCATGCTGATCGAACCCGTCCTGGTCTTCGTCCGCCGCGAGCAGGACCCGTCGCGACTGGCCCTGATCCTGGACGACTCGGAGAGCATGCGGTTCTCCGACCCGTACACCGACGACTCGCAGGCCGCCGCGATCGCCGCCAAGCTGGGCGTCGAGTCGAAGGACGGCAAGTCGCCCGTCGATCGGCTGCGGGAGTCGCCCCGGCTCGACCTGGTGCAGAAGGTCCTGGGGGCGAACGTCGAGGCCCTGGCGAAGGGCCGCGACCTGTTCGTCTACGACCTGGAGTCGGCCGCCCGCCCCGGCGGGGGGGACGCCGCGAGGGCGCGGAAGCTCGAAGACGTGCGGCCGAAGCTCTCCGTCTCGCCGCTGGGCGACGCCCTGCGCGGGGTGCTCGCGGCGCATCGCGGCCAGCCGGTCGCCGGCCTGGTGATCGCCACCGACGGCCGGTCCAACGCCGGCGAGGACCCGGCGCGGGTGGTCGAGGCCGCCGCCCGCCAGAAGATCCCCATCTTCGCGATCGCCGCCGGCGCCGACGAGGGGCCCAGGAACATCCGCCTGGCCGAGCTGCAGGTCGACCCCGTCGTCTTCGCCCGCGACCCGACGACGATATCGGTCGTCGTCGAGTCCCGAGGCCTGCGAGACGCCGACGCCTCGGTCGTCCTCGAACGCCGGGTCAACGAGGGGGCGTGGGAGCCCGTCGGCTCCCAGCGTGTCGTGCTGGGCGAGGACGGGGTCCTGAAGCGCGCGACGTTCCGCGTGGTCCCGGCCGTCGTCGGCCAGTACGAATACCGCGCGCGGGTCGAGGACGCCGGCCCCGAGCTGACCGAGGACGACAACGTCGCGACCGCCGCGTCGCGCGTGGTCCGGCGTCAGATCCGCGTGCTGCTGATCGCCGGCGGCCCCTCGCCCGAGGTCCAGTTCCTCCGCAACGCGCTGATGCGCGACCAGCAGGTGGAGTTCGCCGGCTGGCTCCAGCACGCCGACCCCGGCTTCCGCCAGCCCGGCGACCGCCCCATCACCCGGCTGCCGAACAACGACGAGGAGCTGGCCCGCTACGACGCCCTCCTCCTGGTCGACCCCGACATCAAGGCGATGGGCCCGCAGTGGCCCGAGATGATCCAGAAGTTCGTGGGCAAGGACGGCGGCGGCCTGATCTTCATCGCCGGCGAGCAGTTCTCGCAGCAGCTCTTCGAGGCGGTCGACCCCAAGTCGCCGGGGGGCGACTGGACCAGGATCCTCCCCGTGGTCCGCGACCCGGGCCTGTTCCGCAGCGACGCCGAGGTCCGGCTGACGACTCAGAACACGTACACGCTGGACCTCACCCCCGAAGGGCGGGGCGACCCGGTGTTCGAGTTCCACCCCGACCCGATCCGCAACCGCGCCGCGCTGACCAGCCTGCCCGGCATGTACTGGAGCTTCCCCGTCACCCGCGCCCGCCCCGGCGCGGTGGTGCTGGCCCGTCACGGCGACCCCCGGATGGCCAACCAGAACGGCCGCCACGTCCTGCTGGCCTCGCAGCTCTACGGGCCGGGCCGCACCGTGTTCATCGGCTTCGACAGCACCTACCGCTGGCGGTATCTCGGCGAGGACTACTTCGACGGCTTCTGGGCCCGGCTGGTCGACCGCGTGGGCCGCAACAAGGCGCTCGGCGGCCGGTTCCCGTTCCAGGTCCACCTGGACAAGAGCCTCTATCGCGTGGGTGACCGGGTCCACGCCTCGGTCCGCTACTCCGACCCCGCGGCGCTCGCCGAGGCGTCGGAGCTGGTCGCAGAGCTGGAGGCGGCCGGCCAGCCGCCGGAGCCGATCCGGTTCGAGAAGTCGCCCGAGGACCCCGGGCTGGCGACGGCCGAGTTCCCCGCCCAGCAGGCCGGCGCGTACTCGCTCCGCGTGGCCCCGGCGTCCGCGCCCGACCTGGGCGGCGGCGGCGACCTGGCGCGGGTCTCGACGACCGCCTTCCGGGTCGAGCCCCCACGCCGCGAGATCGATGAGCCGGCGCTCAACCGCCCGCTCCTGGCCGACCTGGCGCGGCTCAGCGGCGGTCGGGTGTTCGAGCTGTCCGAAGTCGACCAGCTCGACGCCGCCATCCCCATGCGCGAGGTGACCCGGACCATCGAGAACCGCGACGAGCTGTGGGACGCCCCCCTGCTCTTCGGCATCATCGTCGTCGGCCTCACCGCCGAATGGCTCCTCCGCAAGCGATACCGGCTGGTCTGAGCGGGACGCGGATCAACGAGGATAGGAAACCATCATCGTGCCGACCCTGAACGAAGCGACGACCACGGACGCCACGATCGCCGAGGCCCGAGGCCGGCTGAGGGCCGAACTCTCGCGGCTGCGACGTCGGCTGCGGTCGCAGCTCGCCCTGGAGGTCCTCGCCGAAGCCCTCGCGATCGCGGTCGCCGCCGGCGCGGCCCTCGTCCTGCTCGACTGGTCGCTCCGGCCGGGCCTCGCCGCGCGGCTGGCCCTACTGGCGACGGCCCTCGCGGCGGTCGCGGCCCTCGTCTACGTCCGGGCTTCGCGACGCCTCGCCCCGGCGCGGCTGGACGAGCTGTCGCTGGCCCTGACGCTCGACCGCCATCGGCCGGGCCTGGGACAGCAGGTCGCCGACGTCCTGCAGCTCCCCGGCCTGCTCGACGAGGAAGGGAGCGACGCGTCGCCGGCCATGATCCGCCTGGCCGTCCGTCGCGCGTCCGAAGCCCTGCGATCCTCGGACTGGACGCAGCTCTGGAACCCGGGCCGGACGATCGCCTACGCCGCGCTCGGGACGTTCGCCCTGATCGTCCCCGTCGCCTTCGCGACCATCGACCCCGACGCCGCGCGGCTCAGCTTCGCCCGCTGGCTGCGGGGCTCCGAGGAGCGTTGGCCGCAGGAGACCTACCTGACCGTCATGGGCCTGGACGCCCGCGGCCGGCTCATCGCCCCCCGCGACGAGCGGACGCTCGTGGAAGTGCGCAGCGACCTCCCCCTGATCGAGCCGACGGCCGATCGCTGGTCCGTCGGCGGCCGGGGCGAGCCCCCCCTTCTCCTCCGCTCGAAGCCGAAGACCTCCCGGGCGCCCGGGGCCGTGACCGTCCGCGAGCGCGCCCTGCAGGGCCCTTCAAGGTCGGCGACCATGACCGAGACGGCCCCGTCGCGCTACCAGTACGAGTTCCCGCCGTCCTCGGATTCGTCCACCTTCGAGCTGACCGGCGGCGACGACTGGCTCGGGCCGATCCCCATCGAGCGCGTCGACCGCCCCGCCCTGGCCCGCACCCGGATCCGCGTGAAGGAGCCCGGCACCGCCGACCCCGAGTCCCGCGAGGTGGACGACGCCCCCTCGCGACTCCTCTTCCTCCCCGACAGCGAGGTGGAGCTGACGCTGGAGGGGACCCAGGAACTCTCCGATGCGAAGATCATCGTGAACCCCGGCGCGGCACCCCCGCTCACCCGAACCGACGGCCGGACCTTCACGACCACCTGGACGCTCCGCGAGGCCGTCACGCTGGAAATTGTCCTCACCTCGTCGGAGACCGGGCTGACCTCGAAGCCGTCGTTCCTATCCGTCGGCCTTTTGCGAGACCGCGAGCCCCGCGTCACGCTGCGGGCGATGGGCGTCGGCGGTCGCGTGACGCCGGTCGCCACCATCCCCCTGACCCTCGCCGCGACCGACGACTTCGGCCTGGCCGCCCTCCGCATCCAGGCCGACCGCAGCGTGATCGCCGGCGAGGCCGACGCCGGCAAGCCCGAGGCCCAGACCAAGCGGTCGACGATCGCCATCCCGTTCGAGTCCGACCCCGCGCGGCCCACGCTGGACCATCAGGCGCGCCACGACGTGGCCCTCCAGTCCGACCCGCCGCCGGTGGGCGCCGTCCTGCGGTTCACCGCCGAGGCCGACGACCAGTGCGCCCGAGGAGTGCAGACCGGCCGATCGGGCGTCCTCGCCTTCTCGGTCGTCTCGCCCGACGAGCTGTTCTACGAGATCCTGATCCGCCAGCGCGCCGAGCGGGCCAAGTTCCTGGCGATCCTGGAGGCCACCGAGAAGCAGACCCCCGCGCTGGAAGGGGACCCGAAGGTCGAAGAGATCGTCGCCATGGCCCGCGCCGAGCAGGGCGCGGGCCGGCAGCTCGGCCAGATCGCCGGCCGCGTTGCCGACGCCCTCCAGGAGATGAAGCTCAACCAGGTCGGCTCGCCGAAGTCGCAGCGGCTGCTGCAGCACGGCGTGGTCGACCCGCTGCGGAACCTGGCCTCGGGGCCGATGGCCCAGCTCCAGGCGTCGCTCCAGGCCTTCGCCTCGGCCGCCGACCGCAACGGACCGGCCAAGGATGAAGCTCGACGCCGGCACGCCGAGGTTGTTACAACGATGAAGACCATCCTCGAACAAATGTCGCAGTGGGAGAGCTTCGTCGACGTCGTCAACCAGGTGGCCGAGGTCATCAAGATGGAACAGAAGGTCCTGCGCGAGACCGAGCAGGCCCGCGAGTCCCGCGCCCAGGAGGTCTTCGATGACGACAAGCCGTGATCGCCGCCGCCCCTCGCGGCTCCTCCTCCTCCTGGCGCCCCTGGCCCTCGCCTGGGCCGGGTCCGGGTCCGCCCGCGCCCAGGACGCCGGCGACGTCTTCGACGACGCCCCGGCCGAGAAGCCGGCCGCGAAGAAGGCCGAGCCCAAGCCCGCCGACAAGCCGGCCGCGAAGAAGGCCGAGGAGCCCAGGAAGGACCCGGGGGCCGACCCGAAGGTCTCCGACCGCGACGCGATCGGGTTCACGCAGGAGAACGTCGCGGCCCAGATGAACGAGCTGGAGGAGCGGATGTTCCGGCTCTCCGAGGCCCTGCGCAGCCTGGAGCCCGAGAACGCCTCGCGACTCAAGCTGGCGCTGAAGTTCTCGCGCGAGGAGCTGATCCTCCAGCAGATGAAGGACGCCCGCAAGCTCCTGAGCGACGCCCAGCTCGCCAAGGCCGAGACCGAGGTCCGCGAGATGCTCGCCAAGCTCGAGCACCTCCGCCGCCTGCTGCTGGCCGAGGACCTGGACTTCCAGATGAAGCTGGCCCGGCTCCGCCAGTTGCGCGAGACCCAGGCGCGGCTCGCCCGGATCGTCGCCGAGGAGCGCCGCGAGTTGGCCTGGTCGCGGGAGGCCGTCGAGGCCAAGGAGGCCAAGCCGAGCAAGGAGGAGTTCGCCAAGTTCGAGAAGGACCAAGCCCGCAACCGCGAGGCGGCCGACGCGCTGGGGGCGGCCTCGGCCCGGTTGGGGAACCAGGGCGTCGCGCTCCAGAAGGACCTGATTCGCGCCTCCGCCGCGATGGGCGAGGCCGAGGGCCAGCTCGGGAAGGAGGCCGCCGACCCCGCCGCCGTCAAGCAGGACGAGGCCCTCAAGCACCTCGTCAAGTCGAGCGGCGAGCTGGACAAGGCGACCGAGGCCCTGCTCGTCGAGCTGCGGACCGAGCTGCTCTCGCGGATCCTCGCCGAGCTGGCCGAGATGCACGAGATCCAGGTCTCCATCCGCGAGACCACCGAGAGCCAGGCCCCCCGCGTGGCCCAGAACTCGCGCACCGCCCTCCTCCTCGTCACCGGTCTCGCCCCCAAGGAGGACGAGCTGGCCGGTCGGATCGACCAGCTCCGCGCCCTGACCGAGGAGACCGAATTCGGCATCGCCCTGCCGACCGCCCTCCGCGTCATCAACCGCGAGATGGGGACCGTCCGGATCCTGCTCCAGAAGGGGGACCCGTCCGAGCCCACCGTCCGCATGGAGAGGCGCATCGAGGAGGACCTGCTCGCGCTCGCCGAGGCCCTCCGCCGCCTCCCCCCCTCGACGCCGCCCAAGCCCGGCACCCCGCTGCCGAAGGACCTTCGCCAGCGCGAGCGGGAGCTGAACCGCCTGATCGCCGAGCTGAAGATGATCCGGATGCTCCAGGCCCGACTGAACGACGACACCGTGAAGGTGGACCAGGGCCGCCCCGCCGAGGAAGTCCTTCCCCCCGCCCTCCGTCGCGAGATCGAGGAGCTGGAGTCCGGCCAGGGCGAGATCCTGAACACCCTGGCCCGCATCGCCGAGCGCGTCGAGGGCCCCGCGCCCCAGCCGGGGGCCGACGCCGAGCCCGCGAAGCCCGAATGACCCGACGTGGACCGTACCGACCCGACCCGAAACCGACCCGAAGGGATGACGCCATGAAGACGAGCCTACGCATCCTCGGAGCCGCGCTGACGACCCTCGGCGCGGCCGCCTCGGCGTCCGTCGCCGCCGCTCCGATCCCGGAGAAGAAGGCACCCCCCACGATGACGGCGATCGTCGGCCGGATGGACGTCGTCGTCGACTCGCTGGCCAAGACGGTCACCGGCGACCCGACCCAGAAGGGCCAGAAGGCCGTCCTCCGGGGCCTCGACGAGCTGATCGCCGAGCTGGAGAAGCAGTGCCAGGGCTGCCGCAACGGCATCGCCTCGAACCGCCCAACCCGGCCCGCGGCCGATTCGAACCCCCACGGCGGGACCGGCGGCATCGGCGACCTCGTCGACGCCGGCGCGAGCGACAAGGAGTGGGCCAAGCTCACCCCTCGCGAGCGCGACCGCATCCTCCAGTCCATGTCCGAGGGCTTCCCCCCCGAGTATCGCACGGTCCTGGAGCGGTACTACCGCCGCCTGGCCGAGGAGCAGTCGGCCGCCTCGACCGAGCCTTCGGCCGAAGCCCCGGCCGAGGCACCCAAGACTCCCTGACCCCGGTCCACCAGGCCGCCGCATCCCGACGCCTACTTCGAGGTCCGCAGTCATGCTTGCGACCCCACTGCTCGCGCTCGCCCTCGCGACGACGGCCGCCGCTCCCGGTTCCGTCGAATACGCCCGCGCGCTCGACGCCCGGAAGCTCGACCAGGCCGCGCTCGACGCGGAGGGGTACGGCGACAAGAAGGCCCTCAAGCGGGAAGGCGACGGCCTCCGCGTCGTCGTCGACCCGGGGGCCGCCGAGACCGGCTGGAAGACCCCCCAGGCCCTCCGATTCGGCGGCGACTTCACCATCGCCGCCGAGTTCGTCGCCAGGTCCCTCCCCAAGGCCGGGACCGAGGACGGCGTCGCCGTGGGGCTGGCGATCGCCTTCAGCTCGATCGACCAGCCCGACGCGACGTTCCTTCGCGTCGTCGAGCCCGGCGGGGCGTCGGTCTATCGCACAATCGAGAAGGCCGCCGCCGGCGGGATGGACCCGAATCAGCAGGCGATGATGATGATGCGCAATCGCGTGATCATCCAGAACGGCATGGGCATGGTGGTGATGGGCGGCGGCATGGTCATGGGCCAGCCCGGCGGCAAGCCCGCCGCCCCCCCGCGCCGGACCTTCCCCGCCGAGGGCGAGGCGTTCCGGCTGGAGCTGACCCGCGAGGGCCAGACCCTTCGCTTCCGGGTGGTCGACGCCAAGTCGGCCGAGCCCCGCTATCTCGGCCAGCTCACCGTCCAGCCGCAGGACGTGATGGCCGTGAAGCTGTTCGCGACCAACCGCAACGGCGCCGGGCCGATCGGCGTCGTCTTCAAGAACCTCTCCGTCCGCGCCGATCGGATCACCGGCCTGGGGACTGCCGTCCGCACCGTCTTCGACGAGGTCGTCTACGGCGAGCCCTCCGCCATCGAGGACGGCAAGCTCGTCGTCGGGTCCGCATCCGCCGCGACGCCCGGGGCCGCGTCCGCGACCCCCACCGCCGCCGCGATGCCGGCGGAGGCCCGGGCGCAGATGCTCGCCGCCCGGGCTCGGGCGCGGGCTCAAGCGATGCCCGCAGGCGTCGTCGTGCAGGCGCAGGGGGCGGTGGTCATCAACGCCCCCGCCCCGGTCGTCGGTGCCGTCACGGTCACGGAAACCCGCGTCGCGACCCCCGCCCAGCCCGCGACGTCTCCCGCCGCAGCGACCACATCGACGACCGCCGAGGGCGGGCTGCCGGCCGACGTCTTCGCGCCCGCCGCCCCCCCCGAGCCGAAGGCCCGGATCCCGATGGACGAGGTTGCGGGAATCCGCTTCGATCGCCAGCCGACCTTCGCCGCGCGGTTCCTCGGCCAGCCCAACCTGGACTTCACCCAGGGGGCGCCCTCCCCCGAAGAAGCCGCCGCCGAGGCCGCCAAGAAGCCCGAGGCGGGGAAGAAGCCCGAGCCCGGCGACGACGTGGCGGCCCCCCCGCCCGGGACCACGATCGTCAAGCCTCCCGTCAAGGTCGAGGCCAAGAAGAACGGCGTCCGCGACATCCAGATCGGCCTGTCCGGCCTCCGCGCGGCCAAGATCCAGAACGTCATGGTCAACTGCCAGACCGACAAGGGGGCGACGAGCTGGCAGCTCGAAGCGTCCGGAGGCGCGGGCTGGCCCTTGATCCTCCGCCGCACCGGGACCGACCCCACGGCCGACCTCTTCCTCGAACCGCCCCCCGGCGACTGCTTCCAGAAGAGCTTCTCGATCAACGTGAATTACGAGGACGGCCAGGCCGCCTCGGCGAACTTCCAGGCCGACGGCCACTCCGACCCCAAGCTCGCCGTCGACGAGAAGGCCGAGGTCGTCGAATCGCCCGACGCCTGGGTCCACCTGGAAGGCGACGAGAAGCTGTTCGGCAAGTTCGGCGGCGTGTCCGCCGACGCGCTCCGGCTGACGACGCCCTGGAAGGACGAACTGAAGATCCCGCTCTCGCGGATCGCCGGCGTGCAGCTGAGCCCGGCCGACCGCAAGGAGACCCCCGAATCGTTCGCCCGCCGCCTCAAGGCGAGGGGCTCGGAGGACCTGCTTTTGGCCCAGTCGAAGGCCGGCGAGGTCGTCCCGGTCGCGGGCGTGCTGGAGGCGGTCGAGGACGGCCGCCTCCGCTTCCTCTACCAGGGCAAGTCGCGGTCTCTGGCGGTCAAACAGGTGGAGGGCTTCGTCCTGGCCTCGCGGCCCTCCCCGGCGGTCGACGACCTGCGATCGACGTTCCTCCTCCCCGGCGGCGTGGCCGTCTCCGGGCGCTGGAAGTCGATCGACCCGGCCGTCTGGAAGGTCGAGGCCCCCTGGGGCGAGGAGCTGAAGCTCCCGGCGGCCGACGTCCAGGAGGTCCGGTTCCGGGGCGGCAAGATGACGTACCTGTCCGACCTGAATCCCAGCCGGGTCGAGGAGACGCCGTTCTTCGGCCGCAAATCCCCCTGGCGTCGCGACGTCGGCCTGACCGGCGGCAAGCTCAAGATGAACGGGCGGATCCACGAGCGCGGGGTGGCCGTTCACTCGCGCTGCATTTTGACCTACGACCTCGAAGGCCGGTACGACACCTTCGAGGCCCTGCTCGGCTTCGACGACGAGGCCCGGGGCAAGGGCCGGGTCGCCTGCCGGGTGCTCGCCGACGACCAGGAACTCTACGCCGAGCCCGACCTGCGGGCCGACGCCCCGCCGGTCCCGCTGAAGCTCCGCGTCGCGGGGGCCTCGCAGCTCAAGCTCGTCGTCGACTTCGGCGCCGGCCAGGACGCGGGCGACCGCGTGATCTGGGCCGACGCCCGACTCTTCCGCGCCGCCGGGCCCAGCACGGCCGCCACCGATCCGAGGGCCGACCGATGATGATGCGTTTGCGCCTGACCGTCGCGCTCCTCACGCTCTCGATCGTCTCCCCCGCCGCCGCCGAGGAGCCCGCTCCGAAGCCGCGAGACGACACCGAGGCGCAATCGCCGGTCGAGGTGGTCGACGTCTCGATCTGGGTCGGCAACCCGTCGCAGACCACGCTCAACGCCTCCAAGTTCTACCGCAACGCCCTGCCCGGCGTCGTGGGGACGAGCCGGCCGAAGCTCGACGACAAGGATCTGGAGGGACGCTTCCCCATCGCGCCGGTCGGCTTCGTCCAGTTCTTCGGCGACCCCTGCCGGGACCTGGACGTAGACCTGAAGATCAAGAAGGGGAGCTTCCTCGCCCACTGGCCGGCCGGCAAGGAGCACACCGGGCGGATCCGCTGGTTCGGCTCCGAGCTGACCGCCGAGCCCCCCGCCGGCATCCCCCCCAGCTACCTCCCCGACGACGGCGGCGTCCTGGCCGCGCTTCGGACGACCCCGTCGGCGCTCTACCTCCGGAACGAGTCGCGCTTCGAGCGGTTCCTCGCCTACGACGCCGAGCTGACCCTGCCGATCCCCGTGCGAGTCAAGGGCGGGCCCGATGAATACACGCTGCAAAACATGACCAACCGCCGCCTCGTCGACGTGGCCGTGATCGCGCCGTCCCAGGACGGATTCCGCGTCGGCTGGCTCGACGAACTCCCCAGCGCGGCCGCCGTCGACGCCGACGGCGGTAAGGCCGAGGCCGAGGGGAAGGCCGCCGAGAAGAAGGGCGAGGCCGCTGAGAAGCCCGACCCCGCGAAGCAGGCCGAGGAGCTGTTCAAGGACGCCGACAAGGCCGAGCCGAAGAAGCCCAAGGACGACGCCCCCGCCCCCCTGCCCGCCGAGGGAGACGCCGAGATCCGCGCCCGCGTCGACCAGTTCCTCAACCGGCCGATCAGCCTGGCCGTCGCGTCGGCCCCCCGTCGCGAGCTGCTGGGGATGGTCGCCCAGCAGGCCCGGCTCCGGTTGCAGTTCGACGACGAGACGCTCGCCAAGGAGAAGATCAAGGTCGACGAGCCGACGGAGTTGAAAGCGGCCGACGTCCCCGCGCGCGACGCCCTGGCCGACCTGCTGGGGGGCGTCGGCCTCAGTTACCGCGTCACCGAGGAGGGCCGGCTGTTCGTCACCACCGCCGCCCGCCTCGCCGAGGCGGCCGAGAAGACCGGCGGCCCCGTCGAGGGGCCCCCCGTCAAGCTCGGCATGTCGCAGCCCCTCAAGGGGCCCGACCCCTCGTACCGCGAGTTTACCCGCGACGCCCTGGCCCGCCGGCTGGAGGGCCAGGGTCTCCGCAAGGACCTCGTCGCCATGCTGCTGGAACGCTACGCCAAGGACCTGTTCGAGCCCGGCGAGCTGATCGTCCTGGCCCGGATCTCCCGCGAGGCGATCGACGAGGCCGTGCCCCTCGACGTCTTCCCGACCCCGAAGAAGCTCACGCGCGTCCCGCTGATCGTGATCCACGGCGTCGACCCGCGACTCCAGGACCGCGCCAAGGTGCTCGTCAAGCAGCTCGGCGACCCCGCCTGGAAGTCGCGCGAAGAGGCGGAGGCGCGACTCTTCACCCTCGGCCCCGCCGCCGTCCCCGCGCTGGAGGAGGCCCTCCGCGACAAGGACGTCGAGGTCGTCCATCGCGTCGAGCGGCTCCTGCTGAAGCTCGACCGCAACGTGCCCTGAAACGGCCCGTCGCGCGAGGCCATGCCCTGCGTGCAGAGCCCACCGCAGCCGATGAGCCGCGCCAGGCTCGCACCCCTCGCCGACGGCGCCTGGCAGATCCGGGTCATCGACGCGGCCGATCCCGGCGTTCGGGTCGAGAGCCCGGCCATGGCCACGAGGCGCGGCGTATTACTGGACACGCGTTCCGGAAACGGCCTCGCCCGGGACGGGGGCGACCTCGACGGGGGGGGCGATCGTTTTGGGGGCGAGGCAGGGATCGTCGCGTTTGAGGATGCGCGCCATCTGGACGGCGAGGGCGTGGAACTCCTTGGGGTTCGACGGGGCGGAGGCGAGTCGAACGTTCTCGTCGCAACGCGGGGCGGAGGGGTCGACGGGCATGCAGACCTGATGGTTGCGGATGTTGTGCACGCCGTAGAGGACCTCCACCTCCCACTTGCCGGTCCCCTCCACCTCCTGGCGGAGGCCGAAGGCGGCCTGGGCCGCGTTGATGCAGACGGCCGATTCGATCAGGGCCTCCCGATACCCCGGCGCGTCGGCCGCGTCGTGGCCCCAGACCTCCTTGAGGCCGTTCGCGGCCTCGCGGACGGCGACGAAGAGGCTCTGGGTGAGCGACCGCAGCATCGGCGTGACCGTCTTCGACCAGAACTTCAGCGGCCGGAGATAGGCGTCCACCGCCGCCGTCACCGCGCCGCAGCCGCTGTGGCCGAGGACCACCACCACCCGCACGCTCTCGCTCAGGTTCGCCAGCGCGAAATCGACGCTCGCCTGGCAGACGTCGCCCATCACGTTGCCGGCCACCCGGATCACGAACAGATCGTTGAAGCCCTGGCCGAAGAGCATCTCCGTCGGCACGCGGGCGTCGGAGCAGCCCACCACCACCGCGAACGGCGACTGCCGGGGCATCTCGCCGTAGGTCCGCGGCATGCCGACTTCCAGGCCGTTGCACGAGACGATGTAGCGCGGCTCGCCCCGCGACGGGGTGCGCGTCCGACAGCTCTCCATCCACTGCGAGAACAGCCGGTTGCCGTCCTCCAGGACCCGACGCGCCGCCTCCTCGTCGCGCGGCGGAGGCTTGGCCGAGGGCTTTTCGGGGTCGAAGCGGTAGATGTAGTCGATCGTGTTCATGAGCCGACCTCGCGAGGGAGGCCCCCCGGCGCGTGACGACGTTGGTGACCAACCGGAGGGGCTGCCCTTCCCGATTGACCATGAAGAATCATTCATCATCCTAAAGTCCGCACGGCTGGGGGTCGACCCCATGCAGGTCGGGGTATAGCTCTCGATCCCGGGGTTTCGTCGGCCCTCCGCTCGCACGGGACTTCCGGGGCCTCCCGTGGGGCGGCCGGCCCGGCCGCCCCGCCGTGATCCGGACCCGTGCGACCCTCCGTGGCCCGGGCGGCCCGCCCGGGCGTCGAGGCTCCCACGTCCGGGCGGGCCGCCCGGACCACGAGCGTACGGCGGCCCCCTCTCCGAAACTCCGGGATCGAGAGCTACACCCTGCAGGTCGGGTCCTGACGCGGCAGCAGGACCAGGGTCCGCGGGACGGGTCGCCCCTCCCCCCCTCCCCGAGTTCCGCCCGCGAGGCTCAGGGCCGCGAGGCAGGCAGGGCGAGGATCGAGGATTTTCAGAGCCCGAGGCGGGCCTCGTCCCACCTCGCCAACCAGTCCGCGTCCTCGGGCGTGCAAAACCATTCCTCATCGATCTCGATCCCGCCCCACCGCCCGAGCATGATCTCGATCACCCGCGAGGCCAGCTCCTGGGAGCCCTCGTTATGGCTGACGCCGATCTCCAGGACGCTCACGAGCTCGCTCGTCGCGTGATCCGCGATGATCGCCAGGTGCTCCGGCTCGCAAGGGAATCGGTCGATCGGATAGGGGGGATAAGGCCACACAAGCGCGCCGGCGTCATCGAGGACTCCCTGGCAGCACCCGCCTTCTCCGACGTGCCAACGGCCGCCCAGTTCACTGACGAGGTTCTTCAGCTCCTCGGCCGAGACCATCCGATAAAGCGCGAGTTCGCGGCCGATCATGACCAGACTCCATATGGACATCCGAAATCGGCGTGAGGAGAAGATCGAACCGCACGACCGACGCCGTATGAGGGTTCGCCGCGTGCGACCCACTTCGAACGTCTCGACGGCCCGCGATCAGCGCGGCGGGGAGGCGGCCAGGCCGAGGATGGACAACTCCAGCGGCCGGCCCTTGGCGTCGGGGCCGAGCGAGAGGACGACCTCCTTGATTCGCGCCAGGCCGGGCGTCGCCGGGAGCTGGATGCGGAGTTCGGCCTCGTCGCTGGACGGGGCCAGCTCGACGAACAGCTCGGTGGCGATCAGGCCGGCGGCGGAGTTGGTCTCGGTCTTGACCGGCTTGAGGGCGATCTTCGCGGGGGCGGCCGGGGATTTGAGGCGGTAGCGGAGGGAGAGGACGGTCCCCGAGAGATCCACGCCCGAGTCGGCCGGGGCGACGAAGGCGACGCCCGGCTCGGCGGCCTTCGGGCTGGCGACGTGGAAGCCTTGGTCGTCGCGACGAGAGGTGAGCGGGTTCGCGGGGGCGTCCCAGGCGAAGACCGCCGCCGGCTCGGCGAGCAGGTCGGCGCCCGCGCCGGGGCGGAAGATCCTCTCCAGGTTTTCGTGCAGACCCCTGGATTCGAGGTAGGCCTTCATGTTGTCGGACGCCGTCCCCAGGAGGCCCAGGATCAGCGAGAACGTGTGCGCCGAGGTCTGGAACAGGATCGGCCCGCGCTCGGTCGCGTGGTAGCCCTCCCAGGGGCCGTGGTCGGTCTGGAGGGTTTCGATCAGGGGCCACTGGGCGGCGAGGAACGCCTCGACCCTCGCGGGGGAGACGGCGTAGGCCGGGCCGATGGTGTAGAGCGAGGGGGCGTCGGTGATCCTCGGGTCGGGGGCGACGGTCACCTCGGGGATGCCGATGGAGCCGGTGTACTGCTCGCCCCGGCCGCTGTACGACTCGGAGAGGAAGCCGGGGAGGCCGTGGCGCGTGGAGTAGTCGACCTCGACGTCGACGAAGTCCTCCAGCAGGCGCCGCCAGCTCGGCCGCTCCAGCTCGGTCATCGTCAGCTCGAAGCCGAGCCCCTGGAACGCGGAGCCTTCCCACGGGGCGAGGACGTGGCGGGAGCGGCCGTCGGCGGCGCGGTAGGGCTTCATCTTGAAGCCCAGGTTGGCGATCGCGTCGGCCGGCATCCCGTAGCGCAGGACGATGAACGTGGCGGGGCCGCGGAACTCGTTGACGAGGTAGTCGACGTGGCCCGTCACCCACTTCCCCTCCAGGTCGTTCCAGCCGAAGAGGCGGTCGTGGGTCACGTCGCGGCCGAAGTAGAACTGGCCGGCGGCCGGGTCGTAGAGCCGGGCGTAGCCCTCGGCCTGGCGTTCCAGGAACGTCTCCAGGCTCTTGCGGATGGCGACGGCCTCCGGGTCTTCAGCGACCTCGGGTCGCAGCAGCGCGCCCAGGCAGCGGGCGACGGAGGACGACAGGTTGGCGTTGTCGACGAAGACGGTCATCACGACCCGCTCGTCGAGCACGTCCATGATCTTCTGCTTCGTGGCGTTGTCGGCGAAGGCCTCCAGCGGGCCGTTGAAATGCTCCCAGCCGAAGCCCGGCTTGCGATTCACGGCGGCCTCTCGGCCGTCCTTCCGGGGCGTGATCCAGCCCTTCGCTTCGAGCCCCCGCCAGGCCGCCTCGGCCTTGCCGGCGCCGATCGCCGCCGCGAGCTTGTCCCACGTCACGTCGGTCGTCAGCGGGCCGAGCCGCCGGCCCGTCGCCAGGTCCAAGAAGTTGCCGAGCAGCCCGTCGGCGCTCAAGCGAGGGTCGGACTGATCGACGAGAAGCGTCCGAGCCTGCCGGCCCAGCAGGGCCAGCGCCTCGCGACGCGACACGAAGGGCGCCTCGCAGACGCCGGCGGCCACGTTCGCCAGGATCTCCATGCCCTGCCCGATCGCCGTCAGCTGCGTGAACGAGCGGAGGTAGATCCCCCGCGCCGGGTCCTGGTTCCAGCCCTCGAACGGATAGCCGGACGCGGGGTCGAAGATGCGGTTCTCGGGCCCGATGTACTTCAGCGCGTTCGCCAGCAGCGCCCGGGCGTGCGGGTGCTCCTCGGGGACGGTCGGGAACCGGAAGCCGGGCTCGATCTCCGGTGGCGCGGCCGACGCCGTCGCGGGGACCAGCCCCATGGCCAGGGCCAGCCCGGCCAGCAGACGTCGCTCCGGGCGGCCGAAGAACTCCAACGCGTTCGCAACGATGCTCATGATTCGATCCTCGTCGCGGAACCCCGACCTACGCTTCGCGAAACCCGGACGTCGCCCAGCTCGTCGGCGGAGTCGACGGCCGAGAGGTCGGCCCCCCCCGCCGCGAGCTTCAGGCCCAGGACCGACTCGATCGCCTGGCGGAACATCCAGCCCGCCGCGCCGGTGTAGCCATTCCAGATCATACGGCCGGGGTCGAACGTCGTCACCATGTCGGCCGCCTGCTTGTTGGGCTGGCCGCCGTAGGTCTCGATCGTCTCCGGCGTCGCGTGGTACACGGCCGCGACCTTCTTCCAGAGCCGCAAAGCCGTCTCGACGTAGGCCGAGGCCGCCGCACCGTCCCCGCGCTCGCGCGCCTGATCGGCCAGAATCCGGGCGGCCCCGACGAGCCATTGCACGCCGTGGCAGTACATGCCGTTCTCGCGGACCCCCTCGGGATACCAGCTGCTGCGGCCCAGGTACGGGTGCGTGTCCTCGCGGAGCGGCGGCGTTCCAAGGAGGATCGTGTCGTCGCGCTCCAGTTCGGCGAGCGCCGTCTCGAAGACGATCCGCCCGCGTTCGGGGTCGATCCGCGCCATCACGGCCCAGGCGGCGGTGAGGGCGTCGATCTCCCAGACGCCGCTCCCCTTCACGCCGATCTCGGTGCCGTCGTCGTGGATCGCGCGAAGGTAGCGGTCGCCCCGCCAGGTCCGCTCGATCGCCGCGTTCAGGTCGGTCAGGCGGGAGGTGTAGTGATCGCCGAGCGCCCCGTCGCGGGCCGCGATCCTCGGGATGAACCGCTGGAGGATGTACGAGAGGAAGAAGCCGAGCCAGACGCTCTCGCCCCGCCCCTCGCTGCCGATCTCGTCGAGGCCGTCGTTCCAGTCGCCGGTGCCGATCAGCGGCAGGCCGTGGGCGCCCATGCGCCGATCCAGGACCAGGTCGATCGCCCGCAGGCAGTGCTCGTAGACCGTGTCCGACCGCGTCGAGCGGATCGGGTCGAAGCCCATCCCGTGCTTGCCCTTCGGCAGCGGCTCGAAGGGCTGCTCCGACTCCAGGTAGGGTGTGCGTTCGTCGAGGAGAGAGACGTCGCCGGTCGCGTCGAGGTAATCGACCACGGCCCAGGCCAGCCAGAGCAGGTTGTCCGAGGCGTGCGAGCGGCCGACGAACCCGGTGCGGCCGTCCTGCAGCCTGTGGAACCAGTGGACCACGTCGCCTTCCAAAAACTGCTGCGACGCGTGCAGCAGGATCTGTTTCCGCGTGATCGCCGGGTCGGCCCAGATCAGGTTGACGGAATCCTGGAGCTGGTCGCGGAAGCCGTAGGCGCCGCTCGCCTGGTAGAAACCCCGCCGCGACCAGATCCGCTCGGCGAGCGCCTGGTACTTGAGCCAGTCGAGGTAGGCGTCGAACTCGGGGCTTTCGGTCTCCACCCGGAGCGAGTCGCGGAAATCGTTCCACCAACGGCGGGTCGCTTCCAGCGACTCCTCGGCGTCGGCCACGTCCTGGAACCTGCGGACGACCGCCTCGGCAGCGCGACGGTCGTCGGCCTGGCCCAGCACGACCACCACCGTGTGCTCGCCCATCGCGGGGACGTCGAGCGTCGACAGCAATCCGGCGATCGGGCGATTGTCGATGACAGCGGTCGCGTCCGGCCCGCCGTGCTGCACGAAGTGCGGACGGTCGAGGGCCCGGAGCCGACCGAAGAACCGCCCGCGCGACGTCTCAATCTTCTCGACCTCGCCCGAGATCGCCGCGAACCCCGGGCCGGTGCGGAAGGTGTTTCGAGGGTTCGTGAAGAAGACCGCCCCCAGGGTCTCGTCGACCTTCGAGATGAGCCGACCGGAGTGCTCGGGCTGGCCGGCGAGGACCATCTGGAAGTAGACGCCCAGCCGCAGCCGGCGGGCGGATCGGGAACGGTTACGCACGGTCAGCAGGTAGACGCCGGTCGGCTCGTCGGGGGGGACGAAGGCGGTCAGCTCGGTCGCGATCGTCCCCTTCGTCATGCGGAAAACGGCCGTGCCATCGACTCCGAACTCCGATTCCGTCGCCGCCTCGGGATCATTCAGCGGGTGGTAGGTCGGCGAGAACCATTCGCCCGTCGCCGGGTCGAAGAGGTAGAAGGCCTCCGACGGGACCTCCTTCGTCACGACGTCCGACCAGTCGGGCGTGAGCCGGTTCTGCTGGGCGTTGACGCTCGCCGACGTGTGAAGCCCTCGATTGGTCACGACCAAAACGTGCCCCAGCACGTTCGACATCGTGTGGTCGAACGGCCGGGGCGTGAACGGCGTGCGGACGAGGAGCTTCGAGCCGTCCTCGGAAAACTCGGCGTAGGGCGAAGGCGTACCCGGCGGGACCTCGCCGTGGCCGATCCGGTGCCGCTCCTTGCGCGTCCGAGCGGTCGAGGCGGCGCGGGCCCCGGGCACGTCCAGATACTTCGCGATCAAGGCGATCGCCTGGGCCTTGTCGTCGGCCACACCGATCAAAAATCGGACTTCGGTATCCAAGGCGGGGGCGGTCACGTTCACGAGCAGGCTGGCGATCGGGTCGAGCGTAGGGTGGGACGCCTCGTCCTTCGCCTCCATGAACTCCAGCGTCTCCAGCGCGCGGGGGTTCGCCAGTCCCCGGCCCCGCCCTAAGAAGTCCATCCGCGACGACAGGAACGCCTCTGGCTTCCGATCGACGGCCAGGAATCCGACGGCCTTCGCATGCTTGTCGTAGGCCAGCACCGCGTTGAGCGCGTCCACGTACTCGATCTCGGCGAAGAGCCGGTTGTACTGGGTGTGGTTGCGGTCGGCCTCGGGTTTGTTTAGGACCCATTCGAGATACGGGACGACCTTGAACGAGTAATCGCGGAACTCCGCATTCAGCAGGCGCAACGTCCACTCTTCCACCGGCTCGTCGCCGGGGGGGATGCGGACCGACAGTCGCATCGGGACGTAGACGGGAGGCCGGTCGCCACCCTGAGGATCTTCCCAAACATGGAACGACTCCAGCGCGTCGCCGCCGGCGCCGGCCGGTCCCAAGGGCATTCCACGGGGAACCGACGAGCCCGGCGGATTGCCGGCCAGGAGCCGCGTCGCGCCGTCTTCGCCGATGACGAAGAAGGCCCGGCCGGCCGGGTCGAGCGTGTCGTAGGAACGTCGGCTGACGTCCTGATCTTTGGAGATGACCCGACCTACGATCGCTCCGTCCTCGCGAGCGATCAATTCATAGGCGTCGTTGCGGATCGCGTGCGTCGCGAGCGAACGCTCGCCGAACCGGCGCCGGAACAGCCGAACCGCCGCGACGAGCAGGCTCAGGGCGACGACCAGGAGCGCCAGCAGGCCGAGCCGTTCGCCGAGCGGCCGCGCCAGCAAGTCGGCCCATAAGCCGCCGCCCTGCGCGCTCAGAGTCTCGGCGGCGCTCCAGGCGCGATCCCAGTCGGCCCCGCGGGGGATGTAGAAGGGGAGGAGCAACGGAGCCCAGGTGGCGAACCGCTTGACGGCCTCGGGGATGCAGCGGGCCGTCGAGGACGGGGCCAGGTAGCGGGCCAGCTTGCGCTCGCCGGCGTCGACGCCGAGGAAGCTCAGGTTGACCAGCGTCGCCACTCGCAGCCCCATGTGGTCGATCCAGATGAGGACCCGAACGGCGTCGTAGGCCAGCAGATAGATGAACATCTGCAAGGACCACGCGCGGAAGGCGTCGGGCGAGGTCGTCAGCGACTGGAAGGTCGCCGCGACCGTCCGCAGGGCCCCGTCCTGGTTGTACCAGGTCGGCTCGCCCATCGGCCGCAGGAACGAGTTGATGATCGGCGACATCCAGAGGCCCCAGCGCGCCACCTGGATCGAGTTCTCGGCGAGTTGCCGCAGCCCGGCCGCCGAGAACATCCCCCGGATCGGCGCCGCCTGGCGCTCGAAGCCGGCGGCCATGAACGTCCGGTTGAGCGCGAACAGCCAGGCCGCCGTCGACCAGCTCAGCACCCCCGCGAGCGCCTCGGCGAAGAGGAGGTCGGCCCCCCCCTGCACCGTCCCCAGGTTCATGAAGCCCCACTTGCTCCCCAGCGGATAGATCCCGAACGGCTCGGGCGTCCGCCCCACCGACGTGTACCGCTGGAACTTGGCGACGACGATCGCGAGCTGCGACGCGTCCAGGTAGAAACCGATCGCCGCCCCGATCAGCCCGCCCAGCAACACACGCACGCCGTAGTAGCGCGGGGCCTGCAACGACCCCCGCCCCAGGGCCGACCGCAGCGCGTCGCGGGCCGCGTCCACCCCCGCGTAAGCCGCCGCGCCGACCAGGAAGCCGAACCCGGCGCGGGTCGCCAGGTCGCGCTCCGAGAGGGCGCCCGTCACCCCCATCGCCAGGCCGATCCCGACCATCGCGCCCCGCGTCGCGAGCCAGGGGTCGCGGTAGCTCCGCGTCAGCCGCTCCAGGAACGGCGGGCTGCCGTCGAACGACTCGAAAATGGTCTTCACCAGCGGCCAGGCCATCGCGCCCAGCGCCGCCGCGACGATCATCGGCTGGGCTTCGAGCAGCCCCCGGAACGCCGGCCAGTCCGCGAGCGAGGCGGCGACGTAGAGCCCGGCCAGGAACGTGCCGCTGTAGATCATCCCCTTCTTCACGCCCTGCCAGGGATGCGCGAGGACCGACGCCGCCGTCGGCGCCCGGCCGTTCACGGCGTCGATCGCCAGGCCCGTGCAGAGGTACGCCTCGGCCCAGAGCCCGGCCTGCGCGACCATCCCGCAGAGGACGACGACCGGAGCCCGCCAGGCCGGCGACCACGCCGCCAGCGCCGGGCCCGAGCCGAACGAGGCGATCCAGGGACCCGCCGCGACCGCCGCCGCCGCGGCCAGCATCGCCCCGAACGCCCGGGCCGACCGCAAGGGCCTCCCCCTCACCGCCCCCAGCCCCTCGGCGAGCAGCACGTTGAACAGGAAGACCACGAACGTCCGGCCGAGATAAGCCGGGAACGGCGACTCGCCCCCGAAGGCCCCGAGCGTCGCCCGGCCCCCCAGTGCGTCCATCAGCCCCCCGGCCTCCAGCAGCGTCAGCCCGCCGAGGACGTACGGAGCCCCCGCCAGCAAAGCCGCGCCCGCCGCGCCGATCCCCTTCCCCGCCGTCGCCAAACGCCCGACGTGCGCCAGCAGGTAGACTGCCAACGCCACCGCCGCGCCGGTTCGGCTAAGGAGGATCACCTGCCCCCAGTCGGCCGGCGGCTGCAACAGCGCCAGGCCGCTCGACGACGACGCGAGGATTCCGGCCGCCGCCGCATGTCGAAACGCCTCCCAGGCCGTCGGGCCTCGCCCCGAGAGGATGAGCGTCCACCAACCGCCGACGGCCGCCCCCCCGAGCGCCAGCCAGGCCGCCCCCCAGCCCACCGCCAGGGCGTCGCGCGTCCCGATCGCGTACACCCCCGCGACCAGCAGCGCGGTCGCCGCCCAGCCGGCGCCCAGGGCCAGGTCCCTCGCCACCTCGCGGAGCGGGCCGGGCCTCGGGGCGGTCCAGGCGGCTCGCCCCTCGGCGGGCCCCGACCGCCGGAGGAGGGCGACGCCCGCCGCCAGCAAGGCCGCGAAGACCGCCGCCAGCGCGACCGCCCCCAGCCGACCATAGGGATTGATGCCGAGGCCCCGTTGCAGGCCGACGGGGACGAACCGGACGTCGAAGCAGAGCCTTCCCGACGACTCCCCGGGGCCGCCCCGGCGATGGATCGCCAGCACCACCTCGGTCAGTTCGCCGATCGCTGACCAGTCCAGGAGCCGTTCCGTCGTCGTCCAACCGGGCGCCAGGTCGAGCGGCACGCGCTGGACGCCGGCCGGCCCCTTGATCTCCAGCGCGACTTCAAGGATCGTGAGGTCCGACGAATTTCGGGGATCCAGGCCGATTTCGACGAGCGTGGGGCGGCCCGGCGGGGGCGTTTCGCGAAATTCTTTCGCAAAGACCCCTACAGTCGCGTCGGAACTGATCGTATACTCAAAACACGACACATCGCCGCCGGTGGTCGGCTCGAACGTCCGAGTCACGGTCCCCCGGGCGAGCCCAACGTTGAACGTACCTTGCTGACCAGACTCCACGAGGGAAGTCGTCCGCGTGCCCGGTTCGTCCGCGGCACCGACTCGCACGGCCGCGACGGCGACGAGCGCCGAGGCCAGCGCGAGCGTGGCGACGACCGGTCGACGGCCCCGACGGCCGCCGCCGTCCCCCCCTCGATCGAACATGCTCACCCTCCCCGCCCGACGGCCCCGGCGACGGTCCCGACCCGCGCCCCGAGCCCCGCGATCCCGCATCGAAGCCGGAGCGTACCCCGGCGCGGCGGCCCCTGACAAGCGGCCGCCCCCCGGGCCTCCCAGGTTGCAGAGGGTTAGCTCATCGTATAGGTTGATTCCCTCAAATCGGTCACGACAGAACCCCTAAAGAGGACGAGACGAGCGATGCCCCAGGTCTTCCACCCGAGTGCCAACACGCTCTCGCGCGTGGTCATATTCAGCCTCGCGGCCGGGCCGGGAGCCCTGCTCGGACTGATGTATCTCTTGGTCCGTTCCCCGTACCAGACCCAGGTCGGCGTGATCCGCGAACAGCCCGTGCAGTTCTCGCACGAGCACCACGCCAAGGGGTTGGGGATCGACTGCCGCTTCTGCCACACCTCGGTGGAGACGGCGGCCTCGGCCGGGATGCCCGCGACCCACACGTGCATGACCTGTCATTCCCAGATCTGGACCGGCAGCCCGCTGCTGGAGCCGGTCCGGGCCAGCTTGCGGGAGCAGGATCCCCTGCAATGGACGCGGGTCCACGACCTGCCCGACTTCGTGTACTTCAACCACGGGGTGCACGTCCAGAAGGGCGTGGGCTGCACGGAATGCCACGGCCGCGTCGACCTGATGCCCCTGGCCTGGAAAGAGAAGCCGATGACGATGGAGTGGTGCCTGGACTGCCATCGCAACCCGGAGCCCCGGCTCCGACCCAAGGACCAGATCTTCAACATGGAATGGACCCCGCCCGAGGGGAGCGAGCTCGCCTCGACGGCCCACGCGGCCTCGGCGGCGGAGCCGAGCCCGGGCGCCCATCCGAACACGATGACCCCAGTGGAGGTCGGCCAGTTGACGAACTGCTCGATTTGTCACCGATGATGAAATCCCAGCCCGCCGACCTCGACACCCCGCTGACCCTCGCCGAGTTGATGCGCGACGCCGCGGCCCCCGACGCCGAGGCGACCGGCCCGCGGTACTGGCGCAGCCTCTCCGAGCTGGCCGACGACGGCGCGTTCACCGAGCAGGCCCGCAAGGCCGCCGCCCGCGCCCAGGCCGCGATCCACGGCCTGGACGACGCCAGCCGCCGCAAATTCCTGACCCTCATGGGCGCCTCTTTCGCCCTCGCCGGGGTCTCCGGCTGCGCCGTCCAGCCCGCCGAGAAGATCGTCCCGTACGTCGAGCAGCCCGAGCTGATCGTCCCCGGCAAGCCCCTCTTCTTCGCCACGGCGACCTCGCTCGGCGGCGACGCCCTCGGCCTCCTGGTCGAGAGCCACATGGGCCGGCCGACCAAGATCGAGGGGAACCCCAGCCACCCGGCGAGCCGGGGCGCGACCGACATCTTCTCGCAGGCGGAGGTCCTCAGCCTGTACGACCCCGACCGCTCGCAGGTCGTCGTCCGCAACGGCGGCGTCGAGACCTGGGAGCGCTTCCTCCGCTTCGCCGTCGACCTCCGCGAGCGCAAGCTGGCCGAGAAGGGCCGCGGCCTGCGGATCCTCACCCGATCGGTCTGCTCCCCCACGCTGATCGACCAGATCCGCCGCCTCCGCGAGCAGATGCCCGAGGCCAGGTGGCACAGCTACGAGCCCGTCAACCGCGACGCCGCCCGCAAGGGCGCCGAGCTGGCGCTGGGCTCCCCCTATGAAGCGGCCTACCACCTGGAGAAGGCCGACCTCGTCGTCGCCCTCGACGCCGAGCTGATCGGCGGCGGCCCCGTCGGCCTCCGCCACGCCCGGGCTTTCGCCGACCGCCGCGACCCCGAGGCCGAGTCGCCGCTGAAGCTCGTCGCCTTCGAGCCCACGCCGACCCTCACCGGCGCCGCCGCCGACCGCCGCACGCCGGTCGCCTCGGCCGACGTCCTCCTCGTCGCCGCGGCGCTCGCCAAGGCGCTCAAGGTGGAGGGCGCGCCCGACCTGGACGGCAAGCGGATCGAGCCCCACGCCGCCGCGATCGCCGCCCTGGCCGCCGAGCTGGAGGCGAAGAAGGGGAAGGCCCTCGTCGTCGTCGGCGACGCCCAGCCGGCCGAGGTCCACGCCCTGGGCCTCGCCATCAACGCGGCCCTCGGCGCGATCGGCGAGACCCTGACCCTCGCCCCCCCCGCCGACCGGGGCCCGGTCGACCAGACGGCGTCGCTCGTCGAGCTGGCCCGCGACATCCGGGCCGGCGCCGTCGACACCCTGCTGGTGCTCGGCGCCAACCCGGTCTACGAGGCCCCGTCCGACCTCAAGATGGCCGAGGTCCTCCAGAACGAGAAGCTCACCGCGCTGGTGCACCTGGGGCTCTACAACGACGAGACGGCGGCGATCAGCCACTGGCACGTCCCCGAGGCGCACTTCCTGGAATCCTGGGGCGACGTCCGCTCGTCGGACGGGACCTGCAGCCTCCAGCAGCCGCTCATCGAGCCGCTCTACCAGGGCCGAAGCGCGTCCGACGTGCTCGCCGCCCTGCTCGGCCAGGTCGGCGTCCCCGGCCAGCAAGTCGTCCGCGACTACTGGCGGACGAAGCTCCCGGCCGAGTCGTTCGAGCGGACCTGGCGCAAGGCCCTCCGCGACGGCGTCGTCGAGCTGCCCGCCCCCGCCGAGGGCGAGGCCCCGCCGGCGGCCGGCGCCCCCAAGCTCGACAAGGTCCAGTGGCCGGCCCCCGCCGCCCCCTCGGCCGACGAGCTGGAGATCGTCTTCCGGCCCGACCCGACCATCTGGGACGGCCGCTTCGCCAACAACGGCTGGCTCCAGGAGCTGCCCAAGCCCCTGACCACCCTGACCTGGGACAACGCGGCGCTCGTGAGCCCCAAGCTGGCCGAGCGGCTCGGGCTGGAGGACCAGCAGGTCGTCCTGCTGGAGTTCCGCAGCTCCAGCGTCGAGGCCCCGGTCCTGATCGCCCCCGGCCAGGCCGAGGACACGGTGACCGTGCACCTCGGCTACGGCCGCGGCCGCGCCGGCCGCGTCGGCACCGGGATCGGCTTCGACGCCAACAAGCTGCGGCGGTCCGACGCCCCCTGGTCGAGCCCCGGCCTGAAGGTCCTGCCGACCGACCGCCGGTTGCCTCTGGCCGTCACCCAGCACCACCACCGCACCGAGGGCCGCGAGCCGGTGAAGGTCTCGACCTTCGAGGCCGCCAAGCACCACGGCGAGGGGGACCACGGCCACCACCACCCCGACTTCAGCTTCTACCCGGAGCCGCCGGTCCCGCAGAGCGAGGACTACGCCTGGGCCATGGCGATCGACCTCAACCGCTGCATCGGCTGCGGGGCCTGCACGATCGCCTGCCAGGCCGAGAACAACATCCCGGTCGTCGGCAAGGACCAGGTGCTCAACTCGCGCGAGCTGCACTGGATCCGCGTCGACCGCTACTACGAGGGGACCGAGGCCGAGAAGGAGAACCCGGCCATCCACTTCCAGCCGGTTCCGTGCATGCACTGCGAAAAGGCCCCCTGCGAGGTGGTGTGCCCGGTCGAGGCGACCACGCACAGTCAGGAGGGGCTCAACGAGATGACCTACAACCGCTGCGTGGGGACGCGCTACTGCGGCAACAACTGCCCGTACAAGGTGCGTCGGTTCAACTTCCTGCACTACTCCGATCGATTCACCTCGGCGGCGACGACCCCGTCGCTCCAGCTCCTGAACAACCCGGACGTCACCGTCCGGAGCCGGGGCGTGATGGAGAAGTGCACCTACTGCGTGCAGCGGATCAACGAGGCCCGGCAGAACGCCAAGATCGAGGGCCGGAAGGTCGGCGGGGACGAGGTGGCGACCGCCTGCCAGGCCGCCTGCCCGACCCGCGCCATCGTCTTCGGCAACAAGCTGGACCCGGAGAGCGCGGTGTCCAAGCTCCGGAAGTCCGAACGGTCGTACGCCCTGCTCGAGGAGCTGGGGACGGTGCCGCGGACGACCTACCTGACCAAGCTGACCCACGGGGCCGCAACCCCGTCGCACGAGGAGCCGCGACATGGCTGAGACCCCGCACGACGACGGCCGGCGCGCCCCGCTGCCGCCCGTCCTGGCCCCGGGGCACACCTACGGCTCCGTCACCGCGACGATCAGCGACGTGGTCCTGGCCCGCGCGCTCGACTGGCGCTGGGCGGTGGGCATGGGGATCGCCAGCTCGCTGCTGATGCTCTTCGGCGGCGCGGTGGCCAACCTGCTGTTCCGCGGCACCGGCATCTGGGGCATCAACACCCCGGTCATGTGGGGCTGGGCGATCATCAACTTCGTCTGGTGGGTCGGCATCGGCCACGCCGGGACCCTGATCTCGGCCATCCTGCTGCTCCTGAAGCAGCAGTGGCGGACGTCGATCAACCGGTTCGCCGAGGCGATGACCCTGTTCGCCGTGGCCTGCGCCGGCATGTTCCCGCTGCTGCACATGGGCCGCCCCTGGAAGTTCTGGTGGATGATGCCCTACCCCAACACCATGGCGCTGCTGCCGCAGTGGCGGAGCCCGCTGGTGTGGGACGTGTTCGCGGTCTCGACTTACGCGACGGTCTCGGCGCTCTTCTGGTACGTGGGCCTGATCCCCGACCTGGCGACGCTCCGCGATCGCGCCAAGAACAAGTACATCGCGATGGCCTACGGCTCGCTGGCCCTGGGCTGGCGGGGCTCGGCGCGGCACTGGTCGCGGTACAAGAGCGCGTACATGCTGCTGGCGGCGATGTCGACCCCGCTGGTCGTCTCGGTGCACACGGTGGTGTCGTTCGACTTCGCGGTCTCGGTGATCCCGGGCTGGCACGCGACGATCTTCCCCCCCTACTTCGTGGCCGGGGCCATCTTCTCGGGCTTCGCGATGGTGGTGACCCTGATGGTCCCGCTGCGGTCCTGGTTCGGGCTGAAGGACTTCATCACCGACCGCCACCTGGACAACATGGCCAAGATCATCCTGGCGACGGGCATGATCGTGGGCTACGGCTACGCGATGGAGTTCTTCATCGCCTGGTACAGCGGCAACCCGTACGAGGAGTTCCTGCTCCTGAACGCGCGGCCGTTCGGCACCTACTCGAACGCCTACCGGATGATGGTCTTCTGCAACGTGATCATCCCCCAGCTGCTCTGGATCCCGGCGATTCGCCGGAACCCGATCGTGCTCTGGGTGATCTCGATCTTCGTGAACATCGGGATGTGGCTGGAGCGGTACGTGATCGTGATCACGAGCCTGAGCGAGGACTTCCTGCCCTCGTCGTGGGCGCCCTACAGCCCGACGATCTGGGACGTGGCGACCTTCCTCGGCACGCTCGGCCTGTTCACGTTCCTGCTGTTCGCGTTCATCCGGGTCCTGCCGTCGATCGCCATCGCCGAGATGCGGGAGCTGGTCCACGAGAAGCACCATGAGGCCCACGCGGCCCACGCCGGGCACGGCGTCGACGCGGCCGAGGCCCGGGAGGAGAATCGATGAGCGGCCCGCACGCCCACGGCCAGGAGGCCCCCGAGGTCTACGGCCTGATGGCCGAGTTCGACGACCCCGACCGGCTGGTCGAGGTGACCCGCGGCGCGTACGAGCGCGGGTTCCGGCAGATGGAGGCCTACACGCCGTTCCCGGTGGAGGGGCTGGACCACGCCCTGGGCTACTTCCGCAACAAGGTCCCTCGGACGACGTTCCTCGGGGCCGTGGCGGGGGGCCTGTCGGGGTTCCTGCTGCAGTGCTGGTCGGCGATCTACTACTACCCCCACGACATCGCCGGCAAGCCGCTGTACAGCTGGCCGGCCTTCATCCCCATCACCTTCGAGACGACGGTGCTGGGGGGGGCGTTCGCCGCGGTCTTCGGCATGCTCTACTTCAACGGCCTGCCCAAGCTGTACCACCCGGTCTTCAACGCCCCGTCGTTCGCGCTGGCGTCGGACGACCGCTTCTTCCTCTGCATCCAGTCCCGGGATCCGCTGTTCGACCCCGAGGAGACGTTGGCGTTCCTGGAGACCTGCGGGCCCCGCTCGGTCTCCGTCGTACCCTACTGAACCGAGCCGTCCGTCACATGGGATCAGACCCGCCCACGATGCGCCCTAACACCACCACCGCCCGCGTCCGGCCCGCGCCGGCCCGCCGGCGGCGGCCGGGGCGGCTCGCCGCCGCCGCCGTCGCCGCGCTGCTGGCCGTCGCCCCGGGCTGCACCGACATGTACGACCAGCCCCGGTACGAGGCGTTCGAGGCCAGCCCGCTGTTCGCGGACGGTGCCTCGTCCCGGCCCCTCGTGCTCGGCACGGTCCCGCGCGACGACGTGCGGGGCCTCCCGGCCGTCGAGGACCGCGACCTCCTCCTGACCGGGATGAAGGACGGCGCCCCGGCGACCGAGGCGCCGTTCGCCATCGACCGCGCCGCGCTGGAGCGCGGCCGCCAGCGCTACGACATCTACTGCACCCCGTGCCACGGCCAGCTCGGCGACGCCCGGGGCGTGATCGTCCAGCGGGGCTTCACCCCGCCGCCGAAGTACACCGACCAGCGCCTGGTCGACGCCCCGCTGGGGCACTTCTTCCAGGTCATCACCCACGGCCACGGGGCGATGTACTCGTTCGCCGCCCGCGTCACGCCGCAGGACCGCTGGAAGATCGCCGCCTACATCCGGGCCCTCCAGCTCAGCCAGGGGGCCGCGGCGTCCGAGCTGCCCGCCGAGGACCAGAAACAGCTCGAGGAGGCCGCGAAATGAGCTTCGGAACCGCTGACGCCCTCGCGGGCCCCGACCTGAACGCCCGGTTCGACGCGATCCGCTCCCGCGCGGTGCTGTTCGCGGCCGTCGGCCTGGGGGCCTGCCTGCTCGGGGCCCTGGTCTTCCCGGCCTCGTTCTTCCCGGCCTACCTGACCGCCTTCCTCTTCTGGACGGGGATCTCGGTCGCCTCGATCGGGCTCTGCTTCCTCCACCGGCTGGTGGGCGGCGGCTGGGGGCTGCCGCTCCGCCGGCCGTTCGAGGCCGCCGGGTCGATGATCGTGGTGCTGGCCGTGCTGTTCATCCCGATCCTGCTCGGGCTGCCGTACACCTACCCCTGGGCCGACCGCACCGTGGCCGAGGCCGACCCGCTCGTCGCGCAGAAGGTGAAGATCTTCCTCGAGCCGAGCTTCTTCGCGACCCGGGCCGCGATCTACTTCGTGATCTGGGCCCTGGGCGCCTTCCTGGTGGGCTCGTGGTCGCGCCAGCAGGACCGCCGCGAGGACCAGGCCCCGAGCCGCCGGCTGACGGCCCTCGCCGGCCCGGCGCTCGTGCTCACGTTCCTGTCGACGTCGTTCGCGGCGTTCGACTGGGCGATGTCCCGCGACCCCGACTGGTACTCGACGATCTACGGGGCCATGTTCGTCGTCGGCGCGATCCTGTCGACCCTGGCCTTCCTGACCGTGTTCACGATCCAGAACGCCGCCTACGAGCCGGTGAAGTCGGCCCTGACCGTGGGGCGGCTGAACGACATCGGCAACCTGCTGCTGGCGTTCACCATGCTCTGGGCCTACATGTCGTTCTCGCAGTTCATCATCATATGGATGGGGAACCTGCCGGAAGAGGTGATCTGGTACCTGCGGCGGACGCAGGGGGTGTGGGGCGCGGTCGCCCTCGCCCTGATCGCCTTCGGCTTCTTCGCCCCGTTCCTGGCCCTGCTCCAGCGCGAGCACAAGCGGAACGCGGGCTGGGTGCTGCCGATCGCGTCGTGGATCCTGGTCATGCGGGTCGTCGACCTGTCGTGGCTGATCCTCCCCGGCTACTCCAAGCCCGACGAGGCCGGCTTCCCCTGGGGGAGCCTGCCCTGGCTGCTGGCCGCGCTGGCGGGGATCGGCGGGGTCTGGATGATCGGGTTCGTCGGCCGGCTGCGGTCGGCCCCGCTGATCCCGCTCCGCGACCCGAGGATCCTCGACGCCCTGGCCCACGAGGCCGCCCACCAGCACAACGGAGGCGCCGTCCTGTGAGCGAACACATCGACCCGTCCAAGCTGGAGGGGGACATGATCCCCCAGGGCCGCTACAAGCCCGCCCGCGAGTTGAAGGAGCTGCACGAGAACACCGACCTGGACGTCAGGGGGGTCCTCTTCAACACCTTCGTCCTGGTCGCGCTCTGCCTCGTCACGTTCGTCGCGATCAAGTTCGTGATGGACTACTTCGTCGGGGTCGAGGCGACCATGAACGAGGCGAGGCTCACGCTGCGGTTCCCCGACGCCCCGCCGCCCCCCGCGCCGGTGCTCCAGGCCGATCCGGCCAAGGAGACGAAGGACGTGATCGTCGAGGCCCGCGAGCGACTCGACTCGTACGGCTGGGTCGACCGGGAGAAGAAGACCGCTCACATCCCGATCGAGCGGGCCATCGCCATCCTGGCCGAGAAGGGGCTCCCCAGGGGGGGGAAGATGGACGAGTTCCATCCCCAGCAAGGCTCGTCGAACCCGGTGAAGGTGGGCGAGCCGGCGAAGGCCGTCGAGCCCGCGAAGGAGAAGGGGGCGGAGCCGGAGAAGGCCGCCGAGCCGGCGAAGCCCGCCGCCGAGGGCGAGCCCGCTCCCGGCGCGGGGCCCCAGCCATGAGCCGCCCCTCGCCCCGCATCCGCTCGGCGCTGGCCCTCGCGGCCGCGTTCCTGGCCCTGACGACGTCCCCGGCGTCCGGCGACGAGCCGGTGCCGCTGGGGACGCCGCCGGCGACCGTCTCGGACACCTCGTTCAACGGCACGGCCTCGCGGGTCCGGTTCGAGCAGAAGCTCGGCTCGCAGGCGCCGCTGGCGGCGACGTTCGTGGACGAGCAGGGGAGCGAGAACCCGCTGGCCGCCTGCTTCGGCCGCCGGCCGGTGGTGCTGGCCCTGGTCTTCCACCGCTGCCCCCTGCTCTGCAACCAGGTGCTGGCGGGCCTCACCCGGAGCCTCAAGCCGCTGCCGCTGCAGGCCGGCGTGGACTTCGACGTGGTGGCCGTCAGCATCGACCCCGAGGACACCCCGGACTCGGCCGCCAAGAAGAAGGCCGGCTACCTGGAGCGCTACGACCGGCCCGGCTCGGAGGCGGGCTGGAAGTTCCTGACGGGGAAGAAGGAGGCGATCGACGCCCTCTGCGAGTCGGTCGGCTTCCAGTACGTCCAGAACCCGGCGACCAAGCAGTACGCGCACGCCGCCGGGATCGTGGTCCTGACGCCCGGTGGCCAGGCGGCCCAGTACTTCTTCGGCATCGACTACCCGCCCAAGGAGGTCGACGCCGCGATCCGCCGGGCGGCGGAGGGCCGGACGGGCTCGAAGATCGCCGCGATGCTCCTGCTCTGCTACGACTACGATTCGGCGACCGGCCAGTACACGCTCTCGATCGTCCGGCTGCTCCGCGTGTTCGGCACCCTCACCGCGCTGTCGCTGGGCCTCTATCTCTTCCTGATGTTCCGGCGCGAGCACCGCGGGCGCGTCGGCGACGCGGCGGCGGCGGCCGACGCCCCCGGGGCCTGAAACCAAGGTATCATTCCTATGTGGGACTTCCCCCTGTTCCCGAGCCAGGCGTCGACCAACGCCCCGAGGCTGGACGCGCTGATGCTCTTCGAGGTCGGCGTCCTCATCTTCTTCTCGCTGCTGATCGGCGTCCTGGTCGTGGGCTTCGGCATCCGGTTCCGCCGCGGCAACGCGGTCGACCGGAGCAACCCGCCGACCCACAGCCAATCGATGGAGGTCGTCTGGATCGTGATCCCGATGATCCTCTCGATCCTGATGTACGCCTGGTCGACGCAGCTCTTCTTCGACCTCTACGAGGCCCCGGCGGACGCCGCCCAGGTCGACGTGGTGGGCAAGCAGTGGATGTGGTACCTGCAGCACCCCCAGGGCCGCTCCGAGACCAACGAGCTGCACGTCCCGCTGGGCCGGCCCGTGAAGCTGAACATGACCTCGCAGGACGTGATCCACAGCTTCTTCATCCCGGCCTTCCGGATCAAGCAGGACGTGCTCCCGGGCCGTTACACGTCGCTCTGGTTCCAGCCGTCGAAGGTCGGCGTATACGACCTGTTCTGCACCGAGTACTGCGGCACCAACCATTCGAACATGATCGGCAAGGTCTACGTGATGGAGCCGGCCGACTACGAGGCCTGGCTCTCCGAGAAGGGGGTCGGCCCGTCGCAGGCCGAGGAGGGCGAGCGGCTGTTCGTCCAGCACCACTGCGCCGGCTGCCACCGCGGCAGCCAGACCGTCCACGCCCCCAAGCTCGAAGGGGTCTACGGCAAGCCGGTCCCGATCCAGGACGGCAAGGACGTCCGGTTCGTCACCGCCGACGACCGCTACATCCGCGACTCGATCCTGCTGCCCCAGGGCGAGGTGGTGGCCGGCTACGAGCCGATCATGCCGTCGTTCAAGGACCAGATCAACGAGCCCGACCTGCTGAAGATCATCGCGTACATCAAGTCCATCGCCAATCGGGAGACCAGCCAATGAGCGCCTCGGCGCACGCGCGCCGCGACGACGGGCGTCCGGCAGACTACCTGTCGGACACCTCGGTCGCTTCGTGGCTGCTGACCACCGACCACAAGCGGGTCGGCATCCTCTACATGCTCTCGGTCACCCTCTTCTTCTTCGTGGGAGGGGTGATCGCCGGCCTGATGCGCCTGGAGCTCATGACCCCGAGGGGGGACGTGATGTCCACCCCCGACGCATACAACCGCATGTTCACCATGCACGGCGTCATCATGATCTTCTTCTTCCTGGTGCCGGCGATCCCCGGCGTCCTGGGGAACTTCCTGCTCCCCTTGATGATCGGGGCCCGCGACCTGGCCTTCCCGAAGATCAACCTGCTGAGCTGGTACGTCTACATGATCGGCGGCGTGATGGGGGTCTGGATCCTCGTCTACGGCGGCGTCGACACCGGCTGGACGTTCTACACCCCGTTCAGCACCATGTACTCCAACACCTACGTGGTGACGGCCGCGGTCGCGGTGTTCATCACCGGCTTCTCGTCGATCCTCACCGGGCTCAACTTCATCGTGACCGTGCACACGATGCGGGCCCCGGGGATGACCTGGTTCCGGCTCCCCCTGTTCGTCTGGTCGCACTACGCCACGGCCTTGATCATGGTCCTGGGGACCCCGGTGCTGGCGATCTCGGTCGTGCTGATCGGGCTGGAGCGGCTCTTCCAATTCGGCATCTTCGACCCCAAGTTGGGCGGCGACCCGATCCTGTTCCAGCACCTCTTCTGGTTCTACTCGCACCCGGCCGTGTACATCATGGTGCTCCCCGGGTTCGCGGTGATCTCGGAGATCATCCCCTGCTTCAGCCGTCGGCCGATCTTCGGCTACCGGTTCATCGCCTTCGCCAGCGTCGCCATCGCGATCTTCGGCTTCCTGGTGTGGGGCCACCACATGTTCGTCTCCGGGCAGTCGATGTACGCCGGGGCCGTCTTCTCGATCCTCAGCTTCCTCGTCGCCATCCCGTCGGCCATCAAGGTGTTCAACTGGACCGCCACCCTGTACAAGGGCTCGCTCCGGTTCGACACGCCGATGCTCTACGCGATGGGCTTCATGGGCCTGTTCACCATCGGCGGCCTCACCGGGCTGATGCTGGCCTCGCTGGCGATCGACGTCCACGTCCACGACACCTACTTCGTCGTGGCCCACTTCCACTACATCATGGTGGGGGGGACGACGATGGCCTACCTGGGGGGCGTCCACTTCTGGTGGCCCAAGATCACCGGCCGGACCTACTCCGAGCTGTGGGGCAAGCTCTCCGCCCTGCTGGTCTTCGTCGGCTTCAACCTGACGTTCTTCCCGCAGTTCCTCCTGGGCTACCTGGGCATGCCCCGGCGCTACTTCGAGTACCGGCCGGAGTTCCAGGTCCTCAACGTCATGTCCACGGCCGGGGCCTCGATCCTGGCGGTCGGCTTCGTGCTGCCGCTGTTCTACCTGCTGCTCTCGCTGCGGAAGGCCCCCGACGCCGGGCCGAACCCCTGGGGCGCCACCGGCCTGGAATGGCAGGTCGAATCCCCGCCGACGACCCACAACTTCCACGAGCCGGTCCTCGTGACCTGCGGACCCTACATGTACTCGCCCGAGGAGGCGGAACGGGAATATGCAAGCCAGCACGTCCACACTGCCTGACGCGGGGACGGGGAGGCAGATCCTCCTCTCCCACTTCGACGACCTGGATCAGCAGCACCTGTCCTCGAACCTGGGCATGTGGTTCTTCCTGGTCAGCGAAGTCATGTTCTTCAGCGGCTTGATCGGCGCCTACGCCGTCTATCGGGCCCTCTCCCCCGTGGCGTTTGAGCGGGCCAGCGGGCACATGGACCTGTGGGTCGGCTTCTTCAACACGCTGGTCCTGCTGACCAGCAGCCTGACGATGGCCCTGGCCGTCCGCTGCTCGCAGATCGGCGACAACCGCGGCATCGTCCGCTACCTGATCGCCACCGCCGTCCTCGGCACCGTGTTCCTCGGCGTCAAGGGATTCGAGTGGAAGCAGGAGATCGACCATCACCTGCTTCCCGGCCCCCACTTCGTCGTCCCCGCCGAGGACGCCGAGGCGCTCAGGGCCGTCAGCGTCGGGACCGACGGCCAGTTCGACCCGGTGAAGTACGCCCGCAACCTCGGGCACTTCCAGATGATGTTCGTGCTCTACTTCTTCATGACCGGCGTGCACGCCTTCCACATGATCGTGGGCGTCGCCGCGGTCTTGATCTTCGCCGTGCTGGCCCAGATCCGATGGTTCTCCGGGTACGGCACCACCCAGATCGAGGTCCTCGGCCTCTACTGGCACTTCGTGGACGTCGTCTGGGTGTTCCTCTACCCCTTGCTCTATCTGATCGGCTGAGAGGCGGACCCGAACCATGCAGCATCATCACCAGTCGTCGCAACTGCACCAGTCGGCCGAGGCCCACGAGCAGTCGCACCACGTGATCGCCGTCAAGACGTACCTGATGATCTACCTCGCGCTCATGCTGCTGCTGGCGCTGACGGTGGGCGCGTACTTCCTGGACATGGGGAGCCACCAGATCAACCTGGCGGTCGCCATGACCATCGCCGTGGTCAAGGCGGTGCTGATCGTGCTGTTCTTCATGCACGTCTACTACAGCGCCCCGCTGACCTGGATCACCGCGGTAGGGTCGCTCCTGTGGGTCGGCCTGCTGTTGGCGTTCCTCCTGGCCGACTACTTCTCCCGAGGCTGGCTGGACATCCTCGGCAAGTGACGCCCCAGCCCCCGCAACGAAGAAACGCGGCGGGCGCCTCCCGATCCGGGAAGGCGGCCGCCGCGTTTTCCATTTCATCCAGCTCTCGTCCGGTTCGATCGGTTTCCGACCGGGCCGGACGTCAGACCCGGCCCGCCAGCGGGGGCGCGGGCTGCGTGCCGGGGATGGAGGGCATCTCCAGGTCCGGCGCGACCTGATCCTTGAGGTCCGACAGGGCCCCCTTCGCGACGTCGCCGAGCTGCTCCATCGAGAGCCCGACGGCCTCGCCGCCGAACTTCAGGGCGAGGTAGTCTTCGGCCATGCTGAGGACCGCGTCGTTCACGCCGAGGCCCCGGTTCAGGGCCAGGCGGGCGATGGGTGCGACGCCGGCCACGCCGGCGGCGACGACGGCCCCCATGATCGCCCCGGAGGAGTCCTCCACGCCGTCGCGCTTCAGGCTCTCGCGGGCCGCGTAGGCCCCGGCGATCGCGTGCGGGATCATCAGCATCGGCCGATACCGACGCCGGAACAGGCCGAGCTTGTCGACCGCCATCTCGCCGAGGGCGCCGAGCACCCATCCGCTCCGCCCGCCGCCGACGCGGCGTGAGGAATCCAGGAGCGCCGGGCCCATCGTCGCCCGCAGTCCGCTGACCGCCGCGAGCGTCATCGCGCGCTCGAGCGGCGTTTTCGTGTCCGCCATCTGTCACATCCCCCTTTGGCTTGGCTTGATTCGGTTCGTCGCGATCGCGAGGCCTCCCGGGCGCGGACGCTCGGAGCCCATGTTGTCGTTCATGATTCGCAACAATCGTGCCGACGCCGGGAACGGGCCGGTCCGGGATCAGGAGGAGGCGGAAGCGGCGGCGTGCTCGCGGGCCTCGTGGCGGGCGCAGGCGTCGCAGCAGTAGATGCCCCCCGATTCCTCGACGCCGTGGCCGATCACCCGGCAGCCGCAGTGGGCGCAAGCGGGTGCCAGGGCGTGGATTGCGCACTCGAAGCAGTCGAAGGTGTGGTCCTTGCCGTCCATGGTCACAGTAAAGGCCTTATCATACTCGTTGCCGCAGACTTCGCAGGTGCTCATGGCGAGGCTCCTCTCGGTCGGTCGGCCGGCGGGCCGGGCTCAGGTGAACGAGGTGGTGCCGGTGAAGCTCGGGGGGTCGCTGGCCGGGAACGACTCCTCGGAGCTTTCGTCGACCATGGCATCGGTCGTGTTCGGGAGTTCCTCCTCGGGGATGGGCTTGCGGACGCAAGCCTCCACCGCCTCGGGGCGGGCGAACATCCGGCAGTAGAGCCGCTTGACGGCTTCGATCCATCCGCCCGGGGCGGGGGTCGCGGCGTGGGTGTTCATGTCTGGAATTTCCTCGCGTGCAGAGATCGGGATGAGTCTCTCGACACCCCCTACTTTTGCAAACGCGATGCCGGTCCCCCGGGCTCAGGCGGCGACCTCGGGGGGCCGGTCGGGGATCCAGACCACGAACTCGCTCCCCGGTTCGCCGCCGCCGCTGTGCGCCTCCACCCGGCCGCCGTGGAGATGGACGAGCTGCCTGACCAGCCAGAGGCCGACGCCTAGCCCGCTGGCCACGCCGTCGTCGCCGGGCCGCTTGACCTGGGTGAAGATGTCGAAGACGGCTTCCAGCATGTCCTCGGGCACGCCCGGGCCGTCGTCGCGGACGCGGAACCGGACGCCGTCGCCGTCGCGGTCGACGTCCAGGCTGATCCGGCCCCCGGCCTGGGTGTACTTGGCCGCATTGTGCAGCAGGTTGTAGAGCACCTGGGCCATCCGCTCGGCGTCGACCTGGAGGCTCAGCGGGTCCTCCGGCATCGTGACCTGGAACTCGTGCCGGGACTTGGCCATGAAGGGACGGACGTTCTCCACGGCCGTCGCCACCACGCGGTCGGCCTGGCAGCATTCCATCTTCAACTTGATCATCCCGCGCGAGATCCGGGCGACGACCATCAGGTCGTCGATCAGCCGGACGAGGTGCTTGACCTGGCGCTCGATCATGGCGCGGGAGGACTCGACGACGGCCGGGTCGTTGCCGGCCAGGCGCATGATCTCGAGGGCGTTGCGGACGGGGACCAGGGGGTTGCGCAGCTCGTGGGCGAGGGTGGACAGGTATTCGTCCTTGCGGCGGTCGACCGAGCGGAGGGCCTGCTCGGCGCGGACCCGCTCGGCGACCTCGGCCTGGAGCGCGGCGTTGGCGCGGGCGAGTTCGGCGGTCCGCTCCTGGACGCGCCGCTCCAGCTCCTCGGCGTGCTGCTTCTCCTGGAGGCTGTAACGGATCGAGCGCTCCAGGAGGGTGGGGTTGAGCCGCCACTTCTCCAGGAAGTCGGCGGCGCCGGCGCGCATGGCGTCGAGGTCGATGGCGCGCTCGTCGAGGCCGGTCAGGAGGATCATCGGCGCGGCGGCGCCGCGGGCCACGGCCTCGCGGATGACGGTCAGGCCGTCGAGCCGGCCCAGGCTGTAGTCGATGAGGTAGAGGTCGCACGCGCCTTCGCAGATCACGTCCACGGCGCGGTCGGCGTCGGGGAGCCAGTCCAGCTCGAACTCGATGTCGGCGATCCCTTCGAGGAGGTCGCGCGTCAGGAGGTAGTCCTCCTCGTCGTCGTCCACCAGCATCAGGCGGATCGGCTTCTCAGACATCCCGACCTCCCGGTCGCCCGGCTCGCGGGTCGGCGCCGGCGGGGGCCTCGAGCCGCCGGGCATGCGAGGGGCGGCGGTCGTCGGCCGATTTCGTCGGGGGAGTCGCGTCGGCGTGGGGCATGGGCTCGGTCCCGGAGGTCGCGGGCGGGGTGGGGAGCGTGACCCGGAAGGTGGAGCCCTCGCCGGGCGCGCTCGACGCGGCGATTCTACCCGAATGCGCCTCGACGATCCCGAGGCAGATCGCCAGGCCCAGGCCGCTCCCCTCGAAGGCATCGCGACCGTGAAGGCGTTCAAAGGGGCGGAGGATGCGGCCGAGGTGGGCCTCGTCGAAGCCCACGCCGTCGTCGGCGACTTCCAGCAGGCAGGCCGGCGAGCCGTCCTCGCCGGGGACCGCCCGCGCCGAGACCCGGACCGACGGCGCGACGCCGGGGCGGTGGAACTTCAGGGCGTTGGCGATCAGGTTCTGGAGCAGCTGCCGCATCTGGGTCGGATCGGCCCGGATCGTCGGCAAGGGGCCGACCTCGACCCGGCCGCCGGTCCGGGCGACGAGGTCTTCCAGGTCGGACAGCACCCCCGCGGCGACGGCCGAGAGGTCCACCTCGACCCTGGGCCGGGCCCGACCCGAGGCCCTGGCGATCTCCAGCAGGCCGGCGATCAGCCCGCGCATCCGGTGGGCCGCCGCGATCATCCGGCCCAGGTCCTCGCGGCCCCGGGGGTCGAGCATCGGGCCGCAACGTTCGGCCAGTCGGCCGCCGAAGGCCGCGATCTTCCGCAGGGGTTCCTGGAGGTCGTGCGCCGCGATCGCCGCGAAGGGCTCGAGGACGTCGCGGTCGCGGCGGGGGGCGTCGCACCGGCGGGTCAGGACGACGACCCACTGCCCCACGGCCCCCGAGCCGTCCCGCACGGGGGCGATCCGGGCGCGCATCAGGAAGGTCGGGCCGCCGGCCCCGCGACGGAGTCGAACTTCCGTCGCGAACGGCCGCCCCCTCTCTCGGGCCTCGCGCCAGGCGCGGTCGAACGACTCGCGATCGTCGGGATGGAGGGCGTCCAGCCAGCCCCTTCCCAGGCCGGCGGCGGTCGACATCCCGACGGCGGCCTCCCAGCGGCCGTCGAAGCCGACGGCGGCGCCGGCGGCGTCGGCGGTCCAGATCAGCTCCTCGACGTCCTCGGAGGCCTCGCCGCCCCCGTCGCCGTGGCGCCCGGATCCTGAGTGGTCGTCGATCGTCATGTGCTTCCCGTCCATCTCCCGGCGAGCGGCCGACCCCGGCCCGTCCCACCGACTTCGCCGCGGACCGTTCATCCCGACGGATCAGCAAACCGCATTCCGTAGGACGGCCGCGCCCTGACGCTCCGCGCAGCCATCTGGTAAGATGACCCGGGCGCGACGGTCGATGGAGACGCCCCGCAGGTCCGGCGCGAGCCGCCGGGGCGATCGACGGGCCGGACGCCGACCGATCCGGGAGCGAAGCGGGTGACATCAGCCGTCGAGAGCACGCCGAGAGAACCAGGGCCTCGCGAGGACGCCGCCGCCGAGTCCGCGGCCGCCCCCCTCAGCGTCGAACCGGTCCGACGGATGCTCCTCGTCGAGGACGACGAGGACACCCGCAACTCGTTCCAGCAGCTCATCAACATGGCGCTGGGGATCGAGGTCGACCTGGCCGTCGACGGGTCCCAGGCCCTGGAGTTGCTGGGCCGCAAGCCGTACAGCATCGTCGTCACCGACCTCCGCATGCCCAAGGTCGACGGCCTGAAGCTCATGGCCGAGATCCAGGCCCGCCGCCTCCCGGTGACGGTCATCGTCACCACCGGCCACGGCAGCATCGACGACGCCGTCCACGCCATGCGCATGGGCGCCTACGACTTCCTGACCAAGCCTCCCGACCCCCAGCACCTCTGCCTGCTCATCGAGCGCGCCCTGCGCGAGCGCTCGCTCCAGGACGAGCTGTCCGCCCTCCGCACCCAGATCGGCGAGCGGCACCGCTTCCTCAACGTCCTCAGCAAGAGCCCGAAGATGTACGAGATCTTCGAGCTGATCAACAACATCGCCGACACCGCCACCACCGTCCTCATCGAGGGCGAGACCGGCACCGGCAAGGAGCAGCTCGCCCGCGCCATCCACCAGGCCTCGGGCGAATACCGCAAGGGGCCGTTCGTCCCCGTCCACTGCGCAGCCCTGTCCGAGGCCCTGCTGGAGAGCGAGCTGTTCGGCCACGAGAAGGGGTCGTTCACCGGCGCCGCCGGCCAGCGCAAGGGGCGGTTCGAGATCGCCCACGGCGGCACGCTCTTCCTCGACGAGGTGGCCGACATCCCGATGTCGATGCAGATCAAGCTCCTCCGCGTCCTCCAGGAGCGGAAGTTCGAGCGCGTCGGCGGCAACGCCCCCATCGAGGTCGACGTCCGGGTCATCGGCGCCACCAACCAGGGCCTGGAGACGGCGGTCAAGGAGGGGAGGTTCCGCGAGGACCTCTATTACCGCCTCAACGTGGTCAAGATCGACCTCCCCCCGCTCCGCCAGCGTCCCGAGGACATCCGTCTCCTGGCCACCTACTTCGCCCAGAAATACGCCCGGCCCGGCCAGAACGCCGTCGCCATCTCCAGCGCCGCCATGGACCGGCTCTACTCCTACGCCTGGCCCGGCAACATCCGCCAGCTCGAGAACGCCATGGAGCGGGCCTGCGTCACGGCGCGCGACGGCGAGATCAAGCCCGAGAACCTCCCCCGCGACATCGTCCCCAAGAAGGCCCGCAAGGGCTCGCTCGTCGTCGACCTCGCCCGCCCCCTCACCGACCAGCTCTCGGAGCTGACGTCGGCCTTCGAGGAGCGCTACCTCCGCAAGGCTCTGCGCAAGTGCCGCGGCCACGTCGGCCGCTGCGCCAAGATCAGCGGCCTGTCGCGCCGCAGCATCTCCGCCAAGATCGCCCACTACAAAATCGACACGGCCGCCTACAAGCCGAAGTGACCCCCTACGGCTCGGAGGCCGGTCGAAGCGGCCCCGATCGCCTGGGCAACCCCCTGCGCAGGGCCGGGAACCCCCGCGCCGGGCGCGAATCGAAGCGACCGGCGCGGAGATTGCTGGTGGGGAAGGAGATAAGCCGACGTCCGGCTCCGGGACCGTCCCGGATCGTCTCCCATCGCGCCCAAACCCGAGACTCGACCTCCATGAACCTCGACGTCGCCACGACGCGGCTGCTCCGCATGATCCTGATCGGCGGCACGATCATCATCGCGATGTCGCTCGCGGCCGAGGTCCTCAAGCCGGTGGCCCTGGCGATCCTGGTCACCTTCCTGCTGGCACCGGCCGTCACCCGGCTGGAGCGGCTGGGTCTTCCCCGCATCGCCAGCGTGGCCGCGGTCCTGATTTTCATGATCGTCGCGGTCGGCGGCGTCGGCTACGTGGTCGGCCAACAGTTCGCCGAGCTGTCCAAGGAAATCCCGGTCTACCAGAAGAACATCAAGGAGAAGCTCACCGGGCTGAAGCCCGGCGAGGAATCCTCGCTCGACCGCATGTTCGGGGCCGTGGCCGAGCTGGAGGAGTCTTTCGCCACCGATGAGGAGCGGACCGCCCAGCCGGTCCGGATCGTCGGCGGCAACGACCTCTGGCACGAGATCCACACCTATCTCGGGCCCTTCGAATCGATCATCGCCCTGGTGGGCATCGTGCTGCTCCTGGTCGTCTTCCTGCTGTTCGAGCGTGAGGACGTGGGGAACCGGATCCTCCAGCTCGTCGGCTCCGGACAGATCGGCGTCACCACCAAGACACTAGCCCAGATCGGCCAGGGCCTGAGCAGCTACCTGACCGCCCTGGCCCTGGTGAACGTCGGCTTCGGCACGGCGATCGGCCTGGGGGCCTGGGCCATCGGCCTCCCCTCGCCGGCCCTCTGGGGGTTCCTGTCGGCCCTCTTTCGGTTCGTCCCCTACGTCGGCACGATGATCTCGTTCGTCTTCCCGTTCACGATCGCGATCGCGAACTCGCCCGGCTGGGGCCAGCCGCTCATGGTCCTGGCGCTCTTCGCCGCGTGCGAGGTGGTGGTCAACAGCATCGAGCCCCTGCTCTACGGCAAGAGCACCGGCATCTCGCCGATCGGCCTGCTGGTCGCGGCCATGTTCTGGGCCTGGCTCTGGGGCCCGCTCGGCCTGCTGCTGGCCAACGCCCTGACGGTCTGCCTGGCGGTCGCCGGCAAGTCGATCCCCGGCCTGAGCTTCCTCGGCACCCTGCTCCGCCACGACGTCGAGGTCGCCGACGACATGCGCTGGTATCAGCGCGTCCTCAGCCACGACCTGGACGGCTCGCTGCAGCTGCTGGACGACGCCGTGAAGGACCGCTCGTTCGAGGAGGTCTGCGACCGGATCCTCATCCCGACCCTCTCGCGGGCCGAGCACGACCGCAACCACGACTTCGTCGACAACCGCGACGTGGCGTTCATCTGGAAGGTCGTCCGCGACTGGCTGGACGACGTCGCCGAGCGCGACGACGTGACCATGACCGCCGCGGCCCCGACGGCCACCGTCGCCGGCCCCGTGCCGATCCCGAACCCGGCCCCGTCGTCCACCCCGGAGAAGGCCCCTCGCTCCCCCCGGGCGCTGGCCCGCGAGGCCCGGCGGCGGCTCCTGGCGAAGTTCCGGCCCGTCGGCCAGCCGGCCGTCTCGGCCGCGCCGATCCTCGACGTCGACCCCCTCCCCTCGCTGGGCGCGCTCGACCTGACGGTCCGGCCGATCGTCGGCCTTGCGACCGGCGGCGGGGCGGACTCGCTGGTGCTGCGGATGCTCAACATGCTGCTGCAGCCCTCGGGCGTCCGGGTGCACATCCTGTCGGCCGGCGGCTCGTCGCTCCAGGTCACCGACAAGGTCGCCCAGCTCGACCCGGCCCTGATCCTGATCTCGCACCTCCCCCCCGTCGGCCTGACCCGCGCCCGCTACCTGACCAAGCGGATGCGCGCCCGCCACGCCGACACCCCGGTCGTCTTCGGCTACTGGGACGTGGAGGCCGAGACCCCCAAGGTCGTCGAGAGCCTGAAGCCGGCCTCCGCCAGCCGGGTCGTCCTCTCGCTGGCGTCGGCCCGCGCCCTGATCCTCAACCGGGCCCCGTCCCCGTCCGAGGCGGGCGCCCTGGCCGAGGTCGGCCGGAACTGACCCGCGAAACTCGGCACGGAATCTGCACTATAGTTTGAACCGACGAGCGATCCTCGCCCGCGACGCGGCGCGTGGAGATCGCCGAGTCCGCTTTCCTGGAGCCCGAACATGAGCGCCGGTTCGCCCGATCCGATCCCTGACGTCACCCCCGAGGATCTGACCGCGGCCGACGTGATGACCCCCGTCGTCCGATCGTGCTCCCCGTTCAGCTCGGTCACCGAGGCCGTGATGATCTTTCGGGAGAACGACAGCGACGTGGTCCCGGTGATCGACGCCGGCAAGCCCGTGGGCATCGTCATCGACCGCGACGTGGCCCTGGCCGTCGCCGACTCCCCCGACCTGGCCGACCGCCCCGTCTCCGAGGTCATGGCCACCGACTTCCCCACGGTGTCGGTCGCCGCCCACGTCGACGAGGTCCTCAACACGATGTCGGCCGCCGGCTCCCGACTGGCCCTGGCCGTGGACGAGGAGGGGAACCTGGCGGGCCTGATCTTCTGGGCCGACCTGGCCCGCCGACTGGCCCTCGACGAGGCGTGCGCCCCCGTCTCGCCGCCCTCGGGGCCGGATGATGACGCAACCGTCGAGGTGACCCAGCCGTGAGCGACGTCGACGAGATCCGCCGCCAGATGGCCCTGATCCGCCGCGAAATGCACACCAGCGTCTCCAACGTCGTCAGCGACGTCGAGGACGCGATGGACTGGCGGTCGGTCATCCGCAACCATCCTTACATCGCGCTGGGCGCCGGCCTGGCGGTGGGCTACCTCGTGGTCCCCCGCCGCAAGAAGTCGCGCCCGGTGCTGCAGGTCCCCGCCGGCTTCGCGGCGACGACGGCCGGCGCGTTCCCCGAGCCGCTCGCCTTCCAGGCCCCGGCCCCTCCCGCGAAGCCGGGCAAGTCGCTTGGCCGCCGCCTGCTTGGCTGGGGGGTCGGCATGCTCTGGCCGCTCGTGGGCCAGTCGGTCCAGGCCTACGCCGCGGTCTGGCTGGAAGACCAACTCAAGCAACACCTGAACCTCAAGCCTCCCGGCGATTTCGTGCCTCCCTCCTCCTCCGGGAGGCCGGGAGAGCCCTACGACGGCGAGGCCGCACGTCGCGCCGCCCGGCGCGCCTGAGCCGGCCCGCCCGCACCCTTTTTTGACGCGCAAAGGAGACTCCTCATGGCTTCCCAGATGTTCGGCGGATGGGCCGGCAGCGCCCGGCAACCGGTCGAGAACGCCCGCCAGGCCCTCGGCGAGGCCGGCGAGGCCGCCCGCCGCGGCTACGACGACGCCAGCCGCCAGGCCCGCCAGGCCTACGAGCAGGTGGAAGACGTCATCGAGCCTTATCGCCAGTCGCTCGAGGACGCGATCGTGTCCAATCCCGTCAAGGCCGTCGGCGTTTCCCTGGCCGTGGGAGTCCTCCTGGGATGGCTCATCAAGCGTTCATGAACGATCCGAGGAGGGCCCCGGCCCCCGCCGGCCGGTCGAACGGCACCGGCCTGATCGAGAACGTCAGCTCCTTCGGCAACGACGTGGCCTCGCTGGCCGCCTTGCAGGGCCAGCTCGCCGCGGCCGACGCGAGGGAGAGCTTCCGACGCGCCATCCCCTCGATCGCCGGCCTGGTCGTCGCCATCCTCCTGGCGATCGCCGGCGTCGGCGTCGTGGTCGCGGGCCTGGCCCTCTGGATCGCCGAGGAGGCCCAGATGAAGCCGGCCGTCGCGCTCATGCTCACCGGCCTCGGCGCGCTGGTGCTGGTGGCCCTGCTGGCGGCGATCTCGGTCCGGTTCCTGAAGTCCAGCTTCTCCACCTTCCGGCGATCCTCCGAGGAATTCGAACGCAACCTCGCCTGGGTCAAGACCACCCTCTCCTACAGCGGACGCTGATCACGGCCGCTGATCTTTGATAGATGCACCGCACAGCCACCCCCGACGCCGTCGGCCCGCACCATGGACCGGCGGCGTCGCTTCGCGCGCGGAGGGGGCTCGCCTCTCGGTCCGTCCGCAAGGGCCTCGGCTAGGCGGGCCTCCAGATATCGTGGAGAGCCGCAGGCCAACCCATCCGTCGGCGCCACGCCTTGAAGTACGTGCGGTCGAAGACGCCAGCCAGCTCCCGCGGTTCATCGAGCGATCGGATGACGACGGTCAGGGACTTGCACTCGGAACCGCGGACGAAGAAGAAGAGGCCGGAAATGGCTTCCACCATGATGTGGGCGACCACATCCGGCCGCCGCCACGAGAGGGGCGTCAGACCGATTTTCAACTCGCCTCGCCCGCGATTGCGGGTCCACACGCTGGCGAGTAGCAACTCCAGGTCGTTGCGGACCAGGTAGTACCGAATCCGCTTGTCCAGGGGGCCATTTGGAAGGCGTTCGCGATCCTTGGGCCTATATGGAAACGCGTACACATCCCGCCACGGCAGGTTTGTTCTCGTGTACTGGAACGGCTGTCGCGGGGGGTGCTTGATGAGATCCGATACCCGCCATAGTGCCGGGTCAGCCAGAGGATACTCCGGGCACCGCAGCCCTTTCGGCCGACCGATGACGAGCACGTCGCCGGATTCGTCCAGAATGTCGCCCTGATCCAGGTCGACGAGGAAACGTTCCGAACCGAAGGGCCGAAATCGCATCGACGACATCCCCCGCATCTCACGGCCTATCCCGGCGGACGATGCGCCGGACGACTTCAGGTCATCTCGAAACCACCGGCTCAGGCTCGACGACCTCGTCTCTCTCCTCATCGACAGTCCGACATGGATCATTGGTTCGGATGAGGGAAAATCGACCCCGCGAGAGGCCTGTCGCTCGATCCGGGATACATCGACGTCCCGACCGTCGGCACGATTCACGGCGGTGCCACCGCGCCCCCAAGGATCGGAGAGGTTCGACGAACCCAGCCGGGGAGATCGCACGATCATGAAGAAGGTCGGCAGGAACAACCCGTTCGGGGTCACGGACGGCCGCGCCAAGCCGGCGACCGAGGCGCAGGTCGCAAGACTGGAGAAGCGTTTGGGAGCGAGGCTACCGGAGGACTATCGCCGTTTCCTGATGACGATCAACGGCGGCCGCCGGCCGGGCGGCGGCTGGGAGGTCCCCGAGCATGATGTGTTCATCGATACGTTCTATGGGCTGCGGGGTGATTTCTACGACCTGGCCGACGCCGTCGCCCGCGTCCTTCGGCGAGAGCCGGGCACCACCCACCTGCCACCCAACGCGATCCCGATCGGATCCGAGCTGGGCGGCACCCGGATCCTGATGAAATATCGCGGGGAGGCCGTCGGTTCGATCTGGTGCAAGGCACGAAGAACCTCAGGAAGTCGAAACCGTCCAAGAGGCGTGACCAAGTCATCAAGATGCTGGAGGATCGCCTGGCGTCACCCATGAGCACGCCCGGCTCCGTGCGCAAGCTCAGGATTCGTCGGAAATGACCAGGCGGCCGTCTGGTCAGAGTGCTCCATCCCATCAAATGGTCTTCCCACGGCCTCCGATTCATCCTCGTTCGGGCGCGTCTTCTTGGGGCGGCGTGACGAGCCGCAGTCGATAACCCCGGGTCATCCAGGCACCGACCAGCGCGGGGAGGAGGAGCGGGGGCGTCATCGCGGCATAGACGATGAGGAGCGCCGGCCATCCGGTCCCGACGAGGCCGAAGCGGTGCAGCTCGATCTCGTACTGACGCGGGCCTCGATAGAAGCCCACCGTGAGGTCGAGATACTCATGGAGCATGGAAGGCGCCAGGGACGCGACGCCCAGCAGGAGCAGGATCGCCGCGCCGCCGACCAGGCCGAGCGTGACGAGGGCGAGGGAGACCTCCCCCCGATGCACCAGCCGAGCGATCGCGAGCGCCAGGCAGGCGGCGGCGAGGTTGGCCGTCGGCAGGGCGCCGAAGTAGGCGATCCGCACGCTCAAGCTCGGCTCCGTCCTCAGAGCCGCGAGCACGCCGAAGTCGACGGCGAGGAGCGCGACGATCAACATGAAGCCGGCGACCGTGAAATGGACGTTTCGGATCATGGTGTTTCCCGTCGGCGGCGTGGATCAGTTCAGGAACCCGGCGTTGGGTCGAAATCGCGCGTGCCCCCCAGCAAGCGGGACGGATCGGCATTAGACCCTCGACAACGCGGCGAGTCCAAGGAAAAATTCGGACTCGCGGCGTCGGGCGGGAAGGCCCCGACGCCGGGGAGCCTCCGATCCGGTGGGGATCCGTGGCGCCAGCAGGCTCTTGCGACCGGGTCGGAGGCGGGGACGAATCCAGGAGTCTTTTCGTGATCCCGTCCCCGGTAAAGTGGACGAACTGTTCGGATCGCTTCCCAGGCCAGGCGCGAGGAAGGCTCGATGCGGCGATGGAGATTCAGCACGCTGATCCTGCTGGTGGTCATCTTCGCGCTCGCTTTCGCCCTGGCCGCCCAGCAGCGACGCGAGGCCCGGCTGAGGATGGCCCTCGACGTCTACCGAGACCGCGGCCAGGAGAAGATCCTGGATCAACTCGACAGGCCGCTCGCCCTGGACTATCCCGAGGATACGCCGCTGGAAGTCGTGTTGAAGCAGATCAAGACCAGGACCGCCGGGGCCATCCGGCCCGGCGGTATGCCGATCTACGTCGACCCGATCGGGCTGTCGGAGGCGGACGCGACGATGCGGTCGCCCGTCAAGCGGCCGACGCCCGAGGACGAGCCGACCTTGGGCGAAGACTTGCGGAGGATCCTCGACCCCCTCGGGCTGGCCTGGAAGGCCGAGGGGGGATTTCTCATGATCACTTCCAAGGAATCGCTCGACCAGGAGAAGGCCGCCGACGACCCCTACCTGAAATATCGAGACGCGCTGAAATAAGCCCGTCGGCGTTCGGGCTCCCGCCCCACGTCGAGGCGGACGCGACCGTCGGGAGTCCGGGCCGGTCGACCCCGCGCCGCGTTGACCGCGCCACCGGCGGAAGGGACAATGGGCCGATGCGGCCCGCGCCGCCGGATCCCTATCGAGGAGGAATGATGCCGAAGATCGTGCTGCTGCGTCATGGCGAGAGCATCTGGAACAAAGAGAACCTGTTCACGGGCTGGTACGACGTCGACCTCTCGGACCAGGGGAAGGTCGAGGCCAAGAAGGCGGGCGAGCTGCTGAAGGCGGAGGGGTTCACGTTCGACGTGGCGTTCACCTCGGTCCTCAAGCGGGCCATCCGCACCCTCAACATGGCGCTCGACGAGCTGGACCTGCTCTGGATCCCCGTCGAGAAGTCCTGGAAGCTGAACGAGCGGCATTACGGCGCGCTTCAGGGGCTGAACAAGGCCCAGACCGCCGCCAAGTACGGCGACGAGCAGGTCCTCATCTGGCGTCGCAGCTACGACACGCCCCCGCCCGCCCTGGAGGAGTCCGACCCCCGCTACCCCGGGTCCGACCCCCGCTACGCCGACCTGACCTCGGCCGAGATCCCCAAGACCGAGTGCCTCAAGGACACCGTCGCCCGGGTCCTGCCGTACTGGAACGACACGATCGCCCCGGCCGTGAAGGCGGGCAAGAAGGTCGTCATCGCCGCCCACGGCAACAGCCTCCGGGCGCTGGTGAAGTACCTCGACGGGATCTCCGACGAGGACATCGTCGGCCTCAACATCCCCACCGGCATCCCGCTCGTCTACGAGCTGGACGACGACCTGAAGCCGATCAAGAGCTACTACCTGGGCGACCAGGCCGAGATCGCCGCCAAGGCCGCCGCCGTCGCCGCCCAGGGGAAGGCGAAGTAATCCGGCATGCCCATCAGGGGATGAGGGGAGCCGGCAGGTCGGACGCTCGGACGAAGCGACGGCAGGCCGGCCCGTCCCTCCGCGCGGCGTTCGTGCTCGTCTTCCCCCTCATCCGGCCCTTCGGGCCACCTTCCCCCGCGAGGGGGGAAGGGATTCATGATACGGTCGAGAGACTCCGCGCATGCCCGTCTACATCGCCCTATATCGCGGCCTGAACGTCGGCGGCAAGACGACGGTCAAGATGGAAGCCCTGCGCGCGATGCACGAGGGACTCGGGCATCGGGGCGTGAAGAACTACATCCAGAGCGGCAACATCGTCTTCGCCAGCGACGAGCCCGCCGAGGACCTGGCCAAGGCCTGCGCGGTGGGGTTCGCGCGGGCCTTCAATTTCTCGGCGCGGGTCATGCTCGTCGAGGCCTCGCGCTGGATCGAGATCGTGGACGGCAACCCCTACGCCGAGGCCGCCGAGGAAGACCCGAAGTCGGTCCACGTCGGCGTCTGCCTCGGCCAGCCGGACGCGAAAGGCCTGGCCGCCTTGCTGGCGAAGGCGAAAGGCCCGGAGGCGTTCGAGATCCGAGGGGACGTTGTCTACCTCCACGCCCCCGACGGCCTGGGCCGGTCGAAGTTCGCCGAGGGGATGGAAAAGGCGGGCGGCGTGCCGATGACCATGCGGAACTGGCGGACGATCGAGGCGCTCTGGGCGATGGCCGAGGAGACCGCCTGAGGGCTCGCGGTCACTCCGTGATCTCGCGGATCACCCGGCAAGGGTTGCCGGCGGCGAACACCCCCTCGGGCACGTCGCGGGTGACGACGCTGCCCGCGCCGATGACGGATCGCGAGCCGATCCTGACCCCGGGGCAGATCACCGCCGCGCCGCCGACCCAGACGTCGGCGCCGATCTCGATCGTCTTGGCGTACTCGTGCAGGCGACGCTCGGCGGCGTTCATCGGGTGCATGGCCGTGTAGATCTGCACCGAGGGGCCGAACAGCGTGAAGTCGCCGATCTTGACCTGGGCGACGTCGAGCACCACGCAGTTGAAGTTGAAGAAGACCCGCTCGCCCAGCAGGATGTTGGCCCCGTAGTCGCAGTAGAACGGCGGCTGCATCCAGACCGAATCGCCCCCCGCGCCGAACAGCTCGCGGAGGATCCGCCGGCGCTCGTCGACCTGGGCCTCGCGAGTGGCGTTGAGCGCCTGGCAAAGGTCGCGGGCGCGATCGCGCCCGGCGACCAGGTCGGCGTCGAAGGGGTCGTACATCGCGCCCGCCAGCATCTTCTCGCGTTCGGTCGGCATCTCGCCGTGCCTCCCCAGCCTTCGGTCAATCGCCGTAGCGTGACCCCAGCCCGTACCCTTCCAGAAAAACGCCCAGGGCCGAGCGCTCGGAGTCGTTCAGTTCGGCCGGTCCCCAGAGCAAATCCGGAGCCGTCAGGTACTCCTCGGGGCTCAGCAGAAGCAGGCCGCCGCAGGCCGGGCCGATCTCCAGAACTTGGTCTCTGTAAAGGACCATCTCGAGCTTGTGCTCTCGGTCCCAGGCGGGCTCCCAACCCAGCCCCACCGGGCAGAGCCCGCGCGACTCGACGGCGTGGATGGCGACGCCGTCGAACGAGACCTAGGGGCCCAGTTCCTCGGCCGTGCGGCCCTCGGGGTATTCCTCGCCCTCGAACCATACGGAGACCCTCGCGCGGGCGTGGCGGTAGTACCGCAGGAGGGCGTTGCAGGCGTTCCGGCAGACGACCTCCTCGCGGTCCACGAACCTTCGGTACGTCTCCGACTGAGCGGGGGAGGGTCCGGCCCCCTTCTCGACGTCGACGGCCACCGCGTAGACCCCCAGGGCCTGGAGGGCGCAATGGACGTCGCTATGGCGGCGGACGCGGGCCAGGGACGACCCGCACCGCTCCCAGTCCCGGACCCACCGCCGCTCGGGCTCGTCGAGGAGCGCGACGGCCGCGTCGGGGTCCGGATACCAGAAGGGCCGCAGGAAGGGGAACCGGCGGAACGTCACCAGCCCCGATCCGCCCGCGTCGCGATAGAGCCGCCCGAAGGGCGGGTGGTCGACGGCTTCGGACATCGGCTCCGCTCCGCCAAGGTCCTCAGAACAGCGTGTAGATGAACGGAGCGGCGGCCGTGGTGGAGAGGAAGATCAGGACGCCCAGCAGGAGCATCACGACCACGATCGGCAGCAGCCACCACTTCTTGTTCTGCTTGAGGAACGCCCAGAACTCGGCGACGAGGCTCTCGCCCTCGGGCTCGGCGGCGGCCTTCTCGAACTCGGTGCGGGGGGGGATCTCGCTCATGGCTGCCCTTCGAGTCTTATCAGAACTGCTTGAAGTAACGCCGAGGGTCGGTCGGGGTCGCCTTGGGGGCCCAGTAGGTGGCGGCTTCCGGGCGACGGCTCCGCTCCAGCGCGTCGCGGCCGATCAGCTTGAAGACCAGGGCGATCGGCGTGAACAGCCCGTAGTACATGAGCCCCAGCATCAGGAGCGAGATCGTCCAGCCGATCGGGAACGCCAGCACCATCCAGGCGACGTAGATCGGCTTCAGCGCCTTCGGTGCGGCCAACCCCAGCAAACCTCCGGCCAGGGCGACGCCGCCGAGGATCATCCCGGCGGTCTCGTGGCCGCGGTAGAGGCCCTGGTAGAGCGCGATCGCGCCGAAGAAGACCAGCCAGATCGCGGCGAACTGCCGCAGGGTCTTCGCGGTCGGGTCGAATTGGACGTCGGACCACTGCATGTGCGGGCGTCCTCGGGCGTCAGTCGAGCTGGAACTGGGAGAGGTAGCGTTCGCGGACGCTCGCGCCGGCCTCGCGCGCGGCGTCGTCCTTGAGGATCACGTAGTCCTCGAGGACCAGGGCGTCCATGTCGGTCGCCAGGAAGCAGCGGTAGGCGTCCTCGGGGGTGCAGACGATCGGCTCGCCCCGGACGTTGAAGCTGGTGTTCACCAGGATCGGGCAGCCGGTCTGGCGCTCGAAGGCCTCGATCAGCCGCGCGAACCGGGGGTTGCGCTCCTCGTCGACGGTCTGGAGCCGGGCGCTGTAGTCGACGTGGGTGACGGCCGGGACCTCGGAGCGGACGACGTTGACGCGGCGACGGAGGTCCGGGTCCTCCTGCATGGTCTTCAACAGCTCGGCGTCGACCGGCGTGCGCTTGTCCTCGCGGACGGGCGCGACGAGGAGCATGTACGGGCTCTCGTGCTTCGGGTCGATGTCGAACCAGTCGGACGCGCGGTCGCGGAGGACGGCCGGGGCGAACGGGCGGAAGCTCTCGCGGAACTTGATCTTGAGGTTCATCGTCGCCTGCATGGCCGGCGATCGGGGGTCGCCGATGATGCTCCGCCCCCCCAGCGAGCGGGGGCCGAACTCCATGCGGCCCTGGAACCAGCCGACGATCTTCCCCTCGGCCAGGATCGAGGCGACCTGCTCGTCCAGCTCGGCCTCGGTCTCGCAAGGCGAGGCGTCCACCCCCTTCCCCGCCAGGAACCGGCCGATCTCGTCGTTGGTGAAGCGAGGTCCGAGGAAGCTGCCGCGCTGGGAGTCCCGCCCCCGCGGGTCGCGGGGCTTCTCCAGGAGCTGGTGCCAGACGAAGAGAGCCGCGCCGAGGGCGCCGCCGGCGTCGCCGGCCGCGGGCTGGATCCAGACGTCGTCGAACGGCCCCTCGCGGAGCAGCCGGCCGTTGGCGACGCAGTTGAGCGCCACGCCGCCGGCCATGACGAGGTCCTTCGCGCCGGTCTTCCGCGCCGCCTCGCGGCCGATCCGCAGGACCACCTCCTCGGTCACCCACTGGATGCTCGCGGCCAGGTCCATGTGGCGCTGTTCGAGGTTCGATTCGGGGGGGCGAGGCGGCCCGCCGAACAGCTCGTGGAAGCGGTCGCCGGTCATCGTCAGGCCCTGGCAGTACTGGAAGTAGTCCATGTCCAGCCAGAACGAGCCGTCGGGCTTGAGGTCCATCAGCCGTTCGAGGATCGCATCCTTGTAGATCGGCCGGCCGTAGGGCGCCAGGCCCATCAACTTGTATTCGCCGCTGTTGACCCGGAAGCCGCAGTAATAGGTGAAGGCCGAGTAGAGCAGCCCCAGCGAGTGCGGGAAGGCGATGTGGTCGAGCAGCTCGATCCGCGAGCCCTCGCCCACCCCCAGGGTCGTGGTGCTCCACTCGCCGACGCCGTCGAGCGTGAGGATCGCGGCGCGGTCGAACGGGCTGGGGAAGAAGGCGCTGGCGGCGTGGCTCTCGTGGTGGTCGGTGAAGACCAGGCGGGCGCGGCTGCCGTCGCCCAGCTCCCGGCGGATCATCCGCCGCATGTGGAGCTTGTCCTTCAGCCAGAGCGGGATCGCCAGGCGGAAGCTCTGGAAGCCCGAGGGGGCGTAGGCCAGGTAGGTTTCCAGGAGGCGTTCGAACTTCGTGAGCGGCTTGTCGTAGAAGGCGACGTAGTCGACGTCGGCCGCGGTGAGGCCGGCCTCCTCCAGGCAGTAGGCGACCGCCCGCGAGGGGAACGCCGCGTCGTGCTTGACGCGCGTGAACCGCTCCTCCTGGGCGGCGGCCGCGATCCGGCCGTCCACCACCAGGGCGGCCGCGCTGTCGTGGTAGAACGCCGAGATACCCAGGATGGCCGTCATGCTCGTCCCCGTTGCGATCCCTCTTCGCGGGCCGAGGCGTGCCGAAGCCCCGACGAGCGCCAGGTTAACATGAGGGCCGCCCCGCGACCAGTTCGGCCGCCAGGGGGGATGGCGAGTGGACGCCGCCCCGTCGCGGACCTAGATGTTTTCTATAAACTTTCGCGACATTCCCGTCCATGCGGCCTTGATGGGCCGATTCCGGGCATGGCATAATCGCCAGAGGCGGTCGCGCCGGGCCGAATCGGTCCGCGCCGCGACCGTCGCCGGGCACCGAGGACCGCGTCCATGGAGAACGCCTTGATCGACCAGCCGGCCGCGACGCTCCCGGACGCCGAGACGCGACGCCCCACCCCGCCGACGCCCCGCCCCGCCGCGAAGTTCGACCTCCGCTGGGTCGTGATGATCGGTATCCTCCTGGGAGCCTCCGGCCTGATCCGCTACGGCCGCGACCTCCAGTTCCAGGCGATCGAGGACCAGAGCAAGATCGCGCCGTTCCCGCTCAAGGACCTTCCCACGGTCCTCGGCGGCTGGCGGATGGTCGAAGGGGCGGAGACCGTCCTGGACCCGCAGATCGCCCGGATCGCCGGGTCGAGCGATCACGTCGTGCGGACCTACGAGAATGCGGAGACGGGCGAGAAGGCCTCGGTCCTCGTCCTCTACGGCCTGGCACCGCTGGTCTGGGGCCATACGCCCGAGATCTGCTATCTAGCCACCGGCTACAAGACCGTGGCGGACCCGCGCGACATCTCCATCGCCCTCGCGGAGCCCGCCGCCGCCGTCCCCTTCCGGCAGGCCGTCTACGGCCTCTTCCAGGGCGGCGGCTCATCCTACCACGACGTGTATTACTCGTTCCGGAACGCCGGCGAATGGACCCCGGATATGGGCATGCACTGGAAGCGATTCCGCAGCCATCCGGGGATGTTCAAGATCCAGATCGAACGCCAGGTCAAGGATGCTCGGACGATCGACAAGAGCTGCCACGACCTCCTCGCCGCGCTGGTGACCGAGATCGAGACCCGGCTCAAGGCCGGCCCGTCGGCCGTCGCCCCCGCGGTCGCCTCGGCCGAGTAATCGCGTTCAGGGCGTTTGGAACTCTTCCGGAGAGCCGTTCGGATCCGGCCCCCCCTCCCAGCCGGCCGCGCGAGCGACCACCGTCGACAATCCGTAAGCCGCCGCCCCGACGCCGCCCACGACGAGCATGGCCGCCAGGGCCGGCAGCAGGGCGATCGCCAGGGCGATCTGGACCACACGAGCCGCCAGTTCGAGCCCGCGAGTGGGCTCCTCGACCGGCTCGCGATACGACTCGGGGGCGTTCGCACGCCTCGTCGCCAGAATCTGAGCGATCATGGCGTCGCTCCTTCCCAATTCTTGGGACCCGAGGGCCGCACGCCCCGCCGGGTCGAGTGGATCGCGTCGGACGTGAGCCGTGGCGGGTCGCCCTGTCGGTCGCCCCGCGCGACGAGCCTCCTAGGAGGTCGATCGGCCGGTTCACCGCAAATGTAGCCCGCAAATCCTCAATCGGGGCGAATCACCGCCGCAGAGGCCGAAAGATCGCGCGTTTCGCCCGCCGGTCGGCAGCCGTTCGTCGTTTCCCGGCAACGCCATGACACGCCAGGCCCTCATACCGTAATCATACGGGCCAGGCTTGGAAATTCCATCGCCCTGAGAACTTAGCCAGGTTGGGAAAGCTAGATTTTTGAAGAAATTCGCCAGCACGCATCCAGGCGGAGGCGTGTGCAATCGAACACCTGGATTTCGTTTGACGGCCTCGAACGCATTGGATTACAGTTTCACGATGGACGGTCCCAAGGCGCGGCGGATCGGCCGCAGGATCCGACGGCGGCCCTGAGCCCCTCGGGGACCACGTCGGTCGCCTCGACCGGCCGGGCGGAGCGACCACGTCGAGCGCGGCTTTCCGCGACCTCACCACCCTTGAGAACCACCAGATGGACACTTCCGACAGGCACGATTCGACATTGCCGGCTCGGTCGCCCTGGCCCGGGTTCGCGGCCCCCGCCCGCGTCGCGCCGAGCTTCGGGGGCGGCTCGCGCGAGCTGGCGACGGCGGGCGCGCCGACGATGCAGGTCAACCCGACCAGCATCCTCCGGGGCCTGCTCCGGAACTGGTGGAAGATCCTGGGCCTCTGGCTGCTGGCGTCCGCCCCCCTGGTGTACCTCATCTACACCCTAGTGAAGCCGACCTACGTCGCGTATAGCACGATCCGGGTAGACCCCACACAGCCGGAGCTATTCGGCAACGGGAGCAGCAACGCCTCATCGATCGAGCGGAACATCGAGACCGAAATCGCTTCGGTGAAAAGCGACCAGGTGCTGGACGACGCCCTTGGTGAAGTCTCCGAACTCCCCTTCGTGAAGGAATCGCAGTCGCCCCGCACGGATCTCAAAGAACGGTTGTCGGTGTTCAACCCGAGGAACACGTACTTCATCCAGGTCTCCCTGGAGTTGAACGAGGCCCAGTCCGCCGCCGCGATCGTCAGAGCCGTGGTCGCGGCTTACTTAGAATTTCAGGCCCGTCAGTCTACGTCCGGCGACAAAGACCTGCTCAAGAAGATGGAGGACTACCTGACGTTGCTGGACAACGAGCGGGAGAAGAAGACCGTCGAGCTGGCCAAGCTGATGGACCTGGGAACGGTCTCCGTCAAGGACCTGCAAGCACCGGTCGAGGCCGCGACGAAGGGGGTGGGCGTGACCGAGGAGGCGCTGAGGGACCTGAGCCTGAGCGACGTCTCGATCGAGCAGTACCGGAAATATAAGGACAAGCTGCTGGAAATCCGCGTCCAGCTCTTCGAGGCCAAGACCCTCCTGGAGCAGCGCACGGCCGACTTCCAGGAGGGCGGCGCGACCGAGGTCGCAGCTGGCGTCCCGGCCCTGTCCGAGGCCGAGCTGGCCGAGCGCATCAAGGCCGTGTTCCTCGCCGACCCGGGGGTGGCCGACCTCCGCGACGAGATTCTTTCGGTTCAGGACCGGCTCTCGCACGTCGAGAAGAACGCCCGCAAGGCGAACGATCCCTCGAAGCGGGCCCACGAGGCCCAGCTGAAGAAGCTCCAGGATCAGCACCACGAACTCTGGAAGAACCGGTACGCCTCGATCCGGGACGACATCCTCGCGATGGCCGACGGCCAAGCGCCGACGCCCGTGGGCGTCGAAGGCACTTCGCGGTCGATTCAAGAGCTACGCGCCGAGGTGGAATCGCTGGAAACCAAGCAGAAGAGCCTGGTCGACGTGCTGGCGCAGGCCGAGGGCGAGACCAAGAATTCGAATTCGGACACCTTCAAGGCGCAGCGTCTGCAGGCGCAGATCGACAGCTATACAGCGAACGAGCAGATTGTCCGACGCCGGCTCGAGGATTTGAAGTTCCGGACAGACCGTGGCATGGTCCGGGTGACCCTGGTGGACCCCGCGAAAGTACCCTCGGCGCCGTCGTCCAGCAAGCGGCTCAAGCTCATGGCGGCGGCCCCGATGGGGATCCTGGTGCTGGTGCTGGGGATTTTCTCGCTGCTGGAGGTCCGGGCCGAGCGGGTGGGGGATCCCGACTCGCTCTCGACCCGGGTCCAGTCCGAGGTCTACGCCCTGCCGCCGATCCCCATGAGTCGCTCTCAGCGGCGGCTGGGGGCGCCCGGCGACGACGACCAGATCGACCGCTTCATCCAGCGCCTGGACCACCTGCGGTTCGCCGTCTGCGGCGACCATCCCGAGGTCGGCCTGGGGCGTTGCGTGCTGATCAGCAGCGCCGTCGGCGGCGAGGGGAAGACGACGCTGGCGGCCCAACTCGCGGCCCGCTGCGGCCACTCTGGCCACTCGACCCTGCTGATCGACGCCGACCTCCGCCGCGGCGCCCTCAGCACGCTGCTCGACGTGGCCGACGGGCCCGGCCTGAGCGACTTGATGACCAACGAGGAGCTGAACGTCGAGGACCTGGCCATCCCGGTCCAGGGGGGGACGTTCCACCTTCTGAGCGCCGGGACCCCGACCTCGGACACCAGCCGGGTCTTCCAGGGGCGGGCCTTCGGGATGCTGATCGCCCGGCTCCGGCAGCTCTACGACCTGATCATCATCGACACCCCGCCGATCCTGCCGGTCCCCGACGCCCTGATCATGGGCCGCTGGACCGACGGCGTCGTCCTGGCTTCGCGGTACGACGTCAGCCGGGCGCCCCAGGTGGAGCGGGCCCGCCGCCAGCTCGACCTGGCCGGGATCCCCGTCTTGGGGACGGTGATCAACGGGATGCGGACCTCGGACTCGTACTACGGCCGCTACACCTACAGCCGGCCCGGGGGCGCCACGCCCGACCCGGCCTCCACCGGCTGATCGGACGCGACCTAGGATTTCCCCGAGGGGATCGCGGCCGACGCCCGCCGCCTTCCCGATTCGATTCCACCACCTTGAAGCCGCCCATCGAAGGGGACTCCTTTGTCCGAACTCCCCATGTACAACCCCCCGGCGGACCCCTCCCGCCCCGCCGGGCCGGCGTCGGGCCGGGACCTGCCCTGGCTGCCGGCGGCGCTGCTGGGCGCGGGCCTGCTGGCCTTCGCCTACGCCCCGAACGTGCTCTCGCTGGTCACGATCTGGAACAACGAGCCCAACTACTCGCACGGGTTCCTGGTCCTGCCGATCGCGGGTGTCATCCTCTGGCGGCGGCTCGTGGACCGCCCCTACGCATGGGCCCCCTACCACGCCTCCTGGGGGACCTGGGCGCTGCTGGGCCTCCTCCTCGCGGCCCGGGCGGCCGCGTACGAGCGGGGGATGAACTGGGTCGAGACGGCGACCCTGATCCCCGTCGCGGCCTGCGTGGTCTACGCCCTGGGGGGCCCCGCCCTGTTCTCGCGGGCCTGGCCGGCGATCGCCTTCCTCGTCTTCATGCTGCCGCTGCCGCCGTCGCTCAACATGACGGTCTCGCTGCCGCTGCAGCGGATCGCCACGGCAGGGAGCTGCTTCGTGCTCCAGCTCACCGGGCTCTGGGTGGTGCCCTCGGGCAACGTGATCAACCTGTCGACGCCGAGGGGCCCGCAGCAGCTCGAAGTCGCCATGGCCTGCAACGGCCTCTCCATGCTCATGACGCTGGCCGCCACCGTCACGGCGACGGTCATCCTGATCCCGATGCCCACATGGAAGCGGGTCGTCGTCCTCCTGAGCGCCCTGCCCATCGCGCTGGTCAGCAACATCGCGCGGATCGTCGCCACCGGCTGGTGCTACTACTACATGGAGGGCGAGCTGGCCCGGCAGCGGTCGCACGACTGGTCGGGCTTCTTGATGATGCCCCTGGCCCTCGTGCTCGTGGGCCTGGAGCTGTGGATCCTCTCCTGGCTGGTGGACGACGCCGAGGCCGAGGCCGCCTCGCGACCCATCGACCTGGTCGCCACCCGTCAGAGGCGTTCGTGAACGTGGACGTGGACCTGAAGCCCGAGGCGGGCCCCATCCCGGACGCGGCCGATGCCGTATGGGTCTGGGGCGTCCCCTTCGCCCCGGTGACGCTGGACGAATCGGTCGCGGCGATCGACGCTCTGATCGAGCGCGGCGAGCCCTCGTACTTCATCACTGCGAACCTCCACTACGTGATGCTCACTCACGAGCATCCCGATCTCGCCGCGATCAACCGCGGCGCCGCGTTCATCGTCGCCGACGGGGCGCCGATCGTCCGCGCGACGCGGAAGCGGCCGGCGGCCCTGCCCGAGCGCGTCGCCGGCGCGGACCTGATCTTCCACCTCTGCGAACTCGCGGCGCGGAAGGGGCGGCGGCTGTTCTTCCTGGGCGCCCCTCCGGGCGTCGCCGAGGAGGCCGCCGCCAGCCTGACCGCCCGCTACCCCGGCCTCCAAGTGTCCGGCACCGCCTGCCCCCCGTTCCGCAAGCTCTCGGACGAGGAGCACGAGGCCCTGCTGGCCCAGATCCGCGAGGCCCGGCCCGACATCCTGTTGGTCGCGTTCGGCCAGCCCAAGGGGGAGCGCTGGATCGCCGAGAACCACCGCCGGATCGGCGTGCCGGTGAGCGTCCAGGTGGGCGCCTCGCTGGAGTTCGCGGCCGGCCGGTTCGCCCGCGCGCCGAGATGGATGCAGCGCACGGGCCTGGAGTGGGTCTTCCGGATGCTCCAGGAGCCCCGCCGGCTGACCTCGCGGTACGCCCGGAACGCCGCGTTCCTCGGCCGGATGCGGCTCCGCGAGTCCCTCCGCATCACCGGCCGCCCCCCCGGCGAGGCCCCCGCCCGTGAGCGTTGAGCGACCCTCGCGGGAACTCCGCCCCGCCGTCTTCCTCGACCGGGACGATACGATCATCGTCGACGTCCCCTACCTGGCCGACCCGGCGGAGATCCGCCTGCTGCCCGGCGCGGCCGCGGCGATGGGCGTGCTGCGCCGGGCGGGGTTCGTCCTGGTTTTGGCGACCAACCAGTCGGCCGTCGGAAGGGGGATCATCACCGAGGCCCGCCTGGGCGCGATCCACGACGAGCTGGAGCGACTCCTCGCCGAGCAAGGCGCGGCGCTCGACGCGATCCGCTACAGCACCCACGCCCCCCCCCGAGGCGATCGCCTCTCGGTCGAGGATCCGGACCGCAAGCCGGCGCCCGGCATGCTCCTGGGCGCCGCCCGCGAGATGGGGCTCGATCTCGAGTCCTCCTGGATGGTGGGCGACAAGATCACCGACGTTTTGGCCGGGCTCAACGCCGGCTGCCGGAGCATCCTCGTCGGATCCAACGCGACGCTCGCCGAGCTGCCGACGGCGGCCGACCCCGGCCGGGTCTTCGCCGCCGCCGACCTCGCCGCCGCCGCCTCGCTGATCCTCCTGCATCGCGAAGCCCCCGCCGCCGCCGCCCCCTCGGAGGTCCCCTGAGAACGTGAATGAGCCCCAAGCGATCGAGGCCGACGCGCCCGCCGCCGCCCCCGACGCCGCGCCGCCGCGCGTCGCCTATCTCGTGAACACGTATCCGACCACCAGCGGCAGCTTCATCCGGCGCGAGATCCGCGGGCTCGAGGCCCAGGCCGGGCCCGTCTCGCGCTTCACGCTCCGGCGCTGGAGCACCCCCCTCGTCGACCCCGACGACCGGGACGAGGACCTCAAGACCCGGGCGGTCCTGGAACAAGGCGCCCTCGGCCTGGCGAAGGCGCTCGCCCGGTCGGCGTTCACGCGGCCGGGCCGGTTCGTGCGGGCCCTTCGGCAGGCGGCCGCGCTGGGTAGTCGCGGCCGAAGCTCGGGCCAGGGGACGCTCCGCCATCTCATCTATGTGGCCGAGGCCTGCGTGCTGGTCGACTGGCTGGACGAGGCGAGGGCCGATCACGTCCACGCGCATTTCGGGACCAACTCCACGACCGTCGCCCTGCTCTGCCGGACGTTAGGCGGCCCGCCGTACAGCTTCACGGCGCACGGGCCGGAGGAGTTCGACAAGCCCCACGCGCTGGCGCTCGACCTGAAGGTGAAGGGCTCGGCGTTCGCCGTGGCGGTCAGCGAGTTCGGCCGCAGCCAGCTCAGCCGATGGGTCGACTACGACCAGTGGCCTAAGCTCCAGATCGTCCACTGCGGGCTCGACCCGACGTTCCTGCACGCCGAGCCCACGCCGCCGCCGGCCGCGCGCCGGCTCATCTGCGTGGCTAGGCTCGCCGAGCAGAAGGGGCTGCCGATCCTCATCGAGGCGGCCGGGAGGCTCAAGGCTCAAGGAGTGGACTTCGAGCTGACAATCGTCGGCGACGGCCCCCTCCGGGGCGAGATCGAGGCCCTCATCGCCCGCCTCGGCCTCGGCGATGCGGTCCGCCTCCTCGGTTGGAAGGGGGGCCCCGAGGTGAAGGACCTGATCCAGAACCATCGGGCGATGGTCCTCCCCAGCTTCGCCGAGGGGCTCCCCGTCGTGATCATGGAGGCCCTGGCCCTGGGCCGGCCGGTCATCACGACCTGGGTCGCCGGCATCCCGGAATTGGTCCGCCCCGGCGAGAACGGCTGGCTCGTGCCGCCCTCGTCCGTCGACGCCCTCGCCGAAGCCATGCGCGAGGCGCTCGACGCCCCGGTGGAGACGCTCGGCGCCATGGGCCGTCGCGGCGCCGCCCGCATCCGCGAGCGTCACGACGCCATCACCGAATCCGCCAAGCTCCTGGATCGGATCCGCGCGAGCCTCGCCCGCGAACCTCGCCCCGACGGCGCGTGACTGCAACGCGGAAGCGTCGCAGCCCCCGCCCCGGCGAGGTGTCCCATGGCCAAGATCCGCCCCGACTTCTCGTTCGAGCGCGAAGGCCGGCCCCTGTCGGCCTGGATGCTCGACCTCGTCGCCGACGAGGCTTCGACCCGACTGAAGGCGGGCGAGGTGATCCAGGCCATGTCGCACGGCTTCCCCGACGTGCACGCCGACCTGAGCGATTTGGACTGGGAGGAGCACGGTCGGATCGACGCGCAGGATGAGCGGCTCCGGCAGGCCGTACGCGAGGCGGTCGACACCCCGGATTTCCCGAGAACCGAGTTCGTCCAGCGGGTGATCGCCCACCGGATCGTGGTCACCCACGACTGGCTCGATCGGTGCACCCGGGCGAGTGCGCAGCTCGACAAGGAGCCCGAGGAGCGGCTGAAACGGCTGGTCCTCCGCATGCAGGCCGCCGGCGACGACGAGGAGCGGGCCCAGGCGGGCCGCCGCTTCGCGCGCTGGCTCTGCGCGAGCATCGATCGGGACAGCAAGGCCCAGGAGGACATTTACGCCGGATCCGAGGCGATGAACTCCGCGGGGGTGTCGTCGGCCTTCGTCTTCGGTTCGCTGGGTTCCGCCCTGCTGGCCGACCGGGACGGCCTTCGGGCCATGCTGGAGGACGAGGCGACCGAACGCGAGGCGGTCGACGCCCTGGAGCGGATCGGCCCCGCGGCCGCGTCCTTCGCTTCGGAATTGCTCGCCCGGCTCGACGCGAAGGCCGACCGTCATGGTTTCGACGGCTCGCGGCCGCTGGGCTCGATCGGCCGCGAGGAACCGGGCGTGGTGGACGCCTTGCTGGAGCGGCTCCGGTCGGGCTCCAGGTCGGTCCGCGTTGGCGCGGCCGAGTGCATGGCCTGGGCGGGGCCCCCCCTCGCGGGCCGGCTCGACGCGGCGATCGGCCTACTCAGGGAGGCGACGCAGGAGCCCGACGTGAACCTGGCCGCGATCGAGGCACTCGCGTCGCTCGGCCGCGACCGCGAGGACGTCCTGAACCAGATCCTCGAACTCGCCGCCCCGCGACCGCCGCGATGGATCGACTCGGAGGACGCCTTCGGGGGTCGCTACGACGCCGTCCAGTACGAGCGCGGCGTCGCCCTCGACGCCCTGCGGCATTTCCGCGGCTTCGCAAGTCGCGTCGTCCCGGCGCTGGTCGCCGCGCTCGATTCGTTTGATGAGTACGACCCGGATCGCGGCTATCGCGGCGAGCACAGCCGAATCTGCGAGGCGCTCGCCGCCTTCGGCCCGGAGGCCGCCCCGGCGCTCCCCCGCCTGCTGGGCTTCCTGGAAGCCTGCCTGCGCGCGCCGGTCGAGGACCGCACGCCGCCGAGCGACGTCTTCGAGGTCCTGGCGGCGATCGGCCCCGCCGCCGCCGAGACCCTCCCGATGCTGGAAACGCTCCGCAGAGAAGGCTACGACGACGAGGAGCCAAGACCCTTCGACCGCAACGACCCGCTGGACGCGGCGATCCTCACGCTGCGCGGCGAGTCCGAAACCGAATCGCGATCACCCGGCGAGGCGAACTGATGGCGAAGCTCCGCCCCGACTTCTCGTTCGAACGCGAAGGCCGCCCCCTGTCGGCCTGGCTGATGGACCTCGTCGCCGACGACCCGAGGAGCCGGCTCAGGGCCGGCGACGTCCTCTATGGCATGTGGTTCGGCGTCCCGTACGCCCATACGGATCTCGCCGACCTGGACTGGGATGAGTACGGCCGGAACCCTGGCCAGAACGAGCGATTCGGCCGGGCCGTGCGGGAGGCCGTCGCCGGACGCGACTTTCCCCTGGCGGGCTTCGCACGCAGGCTGATCATCGCCGACCTGGCGAAGCAGCACGAATGGCGTCGCTTCCGGCGCAAGTCGCGCGAGCGGGCCGCCGCGGAGCGCGACGAGGTCGCCGAAGCGATCGTCCGCCGCCTGGCCGACGCCGGCGACGCGCCGGATCGGCGGGCCGAGAACCGCCGCCTCGCCGTCGCGCTCTGCCCAAGCCTGGACGGCCGCGACGACGTCGAGGCGATCCACCAGGCGGACTTCGCCGTGCACCTGGTGGTGGGGGCCGTGGACGCGGCCCTGCTGGTCGATCGGCCGGCCCTCCGCGCTTGGCGGAACCTGGACGTGCTGCGTCGCATCGGCCCCCCGGCGATCGAGTTCGCCCCCTCGCTGATCGACGATCTGGACGCCTGCGGCGAATCCCACGGTTTCAAGGGGGCCGCGGCCCTGGGATCGATCGGCCGGGACGACCCGGCGGTGGTCGCCGCGCTCCTGGGCCGGCTCCGGTCGGGGACCGCCCCCTTGCAATTCCATGTGGCCGCGTGCCTGTACCACGCCGGCCCCGCGCTCGCCGGCCGCCTCGACGAGGCCGTGGAACTCCTCATCGAGCTGACCCGTTCGGACGAGGGACCGAGCTACCACGTCACCGAGGCCCTCGGGTCGGTCGGCCGCGGCCGCGAGGACGCCCTGGGACGCCTCCTCGAAATGGCCTCGTGCAAGCCACCTCGATGGATCGCCGACCCATCCGGCCCGGACGGACGGAGCGATGGGACCATGTACGAGCGTGGGCAGGGCCTCACGGCCCTCCGCTTCTTCCCGCGCTTCGCCTCACACGTCGTCCCGGTCCTGATCGAGGCGATGGACTCGTTCGAGGAATACGACCCCGACTGGACGTACAACGGCGCCTATGGACGGATCTGCCACACGCTCGCCGCGCTCGGGCCCGAGGGGGCGGCGGCCGTCCCTCGCCTGGTCGCCTATCTCGAAGGCTACCTGCGACAGCTTCAGAACGGGAGGGAGGATAACGACGACTGGCCCAAGGCCGTGTTCCGGGCTCTGGCCGGAATCGGGCCCACAGCCGCAGCCGCCCTCCCCGTCCTGGAAGCACTGCGTTGCGATCGCGAGGCCGAGAACGGATCGGGCGAGCCGTCGCCGCTCGATCGGAGCGACGACCTCGACGGGGCGATCCTGGCGATTCGCGGGTGATCGCCCCGCCGAAGTTCGAAGTGTGGGGGGTCAGCTCTGGCGGGCGGCCAGGTAGAACTCGGCCATGGAGTCCCAGGCGGCGGACTCGTCCCAGCCGAGGGCGTCGTGGTCGAGGACGTCGACGTTGATCCGGACGCGGGGCTCGGGGAAGTCGACCTGCTTGAGGAGGTCGACCTCGCAGGGGAGATTCAGGCGCTTGCGCATCTCCTCGGCGAGGCGGAGGGTGAAGGTCCCCTGGCTCTCGGCGTAACCCACCGGGCCGAGCTTCGCGAAGCCCGGGGCCTCGGGCAGGTTGGAGACGAACGAGGCGTACGCCTTGGCCAGCAAGGAGACCGGGATGTTGTCGCGGACGTAGGACGGGCTGGAGCACGCGGCCTTCTTGCCGGCCAGCCAGTTCTTCATGAGGTAGCCGGTGAACCGGGGCTCCTCATAGGCGCCGAACGGGTTGGGGATGACGAACTTCCCCAGCGAGAGGCCGTCGCGGCGGCAGTAGAACTTGAAGGCCTCGGCCGTGAGCCGCTTGGACAGGCCGTAGGGGGAGAAGTCGGGGAGGCCGTCCGAGCCGGCCCCTTCGCCGCCCTCGAAGACGGAGCCGGTGAGGACGACGCGACGCCCGCCCGCCTGCTTGAAGGCCGCGAGCACGGCCGGCAGGTTGTGGGCGTTGTTGGCGGCGGCGCCCACGGCGTCGAAGTCCGGGCTCTTGTAGTTGGTGACGTCGGCCGCGTGGTGGCAGAGGGCGTCGAAGCCCCCCTCGCGCAGGAGGTTGAGGAACGCGTCGTCGCCGAACGACGGCCCGAAGGTCGGCGTGCAGGCGGCGAGCGCCAGGCGGACGCGCTCGCGGCGGGACTCGTCCGGGTAATCCTCGGGCTTCTTGCGGAGGACGGCCGTGACGGCGTGGCCCGCCGCCGCCAGCTCGCGGACGAACCAGTAGCCGGTGAACGAGCTGGCGCCGGTGAACAGGATCTTCATGGGGTGATGACTCGTCGTCGGCTCGGATTAGACCGTGAGGTGCCAGGCGGGGTCGAAGTCGCGCTGGTTGGCGTCCTTGTCGGACAGCACGACCGGGGCGATCGGCCATTCGATGGCGAACTTGGGGTCGTTCCAGCGGACGCCGCGCTCGTGGGCCGGCGAGTAGAACTCGTCGACGAAGTAGAACGCCTCGGTGTCGTCGGCCAGGGTGATGAAGCCGTGGCCGAAGCCCTTGGGGACGTACATCATCCGCCGGTTCTCGGCCGACAGCTCGGCGCCGTAGCTCTTGCCGAAGGTCGGCGAGTCCTGGCGCAGGTCCAGGATCACGTCGAAGAGCGAGCCCCGGATGCAGCGCACGACCTTGGTCTCGGCCGCGGGGGCGAGCTGGTAGTGCATGCCCCGGAGCGTCCCCTTCTGGGCGCTCAGCGAGTTGTTGATCTGGACGAAGCGGTCGACCAGCCCGGCCTTGGCGAACTCCTTCTCGCAGAAGGCCCGGGCGAAGAACCCGCGGTCGTCGCCGCGCTTCTCGAGGTCGATCAGGAACGCGCCCGGGATGGGCGTCTCGGTGAAGATCATGGGGGGCTTTGCTCTCGGGGTGGTCGTGGTCGCGTCGCGGGGTCGGATCGGGGTCAGGCCAGGCGGTCCATGCGGCCCTTCAGGGTGCGGAGGCGGACGAACTGGTCGCCTTCGAAATCGGCCTTGGAGAAGCCGTGCTCGACCATCTTGCGGTGGAGCTCCTCCATGCCGCTGGCGAGGTTGTACTCCAGCTTGAAGTCGGGCAGGAGCGAGTAGAGCAGGTCGAAGTTGACGCGGTAGTTGCGCGGGTCGTGGCCGACCTCGCCGGTGTACGCGACCTTGGCGTCGGGGACGAGCCGCTGCACCTGGTCGCCGACGTCCTTGACCTGGTAGTTCTCGCTGTTGGCGCCGACGTTGATCGCCTTGTTGTGGACGACTTCCTTGGGGGCGTTCGCCAGGGCGACGAAGGCGTGGGCGATGTCGCGGCAGTGGATCAAAGGGCGCCAGGGGGAGCCGTCCGACTGGATCCGGATCTCGCCGTAGGAGAGGGCCGAGCCGAGGAGGTTGTTGACCACCAGGTCGATCCGCAGGACGGGCGAGTGGCCGTAGGCGGTGGAGTTGCGGAGGTAGACCGGGGTGAAGGAGTCGTCGGCGAGCTTGGAGACCTCCTGCTCGGTCTCGATCTTGGACTTGGCGTAGGCGGTCAGGGGGTTGAGCGGGTCCCCCTCGTCGAGGTCGAGCTTCTCGCCCTGGCCGTAGACCGAGCAGCTGCCGGCGAAGAGGTAGCGGGGGACGCCGGCCTCCTTGGCGATCTGGGCGAGGCGGATGGAGGCGTCGCGGTTGACGTCGTAGGTGAGCTGGGCGTTCAGCTCGCCCATGGGGTCGTTGGAGATGGCTGCGAGGTGCATGACCGCGTCGCAACCCTTCAGGTCGGAGTGCTCGACCTTGCGGACGTCCTTGACGAGGTCGACGTCGGCCGGGACGATCGGCTCCCACTCGCAGCCCTCGAACAGGCGGACGTCGCAGCCGACGACGGTGTGGCCCTCCTGCTTGAGCAGGTCGACCAGGTGGGATCCGATGAAGCCGCGATGCCCCGTGACGAAGACTTTCATGATGCTTTGCTGATTCTCGATGGGATGGGGTGGAGTCGGGTCGGTTCGGGGGGATGGGATGCGGCGGGGGCGTCGGGATTCAGACGGCCCAGGGGGCCTCGCCCGAGGCCCAGAGCTTGTTGAGCTGCTCCAGGTCGCGCTGGGTGTCCATGCAGGCCCAGTAGCCGCGGTGCCGGTACATGTCGAGCTTGCCGTCCTGGGCGAGCCTGATGAGGGGCTCGCGCTCCAGGATGCAGGACTCGTCCTCGCTGAGGTAGGGGAGGAACTCGCGCTCGAAGAAGAAGTAGCCGCCGTTGATCCAGCTGTCGACGAACTCGGGCTTCTCGCTGAACTCCTCGACGCGGTCGCCGTCGAGCTTCAGCTCGCCGAACCGCGAGGGGGGATTGACCCCCAGCACGGTGCCGACCTTGCCCCCCTTCAGGTGGAAGGCGAACTCGTCGGCGAGGTTGGCGTCGGTCACGCCGTCGCCGTAGGTGACGGCGAAGCGGGGGGCGTCGCCCAGGTACTTGGCCGCGGCGCGGGCGACCCGGGCGCCGGTCATGGTCAGCTCGCCGGTGAACGCCAGCGTGACCTCCCAGTCCTGGTCGTGGTCGACCGAGTGGACGTGGACGTTGTTGCTCTTCAGCTCCACCGTGAAGTCGCTGTTCATCGACGAATAGTTGAGGAAGTACGACTTCACGACTTCCGACTTGTATCCCAGGCAGAGGATGAACCGCCGGAACCCGTGGTGGGCGTAGGTCCGCATGATGTGCCAGACGATCGGCCGCGAGCCGACCGGGACCATCGGCTTGGGCCGCAGCTCGGTCTCCTCCCGGAGCCGGGTCCCCAGGCCGCCGCAGAGCACGAACACGGGCACGTCCGCCAGTCGATCTTTCACCGATTCCCCCCGCGAGACGGGGCCCGGGGCGCGCCGGCCGATTCCCCGAGGCCGCTCTTGTCATGGCGCGGCGCGGAGGATTCAATGGAATCCCCCCTTCGGCCCACGCCGCCGTCCGGCTTAACCTAACCTACACGGGCCGCCGGGGATCGCTCGACGATCCGGTCGCCGCGGCCGCGTACCACCATACAAGACGAGCGGCCGGTCCGACAATTCCCCTTTAGGCGCGTTCCATGAAACTGCTCGTGGTGATCCTCTGCTACAAGGTCCCCGACCTGACGATCGACTGCCTGCGCTCGCTGGAGCCGGAGATCGCCCGGATCCCCGACTCCCGGGTCGGCGTCTGCGAGAACGGGACCGGGCCCGAGGCCGCCGAGCAGCTCCGCCGCGCGATCGACGAGAACGGCTGGGGCTCCTGGGTCGACCTCACGGTGATCGAGGTCAACAGGGGGTTCTGCGGCGGCAACAACCTGGTGATCCGCGAGGCCCTCGCCTCCGACGACCCGCCTGAGTACGTCCTCCTGCTCAACGCCGACACGATCGTCGAGCCGAACGCGATGGCGTCGCTGGTCGCCTTCCTGGACGCCCATCCCAGGGCCGGCATCGCCGGCAGCCAGCTCCTCTCCCCCGAGGGGGAGATCCAGGCCTCCCCCTTCCTGTTCACCGGGATCGGCTCCGAGCTGGACCGCGGCCTGCGCCTGGGCGCGCTCTCCCGGCTGCTCTGCGGCAGGCTCGAAATCGACCACGCGAAGCCCGGCCGTGCCGAATGGCTCGCCGGCGCCAGCCTGATCCTGCGGTCGTCGATGCTCGCCGAGATCGGGCTCCTGGACGAGGGCCTCTACACCTACTTCGACGACATCGACATCTGCCTGCGCGCCGAGCGGGCCGGCTGGGAGGTCTGGTACGTCCCCGAGAGCAAGGTGGTCCACCTCGAGGGGGCGTCCACCGGCATCAAGGGGGCTTCCACGACCAAGGTCAAGCGACGCCCCGCCTACTGGTTCCAGGCCCGCCGCCGGTTCTTCCTGAAGAACCACGGCAAGCTCTACACGGCCCTGGCGGACGCGGCGTTCCTCGCGGGCTTCGCCGCCTGGCGGCTCCGCCGTCGGCTCCAGGACAAGCCCGACCTCGACCCCGAGCACTTCCTCGCCGATTCGTTCCGCCACAGCGTCTTCCGCACCGGGTTCGCGGTCCGAGAGGTCGAGAACCCCGCCATGGTCGCGCGCGACCTGGCGGCGTCCCGCAACGCCTGAGGTCCCAACCCGTCCCGACCATCGAATCGAGAGGCCCGCGATCCCATGACGGCCCGCCCCGCGCCCGCCGAAGGCCGAGCCCCGGCCTCGGTCGAAGACCTCCCCCCGCTCGAGCGGGGGGATCGCAACCTCAACCCGCCGGGCATCGGGTTCCTGGCCCTGCTGCGCGAGGACCTGCGCACCCACGACGGCTCCCCGTTCGAGCCCGGGTTCTGGGCGGTCGCCGTGCACCGCTTCGGCAACTGGCGGATGGGCGTCCGCCCGAAGATCGTCCGGGCCCCGTTCAGCCTGCTCTACCGCTTCCTCGCGGCCTGGGTCGAACTGATCGGCGGGATCCACCTGCCGTACACCGTGCGGGTCGGCCGACGGCTGCGGATCTGGCACCACGGCGGGATCGTCCTGCACGCGCGGTCGATCGGCGACGACGTGCACATCCGCCACTGCACGACCTTCGGGGTCGCCAGCAGGGACCGGCTCCGCGCCATCCCGATCATCGGCGATCGCGTGGACATCGGCTGCGGCGCGTGCATCCTAGGCGACGTCACGGTGCATCACGACAGCCGGATCGGGGCCAACGCCGTGGTGATCGCCGACGTCCCCCCCTACTCGACCGCCGTGGGGATCCCCGCGCGGGTGGTCAGGAGGGCCGTGCCGGAGGGTGCCGACGGGTCATGAGCCGGCGGCCGCCGGCCCCCGGTAGTCCATGACGCGGCTCCGCCTGCCGGAGAGCCGGCCCAGCCAGTAGCGAAGCACCCCCTGGGCCGCCGGGAACTTGCTCAGGACCACGAAGAAGGCCGCTGCCCGCGCGTGGGACGGCTCCCACCCCCGGCTGCCGCGATAATAGCGATACACCTTGGCCCCGAGCAGGGCGTAGACCGCGGCCAGGGCCGCCAGGCTCAGGCCGCGGGTCGGCCAGGCGAGCGCCAGGGCGACGAGGGGCGCGGCGAGCCCCCAAACGACGCTGCTCCGGGTCTCGCGGACCCAGTGCCGCTCGGGAGGGCGGCCGTGCAGGGCGGCGCCCTCGGCGAAGGCGTGGCCGGCCCGCGCCGAGCGCCTCCACCACTGGCCGAACCGCGTCATCGCCATGTCGTGCAGCGTCATCTCGGCGTCGAGGCGGTGGATCGTCCAGCCCTGGCGGCGGAGCCGGACGCACAGCTCGGGCTCCTCGCCGGCGATCAGCCGGGGGTCGTAGCCGCCGACCTCCCGGAGTGCTGCGACCCGCATCATGGCGTCGCCCCCGCACGCCTTGACCTCGCCGATCGGCGTGTCCCACTCCAGGTCGGCCAGCCGATTGTAGATCGAGTCGTCGGGCCGGCGCTCGCGGCGACGGCCGCAGGCGGCGGCCGCGCGGGGGCGGGCGTCCAGCTCGCCGCGGGCGGTCGCGATCCAGCCCTCGGCCAGCTCGCAGTCGCCGTCGACGAACTGCACGTAACGCGCGCCGGGGGCGAGCTGGAGCAGCCGGTCGAGCCCGGCGTTCCGGGCCCGGGCGGCCGTGAAAGGCTCGGCCAAGTCGAGCGCGACCACCTCCGCCCCCAGCTCGCGGGCCAGCTCGACGCTGCCGTCGGTCGACCCGGAGTCGACGTAGACCAGGACCAGCCCGAGCCCCCCCGCCGAGGCCAGGCAGCGGCGCAGCCGATCCCCCTCGTTGCGACCGATCGCGACCAGGCCGACGTCTTCCATCATGATGCGCGGTCCACCCCCCGGACTGGCGAAACGTCCGCGGGCGGCTCCGAAGCCGGGCCCGGGGCCCCGGTCGTGGCTTTTACTTTAGCAGACCGCGCACGCCCCGATCAACGCCCCGCCGCGACCGGCGACACGTCCCCAGGCCGGGCCCGTACAGAGAGAGCCTCTGGCGGCGAAACCCGCCCCGGAGCCCCGATGATTCGATGCAAAGCCTCTCCAGAAAATACATTCAGACCGTCTTCGCCGTCCGCTTCGGCGGCTTCGAGCGGCCCGCCGCGTGACGATCCGCGAGATTTCTCGACGGCACGTCGCCGGAATTCGACGGCCCGCGGCGCGGGCCGGCCCGAAGGTCAAGTCGTCTTTCTTTTGGGGCGTCCGGCCTGTATTCTGCTGTATCTCGGCCATCATGCCGGGCCCGAACCGCCTCCCTCGAACTCGGACCCCGGCAAAACGATCCGCCTCCTCCGCCGCTCACGCACCCGACGCGAATCGCTCGGAACTCGATCGACTCGCCAGGCGACCCAGGCCAGCCTCAAGACACGCGACGGACGATCAAGACGCCGGGGCCGCCGCCCCACGGCCCCGTCGCCTTCTCACCACCCATGGAACAACCGCCCGTCATGATCGAGACCGAACCGACGTCCCCCCCGCATCGGCCCCGCGAACAGGCCCCGGCCGGCTCCCCCCCGCTCGCCGGCGAGGCCGCGCCCCACGAGATCGTGATCCGCCCCTCCTCGGGCTGGCGGGCCGTCAACTGGGGCGAGATGTACGACTACCGCGAGCTGCTGGCGTTCCTCATCTGGCGCGACGTCTCGGCCCGCTACAAGCAGACGATCCTCGGCGGCGCCTGGGCGATCCTCCAGCCCCTGATCACGATGCTGATCTTCTCGTTCATCTCGCGGATCATGAAGATCCCGATGCCGGCGGGGATCCCGACCCCGGTGTTCGTCTTCGCGGCGTTGATCCCCTGGACGATCTTCTCGCAGGGGATGCCGGCGGCGGCCAACAGCCTGATCGCCTCGCTCAACATGGTGACCAAGGTCTACTTCCCCAGGCTCTTCCTGCCGATCACCGCCGCCTCGGTCTTCGTGGTCGACGGCCTGCTCTCGATCGTGGTCTACGGCCTGATGCTGCTCTTCTACGGGGTGACGCCGGCCTGGACGATCGTCTTCTTCCCCGCCTTCTTCCTGCTGACGCTGGTGGCCAGCCTGAGCATCGGGGTCATGATGGCGGGGCTGACCTTGTTCTACCGCGACTTCAGGTATATCGTGCCGTTCCTCGTGCAGATCCTGCTGTACCTGACGCCGATCTTCTACATGATCGACCCCACGGTGCCCCCCCAGTACCGCCGGCTGCTCTCGCTCAACCCGATGTTCGGGATCGCCGACGCCTTCCGGGCCTCGGTGCTCGGCCTGCCGATCCAGTGGGACTGCTTCCTGATCTCGACCGGCGTGGCAGTCGGCCTGTTCCTGTTCGCGATCCACTACTTCCGGCGGACCGAACGGATGTTCGCGGACTACGTCTGAGGCCGGGCGTCGTCGACCGACCCGGAGACCCACCTCGAACCGACATCCTTCTGGCGAACCCTGAAACATGACCCGACCGATCATCAGCGTCGATAAGATCAGCAAGCGATACGTCCTGCGCCACGGGATCGACGCGGGCGGGACCCGCGGCATGGCCCACTTCTCGATCCGCAACGCCCTGTCCGAGGCGGCCGCCTCGGCGTTCAACTCCCTGAGGCGCAACCCCCAGGCCGTGCGGCGGAAGACCTCCGACTTCTGGGCCCTGCGCGACGCCGAGTTCGAGGTCGAGCGCGGCAAGGTCGTCGGCCTGATCGGCCGCAACGGCGCCGGCAAGTCGACCCTGCTCAAGATCATGAGCCGGATCGTCGACCCGACCTCGGGCTCGATCCACATGCGAGGCCGCCTGGCCTCGCTCCTGGAGGTCGGCACGGGGTTCCACCTGGACCTCTCGGGCCGCGAGAACATCTACCTCAACGGCGCCATCCTGGGGATGAAGCGGGCCGAGATCGCCCGCAAGTTCGACGAGATCGTCGCCTTCTCCGAGGTCGAGAAGTTCCTCGACACGCCGGTGAAGCGCTACTCCTCGGGCATGTTCGTGCGCCTGGCCTTCGCGGTGGCGGCCCACCTGGAGCCCGAGATCCTCATCATCGACGAGGTCCTCGCCGTCGGCGACTACGCGTTCCAGAAGAAGTGCCTCGGCAAGATGCGCGAGGTCGCCACCGGCGAGGGCCGCACGGTCCTCTTCGTCAGCCACAACATGGGCGCGCTGGCGCAGCTCTGCGACGACGGCGTCCTGCTCCAGGACGGCCGGGTCACGGAGATCGGCCCCGTCCAGGACGTCATCAAGTCGTACATGAACGCCTCGTCGGACCACGGGGCGGCCAACGCCGAGTTCGCCGACGACCCCGCGAAGCCCGGCCAGTTCCGCAAGGTGGAGGTCCTCCACGCCGACGGCGGCCGCGCCGCCGACTTCACCTGCGACGAGCCGATCGTCCTCCGCATGACCTACGAGGTCCGTCGGCCGATCGCCCAGACCTACCTCACGTTCTACGTCCAGAACATGGAGGGGACGCGGGTCCTCCACTCCGACATGCGGGACCTCACGCCGGAGCACATCGAGGCCCTGGAGCCCGGCGTCCACGTCTTCGAGGCCGTCATCCCCCCCCGGCTCCTGGGCGCCACCAGCTACCTGGTGACCGTCGGCAGCTCCGGCTCGTTCCACGGCGTCATCGACCACCACTACGACTGCTGCGAGTTCACCCTCCGCGACCTCAACAGCCGCAGCCAGTCCCGCCCCGGCGTCCTGGGGATCCAGATCCCCTGGAGTCGCGACTCCACCCCCGCCGCGGCCGTCGAGGCCGGGGCCGGCCGCTGAGAAACTGGGCTGGCCGGCCCCGCCCGGCCGGGTAGAATCACCGGCCCGGGCGGCCCCGCGGGATCGAAAAGCGGCGGAGGCCGCGCCACGCAAGGCAAGGAGGCCTTCGATGTTCGACAACCGCGTCCTGGTGGTCGGCGACGTCATGCTCGACCGCCACGTCCACGGCCACGTCCGCCGGATCTCCCCCGAGGCCCCGGTCCCGGTCGTGGGCCTCCTCGGCGAGGTCTGCACCCCCGGCGGCGCCGGCAACGTGGCCGCCGGCCTCGCCGGCCTGGGCTGCGACGTCGCCCTCGCCGGGCTCGTCGGCGCCGACGACGAGGGTGCCCGCCTGCGGGAATCCCTCGCCTCCAAGGGGGTCGCCCGCCTCGAGCTGGTGGAGCGCCCCGAGCTGGCCACCGTCAGCAAGACGCGGATCCTCTCCGAGGCCCACCAGCAGCTCCTCCGACTCGACCGCGACGGCGACCGCGACCGCTTCGCCGGCTTCGAGGACCAGCTCCTCGCCCGGGTGCTCCCCCTGATCGCCGACCAGACCGCCGTCGTCCTCGCCGACTACGAGAAGGGGGCGATCACCCCCAAGGTCGCCCGGTCGATCATCGCCGCCTGCCGGAGCCGCGGCGTCCCCTGCGTCGTCGACCCCAAGAAGACCGACTTCGGGCCCTACTCCGGGGCCACCATCGTCACCCCCAACCAGCTGGAGGCCGAGCGCACCGTCGGCCGCCCCCTGGCCGACGACGACGAGGCCGGCCGCGCCGCCGAGCAGCTCCGCCAGGCCCTCCGCACCGACGCCATGCTGATCACCCGGGGCCCCCAGGGGATGACCCTGGCCCTCCCGGGCGCGGTCCACCACATCGCCTCGCGGACCCGCGACGTCTCCGACGTGACCGGCGCCGGCGACACCGTCGTCGCCGTGCTGGCGGCCTGCCTCGGCGACCGCTGGCCGATCGCCGACGCCTGCCGGATCGCCAACACGGCCGCCGGCATCGCCGTCGGCCGGCCGGGGACGTACGTCGTCCAGGCCGGCGAGCTGCAAGCCGCCTGGGGGGGCCTCTCGCCCAAGATCCTCGACCGCGAGGCCGCCGCCCGCGTGCTCGCCGAGGCCCGCCGCCGCGGCCGCCGCCTCGTCTTCACCAACGGCTGCTTCGACATCCTCCACGCCGGCCACCTCGCCTGCCTGGAAGGCGCCAAGCGGCTCGGCGACCTCCTCGTCGTCGGCCTCAACTCCGACTCCTCGGTGCGCGGGCTCAAGGGCCCCAGCCGCCCCGTCATCAACCAGGAGAACCGCGCCGGGCTGCTCGCCGGACTGGGCTGCGTGGACCTCGTCGTGATCTTCGACGAGCCCACCCCCGTCGCCCTCATCGAGCTGTTCGAGCCCGACGTCCTGGTCAAGGGGGGGGACTACACGATCGACCAGATCGCCGGGGCCGACCTGGTGCTCGAACGCGGCGGCCGCGTCGTCGCCCTCCCCATGGTCCCCGGCCTCAGCACCACCGCGATCCTCGACCGCAAGGCCGGCTGACCCCGCGCTCGCCTTCCCCATCGCCATGGCGTCGAGTCACGATCGGCACCGGTCGGCGTAGCTGTTCGACTGGTTGCCCCGCCCCGGGGATCCACCCTCCCGCGGAGGGTTCCCGATGGATCGCAGCCCATCGCATCAGGCTGTCCCGGACGTCAGGCGCAGGATTTGCTGATAAAATGGGCCTCTCCCGCCGCGTCGAACCCTGGAGGACCGGGGCCGGCGTCCGTCACGCAAACCTCGGCCCCCGGTTCGGAACCAAGCAGGGGCCGCACGCCTCCCGTGATGAATCTTTTCAACCCGAACGCACCATTGATTCTCGCGAGCTACGTCCCCCCGCACGATGATTGACGATTCGGAGAGCGGTCGCTAGACTACGACTGTTTCGCCGGATGGTCGATGTGCGGTTTCCCTTGTTAGGTGCATCCGAAAACTTCTGCGCCGTTCTGTCACTTGGTGACGACCGGGTCCTAGGATTGGCAAGTCGGAGCGTCACTAATCTTCGGAGAGCCCGCAACGATGAACGCCATTTCGTCGTCATCGCCGTCGTCTCTTCCCTCGGAGCCCTACGAAACGCCGATGATCCCTCAACAGGATGAGCTTCAACTGACCGCCCCGATCGCCATTCCCGACCCGTGGTCGGCCCTGGCCGAGTCCTTCCGCACGTCCGTGAAGCGGGGGATCGACTTCAGCGGGGCCCTCGTCGGCCTGCTGCTGCTGATGCCCGTGATGCTGGCCGTGGCGGTGTTGATCCGCCTGGACTCCCCCGGCCCGATCTTCTTCCGACAGCTCCGGCGGGGCTATCGGGGTCGGCTGTTCTGGGTCCTCAAGTTTCGCACCATGGTCGTCGACGCCGAGAAGAAGCTCGATGAACTCGAGCAGAAGAACGAGTCGGCCGGCGGCGTCCTGTTCAAGATGCGGAACGACCCCCGGGTGACCCCCCTGGGCCGGTTCCTGAGGAAGTCCAGCCTCGACGAGCTGCCGCAGCTGATCAACATCCTCCGGGGTGAGATGAGCGTCGTCGGCCCCCGGCCGCTCCAGCTCCGCGACAGCGAGATGCTGCAGTCCCTGGACCCCGAAGGCTACCGTCGTCGCCTCCAGGTTATGCCCGGCCTCACCGGCCCGTGGCAGGTCGGCGGTCGCAGCGGCGTCGACTACGCCAAGATGGTCGAGCTGGACGTCCGCTACGCCAACACGTGGACGATCCTCGGCGACCTCATGATCATCGCCCGCACCTTCGTTGCCGTCGTCGTGGGCCGCGGTGCCTGCTGATCAGGCACGACCTCTTTCCGGCATCCACTCCCGGCTGGCAATTTTCGGCTTTCGGGTCCTCGGACTCGGAAGCCGATTCGCTTTCGAAAGCGAGCGAGGCGTCGCCGCCCCACACCTTCTTTTCCCCCCGTCCCGGTCCCTCGACCGGCTCGTCGTCAGGACGAGCCGGGGAGGAGCTTGAGGATCTTCTGCCACCGGGATTCGCGCTCCTCCTGGAGCGTCGCGATCCGCTGGTTGAGCCAGAGCAGGACGTCGGCGTCGGCCCCTTCGGCGGGCTGGGCCGGGCGTTCCCGGCGCGGTCGAGCCTGGGTCCGGGCCGAACCCGTCCCCGGTCCAGGGATTGGTCCCGGGATCGGTCTCGGTTCCGCTTCCGGGGCCGGGGACGGGGGCGAGGGCGGGGCGACGGGGACGGGCGTTTCGGGCGCGGTCGGAGTCGCCGGGGTCGCCGCGGCGGCGGGCTCGGTCGGGGGGACGGGTGCCGACGCGACGGCGTCGGCGGCGGCCTCGCGTTCGCGGGTGTAGGCCGCCAGCTCGGACTTGAGATCCTGGAACTCGCGGGTGACCTCGCGGAGCTGGTCGAGTTCCTGGCGGATCAGGTCCATCTGCTCGCGCTGGAGCGTGCCGAACATGTCGACGAGCATGCCCATAGCGTTCTGGAACTGATCCATCATCTGCTGCTGCATCATGCCGAACTGGTTCATGAGGGGCACCAGGACGGCGGCGGTCTCGCCCAGGTTGCGGGACTCGATCTCGGCGGGCAGGACGGTCACCGGCTGGAGGGAGCGGCCGCGCTCGGCCCCCTGCCCTTCGGCTTGCGGCGGGATCGCCGCCGGCAACGCGACGCTCCGCGAGACCGCGAGCGTCCGGACGGGATGTTCGGCCGAGCTCCCGGGGTCGTCGTCGGCCGTGGTCTCGTCGCCTCGGGAACGGCTGCGGATGCGGATCCGATAGCGGCCGACGGCCAGCTCGTCCCCCTCGACGAGGGGGGCGTGGCGGACGGCCGCGTTGTTGACCTCGACGCCCCCGCCCCCCAGCAGGTCGACGACCCAGAGCCCGGCGTGGGTGCGGACGAGGCTGCAGTGGAAGGGGGAGACGCTGGGGTCGGCCAGGCGGAACTTGCATCCGGCGGCGGAGCCGACCAGCGAGATGACCCGGTTCATGGGCCAGACCGCCGCCCGCGAGGGGCCATTGAGGAACTCGAGGCCGACCTCGGGCCAGGGTTCGCCGCCGTAGCCGCGGGCCATCAGGGGGATCGGCTCGGGGGGGCGTTCGTCGTCGGCGGGGCCGCGGGCGCCGATCGGCCGTCGGAGCTCGTAGGGGCCGATCCGCAGGGACTCCTCGCGGGTCAGCCAGCCGTACTTGCGGGACCGGCCGCCGCCGAGCGTGCCGAGGCGGCTCTCCAGGTCGATCCAGAAGGCGTGGCCCTCGACGACCTGGAGGTAGGCGTGGCGGCGGCTCACCAGGCGGTGTTCGAGCGGGACGTCGGCGCGCTGGTCGCGGCCGATGAGGGCGAACGGCTGGTGCAGGAGGCGGACGCCGACGTCGGGCTCGCCGACGGCTTCGACGACGAGCTGCAGGGGCTCGGCCAGGCGACAGGCGTCCAAGAACGATTTCATAGGTCCGGGTGGTCCTGACGCGACGCGAGGGATGGGCGGGGGCTTCGAGGGGCTTCGTCGGCCCCGGCCGGCGCGATTCGGGCCCGGGATCGCAGCTTCGCGGGGGCCGGGCCCGCGCCGGGGCTCCGCCATGGATGGCGTCCGATCGTCCGTCCGTCCAGTGTACCGCCGGGGGGCCGGCGCGACAAACGGGCCGGCGGGCCGGGCCGGCGGGCCGACGGTCGGCCTTTGAGTTCCGGGGGCCGAGTGGTTAGTCTACCGGGGGATCGTCGCCCGGGCCCGTCCGCCCGACGCGGCGACGTCGCCGCCGCCGGGACGTGGCGCCGGGGCTCACCGCCGAAGCAGCAAAGGATCTCCAGGATATGAGTCGCAAGGGAATCATCCTCGCGGGGGGGGCCGGGACGCGCCTCTATCCGATCACGCGGGCCGTCAGCAAGCAGCTCCTGCCGATCTACGACAAGCCGATGATCTACTATCCGCTGTCGACCCTGATGATGGCGGGGATCCGCGAGATCCTGCTCATCTCCACGCCCGACGACATCGGCGGCTTCCAGCGGGTTCTGGGCGACGGCTCGCAGGTCGGCCTGTCGATCGAGTACGCCGTCCAGCCCCACCCCGGCGGGCTGGCCCAGGCGTTCCTGATCGGCCGCGAGTTCATCGGCGACGGCGACGCGGCGCTCATCCTGGGGGACAACATCTTCCACGGCCAGGGCTTCCAGGGCATGCTCAAGCGCGCGGGGGCCGCCCAGGGGGGTGCGACGGTCTTCGCCTACCCGGTGAAGGACCCCGAGCGGTACGGCGTCGTCGAGTTCGACGCTCATGGCAGGGCCCTCTCGATCGAGGAGAAGCCGGCGCGGCCGAAGTCGCACTTCGCGGTCACCGGCCTGTACTTCTACGATAATCGCGTGCTCGACATCGCGGCGGAGCTGGAGCCGTCGCCCCGGGGCGAGCTGGAGATCACCGACGTGAACCGGATCTACCTGGAGCGGGGCGAGCTGCGGGTCGAGCTGTTCAGCCGGGGTTTCGCCTGGCTGGACACCGGCACGATCGAGTCGCTGATCCAGGCGGCGAACTACGTCGAGACGATCGAGGCCCGGCAGGGGTTCAAGATCGCCTGCATCGAGGAGGTGGCGTTCCGCCAGGGCTTCATCGACGCCGCCCAGGTCGAGCGGATCGCCGCGAAGCTCCCCAACGACTACGGCCAGTACCTCCGCGAGTTGCTCGCCGACGCCCCGGGGTCGCCGGGGCGGGGCTGACGCCGGTCGGGGCCGGGGCCGCAGGGGGCCGGCCCCGGCCCGTCCGCCGGGTCATTTCAGGGCCTTCTCGACCTGGGACAGGGCGGAGCGTTCGAGCGGGTGGATGTCGTCGTCGCCGAGGCCCCGGTCGCGGGCCTTGGCGAGGCTGCGCTTGGCGGCCTCGACGTCGCCGGCCTCCAGGTAGGCCCGCGCCAGGTGGAAATAGCGGCCGGCGGAGGGGTCGATGGCGACGGCGTTCTCCAGGTCCTCGATGGCGCGTCGGCTCTCGCCCTTGTTCAGGTAGACGACGCCTCGGGTGTCGAGGAACTCGGGGATCGGACCCCGCAGGGCGATCGCCTTGTTGATCATCTCCAGCGGGGCCGCCCCCTTCTCGCCCTGGAGGCTGAGCAGCCAGGCCAGGTTGTTCAGCGGGATGACCTCGCCGCCCCGCAGCTCCACGGCCTTGCGGTAGAGGGCGACGGCCTCGTCGTAGCGCTGCTGGCGGTCGCGGAGGGTGGCCAGGGCGATCGTCAGCAGGGGCGACTTGGGGTTCTGCTGCAGGCCGCGCTCGATCCAGCCGGAGACCCGGCCGATCTGCTCGGCGTCGTTGTAGGTGCGCGAGGAGAGCAGGACGGCGATGACGGTGGGGGCGATCGGCTCGGGGTTGGGGGTGGCCTTCCAGAGCGGCTCGCAGACGTCGAGCGCCTCCTTGACCCGGCCGCGGCGGCCGAGATAGGCGGCGTAGTCGAGCTGGTCCTCCAGGCGGGCCGTCGCGGTGGCGTTCCGCTTGAACAGGCCCTCGGCCAGGTCGTGCAGGCCCAGGCTCTCGGCCAGGTCGGCGGCGACGCGGGCGAGCCTCGGGTCCAGTTCGGGGCGGTCGGCGATCTCCTGGATGCGGGCCTTGGCCGCGTCGGCCTTGCCGGTGGCCGCGTCGAGCCGGCACTGGAGGGCCAGGACGTTGAAGCCGTCGGGCTGGATCTTCCGCACGCGGTCGATCAGCTGCTGGGCCTCCTTGGCGTCGGCCGAGTCGGGACCGCCCCCCCCCGACTTGACGCGGGCGATCAGCTGCATGGCGAAGTGGACGATGCGGACCACCTGCTGGTTGAGGGCCTGGGACGACCTCGGATCGGCGGCGTCGCGCACCAGCTGCTGATAGGTGCGATGCGCCTCGTCCCAGCGGCCGTCGGCCGCGTACAGCCGGCCCAGGAGGAAGCGGTCGTCGTCGCTGGCCTGGTTCTCGGCCTTGAGCTTCTCCAGGATGGCGATGGCCTTCATCCGGTAGGGGATGATCTTCTGGGCCTCGAACACCCGCGCCAGGACCCGGAGGTCCTGCGGCTCCTTGGCGGCCGCCTCGGCCTCGGGCTTGTCCGGCGGCGCGTAGAGGTAGAGGGCCTTGAGGGCCTGCTGGTAGTCCCCGCCCAGCTCGGAGCGGGCGACGTGCGTCAGGGCCAGGGTGCGCTTGGCCCAGGCCAGGTCCTCGGCCGAGACGGCGGGGGCGGCCTTGGCGTCGGCCGGGGGCTTGACGATGGCCGTCAGCTCCTTCTCGACGTCGTCGACGAGCTGGCTGCGGAGCAGGAACTCGACGTAGCCCCGGCGGAGGCTGAAGTCGTCGGGCTTGGCGGCCAGCGCCCGGCCGTAGGCGGCCTTGGCCGTCGCCAGCCACTTGGCCCGGGGGGCGTCCTGGGCGGCCGCCTGGTAGCCCTGGGCGATCAGGTCGGCGCAGGCGGCCAGCGTCAGCGGGGCCCTCGTCCGCTCCACGTTCTTCTCGACCTGGCCGGCGACCTCCTGGGCCTTGTCGACGCCGCCGGTCACGACCAGGAACTGGACGAGGTAGATGTAGCGGTTGGGGTCGGTCGGCTCGTCGGCCAGGGCCTTGCGCAGCTCGGCCTCGGCCTCGTCGGGGCGCTTCTGCAGCAGCAGGAGCTGCGCCAGCTGGATGCGCTCCGAGTAGTCCTGGGGACGGGCGGCGATCCGCTGCCGGACCACCTCCTCGGCCTTGTCGTACTCCTTGTCGCCGATCGACTTCTCCAGCAGCGAACGCTCCAGGACGCTGGACGACGCCGATCCCTCGCTGAGCATCGGGACCTTGCTCCAGAGCGGGCCGACCTCGGAGGTCCGGCCTGCGGCCATAAGCAGCTCGGTCGCGCGCTTGACGGTCCCGAGGTTGCGCTGGCCCATCTCGACCGCCTGGCGGTAGAGGTCGGCCGCGCGGCCGATGCGACGCTCCTTGTCCTGCTCGTCCTTGGCCATGTCGAGGTCCTGCTCCTCGATCTTGGCGGCGATCAGCGGGACGACCGACCAGTCGGGGCGTCGCGAGCGCAGCTCGGCAAGTAGGCCGCGGGCCTCGCTGCGAAGCCGGGCCTTCTCGGTCGCGTCGGTGGCGCGGGCGGCCTGCCAGAGCAGGTATTCGAGCTCGCCGTAGCGGCCCATGTAGCCCTCGCTCCCCTCGACGCGGCGCACTTCCGCCAGGGCGTCCTCGATGGCTTTCCGGCCCTTGGCGACCTCCTCGGGGGTGGGGTCGGCCTTGATCGGGAGGGCCAGGGACAGCAACTGGAGCCGGGGCCTCAGGTCTTTGGGGGCCAGCTCGGCCCGGCGGGTCCAGACGGCGACGGCCTCGTCGCGGGCGTCGAGCCGCGTCAGCTCCTCGCCGATCGTCTCCAGCAGGAGGCCGCGGGATTCCGCCGGCACCGAGCCGACGTCGTCGGCCAGGGCGACCAGCTCGGCGGCGGTCCCGGGCCCTCCCCGAGCGGCCACGACCCGGACGCGGGCCAGGCGGAACTCCGGCGCGTCTCCCAGGGCGGCGCGGCCCTCGTCGAGGGTCCGCAGCGCGGCGGGGTAGTCCTTCTTCTGCAACTGGATTTCGGCCAGGGCGACCCAGAGGAGCTTGGCGTCGGGGTCGCGCGGATTCTTGGAGCGGGCGGCCTCCAGCAACGCCACCGCCTCGTCGCGGCGGCCCTGGCCGAGCAGCACCTGGGCCTGCATGGCCGTCGGCCGCGACGACGTCGGCTCGTCCTTCGCGAGCTGCGCCACCAGCCGTTCGACCTCGGCCCAGTCGCGCTGGGCGGCGGGGATGCGGCGGTTCTGGGCGATCAGGAGCTGGATCAGGGGCAGGCGGGCCGTCGGGGCGGACTCGGCCAGCGAGCGGTACTCGTCGATCGCCTGATTCACCTGGCCCTGGGCCGCCAGGTCGGCCGCCCAGGTCAGCTTGGCCTGGACGTTCTTGGGGTCGTCGCGGATGGCGCTGGCCAGGGCCGTGCGCTGCCGCTCGACGTCCCCCAGCCCGGCGTAGCAGCGGGCCAGCAGGTTGTTGACCTTGGCGCGGACGTCGGGGCTCCCCGAGAGGTCCAGCGACGCCACCTCGTCGAGCAGCAGCTTCCGGGCCGCGGCCCAGTCCCGCGCGTTCACCAGCGAATACGCCGTGAAGTAGTCGGCGTAGAATTTCAGGCCGATCCGCCTCAGCTCCTGGACCTGGTCGCGGAGCTCGATCGTCGCGCCGCGCTGGGCGAGCAGGTCCGCCAGCGTGAGCCTGAGCTCGATGTCGTCGGGGAGGGCCTCAAGGCCCTTCTGAAGGGTCCGGATGCAGGCCGACGAGTCGCCCGAGCGCAGGGACAGCAGGGCCGAGGCCAGGTAGAGCCGGCCCGCCTTGGGGTCGGCCTCCAGGCCTTGCTGGAGCACCCGCGCCGCCTCGGCCGCGTCGGGCGGGACCTGCCGCAGGGCGGCCTGGGAAAGCTCCAGGTACACCTCCGCCTGCTTGGGCGCCAGCTTCAGGGCCTCGCGGAAGTCGGCCAGGGCGGGGCCCGCGTCCTCGCCGGCCTTGAGGTTCCGGCTGCGATAGCGGCCCCGTTCCAGGTAGACGCGGTAGTCGCCGGGGTCGGCCTGGACCATCTCGTCGATGAGCTTGTCGGCGTCCGTCGGGTTGTTCTGGCGGTCGCGGAGGATCGACGCCGCCCGCTGGCGGGCGTCGAACCGGTCCTTGGCCTTGCGCTCGTAAGCCAGCCGGAACGACTCCACCGCCTCGGCGTCGTCGCCGGCGGCTTGCTCGCAGCGGCCCCTCATGTAGATCAGGTCGCCGTCATCGGGCGACTTCCTCAGCAGGACGCCGATCTGGCTCCGCGCGTCCCGGAGGTTCTCCGGCCCCCCCACCTCCATCAGCAGCTCGGCCATCGACCGGCGGACGTCGTCCCGGCCCGGGTCGCGGCCCAGGACGTCCCGATAGATCTGGATCGCCTGGCCCATCCGCGCCGGGGTCTTCGACCGCGCCAGCAGGACTCCGGCGTACCTGACCTGGGCGTCCTGGTCCTGGGGGAAGACCATGACGTGCTGAAGGTAGGCCTCCTCGGCCTTCGCCAGGTCGCCGGCCTTCTCGGCCGCCTCGGCCGCGGCGAGGTTGCTCCGCCCCAGCCGGGACACCTGATATCGCTGGAGCAGGACGACGGAAACGACGCCCAAGACGAGGACGACGGCCGCGATGGCCGTGCGCCTCAAGGTCTTCGGTCCCATGGAGCGGCCTCTTCAAGTGGTGCGGTGCGCGGGGGCACGATTCCCGAGTTCGGATGAGCGGGGCTTCGCGGCGGCCTCGCCGCCGCCGTCCGAATCGGCCTCTCCAGTCTAACGAGTCGCCCCGTCAAACACCAACGACGCCGAGCAAGCCCCAAGTCCACCCTAGTCCATACGACGGCCTCGGCGAAAAGAGACGGCCCATTTTCGCAATCTTCCATGCAAGCGAGGCGACTCCCGCCGTCGCCTCGTCTCATCGCGATGCACCCACGATTAACCGGACATGCTTTGCACCGCCGTCGAGCCGACTCGACCTACCCCAGGTCCCCCGGATCCGCCCGACCCGTCGGGCGAGGCACGATTAACCGGACATACTTCCGCCGGGCCGACGTCCTTCGCAGTCGGTCCAGTCCAGGCGTTCACACCGATTAACCGAGCATACTCGTCGGCCCTCGCGATTCCGGCTCCCTGGAGCCTCCCAGGCCCCGATCCGGGATCATCGAGCCTGACGGCCGCCCCCTTCCCCGCGCCGCCTCGCGAGGGTCGTCGAGGTCTCCTTCTCGGGACGATTCGTCGTGTCCAGGAGAACACGCCGATTCATGGCGCATACTTCGGGGAAGCCCCCGATCTGGCGCATCCGAACACTAACGATGTTCGAACCGCAGTGGACATCGGGCCACACCGATAAACCGAGCATGGATCGAGGCCGTTTTAGCGATTACCGGGACATACTTCCCACGATAGCCCGGACATACTTGGGGCCTGCACTCACGATCAACCGGACATACCACTACCGATTAACCGGACATAGTTAGCCCTTGTAAGTTCTTGATTGACAAGGCCTTGCGATGCAGAGAATTTGTTTCTAGACTCTTGTAGAGACTAAAAGACAAACAGCGGGGGGCCGCCCCCTGATGTTGTCATTCTCGATTTCTCGACCGGGAAGAGCAGGACGACGGGGAACGGGACGGATCTCGATGCCACAGCCTCCGAGCCGAACGACGGGAGCATCGGGATGGACGATCGGGAACTCATGTTCGAGGACGCGACGCTGGCCGAGCCGCCGGCCGAGGAGACGTCGACGTCGAGCGACGCCGGCTGGAAGGACGAGCTGAACCTCGCCGAGTTCCCGATCGCCGCCCTGACGGATCGGGTGCCGGACGGCCAGACGACCCTGGTCTTCGAGGATCGCCTGGAGTTGCGCGACAGCCCGCCGATCATCCGCCGGCTGACGATCATGGGGACCCACAAGCACGGCCTGCCGACGTCGCTCGACGACGAGGTCCTGGTCGGCCTGATCCAGCTCACCAAGCGCCGGAGCAACTTCACCGACGCCCGGGTCCCGTTCTCGCGGTACGAGCTGATCGAGCTCCTCGGCTGGCCCCAGAGCGGCCAGAGCTACCGCCGCATCGAGGAGGCGCTGCACCGCTGGGTGGGCGTGGTCCTGATGTACGAGAACGCCTGGTGGGACAACACGGCCAAGAGCTGGGTCGACGAGCAGTTCCACGTCCTGGACAACGTGACGCTCTACGACCGCGAACGCTGGCGGAAGTCCTCGGCGCGGTCGAAGGCCGGCAAGGGGACGGCGGCGAAGGCGGACAAGCCCCCCCTGCCCCTCTCCAGCTTCAAGTGGAACGACGTGATGTTCCAGAGCTTCCAGAGCGGCAACCTCAAGCAGCTCGACCTGGAGCTGTACCTGAAGCTCCGGCTGCCGACGACCAAGCGGATGTACCGGTTCCTGGACAAGCGGTTCTACCGCCGGATGCGGCTCGACTTCGACCTGCGGACGCTGGCGTGCGAGCACATCGGCCTGAGCCGGTCCTACGCGCCGACCGAGCTGAAGCGTCGGCTCAAGCCGGCCCTGGAGGAGCTGGAGCAGCTCGGCTTCCTGGAGGTCCTCTCGCCCGACGAGCGGTACTCGTACGTCAAGCGCGGGACCTGGCGGATCATCCTGATCCGGGGCCGTCGCGGCGGCGCGACGGGGGTGGAGGGATCGGACGAGGAGCCCTCCGAGCTGGTCGCCGCGCTCCGGTCCCGGGGCGTGACCGCCAAGGCCGCGCAGGAGCTGGTGGCCGAGCACCCGGCGGGGCGGATCCTGACCAAGGTCGAGGTGTTCGACTGGCTGATCCGCAACGAGGACAAGCGGGTCGGCAAGAACCCCGCGGGCTACCTCGTGGCGTCGATCCGCTCGGACTACCAGGAGCCGAACGACTTCAAGTCCGCGGCCGGGGCCGAGGCCGCGAAGAAGGCCGCCCGGGCGACCCGCGAGGACGCCGAGCGGAAGGCCGCCGCGACGAAGGCCGAGGCCGAGGTCGTCGCCCGCGGCGAGGTCGACCGCGAGGCCCGCCTGAAGGCCGCCTGGGAGAAGCTCCCGACCGATCAACGCGACTCCATCCTGGCGACCGTCAAGGCCGAGAACCCCGGCCTCGGCCGCTGGAAGAAGATGCTGGAGCCCCTCTGCCTCGCCGCCCTGGAGGCCCGCCTCCGCGACGGCAAGCTCGGCCCGAGCCAGCCCTCGCTCTTCCCCGAGGACGTCGCTTCTTAAGCGGCCTCCTCCGGGGTCCATCCACCGGCCGGACGGCATGCCTCGCCACCCGACGAGCGCCGCCGCTCGTCCGCGCGCCTCAAGGGACAGGCCGACCGGGCGAAGGTTCTGCCCCCCCCCTGCCCCGCCGAGGTCTCGGCGGTCGGGACGGGCCGCGCGCGGTTCGGATCCGATCCGACGGATGAGCCGGTTCGTCCGGGCGGCGGCGGGCGTGTCGGTCGCGACGGCCGGGCGGGTCGTAACCACGCCGGCTCGATCGGCTCGCGACGAGGTCAGGCGGCGTCGCCTTCCATCTCGCGGTCGGCGGGGGCCTCGGCGTTGCGGCCCGAGCGGCGGTCGCGGGAGTCGTACAGGACCATCGACGCGACCAGCGGCCGCAGGAGGTCGTTGACGACCTCCGAGCGGTCCTTGCCCATGTGGATCGCGTATAGCCAGAGCTTCTTGTCGACGTCCTCCTCGATGGCGAACATCCGCTGCACCCGCCGGGGCTTGGCGGGCTTCGCCCGGCTGGCGCGGGAGCGCGACGACGAGGACGACGGGGCCGAACGCCCCGCCGGCTCCTGGTCGGCGGCCGGCTCCGCGTCCATCGGCTCGGCGGCCGTCGCCGAACTCGCGGGGGGGTCCCCCCCCGCGTTGGCCGGGGCGTTGATCCGGCGCTCGAACTCGGCCTCGGTCATGCTCGGCCTGGTCAGGCCCGTCCGGTTCTCCGGCCCGGGGATGCCGCCGCGTCGTGTCGCGCTGCTCATGGTCCACCTCCCTTCCCCGTCGGGTCCGTCGATCGCCGGGGTCGCCTGGTATCGGTCGCGAGCCCGCGTCGGGGACGCGGGCAACTAGGGTCCAAACATCGGTACCGGCCGCGCGCGGCGGCCGGCGCTCAGGAGGCTTCCCGGTAGCGCGAGTCGGGCTCGCCGAGGTCTCCCGGCCCCTCGTCGTCGTCGCCCGCCGCGACCGGCGCCGGTTGGGCGGAGCGTCGGCCTTCGAGGAACGCGGAGGCCGCCGCGCGGTAGGCCGAGGCCGCCGCGCCCAGTCGGTCGTAGTGGATCAGGGGGACCCCCCGCGCGTAGGCCTCGCGGAACTTCACCGAGGCCGGCACGACCAGGTCGTGGACGATCGGCCCGAAGTAGTTGCGGACCTCGGCCTCGATCTGCTTCGAGACCAGCGTGCGGTCGACCCGCGTGATCAGCACGCCGCTGATCGCCAGCGGCCCGGCGTCGGTGAACTCCAGCCGGAACTCGCTCACCGTCCGCACCAGGTCCTCCAGCGCCCGGACGCCGGCGAGGGCCGCGACGCAGGGGTCGATGGGGATCAAAATTTCGGAGACGGCGTAGAGGATCGCCACGTTCAACGGGGTGAGCACCGGGCTGGTGTCGAAGATCACCACGTCGTATCCGGTCAGCCCCTTGAGCAGCCGGCGGATGCGGAACTCGCGCCCCTGCCCCAGCCCCTGGACGCCGCCCATCTGATCCGAGCAGTTGCCCAGCCGGTCGCCCGGGGGGACCACGTCGAGACCGGGGTACTCGGTGGCGACCGCGACGTCGGCCAGGCCCGATCCTTCGAGCATGGCGTCGGCCAGGCCGACCGGCGGCGCGCCTCGGGGGAAGTAACCGAGGGCCGCGTTCCCGGACGGGTCGGCGTCGACCAGCAGGACGCGGCGGTCGAACTCGACCAGCGCCGCGGCCAGGTTGATCGCGGTCGTGCTCTTGCCGACCCCCCCCTTGGCGTTGGTGACCGCCACGCTCCTCATCGATCCCCCCTCCCCCGCCGACCTGGACGGTCGAGCATCTCGTCTCAAACGTCTGCGGCGACGGGTCTTGAAGACGACGCCTTGATCGCTCGGTATCTCGTTCGCTGGGTGCCCATGTTCCTCGACGCCTTGAAGCCTCGATCCCTCGATGAATCGAAGCCTTGGCGACTCGATACACTGGTTAATCGGCCGCAAGGGACGTCGACTTCTTGTTTCCTCGGAAACTCGACCTCTTGTTCCCGACTTGGCGACTTGCCGAGGCGCCCTGCCCCCGTGGTTCCCAGTCGCCATGCCGTCTGGGCGACCTTGGCGGACAGGCTCCAAGCCGTCGAGTTCGCAAGGTTTTCTCGCGATCAAGGCCGCTTGGAACCAAGGCGCCTCGGTTGACATGATCCCTGGTCCGTCTCGGTCCATCGATGCGACGGTCCCATGGGACATCGACGACCTTGGTTCCCGGGCGTCTCGTCATCGAGTTGGCTTGAGGCCTGGTCCGCCATGCCGCCTGGGAAGCCAGCCGACTCGTCGAAACAGGTCCCCAGTTCCCTGGCGACCTCGATCGACTTGGTCTCCAGGTTTCTCGTTGTATCGGCGCCAAGGCGCCTGCGCGACCAAACCACTTTCTGGACCCTGGCGAGTTCAACGCATTGAGATCAAGTCGAGTTGGCGAACAGGTTCCTGCTTCTGCCTTGGCGGCGAGGTCGGCTTGAGACGTAGAGATCAAGCCGACCTAGGGCGACGTGGTTCCGAGGGGCCATGGTATCGAGTCGCCTGCGGCACCTTGAGAACAGGGCCGATTGCCAGCTTGGCGAATCGAACGCCTTGGCAACTTGGTCGCTTGGATCCTGGGCGGTCCGCGGTCGGGATTGATCGGGCTCCGGGCACCCGGAGACCCGTCTCGACGGGGCGGTCGAACGGAGGGGAGAGACAGGCCGTCGGCTCGGCTTGGAGCCAAGGTCTCAAGGCGCCAGGGCAGCGATTCGCCTTGGTTCCAATTCAGCGATTTATCCAGGCGTCAAAGATTCATCGCCAATGGGCGTCAAGCTGATGAGAGATCAAGGCGGCTTGGCGACTGGCCCGCCAGGCGACCAGTCGGCTTGATCATTTGGCGTCTTGAAGCCTTGGTCGCCAGGGCGGGTGGATCCCTTGGAGCCTTGGTCCCAAGGCGACTTGGCACGTGGACGACTGGGTGAGTCGGTGCGCGTCGTGACTTGCCGCCAGGCCCCATGGACCGACTGGCGACCTGGGGTCCGCGCTCGCTTGCGATCAAGGCGCTCCAGGCAAATCGGCGTCTTGTAGGCCTTGGCAGCTTGAAACCAAGTCGCACCCGCGACCAAGATCAGCGAGGGTTCATGCTTTCAAGCCGCCTGTGCGAGCTGGGACGCAGGCCGGTGCCGTCGCGTCGGGGGTCCGGCCGGCGACTCGGGAAGAGCCCGATCGGCGTCGAGGCCGGCGGTGCCGGGCGGGCCGCGAGGGAGGCGTCCGGGGCGGGGCAGGGGGGGGCCGGAAGAAAAATCGATGCGGCCCCTTGACACGGTCGTTACGCAGGTTGGATGATATCACGCATGTCTTGATCGAGGTCGAGGCGGGTGGGGTCAGGGGGGCTGGGCGGGATACGTGCGGCATGGGAAGTAAAAGGTGTTGGACGGGGATTTGACAGTTGTGAGTTGAGCCTGCATGTTTTCTCGATTCATCCCAGATTCGCTCCATGAGCCATTCCGCAAGAGCCGGTTGAGCCGGGCAATCCCAGTCATCGCCATAGCCGACGCCGCGCGAAGGGCGAATCCTCAACGTTGAGATTTTGGAGACTTGGTCATGCGCACGGGTGCTTCGGACGTCGCCTCTCGTGGTCTTCGCGGCCTTCGCCTGGGAGCCCGGCTCAAGAAGGCCCGTCAGGCGCATCTCCGCCGCGGGGTCCTCGAGTGGCTGGAGCCCCGGACGCTCATGGCCGTGTTGCCGGCCCCCCAGGTCGCCGGCGCAATCGCCGGGATCTCGACGACGGGGGGCAACGTGAGCAGCCCCCAGGTGGTGGTGGACCGGTACAACCCGTTCCACCTGGTCTCGGTTTGGACCCGGAACGACCCCGACCTCGCGCCCGGCAATCAGACGGTGGTGCAGGGGGCCTATTCCAACGACGGCGGGCAGAGCTGGACGAACTTCAGCGCCGCCGGCGCGCTGCGGACCGACGCCGGGGTCGCCCCTTCGGCGGCGAACCCCAACCCCACCTACACCCAGACCAGCAACCCGCAGGTGGCGTTCGACAACGCGGGCAACTTCTACGTCCTGACCCAGCAGAGCAACGGCGGGAACACCTCCGGGGCGCTGGTCCTGAAGAAGTTCGCGTTCCTCGACCCCACCCCGGGCCAGACGCCGATCACGCCGACCACCGTCTTCGACCGGGTGGTCCGGCAGTACGTCACGGACGCCGTCTTCAACCCGACCCTGACGGTCGACGACAACCAGTTCGAGTTCACCGACCCGCTGACCGGGGCCCTCCAGCGCGACCCGTTCGCGGGGAACGTCTGGATCGCCTGGAGCACCAACGAGGCCGCGCCGACGGGGGACTACTTCGTCCGCCCGGGCTCGACTTGGAATCCGAACTCGATCCAGGCGATCAGCTCGTCGGACGGCGGCCAGACCTTCAGCGGGGCTTTCCTGCTCAACGGCAACAACAACCTGGGATCCGCCTGGGGCCGGTACACGTCGTCGAACGGGACGTTCGCCAACGCGACGCCGAAGATCGCCGTCGGCCAGGGCCAGACGATCCGCGACGTGAACGGCAACATCGTCTCGACCACGCTCGGCGGGGCGGCCACGGTGGTCTGGGACAACTTCGGCCTGGCCAACTCCGAGGTCGACCTCATCCAGTCGAACCGGGTAAGCGGCGGCCTCACGCAGTCGGTCGTCGGGGCCGGGGGGAGCATCACCCAGGCGATCAACCCCGGGTCGGGGCCGTTCACGCCGCAGCAGACGAACTTCAACGTCAGCGTGAACATCAGCGACCCCCGGTTCACCACCCTGTCGAAACTGAACGTCGGCATGACGGTGCAGCAGCCCGACATGGAGTGGCTGTCGGCCGTCCTGATCGCGCCGTTCAACGACCCGGCGACCGGCCAGCCGATGCGGATCCTCCTCTTCTCGAACGCCGAAAACTCCGAAGGCCAGGTCCCGCAGGGGCAGATCCGGGGCGTCTCGGGGGCGAACCTGGGCATCGTGGGGGTGTCGAACGACTTCGGCGCCTACGGCATCATCGGGGCGACGTTCGACGACTCGGCCGCCCGCGGCATCAACGACCGCAGCGGCGCCGCCGCCGGCTACACGAGCACCTACCGGACCGAGGCCATCGACATCCCGGCCTCGGGCTTCCGAAGCCTGAACTACCTGCAGTCGCTGGGCCTGACCGCGGCGCAGCTCAACGGCACGTGGACCTTGCAGGTCACGGCGTATCGCCGCAACGGCGACACCGACCCGGCCCCGCAGCTCCGCGACTGGGGCCTGGACTTCACGTCGGACATGGTCGCCTCGGGCGTCAACAACGTGGCCGCGACGCGGGTCCGGGGCTCCCAGAGCGGGACCTACGGCCGGGCCTCGGCCGCGGCCGGGCCCCAGGGCATCGGCCCCGGCGTCGACGTCGCCCAGGACAACACGCTGGGCTCCTTCAGCCAGAACCAGGGGCGGATCTACGTCACCTACGTCGGCCACGTGAATTATGACACCGGCACCTACGTCAACCCGGCCGACAACACCGACATCTACCTGGCGACGTCGGACGACGGCGGCCTCACCTGGACCCCGCGCGGGATCGTCAACGACGACCGGGGCGCCACCGACGGCTTCAGCGGCGCCAACAATGGGACCGACCCGGGCCAGATCGCCGGCCGCGCCCAGTTCCTGCCGCAGGTCGCCGTCGACCAGACGACGGGCACGCTGGTGATGTCGTGGCGCGACGGCCGCGACGACTCGGCCCGCGCCCGGTCGTCGGTCTACGTCGGCGTGAGCATCGACGGCGGGCTCTCGTTCAGCGAGCAGTCCTACGCCAACCCGCCGCAGATCTCGACCGACGCCATCACCGGCCGCCAGGTGGCCCTGAGCCCGCTCGGGGACAACTTCAGCGCGGTGAACCCGGCGGCCTCGGCCTTCGGGTTCGGCTTCCAGATGGGACTGGCCGTGGGCTCGGGCCAGATGTACGTCGCCTGGGCGGGCAACCAGAACCAGTCGTACCTGGAGAACAACACCACCGTCCGGGGCTTCACGTTCCAGACCTACGTCCAGCGGATGACCATCGCCGCCGGGCCCCGGGTCGTCACCAGCACGATGGGCGTCGTCGGCCAGCCGGGCGACTCGGTCAACACCTCGCGGGCGGCCGACGGTGGGCCGATCGCCAACGCCTTCGAGGTCACGTTCGACCGCCCCATCGACCCCCAGTTCCTGATCCAGCAGGGCCTGGCCACCTTCACGACCGCCGACGTCCTGGTCTACTACAAGGGGACGGCCAACACCGACGCCTACGTGCCGCTGAAGATCCTGTCGGTCCAGCCGGTCCCCGGCAGCGCCGTCGGGCAGCTCGGCTACACCCGGTTCCGGATCGTCTTCGACCCCCGGTTCCGGCCGGACGACTCGTCCTCCGGGCTGACGAACAACTTCGTCGGCACCTACAGCTACATCCTCAGGCCGGAGATCACCGACCAGGTGCGCATCGTCACCGGCGGCGGCCCGCGCTGGGGCAACGAGGTCGACCAGAACGCCGACGGCGTCGCCGGCCAGGACCCCCTGACCTCGGTCTACGTCGGCCTGACGCCCGGCGACGCCTACGTCGCCCCGGCGCCCTCGCGGGCCGTGCCGACCGCGTTCGGCCCCAACCCGACCTCGCTCCTGGCCGCGCCGTTCAGCTCGAAGACGCTCCCGCTGATCGTCCCGGGCGCCCACGTCGCCGACACCTGGGCGACCGGCTCGACCGGGCCGGACAACCTCCTCTACAACGGCTCGACCAGCTCGCTGTACGTGCGGTTCGACCGCCGGATGAACGCGGCCAGCTTCACGCCGGCCGACGTCCTCCGGATCATGGGCCCGACCGGCTCGCTGCTGGGGCCGCAGTACTTCGGCTCGAACGCCGTCGGCCAGACGATCCCCCCGCCGTCGTCGGCGACGACGCCCGGGGTCCTGAACTCGAAGCTCACCGTGCCCAGCTACAACGGCACGTTCCTGGCCTCCAACGTGACGGTCACGCTCAACATCGGCATGCCGATCGACTCGGGCCTGACCGTCGACCTGATCGCCCCCGACGGCACGACCCTCCAGCTCTTCTCGGCGGTCGGCGGCTTCGGATCGGACTTCACCAACACGACGTTCAGCGACTCGGCGGCGACCTCGATCAACGCCGGGTCCGCGCCCTTCACCGGCACGTTCCGGCCCTCGGGGGCGGCGGGCCTGGCGGTCTTCAACGGCAAGTCGATCGACGGCGACTGGACGCTCCGCGTGGCGAACTCGCGGGCCGGCGTGGTCGGCGTGCTCAACAGCTGGTCGCTCAACGTGACGCCGACGATCGCCGTGCGGCCGATCGCCCCGGTCTCCGGATCGACCGACACGTTCGCGATCGACTTCCCGCTCCAGACCCTGAGCGGGACCTACACGGTCCAGCTGGCGTCGAGCGTCTTCGACACCCACGGCCTGCCGCTCGACAGCAACCTCAACGCCGGCGTCGAGGTCCTGCGGGGCGAGGGGGCGGCGGTCCCGACGACCACGGTCACTTACGGCAGCGGCTCCGTGAACCAGGGGCTGGTCAACAACCAGATCAGCTCGACGATCAACGTCCTGGAGGACTTCCCGATCCAGGGCGTGACCGCCTCCGGCCGGACCGGCCTGCGGCTCCGGCTGAGCCTGGCGACCCCCAACGTCGCGCCGCTGACGGCCAGCCTGGTCTACCACCCCGGCACGCCGGGCGCCCGCTCGGTGACCCTGTTCAGCTCCCTGGTCCAGGGCCCCAACACCGGCGGCTTCGTGGACGCGATCTTCGACGACGGGGCGAGCACGCCCATCGGCCAGAGCGCCCCGCCGTTCTTCGGCGGGCCGTACAACCCGCAGTCGCCGCTCCTGAACGCGGCCGGCTTCCTCGACCTCTCCTCCGGGGGGACCTGGCAGCTTTTGATCCAGAGCGCCGGCGGGACGACGGCGACGCTCAACAGCTGGGCCCTGCTGTTCGAGAAGCCGCTGCCGACCTCGGGCCTGGGCGAGCCGGTGGCCGACCAGGCGAGCACGAGCTTCCGGATCTTCCAGGTCTCGCCGTCGAACCCCCTCTCGCGGAACACCTGGACTTCGGTCGGGCCGGCCGCGGTCTTCAACGAGTCGTCGGGCCGCATCGGCGCCATGACTCAGGACCCGTCCGACCCGACCGGCAACACGTTCTTCGTCGGCGGGGCCAGCGGCGGCATCTGGAAGACCACCAACTTCCTCACCGCCGACCCCAACGGTCCGACCTACATCCCGCTGACCGACTTCGGCCCGACCAACGGCCTGAACATCGGCGGGATCGCCGTCTTCCCCCGCAACAACGACCCCAACCAGTCGATCGTCATCGCCTCGACCGGCGAGGGGGACACCGGCAGCCCCGGCGTCGGCTTCCTGATCTCGAAGGACGGCGGGGCCACCTGGCGGCTCTATGACAGCACGGTCAACGTCGACGCCTCCGGCAACCCGCTGCCGATCGCGTCGACGGCCCGGGACCGGGCGTTCGTCGGCTCCACCTCCTTCAGGGTGATCGTCGACCCCCGGGCCTCGCTCCAGGGCGAGACGGTGATCTACGCCGCGATCAGCGGGGCCCGCGGCGGCCTCTGGCGGAGCGACGACACCGGCGACACCTGGCAGCTCATGAAGGCCGGCCAGGCCACCGACGTCGTCCTCGACCCCGGCAGCGCCTCGGCCGGCGGGACCGACCCGAACCTCCAGATCATCTACGCGGCGTTCCGGGGCGAGGGGGTCTTCATCAGCCCCAACCGCGGCCAGGTCTGGAACCTGATGGCCGGCGGCGTGGGCAGGCCGCTGCTCGTCGACACCTTCGACGACATCAACGTGGCCGTCGCCAACGGCGCCACCAACCCGAACGGGTCCGGCGGCCGGATCGTCCTGGCGAAGCCCGCCCTGACCGCCAGCCCGGTCGCCAACCAGATCTACGCCGGCTGGCTCTACGCGGCGGTCTCCAACGCCGACGGCGGCTTCGGCGGCCTGTACATGACCAAGGACTACGGCCAGAACTGGGTGCTGGTCCGGATCCCGACCGAGCCCCCCGACCAGGGCTACCGCCCGGCGATCCCGAGCAACGCCGTCGCCCTGGCCGACTACGCGCTAACCGCCGGATCGGGCAACTACGCCATCACCCTGGCCGTCGATCCGACCAACCCGAACGTGGTCTACGTCGGCGGCTCGCGGCCGCCGGCGACCGGCACGGGCATGATCCGGGTGGACGCCACCAAGGTCTGGGACGCCTACAACCTGACCCTCTTCTCGGCGGTCGCGGCCGACGGCGGCATCGAGTACAACTCGACCGGCCCGGTCTCGGTCGGCGCGCTCTCGAACGGCTGGTTCACCCAGGGCGACTACCTGAACTACATCCGGAACCCCGGCAGCCCGTTCGACAGCGACGCCACGCTGTTCGTCTCGAACCTGAACCAGTTCACGAACAACGGCTTCGGGGCCGAGTGGATCCCCTTCGACGCCCCGATCACCTCCGGGACCACCCCGACCTATCACCGCCTGGTGACGATGGTCGACCCGACGACGGGCCTCCCCCGGCTCGTCTACGGGACCAACCGGGGCGTCTACTCGGTGCTCGACGACCAGGGCGTGCGGGTCGACGGGACCAACGTGGGGACCACCCCGGCGCCCGGCGGCAACCGCAACGGCAACCTGCAGATCACCCAGTTCTACTACGGGGCCGTGCAGCCGAACGCCGCGGGCATCGCCGCCAGCGTCGACCAGGCCCTGTTCTACGGCAGCAGCAACGTGGGCGCCCCGTCCTCCCGCTCGAACGTCCTCACCCAGGGCGACATCGAGTGGTTCCAGACCGGCGAAGGGGCGAACGCCGGCGGCGTCGCCGTCGACCCGACGGGCTACGGCACCCGCTACCAGGCCTTCCAGCCCGGCTCCATGCCGCTCAACCTGGGGACCACCTTCTTCCGCATCAACCACGTCGGCCAAACGTCCGGGCTGCTCCAGCAGAGCGGCGACTCGGACGTCCCCGACCCGCAGTGGGCCCCCGGCCCCGGGGCGACCTTCGCCGTCAACCCGCTGAGCGGCCAGCAGCTCATGATCAGTTCGGCGACCGGCCGGATCTTCACGACGTCCAACCAGGGCCGGAACTGGTTCCCCGTCGGCGAGCCGGCGGTCTTCGGCAGCCCCACGGGCTACAGCCGGGCCCTGGCCTACGGCTCTCCCGAGCCCGGCAGCACGGGGAGCCTCGGCAACTTCCTCTACGTCGGCACCACCGGCGGCCGGATCTTCTACTCCCGGACCGGCGGCGGCGGCGTGGGCAACTCCTGGCTCGAGGTCTCCAACGGCCTCGACGGGGCGGCGATCGAGCGGATCGTCCCCAGCCCGATCTACGGGAACCGCTCGGCCTACGCCCTGACCACGACCGGCGTCTTCTACATCGCCGACTCGACCGCGGCCGGGGCGACCTGGGTCAACGTCACCGGCGACCTGCGGAACCTGTCGTACACCATCTTCGGCGAGAGCTACAACCAGAACACCGACCCCAACGGCGTCAAGCTGTCGCAGTCGCTGTCGCTCTCGGCCCTGGCCGTCGACTGGCGGTACTCGATCCCCAACGCGTCGAACGACCCGGCCGGCGCGGGCCGGCACCCGGTCCTCTACGCCTCGGGCGACACCGGCGTCTTCCGGTCGATCGACAACGGCCTGAGCTGGAGCCCGTTCCCGAACCAGTCGCTCGACGGCTCGTACGCCCAGGCCGGGGGCATGCCCCGGGCCGAGGTGACCGACCTCGACCTCTCGCTCGGCATCATCAACCCCGCCACGGGCATGCCCAACCTGATGGGCCCGCTCGACCCGTACCTCCGCCCGCAGGATCCGATCCCGCCGGCCGACCCCGACCTGCTGCTGGCCTCCACCTGGGGCCGGGGCATGTTCGCCATCAAGATGGCCCCGCTGACCATGCCCGGCACCGTGGCGGTCAACCCGGCCGACCTGGGCGGCAACGCCCCCGACGGCACGCCCCTGGTCACGACCTCGCAGTTCCGGGTCCAGGGCCTGAGCATGACGTCCGGGTTCAACAACGCGACCCGGATCACGATCTTCGACGTCACCGACAACAAGATCATCGGCGGCTTCAACCCGGCCAACGTCCCGGGGACGAACGTCCCGGCCAACTGGACCGACAGCTTCGGCAACTTCTCGATCCGGGTCAACGCCGGGGCGATCCCGAGCAACGGTGTGAAGGTGCTGAGGATCTACGCCACCGACGACGCCGGGGCGGTCGGCAACGAGATCACCCTGACGATCACCCTCGACGCCGACGACCTGGGCAGCTCCACCGTGCCGGCCGACCCGTCGCTGGGCCTCTTCGCGGAGGACAACACGGGCCTGGTCCCCTCGCAGAACTGGACCAACAAGCCGAACCCGCGGTTCACGGGCCAGACCTCGCCCGGGGCGACCGTCGAGCTGTTCTATCAGAACGGCGGCGGGACGTTCGTGCCGTTCTCGCCGCGGGTCCTGGCCACGGCCGGGCCGACCGGCGCGTTCACCCTCACGATGCCGACGGTCGGGCAGGGGACCTTCGTCGTCCGGGCCTCGGCGTTCAACGACGCCGGCTCCTCGGTGAACCCCAGCCCGGCGGTCACGGTCCGGATCAAGACCCAGGGCCCCACCGCGCCGCCGACCCTGGTGCTCAACCCCCAGTACGACTCGGGGATCGTCGGCGACGAGATCACCAACGTCCGCAAGCCGTTCTTCACCGGGACGGTGGGGGCGGTCAACGCCGGCTCGGTGATCCGGGTCTACCGGTCGGTCGGCGGCCAGCCCGCGGGGGCGGTCCTCGGCCAGACCACGGCCGACGGCTCGGGGAACTTCTCGGTCCAGCTGCCGCTCTCCCTGAGCGACGGCCTGATCAGCCTGACGGCCACCGCCGTGGACCCGGCCGGCAACGTGGCGCCGGGGAGCAGCCCGGTCCTGCCCCTGACGATCGTGACCACGCCGATGGACTACAGCGGCAACGGGATCGACCTGGGGGCGTCGTCCAGCCGGTCGCAGTCGCAGAGCGTCCTCTACCTGCGGAACGGGGGCACCGGCTTCGGCCAGTGGTACACCCAGTACACGCCGCCGACCTACGTCCCCGCCTGGTTCCCCAACGGGGCCGCGCTGGGGGCCGCGGGCGACGTCCCGCTCGCCGGCGACTTCGACGGCGACGGCAAGAACGACCTGGCCACCTTCCGCACGGCCGACGCCTCGTGGGTCGTCTGGCGGTCGAGCCAGGGGGGCCTGAGGTTCCAGTTCGGCACGCCCGGGGCCAGCGTCCCGATCGTCGGCAACTTCGACGGCCCGGGCGTCACCCAGTACGGGGTGTACGAGCTGGCCGGCACGACCGGCGTCTGGAGCCTGACCTCGCCGTCGGGCCAGGTCCGATCGTTCGGCTTCGGGACCGTCGGCGACGTGCCGCTGGTGGGCGACTTCAAGGGCCTGGGCTACGACCAGGCGGCCCTCTACCGGCCGAGCACCGGCCAGTTCCTGGTCTACGACCGGGACCTGGGGACGTTCGACGTCGTCGCCACCCTGCCGGCGAACCAGATCCCGGTCCCGGGCATGTACGACAACCTGACGTTCTTCCAGAACGGCCAGCCCTACCGGATGATCCCGGCGGTCTTCGACGCCCAGCGCGGCGTCTTCACGATCGCCCGCACGGCCGGCTCGCCGTACCCAACGCAGGTCGTCTTCTTCGGCGGCGACGTCCCGGTGCCGGCCGACTACGCCGGCGTGGGCTGGGACCTGCCGGCGGTGTACCGCCCGTCCACCGGCCAGTTCCTGGTCAAGCAGGTCCAGACCCTGCCGAACGGGGCCGACGCGGTGATGACCAGCTACCCCGGCGCCGTGGGGGCCCCGGTCATCCCGGTGGCCGCCCCTCTGTCGTACCGGCTGATGACCTCCTCCAGCATCCTGGCGGGGGCCCGGCCGTCCCCGCAGGTCGTCGCCGGCCGGGGCTCGGCCTCGGCGGCGGCGACCGTCGCGTACGGCCCCTCGGCCGTCGTGACGACCCAGGACGCGACCCCGGCCGCCGCGCCGGCGCCGAAGGCTTCGCCGGCCCCGGCCGCCCCGCAGGCCCCGGCCGCGACGACGATCCTGCCGTCGCTCGCCGTCGCCGCCGCCAACGCCCCCGGGGCCGTGCAGCCCTGGTTCGACGGGTCCGCCGCGCCGGGGACCGTGGTCGACCTCTACCTGTCCGGGACGGGCGTCCTGGGGGCCAAGAAGGTCGGCACGGTCGCGGTCGACGCGACCGGCCGCTACGCCTTCCAGCTCCCCGCCGGCGCCCGCCGGGGGAGCTACACCCTGACCGCCCAGGCGGTCGACGGCGACTCGGCCACGCCGATCGCCGCCGCGACGTTCCAGGTCGCCCCCGCCGCCCGGCTGCGGACCCCGGTCCTCGGCCGATTCGCCCGGGCGAACGTCCCGCCGGCCCTCCGTAGGGCGACCCCCGCGACGGCCGCCGCCGAGGCGGCCCAGCAGGCGGGCGTCCGGGCGGTGGTCGTGGCCGCGGCCGCCCCGCTCGTCCCGCCGGTCACGGACGCCTTCAGCCAGGCGATCCAGTCGATCGACGACGGCAAGGCCTCGACCGTCCGTCGCAAGCGGGTCTGACGACCGCTTCGCCGGCCGCCCGCTGATCCTCCAGGCCCGAGGGGCGCATCCCGCGTCCCCTCGGGCCTGTTCCTTTGGCCCCCTCGTCGCCGGTCGGGGCCACGACCCGCAGCGCCGGGGCCGGGGCGGATTGGGTTCGTTCGCGCGCCGGGGTTTCGGCCGCAAGGTCCTCATTCATCGAGACTTGAACCGGATCCAGATTGGCTTCGTTCGGCGCGGTCTGCATGGGTTCGGCGGCCGGACCGGTCCGGGTCCTGGGCTCGGGGCGGGCGGACTCCTTGCGGAGCCGGCCCAGGGTCTCGACGGCCTTGATCAGCTCGCGGGTGCGGGCGGTCTGGAACCGTCGCAGCCGCTCGCAGGCGTCGCCGGCCGAGAACGAGGCCCGCTCGGCCAGCTCGCGCGCGTCGTCCCCCTCGATCGCGTCGAGGTCCGCCAGCAGCTCCTCCAGCCGGGCCGCCTCGCGATCGGCGATGGAACGGAGCAGGGCGACGGCCGCCCCGGCGTCGGCCGGGCGGGCGACGATCTCGCGCCAGATCCGCCAGGCGCTGAAGGCGGGGTCCTCGTACGGGGTGGACTCCTTCACCTTCTCCCAGAAGCGCACGCCCCAGCCGGACTCGACGGCCTCCCAGGCGAGGAAGATCCCGTTCAGCTCGGGGTCGTCGATCGCGTCGAACGGCTGCTTGCCCAGCAGCCGGACGAACTTGTACTGGTCGAGATAGGTCCACATCTGGTTCGAGTCGATCAGGAGCCGCAGCTCGGTCCAGCGGTCCAGCAGCCAGCGCGCGCCTTCGGTCGACTCCTCCAGGCCGGCGACGAACGCGGACGGGTCGTCCTGCCAGTCCGGTCCCGAGCCGGGGAGGAGCCGCTTGCCGGCCAGGGCCAGCAGCTTGCGGCCGAGGTCGCAGGCGCGGGCGGTGAGCCTGGCCTTCCTGCGGCCCATGGCCATGCGGACGCGGCGGGAGAGCAGGGCGGCCTCGTGCCGCTCGGCCCGGTCGAGGGCCCAGGAGATCCGCGCCGCGCGCGTGACCAGCTCGCGCTCGATGGCGTTGGCGGGCTGATGATCGTCGACCCACTCGCGGATCCGGGCCTCCAGTTCGGCCGGGTCCTCCTGGGGGAGGACGGCCGGGGCGTCCTGCGCGCGCACGCCGTGCTTGAGCGCGTTGAGCCGCGCCCGCGCGCGGCCGACCGCCGTGCGCGGGCCGGTCGATTTCAGGGCGTTGGCGCGGTTGGCCTGGATCTGGGCCTCGGTGGCCATGGCGGGGTCTCCTCGTCTCGTCTTGGCGGTGGGCGTCGATGATGCCTCTTACCGAGAGGATGGACCCGATTGGACGAATAGGGAGAGGCGATGCGCCGGACCGCCGGCCGAGGTGGGCAAGCCCCGGCGGGGTACGAACGGGTCTTGCCGGGATCCCGCGGAGGCGCAATGATGACTAGACGCTCTGGCCAGAAACGAGGCGCCCCATGACCTGGAACCTCGCCGAGGCCAAGAATCGAATCTCCGAGGTGGTGGATCGCGCCCTGAGCGAAGGGCCGCAGACCATCACCCGGCGCAACGACAAGGTGGTCGTCATCTCGGCGGCCCGGTTCGAGGAGCCGACCGGCAAGAAACTCGACTTCAAGGAGTATCTCCTCCAGGGGATCGGCCTGGATGAACTCGACCTGACGCGCGATGCGAGTCCCGGTCGGGACGTCGAGTCGTCCGGGTCTTGCTCGACACGAACATCCTCGCCGAGCTGGTCGAAGCATTTCGAGGCGAGCGGCGCCCTCGTCCTCGATCCGTGGCATTGAATCTCGACGAGGTTCGGGAGGACGTGATGTCCGAATCCCAGGCGAATGACGACCGGCCCGACCCCGACCGTCCCGGAATCGCCAGACGCGAAGTCGCCGATTGGGAGTACCGGACGGCCTACGTCAACTTCTTCCAGGTGCGCCTCCCCGAGAGGCTGCTCGCCGACCTGCGTCGCCGGGGCGAGCGAGAACAGAAGCCGTCGGAGGCCCTCCTCGTCGAGATCCTGGAGCGGGCGGTCGCGGCAAGGTCGGGGACCCGGGACGACGCGCCGAAGGCCGACGACGCGTAGCCGGGTCGACAAGTCGTCCGCCCCCCGGTTTTGGCGGAAGTCCTCCCGGCAGACTCCACCGACGGACCGGGGCGACGATTGGGGAGGACAAGGGGGGTTGTCCTGCGCAAAGCGTGCCGGAAAGGGGCGTTTTTGAGACCGGCCCGAGTTATCATCCCTGGACCTGGTGCGACTAGGGAAAGGCAAATCTCCCGGGCTTATAGCCCCATCGCGTCGGCTTCCCATTCGTGGCCCACCCCCAATATTCTAGGGCCTCCGAGCAGCTTCTGTGGGTGGCCACGACCGGCTTTGCTCAGACGGTAGGGAAGCGAGAAGGGACCCGGTCCATGCAACGCTATATCGCCCTCCTCGGCGGCATCAACGTCGGGGGCCGTCGAATCAAGATGGGCGACCTCGCCCGCTCGTTCGAGGCCCTGGGCCTCGTCGAGGTCCAGACCTTCATCGCCAGCGGCAATGTCGCTTTCGAGACGCCGACCGCCGACCCGGTCGCCCTGGAGCGTACCATCGAGGGCCACCTCGCCGGGGCCCTCGGATACGCGGTCCCGACCTTCCTCCGCACCCCGGACGAGCTGGCGGCGGCCGCGACCCGCCGTCCGTTCGCCTCCGAGGGGCCCGAGGCGGCGGGCTTCACGGTCAGCGTCTGCTTCCTGCGGCGGAGCCTGACGCCCGAGGAGGTCGAGGGCCTGCTGTCGTACCGGACGGCGATGGACGACTTCGAGGTGGTGGGCCGGGAGATGTACTGGCTGTGCCGGGGGAAGGTGACCGAATCGTTGGTCCCGTGGCACCAGGTGGCGAAGTCGGTGATGGTCCCCTCGACGGTGAGGAACGTGACCACGGTGCGAAAGCTCGCTGCCAAGTATCCTCCGGCATGACACGGTCAATAACCCGCAAGAAACATAAAACGATTTCGTAGCGGTGTTTCAAAAACGAACGTTTTTGAGACAGGGCGAGGGCTTGCACCGCCGGTCGTCTCGGAGCAGTGTTGGCCCTATGGAGAAGTGGAACCTCTCAACGCTCCTCGCGGCGATTCTCGGCGGCTGGTGCCGCCTCTGGCCGCTCGGGTGGCTCTGCTCGTGGCCGACCTGGTGGGCGTGGTCGGCCGTGGGGTTCTTCCTCCTCTTCAGCCGGGACTTCCTCTGCGTCGAGCGTCCAGAATCGGACAGATAGACAGATAGCCGGAGGCACAGGGAATTATCTCCGGCATAAGAGTGTCGAGTTCCTCGCTGGCTCGACTCACGAAGCGGAGTTCAGGGAGCAATCGCCCCGGCCGAGAGGAGCGAGAGGAGGGCGTCGTAGTCGAGCGGCTTGAGGAGGTGGTGGTCCATGCCCGCCTCCTTTGACCGGCGACGGTCCTCGTCTTGGCCGTAGCCCGAGACGGCGACGATGACAGCGTGCCGGCCGCACTCCTCTCGCCTGAGGCGCGAGGCCACCTCGTAGCCGTCCATGCCGGGGAGGCCGATATCCAGGAGCACGAAGTCGGGCCAATGCCTCCTCGCCGCCTCGATGCCCTCGGGGCCGTCGTGGGCCACCGCCACCTCGTGGCCGAGAAGCTTCAGGAGCCGGGCCATGCCCCGGGCCGTGTCCACGTTGTCATCGACGACGAGGATGCGAGACGACTTCGCCTCGCCTGCGGCCGTGGGCCCCTGCTTCGGTGTCAGGGCTACCGGCCTCGCGGCCCTCGGCAGCCGAATCGTGAACGCGCTGCCCTTGCCCAGGCCCTCGCTGAAGGCTTCCACCTTCCCGGCGTGCATCTCGACGAGCTTCTTGACCACCGTCAGGCCGATGCCGAGGCCACCCTCGCTCCGGGCGAGCGAGCGGTCCCCCTGGGCGAACAGCTCGAACATCTGCGGCAACGTCTCGGGCGGGATGCCGATGCCCCGGTCGCTGACGGAGATGACGACCTCACTGCCCTCGTACCGCCCCCGGAGCGAAATCGTCCCGCCGTTCTCGCTGTACTTGGCCGCGTTGCTCAGCAGGTTCACCACCACCTGCTCGACGCGGGTCGGGTCCACGTTGGACCATAGGCCCCCTCGGTCCAACGCGAGGTCGATCGTGTGGCTCCGCTCCTCGATGAAAGGCTTCGCCGTGGCGACGGCGCCTTCGATGACGGAGGTCAGGTCGAGCACCTGTCGCCTGAGCTCGATCTTGCCGCGACTGATGCGGGAGACGTCCAGGAGGTCGTCGATGAGCCGCGTCAGGTGCTTCATCTGCCGGGCGATGACCCCCATCGACCAGTCGATGTGCTCCTGGAGGCCGCTCATGGTCGACAGGCTGACCGCGTTGCCGATGGCCGAGAGCGGGTTCCTCAGTTCGTGGGCGAGCATGGCGAGGAACTCGTCCTTCCTGCGGTCGTTCTCCTTGAGTTGCTCGGCCTGCTCGCGTATCGCCTGCTCGGCTTCCTTCCGTATGGTCACGTCGCTCGCCATGCCGAACCACTCGACGATGTCGCCGTTCGCGTCGAGCATGGGGATGGCCCGCGAGTACGTCCACGCTATCGAGCGGTCGGGGCGGTAGATCCGGTGCTCCAGCTCGAACATCCGCTTCTCGGCTATGGCCCGTCGTATCTCCTCCTGAATGAGGTCGTGCTCGGACGGCGGGAGGTTCTGCCGCATCCAGTCGCGGAGCGGCGTGGTGTTGCTGGCCACCAGGTCGTGCCCGTCGATGGGCAGCATCGCGGACCAGTCGGAGGTCATGGTGTAGACGACGTCCGAGGACGCGCTGACCAGGGCCCGGAGCCGCTCCTCGCTGCGGGTGACCGCCTCCTCGGACCGCCGCTTCTCGGTCCCGTCGCGGAAGACGAGGACGACCCCGGTGATTCGCCCGTCGTCGCCCAGGATGGGAGCGGCGCTGTCCTCGATGATTCGCTCGGACCCGTGCTTGGCGACGAGCACGGTGTGCTTGGCGAGCCCCTGGACCTTGCCCGTGGCGCGGACCGTCTCGACCGGGCTGGGGACGGGGGCGCGGGTCGCTTCGTTGAGGATGACGAACACCGAGCCGAGCGGCAGGCCGCTCGCCTGGGACATCGTCCAGCCGGTCAACTGCTCGGCGACGGCGTTCATGAAGATGACCCGGCCCGCGAAGTCGGTCGCGATGACCGCGTCGCCGATGCTGTTGAGGGTCGTGGAGAACCACTCGCCGGATTGCCTGAGGGCCGCCTCCACGAGCTTCTGCTCGAAGCTCTCCCTCCGCAGGCGGACGACCTCGGTGACGTCCTCGACGTGGTGGAGGATGTGGGCGACCTCGCCCTCGGGCGTGAGGACCGGCGTGTTGAGGGGCCTCCAGTGCCGCTCCTCGAAGCCGCCGGGCACGGAGATGTCGTACCTCTGGATGGGCATGCGGTCCGGTGCCCGCGTCGCCAGGACCCGCATGAGGGAGGCTCGGAGGTTCCGCACGCCGGTCGCCCCGGGGTCGTCGGGGTTGTCGGGGAAGGCGTCGAAGAGCCCCCGGCCGATGAGACCCTCCCGCGTAGTGAGCGTCGCCCGGAGGTAGGAATCGCTCACGCCGACGATAGTGAACCGTCCGTCGGGCCGGAGCACGAGGAACGGGGTCGGGACGGATTCGAAGAGGGCGCGGAAGTCCGGGGATAGGCCCGTAGTTTCGCTCATGAGCGTGGTTCTCGCATCAGTTGTTCCACATGCGAAGTCGCCTCGTCATGGTCGTCGTCCGCGGGTCATTATAGGCGGTGCCAAACCTTTCCCGAAGACAGGCTTCGGGATTGTGGATGTTCACTCGGGATTGTGGATGTTCATGGATCAGCCCCCGGGTTCGTCGGTCCGAGTTCGCTGGTCACCAATCCCCCCTGTCGAGTGGCTGGGCCGGGATTCGACGTCTCGGGCCGACGGATCCATAAAGGGCTTTCCACGACCCTTCCCCAGTGGCCGAGAGAGGCGAACGCGAATTATCTCCGGCGAACGAGCGTCCCGAAACCCGATACGGTCGTCCAGTTTCGGGATCTTGAATTCGGGACGAATTTCGAGACAGAGTTCGCGGCCTTCAGCCTGGTCGTCCAATCAAGTCCCAGAAACGGGCGTTTTTGAGACGGACGCATTGCTCGGCCGGGGGCGACCGCGGACTAATGTCGCGACCCCGGGCGGACGGCGTATTCCCTCTCATGAATGGGGGCTAATATGGGTGGGTGGGCCCCGGGGGTTCGGGGCTGCCCTCCGCGTCGTCCTTTGCCGTGCCGCCGGAACCGATGAACGACGTCACCCGCATCCTCTCGGCCATCGAGCACGGCGAGCCGCAAGCCGCCGACCGGCTCCTGCCGCTGGTCTATGACGAGCTCCGCAAGCTGGCGGCCCGGCGGCTGGCCCACGAGAAGCCGGGTCAGACGCTCCAGGCCACGGCCCTCGTGCACGACGCCTACCTGCGGCTCGTCGGCGCCGACGACCCCGGCTGGGATTCGCGCGGCCACTTCTTCGCCGCCGCCGCCGAGGCGATGCGGCGCATCCTCGTCGAGAACGCCCGCCGCAAGGCCGCGCTCAAGGCCGGCGGGGGCCGCGAGCGGGTCGACCTGGCCGACGCCGAGCCGGCGATGGCGGGCCCCGACCTCGACCTGCTGGCGCTGGACGAGGCCCTCGCCGAGCTAGAGGCCAAGGACAGGCGGAAGGCCGAGCTGATCAAGCTCCGCTTCTTCGCCGGCCTGACGATCGAGCAGGCCGCCAAGGCGCTCGGCATCGCCACCTCAACCGCCGACAGCGAGTGGGCTTACGCCCGGAGCTGGCTGCGGGTCGCCATGCTCGGCGACGAGCCCGACGGGCCTGACGGCTGATTCCCCCGAGATTCTCGCCGGCCGGATCGGGTGAACCGCACCCGGATTGCGCATTGGACTATAAAGGGCGACGTGCGAGCCAGCCGGGAGGCGGTCGATGAATACGGTGCAGCTCGACGAGGAGGCGATCTTCGACGTCGCTCGAAAGATCGCGGACCGCGAGGCCCGGGCGGCCTATCTCGCGCAGGTCTGCGGGGGCGACGCCGCGCTGGCCCGCCGGGTGGAGCGGCTGGTCCGCGTCGGCGAGCAGGAGGCGGACTTCCTCGTCGCGCCGGCCTGCGACGTGACCGTGGACATGCCCGCCGAGGCCGAGCGGCCCGGCGTGATGGTCGGCCCCTACAAGCTGCTGGAGCCCATCGGCGAGGGCGGCATGGGCTCGGTCTACATGGCCGAGCAGACGGAGCCCGTGCGCCGCAAGGTGGCCCTGAAGGTCATCAAGCCCGGCATGGACTCGAAGCAGGTCGTGGCCCGGTTCGAGTCCGAGCGCCAGGCGCTGGCGTTGATGGACCACCCCAACATCGCCCGGGTCCTCGACGCCGGGGCCACCGGCTCGGGCCGCCCCTACTTCGTGATGGAGCTGGTCCGGGGCGTTTCGATCACCGAGTACTGCGACCGCGAGCAGTTGCCCGTCGCCGCGCGGCTGGAGCTGTTCGTGCTGGTGTGCCGGGCCGTGCAGCACGCCCACCAGAAGGGCGTCATCCACCGCGACCTCAAGCCGTCGAACATCCTGGTCACGATGCACGACGGCGTACCGGTCCCGAAGGTCATCGACTTCGGCATCGCCAAGGCGACCGGCCAGAGCCTCACGGAGAAGACCCTTTTCACCGGGTTTGCGCAGCTGGTGGGCACGCCGCTGTACATGAGCCCCGAGCAGGCCGAGATGAGCGGGCTGGACGTCGACACCCGCTCGGACATCTACAGCCTGGGCGTCCTGCTCTACGAACTGCTGACCGGCACGACGCCCTTCGACTCCGAGACGCTCCGCAAGGCGGCGTTCGACGAGATGCGTCGGATCATCCGCGAGGAGGACCCGCCGCGGCCGAGCACGCGCCTGAGCGCCCTCGGCCAGACGCTCACGACGGTCTCGGCGATGCGGGGCTCGGACCCCCGGCGACTGAACCGCTCGGTGCGGGGCGAGCTGGACTGGATCGCGATGAAGGCCCTGGATAAGGACCGTCGCCGGCGCTACGAGACGGCGGGGGACTTCGCCGCCGACGTGCTGAACTACCTGGCCGACCGGCCGGTCGAGGCCTGCCCGCCGTCGGCGGGATACCGTCTGAAGAAATCCGCCCGCAAGCACCGCCGCCTGCTCGCCGCGACGGCGTCCTTCCTGGCCCTGCTGGTGGCGGGGACGGCCGTCAGCGCCTGGCAGGCGGTGCGGGCGACGACCGCCGCGACGGCCGAGCGGCGGGCCAACCAGACGGCGAATCGGAGGCTGGCGCAGCTCGAGAGCGCCAACGGCATCCTGGCCTCGATCTTCAAGGACCTGGACCCCGAGTCCGAGGAGAAGGAGGGCAAGCCGCTGCGCGCGCTGCTGGGGGAGCGGCTGGACCGGGCCACGCGGGACCTGCAGGGCGCGGCCGTGGGCGACCCCCTGGCCGTGGCGAAGCTGCAGCTCACGCTGGGCAACTCGCAGCTCGGCCTGGGCTACAAGGACAAGGCCGGCGACCTGTTCACCAAGGCGCACGCCACGTTCCTCGCCGAGGCGGGGCCTGGGGATCCCGATGCGATCGCGTGCGTGGCGGGCCTGTTCCGGGCGTATTCGCACACGGGCAAGCTCCGCGCGGCGGTCCCCTGGTTCGAGGGGACGGTCACGCAGGCGAGGACCGCGCTGGGGCGTGAGCACCCGGCCACGCTCGCCTACATGGACAACCTCGCCTGGGCCTATCACTACACCGTACAGATCGACCGCAGCATCGCCCTGTTCGAGGAGACGCTGCGGCTGCGGACGGCCGCCCTCGGGCGGGGGCATCGCGACACGCTGGACACCATGTACGGCCTCGCCACCGCGTACCGCAGTGCCCGCAAGCTCTCGCAGGCCGTAGCACTCTTTGAGGAGACGATCCGGCTCCGGGAGGCCGCGCTCGGGCCCGGCCACCCCGACACGCTCGCCGCGATGCACCACCTCGCCTGGTCGCTGATGAATAGCAGCACCATCGACCGGGCGGTGCGGCTGTTCGAGGAGGAGCTGAGGCGGCACACGGCCGCCTCGGGGCCGCGGCACCCGCGCACCCTCGGCTGCATGAACGACCTGGCCACCGCCCACACCTGGTCCGGCCGGCCGGACCAGGGCCTGCGCATGTACGAGGAGGTCTACCGGGGGCGCAAGGCCACGCTGGGTGCCGAGCACCCGGCCACCCTCGGCAGCATGAGCAACCTCGCCTCGGCGTACTTCGAGGCCGGCAAGGTCGAGGAGGGGTTGCGGATGAAGGAGGAGGCGCTGGGCGTCGCGCGGGCCAAGTGGGGCGACAGGCACCACATGACCCTGACGCTCATGCACCAACTGGGGTCAGCGTACCGGCATGCCGGGAAGGTCGACCGGGCGATCGCCCAGCTCGAGGAGGCCCTCCGGCAGTACAAGGCGGAGAAGGGCGCGGAAGACGCCGGCGCGGTCGAGATCATGGTCGACCTCGCGGCGGCCTATCGGGAGGTCGGGCGGCCCGACGACGCCGTCGCCATGCTGGAGGCCGTGCTCGGGGCGTACACGGCGACGGACCCCGGCGACCGCCAGGGCCTCTATTGGTCCTACGCGAGCGAGCTCGCGTCGGCCTACCGGGAGGCCGGCAGGCCGGAGCGGGCCGTGACGCTGCGCCGGGAGGCGCTCGAGCGGGCGCGGGCCGAGCTCGGGCCGGAGCACGATAAGACGCTCTCCGCGATGTCCGACCTCGCCCGCGAGTATCAACTCAGCGGGGAGCCGGGCCGGGGCGACCCGCTCGTCGAGGAGGCGTTCCGGGTGACGAAGGACAAGTTGGGCCCGGACGCCACCAAGACGCTCGGGTTCATGAGCGGCGTCGCATTGCACTACCAGAAATCCGGCAGGCTCGACAAGGCGCTGCCCCTCTTCGAGGAGGCGCTGCGCCTGGCCAAGGCCAGGTCGACGCCGGATGACCTCTTCACCTTCGACCGCCTGGACCAGCTCGCCGAGGCCTACATCGAGGCCCGCCGGGACGACGACGCCTTGCAGCTCACGCGGGAGATGCTCGCGGTCGCTCGCCGCCGGCTGCCGGCGGGCGACCGGATGCTGCCGGGGGTCCTGAGCCGGATCGCCCGGCGCCTGTCGCGGCTGGGCCACGCCGCCGAGGCCGAGCCGCTGCTCCGCGAGGGCCTGGCGATCCTGCAGAAGTCGTCGGCGCTCGAATGGCAGACGCCCGACGCGCAGTCGATGCTTGGGGGCGCCCTGCTCGATCAGGGCAAGCATGCGGAGGCCGAGCCGCTCCTGCTGCAGGGGTACGAGGGCCTGGAGCGAAAGAAGGCCGGGATCACGGCGTTCGAGCGCCGGCCCCTGGCCGAGGCGGCCGAACGCCTCGTCCGGCTCTACGAGGCGACCGGCCGGCCGGAGGAGGCCGCGAAGTGGCGCGAGCAGGCGAGAGCTGAGCCCGGCCCCGACGCGACCGGCCCCCCGGAGTGAGCCGGGGCGTCCATCGTCACGGTTCCGCCGCGGCCGGACCCGTGCTCGCGTCGACCGCCCGGGGTGTCTGCCGCCCGGGAGACGGCCCCGCCCCGATGTGGCCGGCCCGCACCTCCGGCCCAACCGGGGTGTTTGATAGAGTTTACGCCGCCCATGGGGCCGCGTTCGGCCCCGCCTTGTGGGGGGCTTAACCTCCGAGCCCGAGAAATCCCCGAAAATCCGCCCGTGCCGTCGGGGAGTCCCCGCGCCGATTGCGCATTGACCTACGGAGGACGACGGATGGGCCGGTCGGGGCGCGAGCCGATGACCTTCACCCGCTCGACGCGAGACCTCACCTCCCGCCGGCCCGGAGCGGACGGCGCGTGTCCCGAATCCCCCTTTCGACGAGGAACCCTCCCATGCGACGAAGCCTCCTCCTGCTGGCCCTGGCCGCCGCCACCCTTCCGGCCTCGGCCTTCGCCCAGAAGGCCCCCCGGTACACCTTCACCAGCTTCGATGTCCCGGGCTCGACGTCCACGCGAGGCTTCGACGTAAACAACGCGGGGATGATCGTCGGGGACTTCGTCGATGTCGCAGGCGTGACTCACGGCTACTTCCGCAGCGGTGGCTCATTCACGCAGGTCGATGTCCCGGGCTCGGTTGGTACGGGCTTCTGGGGGGTCAACGACTTCGGGGTCGGGGTGGGCCGGTACGACATCAACCCGAACTTCGCGGAGGCCCACGGCTTCGTGTACGACGGGACGACCTTCACCTCGGTCGACGCCCCCGGGGCAACCTGGACGGTAGCCCGGGGCATTAACAACGCCGGGACCGTCGTGGGTTGCTACATCGATGTCGCCGGCAGGAACCACGGCTTCCTGCTGAGCGGCGGGCAGTTCACGGCGATCGATTACCCGAATGCGAGCTTCACGCAGTGCTCAGGTATCAATAACAACGGCCAGGTCGTCGGCGAATACCGGGATGCCGCCGGGAAGTACCACGGGTTCCTGCTGAGCGGGGGTCGGTTCACCTCGATCGACTTCCCGAAGGCGATCGACACGCGGGCCTACAAGATCAACCTGAGCGGCCAGGTCGTGGGGCACTACCAGCTGGCGAACGGGGTGTATCACGGGTTCCTGCTGAGCGGTGGCACCTACACGACGGTCGACTATCCCAACGCGACCTATAGCTCGGCCAACGGCATCTCCGACGCCGGCGAGATTGTGGGTCGTCGTGACGACGCGACGGGCAAGACGCACGGGTTTTACGCCGCCAAGTGATGACCATGGTCCGAGCTAGGCCGTCCGACTTGAAGATTGCTTCACCACCGGGCGCAACATTAAAGACGGCCCATCGAAACGACCCCGCTCTCACCGAGCGGGGTCGTTTCGCTTCGGGCAGGTGTCTCAAAAACGAGCGTTTTTGAGACTCGACCGCGGGCGAACATCAAGGGGCATATCGGTCGGGGGGCCCGGACCCGGCGACATCGCTCAATCGCCCGCGACCCGGCCCTTCGGGCGGGTCGGGGCGCGGCGAGGATGGGTCAGTCCCTCGGGGCGAGGTAGTAGAAGTTCAGCGGGTCGTGGGGGGACTCGCGGACGGTGACGCGGTCGAAGCCGGCGGCGCGGAGCATGGATTCGGCCTGGGGGCGGCCCCACATGGCGCCGAGGCCGGGGCCGCCGTTGGCGAGCGAGACGGACATGCAGTGCATGCAGGAGACGGCGTAGAGGAACGGGCCGAACGGGTGGGCGGCGTCCTGGAGGTGGCAGCCGGCGCCGGAGATGTCCTGCATCAGGAACAGGCCGCCGGGGCGGAGGGACTCGAACACGACCCGGAGGACGTCGGCCGGGCGGGCCTGGTCGTGGATCGCGTCGAACGCCAGGACCAGGTCGTAGGCCTCCGGCTCGTCCGGTCGGGCCACGTCTCGGGCTTCGAAGCGGACGTTGGCCAGCTCGCGGCGGGCGGCCTCGGCGCGGGCCAGGGCGACGGCCTCCTCGGACAGGTCGACGCCGACGAACCGGCTCGCGGGGAAGACCTCGGCCATCAGCATCAGGGCGCGGCCGGCGCCGCAGCCGACGTCGAGCACGTCGACCCCCGCCTCCAGCCTCCCCGCCAGGCCGGGGGCCATGGGCAGGATGTGCTCGATCAGGGCGTCGACCACCGACGCCTGGCTCTCCTCGGCCATCACCTCGTGGAACCGGGGGTAGGCGGAGTAGGGGACCCCGCCGCCGTGGCGGAACGCGTCGACGACCAGCGTCTCGACGCTCCCCAGCAGGCCGATCCACTGGGCCGAGCCCGCCATGTTCGCCAACATCGTCGACCGCGTCAGCCAGGCCGCGTGCTCCTCGGGGAGGCGGTAGAGGCCGGACGCCGGGTCGTGCTCGACCACGCCGCCGGCGACCATCGCGCCCAGCCACTCGCGGACGTACCGCTCGTTCAGCCCGGCCGCCTTCGCGACCCCCTCCGCGCCCGTCACCGGCAGGTCGGCCATCGCGTCGAACAGGCCCGTGCGGTGGCCGATCGAGACCATCAGCGCCAGGGCCGCGTGATTCAAAACCTCGGTCATCGTCCGGCCGAACTTCTCCGTCGCCGTCGTCTCGTCGGTGCAGGGGGTCGGGTTCATTCCTGACTCCGATCGTCTTCTCGGGGTTTTCGAGGGGGGAGGGGAGGGGCCGCCCCGGCGACGGCCCCTCGGGACGGCGTCACTGGATCTCGATGTCGTCGCCGGGGCCGCCGTCGAGGACGTCGAGGCCGAGGCCGCCGATGAGGACGTCGTCATCCTCGCCGCCGGTCAGCACGTCGTTGCCGTCGCCGCCGACGAGGACGTCGTCCCCGACGCCGCCGTCGGCCGCGAGCTTGATCGCGTTCGCGGCCAGGCCGCTGGCCTCCACCACGTCGTCGCCCGCGAGGGCGTTGATGCGGAGCGTGTCGAGGGCGGCCTCGGCGCCGATGATGTTCACAACCGCCGCCAGGCCGAGGACCGAGGTCCCCGAGGCGTCGCCGACGGCGAGGATCACGTCGTCGCCGTTCGTGCCGTTGACGACCACCGTATCGGCCTGGGCGTCGCCGGCCCCGCCGGCCGCCGCGAGGTTGAGGTTCACCTCCGTGACGTCGGTCCCGGAGAGGTCGCCGACCGTGATCACGTCGGCCCCGCCGAGGGCGTTGAAGGTGATCGCCTCGGTGTCGTTCAGGTCCATGACGACGCTCGCGACGTTGCGAAAGAACAGGACCCGGCCGCCGTTGGCGGAGACGTCGATCAGCTCGGCGGCGTTGGCGCCGTTGAACAGCATCGTGTCGAAGCCGTCCTGGCCCTCGATCACGTCGTTGTCGTCGCCGGGGTTCCAGACGAACACGTCGTCGCCGGCGCCCATCAGGGCGGTGTCGTCGCCGTCGCCGCCGTTGATGAGGTCGTCCCCCTCGCTCCCGATCAGGAGGTCGTCGCCGAGGCCGCCGTTAATCGCGAGACGGATGCCGTCGGCCTCCAGGGAGGTCGCGTTGACCACGTCGTCGCCGCCGAGGGCGTTGAGCGTCAGCCGGTCGTTCGCCGCCTCCTGGTGGAAGATGTTGACGGCCGTGTGGAGGCCGAACACCGCGACCCCGCCGGCGTCGCCCGCCGCGCCGAAGACGTCGGCGCCGTTGGTGCCGTTGACGGTGATCGAGTCGGCCGCGCCGTCGCCGCCCCCGGCCGGGCCGCGGAGGTCGAGGTCGATCCGGGTCGCGTCGGTGCCCGAGAGGTCGCCGATCACGACGTTGTCGGCGCCGCCCAGGGCCCGGAACTCGATCCGCTCGACGTCGTCGAGGTCCATCGTGATGTTGGCCACGTCGCGGAGGAACAGGACCCGGCCGCCGTTGGCGAGGACGTTGATGTTCTCGCTCGCGTTCGAGCCGAAGAAGAGCATGAGGTCGGCGCCGCCCTGGCCCTCGACCACGTCGCTGCCGTCGCCGGGGTCCCACTGGAAGACGTCGGTTCCGGCGCCGAGGAACGCCACGTCGTCGCCCTGGTTGCCGTCGACGAAGTCGGCGTCGTTCCCGCCGAGCAGGACGTCGGCGCCGCGGCTGCCCAGGATCGTGTCGTTCCCGGTGCCGCCGTCGAGCGTCAGCTTGACGATCCCCGCGACCAGCGTGGAGGCCGTCAGCCCGTCGTTGCCGCCCAGGCCGTTGACCACGAGCGCATCGTTGGCCCCTTCCGAGTTGGCCACGTTCACCAGGACGGGCAGGCCGATGACGGCCAGGGAGGTCCCGGCGCCGAACACGTCGACGACATTGTTCCCGTTCGTGCCGTTGACGATCACGGTGTCAGCCTGGGCGTCGCCCGCCGTGCCGCCGATCGTGCCGGCCAGGTCGACGTCCACGCGGATCAGGTCCGTCCCGCTCAGGTCGTTGACGGTGACGGCGTCGGTCCCGCCGAGCGTGTTCAGGTCGATCGCCTCGACATCGTTCAGATCCATGACGATGTTGCCGAGGTTGCGCGTGAACCGCACGCGGCCGCCGACGGCCGCGACGTCGAAGATCTCGTTCCCCGCGCTACCGTTGAAGAGCATCGTATCCGTGCCGGCCTGGCCCTCGACCACGTCGCTGCCGTCGCCGGGGTCCCACTGGAAGACGTCGTCGCCGGCGCCGAGGAGCGCCACGTCATTCCCCTGCTGGCCGTCGATGAAGTCGTTTCCGTCGCCGCCCAGGAGGAGGTCGACCCCGTTGCTGCCGAGGAGGGTGTCGTTCCCGGTCCCGCCGTCGACGGTGATCTTGATGAGGGCCGCGAGGTTTCCGGTCGCCGAGAACGCGTCGTCGCCGCCGTTGGCGTTGACCACGAGGTTCTCGGACGTGCCGACGTCGATCGAGAACGGCGCCGGGTTGAGGCGGTCGAACCGCACTCGGGCGCCGTTGGCGGTGACGGTGAACGTCTCGGCGCCGTTGCCTCCGTTGACCTCGACCGTGTCGATCCCGGCCCCGCCTTCGTTCAGGTCGGTGTCGTCGCCCGGGTTCCAGATCATGCGGTCGTCGCCCGACTCGCCGAAGACCTGGTCGTCGGCGTCGCCGCCGGTGAGCGTGTCGTTCTCCGAACCCCCGAAGAGGAAGTCGGCCCCCCCCTTGCCCAGCAGGGTGTCGTTGCCCGCCTGGCCGAAGAGCATGTCGGCGCCCGAGCCGCCGGTGAGCGTGTCGTTGCCGGCGCCGCCGAAGAGGTTGGCCTTCGGCAGCGCGCCGTTGGCCTCGTTGAGCGTGATGACGTCGTTCCCGCCCAGGCCGAAGACGGCGATCGAGGCGGTGTTGGCGACGGTCGGCGTCCCCCCCACGACGGCGACGGCCCCGCCGTTGACCAGGATCCCGCCGGCGGCGTTGCGGCTGACGGTGATGTTGTTGGAGAGCGAGTCGCCGAAGATGCTGAGGGCCCCGGCCGCGGGGCTGAAGACGGCGGAGACGGCGGGCGCGATCCGGTCGTCCAGCAGCTCGATCGCGGGACGTCGGGAAGGACGGCGGGGCCGCTGGCGGCGGCTGCGAAGCAGGGCTTCGAGGCGACGGGCGATCATGATGCGTCTCCTGGCTGGGAGCGTAGGTCGGTTCGTTCCGGGGGGCGTCGGCGGTCGTCGCCGCAGCGCCCCACGGGAAGACCACCTGCGCGCGGGGTCGGCCGGGAGACAAAGTTTTTCGGGACTTCTCGGAATGCGAATGCACGCGCTCAGGGCGACGGGGCGGTGGGGGCGTCGGCGTCCCAGAGCTTGACCGTGGCGTCGCGGCCGGCGGAGGCCAGCAGGCGGCCGTCGGCGGAGAAGGCCAGGTCGTAGATGCGGTCGGCGTGCGCGGGGAGGGTGAGGACCTCGTGGCCGGTCGCGACGTCCCAGAAGGTCAGGCGGCCGATGTTGTCCGCGGCCACCACGCGCTCGCCGTCGGGCGTGAAGGCGACCGCCCAGACCAGCAGGCCCCGGCTCGCGGACGAGTGCCGGCGCCCGCCGGTCGTCGCGTCCCAGACGGCGACGGTCTGGTCCCATCCGGCGGTTGCGAGCGAGAGCCCGTCGGGGCTCCAGGCGACGTCGGCGACACCCCTGGCGTGGCCGGTGAGCGTCAGGGGCCGGGCGGCCGCCTCCAGGTCCCAGATCGTCACCGTCCCGGGCAGGTGGATGCGCTTCTGGTCGCCCGTCGACGCGGCCAGGCGGCGGCCGTCCGGGCTGAAGGCCAGGGCCGTGATCGGCCCCGTCGCGACGAGCCTCGGCCCGGGGAGGGGGGAGCCCGTCGCCGCGTCCCAGAGCCTCACCGAGCCGTCGAGGGCCCCGGCGGCCAGGGTGCGGCCGTCGGGGCGGAAGGCGACGGCCGAGACGGCGGCCGGCCCGGCGTCGAGCGCGTGCAGGCGGGCGCCGGTCGACGGGTCCCAGACCTCGACCAGGCCCGGCGCCCCCCGCGACCCGGCCGCGAGCCGATCCCCGCCGGGGGCGAACGCGGCCGAGCCGTGGGCCCGGGCCGTGGAGTCGAGCGTCGGGCCGTCGGCGGCGTTCGACGGGTCCCGGAGCCGGATCGGGCCGGACTCGGAGGCGGCGGCGAGCCAACGGCCGGCCGGGTCCATCGCCAGGCGGGTGACGGCCCCGCCGAATCCCGAGAGCGTGCGAGCCTCCTGGCCTCGGCCGGCGTCCCAGATCCGGACCAGACCGTCGTAGCCGGCCGAGCCCAGCATCCGGCCGTCGGGCGAGTAGGCCGCGCCGAGGGCCTCGCGGTCGTGGCCGCGGTAGGTCTCCGCCTTGAACCCGGTCTCGGCGTCCCAGACGGTGAGCGACCAGCTCCGGCCGGCGGCGGCGATCCGGCGGCCGTCGGGGCTCCAGGCGACGGCCAGGAACCGCTCCCCCGGCTCGCGGAAGGTGGCGACCGCCGCCCCGGTCCGGGGGTCCCAGAGCCGCAGCGTGCCGTCCAGCCCGGCGGAGACGAGCCGGCGGCCGTCGGGCGCGTAGGCGACCCCCATCACGACCCCCTCGTGTCCCGAGAGGTCGCGCAGGAGTCCGCCCGTCGCGGGGTCCCAGATCTTCACCAGGCCGTCGCCGCCGGCCGACGCCAGCTGCGTCCCGTCGGGCGCGAAGGCCGCCTGGTGGACCGACCCGGCGTGGCCCCTCAGGTCGCGCAGCGGCCGGCCCGAGGCGGCGTCCCAGAGGGTCAGGCTCCCCTCCTCGTCGGCCCGCTCGACCGTCTCCCAGAAGACCCCGGCGCAGGCGGCGAGCGTGCCGCCGTCGGGGCTGTAGGCGACGCCCAGGGCCTCGCGGCCGCGGGGCAGGGGGATCGACAGGAGCTCGCGACCCGTCGCGACCTCGTGCACCCGCACCGTGCGCTGGCCGGCGGCCGAGGCGATCGCGGAGCCTTCCGGGCTGAAGGCCAGGCCGGAGACCGCCTCGGGCGGCCCGTGGATCACGCGACGACGGCGGCCCGACGGCACGTCCCAGATCAGGAGGTCGCCGTGCGCGCCGGAGGTCGCCGCGGTCCCGCCGTCGGGGGCGAACGCCAGCGTGTTGGGCTGCTCGCCGCCGTTCGCCCTCAGGGTCGCCAGGGCGGCGTGGCACCGCCGCTTCAGGTGCCGCCACTCCCAGCTCCGGAAGGCCGGGGCCGCCTCGTCCAGCAGGGCTTCGGCGCGGCCGACGTCGTTGCCGGACCACGCCCGCTCGGCCAGGGCGATCCGCTGGAAGTACTCCAGCCGCTGCGAGTCGTGCAACGTCCGCGAGACCTGGATATAGCCCGCCGCCAGGATCGTCACCGCCGCCAGCGCCGCCAGGGCCGCCGACGCCGCCAGGGCGGCCACGGCCGGGTTCCGCCGCGCCCACTTCGCCAGCCGCTCCGGGGCCGGGCTGCGGCGGGCGCGGATCGGCTCGTGGCGCAGCCATCGCCTCAGGTCCTCGGCCAGCGCCGAGGCCGTCGCATAGCGCTCGTCGGGGTCGGGGGCGATCGCCGTGTGGACGATCGTCGCCAGGTCGCGCGGCAGGGTCGGGGCCAGCCGGCGGATCGGCTCCGGCTGCTCCTGGGTGATCTGGTGGATCAGCCGATGGCGGTCACCGGCGTCGAAGGCCGGCCGCAGCGCCAGCATCTCGTAGAGGGTCAGGCCCAGCGAATAGACGTCGGAACGGGCGTCGCAACGGCCCCGGAACCGCTCGGGGGCCATGTAGCGGAGCGTCCCCACGAGATCGTCGGTCCCGGTCAGGTCCTCGCCGTCGGCCGCCTTCACCAGCCCGAAGTCGGTCACCCAGACCTTGCCCCCCTCGTCCAGCAGCAGGTTCGAGGGCTTGATGTCGCGGTGGAGCATCCCCCGGTCGTGGGCGTGCTGGAGCGCCTCGGCGACCTTCAAGACGATCTCGGCCACCGAACGTCGATAGGGCGTCTCGGGCGCGTCCGAGGGGGTGACGTCCCCCCGGCCCGGCGTGGCCGAGCGGGAGGGCTCGCCGTGGATCACGGTCGACCCGATCGAATCCCCGCGCCCGCCCGCGACGGAATCGGGGGCGACGCGGGTGACGCCGTCGGCCGACGGGTCGGCCGGGGCGGGGCTCCGGAGCCGTCGGACGTCGTCGAGCACCTGGTCCAGACCCTGGCCGGGGATGAACTGCATGGCGTAGAAGTGCCGCCCCTCGTGCTCGCCCACGCCGAAGATCGGCACGATGTCCGGGTGGTGCAGCTGGGCCGCCGACCGCGCCTCGCGCAGGAACCGCTGGAGCTGACGGCCGCCCGGCCGGAGCCAGGGGGCCAGGACCTTCAGCGCCACCCGGCGGCCGAGCGACTCCTGCTCGGCCTCGTAGACGATCCCCATGCCCCCCCGGCCGACCTCGCGGAGGATCCGGTAGTCCCCCAGCCGGTCGAGGACCTCCCCCCCGTCGTCGCCGAGCGTCGGCCGGCCGCCCTCGTCCTCGGCGAATTCGGCCTTGAAGTCCTCGACCGCGACCAGGGCCGAGAGCAGGTCGCGAAGCTCCCCGCGACGGCCCTCCGGGATGCGGCCGAGGTAGGCGTCCACCCGCGGCGACTCGCCCCGCCGCAGTCGGTCCAGGAACTCGTCGGCCAGCTCGCCGAGCGGGTCGCCGGCCTCGCTGGTTTCGGCCACGGGGACACCCCTCTTCCCACCTCGGTCGTCGGCCGTCGGCCGTCGTCCCGCTTCAGCCCGCCCCGCCGTCGACCGTGTCGACGAGCCCCGGGGTCTTCTCCAGGGCCGACTTGAGCCTCAGCATCGCGCGGACGTGGCGCTTGCTCGCGGCGGCCTTGGACACCCCCAGTACGGCCGCCGCCTCCTCGTTGGACAGCTCTTCGAAGTGCCGGAGCACGATCACCTCGCGATCGTCCGGGCCCATGGCGTCGAGCGCCTCCTCCAGCCGCTGGCGGCGCTCGGCGAGGACGGCCGCCCGGCTCGCGGTCGTGAACCGCCCCAGGAGCTGCGCCGCGATCGACGCCGAGTCGGCGCGCGGCCCGGCCGGCCCCGGCGCGACCTCGCGTCCCGCGTCCCGCGCCGCCGCGTCGAGGTGGGCCCGATGGACCCGGATCAGCCGCTCCACCACCACCAGGCGGACCCAGAGGAAGAACGGCATCGCCGGCTTGCTCGCGTAGGCCGGCAGCTTCCTGGCCAGGTCCAGGTACGCCTCCTGGAGCACGTCGGACGGGTCCACCCGGCTCCGGAGCCTGCGGTCGAGCCGCAGCGCGACCAGTCGCTTCAGCCGCTCGCGATGCGCCCCGAACAGCTCCCCGAGGGCCGCCTCGTCCCCCTCCCCGACGCGCCGGATCAACTCGTCGGCGCCCGTGGACGCGTCGCCCATGAAACCCCTCCGATCGCCCCCGCGAACAGGAAATCGCCCCTTGGCGCGTTCATGGTAATCCCGCGTCGCCGGCCGCGTCCAGGATCGTCGCGGCCGAATCGCGGCCCGCGCCGGCTTGCGTGGATGCCCTCCTTTCGGCGTCGGGCACGGCTGTTGCGTATTCCGATGAGCGTGGATGTGAGGGACGTATGGCCTTCACGGGTTCTCGATGTCTCGCCCGGGAGTTGCCGGACGAGCGGGGATGGGCGGGCGAGTCCCGTCCAAGAAGGAAGTCACCATGACGAACACTTGGAAACTCACCGCGCTCGCCGCCCTGATCGTAGCTCCCGCGAGCCTCGGCCAGGACGCCCGCGCCCAGACCTATCGGCCCGATCAGGGCGGCTGGACCTACGACCGAGGCTACCGGGGATACGACGCGACGCAACGCCCGCGCGTCGACCCGCTCTCCGACCTCCGACGGCCGGACTGGCGGTTCGACTACGATGCGGACTACGGACGTCCCCCCCGCGCCCCGGGCGATCGTCACGTCGGCCCGCCGCCGCGGACCTACCGCGAGGCGTACCGTCCGAGCTACGACGCCTACCGCCCCGCGCCGGTGTATGGGCCGTCGCGCCGGGTGATGAGGCTGGCCGACGACCTGCAAGGACAGGTGAACTCGTTCCTCCAGGACTTCACGCGCACCGCGCACGTCGTCCCCGAGGGGGCGCAGTTCCTGGCCGAGGCGCGCGTCCTGGGCGCCTCGGCCGACCGGTTCCGCCAGGTCGCCGCCGCCGGCACCGACCCGGCGACGCTGTCGGCCGAGCTGCGGACCCTGGAGGACGCCTGGGGACGGCTCGCGACCCGCACCGAGCGGGTGTCGCAGGGGCGCACCGGCCCGAACATCGAGCGCACCTACGCGATGGGCGACACCCTCGGCCAGCTCCGCCAGGCCCTCCCCTGACCGACCGGCCGACGACGCTTCGCGAGCTTCACCAAAAGGCGGGCGCGGCCCCTTTCGCCGGGGGCCGCGCCCGCCTCATCCTGCGCGAAGGGCACCCGACGCGTCGGATTGCCCAGCAGCCCCTTCCCGCCCCGCCCTGCGCCGGTTAAGATCCGTTCCGAATCACGGGCTACTCACCCCATGCCTGGCGGAACGATGCTCGTCCCACCCGCTCGCCCCTCCATCGAGACGGAGCTTTTTCTCAAGCTCTTCATCACCAACGGCGGCGGCTGGTAGCACCCCCGCCGGGCGGCTCCGCGTCCCCGACGCGCGTCCCCGGACCTCGATGTCGGCGGGCGACGATCGTCCTCGCTCCCGTCGCGTCGCGCGGGCCTTCGCCCTCGACGACGAAGGCTGGCGGCGGCACGCCAACCCCTGGAGCGTCTGGACGCGGGTGGCGACCCTGCCGCTGATCGTCCTGGCCGTATAGAGCCGCGCCTGGCTCGGCTGGTGGTCGCTCGTCCCGATCGCGGCGGTCGCGGCCTGGACATGGATCAACCCCCGCCTCTTACCCGCGTCGCCGTCGACCGACAGTTGGTCGTCGCGGGGGGTCATGGGGGAACGCGTCTGGTTGAACCGCGATCGCGTCCCCGTGCCGGCCCGTCACCCGCTGGCGGCGAAACTCCTCACGGGCGTCGCCGCGATCGGGGGCGTCCTCCTGATCTGGGCCTGGTCCGGCTGGAGCCCTGGCCGACCCTGACCGGGACGGCCGTCGCCTGCCTGGGGAAGCTCTGGTTCGTGGACCGCATGGCCCGGCTGTATGAAGACATGAAGGACGCGACGCCCGAGTACCGGAGCTGGGCCGGGCCCGCTCCGCCGTCGGACCAACATCACACGACAGGACACTCGAGGAATCGACGACATAACCACATCGATCGGGCTGGTGATCCTGGGGATCGTCTTGCTGGTGGCGGGCGGCGCGCTGCTGTTGCGGGGGGCGGTCGCGCTGGCGACGCTCGCCCGGGTGACGCGGGCGGTCATCGGCCTGACGGTCGTGGCGGCGGGGACCTCTGTGCCTGAGCTGGCCGTGAGCCTGCCGGCGGCCCTGAAGGGGAGCGAGGCCGTCGCGGTCGGCAACATCGTCGGGTCGAACATCTTCAACCTGACGTTCATCCTCGGCCTGGCGGCCCTGATCCGGCCGCTCGCCATCGGCGGCAACACCATCCGCATCGAATATCTCGTCCTGGCTCTGGTGACGCTCCTTTGCGTGGTGGTCTGCCGCGACGGCCGGATCGGCCGGCTCGACGGCGTCCGCTTCCTGGGGATCTACGTCGCCTTCACGGCGTTCCTGGTGACCCTGGTCCGCCGGCAGATGAACGAGCAGGAGGTCCGCGAGTTCCAGGTCGAGGTCGACGAGCTGACCCGGGCCGTCCCCCCGGCCGGCAAGACGGCCGGGTGGGCGAGCGTCGTCCTGGTGGGGGTCGGCGTGCTGTTGCTCGTCGGCGGTGCCCACGCCACGGTCACGGGCGCGATCGACCTGGGGAGGCACTGGGGCCTCTCAGAGCGGGTCATCGGCCTGACCATCGTCGCGGGGGGGACAGGACTCCCCGAGGTCGTCACCTCGCTCGTGTCGAGTATCCGCGGCCGCGACGACATCGCGATCGGCAACGTCATCGGCTCGAACCTCTTCAACATCCTGGGCACCCTCGGGATCAGCGGCCTGGTCAGGCCGGTCGCGGTGCCCGAGGGGATCCTCGCCGGCGACAACTACTGGATGCTCGGCCTCACCCTGCTCCTCTTCCCGGTCATGCTCACCGGCATGCGGATCGGCCGTCGCGAAGGCGCGTCCCTCCTGGCCGCCTACGGGGTCTACCTGGCCGTCCTCCTCGGCCGCCCCGAGGCGTCGTGACGCGTTGAGGCGAGGGGAGGGGGGGCGTTGCGTCGCCGCCGGCCGCTGGGTGGATTTGCGGGCGGCGGCGGCACTCGATTTGCATTCTTATAATCTCATGAATACTACAACCTCTCCCGTCGTCGGCGTCTTCGAAGACCGCCGCCAAGCCAACCAGGCCGTCACCGAGCTGCATGCGGCCGGATTCACGGACAAGCACATCGGCGTCGCCTCCCAGTACGCCGATGGCGCGGGCGACGCGGCGTCGACCGCGGACGACACGGACGCCGGGTCCGGCGCGGTCACCGGGGCCCTGACGGGGCTCGGGCTGGGCGCTCTGGCGGGCCTGGGCGTCCTCTCGGGGGTCATCCCGGTCGTCGGCCCGGCCATCATGGCGGGCACCCTGGGCGTGGTCCTGTCCAACGCCGCCGCCGGGGCCGGCATCGCCGGGCTCGTGGGCGCGCTCGTGGGCGCGGGCATGCCCGAGGAAGAAGCCACCTACTACCAGGGCGAGTTCGAGGCCGGCCGCACGATCGTGACCGTCGACGCCGGCGCCCGCGCCGCCGAGGCCTCGGCCATCATTCGCAACGCCGGCGGCTACGACCGCACCAGCCGCACCGTCTGAATCCGGACCTCCGACGCCGGTCGGTCGACATCGACATCGCCGCGGAACGGGCGGGCGCATCACGCGCCCGCTCGTTCGCGTTTCGAATCTACGCTCTGGGGCCGGGTGGAGGTCAGGCGAAGATCCGACGCGGTCCGCGACGAAGATTCGGGGCGCTGTCCCGGTCGATCCTCGAGAAGCCGCCGGAGTCCCGATCCCAGTGGCGGGTGTCGCCGAAGTCGATGTGGAGCCGCACGTCGGGCGCGACGCTAGCGTTCTCGGCCAGCCAGGAACTCGCCGAGACAGCCGTCCCGAAAGTCGTCCAGCAGGACGGCGGGCGACCGCGCCGCACCGGGTCCGTTCCGTAATCGCGACGCCCCGGCTGGAGAGGCCGTGGGCCTGGACCGGCTCGGGGCGGGCGGGTCGCACCCTCTCGTCCATGTCCCCGCCGGGCGTGCGGCCGGCGGGGACGCGGCGTTAGGCCCGGGAAGAGCCGGAGCCGGACTGGTCGTCCGCGATGCCGACCTGGAATGCGTTGAACTCCTCGAGCTGCTCCCAGCCGTAGAAGTCGGTGTAGCGCCAGACCCCGAAGTTGAGGAAACCCGCGGCCACGCCGCTGGACGAGACGGCGATGGTGAACGGGTTGGCGGGGGTCAGCTCATCCCAGCCGTAGGCGTCGTGGTATCGCCAGAGCCCGAACGCGCCGTAGTCGGCCGCGACGGTGCCGTCGCTCGCCATGGCGATCTCCTCGGGGTCGGCGTCGCTCAACGGCTCCCAGCCGAAAGCGTCGCCGTACCGCCAGAGGCCATAGGGCCCGTAGTCGGCGGAAATGTCGTCGAGACCCCCGATCGCCACCTGTTCGGGGTCGGCCTCGTTCAGTTGCTCCCAGCCGAAGACGTTGCTGAACTGCCAGAGACCGTAAGGGCCGTAATCGACCGCGATCGCTCCGTCGTAGGCCATCGCGAGGCCCTGAGGGTCGGCCCCGCTGAGCTGCTCCCAGCCGAAGGAGTCGCTGTAGCGCCAGAGGCCGTAGGGGCCGTAATCGACCGCGATCGCGCCGCCGCTCGACACGGCCACGCCCTGAGGGTCGGCCTCGTTCAACTGCTCCCATCCGTAAAAATCGCTGTATCGCCAGAGGCCGAAGGTCCCGTAGTCGACCGCGATCGTTCCGTCGCCCGCGACGGCGATCGCCTGAGGGTCGGCCTCGCTGAGCTGCTCCCAGCCTGTAGAATCCGCGTATCGCCAGAGGCCGGACGAGTCGAAATCGGCGACGACCGTCGAGAGGACCTGCTTACGCTCCAGCGTTTCCAGCCCCGGGGAGAATCGGCTTTTCCCGCGTACCATGCTCAGCACCCTTAAGAGAGGCGGTTGCTCAGATCGAGGATCATGCCGACCTCGATGAGGAAGCAGGGGCCATGCCATCGAGCGGGGAAAACGCGCGCCGTTGATGCGGGACGTACGCGATGCCAGGCGTCGCGAGGCCGCGAGCCGACCCGGACGGGTGCGGTCGGGGGTGAACGGCACGTCCCGCATCGATCGGGCGCTGCGTCCGAGAGTGGGCGTCGTGTCCGATCATCCTTTCACGCGATCCTCCTGGGTCGAACTCCGCGTGGAGCGGTTCGTCGCCGTCATAGAGGACGCCGGCGCCCGCGTCGCCGGGGAATGGGATCGCCCCGGCCGCGGCGACGCGGACCCCGCGGGGGCGGCCTTCATGGCTTCGACGCGGCATCGCCCGCGCCGGCCAGCTTCGCCCTCCACTCGTCGGCCTTCTCCGGCCGTCCCCACGATTCGTAGAGCCGGACGATCCGTTCGCAGGCCTCCGCCGCGACACGGCCTTCGGTCGGCGGGATGCGGTCGCCCTGGGCCCGGAGCCCC
>NZ_JAALJI010000159.1 GCF_011064595.1 Paludisphaera soli | reverse complement strand
GTTACCAACGGGGCGTAGATGCGGTCATTCCAGGTCGCCTCGATCTCACGGAGGGCCTCCTCGAGGCCGCTGGCGGATAGGACGTCGGCGAAGGGGAGTCCGCCTTCCTGGACGAACTGTTGGCGGAGGAGGTGGATCTGATGCCGAAGACGTCCCTGCGCGTAGTTGAACATCAATCTGGCTCCGAGCCGGCGAGGGTCGTACGCCCTCATCAGAGCCAGAATGCCCGTGGCTTCCTATCCTGCGGCGGGGGAACCGTTTGTGATAATCTAAGTGCCATTCGTGTGGTCGACCGAGGCCTCTTACGTCTCGCGGGACGGCGGCCCATCAGTCGGCGGACGGGGCGCAGAGTCGTTTCCGTCCGCCTGAACCGCCGCCCTA
>NZ_JAALJI010000158.1 GCF_011064595.1 Paludisphaera soli | reverse complement strand
GACTCCTTGACGTCCTCTCCGTGGTTGCCCTCTTCGTTGGCCAGGCCGAAGAGGCGTTCCTTGAGGATGGGGTCGCGGCCGTTCCAGAGGGCCAGGCCGAGGCAGAGGTTCTGGAAGCGGTTGCAGAAGCCCGCCAGGCCGTCCTCGTTCCAGCGGTAGGCGCGGCTGCGGGCGTGGTCGTGCGGGAAGGACGCCCAGGCGTCGCCGGAGGGGGAGTAGTCCTCGCGGACGGAGCCCCAGGCTCGCTCCGCGACGTAGGGCCCCCAGCCCTTCCAGTCGGCGCGGCGGGCGGCGCTGTCGGCCAGCCGGCGGTGCTCGGCGGTGTCTCCGTCCCGTGCCGTCATCCAGACCTCCCGCGCCCGCCGTCGCCCGGCCCCGAGTGCGGCG
>NZ_JAALJI010000157.1 GCF_011064595.1 Paludisphaera soli | reverse complement strand
CGCCGAGGCGTTTGCGAGCCCGAGTGAAGGCGGAATCGTCGGGGTCGGGCTCGTCGCGGCCGGGGTGGAGGCGGCGCCATACCTTGGGGATCGAATCGGCGGCGAAGAGGGCCATGGCGATGACCAGCCAGATGACCGCATCGGCGGGCAGGCGTCGTCGTCGTTCCGAGGCTCGACCGGTCTGTGATAGGATGGCGGCGAGTCGGGCCTGGGTGATCAACTGCCCGAGGCCGCGGGTGAAGGGGAATAGGGCCGAGGGTGTTCAAGTCGAACGAATGCGGTGGCCGGGGCGCCGGGTCCATCAGGGTCTCCTTGTGATCTGGGGTCGGGTAAGCAACCTCAGAATAGCAAGGGGGCCCTGATCTTACGGCCAACTAACGGGCATTG
>NZ_JAALJI010000156.1 GCF_011064595.1 Paludisphaera soli | reverse complement strand
TCGAGCACCGCGAGCAGGGCGCGTCGCGTCTCGTCGGGCCACGGCGGGCCGAAGACGCCCGCGTGGTTGGTGAAGTTCAGGACGACCGCGTCGTAGCCGTCGAAGGTCCTCTCGGTGCAGCCGACGGGCTCTTCGTTCACCCGGACCTCGAACCGGCCGGTCGCCTCGAGCGTGGCGCGGAGCTCCTCGGTGACGGCGCGCCAGTCGTGCATGTTGTAGCCGGCGAGGATCAACACCTGGATCTTCTTCGGGTCCCGGCCGGGCGTCGCGAGGGGCGGGGCCTGGGCGGAAGCGGCCGCGAGGAGCACGATCAGCGACAGCGACGCGAGGACCTTCATGGACGCCCCCGGGGGATCGACCGCGATTCAGGACGACGGGACGACGGGCGGCTCCAGGAATCTCG
>NZ_JAALJI010000155.1 GCF_011064595.1 Paludisphaera soli | reverse complement strand
GCTCGGCCTCAAGAAGGGCGTCCGCGTCACCGCCGCCGACCTCAGCGGGCTCTGAGACCGAAAAAGCCTCGTTCGACGGAGAGTTAGCATCGTAATCGTGGCGACGGGGTGGCTCGCAGGCCTCATCGCCTTTTCCCGCTCAGCGTTCATCCCTCCTCGGCCAGGAACAGCAGGCCGCGGTGCAATACGGATCAAAGAGAGGCACTTCCCGTGACTTCAGCTAAGTCCTTCACGCATCGACTGGCCGGAGGAATCCTCCTGGCCGCTGCGACAATCAGCACCGCTTCGGCCGAGGAGACCCCGATCTCGCCGAAGGCGGACAAAGACGTCAGCGCCGACGTCCCGGCGGTGAGCCTGCTCGACGCGGTCCGCGACGGCCTCGTCGACGTCCAGGCCGAGGGCCGCGGCGACGGCCGCATGACC
>NZ_JAALJI010000154.1 GCF_011064595.1 Paludisphaera soli | reverse complement strand
TCGGGCCGGCTGCTCGGCGGCCCTCAGGACTTTTTCTTGTAGGTCAGGCCCAGGGCGTGGAACGCCCGCCAGAGCGTGGAGATCCCCAGGTCCAGGCCGCGCCGGCGGCGGTGCTCCTCCAGCGTGGCCCCGGGCACCTCGCGGGCCGAGGCGCGGATGGCCTCGAGGTGCTCGGCCCACTTCGGCGGCGATCCGTGCCGCTGCTTCCGCGGGGCCGTCTCGCCGGTCTCGCGGCGACGCTGCTTCAGGCGGCGCACCCAGCTGGCGCTGACGCGGAACTCGGCCGCGACCTCGGCGGTCGGCGTTCCGGCGTCGCAGTCGGCGAGCACGCGCTCGCGGAGGTCGGCGGAGTAGGCTCTCACGGCATGGCCCTCGATGTGGCGATACCGCGAGATTACCCGTCCCGTCAACAGGGCGCTAGACCTTCAAGGAAATCGGTCT
>NZ_JAALJI010000153.1 GCF_011064595.1 Paludisphaera soli | reverse complement strand
CGTTCGCCCGCCGCCGAGAAGGTCGCGGCCTACGCGAGCATCCTGATCGACGACGCCTTCGCGGTCCGCGACCTGCGGATCATCGACGACCCGCGAGGGCTCATGATCGCGATGCCGTCGCGGAAGCTGGCCGACCACTGCCCCGAGTGCGACCACAAGACGCCCTACGCGGACAACTACTGCGGCCGCTTCGGCGCACGGCTCCCCGAGGGCCGGACGTCGCTGAGGATCAACCCGAGCGGCCGCGAGTGCCGCTACACGGACGTGGCCCACCCGGTCACGCAGGAAGGCCGCCGCCAGATCGAGGTCGCGCTGCTCGAAGCCTACGCGGCCGAGGTGGAGCGCGTCCGCCCCGCCGATCGGAGGGCGTCATGAGGGGCGAGCGGACCGTCCGCGTGCGGTATCGGGTCGCGGTCGCGGGGAGGACGGCCCTCGTGGGCCGGTGCGA
>NZ_JAALJI010000152.1 GCF_011064595.1 Paludisphaera soli | reverse complement strand
GGGGACCGAGCTGTTCCTGGACCAGGCGACGACGTGGGACCAGGCGTTCCAAGACCTGAACGCCTCCAGCGCCGAGGTCGATAGGGCCAGCCGCAAGCTGTGCCGCAGGCCGCCGGGTTACTGGCGAGACCAGCTGCCCGCGATCCTCGCCGCGATCGAGGAGGAGCGGGGGGCGAACCTCGCCCAGGGCCAGATCGCCGACCCGAACGGCTACGCCGACCGCGAGACGGCCGCCGCCGCGAGCCGGACCTGCGAGGTCTGCCAGGGCGGGGGCCTCGTGACGGTCTTCCACCGCGGCTACGACGGCGAGCCGACGCTGCACGTCGTCAACTCCGACGGCTCGACCTCGCGGATCAAGAGCCGGTTCGTCCTGGCCTGCCTCTGCCCGCTGGGCCGCTGGATCCTCGCGGCCAACCTCCGCTCCGCGTCGATGCCGAAGTACGCCGGCCCCGAGGCCGACCGGATCCGGGCCGAGGCGAG
>NZ_JAALJI010000151.1 GCF_011064595.1 Paludisphaera soli | reverse complement strand
TGGGACCGAGCTGTTCCTGGACCAGGCGACGACGTGGGACCAGGCGTTCCAAGACCTGAACGCCTCCAGCGCCGAGGTCGACAGGGCCAGCCGGAAGCTGTGCCGCAGGCCGCCGGGGTACTGGCGAGACCAACTGCCCGCGATCCTCGCCGCGATCGAGGAGGAGCGGGGGGCGAACCTCGCCCAGGGCCAGATCGCCGACCCCCACGGATACTCCGACCGCGAGACGGCCGCCGTCGCGAGCCGGACCTGCGAGGTCTGCCACGGCGGGGGACTCGTGACGGTGTTCCACCGCGGCTACGACGGCGATCCGACGCTGCACGTCGTCAACTCCGACGGCTCGACCTCGCGGATCAAGAGCCGGTTCGCCCTGGCCTGCCTCTGCCCGCTGGGCCGCTGGATCCTCGCGGCCAACCTCCGCTCCGCATCGATGCCGAAGTACGCCGGCCCCGAGGCCGAACGGATCCGGGCCGAGGCGAA
>NZ_JAALJI010000150.1 GCF_011064595.1 Paludisphaera soli | reverse complement strand
GTGAGGTCGATTCCGTCACGGCCTCCGGGCGATGATCGACGGCGGCTCCGCCGGCTTGGCGGCTGGCGGACACCTCCGGATGGATTCCGACGGCCTTTTCGAGGCCTGGTCGAAGGTCCACGCCGACGCGGTCGCCGCTCGCGACGAAGATCCTGCCCCCGCCTCGTCGCGAGGTGCGGTCTCTCTTGAGGCGAGACGTGGAGGGCGGCTCGAATGAGACGGCTGCGACCTGTCGGGGAGTCCTCCAGGTCGGGCATCGGCGTGATGTTCGCCCTGGGCGAGGACGTCGAGCCGACGAACGACCCGTCGCACGGCTGTTGCGTAGGCCGTCTGCTGGCGGAGGACCGGCTTCGGCTCCGCTCGGCGGTCGGGCGCGGTTCGTCGGCCGGATCCCGACGACCGTCGAATCCTGCCGCCGCCAGGGCCGCGACCTGCTCCACTTCCTCGCCGAAGCCATCCGGACCCGCCGGGCGTGAACGGGT
>NZ_JAALJI010000015.1 GCF_011064595.1 Paludisphaera soli | reverse complement strand
CCTCGTCCAGGCAGTAGCCCATGTAGGTGCGCAGCTTCGCCGCCAGCAGGGCGTAGCGCTCCTCCGGATCCTCGGTGAGGCCGGCGTCGATGACGATCAGGTTGAGCCGGCCGTCGGGCCCGCTCGTGATGACGTCGATGACGTCCGTCTCTTCCAGGCCCATGGGCTCCTTCGCTCCTTGCTCTCGAACGCCCTTGCGATGCGGGGACACGTCTCGGCCCGGCCTTCAACGCTTCCGAGCTGGCAGCGCCTCGACGGCCCTGATGCAGGCGTCCAGGCGCTCCGGCATAGGTCGCTGTGACGCCGGTCCCAAGGGATAATCCATGGGGGGCAAGTTAGCCTATGAGAGGCCTCTTTTTCTCGGCCTAGGTTTGAAGCAGGAAACGTCCGTTGATTATGATTGGTCCAGATATGACTAAGTGGCGATTGGTGAGGGAGCTTTCACTGCGATTCTCTATGTTCCAATTTATAAAGCATCCGGGTTTGTCCGGGTCATAAGACTGTTCTATCGAAAACCATAAAGCAAACGTGCTAAGACGTGTTCCAAGGCTTCTGGATTTTATGGAATCATGGATCTGCGCAGCCTTCTTGCTGGCTTCCAAAGAGAGTTCGATTCGACGATCCAAGATCGAGTTTACAGTGTTAAAATAAAAGCGAGCCCAGGAGCGGCCCAGGCAGAAATGCCTGTTTGGGAGGTTGTTGGTAATTGCGAAAGAATTTAATTCGTTCCTGAGTGGTTCGACCAGCAGGTTTGCGATCGCTTCGAATAAACCTGGGTCATAGCTTGGGGGTTCAATTGGGGCAGTGGAAAGGCCGGAGTAAAAAAGAATTAATGAGTTAAGAGAGTCGATTAGTTGGTGTGAGTACTGATTTCGATATATCTTATTGTGAGCAAGCCAGTCTCCGTAAAGCTTGACCATTTGATACTGGCTGCCAGCGTCGGTTGATTCTATGGTGCTGCGTGACAAAGCAAGGATGCGGCAGACCTCGTTCTCGTCTAGTAAGTCCTTGGCGAGGAGCAATCTGAGTTTGGCGATATCCCGGTGTGTCATCTTTTAGAAACCCGTAGCCAACCTCTAACTCAGCTTGATCCCCTATGTCTGCCGACGCGGGAGCTTATGCTCCCGCGTCGGTCGGAGTTGCTCTGGACGCTCAGGAGCCCAGCCAGCTCGGGAGCTGGCCCTGGGGGGGGAGCTTGATGAGGCGGACGCTGAGGATGTCGGGATGCTTGGCGACGGCGTCGAGGTCGTCCTGGGTGGGGATGCCGTCGAGGTTGACGACGCCGATCGCCTCGCCGCCCGGCTTCTCGCGGCCGACGTTCATCTGGGCGATGTTCACGCCGCGGTCGCCCAGGGTCGTGCCCAGGAAGCCGATCAGGCCCGGGCGGTCGTTGTGGGTGAAGGTCAGGAGCGGGCCGTCGAGGTGGGCGTCGAGCTGGAACGAGCCCAGGCGGACCAGCCGCAGGAACTCCTTGCCGAACAGGGTGCCGGCCGCGACGTAGGTCTTCTTGTCGGTGGTCACCTCGGCCTGGATCAGGGTGCCGAAGTCGCTCGGGGCGTCGACCGACTTCTCCTCGATGACCAGGCCGCGCTCGCGGGCGAACGGCAGGGCGTTGACGAGGTTGACCGACTGGTCGAGCGAGGCCTCCATCAGGCCGGCGGCGAAGCAGGCGGTCAGAAGCTTGGTGTTCTTGTTGGCGGCGTCGCCCCTGTAGGTGAGCACGGCCTTGGTGATCGCGCCGCGGTCCATCTGGGCGTGGAGCATCCCCAGCCGCCAGGCCAGGTCCAGGTGCCCGCGCAGGTCCTGCATCTCGGCCCGGTCGAGGGTCGGCGTGTTAACCGAGAACCGGACCTGGCCCCGGATCAGGTAGTCGCAGAGGAGCTTGGCGGCCTCGACGGCCACGTTCACCTGGGCCTCCTCGGTGGAGGCGCCGAGGTGGGGGGTGACGACCGTCTTGGGGTGGGCGACGACCGGGTCGCCGGCCGGCGGCGGCTCGGCCTCGAAGACGTCGATCGCCGCGCCGGCGACCTTGCCGGAGTCCAGGGCCTCGACCAGGGCGGCGTCGTCGATCAGGCCGCCGCGGGCGCAGTTGATGATGCGGACGGAGGGCTTCATCGTCGCGATGGCCTTGGCCGAGACGACGTGGCGGGTCTCGGGGGTCAGCGGCGTGTGCAGGGTGATGTAGTCGCACTGGGGCCAGAGGTCGTCGAGCTTGGGGACGAACTCGACGCCGTGCTCCTGGGCCTTCTCGGCGGAGAGGAGCGGGTCGTAGCCCAGGACCTTCATCTCGAAGCCGAGGGCGCGCTGGGCGACGGCCAGGCCGACGCGGCCGAGGCCGACGACGCCCAGGGTCTTGCCCTCGAGCTGGACGCCGGTGAGGCTGTTGCGGTCCCACTTGCCGGCCTTGAGGCTGGCGTCGGCCTTGGCCGTGTTGCGGGAGAGGGCCAGCATCAGGGCCATGGTCTGCTCGGCCGTGGAGATGGTGTTCCCCCCCGGCGTGTTCATCACGACGATGCCCTGCTTGGTGGCCGCGGGGACGTCGATGTTGTCGACGCCGACGCCGGCGCGGACGATCGCCTTGAGCCGGGTCTGGCCCTCCAGGACCTCGGCGGTGAGCTGGGTGCCGGAGCGGATGGCGATGCCGTCGGCCTCCTTGAGGGCCTCCTTCAGCGCCTTGGGGTCCTTGGCCAGCTTGGAGTCGACGACGACTTCGACGTCCTTCTCGGCGCGGAGGAGCGCCAGGCCTTCTTCGGAGAGCTTGTCGGTCACGAGCACGCGGTACGCCACGCTGGTTGCTCCGGGGATGTCGAACGGTCGCCGAGGGAAGAGGGGAAAGCCGGCGGGGCGGCGCCCCCGGCGGGCGTTCGACGCGCCCCGCCGGGAGCCCCGCCCCCGTCGACGTCAGGATGTCTGCGTCGCGGCCCGCGCGGGGCCGCCGGTCGTCAGGTCAGGCGAGGGCGGCGGCGCCCTTGCCGATCAGGACCTGCTGGGCGGCGGTGACGGCCCGGCCGGGCTCGACGTCGTAGCCGAGTTCGGCCAGGGTCATCTCCAGGGCGGCGAGGGCCGAGATGACGTCCAGTTCGTCGGTGTAGCCCATGTGGCCGATCCGGACGATCTTGCCCTTGAGCTTGGCCTGGCCGCCGACGGTGGTGACGCCGAACCGCTCGGCCATCTTGCCGCGGATCTGCGAGTCCTTCAGCCCCTCGGGGACGCGGAAGGCGGTGAGGCCCTCGGCCGGCCGGGCGCTGAACAGCTCCAGGCCGAGCGCCTGGACGCCGGCCTGGCAGGCCTCGCTCATGATCCGGTGGCGCTTCCAGACCTCTTCGATCCCCTCGGCCTTGATCCGCTTCAGGGCCGCGCGGAGGGCCAGGATCAGGGTGTGGGCCGGGGTGTAGGGGGTGTCGAATTCCTTGGCCTTGGAGCGGGCGGCCTTGAGGTTGAAGTAGTAGCTGGGGGCGTCGAAGGCGTCGATCTTGGCCCAGGCCTTGGGGCTGACGGAGATGAACGCCAGGCCGGGGGGGAGCATGAGGGCCTTCTGCGAGCCGGAGCAGAGGACGTCGACGCCCCACTCGTCGGTGCGGCATTCCATCGCGCCGATGCCGGAGATGCCGTCGACAATGTAGACGGCGTCGGACTCGGCGACGACCCGGCCGATGGCCTCGACGGGGTGGCCGGTGCCGGTGGAGGTCTCGGAGAGGGTGCCCAGGACGGCGACGGCGTCGGGGTGCTGCTTGAGGGCCTCGGCCACCTGGTCGGGGTCGACGGGCTTGCCCCACTCGGTGTCGAGCATCACGGCGTTCACGCCGTACGCCTTGCAGATCGCGCCCCAGCGGGCGGCGAAGTGGCCGGCGTTGAGCACCAGCGCCTTGCCGCCGGCGGGGATGACGTTGACGACCGCCGCCTCCATGGCGCCGGTGCCGGACGACGTCAGGATCATGACGTCGTTCTTCGTCTGGAAGACCTCCTTGAGGCCCTCCGACACCTCGACGATGACCTGTTTGGCCTCGTCGGAGCGGTGGTGGATGACCGGCCTGGCCAGTTCGAGCAGCACGTCCTCGGGGACCATGGCGGGGCCCGGGGTCATCAATCGCGGCTTACGCATCGACTCTTTGTCCTTACGGTTTCGACCGGCGGCTGGGCCGTGCGGCCCTTTCGGTTCCGACAGAAATCTATTCTAGTGCGGCGGGCCCGCCCCTGTAAGGGGACTTCCGGCGGGCGTGGTCGGCCGGCCTCACCCGGCGGGGGGCGCGTCGCCGCCCCGGTAGACGGCGTCGGCGTCGAAGACGGGCCGGCCTTCGGCCTCCAGGCCGCCGTCCTCGGCGAGCCGGCGGAAGAAGCAGGAGCGGTAGCCCTCGTGGCAGGCTCCCCCGACCTGGCGGACCTTCAGGAGCACGACGTCGGCGTCGCAGTCGACGTGGATCGACTCGACGTGCTGGACGTGGCCGGAGGACTCCCCCTTGAGCCACTGCCGGCGGCGGGAGCGGGAGTAGAAGTGGCCCAGCCCGGTCTCCAGCGTCTTAAGCAGGGCGGCCTCGTCCATCCAGGCCATCATCAGCACCTCGCGGGTCTCGGCGTCCTGGACGATCGCGGCGACCAGGCCGTCGGCGTTCCAGGCGATCTCCCGCAGGAAGGCGGGTCTTGAGCTGTCGCTCGCGGCGGGGGGCATCAGTCTCTTCCCATCGATTCCAGGAGTTGCGCGGCCCGGCGGGCGACGCCGCGGAGGCCGAAGGCCGGGGCCAGCCGGGCGGCCTCGGTCAGGAAGGCCCGGGCCTGGGGGGCGGATCCGGCGTCCAGCAGGGCCTCGCCCGCGTCGAGGGCGAGCCGGGCGCCTTCGAACGAGTCGTCCAGCAGGAGGCGGTAGGCGTTGGCGGCCTCGTCGGGGCGGCCGGAGCGGGCGAAGACCTCGGCCCGCCAGACGTCCAGGGCCCGCCGGGCGGCGTCGGAGGCGAGCGGGCGCACCTGCTCGATCCGGTCGAGGGCCGCGTCGGGGCGGCCCCGCTGCATCTCGCGGCGGACGAGGCTCGCCGCCAGGTCCTCGGCGTCGACCCGGGCGAGGCCGTCCGGGCGGCGGCGGAGCAGCTCCTCGGCCAGGGGGGCCGTCAGGGCGTCGTCGCGCAGGCCCTTGGCCGAGAGGAAGGCGTCGATCAGCTGCTGATCGTTCAGGTCGCCGGGGACGAGGGCCTTCAGCTCCCAGGGGCCGGCGCAGCTCAGGTCGTCGGGCTCGATGGAGGCCGGGTCGTCCGGGTCCAGGCCCAGGCGTCGACGGAGGCGGTCGAACGGGTAGCCCTGATAGAGGGCCGCCGAGCCGGGCCGCGCGCCGAGCTGCTCGCGGAGGCGGACGACGGCCGCGAGCTTGGCCCGCGCCTGGTCGTCGCCGGCGTGGGCGTCGAGCGCCGCGGCCAGGGGCGAGAGCCCGTCCAGGCCCTGTCGGGGGCGGTGGAGCCAGCGGTCCTCGTAGTAATTCTCGACGACCTCGCGGGTCCAGCGGTCGGCGTCGGCCCGGTCCCGGCCCTCGGGGAGGCGCACGGTCCAGAGGGCCGCGTCGAGGAACGGCAGGGGGAGGGGCGCGGCGGCCCGCTCGGCGGCCTCGCCCGGGTCGCCGATCACCAGCCGGAGCCGCTCCTCGGCCCGCTCCAGGCCGTCGACCCGCGGGCTGGAGAGCCGCAGCGTCTCGGGGGAGACGTAGATCGTGGCCAGGACGTGGGGCAGGTCGGCGGCGGGCGCCCCCTCGGCCTGGTCGGGGAAGGGGCGGTCGAGCCACTCCAGGACCTCGACGTCGGTCGCCGCGTGGTCGGGTCGGCTGGGGTCGCGGGGGGTGGGGATCCGGCGGATCTCGGGGAAGAGGGCGAGCAGGTCGTCGACCTCGGCGCCGTCCCTGGGGAAGCTGCAGGCATACCGCAGGTCGTCGGCGAGGACCTCGGCGCCCCCCCCCTGGCGGAGGACCTCGGCCAGGGTCCAGGCCTCGACGGCCCCCTCGGGGGCGTGCGCGGCCTCCAGGGCCACCACGCGGTCCAGGCACTCGACGGCCTCGACGTCGCGGCCCCGCCAGGCGAGGCACAGGGCGCGGTTGAACCAGGCCTCGACGTCGTCGGGGGCGTCCTGGGTCAGGAGGTCGAAGATCGCCGCGGCGGCGTCCAGCTCGTCCCCCCGGCCGTCTCGCATCCGGCGGTCCCAGCGGGCCCGCTGTTCGGGGGTCCGGGGCTGGCGGAAGCGGTAGGTCCTGCGGGCGGCCAGGGGGAGCTCCTGGGCGCACTCCAGGGTGGTCAGGGCCTTGCGCGCGGCCTCCGAGCCGGCCTCGTGGCGCAAGGCCCGCTGCCAGGCGCCCCAGGCGGCCAGCGGCCGCTGGGACATCAGATGGTTCCAGCCCTCGTGCACGAGGGCCAGCGACGGCTCGCTGTCGTTACGGGTCGTGGAGGGCATCCTCGGTGTCCTGGACTGGGGGGCGTACCGGTCGTCGAGGCGTCGCGCCGTCGGGGGGGGCTTCGGGGCGTCGGTCCGTTCGGGCGTCGGTTCCTGAGCGGCGGGTCAGCGGCCGGGGAGGATGATCCGCGGCTTGTCCGCCGGCGTCTCCGCCCCCGACGACCCGGGGGTCCAGAGGCCGGAGCCGCCCCCCGCGCCCCCCGCCGGGGCGCCGGGCGTCCAGATGCCGCCCCCCGCCGGGGCGCCGCCGACCGCCTGCACGCGGGGGCCGTAGCGCATCAGCAGGCTGTAGAGCATCGACGGGTCGGCGACGTACTTCGACGGGTCCTCGGGCGACGGCGCGAGCTGGATCAGGCCCAGCTCGATCATGTGCGAGAGCACCTTCTGCATGCCCGCCGCGTCCCCCTCGTACCGCGACATCACGGCCGCGACCTCGGGGACCCAGGCCTCGGGCTCGTCGAACATCGTCCGGACGCGGACGTCCAGCATGTCCCAGGACGGGGCCGACGCCGGCCGACGCGCCGCGGGCTCGGACTCGCGGCCCTTGCGGACCCAGCCCAGGGCCTCGTCGCGGGAGCCCCGGATCGCGGCGTCGAGGGCCAGCTCGGTGAAGACCTGGAGCGTCGGGAAGCCCTCGCGCTCCAGCAGCCGGCGTCGCGTGGCGATCTCGCGGGCGGACCGGGCGATCACGTCCAGCAGGCCCCAGGCGTTCGCCCTCGCGTGCAGGTCGACCAGCCGTTCGTCGTCGAGCCCGTGGGGGTCGACGCGGCCGAGGCGGCCGAGGTGGACGTCGTCAAGCTCCACGTCGAACGGGTCGAGCGTCGGCTCCGGCGGCACCCCCAGGCGGGCCCGGAGGCCGTCCCAGTCGACCAGGCCGCTCCAGTCGCCGTGCGACTCCAGGAGCGTCAGCGCGGCACGCAGGGGGACCTCGAAGCCCCCGTCGCGTCCCGCCTGAGCGGGCGTTTTGCCACCCAGGAAGGCCATCGGGGTCTCCACCCAGCGCTCCTGGACGCGGCTCGCGCCCAGCTCGGACACCAGCCGCTGCTGCTGCTCGATCGGCAGGCCGGCGGGGGGCTGGCAGGCGACGTCGAGCACGAGCGACTGGCGGGAGACGGGGCCGAGGATCTTGGTCCGGGGCTGGGCCGGGGGGATCGTCTGGCCGGCGATCGCGGCCAGGCGGTCGATCAGGCCGTTGAGCCGGCCGTCGTCGAACGACTCCAGCTTGAGCGCATCGGGCTCGACGAGGATCGTGCCGGCGACCAGCGGGAGGTCGCCCGGCTTGACGTCCTTCGGATCCTCGATGCGGGGCCGGTCGAGCAGCGCGAATTCGAGGGTCGCGTCCTCGTCGGGCTCCTGCTCGGCGGACGGGCGTTCGACGCAGCTCCCGTCCTCGCGGAGGCGGCGGATCAGGCCGTCGCGGTCGCGGAGCGACCAGGTCAGCTCGACCTCCTCGATCGGGTCGTCGCCGACCTCGGGGTCGATGAGCTGGCAGAGGGCCTCCAGGTCGACGGCGTCGGTCGTCGCCGGGGCCGAGGCGAGGCCGCGGCGGATCGCCGCGACGGCCCCCGCGTGATCGGCCAGGCGGAGCCGGCAGAGCCCCTGGTTCACGTCGGCGACGCGGCCGGCCCGTTCGTCGGACGAGAGCAGTTCGAACGCCGCCGCGGCCCGCTCCAGCAGGCCCCGGCCGGCCCACGCGACGGCCTCGGCGAACCGTTCCCGCACGTCGGCGCCGGCGTCGGCGGGGCAGGGGTGGAGGGCGTACGGGTTCTTGAGCCAGGGGGAGATCGAGCCGGTCGCGCCGATCGTCGTCCTCAGCTCGTCGCACATGGCCCGGATCTGGGCGGGGGCGTCGTCGCCCACCAGGTCCAGGTGGGCGAGCGCCGCCGGGATGAAGCCGGCGCGATAGAGCGTGGCGCCCAGGGCCGTGGCCATCTCGGCGGGGGCGGGCTTGCCCTGCTCGACGGCCTTCGCCAGGAGGTCCTGGAACAGGTCGACCGCGCCTCGGATCTCGCCCGAGGCCTGGAGCAGCCGGAGCTTGATGCTCAGGGCGCCGGGGTGCTCGGGGTGGCTTTCGAGGAGCTTGTCGACTGCCTCGCGCGACTCGGTCGTCCGATCGAGCACGGCCAGCAGGATCGCGCGGCGGAGCGCGAGCCAGGGATTGTCGGGGAGCTTGGCCAGCCCTTCGTTGAGGGCCGACAGCGCCGCCTCGCTCTGCCCGTTACGCTCCAGACGCATCGCGCGGTCGACGTACGACTCCGCCTTGTGGCAGCACCATTTGAACTTCTGACCGCTGCCGCAGGGGCAAGGAGAATACGAGTCGACCGCCGGCATCGTCGTCACTTCCTTCGGGAGGGGGGCCATGCGAGCACTGGGGCCACACTAGCAAAATCGCCGCGCCGGCGTCTATGCTGATGCCGACGCGTCCGGACGCCGCGCGGCGCATCCTCGGGACGTCTTCCCCCCCTCGATGCGGAGCACCTTCGCCATGCCTTCCGACGCAGTCTCGATGCGGGCGGCCGCCGGCCCCGGGAAGCTCCGGAGGGCCCGCGCGGGCCGGCTCGCCGCGATCCTCGCGGCCCTCGTCGTCGCGGCCCCGATCGCGGCCTCCCGGCCGGCGTTCGCCTGGGGCCGCAACGCCCACCGGGCGGCCACGCGGCTGGCCGAGAGCCGCCTCACCCCCGAGGCCCGCGCGCTGGTGCGCGAGCTGCTGGAGGAGGGGGAGTCGCTCGCCGACGCCTCGACCTGGGCCGACGAGCACAGCCGCGACATCCCCGGCAGCGCGGCCTGGCACTACGTCAACGTCCCGATCACCGCCGAACGCTACTCGGCCGAGCACTGCCGCGACGCCTGCGTGGTCTCGCGGCTGGCCGAGTTCCGCGCGATTCTCGCTGACCCCACGGCTCCGAAGGCGCGGCGGCGGATGGCCCTCCGCTACGTCGTCCACCTCGTCGAGGACGTCCACCAGCCCCTGCACGTCGGCGACCGCCGCGACCGCGGGGGGAACAACGTCCAGCTCACCTACTTCCGCGACGAGTTCACGAACCTGCACCAGGTCTGGGACTCGGGGATCCTCCGCAACGGCTACCGCGGCGAGCGCGAGCTGGCCGACGCCCTCTTCGCGCTGGCCCGCCGGCCCGAGGCCCAGGAGTGGCTCAAGGGGACCGCCGAGGACTGGGCCGACGAGAGCCTGGCGGCGGCGAAGAAGGCCTATCGCGTCCCCGGCTCCAACGAACTCCTACGCTCCGGCGCGCGGCTCGGCCGCGAGTACCAGTACGCGAACCTGCCCGTCGCCCTGGAGCGCCTGGCCCGCGCTGGGATGCGCCTTTCGGAGGTCCTCAACGCCGATCTCGCGGCCGCGAAGAAGTCGCCCGACGCCGTCCCCGCGCCCCACTTCCGGGGGCGCGATCGGGATCGGCAGCCGGGCCGACAGGTTCCGGCTCAGTCGGCGCCGCGCTGATCGGCCTTCGGCGCGGGCTTCGCGTCGCCCTTCGCCTCGGCGTCGGCGGGCCTGGCGGCCTCGTCCTTCTTCGGCTCCTCGATCCCGTGCTCGACGGGGCGACGGCCGAAGATCTGTTCGTGATTGGGGAAGCCGTATTTGCGGACGATGGGGCCGCTCATGGGGATGCTCCCTGGGGTGGGGTTCGGTCCGGTCGACTCGTCGCGGGGCGGTCGCCCCGTCGAATCTCGATGATAAAGAAGGAGGCCCCCGCCCGGCGAGCGGGGAGGGGCCTCGCGGATCGTCCGGGAGGGCTCAGGCGCCGGCCTTGGCCTGGCCCTCGGCGAAGGCCTGGTCGAAGAGGCGGCCGGGGGTGGGGAAGCCCATGCGCTCCTTGACGAAGCGGGCGGCCTCGGCGGCGCCGAACTCGCGGTCCATGCCGGGGTCTTCCCACTCGACGGAGAGGGGGCCTTCATAGCCGATGTCGTTGAGCGCGCGGGCGATGGAGTCGAAGTCCACCTGGCCGCGGCCCGGCGAGCGGAAGTCCCAGCCCCGGCGGGGGTCGCCGAAGTTGATGTGCGAGCCCAGGATGCCCGTCTTGCCGTCGAGCGTCCGCGCCGCGTCCTTGACGTGGACGTGGTAGATGCGGTCCGGGAAGGCCCGGATGAACGCGACCGGGTCGACGAACTGCCAGATCAGGTGGCTGGGGTCGAAGTTGAACCCGAACTCGGGGCGGCGGCCGATGGCCTGGAGCGCCGTCTCGGCCGAGTAGAGGTCGAAGGCGATCTCGGTCGGGTGGACCTCCAGCCCGAACTTCAGGCCGAGCTTATTGAACTCGTCCATGATCGGGTTGAAGCGGTCGGCGAAGTCCTTGAACCCGGCCTCGAGCATGGCGTCGGAGACGGGCGGGAACGAGTAGAGCAGGTGCCAGATCGACGAGCCGGTGAAGCCGTTGACGATCTTCACCCCGAGCTTGGCGGCGGCGCGGGCGGTGTCGATCATCTCCTTCGCGGCGCGTTCCTTGACCCCGTCGGGCTTGCCGTCGCCCCAGACGTGCGGGGGCAGGATCAGCTTGTGACGCTCGTCGATGACGTCGCAGATCGCCTGGCCGACGAGGTGGTTGGAGATGGCCCAGGTCTTCAGCCCGTACTTGGCCAGCAGGTCGTGCTTGGCCTGGCAGTACTTGTCGTCCTCCAGGGCCTTTTGGACGTTGAAGTGGTCGCCCCAGCAGGGCAGCTCGATCCCGTCGTACCCCCAGGTGCTGGCCTTTTCGCAGATCGACTCGATCGGAAGGTCGGCCCACTGGCCGGTGAAGAGCGTCACGGGACGCGACATGGTGCGGTCTCCCTGCATGGCATGGGGAACGAGGGACGAGGAATCGGTGCACGACCCGGCTTCGACGGCGGCGCGCGGAAGAGCCCGGAGGAAAAGGCAAAATAGCGCCCCCGTAGGGCGTTGTCAACGATTTGACGGCCCGGCCGCGCGGGGGGATAATGGACCCTTCGCGGCGATTTCCGCTCCCCCCGACGACCCAGCGCGACGCCCTCATGGCCCCAACCGCCGTCCTGCTCGATTTCGACGGCGTGATCGCCGACGCCGAGAACTACCACGTCGCCGCCTGGCAGCGCACGCTGATCGCGATGGGCTGGGAGCTGACCGACGAGGCCGCGTCCCCCGCCGCGGAGATGGACGACCGCCCCTTCGCGGCCGAGCTGTTCGCCCGCCGCGGGCTCGACGAGGCCGACGTCGACGGCTGGGTCCGCAAGAAGCAGGAGCTGACCGTCCGGCTGATCCGGCTCCATCCCCGGACCTACCCCGGCGTCGCCGAGCTGCTCCACGCCCTCGAGGGCCGCGCCCGCGTCGCCGTGGTCTCGACGACCTGGCGCGAGAACGTCGACGCGTTCCTGGAGGCCGCCGGCCTGGCCGAGGCCGTGGAGCTGATCGTCGCCAAGGAGGACGCCGCGGCCCCCAAGCCCGCCCCCGACGCCTACCTCGTCGCGCTGGAGCGCCTGGGCGTCGCCGCCGACCGCGCGATCGCCGTGGAGGATTCGCCCCGGGGCCTGGAGGCCGCCCGGGCCGCCGGCCTCGCCCGGCTGGCCGTCGGCCATCGCCGCGAGCGCGGGGAATGGGTCGGCGACGCCCGCTTCGTCACTTCGTTCGAGGACCTCGACGAGGTCCTCGGCCAGCTCGGTCTCCCCGATCGGAAACCCTCATGACCGACTCCAACGGACGCCCCCACGATCCATCGAAGCGGCCGAAGGGCCCCCGGCCCGGCGGCCCGAAGCGACGCCCCGGCCCCCGCCCCGGCCCGGCCCCGAGCGGCCCCCGGCCCGGCACCGCGCGGCAGAGCCCGATCGGGGTCCGCCGCGTCGAGGGGGAGCCCTTCTTCGAACTGGTCCATCCCCCGTGCGTCGAGGAGACCGACCTCGACTATCAGGAGGGGCTGGAGATCTGGGAAGCCGGCGAGCCGGAGGAGGCCCGCGACGCCCTCCGCTTCGCCCTGGAAGGCTGCCCCGACAACCTCTGGGTGCACGTCGCCCTCGGCGACCTGGCGTACAAGGAATTCCGCGACCCGAAGCTGGCGATGGGCCACTACGGCTACGCGTTCGAGCTGGCCCACCGCGCCCTGCCTGCCGATTTCGCGGGCAAGCTCCCGCGCGACCACGCCCCCAACCGCCCGTTCCACGACGCGCTCCTGGGACTCGTCTCCTGCCTCCGCGCCATCGGCGAGGAGCGCGAGGCCGACGAGCTGAGGAAGCTGCTCGAAAAGCTCCGCTGAGCACGGCCCGCGCCGAATCCGACGGACGCGCCGGGGATTTGTGGCGACGGCCGCGCGGGCGCCCTACAATCGGGCCCGTCGCCCGGCCGCGAGAGCCGGGCCCGACAGTGGTCCTTCAACACGGTGGAGGCGCACATCATGCGCGAGCGGAACCGACGTCACTTCCTCCACGACACGGCGGCCCTGGCGACGGCCTTCGCCGCCCTCCCCGCGACCCGGGCCCTCGCCGGCGCCGAGGACGCCCCGGCTCCCGACGCCGCCAAGCCGAGCGCCAACGAGACGATCCGCGTGGCCGTCGTCGGCGTGAAGGGCCGAGGGATGGATCACGTCGACGGCTTCAGCAGCCAGCCGAACGTCAAGGTCACCGCGATCTGCGACATCGACGAGAACGTCATCGGGCCCGCGAAGCAGCACCTGGAGAAGGTCGACGCCAAGAACCCGCCGAAGTACTACCAAGACATCCGCAAGCTCCTGGAAGACAAGGAGATCGACGTCGTCTCCATCGCCACGCCCAACCACTGGCACGCGCTGGCGGCCATCTGGGCGTGCCAGGCCGGCAAGGACGTGTACGTCGAGAAGCCGGTCAGCCACAACGTGACCGAGGGCCGGCGGATCGTCGACGCCGCCCGGCACTACAAGCGGATCGTCCAGACGGGCACCCAGTGCCGCAGCCACAAGGCCGTGCAGGACGCCGTCGCCTTCGTCCGCTCGGGCAAGCTCGGCGAGGTGTACATGGCCAAGGGGCTCTGCTACAAGCCCCGCGGGTCGATCGGCCACAAGCCCGACGGGCCGGTCCCGAAGGGCGTGGACTTCGACGTCTGGCTCGGCCCCGCCCCCGAGCGGCCGTTCAACCCCAACCGGTTCCACTACAACTGGCACTGGTTCTGGGACACCGGCAACGGCGACCTGGGCAACCAGGGCATCCATCAGATGGACGTCGCCCGCTGGGGGATCGGCAAGCAGGAGTTCCCCAAGACCGTCATGTCCTCCGGCGGCCGGTTCGGCTACGAGGACGACGGCGAGACCCCGAACACGCTCTCCACGTTCTTCGAGTTCGACGACGTGGAGCTCCAGTTCGAGGTCCGCGGCCTGGTCACCAACCCCGAGCTGGACGTGAAGATCGGCAACATCTTCTACGGCACCGAGGGCGTCCTGGCGATCAGCGGCTACAACACCTGGAACAGCTTCTTCGGCCCCAAGCTGGAGCCCGGCGAGGGGGGCAAGGGGGGCGGCGACCACTACGCCAACTTCCTGGCGGCCGTCCGCGCCCGCGACCCCAAAATCCTCAACGCCGACATTGAGGAAGGCCACCTGTCGAGCGCCTACTGCCACCTGGGCAACATCGCGTACCGCCTGGGCCGGAAGCTCCACATCAACCCCGCCTCCGAATCGTTCGTCAACGACTCCGAGGCCGACGCCATGCTCACCCGCGACTACCGCGCCCCCTTCGTCGTCCCCGCGAAGATCGGCTGAGCGACTTCGGCCCAAACCCCTTCCCCCCCTCGCGGGGGAAGGTGGCCCGAAGGGCCGGAAGAGGGGGAGACGGGCGCCGACGCCGCCGGAGCTTTCAGCAGGTCGGCCCTCGCCGGCACAAAGGCGATTCGCCCCCTCGCCCGGGCGTCGACTCGCCCTCGGGCCGCGCCTCCGGCCGCCTCCCCCATCGCCCGGCGAGCATGCCGCAGATCAAGAGCTGCATGGGGTGGTAGATCATGATCGGCAGGAGGATGAGCCCCAGCGCGGGGGAGTCCTTGAACATGATCTGGGCCATCGGCACGCCCGAGGCCAGCGTCTTCTTCGAGCCGCAGAAGACGGCCGCGATGCGGTCCTCCGTCGAGAATCCGAGGGCGTCGCACGCCCCGCCGACCAGGGTCATGACCAGCACGAACAGAATCAAGGTCCCGACGAGCGTCCAGGCGGCGTCGGCACCGTGGCCGCTCCACACGTCCATCACCACCGAGTCGCAGAACGAGGTGTAGGCGAGCAGCAGGATGGTGAGCTTGTCGACGGCGTTGATCGTCGCCTTGTTTCGAGAGGCCCATCCCGCGAGCCATCGTCGGGAGAGCTGGCCGACGACCAGGGGCAGGACCAGCCAGATCATCAGGTCGAGGATCACGTCGCCGAGCGGCTGGCCCTCGCCCGAGGTCGCACCCTGATACCAGGCCATCAGGGCCGGCGTGGCGACGACCCCGATCAGGCTGGAGAGGGTCGCGTTGAACACCGCAGCCGGCACGTTCCCCCGGGCCGCGGCGGTCATCGCCACCGACGACGAGACGGTGGAGGGGAGGGCGCAGAGGTAGAAGAACCCCAGGTGCAGGCTCGTCGAGATCATCCCCCCCGCGAGCTTCATCATCACCAGGCCGAGGATCGGGAACAGGGCGAACGTCGCGAGCTGCACCAGCAGGTGCAGCCGCCATTGGAAGGCCCCGGCCTTGAGCGCCCCGAACGACATCGCGACGCCGTGCAGGAAGAAGATCAGGGCCACGCCCGCCTTCGTCAGCACCTCGGGATACAGCCACCCCCCGTCCGCCCCCGGCCCCGGGAACGCGAACGCCAGGGCGACCGCGACCGCCATGCCCGGCAGGAACCAATCGAACCGCTTCTTCCTCATCTCGCCTCCGCCCTCGATGCCGATCGGACCGGATCCCGAGTGTATCCGGTCCTCGACGTCGCGTCAGGCTCGGGCGGCGGGCGTCGGGTCGACGGGCTCGGGCTCGCCGGGCTTGAGGACCCGGTCGTAGAAGCCCGCGCCGAGGATGGCGCCCAGGGTGGGGGCGAGGATGTAGACCGTGACCACGCCCGTCCCGCGCGGCAGGGCGGCGGTACCCCAGCCGGCGAGCATCGCGAACAGACGGGGCCCGACGTCGCGCGCCGGGTTGAAGCACGCCTGGGTCAGGGGGCCGAAAATCGAGATCAGGGCCGCGACCGTCAGGCCGATGAACGCCGGGGCCATCCCCGCCGTGGGGGCCGCCGTGTTTCGAGGGTCGGCGACCGCCAGGACCACGATCGCCAGGACCATCGTCCCCAGGACTTCTCCCAGGAAGGCTGACGACTCGGGGACGAAGGCGTTGATCCGCTGGTGTTCGTCGAGCGAGTAGGGCCCCTCCGAGTTCGAGAGCGGCCCGGGGCTGGGGAAGAACTCGCCGTAGCACATCGCCGTGATCTCGCTGCCGGTCCGGCCCCGCTCAACCCCCTTCTCCCGCTCGCGCTCCTTCAGGTAAGGGTTGAACAGCACGAACAGCAAGGCCGCCGCCGTGAACGCCCCGGCCGTCTGCGCCAGGACGTACGGGACGACCTCGCGCCAGGAGAACCGTCCCCAGGTCGCGAGCGCCGCGGTGATCGCCGGGTTGATGTGCGCGCCGCTGACGCCCCCCACGGAGTAGATCGCGAGCGTGACCGCCGCGCCCCAGACCACGGCGACCTGCCAGAGCCCCTGCTGGGCCCCGGTCAGGACCGACGTATGCACGACGCCGAGGCCCAGGAAGATCAGGATGAACGTGCCGGCGAACTCGGCCAGGCAACGCTTCGCCAGGGGAGGTTGGACGACGATCACGAGGATTCCTTGCTCGAATTCGGGGGCGGTTCGCACGACGAGGAGACGGGAGACCGCCCATTCTGGCGCAGGCCCGGCCGCGCCGCAAGCGTCCCGCCCGCGACCACGGAATGGTCGGATCCGGGGTTTCGCCCCGGGCCGGCGCCGGGCTTGCATAGGCGAGGTTCGCTGGGTAGGGGAGGACCGGTCGCGCGACTTCCGCCCCGCCGGCGATCGAATCGACGACGAGGTGGATTCATGACCTTCCGAGAGACCCTGACGCTCCACCTGCAGGCCATCCAGGGCCGCGACCTCGGGGCCCTGATGGGGACCGTGTCCCCGGACAACATGACCCTGATCACCCCCAAGGGGCGGGTGATCCGGACGCCGGCCGAGTTCGCGCGGATCCACCAGGCCTGGTTCGCGTCCCCGGCGTGGACCCTGGACGTCTCGATGCTCAGCGTCATCGAATCGCCGACGCTCGGCGTGGCGACCCTGGTCCTCGACTATCGCGAGGATCAGGAGGAGGGCCCCGCCGTGCATCGCCAGAGCCTCCTCACCCTGGTCTTGGCCCTGCGGGGAGGGCTCTGGGAGATAGTCCTCGACCAGAGCACGGCCGTCCAGAAGGACGAGGCCGGCGACGCGGAGGCCTGACCCGGCCGGATGCGGATCGAATCCGGTCGACGACGGCCGCGAGCCGAGAACGAGGACGATGAAGCCCGACGACCTGCTCCGACCGACCGACCTGGGCCTCTACTGCGAGGCCGGCGATTTTTATGTGGACCCCTGGCGGCCCGTCCCCCGGGCCGTGGTCACGCACGCCCACGCCGACCACGCCTGCTGGGGATGCGGGCGCTACCTCACCTCGGCCGAGGGCGCCGGCGTCCTCCAGATTCGGATGGGTCGCGACGCGGTCGTCGACGCGCTTCCCTACGGCGAGTCGATCACCATCGGCGGCGTGCGGGTCTCGCTCCACCCGGCGGGGCACATCCTGGGCTCGTCGCAGGTCCGCCTGGAGCATCGCGGCGAGGTCTGGGCCGTCTCGGGCGACTACAAGGTGGAGCCCGACGCCACCTGCACCCCGTTCGAGCCGGTGCGATGCGACGTGTTCGTGACCGAGTCCACGTTCGGCCTGCCCATCTACCGATGGCCGTCGCAACAGGCGGTCTTCGACGAGATCAACGCCTGGTGGCGGGCCAACCGCGACGCGGGGAAGGCCAGCCTCCTGCTGGGCTACGCGCTGGGGAAGTCGCAGCGGCTGCAGTCGGCGCTCGACCCGGAGATCGGGCCCATCTACACCCACGGGGCGGTCGAGAAGCTCAACCGCGCGTATCGCGACGGCGGCGTGGCCCTCCCGCCCACCGCCTACGCCGGGGCCGCCGTGAAGGGAAAGAGCTGGGCCGGCGCGATGATCGTCGCCCCCCCCTCGGCGCACGGCACCCCCTGGGCCCGCAAGTTCGCGCCGCTGTCGACCGGGATCGCCTCGGGATGGATGACGATCCGCGGCACCCGCCGCCGCAAGGCGCTCGACCGCGGCTTCGTCCTGTCGGATCACGTCGACTGGCCCGGCCTGATGGGCTCGATCGAGGCGACCGGCGCGAGCCGGGTCCTGGTCACGCACGGTTACACGTCGGTCGTCGTCCGCCACCTCCGCGAGCAGGGTCTCGAAGCCGAGGTGCTCGCCACCCGCTACGAGGGAGAGGGGGACGCCCAGGACCGCGCCGAGGCCGAGGAGCTGGAGGCCGAGGCGGCGGCCGAAGTGCAGGAGGCCCCATGAGGGACTTCGCCCGGCTCTACGCCGCGCTCGACGAGACGACCCGCACCGGCGAGAAGGTCGAGGCGCTCACGCGCTACTTCGAGCAGGCCCCGCCGACCGACGCCGCCTGGGCGGTCTACTTCCTGATCGGCCGCAAGCCCAAGCAGGTGGTCCCCTCGAAGAAGCTCCGCGAATGGGCGGCGATCGAGGCGGGTGTCCCCGACTGGCTGTTCCAGGAATCGTACGACGCCGTGGGGGACGTGGCCGAGACCGTGGCCCTGCTCCTCCCGCCGTCCGAGGAGTCGACCGACCTCCCCCTGGCTGACTGGGTGGAGAACCGCCTGCTCCCCCTGCGCGGGGTCGAGGAGTCGGCGCAGCGGGCCGCCTTGCTCGACGCCTGGCGGTCGATGGACCGTCCCCAGCGGTTCGTCTGGAACAAGCTCATCAGCGGTGGGTTCCGGGTCGGCGTCTCCCAGCAGCTCGTGACCCGGGCCCTGGCGAAGGTGGGCGGGATCGAGCCGGCGGTGGTTGCGCATCGTTTGATGGGGGACTGGGAACCGGACGCCGGGTTCATCAATCGGCTGCTCGCCCCCGACGCCGCCGACGCCGACCACAGCCGCCCCTATCCCTTCTGCCTGGCCCACGGGATCGAGGGGGAGCCCGAGGCGCTCGGCCCCGTCGAGGCCTGGCAGGCCGAGTGGAAATGGGACGGCATCCGCTCGCAGTTGATCCGTCGCGCCGGGGATACGTTCCTCTGGTCGCGCGGCGAGGAGCTGGTGACCGACCGCTATCCCGAGCTGGGGACCCTGGGCGCGTTCCTGCCCGACGGCACGGCGATCGACGGGGAGATCCTGCCCTATCGCGACGGCCTCCCGCTGCCGTTCGCGCAGCTCCAGCGGCGGATCGGCCGGAAATCGGTCGGCAAGACGATCCTGGCCGAGGTCCCCGTTGTCCTGATCGCCTACGACCTGCTGGAGTTCGACGGTCGCGACCTCCGCGCCGAGCCTTTCCAGACGAGGCGGACGCTCCTGGCCGCGTTGGTCGAGCGGGTCGACCAGCCCGGGAGGCTGATCCTCTCGCCGACGGTCGTCGCGGACTCGTGGGCCGGGCTGGCCGCCGCCCGCGAGGAGTCGCGGTCGCGCCAGGCCGAGGGGCTGATGCTCAAGCGGCTGGACTCGCCGTATCACGTCGGCCGCAAGCGGGGCGACTGGTGGAAGTGGAAGGTCGACCCGTTCACGGTCGACGCCGTGCTCACGGCGGCCCAGCGCGGCAGCGGCAAGCGGGCGAGCCTTTACACCGACTACACCTTCAGCGTCTGGGACGACGACCGCCGGCTGATCCCGTTCGCCAAGGCCTATTCCGGCCTCACCGACGCCGAGATCGCCCGGGTCGACGCCTTCATCCGCCGCAACATGGTGGAGAAGTTCGGGCCCGTCCGCACGGTGAAGCCCGAACTCGTCTTCGAGCTGGCCTTCGAGGGCATCCAGCGCTCGCCCCGCCACAAGTCGGGCATCGCCGTCCGCTTCCCCCGGATCCTCCGCTGGCGTCAGGACAAGCCCGCCGAGCAGGCCGACACCCTGGAGTCGATCCGGGGCATGCTCCCCCCCTCGCCGTGAGGCGGCGAAGGGGGGCGTGGCGCACGCTCAGGCCTGGGGCAGGGCGGGGACGACGACCTCGGCCCGCCAGCGGTGCCCCAGGTGGTGCAGGCGTTCGTCGATCCAGAGCTTGGTCAGCTTCTCCTGCACGCCGTTCTGCGAGAGTCGGCTCCGCAGGTTGTCGAACCGGACATGGTCCAGCGGCTGGTCCTGGTTGAAGCACGAGAAGACCACCGTCTCGGCCCCGGTGACGGGGTCCTGGTGGGTCTGCAGGCACTGGGCGCAGATCTCCTTCATCATGCACTGCATCGGCGAGTTGATGCTGCCGATAGCGTGGTGGTCGGGCTTCAGGAACGGCCGGAGGATGCCGTGCCGCGCCTGCTGGACGCCGCGCATCATGCCGTCGGAGCCGATGACGACCAGGCGGTCGACCTGGTCGAGCGGGATCTCGGCGTCGCCCAGGTCGCCCAGCTGGCCCTCCGCGTAGGCCGCCATCGCCATCACGATGTTGCCCACGTAGGAGCGGTCCTGGACGCGGCCGGGGGTGAAACCGGGCGCCTCGTCGGAGCACCAGACGACGACGTCGGCGGCCTTCTCGATCTCCTCGACCTTGTAGCGGTCGATCAGCTTCTTGTAGCCGGCGAAGTAGAGCACCCGCGAGCCGGCGGCCCGGAGCGCCTGGCCGATGGAGAACAGCACGGCGTTGCCCAGCCCGCCGCCGGCCAGCAGGACCGTCTCCCGGCCCGGCGTCTCGGTCGGCGCCCCGGTCGGTCCCATCAGGCAGATGGGCTCGCCGGGACGGAGCAGGGCGCAGAGGTCGGACGAGCCCCCCATCTCCAGGACGATCGTCGAGAGCAGCCCGCGCTCGTGGTCGACCGAGGCGCCGGTGAGCGCCAGGCCCTCCATCGCCAGGACCGTGCCGTCGACGCGGGCGGCGAGGCTCTCGAAGTTCTGGAGCCGGTAGAACTGCCCCGGCTTGAACGCGCGGGCGGCGATCGGGGCCCGGACGACGACCTCGACGATGTTGGGGGTCAGCCGGATCACCTCGTGGACGACGGTGCGCAGCTCGTCGTTGAGCCGGGCCGTCAGCTCGGCGGCGGGGGGCTCGGTCGGGGCCGTCCGGGCCAGCGCCCGCGAGACCACCGGGTAGCCCTGCTTGGCGCTCCCCATCGCCTTGACGACGTTCCCCGCGAACGAGGGGTGGAGGTCGCCGAAGAAGCTCATGGCGCGGCCGTCGGGCCGGATCGACATCAGGACGCGGACCGCGTCGGGCTTGGCGATCGGCTCCGGCTTCGCCGGCATCCCTTCTTCGTCGAGCGCCTGGAAGTGGCGGCCGTCGACCCGGACGTTGTGCTCGTCCTCGCGGGCCAGCACGGTGTTCGGCTGGGTGCCGGCCGCGACCAGGATCGTCCGCGCCGGGAGCGTCACCGTCTCGCCGCTCGGCGCGATCCGGCCGGTCGCCTCGTCGATCCGCTGCTTCTGGAACCGCAGGGCCCGGGCCGCGCCCCCCTCGTCGATCAGCACTTCCTCGGGGGCGAGCAGCTCGGCGAACCGGATGCCCTCCTCGAACGCCTTGGTGATTTCCTCGTGGTTGAGCGTGTAGCTCGGCGCGTCGATCAGCCGACGCCGGTAGGCCACGGTCGACCCGCCCCAGGAGTTGAGCAGGTCGATCAGCCGGGGCGGCCGGCCTTCACGGGCCGCGGCCTGGCGCTCCTCGCGGATCGCCCGGCCGTGGGCCAGGAACTCGTCGGCCGTCTCCGGTTCGTCGCCGATCCACCGCGAGCGGACGAAGCCCTCGCCGTGGGCCTCGGCCAGCTCCTCGTAGCGTTGGAGGAACTTCTCGACCTGGACGACGTAGTAGGCGAGCGATTCGGTGGCGGTGTCGATGGCGGTCAGGCCGCCGCCGATCACCACGATAGGCATGCGGATCTGCAGGTTGGCCAGCGACTCCGTCTTGGCCGCGCCGGTGAGCTGCAGGGCCATCAGGAAGTCGGACGCCTGGCGGACGCCCCGGGCCAGGCCGTGCTTCATGGGGATGACCGTCGGCCGCCCCGCCCCCATGCAGAGGGCGACGTGGTCGAAGCCCATGTCGAACGCCTCGTCGACGGTCAGGGTGCCGCCGAACCGCACGCCGCCGAACATCGAGAACTCGCCCCGGCGCTCCAGCAGCAGGCGGATCACCTTCAGGAAGTTCTTGTTCCAGCGGACGGTGATCCCGTACTCCGCCACGCCGCCGAACCCGGCCATCACCCGCCGGTCCAGCAGCTCGTAGATCGACGTCACGTCCACGATCGGGTCGAAATCCACGCGCCGGCCCAGCGGGTCGACGCCCGAGATCCGCTCGGGCAGCGGCTCGATCTTGAGGCCGTCGACCGCGACGACGGTGTGGCCGTCGTTCATCAGGTGGTGCGCCAGCGTGAACCCCGCAGGCCCCAGGCCGACGATCAGGACCTTCCGCCCGGTCTCCTCGCGAGGGTAGGGGCGGTCGAAGTTCAGGGGGTTCCAGCGCGTCAGCAGGCTGTAGATCTCGAAGCCCCAGGGGAGCTCCAGGACGTCCTTGAGGGTCCGCGTCTCGGCCTGGGGGATGTCGACCGGCTCCTGCTTCTGGTAGATGCAGGACTTCATGCAGTCGTTGCAGATCCGGTGCCCGGTGGCGGCGGCCATCGGGTTGTCGATGGTGACGACGGCGAGGGCCCCGATCGGGTTGCCTTCGCCCTTCACCTCGTTCATCTCGGAGATCTTCTCGCCGAGCGGGCAGCCCGCGAGCGGGACGCCGAAGACGCTCTTCTTGAAGCCGCCGGCCTTCTCGCGCATCCCCGTGGAGCAGCTGTCCTTGCCCTGGTGGTGGCACTTGATGCAGTAGCCCACCTGGTCGAGCGCGCCGGCGAGGTCGGTCCCCGGGTCGGTCAGGTGGAAGCCGTCGCGGGGGCGGTAGCGGCCCCCTTCCATCAGGAACTGGAGGGCCCCGTCGACCGTCGCCGAGTCGTGCGGGACCAGGTGGTTCACGTCGATCTTGTGGGGGAGCTTGAAGAGGACGCCGTCGCGATGCTTGTCGCGGCCCTCGGGCGTCAGGACGGCCCAAACGGCGTAGTCGGCCGCCAGCTTCAGCTCGGGCTCGTGGTCGGCCTCGGCCTCCATCCAGCGGGCGACGTGCGTCGCGTAGCTCATCTCGGTCAGCGGGGCGAGCGTGAAGGCTTCCAGCTGGGACGCCACCGACGTCGCGTCGACCTCGCGGGCCTGCTCGGGCGTGCGGCCGACGAGCTTGCGCTGGACGAACTTCCGCTTCACGGCGCGGAGGGGGGCCAGTTCGGAGTGGCGGGCCTGCAGGGCGGCCAACTCCTTCTCGATCCCGAACAGCCGGCCGAGGAAGTCCTCCACATGAGGGGCGAGCCCGACGATCAGCTCCGAGGCCCGCTTCGGCTCCAGGGCCGACGGGTCCCGGCGCGCCTCGCCCAGCCGGCCTTGCAGGTCGGGGGCGCGCTCGATCAGGTAGTCCTGGAAGAGGGAATCCAGCCGGAGCAGGCCCGAACGCCGGTAGAGTTCATCGAAGGAGACGCCGAACCCCAAGGGGCTGCGGGATTCTGCATTCATGGAATTCTGTGGATCTCGGAGGGAGGGACGGACCGCGGTCGCATGGCGAAGCCCGGGGTCTCGCACGATCGGTCGCCGACGCATGACATTTTACCAGGATCGCCCCCGAAGCAAATAGTCGGGCCGGCGAGGCGGGGGTCGTCACGGCGCCCGGACGGACGGCCCTCAGCGGCCCGTCCGGTCCGGTTCGGAGGTCGTCGCGGCCGAATTCCCCGGCTTGACGACCCGCAGACGGACCGGGCGGCTGGAGACGCCGTCGGCGGCGGTCGTGGTGAGGTGGAACGGGCGGACCTGCTCGGGCGTGCCCGGATGGGCCGTGATGAAGAACGTCCGGTCGTCCTGGCCTTCGAGCACGAGGAGGCCGTTGAGCCCCAGGTTGTCCACGAACGTCCCGAACGGCAGGTTCCGCCCCGAGCCTTCGTTCCCGAACGGGACCTGGCCCGAGAAATCGACGCGCTCCACCACGAGCTTGAGCTGGATCGTCTTGCCGGCCTCGATCACGAACTCCGGCGGACCGTCGGTCGCCGCGGCGGCCCCCTCGACGGGGGCGATGGCGACCTTGAGCTTGGGGGGCGGGCCGAGCTTGATCGCGCCCAGAGAGCCGGCCTCGTGCACCACGTCGCGGTCGCCGATGCGGGCGGTCGCCGTGAGCTTGATCGCCTTCGACGCCTCCTCGGTCGGCTGGGCCGCGTCCGGGTCGGCGAAGACGACGCCGAACGCGTCGAGCTGGCCGGCCTCGATCACCAGGGGGGACGCGACGTGGAAGCCGGCCGGCACGTTCGCGACGTCCACCCGGATCGGGCCGTCGAACGCGTCGAGGCGGCGGGCGGAGACCTTGAACTCGCGGCCCACGCCCGGGCTCACCGTCGGGTTCGCCCCTTCCAGGGCCACGGCGAAGTCGGGCCGGCGCGGGCGGGCGGTCAGGGTGTACTTGAAGTCGGGCCCCTGGAGGCCGCGGACGTCGCGGACCTTGACCAGGTATTCGCCGTCGGCCGGGGCGACGAAGTTCAGGCGGGAGTCCTTGCCCAGCTCGCGCCGGGCCTCGTCGTCGTTCTCGAAGTGAAGGGTGAAGACGGGGAGGCCGTTCGCGAGGAGCTTCGTCCCCGGCGGGTGGGGCTCGACGACGTAGCAGGGCTCGTTCAGCGCGTGGGCGAGCGGGGTCGTGTCGAAGTACCCCCAGCGGTTCCCCTGGCCGGGGTAGACGAAGAATCCCGAATCCGGCCCCCGGGGGAAGAGCCAGAGCTTGACGACCTCGCCGTTGGCGTAGAGGTAGTCGTCGATCGCCATCTCTTCCCAGTTGAAGACCCGGAAATCGGAGACCTCCGTGCCGTTCTTGCCCCGGAAGGTGAAGTACGAGTCGCGCACCGCCTGGAGGACCACCCGGGGGATCCGCCGGCCCTCGGCGTCGAGGACCTCCAGGAACGAGTCCAGCTTCGACCCGGAGCGGGCGGCGTCGATCTCGAAGACCCACTCCTCGCCGGCCCTGGCCGAGAAGCGATAGAGGTCGACGTCGGTCCCCGCGACTTCGGAGGCGGGGGCGATCACGCCCGTCACCTTGGCGGGGAGCTGGATGACGCCCGCGCGATCGGCCGCGTCGTTGGGCTCCCGCTCGGGGATCTCCTGGACGGCCGCCGACTCGCGAACCGCGACGGCCGCGACGCTCGCCGGCCCGGCCGCCGGGGCCTCCGGCCGCGAAGGTGGGAGCGGGTACGTCGCCAGCGAGCCGTCCATCCGGCCGACGGTGAACGTGGCGCCGTCGGCCGCGAAGGCCAGGGCCGAGGCCACGTCGGGCTGGCCGCCCCAGGCCTGGATCTCGGTGTAATCGTCGGCGCGCCATGCCTTGATGGTGCGGTCCTCGGCCAGCGAGACCAGCGTCGAGCCGTCGGGCGAGAAGCCCATGCGGACGATGGCCCCCTCGTGCGCGAACCGGGCGACGACCATCGGGTTGATCTCGGGCTTCTCCCGCGAGACGAACCGCCAGACGCGGATGTTGCTGTCGGCCCCGCCGGCCACGATGAACGCGCCGTCCGGGCTGAACAGGCAGCAGGATTCGGACTTCAAGGGCTGGGGCAGGGTGTCCATCCGCGTGCCGTCGGCCACACGCCAGACCTTGCAGGTGTCGTCGGCGCTGGCGCTCGCGAGGAAGGCGCCGTCCGGGCTGAACGCCAGGTCGTACACGGCCCCGGTGTGGCCTTCCAGCGTGTGCAGGAGCGCGCCGGTCGCGGAGTCGCGGACCTCGATGTTCTTGTCGTAGCCGCAGGTGGCCAGACGGCCGCCGTCGGGCGAAAGCTCGGCGTCGTAGAGCAGGTCGCGGTGGCCCTCGAACGAACGGACGAGCGAGCCGTCCTCGACGTTCCAGATCGCGGCGACTCCCCCCGCGCCGGCGACGCCGGAGGCCGTGACCAGCCGCTTGCCGTCGGGGGTGAAATGGACGGCCGTGACCTTACCCGGATACTCGCCGATCGCCCGGCCCGGCCCATCGCCGGCCGTCCCCTCGTGGAGTGTGACGCTCGTGTCGCGGGCCACGGCCGTCCATCGGCCGTCGCGCGAGGCGTCTATCGCCGTGATCGGCCGGGTCGCGGCCCGCGAGGGGACCTTGGGGACGATCAGGGTCATCCGCGAGGGCTCGGCCCCGCTCGGACCCCGCGCGCCCGAGGCGATCCAGGCGTCGAGGACCGCGACCTCGTCGGCCGTGGGCTTCGGCTCGTCCTTGGGGGGCATCGTCCGCTTGCCGCCGTCGGTGATGAGCCGGAGCATCAGGCTCCCCTTGGGGTCGCCCGGCAGGAACGCGGGGCCGTGCTCGGCACCGCGCTGGAGCGAGGCGTAGCTGTCGACCGAGAACCGCCCCTCGGCGTCCTCGTCGTTGTGGCAGCCGGCGCAATACTTCTGGAGCAGGGGGGCGACCTGCCGCTGGTAGTCGGGGGCCGTGGCGTCGTCGGCGGTGACCGTCGCGGAGGCGAGCAGGCTCGCCAGGATCAGCAGGCGGGGCATGGTCGCTCCCTCAATGGTTGAACAGGAATTCCCGGCTGCTCATCAGGCCCCAGAACAGGTCCTCGACCACCTCGGCCTCCGACGGATCGCCGGCGGGGGGGAGCATCGCCAGAAGCCCCTCGCGCTCGGACTCGGTCGGGAAGCGCGACAGGCACGCCAGGTACAGCTCGTCCACCAGGGCCGCCGGCGCCATCCCCCGGCCCCGCAGCGAGAGGAGTTTCTGGAGCCGATTGCCCGGCGCCCGGAGCTTCTCGTTCAGCGTCGAGCCGTTGGAGAGGTGGAGGACCTGCACCATCGTCGGCTCGTCGGACCGCTCGCACTCGCAGACGATCCGCCGGGCGTTGCGGCCGAAGGCCTGGAGGAAGTAATTCTCGACCGCCGCGTCGTAGAGCTGCACGGCCCGCGTGCCCGGGGGGTAGAAGTCGGTCTTCTCGCGGTCGCCGCCGGGAAAGCCGATGAACTCGAACTTGGTGGGTACCTCGGTGACCTGGACGACCGCGTCGTGCAGGACCTCGGCCATCATCCGTCGGGGATAGTACCGCGAGTAGAACCGGCGCTCGGCCGCGTTGCCGGGCAGCGGCTTGCTCGACCGCTGATAGGCGTTCGACAGCAGGATCGCCTTCATCAGCGCCTTGAGGTCGAACTTGTTCTCGACCAGGAACGCCGCCGCCGCCGCGAGCAGCTTCTCGTTGCTCGCCGGGTTCGAGGCCCGCATGTCGTCGACCTGCTCGACCAGGCCGACGCCGAAGAAGTTGGCCCAGACGCGGTTGGCGATCGAGCGGGCGAAGTACGGGTTCTCCGGCGCGGTCAGCCAGCGGGCCAGCTCGACGCGACGGTCGGCCGGGTCGTCGAAGTCCAGGGGGCGGCCGTCGAGCGGGGTCGGCGGCTGGGGCTTGCCGGTCCTCGGCTGGACCAGCTCGCCCGACTCGGCGGCGTAGAGCGTGCGGAGGCCGTCGCCTTGCCGGCCCTCGCCCCCCCACCCCTTCGCGCGGACCCGGGAGAACAGGCTGGCCATGCCGTAGTACTGGTCGTTGGTCCATTTTTCGAGCGGGTGGTTGTGGCACTTGGCGCAGCCGATCGAGAGGCCGAGGAACGCCTGGCTCACGTTCTCCGTCATGTCCTCGGGCGATTGGCTCAGGGCGTAGAAGTTGGTCGCGCCGTTCTCGACGCTCTCCCCCGAGGCCGTCACGATCTCGCGGACGAAACGGTCCCAGGGGACGCCGTCGGCCACCTGCTTGCGGACCCACTGGTAGTAAGCCTTCAGTGCCGCGGGGCGGAGCCGCGTGCCGTTGAGCATGAGCAGGTCGGACCACTTGTAGGTCCAGTAGTCGACGAACTCCGGCGCGGCCAGCAGCCGATCGACGAGCGCGTCGCGGCGGGCCTCGGACGGGTCGGCGAGGAACGCGCGGGCCTCGTCGACCGTGGGGATCCGGCCGACCGTGTCGACGTACGCCCGCCTGACGAATTCCGCATCCTCGCACGCCGGGGATGCCGGCAGGTTCAGCCGCGCGAGCTGCTCGTCGATCCGCTCGTCGACGAAGTTCCGGGGCTTGCGACCGTCGGCGACCTCGGCCGAAGCCGCCGCGCCGTCGCCGTAGGGGACCGTCACCCGCGCGATGGCGAGCTTGCTCGCGAACCAGGCCACGACGGCCCCCTCGCCGGGGCCGACCACCTGCGTCCGCCCCCGGTCGTCGACCCGGCAGACCGACTCGTCGGCCGAGGACCACTTGACCCACCGCGTGACGTCCTCGGTGCGACCGTCCGAGTAGCGGGCCCGCACGAGGATCTCCTGGGCCCGGCCGACCTGCTGGAGCGACCGCTCGGGGAAGACCTCCAGGCCCTCGACGCGGGCGTCCTCCGCGACCGGGGGGGGCGAGCCGGCGGCGATCCACTGCGAGAGGATCCGGTAGTCGAGCGAGTCGGTCGCGAACCGGACGCCCCCCTTGTGCGCGATCGCGCCCGACGGCTTGGCCAGCAGCAGGCTCCGCCCCGGGTCGCCGAACTCGACGCGGCGGCCCCGGTCCTGCTTGACGATGTTGAAGAAGTCGGCGTCGGGGTCGTAGCCCTGGAGCGAGAGCCGGAATCCCCCCTTGCCCGCGAGCGCCCCGTGGCAGGCGCCCGAGTTGCACCCTTGCTTCGCCAGGACCGGCTCGACGTGGTTGCGGAAGCTCCAGTCGAAGGCCCGGGCCATCCCCGACACGGCGACCTCGACCGTCGCGGATCGGTCCCCAGCCTTCGCCGTGATGGTCGCCCGGCCGTCGGCCACGGGGGTGACCAGGCCGTCGGCGACGGCGGCGACCTCGGGGGCGCTCGACGACCACGCGATCCCCTCGACCACCTGCCGGGCCGGCTCGCCGCGCTCCATCTCCTGGACGATGAGCCGCTGGCGGCTCTCGGGCGTGCTCAGGGCGACCTCGGCGGGGAAGAGGGCGATCGGCTCGCCCCCCCTCGCGGCGACGAGGGTCGCGGCCAGGGCGACGAGGGGCCGGGCGAGGGCTGTCAGGGCTCGGGTCATGGTCCGATTCACCTCGGCTGGTGGGAAGGCGGGCGGGTCGGAGCGGGTCGGTCAGAACAGCTCGCGGATCTCGCGGCAACCGAAGTCGACGAGCGGGAAGGGCCGTCCGGCGGGGCCGGGGAGGGTGGCCTCCAGGTCGAGGCCCAGGCTGTGGAAGATGGTCGCGGCGACGTCGCCCGGTCCGACCGGGCGGTCCGCCGGCACGGCCCCGATGGGGTCGCTCGCGCCGATCACGCGGCCTCCCTGGACGCCCCCTCCGGCGAACCCGACCGTGAAGCAGTTCGGCCAGTGGTCGCGGCCGCCGGCGGGGTTCACGCGGGGAGTTCGGCCGAACTCGGCGAGGTTGCAGACCAGCGTCGCGTCGAGCAGGCCCCGCTGATCCAGGTCTTCCACGAGCGCCGTGTAGGCCTGGTCGTACATCGGGCAGACGATGTCGCGCATCCCCTCGATCGAGGTGAACGGCTTCGACCCGTGGATGTCCCAGGTGATCTCGTCGAACACCGTGAGGAACGCGTTGACGGTGACGAACCGCACGCCGCTCTCCACCAGCCGCCTCGCCAGCAGGCAGGACTGGCCGAACCGGGACATGCCGTAGCGCTCGCGGGTGGCCGTCGATTCACGCGTCAGGTCCAACGCCTCGCGAGCCTTGGGGCTCGTCATCAGGCGGAAGGCCGACTGGAAGTTGTCGTCCAGCAGCGCCGCGTCCTCGGACGCTTCGAACGTCGAGACCGCGTCGTCCACCAGCTCCCGGATCTTGCGGCGGCGGTCGAGCCGCAGCTCGCCGATCTCCTTGGGCGGCAGCAGGTCGGGGACGCGGAAGTCGGGCTTCGAGGGGTCGGCGTTCAGCGCGAAGGGGTCGTGAGCCTTGCCCAGGAACCCGGCCGCCTGGCCGTTGGGCAGGTTGCCGCCGCCGCGCCCCATCAGTTCGGGCAGGACGACGAACGGCGGCAGGTCGGTCTTGCGGCCTTCCAGGTAGCTGACGACCGAGCCGATGTGCGGGGTGTTCACCCCCCCCGCGAACAGTCGGCCGGTCTGCATCATCTGCCAGCCGGCGTCGTGCACCGCCGCGCCGCCGTGGTGGACCGACCGGACCAGCGAAAGCTTGTCGGCGATCTGGGCGTGGCGGGGGAGGATCTCGGAGAACTGGATTGCCGGCGACTTCGAGGCGATCGGCTTGAAAGGCCCCCGGATCTCCGCCGGGGCGTCGGGCTTCATGTCCCAGAGGTCCATGTTGCTCGGGGCGCCCAGGTTGAAGATCATGATGCACGAGCGGTCGTTCGCCTCGGGCCTGACCGCGCCGGCGGCACGGGCCGCGAACCAGTGGGGGAGGCCGAAGCCGATCGCCCCCAGCGTCCCCACCTGCAGGAAGTCGCGGCGGGTCGTCCCGTCGCAGGTCGAGGTTCGTCCCTCGCCGATGAGCTTGAGCATGTGCCGACCCCCTCGTCGCGTGAGGATGCGAATTGAGATCGAGGATATCGCGCTCCGGGCCGCCGACGCCAGGCTCCGTCGCCCGAATCGCCGACGAGAACCAGGTCCGCGGTCGCAAGTCTCGTCGACGATCCGGGGCCGATCGTCTACGATTGGGAGTGTGCGGCTCGGGCGGCGGGCGTGCGCCTCGCCGGTCGCGTCCACCCTCTCCCGAGACCCCGGACATGACGGACGAGACCGACGAGCCTCCGGAACCCCAGGTCGCCCGGCAGCTCCGCGAAGACATCCTCACCGGCCGCCTCCAGGCCGGGGCGCGACTCACCGAGGCCGAGATCTCCAGCCGATTCGGCGTCGGCCGCGGGCTGGTGCGGGAGGCCGTGCAGAAGCTCTCCTCGCAGGGCCTGGTCATCAGCCGGCCGAACCGGGGGGCCGTCGTCGCGCCGGAGGCCCCCCGCGAGATCCGCAACCTCATCATCCCGATCCGCCGCACGGTCGAGGTCTACGCCCTCCGCCTCGTCTTCGACGAGCTGGACGACGCCGACTTCGCCGCCTGGGACGCGGTCCTCGGCCGGATGCGCGACGCCTGCGCCCGCCGCGACTTCCACGCCATCGCCGAGGCCGACCTCGCCTTCCACGGCCGGCTCCTGCAGCGAGCCGGCCAGCCCGACCTGATCGTGATCTGGGAGACCCTGGTCGGCCGCATCCGATCCCACTTCCGCGAGACCCAGAAGCGCAGCGCCGACCCGATGGAGATCTACGAGGAGCACCAGGCCCTCGCCGAATCGTTCCGGGGCCGGGACCTGGCCGCGGCCGTCCGCCTGCTCAAGGACAAGATCACCTGATCGCGAGCCGGCCGCGCGGCCGGCCATTTCGAAACGCGAGACGCCCCGTGGCGGCGGCCGCCCGGGGCGTCGAGGTTCGAGTCCACACGATGCGGGCCTGCGCGGGCGGCCGAAATGAGGTGAGGTCAGGCTTGCTCGATCCGCGCCCGGGACGGACCCGCTTCCTCAGGCCCCCGATCCGCCCCCGCCCCGAGAGAGAACCTCGGCAGGTCCGCGCGACGCTCGAATTGCAGCCGGGCGAGGTCGACGCCCCGGATGAAGGAGTGCGAGGACATGAGAGCAGCCAGGCGTCGCCGCCCGCGACCGACGCCGACGTAGGTCCGGAGACGGCTCAGGGCCTTCAAGGGGAGTACGGGCTGCCCAGGGTCGAACTCCCAGGGGTGGAAGTACAGCATCGTCCCGACGCAGTCCTCGTCACGACGAGCCAGGGCGAGCGCCGATCGGGTGACGGGATAGGGCAGGAGGCGGAAGTATCCCCCGCCGCCGATCGGGAGATTGACGCCCCCCAGCCGCAGCGTCGCCGGCGGGATCTCGAGGATCTCTCGCTCCATCCCACGAACCAGGAACGGGTTACGGGGCGCGTCTGGGACTCCGTAACGGTCGTGACGCACCGGGTAGATCGACGAATCGTACAGGAGCCCGGCTTCCGCGAGCACGTCGACGGCCCAGGCGGTCCGCCGGACCACGCTGAACGTGGGCGCCCGATACCCCGCGACGAGCGATCCCGAGGCCTGTTCCAGGGCGTCTTTGCTGCGACGGACGTCCTCCCGGAAGCCGTCGCGGTCCATCAGGTGGATCCGACGATGATCCCAGCCGTGGCTGGCGACCTCGTGGCCCGCCTCGGCGATCGCCCGCACCATTTTCGGGAGGGCTTCCGCAATCTGCCCCAGGACGAAGAACGTGGCGAGGATTTTCCGCTCGGCCAACTCCCCCAGGAGCCATTCCGTGACCTTCCGCATGCGATCGCCGTAATCGGCCTTCAGCCTTGGATCGATCGAGAGCCCGGAGGCCGCCTCGATGCGGTGGTGCTCCTCGACGTCGAAGCTCAGGACCATCGGCTTGCCGCGCGCCGCCGCGGCCGGCCCCGTGGCCACGTCGTTCTCCGGCCGTGCCGTCACCGTCGCGGCGTCATCCGCCATGGCGTCGCTCCACGTTCCAAAATAAGGGCCAAGGATGGGCGAGGCGATTCGTCGAGCCATCTTCAGCGCGCCGGGGGAGTGGCCGTCGCCGGCGGCCTCGCCGCGCCTCGGGCCGCGATGAACGGCCGCGCGAAGACCTTCCAGCGCCCGTCCACGAGTTCGAGGCGGGTGGGCGTCCGCTGGCCCTCGGGCAGGAGGACGACGCGCCCTTCGCGGACGTCCGACGGCTGGATGGTCCCCCCGCGACCGCCCGGCATCGTCACCCGATCGCCCGCCTTCAGCCGCCTGAACGTCATCCGATCGAATCGCGACTGCAGCGCCCCGAGCGATCCCGGCGGGGCTGGCGCGTCGAGGCCCGCGACCAGGACGTCGAGGGACTCGTCCGCGAGGGAGACGGCGCGAAGCAGGTCCCGATCCTTCGCGGCGATGGCCAGGAGGAACGTCCTCAGCGCGTCTTCGGGGGTGCGGTCGCGAATCTCGACTCCCTCGTCCGCAGGCTTCTCGGCCCCGGTCGGCTTCGCGAGCGAGGCGGCGTCGGGGGGGGAGGGTGGGGCCGGAGACGCGGGGGGCGATCCGTAGCCCGCCGCGACGATCGCCTCGAACGTGAGGGACGAGAGGAACCTGCCGGCGTCCTCGGGCAGCGGATCGCCGGGCGCGGATCCGACCTTCAAGACGTAGCGGTGGCACCCGTGCGCGAACTGCCGGGCCCGGGACGTGGTGAGGCCGGCCTGGCCTTCGGCCGGGGCCGTCCAGGTGAGGTCGTCGCCGGGCACGCCGTCGACGACGAGATCCGCCTCGGCGACGGGCCGGGCGCCGGGGCCGAGGAGTCGCGGCCTGAGGAGTTTGAGCCGATCGGCCTCGAAATTCCGGGCGGCCGGGGCCGGCTCCTGAGTGCGCAGGAATTCGTAGGACGCGCCTCCGATGCGGCAGCGATAGGCCGTGACGATCACGCGACCACCGGCCTCGTGAGCCTCCTCCTCGGTCCTGGTGGGGATCGCGGGCATCGAGAACGCGACGTCCCCCTCGGGGGTCCGCACGACCTCCCAGGCCCCCGATCCCGGCGGTTGCGCCAGGAGCCCGAGACAGATTCCGAGGATGGTGGTCGCGAGGCACATCTCCGGGAGCCCTCGGGGGATCCTACGGGCCGCGGGCGTCGGACGACCCGTGGCGAGGGGCCGTCGAAGGCGGCGGTCGCGGGCCGCGGGATGGAACTGTGGAATCAGAATGTCGGCACCGATGGTTTGCACAAATAAAGCGATCCGACCTATGCTAGGCCAGGAGTCGCCGGGCGGACAGTTGTCGTCAAAGATGGCGTGGACGAGCGAATGGGTTCAATGGTAATCTTAGTTTGTCCGGCCGTCGTTGCGACGCTTCGAGGGGCATATCATCGATCCGAGTTTCGAGCCCCCCTCGCTCGACCGCCGGCCGAGAAAGGCCGTGGCCGCCATTCGGGCAAATCTCGAATCGTGCGGTTGAGTCCCGCTCTCGACACGAACCGCAGACCGAACTCGAAGCGCCGAAGGGATTCGCGTCAATCACTCAGTCAGCAATGTTTGGCTTTAAAAAATACGATCGACTGGAGCTTGTGGCTTGCGGGGGGGGCGGCCCTCGGCCCATATTGTATCTCCATGATCGACTGATTTATGTTCTATTAAGCAGGCGCCTTGCCTCCTTCGGCAATGTCGCCGGCTTCGCGTCCCCGGTGGTCTGAGTCAGTCGGTGGTCGCCCAAGGGGGGCCGTCGGCTCGACGAAGGACCTCCAGGACCCGGTTCGCTTCTCTCGATCCACGGACGCTCGACGGCGCCGGAGTGGGGGCGGAAGTCCCTCGCGACGGCCCGTCGGATGGAGTGTGGATCCCATGTCTCGCCCATTCGGGCGATGCATGGCGGCAGGCCCTACCTCGCGTGTTCCTCGACCTACTCATAAAGCATGAATTCATGATCTATCGAACCGGCGTCCAGCCGTTCGGCCTCGTTCGTCGTTCGCGCGGCGAGCCGGGTCGCCGCGCCGCGGCCGTCGACACGCGCCTCAGCGAACACGACTCGGGCCGATCCTCGCCGCCTTCAGGCCGCCGCGACGCGGACCTCTCGCCGGAGCGGGGGCGGTCCGTCGCCTCGACGGGATCTCGGGCCGACCAGGGGCCTCGCCGACGCGCGGGCCCACGCCGGCCGACCGTCGCGTCTCCCGCGGTGGAATCGACCTGCGGGCCCCCGGCGCGGCGTGTGCTTCGTGCCCGTGCCGACGAGGACGCCGTCCGCCTCGATCGGAACCGAGTGGGCCCCCCTTCGTCGCGGTCCCAAGGCCGGATCCCCGGCGTCGCCCGGCGCAGGTTCTGACGCCGCGCGACGCGATCTCGAAGCCAGAACGGCGTCGACGCCCCGAGCCTGGGAGGCCCGGACGCAAAAAGTTCGGAAGTTGTTGAATAACAATCGTGAACAAGTCTGTGCTTCGGGTCTCGGCGTCGCGTCCCGTGCTGGTGGGGTCGCGAGCGTCTCGGAGGCCTGGTTCGGCCTCGTTTCGACGCGGCTCGTCCGCTTCCCCGGCCGATGCGTCCGTTTCACGCTGCGTCCTCTCTAGATTGAAAATGTCTGAAAATTGAAAGTCCCGCTCGCCCGTCCTAGGGTTGTGTCGAGACGGACGACGTCGCCCGTCGGTCGCATTCGACGACGGTATCGTTCGGCGCCCTGACGCTCGCCGCGCCGCCCTATCTCCTCCGTCACGCACTCAATTAAGAATCGGCTTCCACTCGCCGCGGAGAATATCATCCATGTGGTCCAGCACCCCGCTGCGCAACGGGGGGGACGCCCCCTCGCGCCCTGATCGCCCTCACCGGAGCCGCCTCGAACGCCGTCGACGTCCCCCTCGCATCGAGCTTCTCGAGGATCGGACGCTGCTGAGCCGCAGCTCGCCGTTCGGCGGGACGCCTTTCGCGGTGCCCGGTCTGATCCAGGCCGAAGATTTCGACGAAGGGGGCAAGAACTTCGCGTACGTCGACGACTCGCGAGGCAACTCCGGCGGCTACTACCGATCGACCGACGTCGACATCCAGGGCATCCAGGATTCCGGGCCCGGCTACGCGTTGGGCTGGACCAAGGGGGGGGAGTGGGTCAACTACACGATCGACGTTCCCGCGGCCGGGGTCTACGCCTTGAGCCTGCGCGCGGCCTCGCCGACCTTGGGCGGCAAGTTCCACGTCGATTTCGGGGGCGTCGACGCCACGGGCTCGCTCACCATCCCGAACACCGGTTCGTGGGACGTCTACCAGACGGTGAGCGTCAACGTGTCGCTCAAGGCCGGGCAGCAGGTCATGCGGCTGGCCTTCGATTCCGTCGGCGGGACCGGCTGGGCCGGCAACGTGAACTGGATCCGCATCGACCAGGGCCCGACGGTCAGCGCCGGGGCCGCCCGGAGCGGCGCCGAGGGCTCGGCGATCGCGTTCGCCGGCTCGGTCGTCGGCGGGACGGCCCCGTACACGTACTCCTGGACCTTCGGCGACGGCGGCTCGGCCTCCGGCTCGCTCACGCCCAGCTACAGATACGCCGACAACGGCACGTTTTCCGCCATTCTCACCGTCCGCGACGCAGCCGGGCGGGCCGCTTCGAGCTGGGTGCCGGTGACCGTGGCGAACGTCGCCCCGACCGCGACGATCGGGGGCTCGACCGGCGGGGCCGTGGGCGCGGCGCTGGGCTTCACCGCCTCGGCGACGGACCCCGGTGTCGCGGATACCGCCGCGGGTTTCACCTACGTTTGGAACTTCGGCGACGGGACGACCGGCCTCGGCGCGACGACGACGCACGCCTATGCGGCCCCGGGGACCTACACCGTCACGGTCGCCGCCAGGGATAAGGACGGCGGCGTCGGCGCGGCGGCCTCGAGGATCGTGCAGGTGACGGCCTCCAGCGGCCTCATCGTGAGCGCCGGCCCCGACGTCGTCACGACGGAGGGCGGTACGGTCGATTTCGCGCCCGTCGTCTCGGGAGGGACGGGCCCGTATCAGTATCGCTGGGACTTCGGGGACGGTGCCGCGGCGACCTCCAGCGCCGGCTTCGTGGGGAGCGATGCGACCACGAAGGGGAGCTGGATGGGCGTCTACGGCGGGGCCGGCCACAACGTCGTCGGCGCCGGCGTCGGACTCCCCTCGTACGCCCAGGTGGGAGCCACGGGCAATGGCACTTACACCTTCGCGTCCAGCACGACCGACGCGAGGGCCCTCCAGAAGCCCGCCAATCCGGCCGATCGCATCGCCGCCGCCTGGAACAGCACGACGACGTTCGTCGTCGACGTCAAGTTGACGGACGGGGACGTCCACCCCGTGGACCTCTACTTCCTGGACTTCTGGCGCGAGGGCCGGTCTCAGCAGGTCGAGGTCGTGAACGCGGCGACGGGCGCCGTGCTCGACACTCGGACGGTGTCCGACTTCTCGCAGGGGGTCCACCTGACCTGGAACGTCGGCGGCCACGTCCAGTTCCGGATCACGAGACTGGCGGGCCCTTCGGCGGTGCTGAACGGGCTCTTCATCGGCCAGGGCCTGAACGTCGGCTCGGGGAGCTCGACGCCCTCGCATCGCTACGAGGATTCGGGCGCCTACACGGCGACCCTCACGGTCACCGACGCCCAGGGCCGCAGCGCGACCGCCCGCAGGGCCGTCACGGTCCTGGACGTCGCCCCGACGGTCTCCCTGAGCGCCCCGACCTCGGCCGGGCCCGGGACCGCCGTGCCGTTCTCGGCCTCGGCGACCGACCCCAGCCCCCTCGACCGGGCGGCGGGCTTCACCTACAACTGGCGATTCGGCGACGGGGCCACGGGGACGGGCGCCAGCCCGACGCACGTCTATGCGTCGCCCGGGACGTACACGGTCTCGGTCACGGCGACGTCGTGGGACGGGGTCGTCAGCCAGGCGGCGACCTCGGTCTTGCAGGTGTCGGGGATGTCGGTCTCCGCGGGGGCGAGCGGCGGCGTGGCCGAGGGGTCGGCCTGGACCTTCGTCGGCTCGGCGGCGGGAGGGACGGCACCCTACAGCTACTTCTGGAATTTCGGCGACGGGGCGACGGCGAGCGGGACCCTGTCCCCCAGCCACGTCTACCAGTCCGACGGCGAGTACGCGGCGACCCTCACGGTGGTGGACGCGAGCGGGCAGGTCGGCGTCTCCACCGCGCGGATCAGCGTGGCAGACGTCGCGTCGACGGTCGCGATCGCGGCCCCGCCCGTCGCCCCGGTCAACACCGCCGTCCAGTTCCTCGGCTCGGTCGCCGATCCCAGCCCCACGGAGTGGTTCGCGGGATACACTTACTCCTGGAACTTCGGCGACGGCTCGACCGGCGTCGGCGAGGCCCCGAGCCACGTCTACTCGAGCCCGGGCAACTACACCGTCACGGTCCGCGCCACGAGTTCCGAAGGAGCGACCACCATGCTGGCGACGACGACGCTCGCGATCTCGCTCGCGACGGTGATCCCCATCGACGCCGCCTGGCTGAGCCGACAGGGGGCGGGGCCTTACATCCTGAACCAGGCCGGGGCGGTCTACTCCCTGATGACGGACGTCACGACTTCGGGGACCGCCTTCGTCGTGCTGAACAAGGACGTCACGCTCGACCTGAACGGCCACACCGTGACCTACGGCAACAGCCAGCCGATCGTGGTCGCCAACGGCGGATTCGAGCAGGGGAGCGGCGCCAGTGTCCCCGGCTGGAACCTGAGCCAGGCCCCCCGGGCGGCCGTCGCGGCGAACTCCAACTACCTCTTCGGCTCGCAGGTGCTGCGGCTCAGCAACTTCAGCACCCCCCAGACCATCGTCTCCCAGCCGATGACCATCGCGACGCCGAATCGCACCTACACGGCGACCATCACGCCCGCCGGCGTGAACTCCAACTCGACCGTGCAGCTCCTCGTGCTCGACGCGGCGACCAATCAGGTCCTGGGCTCGGCGACCTCGGCCAACGTCCAGCGCGGCTTCTCCGCCGTCGTCCACTTCGTGCCCGCGACGGCGGGCCAGGTCGTCCTCAAGGTCGTGGTCACGCCGGCCGCCGGCCAGACGGATTCTCTCGACCTCGACGAGGCGACGCTGACCACCTCCTTCGATTATGGGGTCGTCGCGTCGAGGGCCTGGTCCGGGGACGCGGGTCTCGGGTACCGGAACCTGGGGGCGGCCGTGCAGGCCGTCTGGGACGCCAACCGGATGAAGGTGACGAACTTCCGGCTCGTCAACGGCTCCGTCGTCCAGGGCCAGGGGGCGGGGTTCGCCAGCTCGCCGATCTTCGCCGCGTACAGCTCCGGCATCGCCATCGACAGGGTCCAGACCAGCGACGTCGGGGTCGACACCACCAGCATCAACCTCGAGAATTCGTCGGGCCCCCGCATGACGATCACCAACTCCACCATCCGGCAGGGCGCGAACAACGTCACCAACCGAATGGCCGGCCCCGCCGCGATCTCCCTCATCCGGACGTCGGGGGCCATCCTGATCCAGGGCAACAAGATCCTGGGATCCCCCCAGACCGGCGTGAAGATCGACACCTCGAACGGCCCCATCGTCATCGACGGCAACCGGATCAGCCAGAACGCCTTGGTCGCCGACGCCTCGGCGATCGGCCTCGTCTCGGCGTCGAACTTCCGGGTGACCAACAATCAGATCGACCCGATCGCGGGCGAGGGCATCGCGATCGACGGCTTCCGGGCCCAGGCCTCGAGCTTCGGCGTGATCCGGAACAACACGGTCCTGACCCAGGAGCCTCCCAACCGAGAGACCGGCCTCAGGACCTACGCGCGGGCGCTCCGCATCCGCAACGACGTCGACATGCAGGGCGCCCATAGGAACATCGACGTCTCGGGCAACACCTTCGTCACCACGGTCGGCCCGGGGGCCTCCCTCTACGGCTACACGGTCTGGGTGGGCTACGCCAACAACGGCGGCGCGATGAACGACGCCAACGTGAGCATCCACGACAACCTCATCAAGGCCCTCGTCACGACGGCCGACCCGGCCTACTCGGCGGCCGCGCTGGTCGTCGACGGCCTCGGCGCCGGCATCAACATGAAGATCTCGAACAACGTCCTCGAGAGCAACGACACCTCGCTGGCGGTGGGCGGCTACAACGCCGCCGACGTCAGCGACCTGGACCTGATCTCCAACACCCTCCGGAAGTCGGCCTCCGGCGCGTCTCGGCCTTATACCGGGATCAGGGCGGGCTACTACACCGCCCGCCTGTCGAACGTGCGGATCCTCGACACCAGGCTGGAGAACGGCGCGACGTCGACGATCTCCTGGTCCGGTCAGGGCGTCAAGCAGGTCCAGGTCGGATCGCTCCTCACGCTCGACGTCCGGTTCGCGGACGGGACCGCGGCGGGGGGGGCTAACGTCCAGGTGTTCGACCAGAGGGGCGCCCTCGCGTATTCGGGCACGGCGGATTCGAGGGGGATGCTGGCCGCGATCCCGATCGCATTCGTCGACTACCAGCAGAAGACCTCCGACTCCTCCCTCATCACGAACGCCTCCTTCGGCCCGTTCACGGTGAAGGCGAGTTCCGGGACCAAGCGGGGATCGGCCGCCGTGAGCCTCACGGGCGCCCAGTCTCTCCGCATCGTGGTCCAGTGAGCGCCCCGTCCGGGCCCTCGAAATGACAATCCAGGGGAGGGTCGGTCACGCACCCGCCCTCCCCGTCGATCCGGACCTCGGGTGGTCGGCCGTCGGCGAAACGGGCTTCCAGCGAGCGGATCCGGCCCCGGACCCGACGCAGCGGCCCGTGCTTGAACTCGATGCAGGCCGGACCCGGGTCGTGGACCTTCAGCGCGATCCGGGTCGCGTCGTGCCCCAGCAGCTCCCACGGCCGGTCGCAGCGGACCACCCGGTTGGCCGGCCGGGGGACTTCGAAGTCCCGGTAGAGCCCGGCGTCGCCGGAACGGCCAGCCTCCGCGGCCTTGATGATGTTGTACATCTCGCGGGCCGTCACGAAATGGAGCCGGAACGGCGGCCGGTCCCACCGCCCCACCATGCCTTCGAAGAGCGACCCCAGCCGGGGGCCCAGCAGGGCGTCGAGGCTCTGCATCCCGTGGGTGTGCAGCTTGACGAAGATCCACTCCGGCCTGCCGGCGACGTGGATGTTGGCGCGCGTCCAGGCGTCCAGCCGTCGCGGGTCGGGCGGCGCGAAGGATTCGAGAGCCGCGCCTTCGAACCCGCCCCGGCGGCGGTCGAACAGCGAAGGTCCCTGGACGATCATCAGGTCGCCGGAGGCGGGACGACTCACGGCGACCTCGACCCCCGAATCGTAGGACTTGGGCCCCGGGTCGTCCTTCGCGTAGTAGATCGCGTTGGACGTGCGGGGCTGGGCCCGGCTCCCCAGCGCGGGGAAGGTGAAATCGGCGTAACAGCCGGCCTCCTTCAGCGCGAGCAGCTCCGTGCCGCAGCCGCCCAGGGCCGGGTCGCGCGCGCCGTCGTCGAGCGACCAGTTGCCGGCGATGTAGGCGAATCGTCGGCGAGGTTCGGCCTCGGCGGTGAGCATCGCCCCGGCCCGGTTCCCGAGGTCCAGGCCGGCCTGCAGCTTCGCGGCGAACGACTCGGCGTCGTCGTAGGCGTGGTGGAGGTGGAACTCGACCTCGCCCAAGCCTCGGTACGCGGCCTCGCTCAGGACGTCGAGGCAGGCCCAGTTCGCGTATTCGGTCCGGTAGAACCAGGTGTGCTGGGGGGGCCGGCCGTCGGCGTCCCGGAACCGATCGGCGATCGCCCGATGCGCCTCGCACCAGCCGCGGACCCGTCCCGCCGCGGCGCCCGGGCCGTTCCGCCCGCTCGGTTCGAAGTGGTCGACGATCGCGACCATGACGTCGACCGGCGTCCCCGCCGGGATCCGGGCCAGGTCGAACGGCCGGTGGCGGAGGAGGTGGCGCGGGAACCATCCGCCGCGGAAGGAGCCCCAGCGGACGCCTTGCCAGGCGAGGTTCGCCGCCGCCCTCAGCGTCCCCACCGGCCGCCCCCCGCCGTCCGGCGTCGGGGACGGGACGCGGTCGGTTTCCGATGTGCCGATCATTTCCGATCCGCCCCCGAAGCCTCGATCGAATCCCGCAGGAAGGCCGGCGAGACCTTCGACTTGCAGAACAGGAACTTCCCGGAGGCCTCCGAGGGGATCTCGTCCACGAACTCCCAGCCGACCTCGGCTGTCTCGCCCAGGTAGGTCCGGGCCGCGGCGACCAGGAACTCCAGGTCCTCCGCGGCCTGGAACCGCGACCCGCGCTTGATCCGGAAATGGACCTGGCCGATCCGTTCCTGTTCGATCTGCAGCTGGCCGATGCTGGGGCGCACCCCGACCGCCGCGAGCGTGAGGAAGGGGCCGGAGACCATCCGGCCGTCATGGCCGACCAGGAAATCGGTCGCCCGACCCGCGACGTGACGCAACCGGGGGAGTTCGCGCCCACACTCGCATCGCCCCCCCTCCCAGGCGCCGACGTCGCCGATCCGGTAGCGGATCAGCGGCATCGCCAGGTTCGCGAGGTCGGTCACGAGGATCTCCCCGTCCTGACCGGCCTCCGCGAGCTTCCCGTCGCGGACGATCTCGACGTGAAGGCACTCCGCCATGGTGTGGAGCCCCCGCCGCTCCTCGCACTCGGACGCGATCACGCTCACCTCGCGGCAGCCGTAGCGATTGAAGACGGGGCAGCCGAAGACCTCCTGGATCACCTGGCGATCCTCGGGCTCGAGCATCTCCGCGCTCGTCACGATCGCCCGGGGCCGGTACGCCGGGATCCCGCGGGCCCGCAGGTACCGGGCGATCATCGCCGCGGAGCGGGCGTAGGCGAGGACGACGTTGGGGCGGAACCGTTTCATCGCCTCATTGAAGCCGGCCATGCCCGCCTCGGTGAGGTTCGCCGTGTTGAGGAACAGCTGGGGCTCCAGGAGTGCGTGCCGGAGCCGCCGCCGCCATCCGCCGGGGGCCGGCCCGTCCGAGATCGCCCCCCAAAAATACGCCACCCGCTCGCCTAAGTCCCAGCCGGCCCAGCGATTGTGCCGGACGGTCGCCGCCCACCGGGAGTCCTTCCGGTCGCGACTCAGGTAGAACTCGAGGGGGGTCCCGGTCGATCCCCCCGTGTAGTTCGGGATCAGGTCGCCTTCCGGCCAGTCGCTCGACACCATGTCGTCGCCATGGGCGCGGATGTCGCCCTTGTCCAGGATCGGGAACGCGTTCAGGTCCTCGAGGCTCCGGAGGTCCGAGGGGACGACCCCGGCCCGATCGTAGCGTTCCCGATAGTAGGGGCATCGACGGTAGGCGTGGTCGACGAGCGCGCGCAGCCGCGAGAGCTGCCGCGCCCGGATCTCGTCGACCGGCAGGCGCTGGGACGCCTCGAACTCGCGGAGGTGGCGGAACTGCGCCGTGGTCCCCTTGAGCCAGGCGTAGGCCGGCAGGGAGACCCGACCGATGAAGCGTCGCTGGATGTCCATGTTGGGGCGCACGGTTGGAGGGTGATTCAGGTCGCGTCGGCGATCGCAGACGCGGGCCGCTTCTCGATGAAGAGCTTGTGCCAGACGTCGAAGCAGAGCAGCGAGTACAGGAACCAGTTCGGTCGCTCGCGAGCCTCCGCCAGCGCCCGGTGGGCGACGAAGTCGTAGTCGCCGATCCGGTCCACGAGGGGGCGGAGCTGGCCGCCGACGGCGAGCCACTCGAAGATCGGCTGGCCGAACCCGCGTTTGGATCGATCGGCCAGGACGGCCGGGGCGCGTCGCCTCAGGGCGCGTTTCAGGAGTTCCTTGGGCTTCCGGAACGGGTACCGTTCCTGCGGCCGCAGCCCGATCGCGAATCGGATCATCCGCGAGTCCAGGAACGGGCACCTCATGTCGCAACCTTCGAGGTTGAAGAGGCCCGTCCAGAGCGAGGCGGTGTCCGCGGCCTCGCCGAGGAAGCCCGCGAAGTTCACGAATTCGAGCGGGTCGTCCGCCACGCCGTGCATCCTCGCCAGCTCGCGGCGGAGGGCGAAGGCGGACGAGGCCGCCGGCTCGCCGAAGCAGGAATGCACGGCGCGCAGGTCCGCGAAGACGGCCACCTCATTGACCGGATGGCCCGGGTGCGTGAAGTCGCCCAGCCGTCCCGCCAGGTCGAGATAGCCGGGCAGCCGGGGATGGCCCGCGAAGGCCGCCGCGGCCGAGACGAGGTCGCGGCCGAACTTCCAGGGCAGGACCCGACGGAGCGCCTCGGCCGTCTGGAGGGTGGCGGTCGAGCCGACCCCGAAGAGGCTGTCCGCCCCCTCGCCGCAGAGCGCCGCCGGCACCCCCCGATCCGCGAGCACCCGGCCCAGGCGGCGGAAGTAGATCGACTGGACGTGGTTCGGCGGCTCGCCGGTCCCCGCCACGGCCTCCACCAGATACCTCGCCGCGTAGTCGTCGGCGGGCACGAGGGTGTGGCGGGTCCCCAGCAGCGAGGCCGCCGAGAGGGCGTACTCGGCGTCGGGGAGGGTCCGCGGGTGGTCGACGTTGATCGTGTACGTGGCCGGCGGCCGCGACGAGGCCGGGAGCCCCTCGTTCCAGACGACCTGGATGTACGAGCTGTCCACGCCGCCCGACAGCAGGTTCACGGCGCCGGGATGGTCGAGGGCGCAGTCCGCGAGCACCCGCGCCATCGTCGCCCCGAGTCTCTCGACCGCGTCGCCGCCCCCGTCCCCGGTCTCACCTCCCCGGAGCCCGCCGATGGTCTGGCGTTGCCGGAGCCGGAGCCCGTCCCGGTCGTAGGCGAGCATCTCCCCCGGCAGCAGCCGTCGGACCCCCCGGAAGAGGGTCTCCCGGCCCGGCACGAATCGGTACAGGAAGAAGGCCGGGAGCGCCGAGTCGTTGACCGCCGCGACGGCGCCCCCGTATTCAGCCAGCTCGGCGGGATTGCTGCCGAACAGGAGGCCCCCGTCGGTCTCGGCGTAGTAGGTGAAGCCGGCGCCGACGAGGTTCCGGAACAGGAGGACGCGGCCGGCCTCCTCGTCGATCAGGACGAGCGTGAAGCTCCCCTCGAATCGTTCCGCCGGCAGGTCGCCCCGGGCCGCATAATGGGCGAACGCAGCCTCGACCGCCCGGTCCGCGCGGGAGGAGGGGGGGCCCTCGTCCCCCGACAGGACCATCAACCCGCGCACGAGCAGCGTGACGCGGCCGCGCGCGGCCGTCCTCAGGAACTCGCCCGACGTGCGAAGTCCCAGCCTGCGGCCGGTGCGATCCAGCACGCGGACGGCCGGCGAGGCGGGCTCGACCGCCCCGTTGCGCATCGCGCCTTCCTCGGAAGGCCACTTGGAGAACACCCAGCCCAGATATCCCACGTGACCTCGCGCCTTCCTGAATTGCGGACCGCGATCGAATCGAAAAGGGGGCGGACGTCCTTCGACCTTTCCGGCGCCACGCCGCGTGACGCCGGCCTTGAGGCCCGTCGCGGCGTCGGAATTCGAGCCCTGGGCTCAACTCTCGGTCGGCAGGGGCCGGCCGCGCGTCCCGTCGACGCGCCTCAGGAGCCGCGCGAGGGGGACGGCAACCGCCTGGCGCTCCTCGGGCGTGACGCAGCCCGTCAGCCAGAGCGCGATCGGGAACGCGGCGAGGCTCGCCGCCTTGAGGGAGAATTCGTACCGCGTCCCGGAGGCGGCGAGCGAGAGGGCCCAGCAGGCCGCCGCCGTCGAGGCGATCCGGGCCAGCCGCCCCCATTCGTACTCGACGGCGAAGAGGCGTTGCGAGACGAAACGCACGACCATCAGGCGGAAGGCGAAGCCGCCCAGCGTCGCATAGGCCGCGCCCATGGCCTTGTACTGGGGGATCAGGAGCCCGTAGAGGGCGAGCGTCGTCGCCGTCGTCGCCAGCGTGATCCAGAGCTTGACCAGGGTCCGACGGCGGATGTAGAACGCGGAATCCATCAGGTCCCCGCATCCCATGAAGAAGTACGCCACCACCACGGGGGTGATGAAGCCCGCTGCCGAGAGATACCGAGGCCCGGCGAGCAGGAGGATCACGTCCTCCGAGAAGAGGACCAGGCCGAGGCCCACGAAGAGGTACATCGCGGAGAATCGGCTGAAAACCCGCCCGAAGGCGCGGGGGGCTTCCTCCCCCCGCGCGACGACGTGCATCCTCGCCCCCCAGACCTTCATCAGGGGCTCGAGGGCGACGGCCCCGACCATCACCGCCATCTTGCAGCCCAGGGCGTAAAACCCCACCTCGGCCTTGTCGACGTAGCGCGACAGCAGGAACTGGTCCCCGGCGCCCAGGATGAAGCCGCAGAGCCCCGCCGGCAGGAACGGGAGCGCGAACTTCGCCATCGACCACAGGAGCCCGAGGTCGGGATGGAAGCCGGACCGCCGGACTTCAACCGACACCAGGTACGTCGTGAGGAGCGACGAGGCCCCGATCGTCGAATAGAGGATCCCGCGGACGCCCATGCGACCCAGGCCGACCAGGGCGGCGATCAGGGCGAGGCGGAGGCAGAACCCCGCCAGGAGCAGCGCCGTGTGTCGGATCGATTCGACCCTCGCCTGGACCAGGGAGAGGCACACGAGGAGCAAGGCGTCGGAGAGGGCCCCGAGGAACGCCAGTCGCACGAGCGACGCGTCGCCGATCCCGAGCCACTCGCCGATGGGTCCCGCCAGCAGCAGCCCCGGGAGCCCGACGGCCGCGACGTTCAACGCCCCGTAGAGCAACGCGGTGGCTGCGATCCGACGCCGACGTCCCTCGTCCGTCGCCTGGTTGTAGAATGTGATGACCGCCAGGCAGCTGCCGTTGGCGAACAGGCAGAGCAGGAGGACGTCGGTCGCCCGATTGAGGAGCTCGAGGGTGCCGAAATCGTCCGGGTCCAGGAACCTCGTGAAGATCGGCAGGAGCAGGATCCCGCCGGCCTTCAGGACCATCGCGCCCGTCAGGTAGACCAGCATCGGTTTCGTCATGAAAGCTCGCGAGTCAGCGGTGCAAGGATGGCCCTCGGGCCGTGCGTTTCGAATTCGGGCGGTCGCCGAGGCGATACGGTCGGCCGGCGGATCCTCCCGGCCGCGACCCCTCGCCCCCTCGGCCTGCTCAGCCGCGGCGGCCCCAGAGCCGATCGACCTGATCGTCCCGGACGGCGATGAAATCCGTCGCCCGCGGCTCTGCGTCACTGGAGGTCAGCTCGTTCAGGCGGATCTTCAGGAGCGACTTGCGGATCTCGAACAGCCGCATCCCCAGGCCGGAGAGGAGGTCGAAGCAGGGCTCGTCGAAGAAGCTCGTGCCGCCGTAGAGATACGAGTTGGATTCGAAGACGACAGCCTTCGGGGGCCGGCGGCGGAGGTAGCCGAGCATCCCCCGCAGCACCTTCCCCTCGTGCCCTTCCACGTCGATCTTGATGACGTAGTCGCCGGCGACCTCCAGCGAGTCCAGGAACGCCTCCCCCGTCGTCAGCCGGACCCGGATCGCGCCTTCGCCCCGGCCTTCGAGGGTCGTCATCCCCAGGTTCGAGCCGTCCGGCACGTGGAGCGAACCCTCCCCGGGATGGTCGGACAGGGCGAGCTCGTGCACCTCGACGTTGGCGAGCTCGTTGAGCCGGATCGACTCCCGGAGCATCGAGGCGCAGCCCGGTTGGGGCTCGACGGCCACCACCCGGCCGCCCGGCCCCACCCGGTCCAGGCACTGGAAGGAGACGACCCCCACGTTGGCCCCGACGTCGACGAGGCAGTCCCCCTCGTCCAGGACGCTCCGCAGCAGCTCCGTGACCTTCGGGTCGACGTCGCCGAAGAAGTAGGCGAGCCGGCCGATGTGGTCGTTCGGGAAGACGAGCAGGCTCTTCCCGGACGACAGGCGCACCAGGAGCGTCCGCTCGACGAAGGTCAGCCGTCGGAGCGGCCGGGCCTGCACCAGGGTCCCCTGGCCGCTGAGGAAGGGGTATCGGAGCCCGACCGAGCGGGCGATTCTGTTGGCGGCGGCCGGCACTTCGATCTCCTCCGCGTGATGATGGTCGTTCGTCGGCGTCCGATCTCAGGCCCCCTGCGCCGGCCCTTCGGGCGGCGCGGCGAACTCGATCCATCGCAGCAGCTCGTCGGCCGACCTCCGGGCGTCGAACCGCGCCCTTGCGATCGAGGCGTACGCCTCGGCGGCCCGGCGCCAGGGGGACCGGATCGCCTCGCCGAGGGCCCGGGCCAGCAGCCCGACGTCGCCCGCCTTCGGGGTCGACGAGGGCGATCCTCGCAGCACCTCGCTCAACCCCGGGCAGTCCGAGCCGACGACGGGCACGCCGAGCGCGAGCGCCTCCATGGCGAGCAGCCCGGCCGCCTCCCAGAGCGAGGGCATGGCGAGCACGTCGAGCTGGGCGAGAACCGGCCCGGACCGGGTTACCGGGTCCAGGAAGGAGATTCGATCGGCGAGCCCGAGTCGCGACGCCTCCCGACGGTACTCCCCGAGGTAGTCCCCGCCGCCGACCGCGGCCAGGTGCCAGGGGGGGAGCGAGGAATCCTCCTCCAGGATCTTCAGGGCGCGGAGCAGGGGCAGGAACCCTTTCTGCTCCATGAACCTCCCCAGGAAGCCGACCAGGCGGACCTCGGGCGGCAGGGCCAGGGAGCTTCGGAGACCGGGGGCCCCCTCGGGGGGGGCGGCGTCCAGGCCCTCGAGATCGATGCCGTGCTCGACGACCGTCAGCCGGGCGCGTCCTCGCCCCAGCGACGGGAAATAGCCCCGGAGGTTCACCTCGGCGTCGCGCGTCACGCTGATGACGACGTCGACCCGGCCCAGCAGGCGAGGGAGCGTCCACCGTTTCAGCCGTCCGACGGCTCCGGCGAACTGATCCGGCCTCAGCACGTCGTGGGAGGTCATGACGTGGGGGAGCCGACGCCGCCAGTTGGCGAGGACCGCCTCCGCCCCGGCGGTGAAACCCTGGGAGTGGATCAGCGTGTAACGACCCGTCGCGATCTGGTCGCCCACGACGCGCCGGAGCCGACATCGCCCCCGGACCAGAGGGGCCTCGACGAACTCGCTCCCCGGCCAGTCGGAGAGCTCCGCCGCCATCGCGCGGAAGGACTCGTCGGCCGGCCCCACAAAGGTGAAGCGATAGCCCCGATCCAGCAGTCGGGGGTAGTTGTAGAGGAGATAGGTCCGGATTCCGCCGACCGGCCACCGGACGACCGAGAGGATCCTGCGGGCCGCGTCGGCGTCGGCCTCCTCTCCGCCCGGGCTGGGAAGTCCCGCGGGCCGGACGCCCCCCGCCGGCGATTCGAGCGGCCCGGAGGTCGGCGGACCTTCTCCGTCCGACCGGGGCGCGGCCCGGCGGGCGAGAGGGCTCGTGCGGCCGTCGCGCGGCCGATCGGGCGGGAGCACCTGCGACAAGCCGATGTCAGGCATGAGCATGGCGGCCCCGGACGCCTCCGCGCTGGTCGCGGCCGGCCTGTAGTCGATCATCGACGCAATGAATCGCCACCGCCTGGAACGCGGCCAGCCAGACCCAGTTGTAACGATAGAGGTTATGGCTGCCGTTGCCGAAGATCAGCAACATCACGACGACCAGCGAGATCGCCCTCCCCAGGTCCCGGAGGAACAGGCCCTCGTCGTCCTCGGCCGACGTCGTCGAACTCCGGATCTTCCTCGCGTTGAGCGCGAAGGCGACGAGGACGCCGCCGAACGCCAACGCCCCGAGCGTGCCGAGTTCTCCGAGTACCTGCCCGTACAGGTTGTGCGCCTGGAATCCCTTGCCCGTCCCCTTGCCGAAGGCGCCGGGGCCCACCCCCGTGACGGGGCTCTTCTCCCAGAGCGCGATCCCGTCGTAGAAGCCCTGCTTGCGACCTTCGGCGGATTCCTGGGCGTTCTCCGGCCCGTAGCTCGAGTCGTAGAGCGTGAGATAGCGGTTCTGGAGGCTCTCCGGGAGCATCTGCCAGCCGACGGGCGCCGCGACCGCGAGCGCCAGCAGGAGCAGGAGTCGGCGCCGCGAGACGCTGACGCCGTAAAGGCCCAGGATCAGGAGCCCGACGAACGACTGTCGGGATCCGGTCAGGAGTATGCAGAGGAGGCCGAGCGCGACGTAGCCGGCGAGGAACCGCTTCAGCCGCCGGTCGTCGCGCGCCGCCTCGCCGGGATGCCCGCGCCGGGGCCAGAGCGGCAGGACGAGGGGGAACGAGTAGACGATCGTGGCGGCGAAGGCGTTGGGTTCGCTGTTGGATTCGTCCACTCCGATCATCCGCACGATGCCCATCCGGTACTGATGTCGGCCGTTGTGATACTCGAGCAGGGAATGGGCGAGATAGACGGCCATCACGACGAAGAAGCCGATCAGCAGCTTGCGCAGCGTCCGCGCGTCGCCGACCACGCTCAAAACCAGCAGGTAGAACACGCTCATCTTCAAATACTTGTCGATGGTCGCGTAGCCCTCCTCCGAGTGCCTTCCCGTCAGGTACGAGACGAGCATCGAGCCGATGAACAGCGGGATGGCGACCGTGTGCGGCGAACGCGACCAGGTCCTCCGATCGTAGGCGAGCAGCGCGACGAGGCATGTGATGACGTAGACGCGCTCGATCTGGATGGTCGCGAGCCGCGTCCAGATCTCAAAGGGCCGGTGGATGTAGAGGAACATGTATCCGAACAGGAGGTAAAGCATGGGCAAGCGATCCGTGCTATCTCGCCGGGGCTCGATGCTTCTTGACGACCGCGGGATTCCCGACGGCGACGGTGCGGTCCGGGATGGGATGCACCACCACGCTCCCCGCGCCGATGATGCATTGGTCGCCCACGTCGTTCATGACGACCGCGCTGTTGCCGATCCACGAGTTCGCGCCGATCCGGACTTGCCGGAACGAGCCCCCCTGTTCCTGGATCGGCCGGTCCAGGTCGTCGCAATTGTGCTGACGGCCGCCGCTGAGCACGTCGACGTTGCTGCCGAGGACGGCGTCGTCGGCGATGACCGCCCGGCCGATCGTGCAGCGATGCCCGATGTACACGCGCCGGCCGATCCGGATCTCGCGATGCGAGAGTGTGGTGCCGAAGCCGATGCTGACGCTCTCACCCCCGCCCCCGAAGGCTTCGAGACTCATCCGATAGAAGCCCCGGCGCAGATGGACGCCGGGGGCCCCGGGGCACAGGCTGAGCAGCTCGGAACAGAAGTTGAACCACGCTTCGCCGCCCAGCGCGGACTCGAGGCGGTCCAGGATCCAGAGCGGCGACGTCAGGAACATCGCCAGTGCGAGCAGGACGCCCCGAGCCAGCCGCCGTCCGGCTCTTTTCTTCGTGGCCAAGACGCTAAACCCCCATGATCCGCCCGTAGAGGCCCTCGTAGGCGCGAGCGACGTTCGGCCAGGAGAAGCGGTCCCCCACCGACCGGCGAGCCGCCCGCCCCATCGCTCCCGCCGCCGCGGGATCGCTCAGCAAGCGATCCATCGCCGCGGCCAGCCGCGCCGGCTCGCCGGCGGGGACCAGGAGGCCGTTGAACCCGTCGCGGATCAGGCTGGGGTTCGCCCCCACGGCGGTCGCGATCGTCGGCAAGCCGGCCGCCAGCGATTCCAAGACGGCGTTCGACAGGCCCTCCGACGACGAGCTGTGCACCGCCAGATCGAGATCGGCCAAGAAGCCGGGGACGTCGTCGACCTGGCCCGGCATCCGGACCCGGTCCGCGAGACCCAACTCGTCGACCAGCCCGGCGAGGCTCGCCCGCTCGGGCCCTTCGCCCGCGATCGTGAACCGTACGTCCTCGTGCTTCGCGGCGACGGTCGCCGCCGCCCGCAGGAAGACGTCCAGCCCCTTGACCGCCCGCAGGTTGGCCACCACCCCCACCTGGCGGGGCGTCGCCCCGCCGCGCGGGCGGACCGGCCGAGGGCGGTCGTAGCGATCCAGGTCGATCCCGTTGTCGACGACGGTGATCGAGCCGGGGGCGAGGCCCTCTTGTTCCACGAGCGCCTGCAGGCCGGCCTCGCTGTTCGTGAACGTCGTCGTGATCAGCCGATTGACGACGCGGAACGTCCGGCGGTCCCCAGGGGTCATCCAGTAGCCGAGGTTGTTCCGGACCCGCACGACGCGAGGCACCCCCGCCAGCCGCCCCGCGACGGCGCCGAAGATCGCGCTGTCGCGGAAGTACACCTGGAGCACGTCGATGTGTTCGCGACGGAGCTGCCGCGCGAAGATCCCGCAACGCGTCAGTCCTCGGACGCTTCGGATCGAGCGCACGCCGAGGCGGGTCACCGGGCATCCCCGGGGCTCGAGCGCCCGCGAGGTCTCGTCCTCGCCGTCGAGGAGGCACAGGTAGGGCTGCAAGACCGATGGGTCGAGGTGCCGGATCAGCGACAGCAGCTGGGTTTCGGTCCCCCCCACGCGCAGCCGGTCGATCAGATAGCAGACGCGGATCGGCCGGCCGGCCTCCCCTCGCCCCGCTCGGCCCCCCCGGACCGGACGCGACGCCTCGACGGAACCTGGGGCCGAAGTCGTCATGACGCTCGCCCTCCGTACGCGGGGCCGCCGACTCGCGCCGCCGTCGCGTCGGCCTGGCGGCCCGTCGAGCCCCTCACCGGATCCGGAGCGGCGAGGTCTTCGAAGAGCCGGAGATACCGCTCGGCCTGGGCCGCGAACGAGAACTCGCGGATCATCCGCCGCCGGGCCCGCTCGACCACGTCGCGTCGCGCTTCCGCCTGGCCGAGCGCGTGCAGGATCTTCCCGGCGAGGGCCGCCGGCACGCCGGGGGGGACTAGGAGGTCCCCCTCCGCCTCGTCGAGGATCTCCGGCGTCCCCCCGACCGCGGTCGCCACCACCGGGACCCCCGCCGCGCACGCCTCGAGCACCACGTTCGGCATCCCCTCGGTCCAGGAGGACTGCACGAACAAGTCGAGGTGGGGCGCCAGTCGGTCCAGGTCGGGACGAAAGCCGGCGAGGATGAAGCGGCCGTCGAGGCCGGCGGCCGAGATCCGCGCGCCGAGGCTCTCGCGAAGCACGCCTTCGCCGAAGATCGCGAAGCCGACGTCGGGCTCGCGGGCCGCGACCCGGGCCGCCGCGTCCACGAGGTCGGCGAAGCCTTTCTCCGGGCTCAACCGCCCGGCGGCCCCCACGATCCGGCGGACCGACGCGGGGAAGAGCGCCTGGAGCTCCCCACGGGCCGCCGGGTCCGTCGCGGCGAACCTCTCGACGTCGACGGCGTTGGGGATCACCAGGATCTTCCGCTCCGGGACCCCTGCGCGCCGGACCTTCGCGGCCTGGCCTCGCGAGACGCACACCACGCGGTCCATGAGCCGCAGATTGAAGCGGTCCATCGCCTCGTAGAGCCGGACCTTCGGGCTCTCATAGGTCCAGCCTCGCGAGACCGCCACCGCCGGCACCCCCGCCCGCCGCGCGGCGATCCGGCCGATCAGGCCGGCCTTGTAGCCGTGCATCAGGAGCGCTTCGGGCCGCGCCGCGCGGAGCCGACGCGACAGCTCGTCCGCGGCGGCGAGGAGGCGCGGCGTGTCGTTGCCCAGGGCGTGGGCCTCGAATCCTCGGGCGTGCGCCTGCTCCAGGAAATCGCGGCAGCGCCCCCCCTCGGAGAACGACAGGAAGACGGTGCGCACCCCTGGCGCGAGGCTCCGCGCCAGGCCCAGCATCTGGCGCTCGGGCCCGCCGTGGAACGTCGAGGCGGTCAGGTGGAAGACGGCCGTCATGATCGCACCCGCGCTTCCGGCTCGGAGTCCGCGAACGGTCGAGCCGCGGGGCGTCCCGGCTCCAGGACGTCGGCCCAGGCCCATTCGAGGCGTTCGGCCAGACCGTCCCAGTCGTACCGGGCCTCGACCAGGCTCCGCCCCAGGGCCGCCCGCGCCGCCATCGCCCCCGGATCCCTCAGGCCGAGCACGACCTGATCGGCCATCTGCTCGACCCCCTCCACCACGGCCAGGTGCCGGCCGTCCTCGACCATCAACCCCTCGGCGCCCACGCGGGTCGAGACCACGGGCAGCCCGGCCGCGAACGCCTCGAGGATCTTCAGCCGCGAGCCCCCCCCGATCCGGAGCGGGACGACCATCAGGGCGCTCCGGTGCAGGAACGGGCGCACGTCGGCGACGCTGGCGTGCAGCTCGACGTTCGGGAGCAGGGCCGTGCGACGCCGCAGGGCCTCTGGCGGATTCCGCCCCACGATCGCGAGCCGGGCCGACGGCCGATGCTTCAGGACCGCGGGGAACACGCACGCGAGCAACCGGTCCACCGCGTCGAGGTTCGGCCTCCAGTCGAGGCTCCCGAGGAAGAGGACCAGGTCGGGGTCGCGCGGGCCCGAGCCGGGACGGAATTGATCGGTGTCGACCCCGTTCTCGACGACGACCACGCGACGGCCGCCGAACCGGCCCCGGATCGCCTCGGCGTCCTCCTCGCTGACGGCGACGACCCCGTCGGCCTCGGCGAACGCCCGACTCTCGAAGCGCTCGAACTTCCGCCATTGCCGGCCGATGTACCAGCGCCTGGCCAGGTTGGCCTCCGCTTCGTGATAGCGGCGCCAGATCTGGGACTCGACGTTGTGGGCCATGATGAGCCGCGGCGCCTCGGGGGGCAGGCCTTGCAGCGCGGCATGATACGGGGTCCATTCCGCCTGCCAGAGGTCGATCCGGCCCTCCTGCGCCAGACGCTCGACCGCCCGGCGGATTTCCGGGCTGGCGTGCGACGCGACGGAGTAGGGGAGGGGCGACGCCAGGTTGGCGGCCAGGCGGGCGTAGAACCCTGGCCCGGACCTCGGCGGGGGACGACGGTCGACGACGACGGTCTCGATCCCCAGCGAGCCGAACGCGGCCTCGGCCCGCCGCGCCTCCGCGGGGTCGGCGTTGCGATGGCAGAGGTAGGTGAGGCGGTGCCGGAGGGCGAGCCGCCGGACGAGCTGGAACGTCCGGATCCGCTTGCCCGAATCGGGCGGGTAGGGAAGCTCCTCGTCGACGATGGCGACCCTCATCGCGGCTGCTCCCGTCTCCATCCGGCAGTCCGGCGGCCTCCGCCCAGCAGTTCCATCAGGACGCCCCAACCCGAGCCGGCGTGAATGGTCGGGAAGACCAAGATCAGCCGACCGATCAGGCCCGGCTCGCCTCGATTCACGGCGATGCCGATCGAGGTCGCCGCGACGATCGCCAGGTACAGGGCGACAACACCTCCATAGAGCCACCAGAGCGACGGCCGCAGCGTGCAGATCAAGGGGCCCAGGACCAGGCCGGCGAGCCAGGCGGCGGGCACGAACCCGCCGATGGAGAACGTCGCCGGATGCTTACGCGCCAGCCGGACGCGGCCCCGGCCGTAGCGGGCCATCTGCCGGAAAAGGGCGGCGGGCGTGGGACGGGGCAAGTAGCGGATGCGGACCTTCGGGGTGAAGAAGCAGCGCAGGCCCGCCCGGTCGATCCGATGGTTGAACTCCCCGTCCTCGCAGGCGTCGAATGTCTCGTCGAAGAGGCCCAGCTCTTCGAAGACCGATCGGCGATACGCGACCGCCACGCTCTGGGCCGGCACGAAGCGCTCCTCGGAAGAGTAGACGAACGAGTCCGGATGGTGGCCCAACCGGCTCGACCGCGCGGCGGCGATCGCCCTCTGGAGCGGGGTCGCGCCGGCCACGTCGAGCGGTTGCGGGCGGCCGATGCAGTCGGCCCCGCTGCGCTCGAACGCCTCGGCCAGGTCGCGGAAATACCCACGGCCCTCGAGCTCGCAGTGGCCGTCGACCACCACGATCAGGTCGCCCCGGGCCGCGCGGATCCCGACGTTCCTCGCCGAGCTGGAGAGGCGGCGGGGGTTGTCGAGCACCCGGACGTTTGGATGGTCGGCCGCGATGGATTCGGCGATCGAGCGGGTGGCGTCCGTCGAAGCTCCGTCGATCACCAGGATTTCGAATCGGCCCGAGGGGTAGGACTGCCCGATCAGCTGCTCGAGCGTCCGGGCGACGAAACGCGACTCGTTGCGGACCGGGACCACGACGGTGATGAACGGAGGGGGAGCCGGTCGTGAATCGAGGCCTTCCCGCGTCGAGGCGTCGGCGACGAGCGTTGGTATTGGGGTTGTCACGGGCGTCCCTCGGAATCGACCGCCGCCCGAGGCCGTCGGGCGTCGATCTGGATGGATGAGGCGCCCCGGGGAGGGCCGCTTTTCGGGGCCCGGGCGGACTCCGTCCCCGTCGGTTGCAGCGAGGAGCCCCGGGGCCTGGTCGCTTCCGTTCGGCATCGAACGCGGGGACCGTCGACGCGACGCGAGGGGCGCCATCGAGGGCCCGTGTCGCAATTCAAGAGTCCATGCATCATCAGTACGACTCTGCGTGGCCGGTCGCAAGGACGTGTGAGAAAAATCAACAAGAGTCGACGCGATGCGCGGGGCGTTGGGTGGTCGTTCGGGTCCACGCGACGTGGCGCGTGGACGAGCGGCCGGGGAGTCCGACCAACGGCGTCGGTCCCGGCTCGCGCCGTCCGCGAGCTGATCCGCGGCTCAGGCTCGTTCGCGGCGACTGCGGCGAAGTCCATGGCCGATCATCCCCAGCGCCCCTAGGCCGGCGATCGCCAGCGTCGACGGCTCCGGCACCGGCACGGGCGCGCTCAGGAGATAGCTGTCGTAGCAGGGGTCGCCCCAGAGGATCCCGAGGCTCGGCAAGAGGACGCTGGCACCGATGCGAAGGCCTCCCGGCAGGTCCCGGGTCGGATTGGTCCCCGCCAGATTGATCGCGTGGATCACGTTGGCGTAGGTCCGGCCCCCTTGCAGGCCGAACCTCATGGTGAGCCGCTCGCCCGGGTTGACGCCGAACACCAGGTCCGAAAGGTTGGCGTCGGCCGAGAAGTTCGACGTCGCGTGGAAATTCCAGGCGCTCGAACCGGGGAGGTTGGCCGGGTTGGCGCCCGCGCTGAACCACACGCCGGTGTCGTTGCGCACGGTCGTGGGGAGCAGCGTCAAGAGGGAATCGTCGTCGAAATAGACGGCACCGATCGACGAGGGACGCGGCCCCTCGTTGCGGAACACGAAATCGACCCGGTTGGGCTGACCGGAGATGCTGACGACGTCCACGAAGAGTTGGCCGCCGACGGAGGTCGACGTATTCGTGATGTTCGTCGCGAGGTTGTAAGTGGTCGTCAGGGCCGAGGCCGGCGGGGCCGCCCAGGCCAGGACGATCGCGAGCGATAAACCGATCCGCGCTAGTTTTGGAGACATGAAGAAGAAACCCCCCAGTTGAAAATCGGACGGTGACGACGAGGAAGGAGAGGCCCCGATCGGGGCCGCCCCCTCCCGGCGACGAAAATCCGCCGCCGACCCCGCCCCCCGGCCAGGCCGGGGGCGGGAGCCGATTCGAGGGCGGAGGCTCAGGCCTGGGCGCGGCGACGGCGGAGGCCGTAGCCGATCATCCCCAGCGCCCCGAGGCCGGCGATCGCCAGCGTCGACGGCTCCGGAACCGGCTCGCCGAGCATGTAGCTGTCGCTGCCGTTGTTGCCCGTCGGGTCGATGGCCTGGACGTGGACGCCGATGCGCAGGCCGCCATCGATGTCCGTGTTCAGGTTGGTGAACGCCAGGGCGATCGCGCTGATCACGTCGGCGTAAACCTTGCCGGCCTGCAGGTCGTACCGGATCGTGAGGAACTGGCCGGGGTTGACCCCGTTCTGAATCACCGGCGGGTCGGAGTCGGCCGAGAAGCCCGCCGACGTGTTGAAATCGACCGTGGTGCCGCCCGGCAGTTGGGGCGGGGAGGCGTTCTGGCTGAACGCTACGGTGGGACTGCTCGCCACCGTCGTCGAGTTGATCCCCAGGAGCGCGCCGTCGTCGAAGTAGACGTCGGTGATCGTCGAGGCGATCGGGCCGGTGTTGCGGAACACGAAGTCGACCTGCTGGGGCTGGCCGGCGACGTCCACGACGTCCACGAACAGTTGGCCGCCTACGTAGGGGTTGTCGTCGTCTGTGAGGAGCGTCGAGAGGGCGTAGGTGGTGCTGAGGGCCGAGGCGGACGGGGCCGCCCAGGACGCCACGGCCAGGGCGATCGCGAGCGCGGAACCGAATCGCAGCAGTTTGGCGGGCATGGAGAATCCTCCGGAGTGATCCCTGGAACGAAAGAAACGTCTTCCCTGTGGTCTGAGCATCGTCGCGATCCCGACGGTTGTCGATTCGGGCTGGAAACTCCCCGAGCATCGTCGATCGGGATCCGGAGGGCGGGACGCGGGGGCCGGCCGAGAGGTCGGGCCGGGACCCGAGAGGGGATGCCTTCCAGATCGACGTCCTTGGCATCGGATGTGGAAGGCTCGACGTCAAGCGAAGGCGACGACGGAGGATCCCCCGGGCTCGGATGAGCCGCCGGGCGGATCGCGATCGGCCGTCTTCGTCGGGGGGAATCCGTTCGCGGATCCGGGTCGAGGCGGCCGTCGCGAGCCCCAAGCTCGCGACGACCGCCTCGGCTCCGGCGGTCAGGAGCGGGCGCGGCGGCGGAGGCCGTAGCCGATCATCCCCAGCGCCCCGAGGCCGGCGATCGCCAGCGTCGACGGCTCCGGAACCGGCTCGCCGTTGATGTAGCTGTCGCTACCCCCCTGCGGGCTGATCGCCTGGACGTGGACGCCGATGCGGAGGGCGCCGGTGTAGTTCACGCCCGGGTTGGCGAGCCCCAGGGCGAGCGCGTTGATGACGCTGGCATAGGTCTGGACGCCCTGCAAGGCGAACCGCACGGTGAGGTACTCGCCGGGATTGACGCCGTTAGTCGACACGGGCGAGTCCGAGTCGGCCGAGAAGCCCGCCGTGGTCTGGAAGTTGACCGCGTTCCCGCCGGGAAGATTGCCGGGGCTGGCACCCGCGCTGAAGGCGACCCCGGCGCTGCTGTTCACCGTGGTGGAGAGCAGCGTGAGGAGCGTACCGTCGTCGAAGTAGACGTCGGTGATCGAGGAAGCGACCGGGCCGACGTTGCGGAACACGAAGTCGACCTGCTGGGGCTGGCCGGCGACGTCGTTGACGTCCACGAACAGCTGGTTCCCCACGTAGGAGTTGCCGTTGTTCGTGATGTTCGTCGAGAGGGCGTAGGTGGTGCTGAGGGCCGAGGCGGACGGGGCCGCCCAGGTCGTCGCGGCCAGGGCGACCGCGAGCGCGGAAGCGAGTCGGATCATCTTGACAGACATGGGGAAATCCTCCGGAGCGTTTCCTGGAACATGAGGGACGTCTCCACCGCGAGCGGGGGTGGCGTCTCGTCGGACTGGGGTCTCCCCGAACAACGCTGGTCGGGGTTCGAGTGCTTGGTTTGCGGGGACGGCTCGGTCGAGTCGAACGGACCGAGTCCCGGTGCGGACGGCCTTCGGCGTCCGAGGCGTCGCGAAGGCGATCGTGCGTCGGCGCGTCTGAGGAAGGCTCAAGGTCGGGCGACGACGTCGAGGACGATCCGGATGGCACCTCCTTCGTAAGGGGCGACGGGACGACGGGGCTCTAGCGGGGATCCGGGGTTCCCTTTAGCTCCTCGGTCAAGCGACGCAACTCCGCCTGTTCTCGGGGGTGGAGGGATTCGGCCGACAGGCCGACCCTCCCCGCGTCCTCCAGGGCCCGGGCGGCCGCCTGGCGGTTCGAAGTCAGCATCTGGGCCCGGGCCAGGTGGAGGTACATTTCCGGCGTCGGCGACCCGGCGGCGACGGCCCGGTCGAGGTCGGCGATCGCTTCCGAGGGACGCTTCAGGCCGATGGCGACCAGGGCCCTCGTGTTGAGCGCCTCGGGGGCGGGGCCGGCCAGGGCGAGGCAGCGTTCGCTCAGCGCGAGCGCCTCGTCGAGCCGGACGCCCTGGACGGCGAGCAGCCAGGCGTGGTTGTCCAGGACCGCCGCGTTGCTGGGGTCCTGGGCCTCGAGGCGGCGGTAGATCGCCTCGGCCTCGTCGTAACGCTCCTGGAACAGGTGCAGGGTGGCCAGGTGGAACTGGAGCGGGAGGCTGTCGGGCTGCCGGCGGAGGGCCCCCCGGAGCCACCCCTCGACCCTGCCCCGCTGCGCCTGGTCGGCCTGCGATCGCACGACCGCCTCCACGCTGGCGGCGGCCAGCGGCTCAATCGGTTCCGGGGGGACCTTCCAGGCTTCCTCCAGGGCGTCGAGCGCCTCGGCGGTCCGCTTCCCGCGGACGAGGAACGAGGCGAGCGCCAGCCGCCCCCCCGCGCCGGGGGCCTCCGCCGCCAGGGCCCGGAAGAGTTCCTCGGCCGCCTCCGGTCGGCCGATCGCCTCCAGGGTCAGGGCGACGCGCTCGCGGCGGTCGGCGTGCGCCTGCGCGTGCTGCTTGAGGAGAGGGACCGCCTCCTCGGCCCGCCCCAGGGCGGCCAGCCGCCGGGCCTTGAGCTGGGCCGTCTCGAGGGCCTCCGGCGCGACGGACTCCAGCCTCGCGATCGATTCGCCGGCCGCCTCGGCCTCGCCGTTCTGGATGGAGGCTTCGGCGTACGCGGTCAGCGACTCCGGGTCGGCCGGCCGGCCCTCCAGCGCGGCCTGAAACTCCGGCTTCGCCTTGCTCCAGTCCTTCAGGGCCAGGTAGGTCCGCGCCAGCAGGAAGTGGTCCTCGGCGCCGAACCTCTGGTCGCCGCGGAGCCGTTCGAGGATGGCGACCGCCTCCGCCCGCCCGGCCGGCCGCTGGGAGAGGATCGCCGCCTTGAGCCGGAGGTCTTCGATCCCGTCCGGGGCGGCCGCGAGGTTCTGGTCGACGAGCCGCAAGGCCGCGTCCAGGTCCTCGGGCCGTCCGGTCGTCGACAGCACGAGCCCTCGCGCCCGGCGGTTCCAGGCGCGATCCTGGGCCGACGCCGCGGGGAGGGCCTCCAGCCGGTCGATCAGGCCGGTCGCCTGGGCCGATCGGCCATGCCTGGCGAAGAAGAGCGTCGCGGCGCGGAGTTCGCCGCGATCGGGGGGATTCTTGGCGTCGGCCAGCCCCTGGTCGAAGAGCTTCCGGGCCTGGTCGACTTCCCCCAGCGCCGCGTGGCATTGGGCGAGGGTCATCAGGGCGGTCCGGCCGGGCGGGAGCGCCTTCCGGGCGGCCTCCATGGCGGCCTTCGCCTCGTCGAGCCGCCCCTCGCCGACCAGCGACGCGACGAGCGTCAACCAGGCCTCCGGCGATCCGGCTGCGAGTTCGGTCGCGCGGCGGAACTCCTGAACGGCCTCCCGCCCCCGGCCGGCGGTGTTGAGGATCCGCCCCAGGGCCAGGTGGTCGGCGAAGTTCGTGGAGGATTCGGGGAAGACGCGGCGGGCCAGCGTCGCGGCGCGGTCGAATTCCCGCGCCCGGAGAGCCGTCAGGGCCTCGATGAACGTCGCCTGTTCGAGGACGACCGAGCGATCGCCGAAGAGGGCGGCCAGGCGGTCCAGCTCGTCGAGACGATGCTGGCGATCCAGCAGGCCCACCAGTCGTCGCGCCAGCTCGGGCTGGTTGCTCCCCAGCTCCAGGGCCCGGGTGAAGCGCGCGATCGCCTCGTCGGGGCGATCCGAAAGCTCGGCGACCTGGCCGGCCAGCGCCGGACCTCCCCACCACTCGGGCCGTCGCCGGGAGATCTCGGCCTCCAGGGCGGCGGCCTCCTCGAGCTTCCTGCGGTCGATCTCCGCGTTCGCGCCCCCGCCCCGGCGGACGTCCGCGATCAGGAGGCTGGCGCGACCATACCGCCAGTAGGTGCCGTCGTCGCCCTCGATCTTCCGCAGTTTTTCGATCAGGGCTTCGGATTCCCGGGCGTCGCCCGCCGCCTGGGCCAGGTCGAACAGGTCCAGCCGGACGATCAGTTCGTCGGCCCGGAGGGACGCCAGCTCGCGGAGGTGGCCGCGGGCGAGGTCCGGCCGGCCGAGCCGACGTTCCGCCTCGGCCAGCCCCCTGAGGAGGGCGGGACGCACGGCCGGGTCGACCTGCTCGCGGCCCTCGGCGATCCCCGCGATCGCCCGCCCGGCCTCCTCGCCGCCGCGCAGCCCCCACAGCTCCAGCCTCGCGATCTGGACGTCGACGCTCGGCCCCAGGTCACGCTCGGCCGCGTCGATCCGCCGCTCGGCGTCGTCCAGCCGGCCTCGCCTCGCCTCCAGGCTGGCCAGAGCGAGGCGATAGGCCCGATTCGCGGGGTCGCCGGCCGCCGCCGAGGCGAGCGTGGAGGTCGCTTCGTCCAGGCGGCCCTGGGCCGCGAGCAGGTCGGCGCGGAGCAGGACGACCGTCCCGTCGGACTCCCCGCGCGCCTTCGCGGCCCGCTGCACGGCCTGCTCGGCCGCCGTCCAGTCGCGACGATCGCGGGGCTGCCGCAGGGCCCGCTGGATGAGCAGGCGGACGAGCTCGCCCTGGGCCTCGGGCTGGTCGGCGGCCGCGGTCCCCAGGACGGACAGGGCCTGGTCCACCTTCCCGGCGAGGGCGAGCAGCCGGGCCAGTTCCCGTCGCGAGGCGTCGGAGGCGGCGCCCTCCCCCTGGCTGGCCTGCTGGAGGGTCTGGATCAGCTCCTCGTCCCGGCCGAGCCGACGCTGGCACTCGGCCAGCATCAAGTCGAGCTGGGACGTCAGGACCGGCTCGTCCTTGAGCAGGACCCGGGCGCGGCGGATCTCGACGGCGGCCTTGTCCCATCGCCTCGACTGCATCAGGACCCGGGACTCGAGGTAACGGACGTAGGTGTCCCCCAGCCCCTGGCTCCGCAGCAGGGCCATGGACTCGGCGGCGCCCCCCGGCCCCTCGATCTTCCCCCGCTCGATCAGCGAGTCGGCCAGCAGGAAGGCCAGGGTGGCCGTCGGCGTCGCATCGAACGCCCGGCGCAGGATCGCCTCGGCGCGTTCGGGACGCCGCTCGCGGCTTTCCATGCGGGCGAGGCCGACGGCGAACGCCTCGTTCCGTGGGGCGACTTCCAGGCCCTTGGCCCAGCGGACGCGCGCCGTCGCCATGTCGCCCTTCCGCTCGGAGTCGACCGCGGCGGGGAGGAGCACGTCGGGGTCGTCGGGGGCCAGGGCCAGGGCTCGCTCGACGTCGGCGGAATCGGCCGGCGGTTGGAATTCGGCCCGGAACCGCCACCGTGCGATCAAGGCCCGCGCCGACGTCGGGTTCTTGGCGAGCATCTCGTCGATCGTCGCGGCCCCTTCCTCGGGGCGGCGCCGCTCGCCGGCCTGCAGGCTCGCGAGCCGGGCGTAGGCGGAGATCCGGGCCGGATCGTGGCCGACGGCCGCCCGGAGCGCCTGCTCGGCCTCGTCGGGCCGGGACGTCGCCGCCGCGCACCGGCCGATCATCTCCTCCAGCTCCGCCGCCGCCGGCCCGGCCGCCGCGTCCGTGTCGAGCCGCGCGAGCAGCCGCTTGGCGTGGCGGTCGGCGTCGCCGTGCCGCCCGAGTTCCAACGCCAGGTCGGCGCAGCGGCGTTCCAGCTTCGCGTCGTTCGGGTCGAACTGCAGGGCCCTCTCGCCGGCGAGGAAGGCGCGTTCCTTCCCCCGCCCGTCCCGATCCGAGGCGTCCAGGATCCGGGCGTACCACTTCCATCCCTCGGCGTCCTCGCGCTCGAAGCTCAGGTACTGCCCGAGACTTTCCGCGGCCTTCGCCAGGTCTCCGGCCGCCTCCGCCGCGCGGGCGCGGTCCAGCAGCGACGCCACCTGGCGCCGGACCTGCCAGGAGTTCAGGAAATATCCCGAAGCCCCGAGGGCGGCGACGGCCGTGAGCAGGACGAGCAGGTAGGGGAGGTTGAGCTTTCTCACGGTATTGGGGCCTGGACTCGAGGTCGGGGATGGGGCCGAGGGCGACGTCCGAACGACGGCGACGTCGCGGGGGAGGAGGCCGCGCAGATCCGGATCGCGGTCCGCCGGGTCAGCCCGCGTAATGAGGCCGGACGAGCGGGCCCTCGGCCCCGACCGCGGAGTCGGGCGTGACGGCCGCTTCGAGGGCCGGGGCCCCCCGGCCTGAGAACCCGAAGATCCGGGCGATCCAGTCTTTGGGGCACCTGATGATGTGCAAGGGCGTGGCCAGGAGGATCCGGACGTCCATCCAGGGGCCCGCCTGCTCGAGATACCGGAGTTCGAGCTCCAGCTTGCTCCGGACGCTGCCGAGGTCGGTGTCCGGAGGCTGGAGGACCTGGGCCAGGCCGGTGAGGCCGGGGCGGACTTCCAGCCGCCTCAGGTAGTCGGGCAGGGCCTTCTCGATCCGGGAGATGATCTCCGGGCGTTCGGGCCGGGGGCCGACCAGGCTCATCTGCCCGAGCAGGATGTTGACCAACTGGGGCAGTTCGTCGAAGTGGCTCCAGCGGAGGAACCGCCCGACGAGGGTGACCCGCGGGTCGCCCGGCGTCGACCAGACCGCGCCGGTCTCCCGCTCGCAGTCCTGGTACATGGTCCGGATCTTGTAGATCGTGATCGGCCGTCCCCGGAGCCCCACCCGCCGCTGGGTGTAGATCGCCGGCCCTCGCGAGGTCAGCCGGACGGCGATCAGGCAGAGGATGATCAGGGGGGCGGTCGCCAGCAGCAGCAGGCCGGCCAAGCTCACGTCGCTCGCCAGCTTGAGGTGCTGGTAGCTGGGCCGGCCGACGGGGTGGATTTGGAGTTTCATGATGTCCTCAATGGATCGATCGACGTCGATTGGATGCATTGGTGTCGTTTCCCGAGGCGTGCTTCCACGGATGGAGGTCAATGCGCGGCGGCCGCGACGGCCCCGCCCGGCGCGAACAGGGCGGAGTCCAGCGTCGGCAGGAAATCGCGGAGGAATTCGACGCACGGGTCCCCCGTTGCATCGCCCCCCGCCTCGACGGTTTCTCGGATCACGTAGAGCTTGAACAACGCCGGGGCCGAGGCGAACGACCATCGCGCGTCGCCGGGGGCGGACCATCCCCGGGCGTCGTTCCACGCCCAGAAGATCCGCAGCGAAGAGGGCGTGGCGCCGCCTCGGGTCGCGGTCGCGGTCCGGAACGAGGACGAGCGGCCGAGCCCGTCCCGGACGCCGACGACCTCCTGGGGCCCGAGGGCGTATCCGGCCCCGGGATAGCAGGCGTCGGGCGTGTGGGTGGCGACGTCGCCGGGCAGCCCGCAGATCAGCATGACGGAGACGGCCCGGCCCTGGTGGTCGCGGTAGACGCGCGAGAGGTATCCCACCGCGCCGGCCATGGCCCGGATCCTCTCGTCCATGACGGAGGAGGTCGCCCTCCAGTCGCCCACGGTCAGGGGGACGAGGTCCACCTTGGCGGCCGTCTCTGCCAGCGCGGCGGAGTTGCCCCAGCGGTTGGTCCAGGCACCGTGGACGACGCCCGCGGCGACGATCAGGGCGGCGGCCGCGGCGATGCGGAAGGCGTCTTGCATGGTCGAAGTGTCCCGGCGATGTTCAGGAATTCGTCGAAGAGGGCTCGGCCGTGGCCCACGCGTCCCGGTAGTAGTCGTTCCCGTACAGGCTCTCCGCGCCCCCCATCACGACCGCCCCGAGGACCTCGACGCCCAGCGCGTCGAGGCGCTGGAGGGCCGAGAGGACCTTGGCCTTCCGGCTCCGCTCCTGGAAGATCGAGAGGAGGACCGCGTCGGCCTGCTGGGCGACGATCAAGGCGTCGGCGACGGGCAGGATCGGCGACGAGTCGACGATCACGAAGTCGAACCGCCCCTTCAGGGCGGCGAAGACCTCGCCGAGGTCGCCGCGCGCCAGGATCCTGAGCAGCCGCTCGTCGCAGCCGCCGGCCGTCATCACCTTGAGGTCCTCGATCGCGGTGGCCGCGATCACGTCCTCGGCGGCGGCCTCGCCCCGGAGCACCTCGCCGAGCCCGGGCCCCGGGGGGAGGTCGAAGAGCTTGTGGATCGACGGGTTGCGGAGGTCGGCGTCGATCAGCAGGGTCGCGTGGCCGCAGCGAGCCAGGCTGGTCGCCAGGTGGCTCGCCAGCGACGTCTTGCCCTCGCCGGCCTCGGCGCTGGTGATCATGACCACGCGGTGCGAGGCGGACCGGGCCGCGTGCACGAGCATGGTCCGGATCGCGTCGATCGACTCGAGGAGCAGGTTTTGCCAGAGGCGGTCCTTCGGATTCCTCGCCAGGGCCCGCCCGCTCCGCACCCTCGACGGCAGCACGGGGAGCGAGCCGACGATCCGCAGGCCCAGGCCGCCGCTGACGTCGTCCATGCTGTCGACCTTGAGCGTCCGCATCTCCAGGAAGGCGATCCCGAGGATCGACCCGAAGAACGAACCCAGCGTGATCAGGCCGATCATCATGAACCGCTTCGTCTCGTCCCGCGTGCGGGGCACCTCGGCGTCTTCCAGCTTGCGGATCCGCGACGGCGCCTTGAGCTCGACCTTGAGGGCCTCCACCTCCGAACCGATCCGGCCGGAGGCCTCCTGGAGCTTGGAGAGTTCGTCCTGCTTGTCCTGGAGGTCGAGGGTCTGGACGGTGAGCGTCTGATTCCCCTCGGACAGCCTCCCGATCTCCCCCTCCAACTGCTCCTCGAGGAGCGTGAGCGCCGCCAGTTCCCGGTCGACCTCGCCCTCCGACGAGGCGGGGGCGTCCCCCGCCCCCGGCGTCTGCAGCCTCCGCAACGCCTCGGGGCGGACCGCGGCCCGCAGCCTCGCCAGCTCCCTCCGGGCCGCGTCCACCTGGGCCCGCAGGGCCTTGATCAGGGGCTCCCCGGCCGGCTTGCGGGCGATCTGCCGCGTGTGCACGGTCTGGACGGAGAGCCTCTGCTGGAGCTCCGCGACCTGGTTCGTCAGGGCGGCCACCTCGGGGTCCTCGTCGATCAGGCGGTCCAGGTCGCGGCTCGAGACCTCGGCGACGTCGGGCTCCAGGCCGAGGGCCTCGGGCCGGTTCGCCTTCCGCTGGGCCTCCAGCCTGCGTCTCTTGGACTGGACGTCCAGCAGTTCCTTGCGGATCGAAGCCATGTTGTCGAGGGCGTATTGCTGCTTCATCGCCAGGGTCCCGCGGTCGTCGGACCCGACGGTTTCGGCGAGCTTGCGGAGCGCCTCCCGCCTCCCCTTCGACAGCTCGGTGTATTCCTTGCTCAGCTTCGTCAGCTGTTCATAGCGCGAAGTGCGGCCCTTGAGCTCGAAATCGACCACCTCGTCGAGGTAGGCCCGCTTGACCGCGTTGACGAGGCCGGCCAGCTCCTGGGGGTCCTCGCCGCTGAGCGCGATCTCCATCAGCTCGGACTCGCCCACGAAGCCGACCTCCAGCTTTTCCTGGAGGAACTTGATGGGATCGGCCTCCAGGCGGATCATCTTGTATCGGGCCACCCCCTCCTGCTGCAGCGCCGCGTTGAGGACGAGGCGGCTCTTCACGAGGTTGACCTGGGTCTTCTGATATCGCTTGTACTCCTCGCCGCCGTTGCCCTGCGACTCGATCACCTTGAAGAGGATCTGGGGGGATTGCGCCACGACCTGCAAGACGGCCTGGGCCCGGAACTTCGCCCGGGGGACCAGGAACCAGGCGGCCGGCCCGGCGATGGAGGCCGCGAGGACGGCGAGCCCCAGCGCCAGGGTCAGTCGCCGCCGCAGGGCTCGCAGCAGCTCGGCCGGGCCCGGGGCCGACGTCGTCTTCGTCGCCAGCAGCGAGCCTCGCGCGGCGACGACCAGCTCCGGCCTCGCCGCCCCGTTCGCCAGGAGCGACGTCGGCACGGGGACGGGGTTCTGGTGGACCGATGAGTTTTCTAACTGCATGGCGATGCACCGGGCGAAAGGGATGCGGCTGATCCGAACCAGGGCGCCCGACTCGATCGCCGGACGCGTGGCGTAGGCTTAGGCCTCGGCCGGGGCCGGGGCCGGGGACGCCGGCATGAGCCCCACCAGAAGCGGAGCCTCGTCGACCTCGATCAGGATTCGGGCGAGCAGCTTGAGTTCCAGCCAGTAAAGGGCCAGCGCGAAGGGGATCATGAGCCAGCCCGCCAGGTCGTGGTAGAAGTGGCCGGCCGCCTCCTCTCCCACAGTCTCGTGGAGCACGCCGGTGAGCGTGATCCGCGCGATGTTCGCCGCCAGGGCGACCGGGATGGAACTGGCCACCAGGATGACCCTGTCGAGCATCGGCCGGCGGACGACCATCGCGGCGGCCGTCGAGAGCGCGACGAACGTGATCAGCATGCTCAGGCCGCTGCACGCCTCGACGACCCCGATCCGGCCGCGTTCGAGCTGGATCACGTTCCCCTCGGCGAAGGCCGGGAACCCGAGCGTCTGCAGCGCGAAGGTGCTGGAGCGGGTGGCGACGGCCTGGAGCGGCCCGCCCATCGCGTTCTCGATCGTCCAGGGCAGGGGGATCATGAACGCGAGGAAGGCGATCGCCGGCCAGGCCCGTCGCAACGCCTTCCCCCCCGCCAGGAGCAGCACCACCCCCGTCAGGTAGAGGATCAGCGCGCCTCCCTCGACCGAGTTGACGAGCAGGAAGCCACCCACGAGCTGAAGACCCGCCCCGAGGGCGATCGGGACCATCCCCCACGCGCTCGGTCGGAGCGAGTCGTCCGCGAACTCCGAGCGCCGGCTCCAGAGGAGGCCGAGCGAAAAGAGCGGGACCAGGTAGCCGTGGGCGTAGCGCGGATCCCGGGCCCACCGGTCGGCCATGGTCGTCAACGACGGCCAGAGCGCCCAGAAGACGCAGAGCAGGAGAAGAAGCCATGGCGCCGTCGCCAGGGGTGATCTCTTTGGTTGCATCTTCGTCGTTCCACGAATAGGTCGGGGGATCAGGATCCGGAATCGCGGTTCATGAGGCTCGCCCTGAAGCGTCGAGGCACCGATGCGCGGCTCCGGCTGATCGGTCGTTGAGAGGGGGCCCGCGATCGGCGAGGGCCGAAAAAGGTTGGACTTCGTCCCCTTGGGTTGCAATGGACAACCCTGCGAGCGAAATCGACGAATTTCTCAGCACGACCTCTCTGAGACGAGGGGTGCATTCAGCCAAGACTGATCCCCTCGATCGAGTCTTTTGGTCATTCTTGCGAGGCCTGGTCGGCGCTGTCAAGAACCGGTTTACAATGATTCAAAAGGAACCAAGGATAAGTAGGCGGATCCTCGAAATCGGCTTATATCATCACGATGGCGCGTCGAATTGATTGCGGACTGGCAAACGCGGTTCTATGGCCGATTCGCGGCCTCCTGCACCTGCGGGACGCGGTTATGGCGCTAGGACGTCGACGGCTTCCGACCGCCGGGGTGGATGCCAATGCGCTTGGAATAGGCCAGAATAAAAAAGCTCCATACGGTGATTTTCTGCATCATCGACGTGTGCGGAACTGGCCTCGTGTCGGCAATACGCGTCGACGCCGGGCCACATGAAGACATTCGAAGGACGGCCTCGCGATGCGGAGGCCGCGGTGCCGTCAGGGCGGCAACGTTCGTGGGTTCTTGAAAACGGGCGACCCGGACGATCGAATGGAGACGGACTGATCCGGTCCGAGAGGCCAGCGAGGCCGAACCGGGGACGCCGCCGCCGCGCCGCTTCGGAATCGACGGACGTCATGAATGAGTCTCCGCTCGACTTGTTTCGCCGGGCATGCGGCCTCGACGGGCCTCTCGTCCTTGCGCGTCGGGACCGTCGGCGGGCTTCGGGGGACGGTTCGGAGATCCATGAATTCGACCGACCTTTCGTGCTGGCGGGGCGGGATCCGCGCTGCGACCTCGTCCTGGACGATCCGCGGGTCAGCCGGTCGCACGCCTACTTCCAGGTCCTGGACGGTCGCCTGTTCGTGCTCGACCTGGGGAGTCGGACCGGGTTGATCTGGCCGGGCGGTCGCGGCCGCGTCGATCGCGGGTGGCTGGCGGCCGACGAGCCGCTCGAGGTCGGCGATGCGGAGATCCGCAGGGTCGTCGTCGACGAGGCTCCCATCGAGGCTTCGTCCGGGGGATCTCCCGCGCCGCCCACCGACCCCGACGAATCTTCGGGGCTGCCGACGGTCGCGCTGGAGTGGCCGATCAAGACGCCCGGGGGCGACGAGCCCTGGCGGCTGCCGGCCCGCGCGACCCTGATCGGCCGTTCCGAGGGCTGCCACCTGGCGCTCTCGGACGACAGCGTCTCCAGGCTGCACGCCGTCCTGCTGCGGACCCCGCTGGGCACCTGGGCGGTGGACCTCGGTTCCCGCGAGGGCGTGATCGTCGGCGGGGAGCCCGTCCGGTGGGCGTGGCTCGAGGACGGCGACGTGGTCCGGATCGGCCGTTTCTCCTTCATCGTCCGCTGCCCGGACGGGGGCGGCGGCCTGAGCCGTCGCGACGTCCCGCTCGCGGCGGGGGCGTCGGTCGACGCCCCCGGGGGGGGCTCGCGGGGTCGTTCGGGGCGGACCGGAGGCCGCGACCTGGCCTTACGGCCGAAGGCGACCCCGGGCCCGCTGCTGCCCTCCAGGCCCGCCGTGGGGGCCCCGTCGATCCTCGGCGGCGTCTCGGCCCTCGCCTGGCCGCCCCCCTCGGAGGCCGGCCCGATGCCGCCGGCGATCTGGCAGCAGCAGATGCAGCTGATGGAGTCGTTCCACAACGACATGATCCTGATGGTCCAGATGTTCGTCGCGATGCACAAGGAGCACCTGGCCACGGTCCGGGTCGAGCTGGACCGGGTCGAGCAGCTCACCCGCGAGCTGAGCACGCTCCAGGAGCAACTCGCCGGGGACGATCGGGCGGACCGGCGGGCCGCTGACGAGTCGGAGAGTCGGGGCCTCGCGGCCGGAGAGGCGGACCTCCCGCGGAACGGCGCGCCGCCGCCCTCGGCCGAATCGCGGAGCCCGAAGGCACCTCCTCGGTCGGGCGGGACGCCGGGGCGGGAGGGGGCGGAGCCGAGGCCGGACGCCCCTCGCGAATCCTCCCGGACGGGGGAGGGCGAGGGGCCGGCGGGGTTCGCGGACCCCATGGTCGCCCACGGATTGCTGACCGAACGGATCGCGAGCCTGCAGCGAGAGCGTCAGGGCTACTGGCGACGAATCATCGGCCAGTTCAGCAAGTGAAGGCCTCTCGCGACGTCCCTCTCTGCGAGATCGGCTCCACCTGCCAGTCCTGGAGTTGGACGCTGGTGCCTCGCGAGAGGAACCGGACGATGGCGACGAAGTGGTCGCCGCCCCCTCGCCGGACGACGAGCCCCTCGATGCCGGCGAGCGGCCCGGACTTGATCCGCACGCACATGCCGGGCTGGACGTGGGGCTCGGCGGCCAGGGGGAGCCCCGAGCGCAGCATCGCGTGGATGCGTTGCAGGTCCTGCCTCAGGGCCTCCTGGTCGAAGACCTCCAGCACCCCGACCAGGCGATTGCGGCGATTCGCCGTCACCCGGTCGTTCTGGTCTCCTTTCAGGAAGACGTAACCCGGGAAGAGCGGGATGAGCGAGCGGATCGCCCGGCCCTGGGGAGTGTGGCTCTCGTGAAGGATCTGCGGCAAGTAGAAGCTCAACCCCGCCTGCCGCAGTTCGCGGGCGACGGCCTTCTCCTGGCGAGGCTTGGTGTGCAGGCAGCACCAGCGAACCTCGGGAGAGTCGGGCGAGGCCGGGGGAGATTCATCCCACAAGGTCTCTGGATGGAAATCGGCCTCGGCGGCGAGGATCGTCATGGAAATCCCGCCTCCTTGCCTACCATGGATCCCTGCGACGGGACGGCGGGCCGAATCGGCATGTTTTCGGCCTCGTCGAACCATCTTCACACACCTGATGTGTAATTGATCATCGCGGCGATGTCAACCTTCGGAGTCGACGCCGACCCTCCTTCGGGGCGATGCGCGGGGTCTTCCTCCGGCTCGAGGTCGACGCCTTCGAGGCGGCCGCGGTCGACAGGTAGGACGACCGGCGAGGTGCCTTGCCTCGCCGCCAGGGCCTACTAAGCGGCCGGACGTAGTCTTCCCGGACTTTTACGAGGCAAGCTCCGACCGTAGCCGTCAAAGGCCGCCTCGACCGCCTCGCGTGGTCCGAGTCGGCTGGTGTAGCTGCACCGCGGCATCTCCTGGTACTTGACCTGCCGGGATACCGGCTCGACCTCGTTCAGCTCGGGGCTGTACGGCGGCAGGTAGTACAGGTGGATGACGCGCCGGGTCAGGCCCGCCCGCGCCGACCGGACGACTCGGCCGGTGTGCAGGCCGGCGTTGTCGAGCACCACGACCCGCGGCACCTTGGCCGGCGGCAAGGCCCCCAGGAAGCCGAGCAGGTCGTGGGCGTCCCAGGTCCGCTCGGCGGTGAAGGCGACCAGCCGCGGGGCCGGGCCGTAGGGCCGGTAGGCGGCGATCGCGTTGACCCGCCGCCCCTGCGGCGCCTCGTACTCCACCAGCTTCCCGTCGCCGGGCAGGGCCCAGCTGCAGGCCGTCGGCAGCGTGGGGGCGAAGCCGCACTCGTCGAGGTAGTAGAGCTTCAGCCGCCCGGCGGCGGCCCTCGCCTTCAGGTTGGCCAGCACCCCGCCGGCCCGCTCGGCCTTCTCGGGGTCCTGCTCGTGCCGCAGCGTCGAGCCGGTGCGGCGGTAGCGGGCGCCCATGCGCCTGAGGTGGCGGCGGACCTGCCTCGACCCCAGGCCGACGCCGCGGCCGGCCAGCGCCTCGGCCAGCTGCCGGCTGGTCCAGGTGCGCCGCTTGGCCAGCAGCTCGCGCAGGGCGGCCTCGACCCGGTCGGCCCGCTCGGCGTCGGGGTCCGGGCCGCTGGGGAAGGGCCGCAGGGCCGCCGCGCCGCGGGCGTTGAAGGAGCGGAGCAGGTCGCGGACGGTCTGCGGGTGGCGGCCGAGGTGCCGGGCGATCCTCGGCGCCGGCCAGCCGGCGTCGGAGAGGATGACCATCTCGATGCGGTCGCGGGCCTTGGCCGGCAGGTCGGTCCGTCGTATCGCCCGGAGTTGGTCGCGGGTGTCGTCGTCGAGCATGGTGCGGATCATGCCGAATTATAGGAAGACCATGTCCACCCGCTTAGTGGGTCAATTGGCTTTGGCGTAGCCATAACTGCGGGCCATGGTAGGATCGGCGGCCTCTCGCACCACGGAGGCCGCCATGTCGCGTCGCAAGCAGGACCCGCTCGCGAGCTGACCGAGCCGGAGCGGCAGGAACTGGTCCAGCTCGGCCGGTCGCATTCCGCGCCGGCGGCGGAGGTCATCCGGGCCAAGATCCTGCCGGCCGTCGCCCGCGGCGACGACTACCAGGACGCCGCCCGCTCGGTCGGCCGCCGCTCCGGCGACGCCGTCTCCCACCTCGTCGCCCGCTTCAACGCCGAGGGGCTGGAGGCGTTGAAGCCCCGCCACGGCGGCGGCCGACGGCCGACCTACGGCCCGCCGGAGCGGACGCGGATCGCCGCCGAGGCGGCCCGCACGCCGACGCCCGAGGCCGACGGCACCGCGACCTGGTCGCTCTCGACCTTGCAGCGGACGCTCCGCGCCGCCCCCGACGGGCTGCCGAAGGTCTCCACGTATACGATCCGGCTGGTGTTGCGCGAGTCCGGGGCCGGCTGCCAGCGTACCCGGACCTGGTGCCCCGCCGGCAACGCGCTGCGGCGGCGCAAGGCGGGCGCCGTGGTCGTCGCCGACCCGGACGCCGAGCCCAAAAAAAGCTGATCGAGGCGGCCTACCTCGCGGGCGAGGCGATGGGCCTGGCGGTGTGGTGCGCCGACCAGGCCGGCCCCTACCAGACGATCCCCTACGCCGGGCAGTCGTGGCGGCCCGAGGGCCGGCCGTCTCGCCAGCCCCACGAGTACCTGCGCGACGGCACGGCCAAGGCCCTGACGCTGTTCCGCCCGGCCGACGGCCACGCCCGCGTCAACGGCGTGACGTGCTGCCCCAACGCGGTGCTGCACCCCTGGCTCAGGCGCGAGCTGGCCGCGATCCTGGCCGCGATGCCCGGCCCGCCGGCCGAGCCCGCCGCCGGGCGGCGTCCGGCCTGGGAGCGGTGGCAGGAGGGCCTCTCGATCAAGCCGACCCTGCTCGCCGAATTGCCGCCGCTGCGGATGCTGCTGGTGCTGGACGACCTGGCCGGCCACAAGACGCCGGAGCTCGTCTGCTGGCTGTTCGCGCACGGGATCATGCCGCTGTACACGCCGGTCGGCGGCTCGTGGCTGAACATGGCCGAGGACCTCCAGCGGATCCTCAAGCGGCGGGCGTTGGACGGCCAGCACCCGGCCGACGCGGCCCGGATCATCGCCTGGTACGAAGCGGCCGCACGGCATTGGGACGCGTCGCCCACGCCTTTCGGATGGGGCGGCGAGCGGGCGGCCCGCCGACGGCGGCATCGCGAGCGTCGCCATCGCCACGGCGGCTCGGGGGCCTGCTCGTGCGCCCCGGTCCCACGAAATGCGGGATTATGGCCACTGGCGAGCCAAGTGACCCTAGTCGGTCGTGGACCCACGCAGGTTGAAGCACCAGCTCACCCTGGTGGACTAGGGATAGCTCCCGATTCCGTGGTTTCTGAGGGTTGTTCGATCAGTGAGGCAGTTTCAAGGCCACTCCCCTGAGGGCGGCCGGGCCGGCCGCCCCACGGTCGCGGTCCGCGTGGGGCCGCGCCCAGGCTTCGCCGAGGCTGGAACCTCGGATCTCTGGACTCGGGAACTACACCCGCATAAGCCCTGCGGGCCTGGGACGCCGCCGCGATCCCGGGCTTCACCGATCCGTGGGCGAGAGCCAGAACCGGGCGAGGAGTCGGGTGAGCCACCCCTGGGAGAGGGGCTCGGCCGTCGATGCGGGCGCAGGGCCCGACGGCCCCCCGCGCGCTCGGAGGTGTTCGCGCACGAGTTCCCCCAGTTCGGCCCGCCATTCGAGGAGGGCCGGCGAGTCGGGGGGGAAGCTGAGCAACTGCTGATAATCCGAGGGCCCGAGGTCGTAGTTGCGGCCCAGGAGGAACAGGACGAGGGCCAGTTCCGCCAGGAAGCGTTCGGCCTCGGAATCCGCCTCGCAGGCGGCGTCGAGCAGCTGGTCGTACTCGGGGCCCGCCCTCAGGTCGTGCGGCTCGTTCGACGTCGGCGGAGCCGGGACGAACCAGGGCCGTCCATCGGCCAGGCGGATTTTCCGACCGGGCCGGTGCGTGGGCAGACGGCGCGACGATTCGTCGACCATGAGTGACCGAGACCTCGGTTGGCTTGACGCGGGACCGCGGGCCGGGCAGATCGCTCGATCCATCTCGCGACGCCCTGCATAGTATGGTCGGACGGGAACGTCTGGCAAGGTCGGTTCGATCCCGTCGGCGACGGACCCGGCGGCCCGTTCAGCGCTCCCGGCCGCCCGGTCGCTCGGCCCGTCCGTCGGCCGGCGGCGCGAGTTCGAAGACGCCGATGGGGCGGGGGGTCGACTCCTCGCCGACCTCCCAGCGGGCGAACTCGACCCGCCAGCCGTCGGCCTCCAGCGAGTTCAGGAAGCCGAGCGCCCCGGGGCGGAACGGATCGGAGAGCAGGACCCGGCCGCCGGGGGCGAGGTTGGCCTCGAAGATCCGCCGGAGATCCGGGTGCAGCGAGTCGCCGTAGAGCACGTCGGCGCCCAGGATCCAGTCGTAGCGCCCCGATTCGGCCCAATCGGCCCAGTCGGCGATGCGGTGCTCGATCGTCGTCGGGCCGTTCCGCTCGCCGTTGCGTCGGCAGAGGTGCAGCGCCACCTCGTCGCGATCGGTCTGCAGCACCGAGTGCGTCCCGAGCGTCGCGGCCACGATCCCCGGCAGGCCGACGCCGGCCCCCAACTCCAGGACGCTCCGCCCCCGAAACTCGGCCTCGCGGACGGCGATCTCGTGGGCCAGGGCGATGCCGGAGGGCCAGAGCGACACCCCGTAGGGGAGCCGGTTCGTCTTGCGGACGATGGCCCGGGTCTCGTCCTCGTCGGTGAGCACCGCCCCCACGTGCAGCACCGTCCACTCGCGGCCGCCCCTTCTCAGGCGATAGTCCAGCAGCGGGAAGTCCCCGGCGGTCGTTTCCAGCAGCTCGTCCGAATCCGACGCCTCGCCCATCGTCTCCCCGAGCCTCTCTTGCGCGGTCCGCTCTCGGGGCCGGACCTCCGACCCACCGGGGCGATTCTACGCCGGGACGCCGTCCGCGCCTCGGCCCCATCCCCGCGATCCGCGACGGCAGGGCCGTTCGGCCCGGCCATGGTGCATAATGGCGGAGACGACGCGACACAAATCGAGGGATCCCCGCCCATGCTGCTTTCCGTCCGCGCCGCCGCCGCCTACGACTTGCCCGAAGAGACCTTCGTCCTCCTGATGGTCGAGCCGCCCCTGGCCGGGCCGGGGTACAACGTCCGGGAAGAGCGTCTGGTCACCACGCAGACCTCCCTCGGCGAGCTTCGAACGGACCTCCACGGCAACATCCAGCGTCGGCTGCTGGCCCCCCGGGGGCCGTTCGGCTTCACATTCACGGCGACCATCGACGCCGACGCCAACTCCCCGGTCCCGCCCGACGCCCCCGAGCACCCGCCGCAGGAGATCCCCGCCGAGGCGATGGTTTACACCCTGCCGTCCCGCTACTGCCAGTCCGACCTGCTCTACCGCATGGCCCGCAGCGAGTTCGGCGACTTGGCCCCCGGCGGCGGGCGGGTGCTGGCCATCGCCGAGTGGGTCAGGCGCCGCGTCGAGTACCGCTACGGGACGACCGACGCCATGACCTCGGCCTACGACACCGCGACCGAGCGGATCGGCGTCTGCCGCGACTTCGCCCACCTGACGATCGCCCTCTGCCGGGCGCTGGGGGTGCCGGCGCGCTACGTCTCGGCCTATGCGCTCGGCCTGGAGCCGCCGGACTTCCACGGCCACGTCCAGGTCTATCTGGGGCGGGCCTGGCACAACGTCGACGCCACCTACGAGGGCGTGCGCCCCGTCCTCATCCCGATCGCCGTCGGCCGCGACGCCGCCGACGTCGCCATGACGACCCTCTGGGGCTCAGGCGAGCTGATCTCGCAGACCGTCGAGGTCTGCGAAGTCGAGGGATGATCCGAGGCTTCGACGTGCGTCGGGTTCATCCCAGATGAGCCGAGATCGCAGCGGCCGACCCCGGGGGCCGCCGCCCGAGGGCGGCGGATTCGTCGATCCAGGGGGTTGGGAATCCCCTCCCGCTGAGTACACCCGGCAGGATTTGAACCTGCAACCTTTAGCTCCGGAGGAGCCCTCGGGGGCACACCGCCTAGTCCGAATTAGAGACGGTAAACTCTTTCCGTGTTTGAGATTGTAGCCGAAGGTGGGGTCGAGTCAAGCCCGCGAAAATTCACCGAAATCGCCCAGATCGGCCCCGATTCGGCGGTACAAACGGTCAAATACCGTTTTTGATTTTCGTGTTCGCGCGTCCATGGGCCGCGCCGATCCTCGGGATGCGGCCCATGACGTAGCTCGGGGCGGGCCCTCCGGGCCGCGCCGGCTTGTCAGGCGATCGCGGCTTCGCGGCCGGCGGCCCGCAGCTTTGCCAGGGCGCGCCGCTCGATCTTGCGGACCCACTCGCGGGTGAAGCCGAGCCGCTCGCCGATCTGCTTGAGATTCAGCGTCTCGGCCCCGTCCAGGCCGTAGTGGTGGGAGACCACCAGGCGCTCGCGGTCGTCGAGCGCCGCCATCCGGCGGAGCAGGTCGTCCCGCTCGTCCCGCCCCTCCAGATCGGCGGCCGGGTCGAAATCGGGCGCGGCCGACTCGTCGGCCGACCAGGAGTCGCCGTCGTCGTCCGTGTGCCCCTCCGCCTTGATGCCCTGGGCCTTCTTCGCCTTGGCGACCAGCGACTTCTGCAGCTCGCTCAGCCCGAGGCGGCCGGCGACCTCGTCGAACTCGGGGGCCCGCCCCAACTCGCGGGAGAGCTCGGCCTCCGCCCGCCGCCATTCGGTCAGGGTCCCCACCAGGTGGTGCGGGATCCTGATCGTGGGGGTGGTGTCGACGAGGGCCTGGCGGATGGACTGCTTGATCCAGTAGCCGGCGTAGGTGCTGAACCGGACGCCGAACCCGGGGTCGAAGTCCTTGGCGGCCCGGATCAGCCCGAGGTTCCCCTCGCCGATCAGGTCGTCGAGCGACATGCCCCGGCCCTGGAAGTCGCGGGCGATCCGCACGACCAGCCGCAGGTTGGCCGAGATCATCCGGGCGCGGGCCTCCTCGTCGCCGCGTTCGATGGCCACAGCGAGCCGACGCTCGTCGTCGGCCGTCAGCAGGGCGACCTCGTTGATGTCGTGGAGGTACGTGCTCAGGGAGTGCGAAACGTCGCACCGGGTCGCTTCGTTGCGATTCATGCGAATGCTCCGTCCACAGATGTGTATCTTAGTTCCGAGTCGCGGCGCGGACCGGGGACGGCCGGAGGGGGCCGGTTCGTCTTCGGTCGTAGAGGATCGATGAGAGTAGGCGATGCGGCGAGGGGGGCGTCCGATCGTGCGTTCATCGTCGATCGGCCGTGCATAAATCTCGCGTCGTGGCGAGCCTAGAAATCCTCGGGCCCTTTCGGGATTCCGGGACAAGCTAGGTTCCATGCACTCCTAGATCTTACCCTAAGTAGGCTGCTGTTCAAGAGGCTGGTTGCTTAAAACCTAAATTTTATAGGGGGCAAGCATGAATAACGTCGTTGAAGGCCAATGAATGCATGCAATCAGTCATGATTGCCCGATTTCGAGGGTGCCATGACGCACTAAAGAGTCTCTAGGACACGTTTCGTGCCGTGTGCAACAGGACCAGGCCCGATCGGATTATCCCGGACCGGATAGGAGGTCGATCCGGGCCTCGAAAGACGGCGTCGGGGGGGAGCGAGGTCGCGGGCTGCGACGGAGTCAGACCTCGCGAGGGGAGGGCTTCCAATCCGGGCGGGAGAGGTCCTTCATGGCGCGGCGCACGCGGTTCCAGAAGGCCTTGGCTGCGGGGTCGGTGATCTGGTCGAGGCCTTTGCATTCGCTGAGGAGGCTCCAGGTGGCCTCGAAAGGGGCCCCCGTGTTGCGCGCCCGGACGGCCATCCCCGCCAGGAAGGCCATGCTCTCGCGGGCCCGAGGGACGGAGTCGAGATCGACGTCGCCGAACGCGCGTCCGGCCAGGAACTCCACCTCTGCGGGCGAGGCGAGGGTGCGCAGAATCTCCAGGACGATGGGGGCCTCGCCGGGCTCCCCGTCGCGGCTCGGGTTCGGAAGTCTTCCGATGTTAAGAGCATCGTGGCCGGCCATTCATGGTCCTCTTCGTCGCACAGGAGGGCTCCGCCCTCTCAAGGTCGCGCGGCTCGCCATCGAGACCTGCGCCGTCTCTATCATCATATACGTCGTGAACGGATCTCCCACACGACTTCTCCACCCGGATCCCATTTCGCCCCGAGCCTGCCTTCGTGCGTCCGGCGTTCCGCGGCGCATCTCCCATTTGGCATCCTTAGAAGTCGGCGATCCGGGGCTTCGAGCCGGTCATAGGACTTGTCGTCGCCGACGCGGCCAGGGCGGCCGGCGACGGCCGCCGAGGCCACCCCACTTCGCCGAGGGGCACCCCGGATTGGCGGACCAGGTCCGCGAAATGGCGACCGTCGTAATTGGTCAGTCCGCCGCCGACGTTCACGCCTACTCGCATCGTCGCTCCTCGATGGATCAGGCCACGCCGTAGGTCTCGACGCAGCTCCAGCACTCTTGAGGCGTCCGCCTCGCCCCGCCCGCGACGCCGCACGCGAAACAGCCGCACGACGCCGACGTTGAGCGATAGGGGCAACGGGCCGCCGTCCTCATGAGCCGGACGGACGCCGCGAGCTGCCGGGATTCTTCGACGCCCGGGGCCGCCGCCGGGGCCGAGAGCCGGGCCGCCGCATGGGCCCGGACCACCGGGTCGGGATCGTCGAGCTTGGAGGCCAGCAGGGCGCGAAGGGTTTCGTTCATCGGCCTATCCGCTCACGACCACGGTGCCGCCGACAGGGTCGGGGAGGGCCCCCGCCGTCTGGACGAGGGAGCCGGACCAATAGAAGTTTTCGCAGTCGATCGGGCCGAACGTCGCGTCCGCCATGCACGTCGTGTCGGAACCGCAATTCTGCCCCGAGTAGCGCCAGCCCCCGCCGACCAAGGCCGCCTCGCCCCAGGTCCGCCGAAGCCGCCAGAGAGGGCCGGGGATAGCCGCGAGCGAATACAGGTAGGGGAGCGGATTCGTGCCGACCTCGCAGGGCACGAAGAGGCTCGTCCGGGCGCCCGTGTTCGCCGTCCCCGGGGTGACGGCCTGGATCTGGTCGAGCTGGCAGACGGTCGGATGGGACCATGTCCCGAACGCGTCGGTGATGTACAGTCGCGGGCGGACGCCCATCGGCGTGCAGGGGAAGGAGGCCGCGTTGCAGCACCAGCCCGGGAGCAGGGAGGCCCCAGGGACGTTGAGCGTCTGCGCGACGGTCCCGGTCGGGAGCGAGGCCCCGAACGTCGCGAAATGCGGGACGTCGGCCTCGACCCATCGCGTCGCCGACGTCGGCACGCAGAGCGTCGCCCGGCCGTCCGAATCGGTGACGCCCGACGCGACGACCGCGCCGCCGCTCGACGCCCGGATGCGGACCGGCACGCCCGCCCCCGGGTTGATATTCGTCGGCGAGCAACACCGCACCGTGTAGGCCGCGCACAGGCCCGGCGTCGGGCAGTAGCACCCCGGACAGTTGATCTTCTGCACGTCAGCAATCCGCCTGCACGAGCCAGAGTTGCAGCCCGATCCACCCCACCTTGACGGCCTTGTTGACCGCGACCGAGGACGTAAACGCGTGGTCGTTCCAGACCTCGACGTCTTCCGCGATCTCGGCCCACGCCCCGTCGACCCGATGCCAGAGCCGCACCCGCCCCGACGAACTCGGCGACGACATGGTCCCGGCCGGTATCGCCGTCGTCACCCGGGCCCGGAGGACGCCCGGACTCCAGCCCCAGGCCGACGCGACCGGCCGATCGCCGCCGGTCGGGGGCTGGCCCTCGGATCGCCGCACCGCGCGAGCGATGCGGCGACCGTCCTTGTGCCGGAACGCGACCGGGTCGTTTTCGCCAGCCATCGTCAAGGCTCCTCGGGAGGATCGGGGGGAGGTTCGGGCGTGCCGGCCGTGAAGAGGTCGGCCGGAAAGCCGAAGTCCGCGAACTCGGCCGTTTCATAAACATCGACGTACAGATAATGCGGATCGTCGTCCGGCCCGGCCTTGGTCCCGTCCGGCTTGAGGCAGACCGGTGCCGAGACCGGCGAGTGACCGTCGAGGATAGGCAGCCGCACGCCGCCGACCTTCTGACGCAGGCCCGCGTCGAGGACTTGCTTCTTCCAGCCCGTGTAGAGGACCGGCTCGCCCTCCTCCTCGGAGAGGATGTCCTGGCGGAACCCGAATTTGTACGTCACGTCCCAGACGTACCCCGAGACTTCCGGCTCCCAGCGTCGGGAAGGCTGGATGTCCATGCAGAGGACCGATTTGGAGGGCCAGCCCATCCACGCCGTGGCGTTGACGTGGTCTTTATAATCCGTGATCCGAAAGAGGGGGTGGAACCGCTCGACCCGCGTAACCTCGACGACGTGCGTCGACCTCGGCCGCATCACGCCCGGCAGCGGATCGCCGGCCGAGTTGAGGAGAGGCGCGCCCGTGACGACGTCCTTCAAGACCGCCTCCTCTTCGGCCTCGCCGTAGCCCCGGACCTGCGGCGGCGCCGCGAACGGATCGCGGTAGCCGTCCGGGCCGACCGGCCCCTCGTTCTTCGACGGATCGTAGGGCCCGAACGCCACCGAGACCGTACCGCGGAGCCCGCTCGCGAGGTACTCGACGCCGTCGAGCGAGATGTCCTGGAGGAAAAGCCGTGCGTTCGTCTCGGTCGCAGTCCGCGTGAGCGGATAGCGGTAGGTGTCGCCGACGTTCAGGCCGAGGGCCTCGATCAGGGCTTGCGGCCCCGTGTCGCGATCGTCGGCGTGGACGAAGAGCTTGACCGTGAACCGCCGGCCCGCCTGGAGGTTCCAGCCGCCGGATATGCCGTTCTTCGCCTCGATGATCTCGGTTATCGCCACGCCGCCCTCCTCGGATCAGACGATCTCGATCAGTTTCATGCCCCGGAAATCCCAGGCGTCGCGGCCCGGGGGCTTGTCCCACTTCTGTTCGATCCGTTTCAACACGTCGGCCGCGTCCTTCGTGTTCTTCGCGACCGGGTCTTTCGCCCCGCCGTATTTCGAGCGGAGGATCGTCTCGACCGCCTCGGCCGAGCCCTTGAGCATGGCAGGGGAGAACTCCCGGACCTTGGCGAACTTCGGGTCCGTCCCCAGCCTGGCCGCGATGCCGCCCGCCGCCGCCGCGATCGCCGCCAGGCCGCCGGGCCCGCCGAGCAGGCCCGGGAACCCGGCTTGCGACCGGCCCGCGAACGCCCCGGCCCCGATCGGCCCGAAATTGGAGACCATCCGCTCCGGCTTGGAGACCGGCAGCTCCACCGGTTTCGACAGCTCCTCGCGAGCCTTGGCGAGCTTCTCGCGGAGCCGCTCCAGCTCCTTCGCCAGCCGATCGGAGGGCCGGCCCGCCCCTCAAGCCTTGAGGAACTCCGCGTCCATGTCCTTCACCCGGAACCCGGCCTCCTCGCCGAACGCCCGGAGGAACGGGCCCAACGCCTCGTCGAGGCCGCCGCCGCCGACGAGCTTGCCGTTGTGGTCCGGCATGAGGTCGCCCAGGAAGCCCGCCGCCTCGCCGAGCGCGCCGAGGATGCCCGATTGAGCCGCCGTGAACGCGTGGTTGATCATCCACCCCGCGTCGGCGAGCAGGCCCGCCGCCTCGGTCATCGCCCCGAGCCCCGTCGTCGCGAGCCCCAGCTCGGCCGAAAGGCCCGTGAGCCACGACGTCGACGCCGCCTCGTTGTCCTTCCAGAGGCCGGCCGTCACCGTGAGGAGGTCCGAGGCCGTGCCCAGGGCCTCGCCGACCGCCGGCGCGAACGTCTCGCCGACCTGCGTCGTGAAGTTCTCCCAGGCCCCGGAGAACCCCGCCATCTTCGCCGCCGCCCCGTCCGCCTCGTGCGCGGCGACGCCCAGGGCCTCGGCCCCCTTCGTCACGATGAGGCTCGCCCGCGCCTGCATCTTCGCGAACTCCGAGACCTCCCCGCCCGCCTTGGCGAGCCGGAGCCGGTAGGCTTCCGCGTTGACCATGCCTTCCGACAGCTGGATCCCGAACGCCCGGAGAGGGACGATCTCCCCGGCGAGGGCCGATTGGAATTTCTCCATCGAGACGTCGATCGGGACGTCCTTCAACGCGTAGTAGTCGTTGGCGACCTGGAGCATCGCCTTGGTGAACTGCGCCGTCTTCTCGTCGTCGAGCCCCGCCCCCTGGAAGAAAGACCCGATCGCATTCGTGCGATCCAGCAGCGTACCGAGGCCGATCTTGAACGCCCCCGACATCCGCCGGACGTGCTCCTCCATCGCGTCGGCCTGGTCGCCGAACGTCACCCCCAGCCCGTGAACCGCCTCCTCGACGTGCGCGGCCGCCTTCGCCATCGAGACGAGCCCGTGCACCGCCGTCCCGACCGCGATGCCGGCGAAGACGCCCCGGAGGGCCGAGCCCATCCGATCGACGTCGTGCCCGAACGTGCGGACCTCGGCGCGGGCCCCGCCCATCCCCCGATGGAAGTCGACCGCATCCAACTGCATGCCGACGTTGATGTTTCCGAGGCTTCCCATCAAGGCCCCTTTCGCCTACGCCGCCGCCGCGAGGGCCGGAGGGCCTTCCGCAGCCACTTGCGGAGCCGCTTCGTCGCCTTCGTCGAGGTCCGCTTGAGCCGCTTCGCGGCCCTGGCCGAGGTCCGACCGAGCCGCTTCGTCGTCCGCTTGGCCGCACGCCTCGCCGACCGCGTCCGCCTCGTCGAGGTCCGCTTGAGCCGCTTCGTGGCGCGCGTCGCCCGCTTCCGCACCCGAGAGGCCGACCGCCCCAGCCGCTTCGAGGCCCGCTTGACCGTCCGCCGCGTCCGCTTGGCCGCCTTCGTCGCCCGCTTCCGCGTCCGCCTCGCCGACCGGCCCGCCGCCCTGGCCGCCTTGCGGCCCCGCCTGGCCGCCCGCGAGGCCGTCCTCGACGCCCGGCCCGCCGCCCGCTCGGCCCGCGCCACGATCCGCCCCAGGCCCGTCCGCCGGAACGCCGCCGCGTAGATTTCGGCCTCGACCCCGTCGAGGATTTCGGCCCGTGCGATCCTCAGCGCGTCGCCCTTGCCCGACTCGAAAGCCGGAGTGAGGTAAGGCCGGGGCCGCGACCGCTTCGAGCCGAATTCGACGATAGCCGCGTAGAACGTGACGCCCTTGAAGTCGCCGGCCCCGACCCGCGTCTCGGTCCGCACCCGCCACGGGCCGCGAGAGTTCGCGTCGACCGTCTTGATAGCCGCGCGCAGCCGGCCCGTGAGGACCGGCGCGAACTGGCGAGCCAGCCGCGTCACCACGTCCATGCCCGCCCGCGTCGCACGCCGGAGGACGCGTTTTTGAACCCCCTTGGCGACGGAGGAGAGGGCCCGAATCAACTCGACGTCGCCGTCGACGTTCAGGCTGATCCCCCGCCCACCGCCGGCCCGTCTCGCCACGAGTCACCCCCCGACGCCGAACATGGACTCGAACGCCCTCGCCGCGTCTTCCGGCTTGAGCGAGCGACGCCGACGCCGCTTGACGACCTCGACCTTCGGATAAAACTGTTCGATCGTCGCCTTAGCGCCGAACGCCTCGAACAGCGCCACGCCGAGCCGCGACATCGCCCACCACGGGTCGAACCTCGGCCGATGCCGGAAATAGACGCGCCACCGCGCCCGCTCGCGGGCCGGCATGCCCTCGACCTCGGCCAGCGTCAAGCCGAGGTCGAGGGCCATCTCGAAAGGCTCGCGGGCCGCCTGGCGCGTCCTCAGCCTTTTCCCAGCTCGTCGGCCTCCTCGGTCGAGACCGTGTTGAGCTTGATGTGGGCCCGGAGGATCGGCTCCAGCTCGGCGACCGGCCGATCGGCGAGGGACTCGACGTCGTCCTCGCCGAACAGCGGCGAGCCCGCGTCGTCGACCGCCACCATCGCCACCGTACGCGCCCGCGACTGCCGGCGCCGCTCGCGACGCGAGAGCCGCGACATCCGCGACTCCAGCTCGTCGACCTCGCCGGCCGTAACCTGCCGGACGTTGACGTACCCGCCGAGGGCCGGGACCTCGACCCGCTCGCGCCGAGGCTCCACCGCCTTGAAGAAATCCGACCGCGACAAGCAACCCATCCGCCGCCCTCCCCGAAATCGAAACCAGAGCTTAAACCATCAATTGACGCTTGTGCGTTCGCCCGATCAGGGCGTCGCCGTCGTCTTGACCCAGGGCCCCGTGGCCTGGAGGGTGAACGTCGCCATGTAGGCGTCCTGATTCGCCCCGCCCGGCCGGTCGAGCCCCACCGGGAACGCGTCGACCGTGTACAGCGTCGCCGGGGACGTCGGGACCGAGACTTGCACCTTTTTGATCGTCGGAGCGTCGGTCCAGGTGTCGAGGTACGCGTGATCGGTGTTCGCCGGGTCGAAACGCATCTCGACCGCGATCTCGCCGGAGGCCGTCAGCCCCGGAGACATCTCCTCGGCCACGGAATCGAGGTCCGTGTCGTCGATCGTGCCGACTGACTTGGAGGGCCCCGAGATCGAATGGACCTGCGGGATCTTGGTGAACGTCGTACCCGTGCCGACCTTGTCGACCGAGAACGTCATGCCCTTGCACTTCAAACGAGCCATTCCGCCGCCCCTCCTCAGCCCCGGAGATCGAATTCAAAGTCGACGATGAGTTGATAGGTCTGCGCGTCGCCGCCGTCGCCCTCGTATTCCGGGAGGTCGTACTCCCGGAGGTACGCGACGTCGGCGACGAAGATCGAGCCCACCCAGACCGGGCCGAGCCCGTCGAGGGATTCAGTGACCGCGAGGCCGACGGCCTCGGCCTCGATCGGATCGTCCGACCAGCACGAGACCCGGACCCGAGCCTCGGCCGTGCCGTCCGGCCCGTCGAGGTCGCGACCGGCCGTCAACGCCGGACACAGATAGGTGATCCGAGGATAGGCGTCGGACCGCCCCGAGCCCGCGAACGCCACCCGCGACCCCACGAGGGCCGCGACCGCCGGGGCGTCGAGCAGGAGCCGCCGCACGGCCTGCCGCAGCGTCGTCGGGCCCGGGTCCGGCGTCGGCCCCGACCAATCGGCGAGGCCCGCGAACGGGCCCGTAGCGAACGCGAACCCCGCGAACATGGATCAGCCCCCTTGCTCGAAAGGCGACGGCACGATCGCCCAGCCCGTGAACTCGGGTTGTTTGACCGCCTCGCCGTCGACCGCCTCGCGGAGCTGGCCGAAGAGGGCCGGATGCGAGCCGACGAACTCGACCAGGCCGACGAGCGGAGCCCGCAGGACCGGAGCCGGGCCGAAAGTCGGCTCGACCGCCGGAGACAGCTCGACCGCCTCGCCCGTCTCCGGGTCCGGCTCGCCGTACGTCGGCGGGACGTAGGGCGTCAGTTGTTCGGCCTGGCCGTAGACGCCCGGCGTCGGCCCGGCCGCGATCGGATAGACCACCGTCGCGACCGCCGGCCTCCCCGAGTAGCAGGCCTGCGCCGACGCGTACACGTCATAGACCATCGCCGCCGTGTAGTTGCGGAAGTTCAGCGGCAGCAGGTTGCAGACCGCGTAAGCCGCCGGCAAAGTCGCCCCGCTCCGCGGATCGACGTAGGGACCGACTAGAGGCACGGTTTGAGACTCCGATCAAAAGGCGAAGTTGCCGAAACCGTTCGAGGGGAGCGAGCCGGCGAGATTGCGATGGTGCGGATCGAAGAAGAGGCTCGAATACACCGCGTTGAAACTGCCCGTCTTGGTGAGCCTCAGCTTGAACGACTCGTTGACGAGCCAGGTGTAATAAAGGCCGCCGGTGAAGCTCGACATCGCGCGGGCCGCGTCGAGCACCACGTCGGAAGACGACAGGATCTCGACCGTCTGAGAACGGGAGCCCGATTCCGGGTCCAGGAAGTAGGCCGAGAACACGCGAGGCGTCGTGTCGGCGAGCGTGACAGTGACCGTTACAGTGGTGTTGCCGAAGTACGCGTATCGGTCCCCGGTCGACTGATCGGCCGGAGGGGGCCGCCGGATCGCCCTCGCATTCGAGTCGCCGGCCGCCCAGCTGAAGAACCCGCCGCCGCCGGTGTTGGCGTGGGCCACCGATGAGACGTAGGACGGGAGGACCGAGTAAGTCGAGCCGGCGAGGACGTGATAGCCGTCTCGCCCATACTGGCCGCTCCAATAGCCTTGCCGCACCGTGTTGCGACCGATGAAACTCGCAGGCATCAGCGATTCTTTCTCGAATGCTTGATGTCGATTTCAAGATCCTGGAGGCCGGTGCCGGCGCCCGAGATCGTGAAATCGAAACGCGTCGACTTGCCGAACGTCAGCGACGACATCTCGGCCGCCGTCATCACGACTTGCGACGTCGACGAGGGGTTGATCGTCTTCGTGCCGATCGAAGATCCGTCCCGCAAGACCGCCACGACGCAGCCCCCGGCCGGCCCGTTGACCCCGGCCCGAAACAGGATTTCGCGGATCTTGCCGACGCATCCCGCCGTCTTACCCCCCGTCACCGCCGTACCGTTCACGACGTCGACCCGAACCCCGAGCCGGAACGAGAACGAGTAGTCGCCGCCGTACCCGTCCGCGTCGTACCCGGAGGCCGCGAGGCCGAGGGTATCGAGGATCGCGAGTGCGTCGCCCGAGCCCGACGCCTGAAAACTCTTGTCTTCGAGCGTCTGCGCGCCTTCGAGCGTGACGTCGCCGGTGCCACCGCCCCCCGCCTCGTCGCCCCAGACCGTGGCGTAGTCGGTCGACGAGGCTTTCTTGAGGACCTGCCCCGTCGTCCCGCCCGCCGGCACTCCGGGCCCGGCCGGACCCGTGGCGCCCGGAGTCCCGGCCGCCCCCGGCTCGCCTTGCGGCCCCGGCTCGCCCTGCGGCCCCGGCTCGCCCTGCGCCCCCGTCGCCCCCGGCTCGCCCGGCGGACCCTGCGGCCCCGTCGCCCCCGGCTCGCCCGGCTCGCCCTGCGGCCCGACGAGGCTGGAGACGTCGTCGCCGCCGACGATCGCGAACACGCCCGCCGCCGTGGCGACGAAGCTGTAGACGGACGTCGAGCCCGGATCGCCGACCGGGACGTGCGGGACGCCGCCCGGAGTCAGCCAGAGCAGGCCCGGCGGCCAGTCCGGGACGCGTCCGCCCGTCGCGTCCTGGACGAGGAGGAGAAAGAGGGACCGCCCGTCCTCGACGCCGTCGAACTCGACCTCGCGATTCCCGCCGAGGACGACGCGTTGCGTCGGCGAGGCCGCCCAATCGAGGACGATCGTCGGCCCGTCGTCGACCTCGACCGAGGCGACCAGGGCCGTCGCCGCGTCGATCCTCGCATGGACCCCGTCCGCGTCGCCCTTCGTCCAGCCCACGAGCGCGACGTCGGAGGGCAGGACCGTCGCGTCGGCCTCGCCGTCCGCCGTCCCCGCGATCGTGAGCACGTTCCCCGACCGGCCCGTCGCGCGGAGGATCGTGACCAGCCGCCCCGCCCGGAGGATCGAGACCTTCGCCCAGAGGTCCGGCGTCGGCGAGCCGAACCCGGACGCGTCGTCGAGCTGGAGGAGGCCGCCGCCCTCGGATCGGGCCGCGACGACCGAGCCGCGAGCGTCGTTCAGGAAGAGATTCGGACTCGGCATCGACTCATCCCAACCTTTCGATGCAAGCGATTTCCAGCCATTCCCGCCGCCCGTCCGCGTCCGTCGTCGAGACGATTTGCAGCGTCCGGCCGGAGGGGAGGAGCCGGACCCGCCCCACGGCCGCGAATCCGGCCCGGAACCGGCAGTCCAGCAGGACCGGCCGTTTCGCGAGCCGTTTCGCCGCATCCTCGACCTCCTCGCCCGGCTTCTCGCGGACCCGGGCCCGGAACCGGAACCGCTCGACCCAGGCCAAGACCGGCTTGCCCATGAGGTCGCGAGGCCCCGTCTCGACCGGCTCCTCATAGGAGCAGAGGTCGCGCATCAAGCCCGGGTCGATCATCGCGGGAACGCCCCCCACCGCAGCCCGTCGATAAGGTCTTTGACGTGTAGCGGAACATTCGCCATCGAGCCCGCGGCGACCGGCAGACGTCGGTCGTACCAGAGCCCGGCCACGATCATGAGGGCGAGCCCCGCGTCCTCGGGAACGTCGCCGGGCCCGTCGCCGTAGCCCGCGACGTACTCGACCCGGACCTCGCAGCCGTCAGGCCACCGGCCGCCGACGTCGACGAGCCGGACCTCGCCCGGCGTCCGGCCCGCGAGTCGATAGGCCGCCGGATCGAGCGTCGCCTCGGCCCCGGCCTCGTCGCGATACGTCACCGCGACCAGCGACCGCACCGGGGCCCACGGCAGCCGCAGCGGCTCGCCGCAGTCCGGGAACGCCTCGAACGTCGTCGCCAGCGTCTGATTGATGAACCGCAAAGCCGTCCGCTTCTCGACGAGCCGCCGAGCCGCCTTGCCGTACCCGAGGATTTCCTCGTCCTCGTCGTCGAGGTCGAGCGGCAGCCGAGCATGCCGTTTGAGTTGCTCCAGCGTCACCGGCTCGGCCGCCGGCCCGACCACGACGATCGTTTCCAAGGATCAGCCCCCCAGCTTGACGGCCTTCCGAGCCTCGGCCGGGGCCGTCGCGACGGCCTGGCGAGGGGCCTCGGCCGCGATCCGCCCGACCCCCGACTTGACGACGTCGGCCGCGACCGCGTCCGGCAGCTCGGCCGACTGGCCCCGCTTGAACTCCCGGCCTTGCACCCAGGCCCCGCCCGTGAACTCGATTCGCGGCATGAACCGCCCTCCCCGTCAGACGCCCTCGATCAGGAGGCCGGAACGCCCGGCCCCGCCCGGCCTCAGCGAGCCGGCAGCCGTTGCCCGCGACGCCCGGCCGCCTCGGTGGCCGCAGGAGCCGCCTCGGCGGCCGCAGGAGCGTCCGCCGGCCCCGGCTCGCCTTCCGGCCCGGGATCGCCGACCGGCCGGTCCTGCGAGCCGTCAGCCACGGCCGAGAGGATGGACCGGACCGCCTCGTCGTTCGCCTCGTCGTCGCCGCCGACGACCTCGGGGACCTCGCGGAGGTACTCCGCGTCTTTGTAGTGGACGAAATGCTCGGCCGCCTGTTCTTCCAGCTCGACGACGTCGCCGACCTCGCGGTTGACGTCGCCCACGAGCCGGGCCCGAAGCATCCGCACTTGCTCAAAACGCTGACCCATGAACCGCACTCCCATGCCTTGCCGAACGCGGGGCGGGCGCGAGGCCCGCCCCGCTCAGTGCCGAGAACCCGGAACGCCCGGGGCCGCGAGGATCAGACGGTCGAGATGTCCGAGCAGATGCAGAACGAGCCCGGATGCCGGACGTTGATGTCGACGTCCTGGAAGATCGCGTATCGGATGTCGCCGGTGTGGGCCAGCGAGAACGGATCGGCGAGGATGTCGAGTTGCGACATGAGCGCGACGACCAGCTCGGACCAGTCGGCGAAGATCATGGCCGACAGCGTCGTCCCCGACGTGCCCTTGACGAGGTTGTTGGGGACGTTCGTGGTGGTCATAGCTCGGTAAGAGGCGATCGGCTCGTCGCGGGAGTCGGCGTCCCAGATGTACTTGGGGTAGCCGGCCTCGCGGGGCGTCGACGCCATCTTCGTGCGAACGTCGGGGTTGGTCAGCCAGCCGCGAGCGTTGTCGGGCGCGTTGGCGTTGTTGACCTTGCCGATCATCGCGTTCAGCAGGGCCCAGGTGATCGGGCCGCCGTTCGCCCCGGCCGTCGCCACCGAGCCGACGCCCGACGTCTGGAGGACGCCGCGAGGCTGGTTCGAGGAGCCCGAGCCGTTGATCGCCGCCCGCTCGACGCCCTGCTGGACGGCCTTCATGAGGTCGTCGACCGCGAACGTCTCGCCGTCCGACATGTTCGTCTGATAGAGGAACTTCCGCGAGATGATCGTGTTCGCCGTGACCGTCTTCGCGCGAAACTGGACGTCGTCCGTACCCAGGTTCGAGGCCGTCGCCGAGCCCTGTTCGCCGACCCACGCGATCGTCGCCGTCGCGTTCTGCCGCGAGAGGTTGAACGGCTGGGTAATCCCGGTCAGGACCTGCGCGCCCAGCTCGGTTAGCACCAGCCGAGCCCGGAGGAGGTCGATCATCGTCGGCATGACGAGGGTCGGGATCGTCGAGGCCCCCGTCGTGGTGGTCAGGTCGCGATACTCGACCCGCGAGAAGTCGTAGCCCCTCGGGAACATCCGCCGCGAGACCGGAGCGTCCCACGGGATCGAGACCCCGGGGCGGGAGCGGAGAGCGACGGAGTTGCGGCGCAGCTCCTGCGAGACCTCGAACTCGACGCCGTCGAAAGGTCGGTTCTCGCGAAGCTCGGCCGCGCCCCAGAGGGCCCGGCGGATCGAGAACCGGGAGACGAGCGAACGCCACTCGGCCTCCTGGCCGCGCTCGCCGCCGTGCGCGTCGCGGCCGTCCGCGATCGAACGGTTGACGAAGTTGGCCGAGCCCCGAGACTCCAGGTCCGCGAACAGGCGAGACCGTTGCTCCTCGGCGTCAGCCTCGTTCAGCAGACGCAGGGCCGTCGCCCCCGCCTCGTCGACCGCCGCCCGCATCTCCGGCGTCGGGGCCTCGGCCGCCTGATACTCGCTACGCAGCTCCAGGGCCCGACGACGAGCCTCGGCCGCAGCCGCCCGCATTTGCGCCAGCGTCATACCTCACCCTCCCCAGCTATCAGGAATCCACCGCCCCGGACCGGCAACGCCGCCGCCGTCAGGCCCCCCGCCGCTCCAGCTCGGCGAACAACGCCGCACGCCCCGGCTCGGCCAGCCAATCCGCCTTGACCTTGTCGACGACGTCCGCCGCCTCGCCCCCGGCCCGAATGTCGGTCCCGGGATACTGCGGATAGGTGACGGCCGACACGTCGTAAAGGTCGAGGTCGATAAGCTCGACCGTCGTTACTTCCAGGTCCCCGTCCATCCGCGTCGTGATGACCTCGCCCCCCTTCCGAGGGACGAACGCGAACGACATTTGCGACACGTCGCCCCGGTCGATCGAGACGAGGAGGTCCCGGGCCGCCTGGGTGTCCGGCGGGTCGATCTCGACCGCCAGGCCGCGAGCGTCCTCGGAGAGCCGCAGCGTCCCCGAGGCCGTCCGGCCGAGGATCAGCGTCGAGTTGTGGTCGATCAGCGCCCGGACGTCCATCCGCTCGGCGAGGGCGTTGCGGAACGCCCCGGGCCGGATGACCTCCCGGACCTCCCACCCCCTGGCCCGATAGAGGACCGTCGACTCGCCGAAAACCGCCGCGTGCCCCCGCAGCACGCGAGGCCCCTCGGCCTCGCCCTCGGCCGCGTCCCGCCGCCGGAACCCCGCCCCCTGTTGCAGACGCCGCCGGACCTTGGAACTCATGCCCCGCCCCCCTCGATCGCCGCCGGAGCCTTCGCCCGAGAAGACATCGCCAACGGAGTAAAGAACTCGTCCCCGCCGTCTCGCCGGTCGTAGCCCTCTTGAGCCCGGACCTCGTTGGGGCTGATCGCCCCGATATTGAAGAGGGTCCGGTACATGACCGCCCGGCCCGCCGTGTCGGCCCGCAGGAATCCCGTGAAGTCGTGGCGGAACGTCCAGCCCGCCGCGACGTCGTCCGGGCCGAGGAGCCGGAGGTTCAAGGACTCCTCCCAGACCCGGGCCCAGGGGAGCAACGTCGTTTGGGCGAACTCCGATTTGACCGCCTCGACCGTCGAATAATGCATGTCCTTGTATTGCATTACGCGATGCGGAGGCACTCCGAAGATCCGGCAGATTTCCAGGATCTGGAACTCGCGGGTTTCGAGGAACTGCGCGACCTCGGGATCGACGGAGGCTTGGGTGAACCCGAAGCCCGGCGGCAGCACGCCGACTCGCCCGGCCTTGCCCACCCCTTCCGCGTGCCGCTTAATGAACGCCTCTCGGAGGCGGATGTAAGCCTCCTCGTCGTCGCCCATCGCCGCGTCGGCCGTGATGTACCCGCTCGGAAACGCCCCGTTGGCGAGGAACGCCGCCCCGAACCGCTCGGCCGTCACCGTCAGCCCCAGCGTATGCGCGTGGAGCCGAACCGGGTTGAACCCACGCACGCCGTCGCAGCCGAGGCCGGCGACATGCAGTACGCTCCGGGCCGGCAGCCATCCCGCTTCGGTCTGATAGCCCGCCCGCCCCTCGCGAAAGGCGAGGTCGGTCGTGCCCGAGCCGAGGAGCCGGATTTGAGGCCGCCCCGCCGCCGTCGCAATCTCGCCGTACCCGTTGCCCCAGGCCAGCGCGTTCGCCGTCATCGCCGTACGGAACCCGATCGGAGTCGTCAAACCCCCGTCCGGCGACCAGCGAAAGAGCGAGTAGAGCGGATGCGTCGGGTCGTGCTCCTCGGTGTCGTCGTCCCGCACCCGGACCAGGTTCAGCGGCATCGACGCCAGGTCCCGCGAAATCGCCTCGATGCACCGCCGGGCCGTGGCGAGGCCCAGCATGCCCCAGACGTTCACCTTGGCCGCGACCTCGTCGGGGCCGAGGCCCCAGCCGTACAACTCGCGACGCATCGAGACGAGGAAATCATCGCGACCGACCGGCGAGCCGCCCGACCTCAGCAGCGAGGCCGGCGTCGCGAGTGCTCGTCGTGGCAGCTTACGCATGGTCAGGCCCATTTGAAGTCTATCGAGGAGGGCCGCCGCTTCGATGCGTCGCCGCCCTGGCCGTCGATGCCGATAGCCCGCATCAGCCCGGCGAGGGCCGAAACGAGGGCGATCATCGGGTCGATTCGGCCCGTGCTCTTGCCCTTCACGAGGCAGACGTTGTCATTCTTCGGGTCGCGATCGACGACCGCGTTGCCCGCCGCATACGCGAGCATCGGGTTGTCCCCGTGCCGCAAGAGCCCTTGGAGGTACAGGGCTTCGAGCGTCTTCGTCGGGAAGGTGTGGGCCAGGTGTCCCGGCTTGAGGTGCTCGAACGGGACGCCCCGCTTACGCAGGTAAGGGGCCATCGCCCCCGTATTCACATGGTCGCTCAAGACATACTTGAGCTTGAATCGGTCGTGTTCCTCTTCGATGAAATCCTGGACGATTTCGGGATTCATGACCTCGCCCGGGACCAGCTCCAGAAACCCCCGCTCGGCCAGCTCCAGATAAGGGAGATTCTCCTCCTTGGACCGCCGCTCGGCCGTGGCTTCCGGCACCCAGACCTTGCACCAGACGTCGACGCCCTTCTTGAGGTTGCCCGCCACCCTGACATAAGCGTTCAAGTCGGTTTTGATCGCCATGTCGAGCCCGGCCGACCAGACGTCCCCGGCCTCCTCGACCTCCTCGACCGTCCGCCGCTTCGGGGCCGCGTGCCATCGCCCCATGTCGACGAACTTCTCATCCTCCTTCGTCCAGATGTTCAGCTTGAGCCGCTTGAAGTTGGCGAGGAGGGCCGGGCCGCCCGCCTTGGCCTCTTCCAGCTGCGCCGCGAACTTCGCCTCGTCGATCGTGACGCCCATCGACGGATTCGCCATCCGCCATACGCGAGGATCGTCGATATCCGGCGTCGGATCGGTCGGCCCGTGCACGATGCCCAGGAAATGCAATTCCTGATTCGAGCCGCGATCCAGGGCGAGGCATCGTTGATACTGCCGGTAGCAGACGGTGGTTTGATCGGCCCCCGCCGTCGTGATGAAGACCAAGAGCGGTTGCTCTCGGCTGTCGCCCGCGTACTGGAAGACGTTCCAGAGGTCGTCATTCGGCTGACGATGCAGCTCGTCGAAGATCGTGAACGACGCTTGTACGCCGTCCTTGTTCTCGCTCTCGAAGGAGTTCGCGACGAGGATTCCGTCGTTGTCCTCGCAGATCAGCCGCTTTTGCGACGGCACGGCCTGGATGATGCCCGACAACTCCGGCTCCTGCCGGACCATCGCCGCCGCGTCGCGGTAGATGATGCCCGCCTGATCGCGGGAGCACGCGTTGATATAAACTTCCGGTGCCGCCTCGCCCTCGCCGATCAGGTGATAGAGGCTTTGGGCCGCGATCAGCGGACTCTTGCCGTTCTTCTTGGCGACGAAGAGGCCGCCTTGCGTGAACCGCCGGAGGCCGGTGTCCTTGTGCACCCAGCCGTAAAGGCGATAGATCCAATCCTGTTGCCAGGGCATCAGCCGGAGCGGCTGCCCCCGCCACTTGCCCGTCTTGAGCTTGCAGAGGGCCTCGATCCAATTCTCGACCGCGAGGGCCGAGGCCGGATCGAAGATGTACCCGGAGCGGAGCGCCAGCTCGTCAGCCTTGTTCCGAACCGGATCGAAGGAAGCGATTTCGATTCGCGATTGCGGCGGCATTGAGTTGCTCCAGCTTCGACAAGCCGGCCTCGCCGTCGCCGATGACCTCGACCCGCCCCCGATCGGTAGGAGTCAATCCGAGCGTCCCCGCGAACGAGTGCAACGACCGCTCGGCCCCGCTCAGGACCCCGAGCAGCGGATGGGCCTTGACCGCCCCCGTCTTGAAGTTCGTGACGACCAGGTCCCGGCCCCGCATCAAGTCGCGAACCCGCGTCACCGTCGCATAAGCCGAGCAGTAGGCGACTAGGACGCCCTCGTCGGCCGGCGAGAGGACGCGTCGGTCCATGAGGAGCGAGACCGTCCGATCCCAGATCGCCGAGGCGATCGGGTCGGCCGCGATCGTGTCCGGCTTCGGAGGCTCGCCCCCCTGCCGGACCGCCGCGAACGGGCCCGCGTCACGCCCCGCGTTGGCCTTGAGGATCTTCAACTTCGGCGGGTCCGGCTTCCGCCCCCTCTTCGCCATCGTCGCCCCCCTCCTCGGCCTCGACCCCGTCCGCCTCGTCGAGGCGATTCCGCAGGAGGGCCGCCGTGATGCTCGCGGAGCCGACGAGGGCCGACCGCGTCCGCCGGTCGATCCACCGCCCGCGAGCGTCCTGCGAACGCCTCAGCTCGTCGACGGACCGCCTCAGCTCGGCGAGCCCGTCCTCGACCTCGCCGAGCATCGAGATCGCCGCCTTCGCCCGACCCCTGATGACCCAGCCGTGAGCGTCGACGTGACGGAAGATCCGCCAGAGTGCGACCGCCGAGGCCGCCTGGATCAGCAGCACGCCGAGAAGGGCGAGCAGGAGCACGCCGCCGAGCCGAAAAAGCAGCAGATCAGCCACGTCGAGACTCCATCCGTTGCCGCGTCCGCGTCTCGCGACCGTGGCAGCGTTTGCAGAGGCTTTCAAGATTCGCGAGGTCGTACGCCAGCCCCGGAGCGTCGCGAACCTCGATGACGTGGTGGACGTCGACCGCCGGGACGCGAGGGTCGCCGGCCTTCCGGCACCGCTCGCACATGGGCGAGCGTTTCAGCTTCTGGAGCCGGCACCGCTTCCACGCCGCGCGGCAGAGGAACCGATGATGTTCCCTGTCCTCCTCGGGAGTCGGAGGCCGCTTGCGGACCGGCTTGAACACCGCCTCGCGGTCCGGCCCCGTCTTGAACGTCGGGGCCTTGTCCACTCCGTCAGCTCCACAGCTCGTCGGCCCGGACGTTGAGGGCGAGAGCCCGTTGCAACGCCGCGTCCCGGATCGGGATGTATGGATTCGTTATCGGGTTGCCCGTCCTCGGATGCTGGACGATGGACCCGTTCGCGTTGACGTTGGCCGCCGCCTCGCGGTACTCGACGAACGCCGACGCGTACGCCTCGGCCACGTCGACGCGCTCGCCCCGAGCCACAAGCCACGCCTTGACCCGCTTCCGCTCGTCCTCGACGCCCTGGCCCGTCACTTCGTCCACGTCTTGAGCCCCCCCGCGAACTTCACCGGCTCGCCGAACGCCTTGACGCCCTGGAACATCTCCAGCGTGCGGAATTCGTAGGATTGCGAGGTCTGAGACACCGCCTCGACCTCGGCGTGCGTGTAGGCCCGGGAGAGGGCCGGCATCGAATCCTCAACCGCCCCGACGAGGTCGAACTCGGGGCCGCCCTCGGTTAAGTCGAATTGCTCGAATCGCGGGTTGTAGTTGAGGTTGAACGAGCCCCGGATCAGGACCCGGAAATCGTCGTTCCAGACCCGCGACATTTTCGCGTGATTCCGGCAGACCCGGACCCCGTCGTCCCCGAACCGCTCGCGCCATTGCTCGACCGCGACGTATGAGCGTTTTTCGATGGCAGAGTCGACCATCAGCCGGCCCGAGAGCAGCTCGCTTTGGGCCATGAGGCCGCGAATCGCCCCGACGTCGTAATCCGAGACCGCGAACGCCCAGACCGACAGATGAGCCGGGCCGATTTGCTCCAGCGTGTGCAGGATGCAGTCGAGGAGGCTGAATTGCCCCCGCGTCAGCGAGAAGACGTGCATGCCTTTCGTGATGGGCCCGATCGTCTCGGCCGCAGACCGGAACGATTCCGAGACCCGCCGATGATGCGAGACCCGATCGCCGACCGCCCGCAACAGCTTGTCCGACCGCGTTTCGCCCATGACGCCCGCCGCATGGCTGGAGGAAAACAAGGGAGGGACGGCCGCCGCCCCAACGGCCGCGAAGCCCCCAACGCGAACCGTAAACGGCCGCCCCCCCGCTTGTGTCAGGCGCGGTAGCCGTACAGGAGGACTACCGCGTTGTTGATCGAGTCGTCGTAGCCAGGCAGGGGAACCGGCGTCGACTGGCCGCCCGCCGGATCGGTCGAGAGCGGAGTCGTGGTGCGCGGGAGCGGCGAGAGGATCAGCTCGTCGGCCGAAGCGCCGAGGAACTCGGAGCCGTCCGGCACGACGACCACGGCCGCGACGATCGGCGAGACCTCGGCCTCGGGATCGAAAGGCTTGGTCGTCACCGTCAGCTCGCGAGAGTCGGGATCCCAGAACGCTTCGGGCTCGACGTCGCGAAGGCCGGGAGCCTCGGCCGGCGTCTCGCCGGGAGGGACCAGGGCGAGGAGGTCGATTTTCGGACCGAGAACCCATCTCATGCAGACGACCCCTTTTCGTTTCGAGCCGGGAGGAAGTACCATCGCGCGACCTTCCTACGCTTCACGGCTGCCCCGGAGGGCCGCCCGCTTTTGGGGAGAGCGTCCGGCCCATGCCCGCCCTCGCCGCCTCGGCCTCGGCCGCCCGCAGGTCGCCCGCGAAGGCCCGCGCCGCTTCGATCTCGCCCTCAGCCTTGACCATTCGGAAGGCCGCGAGGAGGAGGTCCGACGAGGAGGAAGACGGGGCCGACCGCCCGCCCTCAGTGGTAGGAGCCGGGACCGTCGCCGGGCCCGCCTTCCCCCTCGTGAACCAGAGCACGCCCACGAGCAGCAAACAGCCGCCGAGGCTCGCCAGGACCGCCACGGCGGCTCCCAGCAGGATCCAGTGTTCCCACGTCATGCCGCCGCCCCCTTCCGCCGCAGGAACGCGAGGAGGAGCAGGCCGCAGACGACCGTGAGGCCGAACGCGAGGCCGCCGCAGATCGCGACGCCCGCCCAGAGCCAGAAACCGCCGGGAATGCCGAGGCCGCCGCCGACGAGGTCGGGAGGCTTGATGCGGTCCGGGGCCGCAGGCTTCGAGGGCCCGCCGTCCGGCTTGCACGGGGCCGCCGCGTCGGGAGGCTTGGCCGCCTGCATGACCGCCCGGACCTCGCCCGCCGTCGCCTCGTCGCTCGCCCGGATCGTCGTCCGCCCGTCGAGCTTGCCGGCGTCGACGCCGTTCGCCATCGCCCCGGCCGGGTTGACCGCCGCCGGCCGAGGAGTCGCCAGGGCCCGCTTTTGGTCCGCCCACCGCCAGCCCAACCCGCCCGCATCGTCGACCCAGCCCCGGACCCTCGCCTCGGCTTGGTTGATCGTCACGAAATACCAGCCCATCGCCCGGCCGCCCGGGTCGCCGTCGACCGGGGCCGCCGACCACGTCTGTTCATCGACCGACCAGATCAGCCGCTCGCCGTGGAGCCAGCCGTAAACGGGCACCGCCGAGCCGTTCAGCTCGACCAGGTGCCAGGCTTTCGCGTTCGGGACCTCGGGGGCCGACTGGCCCGCGAGCACGACCGCCAGCACCGCCGCCAACGCGCCCAGCATGTAACCAGCCCCCAGGAAAAGAAGATCCCGCTTCATCGCGGACGCCTCAGCAAGACGAGGAGACCACCGGACACCGCCGCCCCGTTCAGAACGGCCGCGAGGGCGAGCCCGCCCGCCGCAGCCAGGACCGGCACGTTCACCGAACCCTTGAGCCAGAGCAGCACGACGACCCAGCCCGCCGGCCCGTCGACGATCCGTTTCGCCAGCTCGTCGCGACTGACCCAGACGTATTCGCCGGGAAAGTTGTTGTCGACGATGCAAGCCATCTCGGAGTCGAGATGGATAAGCGAAACCATGTGGTGAATGTTCGTGCCGTAATGCTCGCCGAAGTTCCAGGTGATGCCGACCGGGATGCCCTGCCGGTTGTAATGCTCGATCACCGCGAGCAGCTCGGCCGCGTCGCCCTCGGCCTGGAACCACGCCGTTTCGAGCCCGGCGTCGCGGAACAGCCCCTCCAGCTTTTCCGGGTAGTACCCGCCGGGCCGCTCCTTGGCGAGCCGCCAGACGTTCGAGCCCTTCCCCTCGGCGAACTCCGGCACCCCCTGATAAAGCCCGTCGAGCGTGTTGGACGCGACCACGCAGAGCCCGGCCCCGTCGCTGCCCCCCTCGTTCAGGATGTGCAGCCAGGCCGGGACCGCCGCGTTGGCCCGGACGCCCCGATAGACCGGCTCCGAGGTCCAGACCTCGCCGCCGTCCTCTATCGACTGGCCGCGAGCCGCCGCGACGACCAGGGCCGACCACAGCACCGCCGCCGCGAATCGAACTCGCATCAACGCCCCCGCACCGCCTCGCGGTTCAACTCGTCGAACAGCCGCGCCCGCCGCTTCTTTCGCGTCTCGGGCGGGGCCGGAGCCGGCCCGACCTCGTCGTCGGGCCGCCCCTCGCCGTCGTCCTCGGCCGGTTCCGGCCTCGGATCGACGAGCGGATTCGGCTTCATCGCCGGATGGTCGTCATACCCCGATTGATGGCAGCCCATGCAGACCCGCCGCTCGCCCTCGGCCATCGGCCGGAGCCTGCCCGTCGGCCTGCCCGTCTTCGGGTCCAGGATCATGTGCGGGCAGATCCGATCCGGGACGAACGAGTCGGCCGGGAATACGGGGATGAATCCCTCCCCCGTGACGACGTCGACGTCGGGGGACCAGTCAGACCAAGCCCCGGCCGGCATAGTGAGCCCTCGCATCCTCGGGGATCGCCGCGAGCCGCCGGCAGACGGTCGACTTGGCGACGTTGAAAACCTCGGCGATCACAGAGAGCGGGATGCCCTGCCGCCGCATGGACAACATGCTCAGATCCCTCGCACGGTCGATCTCCTCGGGACGCCACCGCCTACGTTGCGGCTTGGAAGCAAGAACGCTGACCCCCGCTTTCGTCGCGAGCATCGTGAAAGCACCCCTATGGAACACGAATGTCCGATCGGCCTCGAACGGGGCGACGCAAGCCGTTCAAGCGTCACCAGATAAAAAAATGTTCGAGCGTTCCGCAGTACTTGGGCCGAGGTCCCGACGCCGTCCCGGCGCTGATTCCGGAACCGGGCCAGGAAGGGGGAAGACAATTTGCCCTCGCAATTGCCGGGAAATTCGCGATCGACTTACCTCCGGCGGTCTGCGTCTCCCGCTTTTCAACATATTCACAACCCCCTATGTGAAATCTGCATGCATGCGCATTCTGCCGGGCAAAGTGCATGCATGTAAATCAGCCCGGCCAGCCCAGGTCGTAGTCCCCGCCCGCCTCCATCAGCCACGCCGACGTCTTGCGGCCGCCCGGCAGCTCCAGCTCGACGCGGAACCGCCATCGGTCCGGCAGGTACTCGACGATCGCCCCGTCCAGCAGGGCGGGGAGGATCCGTTCCAGCCACGCCGTCGAGTCGACCCAGAACGCGGGCCCCCAGCGGTTGGCCTCGCGGAGCCACCGCACCTGTTCGAGCCTCGGGCGCTCGTCCTTCCGCTTGACCTCCAGTTCGAAGTGCCGGCCGTCGGGGAAGCAACCGAAGAGGTCGGCCGCCCCGGGCTCGCCGGCCCGGAAGACCCGCGACCGCTTCGAGCCCGGCAGCACGAACTTCCCGGTGTTCCGCCGCTCGACGCGGCAGCCCTTGGCCCGCAGCAGGTCCCGGCACGAGGCCAGGACGTCGGCCTCGGGGGCGGGGGGAAGCTCGATCCGTCTCGTCTCGCGTCTCGCCATCGCCCCCTCAAGGTTCGAGCCCGTCGAACAGCGGCGTGGATTCCTCGCGACGCCGCCGCCTCGGCCGTCGCGAGGGCTCGTCGTCGAGCCGGTCGAGGAATGACAGCTGTCCCGGCAGCGGCACGTGCCCCGACGGCCCGATGGGGTCCGTCGAGGCCTGGCGAGGGCGGCGGACGGCCGGTTCGAACGGGGCGTCAGAAGAGGGAAGGGCCCGCCGCGTGCTTGCGTCGGCCTCGGCCTTTCGCTCGGCCGCCGACCTCCACGACGCGAGCGGATGCGGCCCCCTCCACCCCGCCTCGATCAGCCGCTTCGTCAGGGACACCGCCCGCCTCCTTCCCGTATCCGTTCGTCGCCCTTCCCATCTCCCGCTCGCGGAGCCAATCCGCCAGCGTCTCCGAACCGCAGAAGTAGTTCCGGGAGGCGATCGCCTCCTCGATGCAGGCCCGCGCGTCGTCGTCGAGGTCCGGGTCCGTCCAGGTCAGGCCCCGCCAGCCGCGCGTGAAGTCGGGCGGCGCTTCGTCGTTCACGGCGGCGGCTCCTTCCTCGCGATCCAGCCCAACGCGATCCAGAACGCCGCGACCCAAAGCCAACCCGGCATCGCTCAGTCCTCCCCCAGGGCCTCGTCCGCCCGCCCGGCCGCCACGCACGCGGCGACCATCAACGCCGCGACGATCCACGCCCCCGCGGCCCCCAGCAGCGCCGTCACGCCGCCACCGCCTTCCGCGACGGCTCCCACGACGCCACCCGGAACGAATCGCCCCCGGCCCCTTCCAGGGCCCGCCGCAGCTCGTCCTCCGTCCAGAGCGACGGCTCGTACAGCAGCACCCCCGACGCGGACCACGCGTCGAACGCCGGCAGGTAGGACGTCCACGACCGCCCGTCCGGGCCGCGCCGCTCGACGGGGCGGGGGATCCAGGCGCCCTCGACCACCAGCCGGCCCCCCTCGACGTCCAGCCCGCAGTCCCGCCGCAGCGTCCCCTCGTCGACCCGCTCGCCCGGCCCCGCCACCATCCGATGGATCAGCCCGGCCCAGCCGATGCACGGCCGCCCGTCCCCGTCCGTCTCCAGGTAGTCCGCCGCCACCGCGTCCGGGGCGATCGGCACGGCCGCCGGCACCACCCGGCCGTCCCCGTCGCGCTCGAACCGCAGCCGGTGCACCTCCATCACCAACGGCGCCGTCCCCTCCAGGACCACCCGGACCGATTTCGCGTCTAATGAGAGCACGAGTCTATATCTCCTCATGGGTGTCGATACGGGCGGCTTTCCCCTGCGGTATTGGGTTCCGGCCCCCGGCTTCGTGTCCGACGATCTCCGGCTTTGCAGACGCTACGACTCGCTTACCGTCCAGCTTTTCATTCACCGACTCACCGCGTGTCGACCGGGACGTAAGCCGCTTGCGGGATCGAGTACCCGCCCGTTGCCCGGAACCCCCGTAGGGGAGCTGGTTTCGCTCGTCGATTCGGCCGCCCTGCGATCGGCCTCGCGTCACTCGGGGAGGTTCCAACCCGATGCCCGCCTCCGTGGCTTGCGCTTAGGGAGGATCACCCGGCCGTTTGACGGAAGGCCGGGGCCACCGCCCCGCCGCGACGCGCGGCGAGGTCGTCGAACTGTCCTCTGCTGCGTTGCACTGCTTTGGGTCAGCCCCGGCCGTTGAACAGCTCGTCCAACTTCGCCTTGGCCTCGTGGAAGCTCATCGCGCGCGCCAGCTCCGGCGGCACGTCCTTCTTGATCAGCCACGTCACCTGCTTGGGCGTGGCGAGGTTCTTGTTCCGTCGCTCGACCATCACGTCGAGCAGCTTGGACGCCCGGCGGCGGCTCAGCTTGTCCGCCTCGACCACGTCGAACCCGGCCAGCCGGGCCACCTGCTTGGGCGTCGCCGGGTCGTGCACGGCCGCCGAGGATCCCCGGAACGAGATCCCCAGCGTGTCCGCCATCGCCAGCGGGTCGTAGGAGACCCACCGCATGTCGATCTTTCGTGCCTTCGCCTTGACCCGCACGGCCTGCCGCCGCGTCGCCTCTTCCTTCGCCTGCCGCGACGCCTCGACGACGTCGATCGCGCCGGCCGAGGCCTCGATCAGCTCGTTCAGGACCTCGGCCTCGTCGTCGCCCCGGTCCGACCGGTCGAACAGGTCGGCGGGCCGGACCAGATCCATCGAGTCGGTCAGCCACGCGAAGTCGACGAGGAGGCAGTCCTCCTTGCCGGGGGCGAGCCGCGTCCCGCGTCCCACCATCTGCGAGTACAGGGCCCGACTCTGCGTCGGCCGGCACAACGCGATGGCGGACGTCCGGGGGGCGTCGAAGCCCTCGGTGAAGAGCATGCAGTTGCAGAGGATCTGGAGGTCGCCCTCCTTGTACGTCCGGACCTTCGCCTCGCGGTCGGGCGAGTCGCCCCACACGTAGTCGGCCCTCAAATTGAGGCTCTGCAGCGCCGTCGCCATCGCCGAGGCCGAGCCGCAGTCCGGCGTGAACACGATCGTCTGACGGTCCCCCACCTGGTCGCGGACCGCGTTCGCCAGCGTCTCCACCAGCGGCCCGATCCGGTCCTCCAGGTCCGTCGCGTTGAAGTCGCCCCCCGTCGTCCGGATCCCCCGCAGGTCGACCGGCGTCTCGCACCGGACCACCTTGAGCCGCGACAGGTAAGGACCGGGGGAGGGGGCCGTCATCGCGTCCCAGATCGTCATCTCGTACGCGACCGACTCGAACACGTCGGCGATCTCGTCGTCGTCGGCACGGTCCGGCGTCGCCGTCACCCCCAGCACCTTCGCCCGGCGGAAGTGCTTCAAGATCCGTTGGTAAGTCTCGGCCGTGGCGTGATGGGCCTCGTCGATCACGATCAGGTCGAAGTGGTCCGGGTCCCACGACTGGAGCCGCTTCCGCCCCGAGAGCGTCTGGACGCTCGCCACCACGCAGGCCGGGTCGAACGCCGACCGCGCGTAGCTCTCCGCCCGTTCGACGCCCGGCATCACCCCCACCCGCTCGATCGTGTCCGCCGCCTGCGTGATCAGCTCGGCGCGATGCGCCAAAATCAGGACCCGCCCCCCCCGCTCGACGACCCGGCGGACGATCGTCGCGAACAGCACCGTCTTGCCCGTCCCGGTGGGGAGGATCACCACGGTCGACCGCTTCCCCGCCAGCGCGGCGCGGGCCGCGTCGATCGCCTCGACCTGGTACGGCCGGGGGGAGAGCGTGTTCTCGCCGAGTTCCGGCGTCGCGAGGAGGGTGGCGTTCATCGGGCCAGATACCCCCTCCCTCGGCACATCGGGCAGTCGCCGAGCATCGGGACCGTGCCGGACCCGTCGCAGCCCCCCTTGTCCACGGCCGGGCAGGGGTGCCACCGGTCGGGGTGCTCGACCTTCAGCAGCCGGGCGACCGAGAACGCCACGAAGCCCCGGAACGCCGTCCCCTTGAAGACCTCCTTCACCGCTCGGCCGTGGAAGTCGACCAGCTTCCGACGCATCGCCTCGAAACGCCGGTAATAGAGCGCGTCCCGCTTGAACCGGTCGAGGCTCAGCCCGGTCAGCTTCGAAGTCAGCGGCAGCCGGGCGAGCCACTCGTCGTCGGGCAGCTCGTCCGCCTTCGCCGCCCGCTCGGCGTGCTCCTCCTTGATCGCCTCCAGGTCCGTCGCGTCCTCGCCCGGATCCTCGACCGTCACCAGGGCGTCGGCCGGGATCACCCCCTTCGCCCGCAGCCGCTCGACCGCCGCGTCCTCCCTCGCCTCGCCGTTCACCACCGTCCTCGGCGGGGCCTTCGGCTCGGGGGCGGGCTCCGGCTCCGGCTCGGCCTTCGGCTTGGGCCGGTCGAGCCCCAGCTCCCGCTTGGCCTGCGGGATCGTCTTCTCGCCCCGCTTGACCGCCTCGAACGTCTGGGGAGAGGTTTCCTCGATCCGCTCCGCGTCGTGGACGTAGCCTTTCGAAACTCCTAGGGCCTCGGCCGCTTCGGCTTGGGCGTTCGCCATCGAGTTACCAATCTTGGTAACTCGATCCTTGGCCTCTTCGCCGCTGTACTTGAGGTTGGCGATCGACCGCTCCCGATACTCCTCCCCCAGCCGCTTCTTGACCTCGACCGCCAGGGCCGCCCGTTGCGAGGGCGTCAGGTCGCGCCGGACCTCGTTCTCGGCGAGCACGAACGCGAGGGCCGACCCGTACTCCCCGCTCCAGTCCTCGACGTCGAACGGGACGCCGACCTCGCGATACGCCCGGTAGCGGTGCCAGCCGTCGAGTACCGCCTCCTCGTGCAGCACGACCGGCTTCATCGCCCCGTGCTCGCGGACGCTCTCGACGAGCTTCCCGTACACGTCCGGCGTCATGTCCGGGAACATCGCCGACAGCTCGTGCCGGACCAGCTCCGTCCCGTCCCAGGGCCTCGGGCTCGCCGGCCGTCCCACCACGATCGAGCCCGCGGGCTCGCCGTCGCCGGCGATCCGGACCGCGACCGCCCGCCAGGCGAGCCCGTGCTCGGCCATCGCCGCCCGGATCGCCGCCTTCTCCCCGTCGGCCTCGACCACGCCCAGCAGCCTCGCCGAGCCGTCCGCCATCCGCCGGTACGCCGCCCACCGCTTCGCCTTCATCGCCGTCGCGCTAGACATGACTCCCCCAGGTCTTCGAACGCCTCCCGGTCCGTCGCGTACACGCCCAGCGCGACGGCCAGCTCGCAGAACCGCAGCTTCAACCCCGATCCCGAGTCGATGTACGCGCCGGTCTCGACGTGGATCGCCGCCGACGGGTGGGCGTCCGGCCGGTCGATGGCGTGGCACGGCAGCCACGTCCCCGAGGGCCGCCTCTGCGGCTCGCCCACCGTCCGCACGCCCCACGACCTCGCGACGGCCGGCACGTCGAGCCGGGCGACGACCTCCCGCCAGGGGATCCAAGGCCCTGGAGCCCGCCCCGGCGCGTTTCGGGAGGGGCGGGCCGCGACCGGGGCCGAAACGATCGGCTCGACGCGGGCCGCCTCCGGGGCGAGCTGCAGGACCCAGGCGGGGCAGGGGGCCGGCTTCCCCATCCCCAGCGGCGAACGCCGCTTGTCCAGCCACCGGTAACGCCGGCCCGTCTTCGGGTGGATCGACGGCGGCGCCAGGATCAGCGAGCGGTCGCATAGCCGCTCGATCGCCGAATGCCCGCCGTCGCCGCGCCAGAGGAACGCCTTGGGCAGCGGACGCCCCTCCGTCGGGACCGCGAACCAGAGATGCCGACCGCCGCCCCCCGAGTGGCTGGCCCACGTCGGCGGGACCGGCCCCATCGCGTCGAACCGCTCGGCCGCCTCCGGCCCGTCCAGGTCGATCACCAGCAGGCCCCAACGCCGGCCCGTCATCACCTGCACGTTCGAGGTCTCGAACCGGTCGAACGCCCCGGCCGGCAGCGGCTTCTCCCAGAGGTCCGCGAACCGGACCAGCGGCCGTTTGGCGTCCGTCCGGCTCGGCAGCGGGTTGAACCCCCGCGACCGGTAGAAGGCCGCCCAGCGGCGGCACTCGGCGACGTCGAGCGGCGTCATCGCCGGCCCTCCTTCCGCGCCTCGGCCTCGGCCGCGAGGATCCCCCGCACGAAGTCCGGCACGCCGTCCTTGTACAGGTAGCGCCCCACGCCGAACTTCACCGCCGCCCGCTTGAACGCGTCCGTGAACGCCGTCTTCTCCTTGTCGCTCGCGTCCGGCGTGGCGCTGAGGCCCCCCACGTCCTCCTTCACGACCTCCCGGCCGTCCGGCAGCCGGACCGTCAGCACGCACTTCACGCCCAGCGGCGTGACCTCGTAATGGTCCGACCAGTTCCACGGGCCCAGCACTTCGTCCAGCCGGTTCATGACCGTCCGGGCCGTCACGTAGTGGAACCGCTCCCCCTTCAGTTCCCTCGACCGCACCGCGTCCCTCGGGAACGGGGCCGCCAGGTACGCGAAGATGGTGTGGTTGCTCGGCGGCTTCCTCGCCGCCTGGATCTCGCCCCCTTCGTCGACCTCGTCCATCGCCGTCGCCTCGCAAGATGGTGGGATCGTGGACCGCCCCCGACGCGGCCCGGCTCAATCGCCCGGGCCGCGTCGAAGATCCGCCGGCCGAACCTCAGGAGACCTCCGCGTCGATCGCCACGACCGACTCCTCGACGTCGGCCGGCTCGGCGGCCGGCGGGGACGCGTCGGCCTCCCGGACCTCGCCCCGGGCCGCCCGGCACTTCGGGCAGCGGCAGCCCGAGACCGCCGCCGCCCACCCCCGCGCGTCGACGTCGACCGGCTCGAACCCCCGGGCCTTGAGCGCGTCCCGCACGCCGTCCGCGATCACCCGGAGCACGCCGTCGGGGCCGCGCTCGGACTCGACGTCCGGTCCGGCGGGGGCCCGCTCGGGGGCCGGATCCGGGAGGGGGAGCGACGAGGACCACGACGCCGGCGCGATCGCCAGGTCGCCGTCCGCGTCGAGGTAGGCCGCGTACGGGCCCTCTTCCCCGGCCCGGAAGAACAGCACGACCTTGCCGTCCTCCAGCACCGGGCCGATCCGGTCGTCGAGGGCGACCGCCTCGGCCGCGAGCGGCTTCCCCTCCTCGGCCACCGGGTCGAGCGGCGCCATCGCCGCCTCGATCGCCGGCTTGCAGACCCGGGCGTACTCCTCGGCCGCCCTCGCCGTGCACTCGGCCTTGGTCCGGGCGTACCGCTTTTCATGCTCCCGGATGCGGTCCTCCAGCTCGGCCCGTGCGCGCAGCATCTCCGTCAACGACTTGCCGTCGTTCATGTTCAACTCCTCGGTGGTGATGGATCAGGGAGGTCGGTTCGGACGAGGGGCCGCCGGGCCGGTCAGGCCGGGGCGACGGCCGGGGCGACCCGGGCGACGGCCTCGCCCAGGTCGAGGCCGAGCTGGTCGGCCGCGTAGACTACGTGGGCGAGCGTCACCGCCAGGTGGTCGGCGGCCGCCGCCCGATCGCCCCGCCGGAACGCCGCGAGGGCGCGCCCCAGCGATCGGGCGGGGAGGGTCCCCATCGAGGCGTACGCCTTGAGGAAGCTCCCCTCCGGATCGCCCCAGGCGGCCGGCGTCATCCGCAGCGAGGCGGGGGATGTGTCGATCGCCCGCAGATGCTCGGCGAACCCGTCGAGGGCCGCCGCGAACGCGAGCAGGCGCGTCGGGAACTCCACGGTCCCCGCCGCGTCGAACGCCGCCGCGCGGCGAACGACCTCGTCGGACGCGAAGTCGTCGGGGAGCCGGAACCCGTGGGCGAGGTCCCGCAGCTCGGCGTCTACGGATTCGGGCGTCGTCTTCATGAGGCGGTTCCTCGGTGGGGCGGGGAAGGGGCCGGGCTCACCAGCCGGCCCGGTCGTTGGCCGCTTTCGCGGCCTGGTGGAGTCGTCGGGCGTGCCGGTCGAGCACCCGGGCGGCCTGCTCCGGTCGAGGCGAGGGCGGACCTTCGACCGCCCCGCGACCACGCGACGCCCGCTCCGTCCGGAGCCGGATGAACTCGGCCGCCGCCGCCTCGGTCGTCATCCACTCCCGCCCCACCTTCCACGCGTGGAACGGCGTGTCCGGGTTGTGCCGCCACCGATGCGCTGCGGTGATGGTCAGGCCGATCGACGCGGCCACCGCCTTGAACGGCTGTAGGTCTTCCAGCGGAGGGACGGGCGGGATCATGGCTCCCTCGTAATAGACGAGAAGAAACGTGGTGTATGCTCCCGACAACTCGTGAGGATTTATCCGGACTTCGCAGGTTGGAGATCTGCATCACGCCGGTAAGAGTCGGAGAGGCGTCGCGTAACTACGTCCGAGATGGATTCGCGGCGGACGACGGCCTCGACTCGGACTTGTTCGTTGAGGGCAGGCGGTATGAAGGCGGTCAGACGCTCGCCATCACGAGTGACGCGGATCTTCCCTCTCGCGGCCATCGCTGACCTCCTTGGTTAGCACGTGAGAAAGTGCTTACTTTGATTGAGATACAGGATAACCGCCGCAAATTCTGAGTCAAGCTGGAAAGTAAGCACTTTCTTACTTCCGTATTTACTGTTGACCGTCCAAGGGGTTATGGCGAAACTAATTGTCATGGCGAGAACGAAATCCCACGCCGGAAAGCTGAACGTCAGACTTCCGCGAGGTCTGAACACCGAGTTTCGCACGTGGATCCAAGAGGTTGCCGACCGGCACACCTACTTTGGTCGCAGGCTCGGCGTCGAGCCTTGCGTCGGGGCTCTTGTAGAGTCGTTCTTATCGATGACGTCCGCCGAGCGCGAGGAAGTGCTGTCGAAGTGGCTTCCTCGGCTGGAAGTGCGTGAACGGGCGGAACATCAACCGGCGGACGACATAGTCCCAGAGGTTTCGCTCGAAGAGGCATCCGACGCCGATCAGGCTATTCAGGATGCGCAACCCGCGATGCCGCGTTCAACCGTGACTCGCTACTCTCGCGAGTTCCCGGACCCGCCGGAGGACGCAGGGCAGGGGCTCCACGGCGACGACGCGCCCGCTCGGAAACCGCGCAAGGCTCCAGCCCGCAAGCGCGGGAGTTGACTCCACCGCCCAGGCCCACTCCTCGGCCGACGCCTCGCAAACCTCCTGCTCGTAGACCTCCCCCTCGATCACCGTCCGGATCCGCGCGAATTCGAGTCGCATCGCCCCGCCCTCCGCCGCCCCATCGTTCTGCGGCAAGAATACTGTACGGACGATCAGTGATCAAGCGGCCTAAGTCGATTTCATCCTTCGTCGAGTGCTTTCAGGTCTTAGGGCCTTAGATTGCCCATTTTGCCTATTCTTTACCGTCCGCCTCTCCGGCTCTTGTGTATCAGTGCCCGCCGTGTTCTATTTGGATAGGGTGATCCTCAGCAGTCCGAATCGGGAACTCGGCTCGCGTAGCCGTCCCTCACTCTCTGTAGCGGAATTTTGTGATCGGCCTACCCACCTGGAGCCGACCAATTGACTGGGATTGTCTAGGGTAGGTGGTCTGTTCTCGTGATCGGATTGTCGAATGGCGAAAACTAAAAGCTTGGGAGAGCAGATGGAGTCGAAGGGAGAACCTTATCAAAGGTTCCCCGTCGCCGAACTTTTGTTCGACGCCGAAAATCCTCGTCTCGCCGAATATGTCATCGACGATAAGACCACGCAGTTCGATCTGCTAAGGATCTTGTGGCAAAAAATGGCGATCGAGGAAGTCGCCATGTCGATTGCGTACAACGGGTATTTTGTTCACGAGCCCTTGTTTATAGAAAAGCAGGGAGCCGAGTTAGTTGTCATTGAGGGTAATCGGCGCCTGGCGGCGGTCAAGCTGCTCCTCGACAAATCTCTACGCGAGAGGCTGCGTGCGACCGACCTGCCCCAAATCTCTGAGGAGCGGCATGCCGAGCTGCAGACCATCCCGGCCATTGTTACGACGCGAGAAGAAGTCTGGAGGTATCTCGGCTTCAAGCATGTCAATGGGCCGTCGAGTTGGGGGTCTTACGCGAAAGCTCAGTATGTAGCAAAGGTGCATCACAATTATGGCGTTCCGCTTGAAGAAATCGCCAGGCAGATTGGTGATTACAACTCTACCGTCTATCGCATGTATCGCGGGCTTATGGTGATCGAGCAGGCCGAAAAGAGCGGCGTTTTCGATCGTCAAGAGATCTCCAAGCCCTCGTTCTACTTCAATTATATTTATACTGCGATTGATTACCCAGGCTTTACAGCATTTCTCGGTTTAGGGTCCAAAACCACAACTCTTCGCGAGCCAGTTCCTAAGAGTAGGACTAAACAGCTTGGTGAGGTTTTGGAATGGCTTTACGGCAATAGCACGCGAGATAAGCCGTCGCTGATTCATTCTCAGAACCCTGACTTAAAGGTGCTCGACACTGTCCTGATGAGTAAGCAGGGCGTAGACGCACTGCGGGATGGATTCCCGTTGGGAGTCGCTAAGGACATAAGCCTTGGGGACGAGAAGCTCTTTCGCCAGGCGCTTCAGCAGGCAAAGCAGGAGTTGCAGAAGGCTCACGGCACCCTAAGCACGGGCTACACTGCCTCGGATGTCGACCTCCTCAGGATCGCGCAGGACGTTGAGGAGCTGGCTAGTGATCTGATGATGGGGATGATGCAGAAGCGGAAGAGGGCGAAGCGAGAGAGTGATAGGGAAAAGGCTAGCGATGAGTAGCATTCTCTATGTTGGATCCGGGGATGATGAAATCGTCGAGCATGCTGATTGGGTCGAGGCCTCCAGTTTGTTCAAGGCCGATGGCAACGTGTCCCAAGAAGATTTGGCACGTGCAATCGCACTTGACCGCTCCTTGAGCCAGAGCAGAGCCCGGGAATTGGCTCAGGATGCCTTCGATGAGCTGGCTGATCGAATAGAGTCCTGCGGAGAGAACTCTCATCCAAGGGTCTCGTGCTACCCCTTCGAGCTGGTGGACGGAAACACCATGCTTCAGAAGAAATCCACTGACGCTAGTGCACCAGATGCCGGCTTGCTCTATTTGTTCCTACTCGCATTGACTCGATCGGATATGAGTTCGAAGGCCCGCAAGCGGGCGAAGCTCGATCCGACGAAGATTTTTGAGCGACTTTGTGCTGACGTGCTTAAGGAATTCTGGGGTGGTGAGTCAGCCCACTCTGACTGCATCGTATTTGGCACGGCGAAGTTGTCCGTGAAGTCTAAAGGCAAAGCTAAACCCAAAGGCGCTAGAAGCAATGTCTTCTCGCATCATGTTAATCACCTCTGCTCTGTCCTTCAGGAAGGCATTGGTTGGAGAACTAATGCTCGGTCGCCCGGTGCTGGAGACGGCAAGCTGGACGTAGTCGTATATCGCAGGTTTCGCGATCGACGTTCTGGAAGCCTTGTTGGTTTCGCTCAATGTAAGACCGGCATTCACTGGAGAGAGCATCTGCCGAAGCTTCAGCCACGCGGTTTCTGCGGGAATTACATGGTCTCGCCTCTGCTCGTCGATCCCATGCGAATCTATATGGTGCCGCATCGGATTGTCGCAAATCGCTGGGATGAAGACACCCGCGCGGGTGGTCTACTTTTTGATCGCTGTCGTATCGCGCACTATGGAAACTCGATCAAGTCGGAGACGCTCGCCGATTGTAGAAAGTGGCTCGATGATGTGATTGCTAAGGCTAAGACATCCCCATGAGGCATCGATTTCACGCGATTTGCCCATATTTCGCCATGTTTCCCGAGTCCTTCGCCGAGCGATGGATTAGCGAGCTTACGCGACCTGGTGACGTCGTCCTCGATCCCTTCAGCGGTCGTGGCACGACAGCGACGTGCGCGCTCCTTATGCAGAGGCGTGCCATCGCGTGTGATGTGAATGATGTGGCCTATTGTCTGACAAGAGCAAAAACCAACGCACCTGCCTTGGCCACCCTGAAACGGCGGCTTACGATTCTCCAATCGGGCTATGTCGCAACCAAGTGGCGAGAAGCCGTCGAGGCTGCCCCGGAATTCTTTCGTTACGCGTTTCATGACGAAACATTGTCGCAGTTGCTGTATCTTCGCAGCGAGCTGAAGTGGAAAAGCTCGCGTTGCGATGGAATGGTCGCCGCACTCGTCCTCGGTTCCCTTCACGGGGAAATGGATAAGTCGTCGTCGTACTTCAGCAATCAGATGCCGCGGACGATCAGTACGAAACCTGCCTACTCAGTTAGGTTTTGGCAAGAGCGTGAACTCGTCGCACCTCAGCGGGACGTGTTCGGTCTGCTCAGGGCGAGGGCGATTTACCGATACGAAACGCCGCCGCCGACCGGCGATGCCGTCATCCTTCATAGGGACATGCGACAACTGACCAGGTTAACCGAGACTTTGCCTGGACCGATCAATTGCGCGATCATGTCGCCCCCCTATCTGGACGTCACCAATTTCGAGGAGGACCAATGGCTGCGCTTGTGGTTCCTGGGAGGTCCGACTCATCCTACCCGCGGTCGACTTTCGCGCGACGATCGGCATGAGTCCTCGGACGCCTACTGGCGGTTCATCGCCGATATGTGGCGTTCGATGGGGCAGGTGATGGGACATCGTGCGAACGTGGTGGTGAGGCTGGGAAGCCGCATCACCAGCCCGGAGAAGCTGCAGCATCTTCTTGTAGCTAGCAGCCGTTTTTCCGGACGCGACGTCAAGCTCGTGCATCAAGAAATCAGCGAACTGAAGAACAGGCAAACCGATGCCTTTAGGCCTGGAACTAAGGGCTGCCTCGTAGAGATCGACTGCCATTTCCAATTTGACATTGGCAATATGGTAAGGCATACGCCTACAAGCGAAACCTTAGTCTGAAACTCCCGACTTAGCGGTCCCAAGAGCGTGTTGCCGCCTTAGGCTCTTAGCCTAAAGGCCTAATGAGTCGCAAACAAGCCTCGCTCGGGCAGGCTCTTTGGTCCTCGACCCGACGATGGCTGTGGACGCTTCACCCCACCCGCTCCATCGCCTCCCGGGCCTTCGCCTCGTCCAGCTCGGCGTAGACCTCCGTCACCGCCGGCGACGAGTGCCCCAGCACGGCCCGGGCGACGTCGAGCCCGAACTCCCGCCGCAGGGCGGTCGCGGCCGAGTGCCGCAGCTGGTGGGGGTGCCAGTTCGGGACCTCCGGGGCGTCGGAGTCTTTCGCCTTCCGTTCCGCGTTGGCCTTCTGGACGCCGCGGGTGATCGCTTGGCGGTAGCTGCCTGGGGTGTAGCGTTCGCCCGGCTTCTTGAGCGGCGCCGGCTTGCTCCGGTCGGCCTGGGACGGCTGGACCTTCGACCTGCGGGCCGCCCGCTTGGCCGCCATGCGCTCCTCGTTCGCCTCCCGGGGCTGGAAGAGGTAGGCGAGGAGGTCGGCCCGCAGCCAGGGGCGTAGGACCTCCTGGGCGGCCGGGCCGACGAAGATCACCCGATCCTTGTCGTGGTGCTCGGTCTTGTGCTCGGCCGGCCGGTACTCCCAGACCTTGCCCGAGGTCGCCAGGTCGCACGTCCGCATGATGCAGATCTCCCCCGGCCGGGCCCCGGTGAGCCGCTGCAGCTCGACCATCGCCCGGACCTGGCGGGGCAGGTGGGGGAGCGTCGCCTCGACGAACGCGTCGGGGACCGGCTTCACCGGGGCCGCCTCGCGGACCCCCTTCGAGCCCCGGCGGATCCCCTCGACGGACCGCAGGGCCTCCCACGTCGACGCCGGGATCAGCTGCTCCGAAACGGCCCACTTGAACATCCGGACGATCATCCGGACGCGCTTGTTGACCATCGTCCGGCAGTTCCCCGCCTCGACGAACCGCTGGCGGATCGCCTTGAGGGCGAGCGGCCCGAAGTCCGCCGCATCGGTCGGCCCGTAGGCCTCGCGGACCGGCCGGACCGCGTACCGGATGTTGACCGGCTCCCGCGAGCGGTAATGGGCCTCGACGTGCGCGCGGTAGCGCGAGACCAGCATCTCGACCGTGAGGACGTCGTCCGACGCGAGGCGGCGGCCGTTGGCCAGCCACTCGGCGACGACGCGGTCGTAGGCCGCCCGGCTCTCGTCGGAGCCGTAGGGGCCGAGGTAGATGTTCTTGCCGTCAAGGGTGACGACGGCCCGCCCGGAGGCCTTGTGATGGCGATAGGAGGGGGTGCGGTCGCGGGACCAGGGCATGACGCCGACTCCAAAAACGGTAGTTGACCGTTTCTGGCCGCGTCGCCGCCCTTGGGCGGGTGAGCCCTAACTGAGGGCTGCGGCAGGACTTAGGTAGTACACCCGGCAGGATTTGAACCTGCAACCTTTAGCTCCGGAGGCTAACGCTCTATCCAATTGAGCTACGGGTGCGTCGGACCGTCTAGCTGAGGGTCTCATTCCACCGCGGGCGGGGGGCTTTGTCAAGACGGCGGCGGCGGAACCGGGTAGGAGTTACGCAGTTGGCGCATCGGGGAGCCGATACCAGGGGGCGGCCAGGTAACGGCGGACGGCGTCGCGGACGATGCTCGTCTTGGCCTCGAACCAGCTGACGCCGGTGTCCCAGCGGTGCCACTCCAGTCGGACGAAGGCCCGGATCGCCAGTCCGACGTGCGTCCGCTGGGCCCGGCCGGCCCTCGCCTGGCAGCGTTCGACGCCGCAGTGCTGCTTCAGCCCCCGGTGGTACTCCTCGATCGACCACGACAGCGCGTCCAGCTCCTGCCGCTCCAGCTCGGTCATCGCCGGGTCGCCGGTGATCCAGTGCTCCGCGCCGCCGTCTCTGGCGACGATCCGGAACGCCCTCACCGGCCCGAACCCCGGCAGCCACGCCGGCGTGCCGGCCCGATCGATCGCCAGGGCGTCGGCCCGGGCGGACTTGCTCCGCTCCAGGCTCAGGCGACGGTTGCCCGGCGTCGGCGCCAGGAACCTCCAGCCCAGGTCCCGGACCGCCAGGAGGTTCTCCAGGCCCGAATACCAGCGGTCGAACAGGACGCACCGCGGGGCGAAGCCGCGGCGTTTCGCCTCGGCGAGCATGTCGCGGAGGTGGTCGTTCTTGGTCTTGCCGTCGGCCTCCTTGTGGTAGATGCGGTAGTCGACCGGGTAGATGCGGTCGCCGTCGGTCCAGACCAGGGTGACCAGGCCGATGCCCCGGGCCACGCCGCCGTGGCGGCCCGACCACTGGTGGGAGACCGCCTCGATGTGATGGGAGTGGGGCTTGTCCAGGACGCTGTCGTCGACGACCAGGACGCCGCCGTCGCGGGCGACGAGCGGCCCGACCTCGCGCCAGAGGGCCTCGGCGTCCGGCTCCAGCCGGTGCAGGAGCCGGGTGAAGGCGTCGTGGGCCGGGGCGGCGGGCCCCGGCGGCCCGACGCGGGCGGCCTCGAGGGCCGAGCAGACCTTGGGTGTGGCCAAGAGGAACTGGATGTAGTCCTCGTCGTTGCAGCGGGGCGGGTTCATGCCGTCGAAACTACCGCCGACCCGCCCCGGGCGCAAGTGCCGATCGCGCCAACTGCGTAACTCCTACCGGGGTTCGGGTCGCGGGGAGGGGGGCTCGGGCTGTAGAATGGCGCTCGCCCGAGGCGCCCGGCCGGCGTCGGTCGGGGGGACGCGCCTGGGCCTGGAGGATGAGTCGGTTGATCGAGAGCCCCAATCCGCCGGAACGGCGCCTGACCTTCCTGGGCACCGGGACGTCGTCCGGCGTCCCCGTCCTGGGCTGCGACTGCTCGGTCTGCACGTCGGACGATCCCCGGAACAACCGGACCCGGCCGAGCGTGCTGATGACCTTCCCGGCGGGGAACCTGCTGATCGACACCACCCCGGAGATGCGCATCCAGCTCCTGCGCGAGGGGGTGCGGCGGATCCACGCCATCGCCTTCACCCATCACCACGCCGACCACCTCTTCGGCCTCGACGACGCCCGGATGTTCCCCAAGTGGATCGGCGGGCCCGTCCCGGTCTTCTGCGAGTCCGACACCGAGGACTACATCAAGCGGGTCTTCTCCTACGCCTTCCGCGAAGAGACCCGCAACTGGCCGGCGGGCTTCGTCCCCAAGATCGAGTTCGAGCGGCTGGAGCCGTACCGGCCCTTCGAAGTCCTGGGCGAGACCATCCTCCCCGTCCGGCTCCACCACGGGCGGTTCGAGGTCCTGGGCTTCCGCGTGGGGGGCCTCGCCTATTGCACCGACGTCAACCGGATCCCCGAAGAGACCTTCGAGGCGCTCCGGGGGCTCGACGTCCTGGTCCTCGACGCCCTCCGGTTCGACCCCCACCCCACCCACTTCCACCTGGAAGAGGCGCTCCGGGTGGTCGAGCGGCTGCGGCCCCGACGGGCCCTGTTCACGCATTGCTCGCACGAGTTCGACCACGCCCGAGTCGAGGCCATGCTGCCGTCCGATGTGCAGCTGGCCTTTGACGGGCTGGTGGTGCCGTTCTAGGGTACCCGAGGGCCGGGGCGTCCGCCCGTCGGAAACGGCGTGCGGCCCGAGACGCGGGGAGAATACGAGATCCCGCCGGTCGCCCCCCGGGCCTTCGGGCTGATCCTCGGCGGCCTTGCGACGGGGCGCCGTGGCCAGGGCTGGAGGAGGAAGCGGCCGGCGGGAAGTCGGCCTCGTCGCAACCTGATGATCACCATGCTGCTGGGGGGGGCTCTGGCACGGCGCGGCCTGAAATTTCGTCCTCTGGGGGGCCTACCACGGGCCGACCCCGGCCGGGAGGCTCGACCTCGGTCGCCGCGCCGGCGCGGTCCTCGCCATGGGGTTGTTCTTGGTCCTGACCTACCAGGGCTGGATGCTCTTCCGGGCCGACTCGCTGGGGCAGGTGGTGGACTACTTGCGGGGTCGAGCCGAGATTCGCCGTCCGCAAGGTCGCCGGCCCGGCGGCGTCCCCCCAACTACGTGATGCAGAATACCGACGCGATCTGCCCGACCTCGAACCGCCTGACTTTCGTCGCGGACGGCCCTCCACCCCCGCCGCGAACGCGAAGCTCGCCGAGGCCCTGGCCGAGATCCTGCGCCGGACGCCCCGGGAGGCCCGCCCGACGGCCGACGCCGGCTGAACCGCCCACCCCGCCGCGTCGGCCCCGGCCCGATCGGGCGTAGGGCGGTCGCGAGGATGCCGAAGCAGCCGGAAATTGTTATCCTACTGTACGGGTGCGCCGACGAGGACACGGCGACGGGCGCCGCTCAGGCGATCAATCAGGAGCATGCCGCGCGATGGCTCTGAAGCAGGATCTGGCGGGACGGCTGGGGAAGCATGGTCAGGAGCATCTGCTTCAATTCTGGGACGACCTCGACGAGGACGGGCGTGAGTTGCTGGCGAAGGAGATCGAGTCGATCGACTTCGAGCAGCTCGACCGCCTGATCGCCGAGTTGGTGCGAGGCGGCGGCGAGGCTCCCGAGGTCGCGGCCGATCGGGTCCTCCCCATCGACGTGGTCCGGATGCCCCAGACCGACGGCGAGCGGGCCGCGCGGCGGCGGGCGACCGAGGCGGGCGAGGAGGCCCTGGCCGCCGGCGAGGTCGGCGTGGTGCTGGTCGCGGGGGGCTCCGGCACGCGGCTGGGCTTCGCCGGCCCCAAGGGGACGTTCCCGATCGGCCCGGTCTCCTCCGCGAGCCTCTTCCAGATCCACGCCGAGAAGCTCGTCGCCCTGGGCCGCCGCCACGGCAAGCAGCCGCCGCTGTACGTCATGACCAGCCCCGAGAACCACGAGACGACGGTCGAGTTCTTCGAGAAGCACGACCGGTTCGGCCTGGACCACGTCCGGTTCTTCGTCCAGGGTCGGATGCCGGCCGTGGACCTGGAGACGGGCAAGATCCTGCTCGCCGGCCGCGACCGGCTCGCCATGAGCCCCGACGGCCACGGCGGCACGCTCGCCGCCCTGGCCGGCCCCGGCGACGCCGGCTGCGAGCCGAGCTGCCTCGCCGAGATGGGCGATCGCGGCGTCCGGACCCTCTTCTACTTCCAGGTCGACAACGCCCTGGTCGAGATCGCCGACCCGACCTTCATCGGCCTCCACCGCCAGGCCCAGGCCGAGATGTCGTTCAAGGTCGTCGAGAAGATGGCCCCGGACGAGAAGGTCGGCGTCGTCGTCCTGGTCGACGACCGCCCCCAGGTCATCGAGTACTCCGACCTCCCCAAAGCCCTCGCCGAGAAGCGCGGCGACGACGGCCAGCTCGCCTACTGGGCCGGCAGCATCGCCATCCACGCCTTCGAGACCGCGTTCGTCGAGCGGCTCGTGGGGGGCCTGAAGCTCCCCTTCCACCGGGCGATCAAGAAGGTCCCGTTCCTCGCCCCCGACGGCCGGACGGTCCAGCCGGCCGAGCCCAACGCGGTCAAGTTCGAGCAGTTCATCTTCGACGCCCTGCCGGCCTCCGAGCGGTTCGTGATCGTCGAGACCGACCGGGCCGTGGAGTTCGAGCCGCTCAAGAACGCCGTCGGCCCCGACTCGCCGGCCACCGTCCACCAGCGGATGAGCGACCTGTTCGGCGGCTGGCTCGAACAGGCCGGCGCCGTCGTCCCCCGCCGCTCGGACGGGACCGTCCCCTTCGCCATCGAGATCAGCCCCCTGTTCGCCCTCGACGCCCACGAACTCAAGTCCAGGATCGAGCCCGGCCTCGTCGTCGAACGCCCCATCTACCTCCGCTGAGCTCGGCCAAGGCCGCCCCGACCCCACCGGGGCGGCCCGGCCCGATATTGGGTTCGTTCGACCGACCCGCGAATGAACCCGATCGACGTAAGTCGTTTTCTCGATGGACGTTGACCTCAGTTCTCCGCCCCCGGAATTGGGTTCGTTCGGCGCGCTTTCGAGGATTCGCCCGACCTCCCTCGCCTCGGCCCCGTCGGCGGCGTTCGCCGGACCTCGAACCGCCGGCCGTAGACGCGACGGCCTCCGGGCGCGAGACGCGACTCCGGCCCCATGTCGACCGATCCAGATCGGCTTCGGTTTGGGTTCGTTTGCGCACGCTCGAAACTGGCTCGTTTGACGTAAGATTTTGAATGGTAGAGGTTTAGGTTCGTGGTTGGCTTCGAGGAATTGGGTTCGTTCGGCGCGATTCGTCGCAACGATTGGTGGCCCCGGCTCGCCGAGACCTCGCGACCGAGGGGACGCCTCGATCCTCGCGCGAGCGCTTCGATCTTCGGGACCCGGAACCCGCAACAGCGGCGATCGCCCCGTGGAGGGCCGACCGAACCGGGCGTCGTCGTCTCATTCCAGCGCATCGCTTCGACCTCTCCGACCGTCGCCGGGAACCTCGCGAGCGCAAGGTCCCTTAGGTGGACGATGCGCCCGGCCGGCCGGATGAGGACTCGGCGATGCGAGAAAGCGACGACCTCGTCTCGTGGCTCGGGCGCGCGGGTCGGTCAGTCCTCGTCGAATCCTTGGCGCCGATGCCCAAAGGCGTACGTGCGGGGCGGCGGGGGGCCGGGGGGGGCCCTCGTGGTCCCACGGCCCGACTGCCCCGCGCCTGGGGGCCTGCTTTTCCAATCGCGACACGGGTAGCATGGATCGCGCGGATCGAGCGGGGATGGGGGCGGGGGGACGTCTAACGGCTTCGTGAAGCGAGGTTGCGTCATGTCGATCGCGGTCGAGTGCCCGTCGTGTCGAGGATCCTTCCGCGTGGCCTACGGCCATGCGGGACGTCGTGGACGCTGCCCGAAGTGCCAGGAAGAAGTCGTCGTCCCGTCGCCCGCCGAGGCGACCGGCCCGCAGGCCGTCGAGGCGTTCGACCGATTCTTCATGGATTCGATCAGCCTGATCCAGCCGTTGCCGCTCCCCCCGGAACTCCCCGTCGCGCCCGCCGACCTCAAGGCGGCGAAGGCCGAGCTGATCGACGCAAGACGCGACATGGAGGTCGCCCAGGAGGCCAATCTCGCCGCGCTGGGGCGGCTGAACGTGCTCGCGCCCCGCGCGGTCAAGGCCGAGGCCGCCGCGTTGCTGCTCCGCTCAGGCGTGCGGATCGCGCCCGCCGAGTTCGACCTCCGGGAGGCGACCCCCCTCGCCGCCGAGGCGGCCCTTGCGGCGGCGAAGGAGGGGATTCGAAGGCTCGAATCGGCGTTCGAACCGTTCCAGGAGGCCGCCGCTCGACGCCTGGCGATCGCCCTGGCGCTGCTCCAGGACGACCGCGTCGCCGAGCGGGTCGCCGGCGGGCCGACGCGCCGATCCGGGAGCCGGACCATCTACCCGACCGCCGCATACCTGGCCCGGCAGGTCGTCGAATCCCAGTCCGGTCTGATGCACGCGAACCAGGTGGTTGCCCAGGTCGCCCTCATGGCCGTCCAGGCCAAGGCCAAGGCCCTGGAGAGCTTCGGCGAGGCGGCGGCGAAGTCCTGCCGGGCGCTGGGCGATCGGCTTGCCGCCATCCGACGCACCCTCGCCGCGACCGACCACTCGCCGCTCCTCGACGCCGACGGCCCCCTCACGCTTGAGCAGCACCTGCTGCCGGTCATGCCGCCGCTCGACAGCCCCATCCAATTGATGCAGGCGGCCGATCAGGTGCTAGACGGCGTCACGGACCTGCATCGCCATCTCATCGGCCGCCTGGCGATCGCTGCGGAAGAGGTCGAGAAGGTCCTGGGGCTCGGCCCCCTGAAGCCGCCGGCGAGCTGAAAGCCCGGCCGAGTCGAGGCGGATCGCCTCGCGGTCCGACGCTCGCCCGATGACAGGCTACGGATTCATCCCTCGACCGTCGGAGGGGAGACCAGGGCCGTTTCTTCCATCCGTTCCAACCGCCACCAACTCGGCCCGTTGGCGGTTGCGCGGATGCGGACGGTTCCTTCTCGGTTCTCGTCCCCCTCGAACCGGACTTCGACCACGAACGGCCCCGCCTCATGTTCCACCGTCTTCTCGATGGTCGGGCCGCCTATGAGCCGCAAGAGTTCCTCATGGGGGAGGCTACGGAACCGCTCCAACTCCCGGACGAGTACGACGTACGCCTTGATGCGATCCAAAGTGCCGCCCCGCAGGAACGAGGGTCGATCGGTAGCCTGCCGAAGGTAGAGGAAGTTCGCGCCGGCTGCTCAGCGAACCGTCGACCTGGCGATCGATCGCGCCGTCTCGCCGATCTCCTGGACGCTGCCATGATACCTTGTTCCTCCGAACTGCGCGAGGTTCGCGGCATGGGACCTGGGCCATAAGCAAAGGTCAGGGCCGGCCCGCCTTCGAGATCGATGGGGGGGGTGAAGCGATCGGCACCTCGGCCGTCCCCGCATCGACGGCGACGGGCGTGCGGGTCGCTCAATCCTCCTCGTCGGCCTCGGGCATCGGCCGGGGGCGGCCGGCGTCGGGCTCGGCGAGGAAGGCGAGGCGGCGGGCCGAGAACGCCTCCGCCCACCCCTCGACCCGCTCGACGCCGACGCGGAACCGACGCGCGACTTCCTCGATCGGCCGCCCCTCGTCCAGTTCCAGCAGCGCCTCGGCGCGATACTTCTGCCTGCGGCTCCTCGGCCGCGCGACCATGCCGCGGATCCGGCTCCGCTCGGCCTCCGATAGTCGGATCGTCATCGCCTCTCCCCCCGTCGCGATCGCGAATCGTCCGCTGGCCGACCCTTCCGCGGCGAGCCGTCGCCGTCCTGGTTGAGTGATCATCAATCGGCATGCCGAACTCGTCGCCCGACGAGGTTGAACCCAGGAAGGCATCTCGTGGATGGGACTTCAGGGGCGTGGTCGACTCCAGCCATCTCGCCCCGGCTTGCAGGCGGGCGATCGGGGGGCTATCGTGAGTCGGGTCCGGGGCACGGCCACGACCTGTCGCCCAGGTTCCACATCGCATGCCGGGGGATCGATCAGCCTCCGCCCGAATGAACGCGGATATCGACGAACTGACGCGGGCCATCGAGAACGACCCGACCGACGCCTGGCTCTACTGGGAGCGCGGGCGGATTTACTGGGATGAACGTCGGAATCAGCTCGCCCTCGACGATTTCAGCGAGGCGATCGCGCGAGCCCGATGAGCCGACCTTCTGGCGGAGCCGGGGATGTCTCCTCGCCATGTCGGGTAACGGCTCGGCCCGGGACGACCTGGATCGAGCTGTCGAACTCGACCCCGAGGGTCCGTCCTTGTTCGCCCTTCGCGGCTCGTTCCACGAGGAGTGGCATCGATACGACCTCGCCCTGGCCGACTTCGGCCGGGCGATCACGCTCGACCCGCTCGACCCCGATTACCATCGCCGACGCGCCTTGGTGTGGGGCAAGAAGGGGGAACTCAGGAAGGCGCTGGAGGATTTCGACGAGGCGATCCGCCTCCAGCCTGATGCGCATGGGTCCCGGATGGATCGGGGATACGTCCGCTACGTCCAGCGGCGTTGGTCCGAGGCGGCCGAGGACTTCTCCCGGCAGGACTTCCGCCATGTGTATCGGTATTCTCCTGAGCTTGGGGCGGAACGGTTCGTCTGGATCGACCTCGCCCGGCGGTTCGAGGGCAAGCCGCAACTGGGGCTGGCGGCGATCCGGGAATACCTGGATTGGTATCTGGACGACGCTGCGGTCGCTGGGACTCGCGACGAGAAGCTGGTGGCGTGGCCGGTCCCCCTGGCTCGCTTCCTCGCCGGCGACCTCAGCGAGGCGGAACTGCTCGCCTTGACCGATGTGAACGAGTCCGATTCCGCCTGGGAGCACAACCGGGCCGTCGAGAAGCGCCGAGGATGCCACTTCGTCCTCGCCGAATGGTCCCGTGCGCAAGGGCTCTCGACGCAGGCCGACGCCCATCTTCGACGGGCGCACGGCCTGCCCGCGCACGATCCCATGAGTTGGGTCTTGGCGGCGCGGTTGGCCTCGTTCGACGCGATCTGATCAGCATCGCGAGGAATCCGTGCCGTCGGTCGCCCCTCACGGCCCCACTTTCGGTCAGAGGCGGTCTCCTTCGAGCGCAAGTCGATCCTCGGTTTGGTGTTCAGCGACATTATCCCGAGTTTAACCTCGCCTAACGGCGGCCTAAGCTTGGGCCTCTATCCTTCCTCACGTCGGGCGGGACGACCCCGCCCCGGACGTCGAACACGAGGGAGGATGGATCATGGGATACGAGGCGTTCGAGGTTCTGACGCTGCCGACCTGCCTGGTGGGGGCCTGGGGGATGGCCCTGGGATTGGGGCCCCTGGTGCTCCAGTTTTTCGACCGGCTGCTCATCGAAGGGGACGAGCAGGATGAGGAGGATTGGGCCGAGGCGGTCGACGACTCCGCGGGTCGCGACGAACTGGCCTGGCGCGGGCTCTGCGGCGGGGCCGATCGGCGAGACGAGATGGGGCTCCTGCCCGCGTCGTCGGGGGTCGCGAGCGGGACGCGTCCCTGGATGTGAAGGTCTCGGCCGATAGAATCCCAGGAAAGCGCGGCGTCTCTCGTCGCGGGGCGCGCGAGGGGGCCGATCCATGGGCATTCGAATCCTGGTGGTGGAGGACGACGAACTCATCGGCGAGTCGCTGGTGCGGGGGCTGCGCGAGGAAGGATTCACCGTCGAGCGCGAGGCCGACGGCGAGGCCGGCTGGCGGGCCCTCCAGGCGGAGGGGGGCTGGGACGTCGTCATCCTGGACTGGTGGCTGCCGTCGCAGGACGGGCTGTCCATCCTCAAGCGGCTGCGTGAGCGCGACCCGGACACGCCCGTCCTGTTCCTGACCGCTCGCGACGCGGTCTCGGACCGTGTCAAGGGGCTGAACGGCGGCGCGGACGACTACCTGTGCAAGCCCTTCGCGTTCGACGAGCTGCTCGCGAGGGTCCATGCGCTGGTGCGGCGAGGCGAGGGGAGGGGGGGGACGCGGCTGGGCCACGCCGACGTCGCGATCGACCTCGCCACCCAGCGGGTCGCCCGGGCCGGCAAGGGGATCGAACTGACGGCCAAGGAGTACGCGCTGCTGCTCTACTTCGTGCGGCACCCGGAGCAGGTGCTCTCGCGGACGCGGATCTACGAGCACGTCTGGGACGAGAGGTATGACGGGATCTCCAACACGCTGGAAGTCCACGTCTTCGAGCTTCGCCGCAAGCTGGAGGCGTACGGCGAGCGGCTGATCCACACGCACCGGGGCCGGGGCTACTCGTTCGGCCGCCCCCCCGGATCGGCCCAGGAGGAGGGGACGTGAGCCTGGCGACCCGGCTGCTGCTGTACTTCCTGGGGACGCTGGCAGTGGTCCTCCTGGCGTTCTCGGCGACGTTGTACGCGCTGGGCCGGTCGTATCTCCATCGCGGGCTGGACGACCACATGCGGAGGACCCTCGCGGCTCTGGAGGCGGCCGTCCATTTCGAGGCGGACGGCCTGGAGTGGAAGCCCGAGGAGCGCCGGATCACCATGGGCGTCGACCCGGCGATCGACCAGGTCCGCTGGGCGATCCAGGACGGCCGGGGGCGGGTCGTGGACCGATCGGCGAACTGGGAGTCGGCCCCCGGCCCGAGCCCGCCGCTGGCCGTTCCGGGGACGCTCGACGGGGCCGAGGGCGACGCTGCGGCTTTCTCCAACCATCCCGGTTGGCGGGTGGGACGCCGTCGCCTGCGGCTCGCGGAGATGCTCCGGCAGGATGGGAGGAGGCCGGACCCCGACGAGCCCGACGACGGCGAGTACGACGAGTTGATCCTGATCGCCGCCCTGGCCCCCGGGCCGGTCGACGCCGGCGTCGCCCGACTGGGGCTGACGCTGGCGGCCGCCTCGGCGTCGACCTGGCTGGCCTGCGCCGCGCTGGGGGGCCGGCTCTGCCGTCGGGCGCTGGCGCCGATCGCCCGGCTGGCGGCCGCGGCCCGCGCCAAGGGGGACGCCGACGATCAGGGGGGCCTGCCCACGCCGGAGACGGGCGACGAGTTGGAGGAGCTGGCGGGGGCCTTCAACGCGCTCCTGGAGCGGCGTCGCGAGGCGCTGGAGCGCCAGCGGCGGTTCGCCGGCGACGCCTCGCATCAACTGCGGACGCCGATCGCCGGGATGCTCAGCCTGGTGGACGTGGTGCGTCGTCGCCCCCGGCCCGCCGAGGAGTACGAGCAGACGCTCGACCAGGTCCGCCGCGAGGCCGCGCGCCTGAACCAGATCGTCGAATCGCTGCTCTTCCTGGCGCGTGCCGAATCCGAGGCCGATCCACCGCGCGAGGAGCCGATCGACCTGGCCGCGTGGCTCCCGGAGCTGCTCCGGCGTTGGGACGGTCGGCCCCGGGCGTCGGACCTGGGCCTGGCGGGCGAGTCGAGGCCGGTCTGGGTCCGCGCGCATCCCCCCTTGCTGGCGCAGGCGGTCGAGAACCTGATCGACAACGCCCTGAAGTACAGCGAGCCCGGCACGCCGGTCGTCGTGTCCGTCCGCGGCGAGCCGGGCGCTGCCGTGCTGTCGGTCTCGGACCGCGGCTGCGGCCTGACCGAGGAGGAGCGCGACGCCGCGTTCGAGCCGTTCTACCGGTCCCCCCGCGCGCGGTTGCTGGGGCGCGGCGGCGTCGGCCTGGGCCTCTCGGTCGTCCAGCGGATCGTCCGCGCCTCGCGCGGGACCATCGCCGTCGACGGGGTCCCCGGCGGGGGTTCGCGGTTCACGATCCGCCTGCCCGCGGCCGACGCGGCGCGGTGACGGGACGGGCCGGGCCGCCGCGCCGGGGACCGATCGTGGCGTCAGGGGGCGACGGCCACGCCGGGGGCGCTGACGAGGCGAGCCAGGTTCGGGAAGCTCGCGAGGAAGCGTTCCCGGGCGGGGCCCTCGTCGGGGATCCAGAGCGCGTTGTAGAACGTCGACGCGGGATCGATCGGCTCCAGGGCCAGCTCGCGCCGGAGGCCGACGCGACGCGAGGTGATGCTCCAGCCGTGGTAACCGAGCCCTTCCAGGATGCGGGCCAAATCGGCGGGGGTGGAGCCGGCCTGCTTCAGGTAGTCGGCGGCCACCTCGGTGGCGACCAGCGGGCGATGCCGGGCGAGCGTCCCGGCCAGGCCCTTGAGCGCGAAGCACTCGTAGCCCTCGACGTCGATCTTGATGAAGACGGGAGGGCGCGGATCCTCGTCCAGGACCGCGTCGGCCGGGCGGACGGCGACGGAGACGCGCTCGAACGCCTCGGGGTCCATCGCCTCGCCGTCGAATCGGGTGAGGCTCGCCTCGCCGGCGTTGCGACGGGGGATGGTCAGGGTCAGTTCCGCGTCGGCCTCGCCCGCGCCCATGCGATGGATGCGGACCTGGGAGATCCGGTTGCGGGCGACGAAGGACTCGATGCGGGAGGCGCACGCAGGGTTCGGCTCGAACGCGTCCACGACCCCCGATTCCCCCACTAACCTGGCCCCGACCAGCGAGATCATGCCGATGTTGGCGCCGACGTCCACGAAGCGGTCGCCGGGACGTAGGAGGCCGATGAGCAGCAGTTGCATCTCCAGGTCGTAGAATCGGCCCAGGAAGTAGGTGGTCCGCTCCGACCAGTGGGAGAGATCCAGGTCCATCTCGTAGCCGTGGAGCTTGCCCCGGATCGTGCGCCGACCCGCGCCGGCCCAGTGCACGTCGCGCCGATAGTCGCCCACGAACCGACCGTACAGTCGCCCCCAGCCTGGCAATTCGCGGAAGATGTAGGGGCGGATCAGCCGTTGTGTAAGGTTCAAAGCGGCCTCTCTTGGCGGAAATCAGCACCGGCCAGCCCGTGAAAGTCGCCCGCGTCATCGGCGGATTCGATGGAAGTTGGGCCCGGCGTTGGCGGGGGATCGTCCGAAGTCATCCGGATACCAGCTAAGGAGCATGGCCGAGGCGGAGGGGACCGGGCAACGAAAATGGGGGAAAACTTTTGGGCGATCGACTCGCAACTGAGAATGGAGTCTCAGGATTCACGCCATTCCTCGCCCGAGAGGGTTTGGGCGTCCGCGAAGCCCGCCGCGATTCTTGCTCCGGGGGGCGGGTCAGGCGGGCGAAGGGGCGTGGCCGTTGCGGCGGATCTCGATGTCGGGGGCCTGCTCGTGGAAGACGCCGATCTTGCGATACTTGTCGTAGCGGCGCTGGAGCAGCTCGTCCTTGGGGACGGTGTTGAGGCGACGGATGTTGCGGAGGAGGAACTGCTTGAGGGCGGTGGACATCTCGGCGTGGTCGCGGTGGGCGCCGCCGAGGGGCTCCTGGATGATCTCGTCGATGATGCCAAAGCGGAGCAGGTCGCGGCTGGTGAACTTCAGGGCGGCGGCGGCCTTGGGGGCGTGCTCGGCACCCTTCCAGAGGATGGTGGCGCAGCCTTCGGGGCTGATGACGGAGTAGTAGGTGTGCTCGAGCATCCCCAGGTGGTCGCCGATGCCGATGCCGAGCGCGCCGCCGGAGCCCCCCTCGCCGATGACGACGCAGACGATGGGGGTGGCGATGCCGGACATCTCCATCAGGCTCTCGGCGATGATCGCGGCCTGCCCGCGCTCCTCGGCCGAGATCCCGGGGTAGGCGCCAGGGGTGTCGATGAAGGTGACGATCGGCAGGCCGAACTTCTCGGCGAACCGCATCTTGAGCATCGCCTTGCGATAGCCTTCGGGGTGGGCGCAGCCGAAGTGGCAGGCGGTGCGCTCGGCCAGGTTCTTCCCCTTCTGGTGGCCGACGAACATGACCTTCACGTCGTCGAGGTAGCCCAGGCCGGTGACGATCGCCTGGTCGTCGCCGACGGCGCGGTCGCCGTGAAGCTCCAGGAACTGGCCGAACAGCATGTCGATGTAGTCGCGGGTCTGGGGCCTCTGGGGGTGTCGCGAGACCTGCACCGTCTGCCACGGGTCGAGCTGCGAGTAGATCTCGCGCTTGAGCGCCGCCAGCTCGCGGCGGAGGCGGCGGATCTGCTCGCCGATCTTCGAGTTGTCGCCGCCGGCGCGGTTCTTGGCGTACTGCGCCTCCATGTCGCCGAGCCGCTGCTCCATCTCGTAGATGGGGGCCTCGAAGGGGAGACGCTGTTCGTGGGCGCTGCGCATGGGACGCTTGATCCTCGAATTCGGGGACGCACGGTCGCGGTCGCGGTCGGGGGGGCGGGGCCGGACGAGTTCAGGCGAAGGGCCCGTCCCGATTATCGGCGCACGGGTCGGGGTCGTTCCGGTAAATCCGGATATTCCGGAAGACGGCCAGGAATTCCTGGAGGCCGGCGAAGCGTTCTTCGGGGTTCTTCCGGAGCATCCGCAGGACGATCTCGCTGAATTCCGGGGTGATCTGGTCGTCCCGCGAGGTCAGGGCCAGGGGCTTCTCGCGAAGGTGCTTGTTCAGCAGCTCTTGCTGGGAGTTGGCCCGGAAGGGGGGCCGGCCGCAGGCCAGTTCGTAGCAGGTGGCGCCGAAGCTGTAGACGTCGGCGGTCGGGGCGGGGGACTCGCAGCGGATCTGCTCCGGGGCCATGTAGGTCCCCGTCCCCTGGCGGGGGATCTTGCCGCCGAAGAGCCGGGCGAGGCCCGAGCGAGGCCGCATGGCGATCGTGTAGTCGATCACCCGGACCTCGCCGCCGCGGTCGGCCAGGATGTTCTCGGGCTTGACGTCGCGGTGGACCCAGCCCTTCTCGTGCATGAAGGCGAGGCCCGAGGCCGCCTGGCGGATGATCTTGCGCAGGTGCTCGCGCGGCATCGGGTAGACGTTCGGCCGCGAGAGCGGGAGCTTCAGGTTGAGCCCGGGGAAGTACTCCATCACGAAGTACGGCTGCTCGCGGTCGTTGACGAACTCGTGGACCCGGATCAGGTTCGGGTGCCGCAGCTCCAGGCCGAGCTTGGCCTCGAAGGCGAACTTCCGGCGCTCGGAGGCGTCGTCGCACCGCGAGGCCGCCAGTTGCTTGACGACGTAACGCCGGTGGGTGGACTCGTCGGCGACCTCCATGACGACGGAGGTGACGCCCGCGTGGATCACCCGGACGACGCGATACGCGCCGATTCGATCTTCCGCGCTGGCCGCGCCGCCGCTCGTCGCCAATCCCCAGCCCCCTCGCGCAGGCGGTCTCGTCGGCCCCGTGGGGCCGCGACCGCGTCCTCGGCGAAATCCCTGTATGCCGCACGACCCGATTCATCCTACAAAATCTCGGGATCGCCGACAACGCGCCCGCAAGCCTCGCCGCCGTCCCGTCCGACGCGGCATTCAAGAGTGGAGGCGGGTCGCGTCGATCATGAGATTGCGGGAAATCCGCCGGGCGGTCCGCGCGCCGGCGGCCACGACGAGACGACGCGGCCCCTCGGCCGTCGATGCGTGAAGTCGGGGACCGATCGGGCGACCGCCGCGTCGCCCGAAGGAGCCAATCAAGGAGTCGGTCGATCATGGAGCGGAATCGGCACAACGCCCCGCAGGGAAGCGCCCCGGAACCTCGGCCCGTCGCGGGCCCCGGGTCGGGTGCGGGGGACGCCGTGGCCAGCCGGCGCACGGCCCTCGAATCGCTCGGCTCGACCCTCCCGGGCGCCCCCGGCGCCGGCCCGGTCCTGCTGCTCACCGGGGAGGCCGGCGCGGGCAAGACCTGGCTGCGCAAGCGGCTCGTCGACCGGCTCCCCGAGGGCTGGCGGGCGGCCGTGGTCGAGGTCGCCCCGACGATCGACGCGGTCGACTTCCTGACGCTGGCCGCCGCCCGGCTCGGCGCGGCCTGCGCCGCCGACCGCCCGGCCACCCTGCGGATCGCCCTCGCCGAGGCCCTGGAAGACGACGCCCGCGAGGGCCGGCCCTGGCTCCTGGTCGTCGAACAGGCGCAGCACGCCTCGGCCGAGGTCTGGGCCGAGATCGAGGCCCTCTGCGACGGCCTGCACGCGACGGGGGGCTTCGCGGGCGTGGTCTTGGTCGGCCGGACCGACCTGGCGCGACGGCTGGCCTCGCGGCCGCTGAGGCCGGTCGCCAGCCGACTGGCGAAGCATGTCCATCTGCCGCCGCTGGACGTCGACGAGGCGGCGCGCCTGCTGGCCGGCGTCGACGCCTCGGAGGTCGAGCGGCTGCACCGCGACGCCGCGGGCAACCCGCGCCGGCTGCTCGCCCTGGCCGGCGACCGGGCCTCGCGGGCCCTGGCCCCAGTCGTGCGCCGGGAGGTCCTCGCTCCGGCCCCCGCAGTCCCGGCGGACCGCCCGGTCGCGGCCCCCGTCGAGCCGTCGGCCTGGAGCCGACCCGCGCCCCGGTACGAGGCCGAGGCCGAAGTCGAGACCCCGAACGTCCAGGTCGAGGCCGAGGTCCGCCCCGCCCCGGCCCCGCTGCTCCCCAGCCGGCCCCCGCTGCGCATCGAGGACGGCCTGATCGAGGTGGGCTGGGAGGGGAGCTTCGAGGCCGAGGAGTCCGCCGAGTCCGAGACCTCGGTGGAGTCCACCCCGGCCGACGGCGAACTCGTCGAGGATCACTACGCCGCCCTCCAGGCCTGGACCGAATGGGCCCGCAACCGCGACCGCCTCAGCCGAGGCGTCGCGTCCGAGGCCGTGGAGTCGGTCGAGGACCAGGGAGTGGAAGACGCCGAGATCGCCGAGGTTCGCGCGTCCGACACCGCCGAGGCCGGCGACGACTTCGTGGCTGAGGAGTCCGACGCCGAGGACGACGAAGAGTCGCCCCTCGGCGAAGACCTCCGCGCCGAGCCTCGGCACGAGCACGCCCCCTACAGCCAGCTCTTCACCAAGCTGCGGCAGTCGAGCTGATCGCGGCCGGCCGGGTGCGAGGGCCCTTGCACCCGGCCCTCGCCGCCTGGGCACCCCACCTCGGCAGATGCCGAAGCATCCTCACGGCCGGCCTCCCACCCACCGGCATCATCCCCGCAGGTCGACTCCCTCCCGCGGGACCGTCGGCCAGGCCGGCGAACGTCCGCCCCCGAAGGCGTCGGGACCTTTGATCGCCCGACGCGGCACCCCGACGCACGCGGAATCGGGTGGTTAAAAAACTTTTAGAATCATCTTGACGGGCGGCGTGGGCTTTCCGAACATTCAAGAGCTTGTGTTCGGAAGTCCTCATGATCGCGAGCGCAAGCGATCACCTCGGTGTCCTGGTCCTCCTCAAGACGGCACCGCCTGCGTGCCGTCGACGCGTTCCGGTCCCTAGGCGTCCGTCCCGGTTTGCGGGCGTCCGCTCCTGTCTCGACCCGATCTTCACCGCCTCGACGGCCGCGGCGGCCCTGCGGGGGCGCGGCCCCATGATCTTCTGAAACGCAAACGTCGTCGTCGGCCGAGAGGTCGTTACGGCGGTCGCACGCGCCCGTCTCGTGTCGTCGCGGGCCGCGTCGCCTCGATCCGGCCGTCGGCCGAGTCCGCTTCGAGGCCGATTTCCCGGCGAGCCGGCCGACGCCAAGTCAGATCACCAGGGGGAGCTCACCAGTGAGACCTGTCCACGGCATGATTCGGTGCGGGTTCGTGACGTTCCTGTCGCTCGGGGTCGCGGCGGGGGCCGCCGCCGGGGGGAAGAAGGGCGAGCCGCCCAACTGGAAAGGGGGGGGATCCGGCACGACGAGGCCCGAGGGGGGCGTCCACGTCGACGAATTCGTCGGCCGGACGACCCGCCTCGGCCCGTTCCAGGGCGGGGGGTTCCACGTCCTGGATCCGTTCGACTTCACCTTCTGGGGCGAGGCCGCGTGGACGGCGCAGGACGGCTCCTCGCTGAGGGCGACTTACACAGGCCAGGTCTTCCCGAGCGGCGACCCGGATTATCCCTTCGGCTTCGTGGCCGAGCTGGTCGCCGTGGGCGGGACCGGACGCCTGGCCGGCGCGCAGGGCCGGTCGACCATGAACGGCGGCTTCACGGGCGACCTCTTCTTCGACCTGGAAGGTTCGCTCGACTTCCACGGGAAATAGGCCGCGTCGGGCCAGCCTGATCGCGGCATCGGGGCCGTCGATCGGCCCTCTCGAAGGTTCGTGGCCCCCTCGCCGCACGGTCCGCGCGGAGTCGAGCCGGGGCGTCGCGTCACCACGCGGGCCGGAGATTCCCCATGATTCGCACCATGAAACCGACTTCGATCGTTTCGAAGGCCGCCTTGCTCGCGATCCTCGCCCTGGTGATCCCCCGGGCGGAGGCCCAGGTGAAACCGTTCAAGGTGACGGGCGGCGGGATCGCCAGCTACCTGCCCGTCGTCCCCGACGAGCCGGCCCACCATTTCGCGGTCGGCCAGGCCACGGAACTCGGGCGGTATTTCGGCGAGGGGAGCTTCGCGCTCATCCAGTTCACGAGCCCGACGACCGCGGAATTCTCCAGCTCCGAGCCGTTCGTGTTCATCGCCGCGAACGGCGATCGGCTGGCTTTCACCTACGGCGACGTCGACAACGGCGCGGCCGAGCCGGGCAACGTGACGCTGACGCCGCAGCCCGACGGCCGCTTCGTCGCCGTCTTCGTCGCCGAGTTCAACCCGATCCCCGAGGAGTCCACGGGGCGTTTCGCCAGGGTGGTGGACGGGAGCTTCATCATGGTCGCGACGACCGAGCCGTTCGTACTCGGGGACAAGGATCCCGTCGTGTACGCCTGGCAGGGCCAGGGCTGGCTCGAATACGCCAAGGGGAAGAAGTAATCCCGGGCATCGGCGCGGCGGTCGCTCAGGCCGTCGCGACCCGCCCCCGCGACGCGGTCGAGCCCGGCGTTCGGTGGGGGAGGATCTCCCGACGGATTCGACTTTCCGGCGGAACGAGTGATGAAACCTCGCGACCGGGGCCGATGGCTTTCCTAACGACCGAGCGAGGCGCCAGCCGAAGCGACGCGTCGTGCTTGGTAATCTGGAAGAGCAGGCGTCGTCGACGTTCCACGCGGTGCTCCCGCTCGCCCCCCTTCCCGGGCGGGGCGAGACGTACGGCGGCGTCGGACGTCGCGCGATCCGCGCGGCGAAAGACGCACCGGAGGCGACGCCTGCTTCTCCCCCGCCTGGCCCGGGCCGGCGATCGGCCTTCCATCCTCTCGTCAGCCGTGCTCGCGCTCGCGGACGGTGACGTACACTTCCTGGCAGGTCTCGGCGATCTTCTCGCCCAGGCCCTGATGCTTGGTCTCGAGCTGGGCGGAGTACATCCCCAGCACCTTGCAGAGGAAGGCGCCGTGGCAGGGGTCCCCTTCCTGGACGAGCTGGTCCAGGGATTCCTCGATCTGGTCGGCCAGATACAGGAGGAACTGGGCCTGTCCCTTGATCTCGGCCAGGTACCTCCGGAGGTCGGGCGAGACCAGGTCGCCCGGGGCCGCGTCGGGGGCCTCGTGGTCGTCGTAGGGGCGGCCGTGGCCTTCCGGGTCGTGGAACTCGCGAAGGGTCGGGGTTCCGTTCTCGGTCGAGGCGCTCATGAGGGGCCTCCGGCCGGGAAGCCAGGCTCGGGCGACTGGACCTGGGCGTCGAGCAGGTCGCACAGCTCGCCGATGGCCTGCAGGTGCTGGCTCTCCTGACGGAGGTTGGCCGTGTGCATCTCGACGAGCTGCTTGATGAAGATCCGGGTGCCCGGGTCGGGCTCGTCCTGGAACCGCTCCACGTCGGCGACGGCGGCGCGGACGAGATAGTCCATGAACTGGAGCTTGCCGCGGATCGAGACCGAGAGCTTGGAGAGCGTGACGCTCCCTGCGGCCTCCGGTGGCGCTGTGAGCTGGGACATCCTTGGAGTGTCTCCGGGCCGAGGCCGGACACCTGGCGAGGCGTCAGCGTCCGTGCGTTGGTGTGGATCGTCGCCTTGAGTCGAAATCCCCGGGGGGATCGAAATTCTCCTGGAGGTTACTCCGACCCCCCGCCGCTTGCAAGCGGAAAGCCCGGCGTCGGTCGACGCCTGATCAGGGTGGTGCGGGGCCTCGGCGCGGCGGCGGGTTCCCTCGGCGTCCGGGGCGGAGTACAAGGGAGGGTCGGGACGCGGCGTCGGGCCGATTCGCCCCGCCTCGCCAGCCTCCCCTTGCGCAGGAGAACCGCAGACATGTCGCGAAACATCAACCGTCGAGATCTGCTCGCGAGCGCGGGCGCCGCCTGGCTGGGCTCGGGCGTCCTCTCCCGGGCCCTCGGGGCGACGGCCAGGGCCCCCAAGAAGGTGCTCTACTTCACCAAGAGCTCGGGCTTCCCGCACTCGGTCGTCACCCGCCAGGGGGACGCCCCGGCGCACTCGGAGAAGATCCTCACCGAGATCGGCAAGGCGCACGGCTTCGAGGTCGTCGCCTCCAAGGACGGCCGGCTGTTCGAACCCGACAAGATCGGCGAGTGGGACGGCTTCGTCTTCTACACCACCGGCGACCTGACCACGCCCGGCACCGACAAGACGCCCCCGCTCTCGGCCGACGGCGAGAAGGCCCTCTACGACGCCATCCGGGGCGGCAAGGGCTTCGTCGGCATGCACTGCGCCACCGACACCTTCGGCCACCACGGCGCGCGCAACAAGGGGGCCGAGGACCCGTTCATCCAGATGATCGGCGGCGAGTTCGTCTCGCACGGCCCGCAGCAAGTGGCGACTCAGGCCGTCGTCGACCCCAAGTTCCCCGGCCTGGCCGACGGCTTCGGCAAGGCCTCGTCGTTCGACATCAACGACGAGTGGTACGCGCTGAAGAACATGCCCGACGACCTGCACGTGATCCTCGTGCAGAAGACCGAGGGGATGAATGGCTTCATGTACAACCGCCCCGACTTCCCCTCCACCTGGGCCCGCAAGCACGGCGACGGCCGCGTCTTCTACACCTCGATGGGCCACCGCGAGGACGTCTGGACCAACCCCAACTACCAGGGCCTCCTCCTCGGCGCCCTCGCCTGGACCACCGGCCTCGCCGACGCCGACGTCACCCCCAACGTCAAGGAAGTCACCCCCGGCTACGACAAGCTGACGCGGTGACGAACCTGCCCAATGTCCGCCCCCCTCAACACGGTGAGGGGGGCGGCGCGAGGATGCGGGAGCCGAGTGGAGGTCGCCGGGCGTGGGCGTCTATATCCAGTGTTTCGCGGAAGTCCTGGTCGAGGGAGCCTGGCTCTTCCCCGGAGAGTGGGTGCCGAATCCGCAATATGAAGATCCGCTCTGGACGGAAATGACGGGCCCCGATCCGAGGCATTGGCCGCACGATCGACCCGAGGATCGGGATCCGCACGCCGAGAGGGAATTCATGCCGAGGCCGCTGTTCGAGTCTTATTCGAAAGAACTGGCGGCCATCCTCACGGGCGCGGGGGACGTCATCCGGTCGAGCGAACCGTATACGCCCGTCGTCCCGCGTCGCGGCCTCCCGTCGGACCTTTCGCAGCATCTCTCCGACTGGCTCCGCCCTCTGGAGCACGACGACTCGGTTCACGCGAGTTGGTTCACCCGCGCCGAGTTGGGGGCTTTCGGCTGGGAGACGCGGATCATGAGGCGTCGGGCGATGGTCGATCCCCGCGTCGCCGGGCTCTTCGCCGGTTGCCCGCGGGGCTTTCCCGCGTCGAGCTGGCCGAAGGACCTCCCCATTTCCTACGCCGGCTGGCGGCGGGACGGCATCACGGTGGAATGGCTGGAATCCTACGCCGAGATCGCTCCCGACTTTCATGAGGACGTGCCGCCCCGCCTGGCGGCTCTCGGGTCGCCCGAGGGCGTCCGGCTCGTCGTGGCTTCGTACTGGTGACGATCGCGAGGACTTGAGAGGACGTGGCATGGGGCCTTCGTCGGAGACGCCGAGCCTGATCATCGAGCCCGCCGGGTCGAAGGACACCGGCGTTTGCGAATGCTGCGGCCACCACAGCCGCCGGGTCTGGGGCTTCGTCGCAACGCCCGACGCCGCCGTCGCCGCCTATTACGTCCACTCGACGCTGGGCCGGGTCGTCGAGCATGGGGCGACTTTCGACGTCGTCCTCGGCGCGTGGGGCGAGGGGACTTCGGGGGCCGACCGGTCGGTCGTCTCGCTCCTTTACCGCCTGGCCGAGGATGGTCCCGGATTCATGGTCGTCGACGCGGAAGGGCGGATCGACGACCCGAACGTCGCTTCCAAGGCCCTGCGGCGAGACGAGGTCGTGGGCCGGCCGATCGCCCGCCAGGTGTTCGCGATCACGGACGCGATCTTGGAGCAGGACGGCCGGGTCGCCGAACTCCTCGGCCGCGACCCCATCCCACCAGCCGACGCGGTGCCGGGGCACCGGCCGGCTCGGCTCACCGAACGAGAAGCCTCATCCCTCAGGAAGCGACGTTGGTGGGAATTCTGGTCGAGGTCCGAACTCCTTGACCTCGAAGACCGACGGCCGTGATCGACCGGAGTTCACGCCAGGTTCACGGGGCCGCAGTTGGCAGCCGCGGGGGAGCCTCGACTGCGCTCAAGGTCCGCGTGGCGGCCTCCTGGATGTACGGGTCGGCGTCGGCCTGGAGGCGTTGCAAGTCCGGGATCGCCGGCGCGGCTTGCGGGCCGAACGGCTCCAGGGCCTGGGCGGCGGCGATTCGAAGGCCCTGGGCGTCGGATCGGAGCGCCTCGGTCAGGGCGGCGACGGCGGCCGGGGCCTCGGCCCGGCCCGGGGCGATGCGGCCTAGGGCCTGCACGGCGGCTGTGCCGTCATAGGAAAAATCCTCCTTTGCGGCCGCTTCCCGAATCGCCGTGATGAGCGCGGGGACGGCCGCCTCCGCATCGCTCCCCATCGACTCCAGGGCGGTCGCCGCGGCGGCTCGCATGTGGGCACGATCCGACCGCAGGGCGGCGGCCAGGGCGGCGACGACTTCGCCCGACGACGACGTGCCGGGGGCGAGACGCGTGAGCGCCTGAGAGGACGCATTGGTCAGATTCCCCTTCGTCGAGAAGGCGTCGGTCGCGTCGTCGGTCGCGGGACTGCTCGCGAAGGCGGCGAGAAGCTCGGGGATCGCTTCCGAAGCGTCCGCCCCCATGCCGCCGAGGATGGCTGCGGCCGCGACGCGGGATCGGGAGTCGGGCCCCTTGAGCCTCGCGACGAGGTCCGGGACGGCGGCTCGCGAGGGCCGTAAACCTGGCCCCGCGCCAGCCGCGCCGAGCAGGCCGTCGTCGCGCTCGACCAGCCGGAAATAGGCCGGGATCGCCAGGTCGGATCCGCCAGAGAAGCTCGGCACGGCCGCGACGGCGGCGGCTTGCACGTCCGGGGAAGGGTCGTCGAGGGCGGCGACGAGCCTCGGCGGCGGCGCGGAGCCCGTCCGCCGGCCGAGGATCGCCAGCGTCCGCACGGCCGCCAATCGGACGGCCAGGTCGGGGTCGTCGAAGGCTTGCAACGCGCCCGCCCTCGCGGCCTGGAGCCCATCGCTCGGCAGGTCGGGAGAAAGGTGCTCGACGCGGGCGAGGGGATCGGCGGCGATCGTGTCGGTGATCCGGCCGATGGACTGGACGGCCAGCTCCCGGACGTGCGGCTCGGGGTCGTCGAGCGTTCCGGCAAGCGCCGCGAGCGCCATGCCGGCCTCGTCGACCGGGACGTTCCCCAGGGCCGCCGCCGCGTTTTGGCGCGCGGTGGCGTCGGCGTCCCGCAGGGCCTGGATCTCGGCCCGCGCACCGCCCTGCATCGCCTCGTACCAGGGTCGCCCCACGATCCAGTAGGCGGCCCCGAGGGCCAGGGCCGCGACGACGACCTTCGCCGCGAGTTGGAAGCCGCCGGCCGCCTGGACTCGACCCGAATCCCAGGCGTCAGGAACGTCTAACATTCAAGCCCTCCGCTCCCGCTCTCGATCGGAGACTTCAAGGACGACCCGCCTCGAACTCCAACGACACTGCACGGAGCGTAATCGTCTCAAGGTCGTCGAGAGGCGGCGATCGAGGTGCCACGGGGTCTTCCAACCTGTGGCACCCGAGGTCCTTCCGCCGGAAGTCGGGGGAGTTGAGCGAGGAGCCTCACTCCAACCCGCCCTCGACGATGGCCCGGCGGGCTCGGTTGGTCAAGACGATGGCCGGAAGAACCGTCCCCTCCGGTTGACCGATGGACGCCTCTTCATCATGATCGGCACGCGCCGCGGGCGTCCCGATCCAGCCGGGGGGCCTCCTTACAAACCGTCGATCCTCGATTTGAAGAGCGCAAGCATGGCATCCTCCAGCCCAAACCCGGCCGACGCCCACGACCTGATCCGCGTGCAGGGGGCGCGGGTGAACAACCTGAAGGACGTCAGCGTCGCGATCCCCAAGCGGCGGCTGACGGTGTTCACGGGCGTTTCGGGGTCGGGGAAGTCGTCGCTGGTGTTCGGCACCATCGCGGCGGAGTCGCAGCGGCTCATCAACGAGACCTACAGCGCGTTCGTGCAGGGTTTCATGCCGTCGCTGGCCCGGCCCGAGGTCGACGTTCTGGAGGGGCTGACGACGGCGATCCTCGTCGATCAGGAGCGGATGGGTGCCAACTCCCGGTCGACGGTCGGCACGGCGACCGACGCCAACGCGATGCTGCGGGTGCTGTTCAGCCGCCTCGGCCGGCCGCACGTCGGCTCGTCCAACGCCTTCTCGTTCAACGTCCCTTCGGTCCGCGCCGTCGGGCAGATCTCGGTCGAGAAGGGGGAGGGGAAGAAGTCCGAGAAGGTCACGTACACCGTCAACGGCGGCATGTGCCCGCGATGCGAGGGGATGGGGTCGGTCAGCGACATCGACCCGTCGCAGCTCTTCGACGAGAGCAAGTCGCTCAACCAGGGGGCCCTGACGATCCCGGGCTACAACGTCGACGGCTGGTACGTGCGCATCTTCTCGGCCTCGGGATTCCTCGATCCCGACAAGCCGATCAAGAAGTACACGAAGCAGGAGCGCCACGACTTCCTCCACAAGGAGCCGACCAAGGTCAAGATCGACAACATCAACATGACTTACGAGGGGCTGATCCCCAAGATCCGGAAGTCGTTCCTGTCGAAGGACGTGGACGCCCTGCAGCCGCACATCCGCGCGTTCGTGGAGCGGGCCGTGGCATTCGCCCCTTGCCCCGACTGCGGCGGGACCCGACTGAACGCGGCCGCCCGCTCGTCGAAGATCGCCGGTATCAACATCGCCGAGGCGTGCGCGATGCAGATCAGCGACCTGGCCGCGTGGGTGCGCGGGCTTGAGGAGCCGTCGGTCGCGCCGCTGCTGGCGTCGCTGCGGGACACGCTCGACTCGTTCGTAGAGATCGGGCTGGGCTACCTCAGCCTCGACCGGCCGTCCGGGACGCTCTCGGGGGGCGAGGCCCAGCGTACCAAGATGATCCGCCACCTCGGTTCGTCGCTCACGGACGTGACCTACGTCTTCGACGAGCCGACGGTCGGGCTGCACCCGCACGACATCCGGCGGATGAACGACCTGCTGCTGCGCCTCCGCGACAAGGGGAACACCATCCTCGTCGTCGAGCACAAGCCGGAGATGATCGCCGTCGCCGACCACGTCGTCGACCTCGGCCCCGGCGCGGGATCGGGCGGCGGCGAGGTGGTCTTCGAGGGGACCGTCGACGAGCTGCGGGCCAGCGACACCCTCACCGGGCGGCACCTGAACGACCGGGCCGCGTTGAAGCCGAAGGTCCGGAAGCCGACGGGGTCGATCCCGGTGCGCGGGGCTCGCACGCACAACCTCCAGGGGGTCGACGTCGACATCCCGCTGGGCGTGCTGGTGGTGGTGACCGGCGTGGCCGGTTCGGGCAAGAGTTCGCTGATCCACGGCTCGGTGTCCGGCCGGGACGGCGTGGTGTCGATCGACCAGGCCCCGATCCGAGGCTCGCGGCGGAGCAACCCGGCGACGTACACCGACCTGCTGGAGCCGATCCGCAAGGCGTTCGCGAAGGCCAACGGCGTGAAGCCGGCCCTCTTCAGCGCCAACTCCGAGGGAGCGTGCCCGACCTGCAACGGCGCCGGGGTGATCTACACGGACCTCGCGATGATGGCCGGCGTCGCCACGGCCTGCGAGGACTGCGAGGGCCGGCGGTTCCAGGCGTCGGTGCTGGAGTATCGGCTCGGCGGGCTGAACATCGCCGAGGTGCTCGACCTGCCGGCCGCCGCCGCGGCCGAGTTCTTCGGCGCGGGCGAGGCCCGAACGCCGGCCGCGCACGCGATCCTCCGGCGCCTGGCCGACGTGGGGCTCGGCTACCTGCGGCTCGGCCAGCCGCTCACCACGCTGTCGGGCGGCGAGCGGCAGCGGCTCAAGCTGGCGACCCACATGGGCGCCGACGGCGGCGTCTACGTGCTCGACGAGCCGACCACCGGGCTCCACCTGGCGGACCTCGAACAACTCCTCGGGCTGCTGGACCGGCTGGTGGATTCCGGCAAGTCGGTCATCGTGATCGAGCACCACCAGTCGGTCATGGCGCACGCCGACTGGATCATCGACCTCGGGCCGGGCGCCGGCCACGACGGCGGGCGGGTCGTGTTCGAAGGCACACCCGCCGACCTGGTCGCCGCGAGGTCGACGCTGACCGGCGAGCACCTGGCGGAGTTCGTCGGCGACTCGCGTTGAACGCGCCCGGGGATCTCGTTCAACGCGACCGTCCGTCCGGGCGGCGGGCTTCCGCGACGAGGCCCGCCAGGATGCCTCCGAGCGTGGCGAAGCCCAGGGAGGCGACGGCGGTCCCCCACCAGCCCATCCCCCGGTGGACGCCGAAGCGAAAGCTGAGGAACGCCCCGGCCGCGACGCCGAGGGCGACCCCCGCCCAGACGAGCCGGCTCCAGATCCCGGCCTGATGACGAGAGCAAACCCTGGCGAGGCCCGACGCGAAGCCGATCATGGCGCCCACCGGGGCCCCGCAGAAGAGCCCCGCCATATATTGACCATACCCCGCCTGCCACGGCTCGCCGCCGGGACGCTGCATCGACGCGGCCACGACGGCGAGGCCGAAGAACCCGAGCGTCGTCCCCAGGGCCGCCGAGCCGAGGATCAGAAGGAAGGCCTGGAGCCATCGCATGGACTCGCCTCGTCCCGAGGGATCGGGCGGTCGGACGTCGACCGCGACGGCTCATCATCATACACGTCCGGGCCGTCGGCCGTCGCTTACGGACGGGCCGCCTCGAACGCCACCTCGCCGTCGACGATCGTGTACTTGACCTTGGCGGTCAGGACGTCGGCGGGGGGGGACTGGAACAGGTCGCGGTCGAAGACGGTGAGGTCGGCTCGGAAGCCCGGCTTGAGGACGCCGAGGCGGTCCTCGGCGAAGGCGGCGTAGGCGGATCCGGCGGTGAAGGCGCGGAGGGTCTCGTCGAGGCTCATCCGCTGGTCCGGGTGCCAGCCGCCGGCGGGGGAGCCGTCGGCCTCCTGGCGGGTGAGGGCGGCGTAGAGGCCCCACTGGGGGTCGACGACCTCGACGGGGAAATCGCTGCCGAACGCCAGGCGGACGCCCGCGTCGAGGAACCAGCGCCAGGCGTAGGCACCGTCGACGCGGCCGGGGCCGAGGCGGGCGTCGGCCCAGCGCAGGTCGTCGCTGGCGTGCGAGGGCTGCATCGACGCGATCACCCCCAGGGCGGCGAAGCGCGGCACGTCTTCCTTGCGGACCACCTGCGCGTGCTCGATCCGGAGCCTCGGGTCGGCCGCTTCCGGGACGGCCTTCCGCGCGGCGGCGAAGGCGTCGAGCACGAGGGCGTTCCCCTTGTCGCCGATCGCGTGGACGGCCACCTGCCAGCCGTTCTTCAGGGCGGCGACGGTCGTCTTCTCCAGCGTCTCGGGGTCGATGAGGAGGAGCCCCGTGTTGTGCGGGTCGTCGGCGTAGGGCTCGAACAGGAGCGCCCCGCGCGAGCCCATCGCGCCGTCGATGAACAGCTTGATCGCCCGCATCTCGAACCGGCCCCCCGAAGGCGACGCCGGCGGCTTGCTCACGAACTCGACCTCGCGGCCCGAAGGGGGCGAGGCCATCGCGTAGACCCGGATCTTCAGCAGCCCCTCGCGGTCCAGCTCGGCGAAGACCTCGGCCTCGCTGCGCGAGACCCCGGCGTCGTGGATCCCCGTCAGGCCGTAGGCGAGGATGCGGTCCTGCGCCGCGAGGGTCCGCTTTCGGAGGTCTTCGCGCGAGGCGGGGGGGACGACGCGGCCGACCAGGCCCATCGCGCCGTCGATGAAGACGCCCGAGGGCCGGCCGTCGGGCAGGCGGTGGATCTGGCCGTCCGACGGCGGCTGCGACTTGGCGTCGACCTCCGCGCGCTTCATGGCCTCGGTGTTCGCCCAGCCGGCGTGGCCGTCGACCCGCGAGAGCCAGACCGGCCGGTCGGGCGAGGCGGCGTCGAGGGTCGAGGCGTCCGGGAACTCGCCGCCGGGCCAGAGGCTCTGGTCCCAGTTCGCCCCCAGGACCCAGGCGTCGGCCGGCAGCGTCGCGGCGTGCTCCTTGATCCTCCTCGCCACCTCGTCGAGCGTCTTCACGCCGCGAAGGTCGAGCTGGAGCAGGCTGGCGCCGAGCATCTCGATGTGGCCGTGGGCGTCCACCAGGCCGGGCGTGGCGAGCGTGCCGGGGGCCTCGATCACGCGGGTCGACGGCCCCTTCCAGGCGAGGACCTCCTCGCGCGAGCCGACGGCGACGATCGCGCCGTCGCGGGTCGCGAGGGCCTCGGCCCAGGGCTTCGCCTTGTCGCCCGTCCAGATGCGGCCGGGGAGCAGGACCACGTCGGCCGGGCCGTCCTGCCGGAGCCGGAGCGCGCGGCCGGGGAGCTTGGCGTCGGCGGCGGGGAATTCGGGACGCTTGCCCTCGTCGATGAGGGGCACGCCGTTGACGAAGACGTAGCGCGCCCCTTCGGCGTACTTCTGAGGCTCGTCGAAGGTCGCGGCGTCGCGGAAGGTCTTGGGGTCGAAGACGACGAGGTCGGCGAAGGCGCCGGGGCGGACGACGCCGCGGTCGCGCAGGCCGAGGATCGAGGCGGGGAGCCCGGCGTTGGCGCGGATCGCGTGTTCGAGGGTGATGACGCGGTCGTCCTCGGCGTAGCGGATCTTGCGCGGGAAGGTGCCGAACGAGCGCGGGTGGGGGCGGTTGGCGTCGTTCAGCTCGCCGCGGGCGCCGCCGTCTGAGGCGGTGGCGACGAAGTCGGACTGCATGACGGCCCGGACGTCGTCCTCGCTCATGCTGAAGTTGATCGCCTGCGTGCCGCCGTGGCGTTGGACGTCCAGGACGACTTCGAGAGGGGTCGTCCCTTCCTCCTTGGCGATCGTCTCCAGGTCCTTGCCGACGCGGCTGGGCTTGGGTGCGTAGGTGGTCAGGCGGATCGCCGCGCCCCCCATGCGGGATTCCAGCTCGCGGAGGATCTCCTCGCGGAGCTTCGGCCCTTGCACGGGGTCGTCGGCGATCTGCGCGAACTCTTCCTTGCTGACGCGGACGGCCCAGTGGGGGACGACCATCGCGCCGAGCGACGTGCTGGAGGCGACGTACGGATACTGGTCGGCGCTGGCGGCCCGCCCATTGGCGCGGGCGTCGGCGATCTTCGCCAGGGCCTGGGCGGTCTTGCCCCAGTTGCGCCGGCCGCTGGCCTTGAGGTGCGAGACGTGCACCGGCGCGCCGGATTGCTCGCCGATCGCCAGGGCTTCGTCGACGGCGTCCAGGAGACCGTCCTCCTCGGTGCGGATGTGGCTGGCGTAGATCCCGCCGTAGCCGTGGACGAGCTTCGCCAGCTCGACCAGCTCGGGCGTGCGGCCGTATCGGCTGGGGACGTAGATGAGCCCCGTCGACATCCCCCACGCGCCGGCGTCCATCGCCGCCTTCGCCAGCTCCTTGAGCCGGGCCGTCTCGTCGCGGGTCGGCTCGCGGTCCTCGACGCCCAGCACGGCGCGGCGGAGCGAGCCGTGGGGGATCAGGTGGACGACGTTCGAGCCCGCGCCGCGGGCGTCGATCTTGTCGAAGTACGCCTTCACGTCGATCGGTCCCGAGCCGCAGTTGCCGGTGACGATCGTGGTGACGCCCTGGGTGATGTAGTTGAGGTTGAGCCGGGCCTTGTCGGCGACGATGCCGTCGTCGGAGTGGGTGTGGAGGTCGATGAAGCCGGGCGCGACGACCAGGCCCGAGGCGTCGACGGTCCGGACGCGGGCCGTGCCGGCGAGGTCGCCGACGGCGATCACGCGGTCCCCCTTGATCGCCACGTCGGCCCGTCGTCGGGGGGCGCCGGAGCCGTCGATCAGGACGCCCCCTTGGATCACCACGTCGGCCGGGGTCTCGTCGGCCCTCGCGGCGACGGCCGCCCAGCACGCCAGCCCCAGGGCGATCGCCGGCGCGACGCGCAGGCCCCGTATTCGTCCACCCATGCTCATGCGAGGATCCTCTTTCCGCTTCGGTGCGTCCCGGCCGCCGCTCCTGGCTGCGCGGCGGCGGACTTCCGAGATTACCCGCTCCGCGCGGGCCGGCGGAAGGGGATCACGGCGACGCGATCGGGACCGGGGCCGGCGTGGGAGGCTTCGCCGACGGGCTCGGCCGTCGTCGTCGTTCGATCAGCGTCAGGCAGGCGGGGAGCAGCAGCAGGTTCCCCAGCGTGCTGCCCGCCGTGGCGACGGCGACCATCGTGCCGAAGTTCACGAACGGCTCGAACTCGCTCGTCCGGAGCGCCAGGAAACCGACGGCCACCGCCAGGCTGGAGAGCAACACCCCCGGCCCGGAGACCGCGTAGCTGGCGAACAGGCTGCGGCGGAACCCCCGCTTGCGGCGCAGCTTGTGGTACTGGATCAGGCAGTGGAACGTGTCGTCCACCGAGAGCCCCAGGGCCACGCTGGCGACCAGCGCCGTGGCGATGTCCAGCTTGATCGAGAGCCAGCCCATCAGGCCCAGCACCAGGCCGACCGACAGGAGCGTCGGCAGCAGGGCCAGGGCGGCGAGCGTCGGGCTGCGGAAGGCGATTGTGAGCATCGCCAGGATGCCGAAGGCCGACCAGGCGAAGGTGCTCCACTGGGTCGCCACCACCCCCTCGGTCGTCTTCGTCATCAGGAACGAAAGGCCGGTGAGGTAGGCCTCCGGGCCGAACTCGGCGCGGGCGGCGTCCTCGGCGCGGCGGAAGATCGACGCCTTGGTCGCGGCCGGCTGCTGCTCCAGCAGGCGGACGAGGATCCGGGCTCGCTTCTCCTCCGGATTCCAGAAGCTCCGCAGCAGCGACGCCTGGGGCGAGGCCTCGATCAACGCCAGCTTGTCGGCCAGGACGCGGGCGCGGGCGTCGGGGGCCAGCTCGGCGATGCGGCCGTCGGGGTCGAGCACGGTCGCCAGCGAGAGCACCTGGGCCACGGCCCCCGGGCGGCCGGGCTCCAGGCCGCGGATGACGTCGCCGGCGCGGTCGAGCTTGCCGAGGGTCTCGGGGTCGATGGTCGTCCCGATGGGCGCGATGATCTCGACCAGGCCGATGCCGCCGAGCTTGGCCTCGACCGCCTTGTAGTCGCCGACGACCCGCGTCTCGGGCTTGAACAGGTTGATGTAGTTGGTTTCATACGTCAGCCGGAACATCCCGAAGGCCGGCGGGATGGTGGCCAGGGCGAGGATCGCCACGACGATCGCCGGCCGGCGGTGGACCAGCAGGGTCAGCCGGTTCATCGCGGCGGAGACCCGCGACTTGGAGCCCTGGCGGACCGGGATCTCCATCGGGAAGGGGGGCAGCATGGCGACGGGGGCGAGGGCCATGACGAGCACCGCGGCCGTCAGCGTGCAGGAGCCCAGGATCGCCCCGAACTGCTGGATCGGCATCACGTTGCTCGTCACCAGCGCGAGGTAGCCGACGGCCCCGGTGACGGCCGTCCAGAGGATCGGCGTGGAGACCGTCTTGAGGGTCAGCCGCGCGGCGGTGCGGGCCGGCAGGCGGCGGCGGTCGTCGCGGAAGTGGATCGCCAGGTGGCTGGCCGCCGGCATCGTCAGGACGATGATCTGGGCCACCAACGGCCCCCCCGAGAGCGAGAGCCGGATGCCGAAGGCGTGCAGCAGGGTCTCGGTCGCCAGCCAGACCGTCCAGCCGGAGACGATCGGCACGATCGCCCACCAGACGCTCCGCACGGCCGAGAGCGTCACCAGGGCGATCAGGAACATCCCCACCGCCGCCAGCCGCCGGCCGTCGATCTCGATCGACGCGAAGCCGTCGGCGAGCAGCACCGGCGGGCCCACCACCGCCGGCCGGGCGATTCCATGCCGCTCGGCGAAGGCGTCGGCCTCCTCGCGAAGCCGGCGGACAGTCTCGACCACGTCGTGATCGGCGGTCTTCCGCAGCCGGGCGACCACCGCCGTGGACGTGCCGCTCGGGTCGATCAGGGTGCCGACGAACAGGGGGTTCTTCGTCAGCCGCTCCCGGATCGAAGCGGCTCGCGCGGGATCGGCCGCTCGCACGGCCCCGCCGACGGTCATGCTGTTGCTCTTCAGGTCGATGTTGCCGACCGCCTTCCGCGCCGCGTCCATCGCCATCCGACGCGCGAAGTTCGGCATCTTGTCGAGCGCCAGCAGGGCGTCGTCCAGGGCCCAGACGAGCGGCATGGCGTCGAGCGACTCGATCCGCTGCACGCCGGGAATCTGATCGGGCGCGACGGCCGCGGCCAGCTCGGCGACGCGGTCCACCCCGGCCGGGCTGACGACCTCGGGATCGTCGTAGACGAGGAAGACGAAGTTGTCGTCGCCGAACGTCCCGGCGGCGTCCTGGTAGACGAGCATCGCCGGGTCGTCGTCGGCGAAGAACGAGCTGATCGACTGCTCATAGCCGACGTGTTCGCCGAAGACGATCAGGTAGGCCAGCAGCGCGAGCACGATCGAACCGAGGACGTAGCGGGACCGCAGCAGGATGTCGATCACGGGGGCGAGGACCCTTCTCGGGGGAAACGGACCGGTCGCGACGGCCGTCTCCCTGGCGGGGCCGTCGCGAATACGTCACCCAGCTTACCGAGACGGGCCCGATTTGAGAGCGCCGGCGCGGGCTCCGGACGAGCCTAGGTCGGTGGGGCGTTGTGAGGGACGGCCGCTCGCTCGATACTCACGCGACGGACGACGGCCCGGCCGACTTCCCATCCCGAGACCCGAACCGGCGAGGAGGCCCCTCGAATGGGCGACGCCTTCGACGTGGACGACATCGACGTGCTCGAAGCTCGATGGATCACCCTCGTCCTGGCCGAGCTGGGCCCCGCCGGCCGGTCGATCGGCGAATATGCCGAGCGGGTCGACCGGGAGTTCCGGGCCGTCGGGCTGGGCCGCGTCTTCTCCTACGGAACCTACAAGAACCGCATGCTCTGGTCGATCGAGGTCGAGGTGCGGGAATGCGACGTCGACCGGGGGATCGAGGCGGCCCGTCGCATCCTCCGATCGCTGGACGTCCCCGAGTCCACCCTGATCCGCTACGAGGATCGCGACCATCTCGTCAACGGCGACTGAGCCCCAGGGGGCTTCGCATCGGGTCGACGCCGCGGATCGGGCGTCACCCGTCGCGGGGCCAATCGTCGGAACCGGCCTCCCATGACATGCCCGTCGGCTCCAGGAGCCGGCGGAACTCTCGGAACTCGGACTCCCTGCGCGCGGCGACCCACAGGCCCTCGCCGTCCGCGAGGCCCGCCAGCAGGTCGCGGTGGCCGTTGAATCGCACCGGACCCGTGCACGAGCATTCGGAATACGGCAGGCGACGATGACCGGACTCGACGGCTCGAACGGTCGCCTCGGTCGGCCTGCCTTTGCCCCAGCATCGATCGGCGACGGACGCTTTCACACCGAGGACCAGCCTCTTCTGGGCGAAAATCGAGGTCGTGGGGCTCTCCTCGGCCCATACCCCCGAGGCCGGGGCTAACGCATCTTAAAGCCTTTGATGTAAAGCGAGTTGAGTAACGAGCCTCGCTTCACGGCCTCACTCGGCTTTGAGCATTCGTGGGGCTTCTTCCAAAACCTGGTTGATCGTGCCTTGATCGACCTCGTCGAGGGACGGCAGAAGGTCTTGGACACGGCCCAAGACCCGACGGACCCTCTGCAGAGAGTCCGGATGGATGGCCCAAAAGTCGTCGCCGACGGCCGTCACCGCAGCCAGCAGATCGCCCCCATAAAAGCGTCCGGCGGCCAGGGGCTCCCGCTCTAGCCACTCCACCGCCAAGGGCATGAGTATCGGTAGCGAGATCTTCTGGCCGATCATGATTCGGAGGTCCTCCGCCGTGAACTTATCCAGCGGTTTTCGACGCAGCCGGTGGCAGGTCGTCACCAGGTACGAGTCGTAAGTGGGCTCCCCCCAGTCGCGTCGCTCTATCTCCTGGAGGGTCTTGCTCCTATCGAAGCCGCCTCTCATCCCTACCTCCTGGTTTCAGGTCGATCGGCCTGTGCCACCCGGGCTCGGCCGATCGGCCACAACGAGCGATGGGGTGCTCGGTAGACGAGCGGACGAGAGAAGGCCCCGCCCCCGGGGCATCCACCGAGGAGACGAAAACGGCCGGGTCCTCCGACGGCAGGTCGGCACCTCATTCCCCCAGCGCGCCGTAGCGGACGATCCGGAAGCGGGCGCCCTGGGCGTCTCGGATCCGGGCGGCGAGCCTCTCGTGGAGTTCGGGGGTCCAGGCGCCCCATTTCGTGAGGAAGGCCTCGGCGGAGTCCCGGTCGCCCTCGTACTGCACGCCGAGCACCTCGTGCAGCAGGTCGGTGACGACCTCGGCGTACTTCGCGTAGTCGATCGTGAGCCTCGCGGTCTCGGGGTCGGCGGCGATCAGGCCCCGGTCCAGGAAGTAATTGAACTGGGCGAGCTGCATCGTCTGATACGGCTGGTCCTTGCGGGGCTTCACGTTCTGGAGCGTGCGGCGGATCCCGCCGGCCTGCACGGCGCGGAGGAGCTTGGCGTCGATCGCATCGTCCTTCGCCATGCGATGCAAGGTGAAGAGGGAGACGAGGTCGGCCTTCATCTCCTCCATGGCGTCGGCCTGGTCGCGGAGGGCGGCGTCGAGCGTCCGCCCCTGCTTGTCGCGGTCGACGCCCAGGTAGTGGCCGACCTCGTGCCAGAGCGTGCGCTGGAAGTTCCCCGCCGGGGCGAGGTCGTCGGCGAAGCGGTCGGCCGTCGCGGCCTTCCAGATCCGCAGGTCGGTGGCGAACAGCTCGGGGTTCTCCATCACGTTGCGGCGGAGGAGGATCGTCCGGCCGTACTTGCGGGAATAGGTCGCGTCGTTCGGGAGGATGGTCGCCGTGTTCGTCCCCCGGGCCTGGCCGAAGTCGGCGATCACGTCGTAGACGCCGACCGAGATGTCCTCGCGCACGCGCTTGGCGTGGTCGTAGGGCAAGGCGTCCTCGACCTTCTGGAGCCCGCCGAGCTTCTTCCGCAGCTCGTCGGTCGCCGCGCGGTCGATCAGGAGCAGGCTGAAGCTGGAGAACGCCTTCACGCCGAAGAGGGCGTCGTCGTAGGTCTCGTAAGCGCCGATCTGCGCGTTGAGCTTCCGGAATCGGCCGGAGACCCACGAGGCGTCGCCGCTCTCGTAATCGTTCGAAAGGAGGTCGCGGGCCCGGTTGCGGAGGTAGGCGGCCAGGTCCTCGTCGGTCGCCTGCAGCCGGTCGGCGGCGGCGTTGAGGTGGCCGAAGGCGAGCCGCAGGTCGTGCGCATACGCCACGGCGTAGGGGACGGCGTAGAACGTCGCCTCGTCGGGGGCCTTCGCGAGCGTCTGGAGATGCGCCTTCAGGCCGGGGTGCAGGATGTCGAGGGCGCCGTCTTCGAGCGCTTTGAGGTCGCGGTCGAGGTTCTCGCGGGTCGAGCGGCGGACGACGGAGCGTTCGGCGAGGATCGTCTCCTTGCGGTCGGGGTGGGCGTCGACGAAGCCGGTCACCTGCTCGCCGGTCGCGTCGATCGGGTAAACGTTCCGCCCCGGGAGCTGCGGGCCGACGGGGAGGAACGGCTCGCGGGCGTTGGCCAGCGTGGTGGCGATCGGCCCCTGGAAGAGCCGGTAGAGGTCGAGGAGGTCCTTCGTCCGCTTCGGGCTCCCCAGCTTGCGGTCCAGGTCGATCAGCTCCTGGTGCGACTTCAACGCCTGGTGATGCCGCGCGTCCTCGTAGAGCCTCTGGAAGACGGCGCCCGCCTGGAGCAGCGATGCCAGGGCCGCCTGCTCGTTTTCGTCGAGCCCCGCGAGATCCGGGGCCAGGCGGATCTCCTGGGTCTTCGCCAGGATCTCGGCGGCCTTCGCCTCGGGCCAGTACCCCTCGGGGAGCGTGGGCGGTTCCTCGGCGAGGGACGTGCCGGCCGTCGTGAAGAGCAGGGCGAAGACAAGTGTTGACGTCATGGCATGATGACTCGCGAAGCTGATAAGCCGTGGGTCGTATCGATGTCGCGGGCCTGGCGAGGGCCATGTTCGGACTCGCCCATTGGATGCGAGGAGCGTGGCGGGCTCAAGGAAATAACCGACGTCGGCGTCGGATCCGCGGAGTGGAATGCAGGAGCGGGGGGCGGGTAGTCTATCTCGGAAGTAGCCCGGCGGCCGACCCGCCCGTTCATCCCGATCGCATCACGAAAGACGGCATCAACCCCATGACATCCTCCGATCGTTCCCGTCGTCTGTTCCTGAAGGAATCCCTCGCGCTGGCCGCGACCGCCCCGATCGTCGCCGGCTCGCTCCGAGCGGGGCAGGGAGGGGGGGACCTCCTGGCCTTCGTCGGGACGTTCAGCTCGCCGCTCCGGGACGTCTTGCCGACGCAGGTGGACCTGCCGCCGGGGAACGGCCGGGGGATCCACGTCTTCCGGGTCGATCGCGAGACCGGCGCGATGACGGCCGTCGGCGTGCACGAGATGGGGACGAGCCCGAGCTGCCTGGCGCTGGATGCATCGGGCACGCACCTGTATTCGGCCAACGAGACCGACCGCGTGGGGGACGACAAGCACGGGACCGTCAGCGCCTTCGCCGTGGATCGCGCGACGGGGACCCTGACGCCGTTGAACACCGTCCAATCGGGCGGCGCGGGGCCGACCTATGTGAGTCTGCATCCGTCGGGGCGGTTCCTGCTGGTGGCGAACTACTTCGGCGGCTCGGTGGCGGTCCTGCCGATCCTCGAAGGAGGCAAGCTCGGCGAGCCGGTCGACGCGAAGGTCGACGCCGGCGAGATCGGGCCTCGGAAGGCGACGCACGCGCCGCCGGGCTCGTTCGCGATCAGCGGCCACGACCGGACCCACGCGCACATGATCCAGGCCGACCCCTCGGGCCGGTTCGTCATCCACGTCGACCTGGGTCTGGATCGGATCTTCGTCTGGAAGTTCGACGCGGAGACGGGCAAGCTGACGCCGAACGAGCCGCACGCCGTCGCCCTGCCGCCGGGCGACGGCCCGCGACACTTCCACTTCCATCCCAACGGCCGTTGGTTCTACTCGATCCAGGAGGAAGGCTCGACGATCGTCCTGTTCGACTACGACGCCGAGCGCGGTCGGCTGTCGCCGCGGCAGACGATCTCGACGCTGCCGCCCGGATTCGCGGGCAGTAACTTCACGTCGGAGATCCTCGTGTCGGCCGACGGCCGCTTCGTCTACGCCGGCAACCGTCTGCACGACAGCATCGCGATCCTCGCCGTCGGCCCGGACGGGACGCTCAGCTACGTCGGCGAGGAATGGACGCGCGGCGACTACCCTCGCAGCTTCTCCTTCGACCCGACCGGCCGGTTCCTCTACTGCTGCAACCAGCGGGGCGACAACATCGCCGTCTTCCGCGTCGACGTGCCGAGCGGCGGGCTGGCGTTCACCGGGCATTACGTCCCGGTGGGCAACCCGTCGCACGTCGTCATCCTGGACGCGGCCGGGGCGTGAGCGGTCAGCCCCCGGACTTCTCGCGGTGTCGGCGGACGTGGACGGCGCGGTCGTAGGCGTCCTTGACGGCGCCGACGGCCTTGGTCCAGGGGAGGTCGCTTTCTTTGCTGGCCTCCCAATCGTCCTGGAACTTCTTGTCGGACAGGTCGATGCCGGCGTCGCCGTACCTGGATTCGGCCCACGCACCGTAGCGGAAGGCGTGGTGGAAGTCCTCGAACTGGTCGCCGTCCTCGACGTAGGGGCGCGACCGGAAGTTGTCGCGGAGCCAGTTGTCCTCGGTGGTCGGATCGATCAACTCGCCGATCCCCTTGCCGGCGAGACCTCCGGCGATGGCGCCGACGGCCGTGCCGATGACGGTCCCCACCGGCCCGGCCGCCGAGCCGAGGGAGGCCCCGGTGGCCGCGCCGCCGACGGCGGCCCCGATGCCGGTCTCGATCGGGTGCGAGCCCGGCTGGTCGGTCGCGGGGTCGGCGTTGCGCTCGCCGAAGGGGGGGAGGTCCACTAGCTTCTCGTCGCTCTTTCGCGTGTTCATGGCGATCCTCGGAATCGCGATAAGATGTGGACAGGACCGGGAGAGCCCGGCTGCTGTCGGGCGATTATCCGCAATATCCCTGCCAAATCGACGAATCGCCGGGCGGAAACCGATCGTATCCACATCTGACGACGGGAGGTGCCCGTGAAATCCGCCTGCTGTCCCCGTTGCGGCGGCTCGTCCGTCCTGAGCGTCGACGTGCTGGCCGTCGGCGACGGGGGCTCGTGCTGCGTCCGGCCTCGACACTGCCGGCCGTACAGCTCCGGCCTGGGCGTCCGGTCGACGTTCGCCGCGTGCGCCTCGTGCGGCCTGGTCTGGTCGGCCGTCGATCCCGACGCCCTGCGGGATTTCATCGCCCGCAACGGCGAGGAGATCGCCCGGCAGCAGCTGGACGCCTTCGACCGGGGGCCGTTTCGCGACCTGCCCGACACCGAGGTCGCCCGCGAGATCGGCGCGGCGGTCGCCGAGGTCGACGCCCTCTGCGCCGCGGGCTCGTCGGCCGTCCCCCGCCGCTACCGCGAGCTACGCGGCGTCCCCTGGGACCAGGCCCTCCGCGAGACCCGGAACTGGCCCCGCCTCACCCGAGAGGAGAAGCTGGAACTCTTCGGCTGGGCCCCGAAGAAGAAGGCCGCCGTCGACGACTTCGACTCGCCGTTTCCGTAACGCCGGCGTTCCGGCCGGTCTCTCAATCAGGCTGCGCGGTCTCGGTGCATCCGAGGGTGACGAGCAGCGGGAAGTGATTCGATCCGCACGCCGGACCGGTCTTGCGGTCCAGGGTCACGAACCCCGCCGAGTGCAGGCAGTGGTCGATCGGGATCTGCACCGGCCAGGCCAGGGGGCCGCTCAAGGGCCCATAGCTCGTCCTCCAGGTCGGCTGCACGCCGAACCCTCGCGTGGAGTCGATCCGTCCTCCCTCGCGGAGGAGGCGGCCGAAAGGAGACGACCAGGGGGTGGCGTTGAGGTCGCCCAGGACGATCACGGGGCCGGGCTGGGCGCGGCGCCATCGGGCGACCCACTCGAATTGGGCGTCGCGGATCGCCGCCCGGGCGAGCCCGACCGGGGCCATGGCGTGGAGGCTCAGCACGGAGACCTCACGCCCCCCGATCTCCAGCCCGGCCGAGATGGCCTGGAGACCGCCGGGGAGGGGGTGCCGGTCGTGATCTCGCATCCGGATCCCTGGCTCGTCGCGCCGGATCAGGAGCATCTCGGAGTCGGCCGAGAGGATGTCGTAGAGGTCCGAGAGTTCACGTCCGACGGCCTCGCGGAGCGAATGGCTGGTCTCCTGGAGCGAGACCACGTCCGCCCGCTCCGACCTGACGAGAGCGAGAACTTCGTGGTCGCGCGGATTCTTCGGCCACGTGTTGAACTGGAGCAAGCGGATCGGGGTCTGCTTCGATCCCGGATCGAGGGCGTCCCGGACGGGCAGGTACAGCACGACGATCGCCGCGGAGTCGAGCAAGAGGACGAGCCCCAGGATCGCGGCTCGCCGCCACGCGCGTCTCGGTCGCACGGTGTAGGTGGCGATCGCCGGGATCATCGCCAGCGCGTAGGCGACCCGGAAATGTGAGGCCAGATCGGCCGCGCCGGCCACCGCCCCGGCGAAGCCGAGCGAGGCCAGGGCGGCGGCGCCCCAACCGGCGGCCCGAATCGCCCGGACGGTCCACCGGCTCATCGCCCCGGTGGACGACGGGCCGGCCGACGTCTCGCCCGATGAGGCCGAATCCTGTTCCGCTGCAGTCATCGATCTTGGCCCCGGATTCCGGAGTGAGGCCCGGTCATCCCCGCTCACGCCGCGACGAGACTTCTCGCCAGGTCGAACGCGCTGTAGCCGGCGACGATCGTGATGGCGAGGAAGGCGATCCAGGTGAACGTGTCGCTCAGGCGCGAGGGGCCGACGCGGGGGTCGTCGTCGCGGCGGCGGAGGTAGATGACGGCGCCGGCGATCAGGGGCAACATCATCCCCTGGGCCACGCCGCCGGCCTTCACCAGGCCCAGGGGCTCGCGGACCGCATAGTAGAGAGCCAGGGCTAGCGCCGGGTAGACGACGCAGAAGACCTTCACGGCGCGTTCACGGCCGGCGTCGCCCTCGGGCCGCCAGATGCCGGTCAAGTTCAGGAAGTCGACCGTGAGGCGGCTGTTGGCGGCGGTCGCGACGTACAGCGTCTTGAACAGCACGGCCCACGCCCCCAGCAGGAAGGCGACGCGCACGCCGCCCCGCAGCGAGGCCAGCGGCGTCCCTTCGAGCGGGCCGAGGTACATCCGCGCCAGGGTCGGGATCATCTCGGGCCCCTTGGGGTCGAGCCCCTGGGGGTGCAGCACCGCCGCGCCCAGCAGGTAGAACGCGACCGTGGCGATCGTGAAGACGAGCATGCTGACCCAGGCGTCGAGCTGCATCACGCGGGTCCAGCCCCGGGCCCGGTCGACCCATCGGGCGTCGTCGCTCGCCGGTTTGGGGCCGACGAATTTGGCGTAGCCCTTCTCGATGCACCAATAAGGATAGGCCACGAGTTCGGCGGCCCCCACGCCGGTGATGCCGAAGGCCGAGAAGGCCAGCCCCACGGCGGTCGCCGGCAGGGCGAACGTGAAGCCCGAGGCCAGGTCGGGCAGGCCGATGCGGAACGTCGTCCACTGCAGGATGACCACGCTGGCGACCGTGAAGAGGGTCACGGCGGCCACCAGGATCGTCGTGATCCGTTCGATCCGCTTGTAGCCGCCGGACAGCAGCAAGGCGGCCGCCGCGATCGTCGTCAGGCCGGCCCAGATGTATTCCTCGCGGGTCTTGAGGAACGCCCCCCACGAGGGGACGACCGCGCCCACGGCGTCGGCCATGGCGTCGGAGGCGGCGGGGAAGGCCATGTGCGCCGCCTGGCCCACGGTCCCTTCCATCGCCGCGATCTGCGCCTGGGTCGCCAGCATCATGATCAGCCAGAGCCAGCAGATCCACGAGGCCCCCAGCCGGGGGCCGGGAAGCGTGTCGAAGGCCGCGAGCGTCGTCTTGCCGTGGACGATCGCGTACCGCCCCAGCTCGACCTGGACGAATACCTTGACCACGCAGCTCGCCAGGATCAGCCAGAGGAGGGTGAACCCGGCCTTGGCGCCGAGGCCGGTCGTGTTGATCAGCTCGCCGGTGCCGACGATCGCCGCCGCCAGGATCAGGCCAGGGCCGATCCGGCCGAGCGCCGTGACCAGCGTGCGCGGCGGTTCCTCGACCGCGTCGACCGGCGTGGCGTAGAGGTCGTGTCCCTCCGGCTCGTGCTCGTGCGCCTGCTCGCTCATTTCGATCCCGCTCCCACCCGACGATTCGACCCGACGACCCTCAGCCTCGCGACAGGGGGGTCCATCGTACGCGGCCCGCGGGGCCGACGCCATCGGCTGGCAACATAGGCCGTCACGCGACGGATGCGAGCCGGATTTCGACCGTCGTGGAATCCCGGCAACATGCGTCACGGCCCGGGCGCGGGCCCTCCAAACCGGGCCTAGCGTTGAGTGGAGCCGGCGGGCGTGGCGGCCGGGACGAAGAATCCATCAGGAAGGGCACGAGAACCATGATCGTCGCGAAGGAATCCCCGGCGGACGAGGTCTCGCGGGAGCATCATCCGGGCGTGGACGACGCCTTCTCGGCGACGCCCTCCGCCTTGACCCACATCCTGATCTCGCAGCCGCTGGACGAGTCGAGCGGCCTCGACGCGACGTCGATCGGCGCCCGGCGAGGCCCGATCGCCCCGGCCCCGCCCCCGCCCGCCTCGCGGCTGCGGCCGTTCCAGCGGATCGGCCCGTATCGGCTGCTCGCCCGCCTGGGGCGCGGGGCCCAGGGCGAGGTCTGGAAGGCCGTCCGCGGAGAGGGCCGGAGCCGCGTGGTCGCGCTCAAGATCCTCAACCCCGGGCTCTCCATCCACCCCCGGCGGCTCGCCCAGTTCCGCCGCGAGGCCGAGCGCGGCGCGCGGCTCGACGGGCCGTCGCTGCTCCGGGTGGTCGACGCCGGCGAGGTCGACGGCTGCTTCTACATGGCGATGCCCTTCGTCGAGGCCGCCACGCTCCAGGACGTGATCCACGAGCGCCGCATCCACAAGGCCGGCGACGCGGCCGATCCGATCCACGCCCTCGTCACCCTCGACGACCCCCGGTACTACGTGGAGTCCGCCAGGCTGCTGGCCCGGGCCGCCCGGGCGCTCGACTTCATCCACCGGCACCGCGTGGTCCATCGCGACGTCAAGCCGGCGAACATCCTGCTGGAGCGTCGTCGGCCGTTCGGCGTCTACCTGTGCGACCTGGGACTCGGCCGCGACCTGGACTGGGCCACGACCGAGCAGATGCGCGACGGCGCGGGAACTCCCATGTACATGTCGCCCGAGCGCCTCCTGAAGGCCCCGGCCGACGAGATCCTCTCGGACGTGTACTCGATGGGCGTGACCCTGTTCGAGACCCTGACCCTCGGCCGCCTCTACGACCCGGTGCGCAACGTGCCGCTCCCCGCCCTCGCCACGGCGCTGGCCACGGCCCGCCCGCGACCGCCCCGTTCGGTGGACCCGGGCCTCCCGACCGCGTTCGAGCCCGTCCTCCTGCGGGCCACCGCCCGCGACCCGAGGGCGCGGTTCCGGTCGGCCGGCGACCTCGCCGAGGCCCTCGAACGCGCCATCCCCGAGGCCCGCCGGGAACTCGGCCTCGACCCCGCGTCCCGCCGACCCCACTTCCTCGCCCGGCCGACCCCGCTCCGCCAGGCCGACGCCCACGCCAGGATCGGCTAGAATGGGCCAGGGCGAGGCGTCCGGTCCGCGAGGGGACCAGGCAGACTTCGTCGGCCCCAGGAAAGGTCCGTGAGGATGACGACGGAAGGACCCGAGCCCGCCGCCTGCCTCGCGATCCACGGACTGGGGGGCGGCCCTTATGAGCTGCAACCGCTGATCGACGCCCTCCGCCGGTCGGGCCGCCGCGTCGACGCGCCGACGCTCCCCGGGCACGAGGGGCCGGGGCCGGTCATGCCCCCGTCCTCGTGGGTCGACTGGACCCGCGCGGCGGAATCCTGGTACGACGACCTGACGGCGGGACGAGGCCCGGCGAGCGTCGTCGGCTTCTCGACGGGGGCCCTGATCTCGCTCCACCTGGCGAGCCGACGGCCGGTCGACCGCCTCGTGCTCATCGCCCCTTTCTTCGCGATCCGCTACACCAGCCGCCTGCCGTTCCGGCCCTCGCGCGTGCTGCGGGCGGTCGCCAGGTTCCGGCCCGACATCCCCCGCCGCGGCCCCGCCGCGCGCGACCCCGACGCGCGGGCCCGGGTCGCGTCGCTCGACCGCTTCCGCACGTTCAGCCTGGCCGCGGCCGTCTCCGCGCTCGAGCTGATCGAGGTGGTCGAGCCGACGCTCCCGGCGATCGACGCCCCGACCCTGATCCTCCAGGGGAGCCTCGACACGGTCGTCGAGCCCTCCCGCGCGGACTGGCTTTACGGCCGCCTCGGCTCGCGCGCGAAGCGGCTCGTCATGCTGCCGCGCAGCGACCACCTGGCGGCCCTCGACCGCGACAGGGACCGGCTGATCGCCGAGACGTCGGCCTTCCTGGACGAGGTCGCGGACGACTGATCGGCCCAGGTCAGGGATGTTTCGTCGGGATGTTGCCCGTGGCATTGGGCCCGAAGCGGATATGCAGCCCGGCGTGGCCGGCGAAACGGTCGCCGTAGATCGCCCGGACGATGGCCCAGTCGGCCAGGATCGCCAGGACCGAGGCCAGCACGCCGATCGCGACGAGCCGCCCCCAGCGCACCGGGCGGTCGCGGGGCGTCGGGGCCTCGAAGCTACCGGCCGACTCGTCGCGCGAGGGGGAAGCCAGCAGCAGGATCAGGGCGCAGATCACGGCGTTCGCGTAGACGACGCCCTCGGTGATCAGGCGTTGATCCGCGAACTTGACCACCGCCTTGCCGAAGTTGCCGACGACGACGATCGCCAGCAGCATCAGGTAGAGCGACTGGCCCCGTCCGAGCGCCGACTCGGGGACCGCGGCTATGGGCCGGCGATCGTGGCGGATCATCAGGATGAACAGGGCCGTCGTCAGGATCGCGAAGCCCAGGTCGAACCAGCCCTCGGCCGGGACGCCGTACATCAGGGCCGGCACCGCCTGCACGTCCACCCAGTGGCCGACGCTCTTGCGGAAGTTCACCAGCGGGATCGCAAGCAGGGTGAAGGCCACCGCCAACCGCTCCGGCCAGCGTCGCGACGGCGGGACCGCGACCTCGTCATCGACCCTGCCGACCCGCTTCGCCAGGGCCGCCACGGCCAACGCCAGCCCCAGGCCGTTGATCAAACCGGTCGTCTGCTCCAGCACGCTGTGCCAGTTCGTCTTGTAGCCGCTGGTGACCGCCACCAGCTTGATCATCGACGCACCCGCGAAGCTGATCCCCCCCACGACGCCGGTCACGACGGCCGCTCGCGCGACCTGGGGCAACTCGTTGCGCAGGCAGTAGGCGAGCATCCCCGCGACCATGCCCAGGCAGCCGGCCCAGTTGTCGCCGCGCGGCGGCGTCATGCGCAGGCCCAGGATCGGCACGAGCGTCACGAATCCGATCAACCATCCGATCGTCATGTACAGGATGAGCGATGCGGCCCGGTCGACCCGCCGCCGAGTCCCCGCGTAGGCGAGGGTGGCCGCCAACGCCACGATCACGCCCAGCCAGTCCGAGTCGTACCAGTCGAGGTTGTAACCCTGCGATTGCAGCCAGGGTTGGAGGAGCCGACCCTGGACTTGCCAGGCCGCAAAGACGGCCGCGATCGGCGGAAACAGCTCGACCAGGCGGTCGCGGCTCGCCTCGGCGGGAAGGGCCGTCCCCGCGCCGCCGGGGGCCGCCCAGAGGAATCCGATGACGAAGAGGCTGGCGAACCCGTACAGCACCGAGGGCGAATGCCCCGAATGCGTGTACCCGATCACCCACATGTAGGAGATGCTTCCGCCGAACGACCACCCCAACGCCCCGAACATCGCGAAGAACGGCAGCCGCCCGTACCAGTCGCGCCGCCCCGAGAGCAGCACCGCGGCCATCGCCGCCAGCGCCCCCGGGATCATCGCCCCGTACTCGTGCCCGAAATTCCCCCGAATCCCCCAGCCCAGCGAGAGCGAGAGGGCCGTCAGGAGATAGAACGCCGCACCCGTCCGGAGCCTCAAGTCAGGCATCGTCGCCCCTCGCCTGGATTTCGGGAATCGATTCCCCCGGCGTCGGGGGCGATCCAGGGTACGACGCCGGCCAGACCTGTTCAACAATCGTCGCGATTTCGGAGACGACGTTGCCGGGAGCGATCAAGGGTCGCTAAACTGTTCGCATGGACATATTGCCCAGGAGCTTCTACGACCGCAACGCCAAGGAGGTCGCCCCCGACCTCCTGGGGATGAATCTGGTGCGGACCCTCGACGGCGAGGCCCGGGTCGGCCGGATCGTCGAGACCGAGGCCTACCTCGGCCCGCCCGATCTTGCGGCGCATTCCACCAAGGGGAAGACGCGGCGCACGAGCGTCATGTACGGCCCGCCCGGGTACGCGTACGTCTATCTGATCTACGGCATGTACCACTGCCTGAACGCCGTGACGGGCCCAGGCGAGCACTCGTCGGCGGTCCTGATCCGGGCGCTGGAGCCGGTCTCGGGGATCGAAGGGGCGACCAACGGGCCGGGCCGGCTGTGCCGGTCGCTGGCGATCGACCTGACCCTGTACGGGCACGACCTCTCGGCGGGGGAACTGGTGATCGCACGGCCCGATGAGCCGGACGAGGCGTTTACGATCGCGACCAGGCCCCGAATCGGGGTCGATTATGCGAAGGAGTGGGCCCTGGAGCCGCTGCGATTCCTGATCGAGGGCAACTCCTGGGTGTCTCGCCGCTAGCCTCGGAAGTCAAGGTCGGGTCGACCCGCGTGCGCGTGCGGCCCGCCCTGGAACTCCGCAATCGGCGAGCGCAGGTCACGGTCGGGGCCGGGCTTCGGAACGGTTCGGCCCCGATCCCGAATCGACGCGGGGTTTCCGGGGCGGGAGGGGCGTGGGCGGGGCGTCGTCCCCCGGGCCCGGGCGATTCAGCGCGTCGCGCCCGTCCAGGACGTGGCGGATGATCTCGCTGGGGTCCACGGGCTTGATCAGGTGGGCGTCGAAGCCCGCCTCCTGCGACTTCCGCACGTCCTCGGGCTGGCCGTAGGCGGTCTGAGCCAGCAGGATCGGAGGATCGGCCAGGGCGGATCGGATCGCGCGGACGACTTCGTAGCCGGACATCCCCGGCAGTCCGATGTCGATGAACACGATATCGTGGGGCTTCTGGGTCGCCAGCCGGAGCCCCTCCCATCCGTCATGGGCGACCTCCACGCGGCAGCCGTAGTATTGCAGCAGACTGGCCTGAGACAGCGCCAGGTCTTCATTGTCGTCGATGATCAAGACGCAGCGCCCAGGCGGCGCCTGATCCGTCGTTCGGTTTGGCATCGTACTCCCTCCTGCTATGAGCCTTTTGCAAGGCTCGTGCCGAGCCTGGAGGTGGTACGCCGAGAAGGTGGCGAATGCCCGGTTGATTGAGTATTTTTAAGATTCAGGGCTGGCGTCCGCAGCGCGCGTCGACTGCGGATGCTGCTGGTTGAAGCGGAAAAGCGCCTGTTGCGAGGCGGCGTCGAGCGGGTCGCGGCCGATCGCGAACTTGAGCCAGGCGCGAGCCTCGGGGATCAAGCCGGCCTGGGTGCAGACCTGCACGGCCTGCTTGACGAGCGCGGGGTCGGCGCGGCCGGCGGGGGTCGCCATCCGCTGGACCAGCGAGTTGAACGCTTCCAGCGCCTCGGCGGCCTTCCGCACGGGCGCGGCCTTTTCGGGCTCGCCGCAAAGCTCGTAGGCGTTGATCAGGCCGAAGGCGGCGTCGCGGTTCCCCGGGTCGGCCTCGTACGCCATCCGGTACCAGCGCAGGGCCTCGGGCCCGTCGCGGCGGGCGAGGGCCACGCGGCCGCGGAGCCGCGCCAGCTCGGGGTCGTCGGCGGGGCCTTCGTTCAGGAGGGCCTCGGCCTGGTCCTCCTCGCGGCGGTCCATCAGGATCATCACGCGGTGGGCCAGGGCCCGGGGGTCGTCGGCGGGGAGCGGGGCGAGCACCTCCTCGGCCTCGTCGTACAGTCCGAGGCGGCGGTCGTTGTCGGCCAGGGCCAATCGGGACTCGCGGTCGTCGGGGTCGGCCTCCAAGTAGCGGCCGAGCGTCTGGGCGACCTCGCCCGCCTCCCACTGGCAGTTGCGCATCAGGAACCAGTGGAACAGGTTCTCGAACTTCAGCGCCGCGACCTCGGACAGGGCGGCGAACTGGTCGCAAAGCTCGCGACGGCGAAGCTGCATCCCGTAGATGTAGATCAGCTCGCGACGCGCCTGGGCCAGCTTCGGGTCCAGCCTCAGGGCCTCCAGCAAAGCTTGCTCGGCGTATCGCGCCCGATCCCGGCGCAGCTCGACCTGGCCGGCGAGCAGCCGGGCCTGGGCCGCGACCGGGTGGGAGTCGTCGACCTTCTCCAGCGCGGCGACGGCCTCGTCGATGCGCCCGCGGGCGACCTCCACCTGGCCCCGCAGCATCCAGTCCTGGGGCAGGGGGGTCCGCGCCGCGGTGAGGCGGCCGAGGAGCCGCTCGGCGTCATCGATCCGTTGCTCGCTCAGGCTGCGCTGGGCGTCGCGCCAGAGGGCGTCGGGATCGGCCGATCGCGACGCCACGAGGGGCAGGACCAACGCCAACAGGATGGAAAGCCCGCCCGCGACCGCGACCCAGATCAGGAACCAGGAGTTATCCGCGCGGAGCCGGAAGATCGGCCGTCGCGCCGTCGAAGGCGCGGGCCCCCGACCTCGCGACGCCGGGGCCGGCGTTTTCGACGAGTTGGCCGCCATGATGATCCGCCTCGCCTGCCTGTTTTCGATGGGGGTTCGCTGATACCGATCATGTCCAGATCCGGGACGCGCTCGCAAGTCCACCCCCGGGGAGAATCGTCGAGCCGGCGGGCGCCGAGGCCGTGCGGTTCCCGTTGACGGGATCGCCGATTCCGACGATACTCCGCCGGACCTCTCGACCCGGACCCCTGGGCGAGCGGGCCCGCTCCGCACCAGGCCGCAAGGACTCGCCCGGCCGCCCCCACGATCGGAACGCACCCCAAGCAGGACACGGACGTCATGCGCCAGGCATTCTGGACCCTCCTGTTGGCCGCGGCGGTCGCGCCGGCCGCCCTCGCCGGCGACGCCATCGACCAGGCGCGGCGGCTGATCGCGGGCAAGGACCTGAAGGCCGCCGCCGGGGTGCTCGAAGAGGCTCTCGGCTCCGCGAGGGCCGACGACCGCAAGGCCCTCGTCGATCTCCTCAAGGAGACCTACCAGGGCCTGATCCGCGACGCCAAGGCCGCGGGCGCCTCCCAGGACGCCGCCTCCTACGAGGACGACCTCGCCATCCTGGATGACGCCTCCCCCGCGCCGGCGACCGCCCCCAACCCGGCCCCCGCGCCCGACAAGTCGCCCCCGCCGGCCGCGGTCTCGGCTCCCGCGCCGGCCCCCGCACCCGCACCCGCACCCGCCCCCGCGCCCGCCGAGCGGGTCTCGATCCCGCACGTCGAGGCCGCGCCGACTCCGGCCCCCGCGCCGGCCCTCGCCGAGGAGACCACGGAGCTGCCGCCGCTCGGCGGTCCGGCCCTCGCGCCCGCCGCGGAGCCCGAGCCCTTGCCGGTACCGGCCCCGTCGTCGACGAAGGCCGCTCCTCCTCCCGGAACGCGCGACGACCGCGTGGGCCGGGCCGCCGCCGTCGCCGTCCCCGAGTCCCGTCCCGAAGCCTCGCCGGCCGCCGCCGCCCCGGCCGAAGGGGGCCTGGCCGAGGCCGACGCCCTTTTCAACAAGAAGCAGTACGACCAGGCCGGGAAGCTCTACGCGGTCCTCGCCCGCAAGGGCCAGCTCCCCGCCGCCCGCAACAAGGTCTGGGCCTACTGCCGCTGGGCGGCGGTCGTCGCCCGGATCAACGCCGGCCCGAAGTCGAACCAGGAGTGGGACCTCATCGAGCGCGAGATCGACAGCGTCCAGCGCCTGACTCCCGGCAACTGGTACGGCGAGTATCTCAAGGACCGCGTCGCCGCGGCCCGCAACGGCGAGCGGCCGGTGAGCGGAAAGGGGGCGAACCTGGCCGTCCGGGGCGCCTCGCCCGACGAGAACGAACCCGAGGTGGAGGCCGAGCCGGCCCGCGCGCCGTCGCCCGCCCCGAGGCGACGCCCGGCCGTCGACCCCCAGGCCCGCAAGGCCGCCGCGGCGCAGGTGCTGGACCTTCCACCCGCCGCCGACGACCCGTCCCCGGCCGACGGGCTGCCCGCCCCCGAGCCGACTCCGCCGCTCGACGGGCCCCAGGCGTCGGCGGAACCCGCGCCCGCGCCGGCGGCCGCCGCGAATGGGGCGTCGCCCGTGGCCTGGCAAGTCCAGGAGACGGCGAGCTTCCGGATCTTCCACACCGACTCGGCGCTGGCCGCGAAGGCGGCCGAGGCCTGCGAGGCCGTGCGGGCCTCGCAGGGGAAGCGCTGGGGGAGCCCGGCGGCGCGGGGGGCGTGGTCGCCCCGATGCGACGTCTACCTCTATCCCACGGCGGCCGACTTCGCCCGCATGACCGGCCAGCCGGAGACCTCGCCCGGCTTCTCGACGATGGGGATCGGCGGCGGCCAGGTGGTCGCCCGCCGCGTCAACCTGAGGGCGGACCACCCGCAGGTCATCTCGGCCATCCTGCCGCACGAGGTCACCCACGTCGTCCTCGCCGACGTCTTCGCCGACCAGCAGATCCCCCGATGGGCCGACGAAGGGATGGCCGTCCTCGCCGAGCCGACCTCCGAGCAGGTGTCCCGCGCCGCCGAGCTGAACGCCCCGCTCGCCGAGAATCGGGTCTTCCAGCTCGGCAAGTTGATGGCGATCGACTACCCCGAGTCGAAGGACTGGAGCCTCTACTACGCCCAGAGCGTCTCCCTGACGCAATTCCTGATGGCCGAGGGGACCCCCGCCCAGTTCGTCGCCTTCCTCAAGGACGCCCAGCAGTCCGGCCCCGACGCCGCCCTCCGCGGCACCTACCGCATCGCCGGCCTCGACGACCTCGAGCGCCGGTGGCGCGATTATGCCCGCCGCGAGTCCTCCCGCCTCGCCGCCGCATCGGCCGGGGCCGACGCGACGACGACGAAGTAACGATCCGCTTCGACCGACGATCGAGCGCCTTCCCGGGCGGGGGGAGGGGTGGAGATTTCAGCCTGTCTCGACGGCTTGCCAGAGGCGGGCGAGGCGGTCGCGCTCGGCGTCGTCGATGGGGTCGCGGCGTTCGACCTTGAGCGAGCCGTCTGGGGCCGTTCGGATCAGCCACGAGGGGCCGAGGGGGCCGAGCCCCTTGCGGTCGAGGGCCGTGATCGCCATCGAGCCGCGGAGGCGGCCCCAGGCTTCGGGCTCGCCGGGGGCGAGGAACGTGAGCGGGCGCCAGCGGCCGTCGTCGCCCCGGACGAGGGCGTCGCACGAGCCGACGACGGTGGTCGCGCCCTGGAGGATCCAGGCCTCGCCGGGGCGGACGCCGGGCGGGGGCGCGGTGCGGAGCCGGGCGAAGAAGGGGCTGGCGACCCAGGCGCGGAGCCAGGCGACGGCCTCTGTCCGCAGCGAGGCGTTCGCGGCGGGCGTGCGTCGGCTCCCCAGCCGGGCCGCGACCTCCCCGGGCTCCGCGCCGGCGACCAGCTCGGGGTCGACGGCCGCCGCACGGATCAGCTCGCCGAGCCGGGCCGTCCGCGAATCCGCCAGCCGGGGCGTCTCCAGGTCGAGGAAGCGAGGCGAGGGCGGGGGGGGCGTCGCGAGGGCCGACTCGCGAGGGGCGTCGAGGATGGCGGAGATGATCTCCGGCAGCTTGGTGCGCGCGCGGCGTTCGGTGGAGTCCTCGCCCATCGGGATCGCCGCGACGTCGACGACGTGGATTTCGGGGGCGGGCCAGTCCTCGGGCAGGGGTGCCAGGCAGCGACCGGTCCGCCCGTCGAAACGCTCCCACAGCAGGTTGAGCGCGGGGGAGAGCTTGGCGACCGAGGCGGCGACCTCGTCGAGCGGCTTGCCGAAGCCGGCCGAGAGCACGAGGTCGTCGCGGGCCCGGGTGGCGGCGACGTAGAACAGCCGCAGGGCCTCCTCACGCTCCTCGCGCTCCTCGACCGCCCGGTACGCGAGCCAGCCCAGGCTCTCGCCGCTCCCCGGCAGGTCGGGATCGAGGTCGGTCGGCGCCGGGCGGGGCTTGAGGACCGGCCCCAACTCACGGTCGAAGCCCAGCGAGCCGGTCTTGAGGCCGGCGTCCTTGTTCAGGTCGGGCAGGATCACGATGGGGAACTCCAGGCCCTTGGCCTGGTGGACGGTCATGATGCGGACGCTCGGGCTGTCCTCCTCGGTCGTCGTCGCCTGCTCCTCGCGCGGCGGGTCGTCGGCGAAGGCCCGCAGCCGGCCGACGAAGTCCGCCAGGCCGAAGCCCCCCCGGCGGTCGAACCCGCGCGCCGTCTCCACCAGCTTGCGGACGTTGGCGAGCTTCCGCGCGCCGAGGAACTCGCAGGTCAAGGCCGCCTCGAAGCCCGACTCGTCCAGCGCCGTCGCCAGAAGCTCGGCCATCGGGACGTGGTCCTTGAGGCCCCGCCAACGCTCCAGGAGCGATCGGGCGCGGCCGGCCTGGTCGCGGTCGCGGTCGGAGAGTCCGGGGACGTCGGCCGCGCGTTCCAGGCCGCGGCTCAGGCCGCCGGCCTTCGCCAGCCAGAACAGGCCCTCGTCGCTCAGGGCGAAGAACGGGCTCCGCAGGCAGCCGGCCAGGGCCACCTCGTCGAGTGGGTCCTCGACGACCGAGAGCAGGTTGACGACGTCGAGGATCTCCTGCTGCGAGTAGAACGCCGAGCCGCCGATCGTGTGGTACTCGAACCCCTGGTCGGCCAGCGCCGTCTCATAAGGCCAGACGTCGGTCATGGCGCGGAGCAGGAGCGCCACGTCGCCGGCGTGGGCGCGTCGCGTCTTGCGGGTCTTGCGGTCGACGATCATCCAGCCGTCGTCGAGCCGGCGGCGGAGCCAGCGGGCCAGGGCGTCGGCCTCGCGGATCCGGCCGTCGCGGGCCGAGGGGCGGGACGCGGGCGACTCGGCGTCGATGTCGTCGCCCTCCTCGGGCGCGAGGGGCTCGACCCAAAAGAAGTGGACGGCGGGCCCGTCTGCGTGGTCCTCGCGCGCGGGGGCCAGGCGCACGGCCAGGGGGTCGGCGGCCTCGGCCAGGGGGTCGGCGAACGAGTCGGCGAACAGGGCGTTGACGAAGTCGAGGATGCGCGGGACGGTGCGGAAATTCTCCGAGAGCCGCAGCCGGCCGGGCTCGGGAAACTCGTCCCGCCAGCGGCCGAAGATGGCCGGCTCCGCCCCTCGGAAGCGGTAGATCGACTGCTTCGCGTCGCCCACCACGAACATCCGGCCCCCCAGGAAGCCCTCGCGGCCCAGCAGGCGGAGCACGTCGCTCTGGACCTGGTCGGTGTCCTGGAACTCGTCCACCAGGACGAAATCGATCGCCGACGCCTCGACCTGCGGGCCGTCGTCGGGGTCGATCTCCAGCTCCAGTTCGCCGAGGCGGCCCGGGCGCGGGGCGGCCGCCGCCAGTTCGCGGAGCGCGTCGCGGGTGAGGACGATCAGGTCGGCGAAGTCGAGGCCGCGGCGTCGGGCCTTGAGGGCGTCGTACTCGCCGCGGGCCCAGCGCAAGACCCGGGCGAACCGGCCGGTCTCGGCGGCCGACTCCAGGGTGACGGCGTCGTCCCAGGCGAGCTTCTTGCGAGCGTCGTCGATCTTGCCGCGCAGGTCCTTGAAGGCGTTCCCGACCCGCTCCTTCACGTCGGCGTCGGGCCAGTCGTTCTTGCCCCGGAGGCCGGCGACCTTGGCCGCCTCGCGGAGCCGCTCCAGGTCGTCGTCGCGGCAGCCGGGCTCCTCGACGGCCGCCAGGGCCTCCAGGACCTCGCCCCGGAGCTGCGCGAGCTTGGGGCCGACGTCGGACAGCGGCTCCAGCACGCGGCGGCAGGCGCGGGCGGTGGGGGCGAGCCGCGCCAGGATCGCGGGGCGGGCGCGGGCCTTCCAGGCGTCTCGCCAGCGTGCGACGACCTCCCCGGGCTCCAGGTCGCAGTACGGGGCGATCTCGTCGGCCGTGCGGGCGGCGAGCGCCGATTCGAGCATGGCGCGGAGCCCGCGCAGGGTGTGCGGCACGGCCAGGTCGAGCAGGTCCGGATCGCGATCCGCCAGCAGCCGGCGGACGGCGGCGCCCACGGCCTGCTCGCGGAGCGCGGAGGCGACCACGTCGTCCAGCACCACGAACTCGGGGTCGACCGCCAGGGCCTCGGCGCGGCCTCGCAGCACCCGGCCGCAGAACTCGTGGAAGGTGCCGATCGGCGCGGCTTCCAGGGCGCGGAGGACCGTCGTCCACCATTCCGGGTCGGTCCCGGAGGCGAGCCGGGCGCGGCAGCGGGCGCGAATCCGCTGGCGAAGCTCCCGAGCGGCCTTGTCGGTGAACGTCATCACGGCCAGCGACCGCAGGGCGCGGCCCTCGGCGCCGTCGATCTCGCGGAGGAACCGCTCGGTCAGGACGGTGGTCTTGCCGCAGCCCGCGCCGGCCGCGAGCGCCACGCTCACGCCCCGGGCCTGGAGCGGCCCCTGCTGCTCGCGCGTGAATGTGACCCGGTCGTCGCCGCTCATGGCCGCGCCGCCTTCGATCTCGGGGCCTTCGCCGGCCGTCCGCCCAGGGTCCGGTCGGCCGAAACCTCGACCTTCTCGTCAAGCCCGGTCGACTTCTCGGCGGCGCGGACCTGGCGGATGCGGCAGACGCTCCGGTATTCGCAGTAGGACTCGCAGCCTTCCTTGCGGGGGGCGACCGGGAAGGCGCCGGCGCGGAGGCGGTGGACGATCGCGAAGACCCGCTCGACCAGGGCCTCGCGGACCTCGCGCCATTGTTCGAACACGATCGGTCGGTAGCCCTTGTCCTTCAGGCCCCAGTAGCCGACGTCCAGCAGTTCGGCCTCGCCGCGCTGGTAGAGGAGCCGCTCGACGGCCATCGCGTAGAGGGGCAGCTGGAGCATGCGGCCTTCCTTCACGTCCTTGGCGGCGGGGGGATTTCCGCTCTTGTAGTCGATGATCCGGAACCGTCCCGGCCCGTCGTCCTTGTCGGCGAAGTCGATGCGATCGATCCGGCCTTTCAGGCGGACCACCTCGGCACCGAGCGCCAGCTCGAACAGCGGGTGTTCGCTCTCGGGCTCGCCGAAGCTGAACTCGAACATCCGGGGCGTGGCGGCGTTGACCTGCGACATGTATTCGGAGCGATGCTGGGCGTACTGGTCGATGATCCGATTGACCTGACCTTGCTCGATCAAGCGGAGGCCCAGCTCCAGCTCGCTCAGCTCGGACACCTCATGATGCAGGACCTTGTCGACGGCCGCGATCAGCAGCGGCCGGTCGTCGGCGTCGGGCCCGGCCTCGGCGCGTCGGCGTTCGAACTCCTCCAGGATGTCGTGCAGGCGGCTGCCGCGGTCGGTGGCGTCCTCGTCCAGCTCGTGATGCTCGGCGATCGGCTCCAGGTGGAGGACGTGCCGGCTGAAGAACTGGAAGGGGCAGCCCAGGTAGGTCTCCAGCTGGCTGGGGCTGAAGGTGTGCGCGACGCCGTCGAAGTCGCGGGCGAGCCGCGCGCGGGCCTCGGCGTCGTCGAGCATCCCCTCAAACGCGCCGAAGGGGAGGCCTCGGCGGCGTAGCTCCAGCGCCGCGAGGGCGGCCGCAGTCCCGGCGAGGGCCGCGCGGTGGGCCGGGTCGCGAGCCAGGGCGCGGAGGCGGCCCGGGCGGCCCTTCTCGCCGGCGAGGGCCGCGGCCAGGACCCGGGCGTCCGCCGGCGCGACGGCCAGGTCCTCGCGGTCGAGCAGCGCGGGGTGGAACCGGGCGTGCGCGACGTGGCAGGCCGACTCGGCCGCGGACGAGAGCGCCCCCAGCAGGTCGTCGAGGAACCCGGCCCGGAGCAGCGGCTGACCCTTGGCGTCGGTCGTCGGATAGAACAGGTAGGCTCCGCGATCGGCCGCGCCGATCGCGCGGAGGAAGCGGAGCGTCTCGGCCGCGTAGGCCCGGCGGGCGGCCGGGGGCGGCTCCTCGCCGGGCTTCAGCTCCAGGAACCGTTGCACGGCGGGCCGCCTCGGGAAGCTCCCCTCGACCAGGCCGACCAGCAGGACCCGGCCCGCGCGGCAGCCCGCCAGATCGTCCGCCAGCGCCGTGCGGATCGATCCGGCCGGGGCGGGCGGCCTGGGGAGGCAGGTCTCGGCGGCGATGTCCGTCAGCTCATGGACGAACTCCTCCCAGGGGACCTCGACGGCGCCGCGGCCCAGGCGGTCGAACACCTCGGCGCGGTCCTCCAGGGCGTCCCAGAGCGTCTCCAAAGCCCGGCCGTCGCGCGAGCCCAGCCCCAGGTCTCCCACCGCGCGACGCAACTCGGCGGCGTGCCCGCCCCAGGGCCTCGGTCGGTTGAGCGTGTCGATCGCGCCGATCAGGTTCTCGACGATCGGGTGGGCGCGTCGAGCCTGGTTCACCTTCTTCTGGCGGCGCTCGCGCTCGACCGGGTCGGGGGCGTCCTCGCCGCGGGCGATCGCGCGTTCGAGGGCCTGGAGGAGCCGCCGGCGACCCCGGAAGACGTCCTGTTCGTGGAGGGTCGAGGCCGCCTCGGCGAGGGCCAGGCGGTCGACGCCCCCGCCCCAGGTCGGCCGGAGCTGGCCGTTGCGGAGGAACCGGACGACCAGCTCGGCCTCCCAATCCTCCAGCGGGATCCGCGCCGCATGGAGCGTCGCCGCGACGGCCGGGTCGACGTCGAGAGCCCTCGGCGAGGAGTCGTGGACCGGCAGGCCCGCCCGTCGCATCGCCTCGCAGGCGGCCTCCGCCTGGTCGTCCCAGCGGGGGAAGGCGACCAGGATCTCGTCCGGGTCGGCCCCCCCCGCGATCAGGTCCTTGACCTCCTTCGCGACCATCCGGCCTAGGTCGATCCCGGCCGGCCCGCCCCGGATCTTCAGCCCGTCGGCGGCTTCGATCCTCGGGGCCGAGGCGGCGAACAGGAGCGCGTCGACCGCCCGAAGCCCGGCCGGGCGGTGGGGGTCGGACGGGACGACCGATTCGGTCATCCCCAGCTCCAGCAGGCGGGAGCGGGTCGGCGAGGTCGCCAGGTACAGCTCGGCGCGTTCGGCGGCGTCCTGATGGCAGAGGGTGACGTCGACCGACCGGGGCCGCTCCAGAACGTCCTTGAGGATCCGCCACTGGGCCGGCGACTTGCCCTCGAAGTCCAGGAAGACGAGGTGGTCGCCGTCGCCCGACGACGCCCGGCCATTCCGATCGCGAAGCCGGAGCGACGCCCAGACCGCCAGCCCGGCCTCGTCCTCGGCGTCGAGGTCGGCCAAAACGCGGCGATAGCGCCGGAAGACCGACGCCTCGGCGGCGGCGAGCTCGTCGCCCGCCTCGACCGGACGATCGTCGTCGCGCCCGCGGTGGAGTTCGGCGGTCGTCCAGTCGCGTATCCGGCGGCGGAGGCGGCGGCGGTAGCCGACGCGCGAGGTCAGCGCGGCGAGCGGTCCCCGTCGTCCGCCGGCGGTCTCGTCGCGGAGGGCCCGGTCGAACACGGCGGTCGCCGCCGACTCCGAGAGCGGCGTCGGCCCCTTGCGGACCACCGAGGCGACCCACCGCCAGAGGTCGGCCCAGCATCGCACCCGGGGCTCGGCGAGCCACGTCGGCTTCGACGGGTGCATCGCCAGCTCGCGGATCGTCTGGTCACGGCAGAGGGGAGTCGGGACGATCCACCGCGCCGCCCGGAGCGACGGGTCCAGTTGAAGCAGGCGTTCCCGCATCGAGGCGCCGGGAGGGCCCGTCCAGAGCGTTCGGTGAGGCGTCAAAGTCGCTCCCTCCCCCACTCGCCGAGACGATCCCCAGCACCACCACCGCCAGCAACACCAAGTATACAGAAAAATACCACAGCTTCCCGGAGCGGACAACGCGGATCAGCCAGAGGATCGCCGCGTAGCCCACCAATCCGGCCAGGACCATCGCCGCCAGCGTCTGCGCCACCCGCTCGGGCGTCAGGTTGAGCTTCGAGGGATCCTGGATCGCGTCCTTCAGCTCGTTCGCGACCGCGCCGGCGACGGCCGGGACGGCGATCAGGAGGCTGAAACGGACGGCCCAGACCCGCGACAGCCCCAGGAACAGCGCGGCGACGATCGTGGTGCCGCTCCGGCTCACCCCCGGCAGCGGCGCCAGCATCTGCGCCGAGCCGATCAGGAGGGCGTCGACCCAGGTCGTCTCCGACGGCCCCCGCCCGCCGTCGCCCGGCCCCCTCATCTTCAGCGAGACCAGGGCCAGGACGGCCGCCGAGATCAGGAACCCGACCGGGGCCGCCGTGCGGCTCTGGAACAGGCCGTCGACCCAGGGCTTGAAGATCAGGGCGAACGGGACCAGCGGCAGGGTCGCGACGAACGCCAGGAACAGGACCCGGAGGACCATCGGCCTACGGAAGTCCGGGCCCACGTCCGGGTCGTCGGCGATCAGGCTGCGGATCCCCAGGCGGACCGGCCCCCGGTAGTGGTAGAGGATGGCGGCCGTGGTCCCCAGGTGGAGCATCACGTCGAAGAAGATGTTCTCCCCGCCGCTCCGATCCGACCCGGTCAGCCATTCGAACAGCTGCTGGGTGACGAGGAGGTGCCCGTCGCTGGAGACGGGCAGGAACTCGGTGACGCCCTGGACCACTCCGAGGACCAGGGCCTCGATCCATTCGATCAGCATGCGCAGATCCATCTCGGGGGAAGGCGGCCCGGAGGGCCGGATGGGGGGGAGGACGAGCACGAGGGCCTCGCGGGAACCGGGCGGGGCCGATCGGATCCGCGTCGAGGGGGAGCTGCGTGGGCGATCGTCTTCGTCATCGGGGCGGGGCTCATCAGCGTCGGCGGGCGGCTTCGCTCCGCAGCGCGGGGCCGGCGCCCCAGAGGTAGGCGGCCCCGCTGTAGATCGTCAGGGCCACGGCGGTCCAGGTGAGGGCGTCGCGGAGGATCGTCAGGCCCTGGGGGGGCGATCCGTGCCACAGGACGAGCAGCACCGCCGAGACCGAGAGGCACTGGAACAGCGTCTTGAGCTTGCCGGCCGTCTTGGCCCCGAACGCCTGGCCCTGGCCTTCCAGCAGGCTCCGCAGGCCCTGGATGAGCAGCTCGCGGACGACGATCGCCGTGACCATCCAGGGATAGACCCCCGTGCCGGGGATGGCGGCGAGGTAGATGTAGGCGCCCGAGACGATCACCTTGTCGATCAGGGGGTCGAGCTGGCGGCCCAGCGGCGTGTCCTGATCGAGCAGCCGGGCGAAGTAGCCGTCGAGCGCGTCGGAGACCGCCGCGGCCACGAACAGGCCGAAGGCCCAGCCGTACCACTCCAGCGAGATCGCCGCGAAGACCAGGACCGCCAGCCCCATGCGCGAGACGGTCAGGCTGTTGGGCACGTTCCAGAACGTCCCGGCCGGCCGCGGGGGGGCGTCCAGGACGGGGCTGGGGATATTCTCGGCGGGCATGGGTGACCTCACATTCCGTCGAGGATGGTCAGCGACGGCCCCGGGCGCTTGCGGGGCCGGGGCCGCGACCGCTTGCGACGCGACGGCAGGGCCAGCGAGCGGGCGACGAAGTCGTAGCCCTGGGTGTCGAGGATCTCGCAGGGGACGAGGTCCCCGGTCTGGAGGCCCGCGTCCGGGATCAGGACGACGCCGTCCACGTCGGGGGCGTCGGCGTAGGTCCGGCCGATCCAGACGCCGTCCTGCCCCGGGGCCGGGCCGTCGATCAGGACGTCCAGCTCGCGGCCGACGAGGGTCTTGTTGAACGCCTCGGCCAGCGGCTGCTGGATCCGCATGATCTCCTCGCGGCGGGCCTCCTTCACGTCATCGGGGAGGTGGCCGGGCACCTTGGCCGCCGGCGTGTCGGGCTCCAGCGAGTAGGTGAACACCCCCAGCCGCTCGAACTTCGCCTCGGCGACGTAGTCGGCCATCTCCCGGAACTCGGCCTCGGTCTCGCCGGGAAAGCCGACGATGAACGTCGTCCGCAGCACGAGGTTAGGGATCGAGGAACGCAGCCTGTCGACGATCGCCGTGGTCTCCGCCCGGGTGTGGCGGCGGTTCATCACCTTGAGCATCCGGTCGTTGATGTGCTGCAGGGGCATGTCGAGGTACGGGATGATCCGCTTCGCCCCGGCGATGGCGTCGTACAGCTCGTCGGTGAAGTGCCGGGGATAGTTGTAGAGGATGCGGATCCAGCTCAACTCCTCGACCTGATCCAGCTCGCGGAGCAGGTCGGCCAGCCGGGGCTCGCCGTAGAGGTCCATGCCGTAGTACGTCATGTCCTGGGCGACGAGGATCAGCTCGCGGACGCCGTCGCGGGCCAGCTCGCGGGCCTCGTCGACCACCAGTTCGATCGGCTTGGTGACGTGCTTGCCCCGCATGTAGGGGATCGCGCAGAAGGTGCAGAGCCGGTCGCAGCCCTCGGAGACCTTCAGATAGGCCATGTGCCGGGGGGTGATCCTCAGCCGGGCCCGGTCGTCCTGGGCCTGGATCGGGGCCGGGCGGAACAGGGTCCGCTGCTCGTGCAGGCCGCCGAGGATCCGGTTGGAGACGTGGGCGATCTGCTCGCGGCCGAAGACGCCGACCACCTGGTCGACCTCCGGGTACTCGTCCAGCAGCACGTCCTTCTGACGCTCCGCCAGGCAGCCGGCGACGATGACGCCCTTGACCCGGCCGTCGCGCTTCCGCTCCAGCATCTCCTCGATGACCCCGCACGACTCCTTGCGCGCGGCGTCGATGAACCCGCAGGTGTTGACGATGACGAGGTCGGAATCCCGCCCCTCGGGCACCAGCGCGTACCCCTCCTGCGCCAGCAGGCCGAGCATCCGCTCGGAGTCGACGGTGTTCTTGGAGCAGCCGAGGCTGACGAACGAGATCGTCCCCCGGACTCCGTCATCGTTCTGTTCGTTCGGGCGTGCAGGGGTCATGGGCTGGTGTCGACTCTCGCTCGGCGCGCGGGGGAACTCGGGGCTGCCTGATGAGCCCCCATTATATCCCCCGCCGCCCCATTCGTAGCCCCCCAATCCGATGAAGATTCCGCGAGGCCACGCGGATCGAGGGTCGAAACGTCCGGCGAATCCCGAGATCCCCCCGCCCCCGAATCCGAACCTCGGCTGTTGCCAGGCCGTCTCCCTTGGGTATACTGACACCCGCGGCTCCATTTGGAGCCTCCCAGGCGCCCGTAGCTCAACGGATAGAGTCACTGACTTCGAATCAGAAGGTTGTAGGTTCGAATCCTACCGGGCGCACTTCACGACCCCTGCCGTAGCCCCGAGTTAGGGCTCACCCACTGAGAGGTGAGAGGCGGCGATGCGGTCAAGCCGGTAATCTGCCGGTTTTGGATCTTCGCCATGCCCTCCGAATCCCCTCGCACTCCTTCCTACCGCCCCCACAAGCCGAGCGGCCAGGCCGTCGTGGCTCTCGACGGCCGGGGGCCTCTAGCCGCGGACGGGGCCGACGCGGACGAGGTCGCCTTCGACCGGGCGATCGCCGAGGGTTCGGCTTCCGGTCCGTAGGCGGGCGATGTCGAGGGCGTTTCGGTCCCGTCCCAAGACGCGAGCCTTCGCGAGAGGGCGGGCCGACGGCCGCGGTTTGCACTCCTGGCGTGCCCCACGATTCCACCGGCCGGTTTCCCCGCGCCTCGGAGGCCGATCGAATCGTGATCGCGCCGGCCCTCCGGTTTACAGGCCTGGATGCTCCACCTTGACCATGTGCGGCCTGGGCTCGACGTGGCCGTGGACGTCCTCGGCCCCCGCGACGACGTCCAGGGCCGCGCCCGACGGGGCCTCGAGGACCGCCTCCCACTCGGCGAAGCTCCCGCGCGTGGAGGTCGCGTCCCGGCCGTTGACGACGACCCGCTTGACGTCGCTCGCGTCGGCGACCGAGCCCCGCACGCGGACGAGGTTCCCCTCGCGCACGGCCGACGTGATCACCGTGGTCGGCGGCATGTCGTCCTTGAAGCTGGAGAGACCGCGGAAGGCGCCCTTCTCCGACTCCTCCCGGGTCGGCACGCGTCCCGAAGTCATCGGGTTGTGGATGTCGTTGACGCGCATGTCCTGGGTGGTCATCCGTCGGAAGCCGGACCCGTCCATGATGGACCGCCAGATCGCCACGTCGGAGCGAAAGACGTCCAGGCCGTCGACGAACACGCCGGTCGTCCCCAGGTGGGTCGCCCAGTTGGCCTCCCAGCCGCGGAAGTCGCGGATCCAGAAGGGATGGCCGGGCTCGGGGATCGCCTCGGACGCCTCGCGCGCCAGGCTCTCGTTCTGGCTGTAGAAGTCCAGGCCCCGGTCGGGACGCGTGACGCCCCGGAGGTTCAGGCAGAAGAACTTCATCGTGTGGGCCTCGTTATCCTCGAAGCGGACGAACGGCAGGATGCGGACGTCCCTGGCGGCGGTGGAGCCGTCGGGCTGGCGGATCGCGCGGACCGGGTCGTAGTCGTCCGTCTTCTTCACGTCGAACCGGTAGCCGTACTCGGCGCACTCGACGGCGACGTTGCGGGTGAAGCTGTTCTGGCTGTTCGCCCACCAGAAGCCGGCGCCGCGGTTGAGGTCGAAGGGGACCTCCTGTTCCTCCTGCGGCTTGCCCGGCAGGACCAGCGCCGCGAGGTTGTGGTCGAGGATGTTGTTGACCTCGGTGCCGCTCTCCAGGAAGAAGCCGTGCCCGACGCTCTTGTAGCCGACGACGTCGCGCACCAGCAGGGCGTCGGTGCCGTGGATGGTGATCCAGCGGTTGTGGCTGTCCCAGATCGAGGCCCCGATCACGGAGCTGCCCCGCATGGTCTCGCCGGCCAGGTGGAAGTGGATGCTGTAGCGCCCCTTCTCGTCCCGCTTGCCGAGGTGGCGGAACTCGGCGTAGCTGATCGAGCCGGCCGAGTTCCGGTGATACATCGTGTGCCCGCGCACGCCGTCGGGATCGGCCGACTCCACGACGACGTTGCGCGTGAGGTTGGCGACCTCCGCGCGGAAGTTCCCCTCGGCGAAGTGGGAGAACGCCAGCGGGCGGTCGAGCTTCACGGGATAGCCCCCGGTGAAGTCCTTCGCGGAGAGCCCGGTGATCCGACGCTCCTCCGTCTGCGCCCCGGCCAGGAAATCGCCCCCGACTCCGCGGCCGTCGCGCTGGCGTTTGGTGCTGGTGACGATGACGTGGTCCCCCTGCTTCCAGCCTCCGGCCCACTCGTCGACGTAGACGGCGGACGCGCCGGCGTCGGCCGTCTGGCGGATCTTCAGCCAGGTCCGCCGCATCGGCTGGCCGTGGAACTCCATGCGGCCGCCGCAGCAGACGATCGCCGGGCACGAGTCCCGGTCCATCCCCTCGACTTCATGCAGCCGGATCAGGGCCGAGAACCCGGCGGCGATCGGCGATCCGGGGCGACCGACCAGCAACGCGGGTCGGGCGGACTCGGGCTGATCCTTCATGGGTGCCATCGGCGCGTGGCAGTCGAAGCCGTCCTCCGAAGGCTCTTCGGAGCCGGTGACGACGATCAGGCCGGCGTCCAGGCGGGTGTCGCGATCCCGGGCGAACTCCAACGTCCCCGCGATCTGCACCAGGCGAATCACCTCCTCGGAGACGACGTCGTAGTCGACGCGATGCCCGGCCGCGATCACGACCCGGTCGCCGGCTTTCGGGATGCGACCCGCGTCCCAGGTCTCCTTCGCGGACCAGGAGCCGGATCGGGCCGACCGGACCAGTGGGGGCTCGTCGGCCCGGGTCGAGGGATTCCAGGCGGCCAGGGTCAAGGCCAGGGCGAGGCGGGGAAGCCGAGGGAACTGCATGCGGTCCTCTCCAGGGGGGCGTGGGGAAGCGTGGCCGGCGCGGCGTCGCGATTCAGCGGTGGGACGAGGTCCTGGACCTCCCGCGTGATGGGGTCGTGAGCTTGATCGGGGGGGCGTCGTTCGCGCCCCGGCCGATCGTGAGCGTGGCGGCGGGGATCCGCGGGTCGCGATAGGCCCCCAGGAGGCGGTCAGGGCCCTCGATCACGTCCTGATCCATGACGGTCACCTTCGGCCAGAAGGCGGTGACCGTCGCCTCGCCCGGCGTGCTGACGACCGCCGTGAACGAGCCGTCCTCGCCCGTCCGGGCCGAGCCGGAATCGGGCAGGCCGGTCGCGTCCCCGGCGGTGCGGAAGAGGACGTAGACGCCCTCGGCGGGCCGGTCGTCGACGAGCACCCTCCCCGAGACGACGCAGGACTCCGGCGCGTCGCAGCCGGAGGCCGCGGCCAGGAGGGCGGCGGCGGAGAGCGTGCCGAGGCGCGACGAGTTCATTCCTGGACGATCTCCCCGCCGTTGCGGCTGACCATGGCCATGAGGTTGGCGACCGTCGTGCCCGTCGTGAACATGCGGACGCTGCCGTCGCCCATGGCGACGTTCGCCCCGGCCGGGTGGAAGCCGAAGACCCCTTGGGAGTTGTTGCAGTTGATCGCGCAGGCGGTCCCGGCGGGCGTGCTCGCGTTGGTCGGCGGGGGCGAGTTGGAATACCCCTGCACCATGAACGCGCACCAGCCCAGCCAGGCCCCCCAGGCGCCGGGCTGGTCGAGCGTCAGGTCCGTGTCCGGCATCGGCCAGCCCACGCCCTTGACGTAGTGCTTGTCGTAGCCGGCGTGCTCAAGGAAGAGCGTAGTGTTCGAGAGCCCGTCGGTGACCATCGCCATCCGGGGCGTCGTCCCCTTGAGGATCGGGTCGGGCGCGGCGGAGCCGGGGCTGAGGAGCGCGATCGTCGCCGAACTGATCGCGTGGTTGACCCAGTAGTCGCACACCCAGCCCGTCATGTTCCGACCCTCGGCGTCGGTGATGAACGCCCCGTACGACCTCCCGGTCGAGCTGGACTTGCGCAGGCGGATGACCTGCTGGTTGGGGTTCGACGGGCAGAGCAGGACCGAGAGGTTCGTGTTCGCCGCCGTCTGGTTCCCCGGGTCGGCGAAGCCGCCCGACAGCGAGACGTTGAACGCGTTGGTGAGGACTCCCTGCTCCAGGAACGGCAGCAGCGCGACCATGTGGCCGTACTGCGGCGAAGAGGAGGGCCTCGCCGATGGGAAGCAGTTGTTCACGTCGTGATAGTTGTGCGCCGCCAGCGCGATCTGCTTGAGGTTATTCTTGCACTGGAGCCCGCGGGACGCCTCGCGCGCCGACTGCACGGCCGGCAGCAGGAGCGCGATGAGGACGGCGATGATCGCGATGACCACCAGCAGCTCGATCAGGGTGAAGCCGCGGCGCGGCGAACCGTTCGTGGGGGGGCGGATCATTGTGTGCATTCGGTCCTTCGGCGGGGCGCCCATGCGTCGGGGATCGGTGAAACGCGGCCGAGCTTCTCGGGTCGGCACAGGACGGCCGCCTAACGCAACCGCCGCGCCCTGTCAGCAGGATTCCCTAATTCCTAAATAAATATAACCTTGTGTCGATTGATTGATGGGCCAGGCGGGGCGTCCAGGACAATGCGCGATCCCTCGTGGACAAAATCCCTCCACGCCGTCTCTCGATCATGGGGCTCCGCGGGGAGGATCCGTCCCCTCGAAGGATCGCCCTCATGTCCCTCGCGACGGGGGATCGGCCCTGGCTCGATCAGCCGCGCTCCGTGCGACGCTCAGATCCATCGCGGATCGGGGGGGCCGCCAGGTCGGATCGATCGAGATTTGCGGCCGCGACGGGCCTGATCTGCTTTCGTCGCTCACCGCACGGACGAGAGCGGACGTCGCAGCCTTCGCGAGTTCGAGATGCGCAGGGCTCGTCCGTTCGTCCGCGAGGAGCCCGAGGACCCGATCGATGCTGACCGAGACGTCCCGAGGAAACTCCCGATCCAGGTCGCAATGAGTGACGAGGTCCGACGAGAGGCCGAATCGCGAGTCGCGCCCTCCCCTCGGATTCGTCGCGGCCGATGCGTGAGGGCGGGCTGGTCCCCGCTCGGAGGTCGTCTCCGAGGCCCTCTCTTGCAGCCCGGCAGGACGCCCGAGAGCATGCCGGCGCGGCGACCGCAATGTCGTTGGTCCGGGCGAGCGACCACGCGAGGTCCATAGACTCCGCGCGTCTCCAGGGCCGGCATCGCGTACGAAGGCATGCCAGACGACGGATGCGGCCGATCCTGGGACGTGGACATCGGCCCGGAGCACGCCCCGGATCGGCCCCTCAACCCCGGCCGATCTGGCTGGTGATGGTGGAGTCGGTGATTTTCTTGTCCTCGGCCAGCATCATCGCCTTGCTGAGGATGATCGAGAGGACGGAATCCCCCTCGAAGGGGAGGAAGACGCCGTCGCCCGTCGGCTCGCCGCCGCGCTTCGGGACGATGCAGAGGTACTGGTCGTTCGGCTCCATCAGGATGTTGCCGCTCCCCAGGTGGATCTTGTAGGTCCGCAGGTCGCCCCGGACCACCAGGAACTTGTCGGCGAACGAGCAGCGCGGGGCGATCTTCAGGCGCGGGATCAGCCGCTCCAGGACCGCCTTGCGGGTCTTGCCGTTGGCGGTGAGGTCGCCGAAGCTGTAGGTCCGCCAGTAGTCGACGAACCGGCCCTCGGGGCCGCCGTCGGACCAGTTGGGGTCGTTGCCCACGCTCGCCACGCCGACGAACAGGTCGACGTCGCGGAAGACCTCGCTCAGGACCAGCGGCGGGATCCGGTCGAGGGGGACCGGCTCGGCGTCGGCCTCGCGCCGGTCGGGCGCGTAGCCGCCGCCGCTCGCGTGGGCCTCGCGTTGCGGCGCGCCGACCTCGTAGAACCGGACCTGGTCGGTGGCCAGGTGGAGGTAGGAGCCCGAGTCGGTGGTCGCCGTCCCGTACTCGCCGTCGATCCCCTCGATCCAGAACTCGGCGCGGAGGTTCCACTCGGGGAGGTCGCGGGACGTGGCGGGGTAGGTGTCGTCGACCATCAGCCGCAGCTTGTTCCGCCAGCCCCGCGCGGCGCAGAGGGCGTGGTACTGGTGCTGCCGCAGGACGTGCGCGGCGAACCGGTTCGAGTAGACGCGGGTGTTGCGCTCGGCGTCGGTCAGGACGTACACCTCGCGATACGCCTGCTTGAACGGCTGGCGGACCCGGTGGCGGTCGAACCAGTCGCGCCAGGCCGTCACCTCGTCGACGGGGCGGTCGATCGGGTGCCAGAGCGAAACCTTCGTCGCCTCGCCGAGCCCCTCCAGCGGCGCGTCGTCGACGCCGACGAGTCGGCCGTCGAGCCAGGCGCCGGCGACGGCCTTACCGTCGGCCTCGAAGGCCCAGATCAGGCGGCGGGCGATCGCGCCGACGAGCGGGTGGTCGAGGTAGCGGGCCCGCCAGGCTTCGAGCGGCCAGGACTTGCGGGCGAGGAAGAGGCCGTCGATCCGCTCGCGCTGGGCGGTGAGCATCTTGCCGACGTCCTTGGCGGCCGCCTGCAACTCCTTGACCTCGTCGGGATGCTCCTTCTTCGCGGCGGCGGGGAGGGACTTCAGCGGCTTGCCGGCCTTGCTCCAGGAGACGTGGACGTCGGGGCCGTCGATCGCCAACTCGGCGGTGTAATCGCCCAGGACCTCGACGCGGCGGCCGACCTCCTCCATGCCGTAGGCGGGGACGGCCAGCTCTTCGATATCCTCGCGCGGCAGCCCCTCGCGGTTCGCGGCGGCGGCCAGGGCCTTCTCGGCCTCCTTCTGGGCCGGGATGAACCGGATCCGGAGCTTGAGGATCGCGAGCTGGCCGACGGCGTCCATCCCCGGCATCATCCCGAGCGCCGCGAGGGCCGCGTGGCCCAGCGAGACCAGCCTCGGCCCCTTGCCTGGGACCTTGCGGTAGGCCGAAAGCGCCAGCGCCGCCAGCGCCCGGGCCAGCTCGCGGTCGGCCTCCGTCCCGGCGCACCAGGCGAGCCCCCTGAGCAGGTCGACGTGGTGCGGCTCGATCAGTTGGTCGTAGTCAGGTTCCCAGGCGTTCGCCCGGGGCTTCGACTCGGTACGCGGCCTGTCCACCAGCGGAAACCACTTGAGGAGCTTCGCCTTGAAGTCCTCGCGGCCGACGGCGTCGATCAGCGGCTTGACGGCCTTGAGCCACTTCGCCGAGGGCTTGCCCGCGCCGGCATCCTGGCAGGAGAGCAAGAGAGCTTGCCACGCCGAGCGGCGTTCCGGGGGCATGGCGGCGAGGTCGGCGAGCGCGGCGTCGGCCCAGGCCTCGCCGGCGTCGATGCGGGCCGTTTGCTCCTCCGCGACCAGCTTCATCAAGCGGCCGAGGGGCTTGCGGACGTCGTCGCCGTACTGGGTCAACGGCTTGAGTCGCGCGATGGTCGCGGCCAGGGCGGCCTTCACGTCCTCGGGGAGCGGGCCGACGGCGGCGAGGTTCTCGACGGCCGTCGCGATGCCCGGCAAGGGCTGCCAATACGGGCCGGGATGGGTGCTCTCGGAGACCCAGCGGAGCAGTGAGACGACCGTCCCGGGGGCCAGGTCATGCTTGCGACGAAGCAGCCCGCGCATGGCGATCTCGAATCGGGACCGAGGCTGGTTCACCCCTTCCCACTCGGGGTCTTTCATGTAGCGGTTATGCTCGTGGTCGGAGGCCTCGATGATCTCGCGGGCGCGTTTCTCGATGTCGAGGACCCGGCTGATCAGGCGGTCGACCACCTCGACCTGTTTCTCGCGGTCCAGGGCCAGCAGCTTCTTCCCCGAATCCAGGTCGCCGAGCTGGACCCCATACCAGGAATCGCCGTACTTCCCCCGGGGCTTCTCCTTCGCCAGTTCCTGGATCAGCCCATCGAGCTCGTCGACCGAGGCCTTGCTCGCCGCTTTCGCCATGTTCCACCCCCGGGAGGGACGCGCCGGATCCCGCGGAGCTTCGCGACGGCGCGGAGGGATGATCGATCCCCGGCTCCTGATCCGACACCGCTGAACATAGGGCCTGCGCGGGGCTTCCGCCACCTGGCGGCGTCCCGGGATGCGGAGAATCGGCCGGCGTCGGAGACTCACCCGCCGACGAGGAGCGTCAGCCGCAGGAAGGTGACGGCCGTGGTCGGGGCGATGGTGAAGCTCTGGTCAAGCGACTCAGCCTGGCGGTCGTCGATGAGCACGAGGACGCGGTTGGTCTCGAAGGCCTCGACGGCCTTGTCGAACTGCTTCTTCCAGTCGATCGGGCGGGCCTTGGCGCCGGCGCGGGGGCCGTTGAGGGCCCGCTCGATCCCCTCGGGTTGGACGAGGCCTCGGTAGGGGCCGACGGCCTGCTGCTTGACGTTGTAGTCCTGGACCTCCTGGTAGACCCGCTCGCGGATCAAGTCGCGGACGGTGATCGTCTCGCTCAGGAATTCCAGGGACCAGGCGTCCGAGACGCCGCCGGCGGGGGTCTCGTCGCGGACGGTCAGGGTGGCGGCCATCGGCGGGCCTCCCGAGAGGGTTGGAGTCGTGGCGGTTTGGGCCTATCCTCTAGGATAGTTCCGGCGCGGGCGGTCCGCCACGCCGTGATCCGCAATCGACACGAGCGACCCAAGAACGCCCCGGGAGCCACGCCCTTGGATCTGGAACCGCTCCGCCTGCTCGCCGCCGTCAGTCCCGAAGAGCCGATGATCCCCGACTGGATCACGACGGCGGCCTATCTCTGGCTGGCGATGCTCTGCGGCTGGACCTGGTGGGAGGACCGCGCCGCACGCCGGCCCCGGAGGCGCCTGGGGTCACCCGTCTGGCTGGGCCTGGCCATCCTCTTCGCCTTGCTGGCGCTGGGCAAGCCGTTCGGCGCGCAAAGTCTGCTCACCGACTCGATGCGAAAGCGGGCGGTCGAGGGGGACTGGTACGAGTATCGCCGCAAGTACCAGTTCGCGTTCATCCTGGTCGCGGGTGCGTTGGCCGCGGTCGGTGCGGCCGTACTGGGATGGATGGCGGCGCGGAGGTCTTCGTGGCGGGACCTCTCCGCGCTGGCACCGGTCGTCCTGCTCCTGGGCTTCCTCGGAGCGAGGGCGACGTCGTTTCATTACCTCGATCGGATTCTCTACTCGACCGTCGCCGGGGTGAGGTGGAACACCCTGATCGAGCTGTCGCTCCTCGGGATGGTCGCCCTGGCGCTCGGGCGCCGTGCGGACGTCAGCCGTCGCGAGAACGCCGCGGACGACTCGCAAGGCGTGCGCCGCTATTCGATCCCCGGTGCGGGGCCGTCGCCCGGTTGACGGGCCCTTGCGGGGAAATCGTCCGGCAGCGTCAGTTGGCCGCGGAGACGATCTCGGGGACGCCGTGGTCGGCCATGAAGGGGTAGCCGGGCTTGAAAGTCGGCGGGACGACGACCTCCAGCTTCGGCGACGACCAGATGCCGTGCCGCTCATTGCCGGGGAACCAGACCTCTTGCTCGAACGTGAGGGGCTTGTTCAGGGCCCACTTCGAGGCCGTTGCGATCCCGATCATCTGCATCGGGAACTCGGGCGCCCGTTCCATGTCGCCGAGCTTGATCGGGTCCGAGAGCTTGAGCCCGGCGTGCCGGAACGCCTTTTCGGTCAGCTCGATGCAGTACAAGGCCTCGTCGTCGAGCCCCAACTCGTAGTCGAACGGGACCTGCTTGGCGAAGACGTCCTGGCAGTACTCGACGACCTGCGGGACCTTGGAACGCAACTCGGGGCGGAGCCGCTTCACGCCGAAGTTGCCCACGTTGTCCAGGATCCAGACGCAGAAGGGCTGGCGTGCAACGCTCGTCCGCGTGGTGTCGTAGACCATCGGCTCGCCGTCCTCCACCACCACCACCCCGGTGTGCGAGAACTTGCTGTTGCTGGCGTTCGCGAGGAAGCGACTCATCGGGAACCAGCCCTTGGCCACGCGCGCATCGCCCATGCGGAAGACCACGTCGCCGCTCTGGAGATACTTCCGGCCCCAGTCGTCCCAGCGCTGCATCTGGGGTGTGAGGGAGATCTGGGGCAGTCGGCCGTCTTTGCGATCCTGGGTGGCCTGGGGGCCCCAGTAATTCCCTCGGTATCCCGCTGGCACCATCCGCTCGGTCATTTCCCGCTCTTCGGGAGGATTCAAGAACCACGGCGCCGCGAGCAACAACAGTCCAAGCATATCGGCCTCTCTCCGAAGTATCGGGCCGCGTCGGCCGCCCCGAGTCGCGCGTGGACGCCGGGAGGGTCAGGCGTGCGACGCCGCCGTCGACGTCTGATACGAAGGATTATATCACATGGCGAAGCTTGGCGGCGCGGCCTCTTCCTCAGGCGTTGCGTCGCCTCGACATCATCATGCGAGGCCGAGCAAGATCAGTGCCGCACCTGGGCCGCGCGGGACTGGAGTTCCTTCAGGGATCGTTCCAGGATCACCTCGGGAGTCCCCTCGGCCGCGACCGTGATCAAGCGATCGGTCCGGGAGTAGTAATCGGCCAGGGGACGTGTGCTCTCCTCATAAGCCTGCATCCGGACCCGGATCGAGTCCGGCCGGTCGTCGTCGCGCTGGATCAGGCCGCCGCCGCAGAGGTCGCAGACCCCCTCGCGATGCGGCGGCCGCGCCGTAATATGATAGACCGCCTTGCACTTCGAGCAGGTCCGTCGCCCGCTGAGGCGGTCCACGATCTCACCAAGCGGCAGTTCGTACGAGAGTACGGCGTCAAGGGCCACGCCCTCCTGCTCCAGCAACTCGTCGAGCGCCTCGGCCTGGGAAACCGTCCTTGGGAATCCGTCGAGCAGGAAGCCTCCGCAACAGGAGAGGCACCCCGAGCGCTCCTGGACCATCGACACCACCAGCCCGTCCGACACCAACTCCCCGCGCCGCATCGCCTCCAGGGCCGACTTCAACGCCGGGCTCGGCTCTTGCTGGCACGACGCCGCTCGGAAGACATCCCCCGTCGACAGATGGCACGTCCCGAGAGCCTGGCAGAGCAACTCCGCCTGCGTCCCCTTGCCCACCCCCGGAGGTCCCAGCAGCACCAGCCGGAACGCCCGCGCCCGGGCTTCCGGGCTCGCATCACACTGCGCATCCCCCCCCTGGAACCACGCCGCCCGATTCGTCTGCGCGCTCATCTCGACTCCCTCTACGTAAGCCCGGGACGTCGGTTCGCCGATCCCCCAGCTCTTGGTCCAATCTACAGGAGAATCGCCGTACTCTCCAGAGAAAACATCGGGAAAAACGGTTGTTTCTGTTTAGACTGTCGATTTCGGCTGATGTTCCAGTCTGTCTCACGGATCGAGGATGGGGGAGGAAACGACGATTCAATACGGTTTGGCGCTGGGTTTGCATGAGAGGCCGTGGCGGTCGGGGTCGGAGCCGGCCCCTAATTGCGACGCGGGTCGAACCGGCGTTGCTCCCTCGACCTCTCGAGAATCGCCGCCGGGGTGGCTTCCGGCGGCGATTCTCGTGATCGACGGTGGGCGGGAAATGTCGAATCGCGAGAGGGCAGGGGGCGGCCCGGGCCGATCTTAAGACCTTGACCCCCGCGCCGTCGTTTGACCTTCCCGTCACCAGAAGATGATGTTGAGCGCGATGAGGGCGATCGCGACCATCACCGCCCAGAATTTGGGCGCCTTGTACCAGGGGACGGGTCCGTCATCGGGGATCGGCGTCAGGCCCATGACCAGGTTGTGCAGCTCCGACTCGGGTTTGGGCGTGGTGACCAGACTCACCATTGTGATGACCGACACGCAGATCAGCAGCGTCCACATCGAGCTGTAGACGTTCACCGCCATCGGCTTGGCCTTCCTGGAGCGCGCGATGTAGCGGGCGTGGTCCGGGTTGAATTCCGCCGGATTGAAGGTCTGGGTCACGTCCGACCCCACGACCCGCACCCCGGGCCGGAGCACCACGACGGCCCCCTCCGCCCCGAACTTGTCCGGCAGGTTCGACCCGGCCAGGACCACGTCGGGGGCGATGAGCCTCACCGGGACCGACTCGTCCCGCTCGCGGACCTCCGCCGGGGCCCTCGCCTCGGCCTCCAGCGTCCGGTCGCCGGACGCCCACGACTCGCCGCCGGCCGTCTCGATCGGCACGTTCGTCGTCCTCACCACTCCCTGCTCGACGACGACGCGGGTGACGGCCGCCGTGTCCCCCTCGCCATCCTTCTCGACGCTCACCACCGCGCCCGGGTCCAGGAACGCGGTCGGCCGAGGCCGGTGGCCTTCGGGGAAGGTGTGGACGAACGCCCACATCGCCATCGACGACAGGATCGCCGTCAGGAATCCCACGAAGGCCCCCGTCGGCGTCGCCCTCTTCCAGAGCATCCCCAGGATCACCACCCCGAACAGCGGCACGATGAAGAAGAAGATCAAGACCTGGAGAAACTCTAGGATGTTCGAGAAGTAAAAGAGGGAGTACGCCGTCCCCACCGACATCAGGATCCCCAGCAGCGAGCACCAACGCCCCATCGCGAGATAGTGGGCGTCGCTCGCGTTCTTCCGGATCAAGGTCCGATAGACGTCATAGGTCCAGACCGTCGCGAACGCGCTCGCATTCCCCGCCATGCCCGACATGAACCCGGCGATCATCGCCGTCACCCCCAGCCCCAGCAGCCCAGGGCCCAGGTAACGCCCCATCAACAGGGGGAGCACGTCGTTGTAGGTGCGGTGGGTGATGTTCGCCCGCGGGTCGGCCTCGGAGACCAGGACCATCGGCGTGCCGTCGCCGTGCAGCAGGACCGCCAGGCCCAGCAGGCCGGGCAGCGTCACGATCAAGGGGACGCACATCTTGAGCACGGCCCCGATGATCGTCCCGTTCTGCGCCGCGCGGAGGTCCTTGGCCACGATCACCCGCTGAACCTGCAGGAAGTCCGTGCACCAGTACCCGAACCCCACCCCCACCGCCAGCCCGAACACGATCCCGATCCAGTCCACCCCCATCGGGTTGGCGTCGAACGAGCCCAGGTTGCTCCACAGGCTCGTGAAATTCGCGTTCGGCACCGACGGGTGGATCACCGGCACGTTGCGCTCGATCTTCTCCACCAGGCCGCTCCACCCGCCCGCGTCGATCAGGCCCAGGATCGGGATCAGCAGCGACCCGAACCAGATCAGGAAGTACTGCAGCACCTCGTTGAACACCGCCGAGATCAGGCCGCCGAGCGCCACATAGAGGGCCACCGTCAACGACGAGACCCAGATGCTCACGTTCATGTCCCAGCCGAGCAGCAGGTTCAGGATCTTCGCCATCGCGAACATGCTCGCCCCGCTGACCAGGACCGTCAGGAACGAGAACGAGATCCCCGCCAAGGCGCTCGTCCCCGTGCCGAACCGCAGCATCAGGTAGCCCGGGACCGAGTGCGTCTTGCAGATGTAGTAGAAGGGCATCATCACGACGGCCAGGAACAGGATCGCCGGCACCGCCCCGAACCAGTAGGCGTGCGCCCCGAGCATCCCATACTGGTAAGCCATGGCCGACCAGCCCATCGTTTCCAGCGAGCTGAGGTTCGCCGAGATGAAACTCAACCCCGCGATCCAGGCCGTCATCTTCCGGCCCGCCATGAAGAAGTCCTCGCCCGTGCTGACGTAGCGCTTCAGATAGAAGCCGATCCCCAGCACGACCGCGAAGTAGATCGCGATGATCGCCACGTCCAGCCGCCCCATCGAGATCAAAGGCGCACCGGCGGCCAACAGGATAGAACCGGACGTCACGACGTACCCTCCCGACCCGCGAACGCGGGCCTCGACGACTGCGCAGATCCAGCACGACTCTCGAGAAGAGACCGCTAGGGTAGAAGGCCCCGTGAGGCCCCGCAAGCGGCCGCCCGAAGGCCACCGAGAAAAATTCGAGGAGAAATCGCGGTGGGTTGTTGACGGTCGGCGATGGTCTGGTAGTATTTCCCTTGTCGAGCGGACAAACGCTGAGACGAAAAC
>NZ_JAALJI010000149.1 GCF_011064595.1 Paludisphaera soli | reverse complement strand
GGGGGCGATGGACGACCGGCCGCGGCGGGCCGATGCGCCTGGTCGACCGCGAGAGCCTGATGCGGCGGGTCGAGACGATTCGGGCCGAGGATGCAGAGGCCGCCGAGTCGAAGCAGCTGACCGAGGGCCAGCGGCGACTCGTCGAGGAGCACGTCGCCTACGCGGAGCAGATGGCCGAGTTCCGAGTCGGCTCGCTGATCCCGCTCGAGGACCGCAAGCAGGACGCCGTGATGGGGCTGATGGACGCGGCCCGCAACTTCGAACCCGACGTCCACGGGGCCAACTTCCGGACCTACGCCTACAAGCGGATCCTCGGGGCGATGATCGACGCCGAGCGGGAGCGGCCGATGTCGATCGTGAAGCTCTCCCGGCTGGCGTGGTCCCGAGCGGACGAAGAGGAGCGGAAGGCCGTCTTCGGCCTGTCGATCGAAGGCACCCGCACGTTCGTCGGCCCCAAGTACGACCCCCGCATCAGCGAGGATCGCAGGCTCGGCCTGCAGAT
>NZ_JAALJI010000148.1 GCF_011064595.1 Paludisphaera soli | reverse complement strand
GCCTTGCTTCGCTCGTAGTCATCGCCTACGCTCATAATGTAGCTACATAACCTAGACAGTCAAGAGTGTAGCTACATTTTTTCTTGCGAGGGTCGATTTCGTGGGCAGAAAAGCCATGTCGGGAGAGCGGAAGAGCGATCGGCCCTTGCGGATCAGGCTCACCGACGAGGAGCGCGCGAAGCTCGACGCGGCCGCGAAGGCGGCCGGCTCTCCGACGTCGACGTGGGCGAGAGACGCGATGTTCGATGCTGCGGATCGAGCCTTTAGCCGTCGCCAGGCCGATCCAGACGCAACTGACGACTAAGAACCTATCTCGGTAGGCGTGGACTGTGTATGCTTTCCTGAGGCGATAGGAAGCCGCTTCAGGAGGTTGCAGCAATGGCCCAGGCCGCCCCGCGCAAGGCCCCCGTGGACGACGGGTGGCGCATCCCCGAATCCCTCTGGAGCCGGATCGCCCCGCTCCTGCCGGCCCGCAAGGCCCATCCGCTGGGCTGCCACAACCCGCGGGTCGACGG
>NZ_JAALJI010000147.1 GCF_011064595.1 Paludisphaera soli | reverse complement strand
ATGACCGTCACCAACAAGTCCAAGCGTCAGCTCAACGTCGTCCTCCCGCCCGGGCTCATCGCCCAGGGCGCCGCCGGCCAGATGGGCGGCATGGGAGGCATGGGCGGCGGCATGGGCGGCATGGGCGGCGGTATGGGTGGCGGCGGTATGGGCGGCGGCATGGGCGGCGGTATGGGTGGCGGCGGCATGGGAGGCATGGGCGGCGGCATGGGCGGCGGCGGCATGATGGCCGGCACCATGCCCCCGATGATGGGCATGATGATGCTCGCCCGCCTGATCATGGCCCTCTGCGGCGACTACGACAGCTGGGACCAGCGCAGCCTCGCCACCGGCATGATGGGCGGCATGGGGGGCATGGGCGGCGGCATGGGCGGCATGGGCGGCGGCATGGGGGGCATGGGAGGCATGGGCGGCGGCATGCGGTCGGTCCCGCCGACCGGACTGCCGTTCGCGGCCCTCAAGCCCGGCCAGACCCGCCAGCTCCCCACCCGCCTCGTCAGCCTCGAAGCCCCCAACGA
>NZ_JAALJI010000146.1 GCF_011064595.1 Paludisphaera soli | reverse complement strand
CCGCCGGGCGATGGACGCGATCTTCTTCGTGCTCCGCACCGGCTGCCAGTGGAACGCCCTGAACGCCACCGGGATCTGCACCAGCAGCTCGGCCCACCGCCGGTTCCAGGAGTGGGCGAAGGCCGGCGTGTTCCGCGAGCTGTGGAGGCTCGGCCTGCTCGAGTACGACGAATTGGGCGGCATCGACTGGGAATGGCTGTGCATCGCCGGGGCGATGACCAAGGCCCCGCTCGGGGGGGAAAAGACGGGGCCCAACCCGACGGATCGGGGCAAGTCGGGCACGAAGCGGTCGCTGCTGACGGACGGCGGCGGCATCCCCGTCGGTTTGGTCGTCGCCGGGGCGAATGAGCACGACAAGTGGCTCGCGGGACCGACCCTCCTGAGCCAGCCGGCGCTGGGGCCGGAGCCGACGTCCGAGGCCCCGGTCCACTTCTGCGCCGACAAGGGGTACGACTACGCCGACGTCCGCGAGGTGGTCGAGCTGTGGGGCTTCACGGCGCACGTGAAGGCCCGCGGCGAG
>NZ_JAALJI010000145.1 GCF_011064595.1 Paludisphaera soli | reverse complement strand
GGAAGGTGTGGTTCGGACGCCCCGACCGGGGCGCGCGTCGTCGTCCCGCCCATTAACGTATCGTAATGGACGACGCGGTTCGATACCCTGCACCCTGTCATGCGATCGATTCGACCGCAACCCCTTCGAGCCGTGCCACATGCGGACCTCGGCGAGCGGGCGGAGCACGAACGAGAGCGGCTCCCGGCGAGGGGCCGGTGTCAGTCTTCAGGGCGTGACGACCGCCCGCGCCACCTCGACGCCCCTCGCCCGGACGGCCGTCGAGGACGTGCTGGAAGGCCGGCAGCCGGGTTACTGAGCTTCCTGGCCTCGGCCTCGGCGAAGTGTTTTCAGTTCGAGTCGCGGGCCGGGCGTCCCGCCGACTTGAGGAACGTCAGCAGCTCGCGTCCCGTGACCGGCTTCATCAGCCGGTGGTCGAACGCGGGACGCACGGCCCGAGCCAGGTCGTGGGCCGGGTCGTAGGCCGAGACGGCGACGATCACGGCTTCCGCCGTGCGTCCGTCGCCGCGGAGCAGCTCGGCGACCTCGTAGCCGTC
>NZ_JAALJI010000144.1 GCF_011064595.1 Paludisphaera soli | reverse complement strand
TGTCCTCGTCGGCCGCGACCGTCAGGTCGAACTTGCCGAAGGGGACCCAGGCCTGGCCGCTGCTGTTGCTGGAGGCGACCTGGACGGTGGCCTTGCCGCCGTCGATGCGGACCTTGCAGGCGACGGCCGGTCCGGCGGGCTCGGCGGGGACCCCTTCGCGGGCCCAGAGGCCCAGCACCGGCTTGTCTTTCAACGCCTTCGTCACCGCGGCGGCCGCAGCCTCGGAGCCGGCGTCCTTGGCGTCGACCTGGAAGAGCAGCACGCCGGTCTCGTCGTTGGGCAGCGAGTCCAGATTCTCGACGAAGTCCTGGGCCAGCGTCAGTTCATGGGCGTTGCCCCACTTTTCGGCGAGCTGGGCGATGACGTCCCATTCGAGGCCCTGGGCGACGCGCCACATGACCATCTGTGAGACCGTCGCCGGGGCCTTGACGGCCGCCAGCCGCTTGAGCGCCTTCTGAACGCGGGCGTCGCCGCTGACCTGCGACACGTCGCCGATCTGGAGCTTCTCCCCCTCGGCGGGGAGCCGGACCGCCCCCTCC
>NZ_JAALJI010000143.1 GCF_011064595.1 Paludisphaera soli | reverse complement strand
TCGTAGGCCTGGACGAGGACCGGCTCGGCCTCGGCGTACGCCTTCCGCCCCATCAAGGCACGTCCCAGCAGCGACCGGTTGCGGTGCGTCTCCGGGGCGTCGGGCTCCCTGACGTCTCGAACCGCGAGGGATTCGCGCAGGACGGCCTCGGCGTCGCTCCATCGCTCGCGCCGGAGGAGGTGGATCCCCAGCGCCTGCGACTCGTCCGCGTAAGGGATCGAGTCGGCCCCGGACCTCTCCTTCGCCGCCGCCAGCCATTTCCGCCGCCAGGACTCGGCCTCGTCGAGCCGGCCGAGGAGTTCCATCGTGCCGATCAGGTTGTGGACGATCCGGTCCGCGTACTGGGCTTCGAACCCGATCTTCTCGAGCGGGGCCGCCGCTTCGCGGAGGAGCGCCAGCGATCGCTCGGCATCGCCCGAGGCTCGATAGGCGGCCGCCAGGTTGTTCATGCAGTTCAAGGTGTCGGGGTGGCTGGAGCCCTGCCTCGCCTTGAAGAGCCTGAGGGCCTCCTCGTACAGCGGCGCCGCCCGATCCAACCGGCC
>NZ_JAALJI010000142.1 GCF_011064595.1 Paludisphaera soli | reverse complement strand
AGACGGCTCGGTCCGGCTCCCGGCCGAGAGGGAGAAGCTCCAGATCGGCGACGTGTCGCAGGTCAGCGGCGACGCCCGCGTTCAGAAGGCGCTCAAGCGGCTGGCGGCCGATAAGGCCCCGGCGACGGTCTCGCAGATGGTCATGTGGCGGGTCGCCCAGGGCCTCGAATGGGACGTCATCGCCCAGCTCGCCGAGCGTAGCGGCAAGGCCTATGAGTACGAACTCACGCTGGCCCAGGACTTCGTCGATCACCTCGACTCGCTGCCGAACGACGAGACCGGGGTGCTGCTGTTCCAGGTCGACGCCAAGGACGCCGGCTCCGAGGCGACCGCCGCGGCGCTGACCAAGGCCCTCAAGGACAAGCCGATCCTCGGCCTCTGGGCCCGCGAGGGCGTCCCCGCCGAGCCCGCCGGCCCGGCCGTCGCCTGCAAGGTCCGCATCGACGGCAAGGAGGCGACCGTCCAGGTCGCCTCCAGCAACAGCAACGCCCAGGCCTGGGTCCCGTTCGGCAAGTTCACCCTGCCGGTCGCCCTGAACGACGGCG
>NZ_JAALJI010000141.1 GCF_011064595.1 Paludisphaera soli | reverse complement strand
TCAGTTGTCGGAGGGCTCGCCCCGACGGACCCGGCGGCGGGGCCCCTCGGGCGATCCGACGCGCGAGTAGACGCCGGGCCGGTCGGCGGCCAGGCAGCGGCCGGCGGCCCAGGACCGCAGCCGCTCGACCGACTCGCCCGCGGTGACCGCCACCGGGACGATGTTGCGGGCGGCCTCGATAAGCGGGACGTCGAGCAGGGCGGCCAGCCGGCAGCACGCCCGGACCTCGGCCCCGGTCCAGTCGGCGTCGCGGGGGCGGCGTTGGTCGGGGTCGAGCGAGAACCGCTCCAGGTACATCTTCCAGATCGCCTCCTTCTCGGCGGCGCCGGGCAGGTCGAGGAAGTAGACCGCGTCGAATCGCTCCGCCCGGCTGAATTCGGGCGGGAGCTTCGAGACGTCGTTCGAGGTGCCGACGAAGAAGACGTCCGATTCATGATCGGAGAGCCACGAGAGCAGCGAGCCGAACAGCCGCGCCCCGACGCCCGAGTCCCCGTGGGAGCCCGAGGCGGCGCCGCCGAGGGCCTTCTCGATCTCGTCGCAGAACAGGACGCA
>NZ_JAALJI010000140.1 GCF_011064595.1 Paludisphaera soli | reverse complement strand
GGAGGCCACCCGATGCACCACCGAATTCTCTCCGCCCTGCGAAGCCTCGGGCGAGACCTCGCCACGCACCTCGACGAGACCGCCGTCCACGACGCCTGCCGTCGCGCCGGTCACCGCTGGCGCGGCCGCCGACTGACGCCCGTCGCCATCCTCCGCTGGTTCGTCGTCCAGGTGGTGCACGGCAACACCGCCCTGGCCCACGTCTCGCTCCTGGCCGGTCGCTCGTTCACCGACGCGGCGTTCTGCCAGGCGAGAGCGCGACTGCCGTTGGCCGTCTACCGGGCCGTGCTCCGAGGGCTGACCGAAGCCCTCGCCCCGGACACCCGCGCGCAGTCCACCTGGCGAGGCCACCGCACGTTCCTGGTCGACGGCTCGTCCTTCTCGATGCCCGACACGCCCGAGCTGCGGGCCCACTTCGGGACCTCCGGCCGGGCCAAGCCCGGGTGCAGCTTCCCGGTGGCCCGCATCCTGGCCCTGTTCCACGCCGGCACCGGGACGCTGTTGGAAGTCCGCACGGCCCCGCTGCGGGCCCACGAGATGGCGGGCGTCGGGGGCGTCCAC
>NZ_JAALJI010000014.1 GCF_011064595.1 Paludisphaera soli | reverse complement strand
CTTGCCGCGATGGTACTCGGTCACCTCGACGGCGATAGGCGGTGACCCCTCGCGATGCACGACGACGTCGGGCGGATCGCTTCCGGGCTCGACACTGACGTGAGGGCTCCCAGCCCCGCCGAGGAAATTGCGGGCCTGTTCCAGTTCAAGTTCAAGTTCAATCTTCTGCCGTCTTGGGTCGGACACGGTCCCCTCGGTCTAGTTCGTCGTTCGCGGGAAGGTTTCGGAGGGGGATCGAGTTGGACGCCCCGGGGTGGCGACCTACTTCGGCTCCTTATCGTCGAGACGGAACGGCTCGGGCCACGCGAACGGCCGGCCCTCGCGGACGTCTTGAAGCAGCGAGACGAGTCGTTCGAGCCCGCCGTCGGGCATCTGGTCGAGGCCCGCGAACTCCATCCCATCTCGACGGCGAGAAGGCGGCACGATCGGATCAGGGCCGTAGGCGTCGCGGACCTCCACGATCGTCAGCGAGAGCAATCTGATGACCCTATGCGATTGGTATCCTTCAACCTCATTTACGGTAGGCTCTCGAACGTTCACGCCATGGTCGAGATGGGCCAGGTACTTGCTTCGGAGTGGTCGGATGGCTGCCAGCTCAAACTTGCACGCACCGATCGCGTTCCTGATCGACCGGGCCAGTCCCAGCCTCCATTCTTCGTCGACCAGGTCCGCCAACCGTTCGAAGGCGCAATTCTCTCGAGCCCCCTTGCCCTTCCCGGTCTCGGCCGGGTCGGTGTTCCGGCAGATCGTCATGACGATCGCATGGGACACTGTCCTCTGGACCAGCCCCATGCTGCACGGGGCCAGCTCGTTCCAGAGGTCGCCCTTTGAGCGATCGTGGAACAGCTGGATCGAGACTGCGTAGAGCCTCGAGGCGTACATGACCTGATCGTGGATGACCAGGCAGGTGGCGATCGTCTCCTCCCCGGACAAGGGAGGGGGCAGCGAGGGGCGAGGGTCGGATCCGCCTTCTTGGTCCGTCAGGGCCGTCCTCCAATAGTCACCCCAGCCTTCGATCCCCCGGCCGCACCCTCACCGGCTCGGCCCGATCGTCCTCGACCAGGTACGTCGGGATCCCCGTGGCGATCGCCCGCCGCACGCAGTCCTTCGTCCCCTTCGACGCGGCCAGGTCGCGCTGGAAGGCGAGGCACATGACCGCGCCCCGGCGACCATTTCGGCGTTCCGGAGCGGCCCGGCGTTGGCGACGTACTGGCGGCCGTTATTGTCCTGGCGGATCAACGTCCCTGGGGCGTCCGGCTCCCGCCAGCGCGCCGAGTGGAACTCCTGCTCGATCCCCAGCTCGCCGCACGCCTCGGCGAAGCTCTTGTCGATCCCGGTGGCCCCGCCGTGCACGATCGTGAACCCGGCCCCGTGCCGGGCGATGAGCCGCCCGAGGGCCGACTCGGCCAACTCGGGATCGTACCAGGCCCGATCTCCGGTGATGAGGACGCGCATGGAGGGGCTTAGATCCGGGCGGTGGACGGACGGCCAGATAGTTGCGGATCGGCCTGTCACTAAATCCGTCGCCAAACCCCCGCCGGACCGCCCGGTTTGATGTCCAAATTGCCGAATATCATGACGATCCAGATCCGCGTCGAATCACGCAAGTCGTTCGACCGTCGAGGGATCGGCGAATCAGTCATCGCCGTGCGGTCGCATTTCTATACCAGACGACGTTGTGCGTGGCCCCGCCCACGGCGACGACGTCGGGTCGGCCGTCGCCGTCGAGGTCGCCGCCGCGAAGGTCCTGCGCCGCGATCTCGCGGTCGAGGATCGTGCGCCGCCAGGCGTTCGAACCGGCGTCGTGGCGGAAGAGGCGGACCCCGTGATCCTCGCCCCGATGTCCGGAGAGCACCTCGTCCTGGCCGTCGCCGTCGAGGTCGACGACCCACAGGGCGTGGCCGTCGGCGAGGGTGTCGTCGAGGACCACGCGGGGGCCGTACGCGAGATCGGTCCCGTCGGCTCGGGGCCAGACGACGACGTCGGAACCGTGCCAGGGCTCGATCGTCGCGAGGAACTCCGCGCCGTCGCGGGATCGCCCGCGGTGGATCTCGCTAGAGCCTCGCCGGGGGGCCTCGCCCTCGGCGCCGGGGACCAGATCCCGCGCGGGGGGCGCGCCGCCTGGCGCGACCGGGCCGATCAGGGTGACGCCCGAATTGTCGGCCGCGAGGAGCACGGGACGTGGCTCGGTCCCGAACGACGGCAGGAACTCGATCGCGTGGACGACGCGTCGGCTCGTCAGCGGGAGCTTGCGCCAGCGGGAGGGGTCCTGGACGTCGACCGAGATGTAGGCGAACGGCCGGGCCGGATCGTCGTAGGCCGGCGGAGCGGCCTCGGGGCCGAAGATCGGCGCCACGAGGAGGTCTCGGCGGCCGTCGCCGTCGAGGTCGCCCCAGCGGAGCCGGTGGATGCTGCCGACCTCGTCGATCTTCGTGAGCGACCAGGGTGCTTCGACGTCGGCTCCGGCCCTGGCCAGTAGCAGCTTGCCGCGCCTCGGCTCGTTCATGGCGAACTCGTAGGCGATGGCGACCTCGGCCTTGCCGTCGCCGTCGAGGTCGGCCGTCGCGCTGCTGATGACGCCCGGAGCGTCGGCCTTCGAGGTGATGATCCGTTTTTTCCAGGTCGGGTTCTGATACCAGGCGCAGACGTCGCCTCCCAGGGCGACGACGTCGGGCCGGCTGTCGCCGTCAACGTCGGCGACCTCCACCTGATACGCGCCCGGGAACTCGGCGTCGAGGACGATCCTCTCGAAGACGAGGGGTGCCGGAGCCTCCTCGGGCGGGGCGGCGGCCGCTCGGCCCAGGGTCGCGAGGATCAAGAACGCCAGGGATTTCGCGGTCGCATTCACGAGGGGTCGCCCTAGTTCGGGATCAGGGTCCGAGCCGTTTCGCGGCCCATCCGCTGGGGATGCCGGCCGTGTCCTCGGGCTTCACGAGAACGTCTCCAACGTCGATCGTCGGGTTGCCGTCGCTCTCGACGGACTTCAGGCGGCTCTCCAGCTGCGCGATCCGCTGTTCGAGCTGGATGATGCGATCCTCCAGGCCGTCCGGGCGTCGGGGCCGGGGCACCTCGGGATAGCCGAGCTGGCGCTGGAGGGCCGAGAAGAGGTACAGCGGGTCCCGGCCCCGGTTGGCCCGCGCGATCTTCCCTTCCTTCTCACCGAAGAGGGGCGGGTACTTGGGGATGAAATCCGGGTTGAGCTTCCGCCGCTCGTTCACGAAGAACGCCGACCGGACGAAGATGAGGTCGGCGAAATCGACGTCCCCGAGCCGCGTCTGGAGGGTCGCGATGTAATCCCGCCAGTCCTCGTCGTACATCGGGTCGTCGGCCATCGCGGCCAGGCCCTTGGCGTAACCGAGCCGGTTCCGCGACAGGGACTCGAACTGGAAGATGAACAGCCCCGCGAGCGAAGCCCCCTTGGCCTTGTATTCGACCTCGCGTTCGAGGATCACGAGGGCCTGCTCCATCGGGAACCGGCTGAGGTCGGCCTCGGCCTGCGCGACGACGTGGGCCTGGAACGGGGTGAAGTAGTGGCCAAGGTGCCGCATGGCGGGGGCCATGAGCCCCGTGACCCGGCTCTCCGTGGCGAGGAAGCCGACGGCCATCGGCAGCTTGGTGGTCGAGAGCAGCTCCTCGCCCACGCGCTGGAGGATGTCCTGCGACGGGACGCCGTCGGCCAGGCGCTCGCGGAAGGCGCGGAAGAAATACGCCTGCTCGATGAACTCCTCGCGATCGAGCACGGGCATTGCCGCATTCCTCCGGCCTGCGGGCCGCGCTACCCGGCGGTCGTCGGACTGGAGGTCCGATTGCGATCCGGGCGACGGTCCGGCACCATGGTTCCATCGTACGAACTTCGATCGACGATCGAAACGCCTGCTTCGCCGCGAGGGAACGTCTCCGTGATCCGATCGCTGACCGTCACCGCCCTGGTCGCCTATCTGTTCGTGCTGCTCGCCGTGACCTTGGCGTACAAGCATCCGCACTACCGACCGGTCTCCGAACGCCTCAGCTTGACGCCGTTCCAGAGCATCGCGCGGGACATCCCGCGGGGGGGGCGGGGGCTCTGGGTGAACATCATCGGCAATGTCCTGGTATTCACGCCCCTGGGGGCGGCGTTCGTCGTCCTGGAGCGTCCACGGCCTCGACTCGGGCACGCGGTCCTCGCGGGGGCCGCGCTGAGTTCGGCGATCGAGGTGCTCCAGTACCAGTCGGGGAGGCGGTTCACGGACGTCGACGACGTGATCCTGAACACGCTCGGCGCGGGCCTCGGTTTCGTCGCGGCCGAGGGCTTGCGCCGGCTCGCGGCCCGCCGAGGCGGCCGCGAGCCGGCCTGAGCCGCGTCAGCGCGGGTCGAGGACCGGGGCGACGGCCGCCTTCATCTCGCGATCGATCCGGCTGGTGAGCGAGCGGTCGAGGATGTTGCCGTGGTCCTTGTCGGGGATGATCTCGACCACGGCGTCGCTCTGGAGCTTCTCCAGGGCCGCCTTGAGCTTCTCCACGGCGCCTTCCAGGTAGAAGGTGTCGAGCGAACCGGTGACGACGTGCAGCTTGCCGGCGAGCTTTGGCGCCAGCTCCGGCCAGTTCCGCTCCAGGACGAGTCGGATGTCGTACGCTTCCCAGGCCTTGGCGACGGCGGGGTCGATCACGCCGGTCTTACGGTCCCAGAGCTTGATCGGCAGGCCGTCGGCGCCCTTGGGGCTGAAGACGGCCTCGAACGAGCCCAGCTGACCCCCGAGGCCGATGACGTCTTCCATCTGAGAAAACTTGTCGTAGAACAGGACCGGCTTCGTCCCCATCCGGGCGATCGGCCGCCGCTCCCCCTTCCCGTCGCGGAACATGTTCTCGCCGGGGGCGTACAGGTCGATCTGCTGGAAGTCGCGGAAGTCGACCGGGTCGGGGCTGGTGGACCAGACGCCGCCGAAGAATTCGGGCTGCGACACCTGGAGCCAGAGGCTGCTCCACCCGCCCGATGAATGCCCGTTGAGCAGCCGGGCGCGGGGATCGGGGATGAGGTCGTACGTCTTTTCGAGGTAGGGGATGAACTCCTCGACGAGAGCCCGGCCGCGCGGGCCGTTGTTGGCGCTGTCGGCGAAAACGTGATGGCCGGTGCCGCAGTCGGCGTCGAGCACCATGCGGGTGAAGTCGTCGCCGAACTGCATGCCGGGGGAGTCGACGTAGCGCGGGGCCGAGTGGTGGTCGCCGCCGAAGCCCGTGATGATGTAGATCGCGGGCGACTTGCCCTCGCGGGGCCGCTTCGGCAGGATCACCGCCGCGCGGTGCTTGATCGGCCGGCCGTGGAACTCGGACAGCATGGGGCTGGGCAGTTCCGCGTACTTGATCCGCTCGGTCTCCTTGAACTCACGCGGGGGGACGACCTGATCGACGGCCAGCTTGACGGGCTCGCCCGCTTTTCCGGGCGCCGTGAAGGCGACGATCGGGCCGTAAAGGTTTCCCGCGCCGTCGCCGATCTTGGCCGTGTCCAGGTTCAGCCTGACGACGGCCTGGGCGCGGTAGGAGCCGGCCGCGAGCTTGTCGAGGGTCTCGGGGAACCCGTCGGCCTTCGCGTCGACCCGGATGGTCTCGCCGGGCTTCCAGTCGCGGACGTCCCGCCCGAAGAACGGCTGGGGGCGGAACCAGTTCGGGCCCATGCGGGGCTCGCCCGGCGAGCCCTCGGCGGCGAGCATGACGTAGACTCGCGCCGTGATCGTCCGGCCGTCGGCGACCTTCTCGGGGTAGGCGATCTCGAACACCGTCCCGTGGGCGACCTCGCTCGTCGCGGCGGCGGGCCGCTCCTGGTTCGCGGGGGCCTGTTGCGCGAGGACCGCGACCGGACCGCAGACCAGGAGCGCAAGCGAGAGGACGGCGGGGTCTTTCCGGCGAACGTTCGGGGGACGCATCATTGGCCAATCTCGCTCGGGTTGAGGGTCGGGGATTGGGCGAACCTTCGTCGCAATCAACGGGCGACGAGCTCAGGGACGGGGAGCCTGGGATGGTCGGCGAGGATCGCCTCGCGGGTCACCTCGGAGATCGGCCGGAAGTGGAGGGAGGCCAGCCGCGCCGAGCCGAGCACGCATTCCTTCTCAATCAAGTAGAAGCGATTGTAGTCGTCGATGGATCGGTTGATCAGCGCCAGGTCGAGCCTCGCGACGAAGGCGTCCCAGCGCTCGTTGAACCGCCCGACGCTCGCCGCGAGGTCGCGGGCGACCGCCCTGCGGCTTCGTGGCGACGCCGGGCGGGCGGCCCATGCGGGAGGCTCGGCGTCGACGAGGTCCCAGAGGGGCTCGATCGAGGCGCGAAAGGCGTCGCGCCAGTCGGCCGGGCCGGTCGCCCCCTTCGCCCACTGGCGGAGTCGGACGTGGACCATGTCGAGGGTCGACCGGCGGTGGCGTCGGCAGCGCTCGTGGAGCGTCTGGACAAGGAACTCGACATCCATGCCCCGGCGCGCGAACGCCGGGACGTCGAAGACGAGGAGCGACCCGTCCTCCGACGAGGTGGCGAGCGAGGCGTCGGGTGGATCGGCTCCGTGGTCGCTCATGAATGACGGTTTCGCGAGGCCGAGAGGTCGGGGCGGCCGGTTTGGATCATTCGCCTCGCGGGGGAGGCTCGGGCAGGGTCGCCAGCGTGTTCAGGCTGCGGCGATAGTGCCAGAGCTGGCGAGCCCGGCCGTGCTTCGCGGTCCTCGCGGACCAGGCGGCCGAGGCCGCTCGAAGGGCCTCCTCGGCGGGCTTGCCGGACATCGCCGCAGCACGTTCGCCGGAGAGGTCGGCTAGGTACCCATCGGCGTCGGGGATTCTCAGGCCCGGCAAGACGCGCTCGGCCATGAGGGTCCGAGAGACGGCCCCCGACCAGCTCCTGGGATCGACGTCGGGCGCCGAGGACGGGTCGGGCAGGCCCCGCCCCATCTGGCTGGCGCGGACGGGGAGCATCGGGAAGTCCCGCTCGGCGAGCATCCGGTTGGCGACGCCCGCCTCGGCGAGGTAGAGCGCGAAATTGAACGCCGCCTCGCGCCTGGCCTCATCCAGGCCGCGACGAACGGCCACGACCCAACCGCCGCCCTGGGGCAGATAGGTCGGCCGGTTGATCGATCCGGATTCGTCCCAGGCCTTACGCGAAGGCTCGTACACGCGCTCGGACCCCGGCAGCGGGGCCACCGCGAGACTCTTAACCTGGGACCAGCCGGAGGCCTTCTCGGCCCGATCGATCAGCATCGCCGTCTTCCCTTCCCGGAAGGCGGCGCGGGCGGCCGAGGCGTCGAACGACTCGATGCCCGGAGGCCCGGCGGCCTTCCAGGCCGCGAGCGATCCCAGGGCCTCCACGAAGGGGGGCGTCTCCAGGCGAGGGGCGAGGTCGTCGGCGTCGAAGAGGAACGAGTAGTGGTCGCGATGCTGGCCCAGGCTCGCGGCTCGGGCGAGGAACGTCGCGTCGGCGAGGCCCTCGGGGTCGGGCCCGAGCGCGGCGGAGATCCCGAAGTCGGGCGAGCCGTCGCCGTTCCAGTCACGGCCCTGGAAGAAGCGCGCGAGGGCGTCGAGCTGGGCCCACGTCGCGGGAGGTTCCAGGGCCAGGCCGACCTCCTTCGCCGCCTTGACGTTGGCGTCGGAGGCGAACGCGTCGCGACGGTAGACCAGCACGAGCGCGGAGCCGCCGATGGGCAGGGCGTAGCGCCGGGTGCCGTACTTGCTCACTTGCTCGCGGAACGCCGGAGCGATGTCGTTGTACCTGAAGTCGCCCTCGACGGCCTCGTCGTCGTCCGGCTCGGTCGGCTTCCTCGCGCCTTCGTCCGACTCGGGCGGCAGGACGACGTCGTTCGGGATCTCTTCGAGGAGGTCACGATCCACGAGCCCGCCGAGTTCCGTCCCCGGGAAGACCAGGACGTCGAGGTCGTCGGCGTCGGCGACGGTCCGCGCCGCGTCGGAGGCAACGACGACCTCACCCTTCCGCGAGGCCATCCATTCGCCTCGCTGGGCGGAAACCCCCGGCAGGATCGCCGGATCGCCGACGGCCCCGACGGTCAGCTTGACGCCCGGGAAGCTCGGCGCCGGGGCGGGCTCTTCGGATTCCGGGGTGGAACACCCGGTGGGCGCGATGAGAAGGCAGGTGAGGATGAAAGCCCCGGCGAGGATCCTCGGGCGATCGAGATTCGAGGCGACCGACCACCGCATCCGGCGTCTCCAGGAAGGCCGCGCCGCCGTCGGCGATCGACTCGCCCGCGCCCGGCGGACCGCGGAAAGTTCCATCGTACTGGCGGGCGTCGTCGCGGGTCAAACCCGGTGTACCGCGTGAGGGGTATGTTTACGATGGGGGGACGCGTGGAACTCCCACGCGATCGGCCCGGGCGGGACGTGCAAACGGGGGATCGACCCACATGGCTTTCAAGCTTCGCGGCCTCGTCGCCGCGACCCACACCCCCTTCGACGCTCAGGGGGATCTCCGTCTCGCGGCCGTCGAGGCCCAGGCCGATCGGCTGGCCCGCGACGGCGTCGACACGGTCTTCATCGGCGGGACCACCGGCGAGTGCAGCTCGCTCACGACCGAGGAACGCCTCCTCCTGGCCGGACGCTGGTGTGAGGTCGCCCGGGGCTCGGCGCTCCGGGTGGTCGTCCACGTCGGCTCGAACAGCCTGGCCGATTCCCGGACCCTGGCCGCCCAGGCCCAGTCGATCGGGGCGGTCGCCGTGGCGGCGCTCGCGCCTTGCTACTTCAAGCCGAAGGACGTGGACGCCCTGGTCGCCTGCTGCGTCGCGGTCGCCGGGGGGGCGCCCGACCTCCCTTTCTACTTCTACGACATCCCCTCGATGACCGGCGTGCAGCTCTCGATGCCCGAGTTCCTGGAGCGGGCCCCCGCGAAGCTGCCGACGCTCGCGGGCCTGAAGTTCACGAACATCGACCTCATGGCCTTTCAGGAGTGCCTGGCGGCCGGCGGCGGCCGGTTCGACGTGCTCTGGGGCGTGGACGAGGCGCTCCTCGCGGCGGTGGCGCTGGGGGCCGAAGGGGCGGTGGGGAGCAGCTACAACTTCGCCGCGCCCCTGTACCATCGCGTGATCGCCGCGTTCCAGGCGGGCGACCTGGCGAAGGCCCGAGCGGAGCAGTTGCGGGCGGTGCGGCTCATCAAGCTGCTCTCGAGCTTCGGCTACATGGCGGCGGCGAAGGCCGTCATGGGCTTCCTCGGCGTGGACGTGGGGCCTCCGCGCCTGCCGACCGTCCGCCTCACCCCCGAGCAGGTGGCGAGGCTCAACGCGGGCCTCGACCAGCTCGGCTTCTTCGACTCGATCCGAGCGTAGCCGACTTCCCGCTCAGGGTTGCACGTCAGGGCCGGCTGAAGGTCCGGCCTTGCACCCAGACCTCGCGGATCGTCGTCGAGTTCCCGATGTCGATCGACGGGTCGGCGTCGAGGACGATCAGGTCGGCGCGGCGTCCGGGCTCGATGAGGCCGCGATCGTCGAGGCCGAGCAGCTCGGCCGAGCCGGACGTGGCGACGGCCAGGGCCTGGAGGGGGGTCAGCCCGGCCTCGATCATCAGGGCGAGTTCGCGGTGCTCGGCGATGCCGCCGACGCGGAGCGGCGTGGCGCCGCTGTCGGTCCCGAAGCCGATCCGGACGCCGGCGTCGAAGAGCGTCCTGAGATTGCGGAGATTCCTGGCCAAGGACGATCGTGAGCCTTCGAGCCCGGGGTCGGCGAGGACCCTGGCTCGCCAGGCCGGGTCGTCGACCTGTCGCGCCAGCTCGGGCGAGAGTGCGGCCCTCGCGAACGGCGTCCGGGTCCAAGGGGCCTGCTCGGCCCAGGCTAAGCTCGCATCGTCCAGGGCCAGCGTCGGGATATAGCCGACGCCCCGATCCTTCATCGCCGCGATCAGCTCGGCGTCGACGGGCAGGTCGCGGACGCCGTGGGCGAGGAGGTCGGCCCCGGCGGCGACGATCGCCTTCGCGTCGGCCAGGTCGTGGATGTGGGCGGCGACCCGGACGCCCCGGGCGTGGGCCTGATCGATGACGGCGCGGTAGACCTCAGGGCTCATCTTGGCGGGGACGCCGCCGCCGAAGTCGTCGAGCCAGATCTTCACGAGGTCAGTCCCCCGATCGGCCATCGCGTCGACCGCCGCGCGGGCGGCCGGGGCGTCCGCCGGCCTGTCGAGCTGATCCGGCCCGACCTTGATCATCGCCTGAGGAGGCGCGCCATCCGGGACGCCGATCCCCCGGACGACCCCGAAGAGGTCGGCGCCGTCGAGCGTCCCGGCGTGGGCCTCGGCCCGGATCGTCTCGAACAACGGCCCGTTGTTCCCCAGCGCCGTGACCGTCGTCACGCCGTAGTCGCGATACCGCCGCAGCTCGGCCTCGATGGTCTCGCGGGTGTAATTGGCCGCCCCGTTGGTCACGCCCCGGACCTGCCCGACGTGGCTGTGCAGCGAGATGAGGCCGGGGACCACGGTCTTCCCGCGCAGGTCTCGGACGGTCGCTCCATCCGGGATCGCGGTCCCGGAAGGGCCGGCTGCAAGGATCCTGCCTCCGGCCGCGACGATCACCGCGTCGTCGACCGGGGGGCCTCCGCCGCCGTCGATGAGTCGGACGTGAGTGATCGCGACGGGGGCGGGCTCGGTCGCCGCGGCGACGGTCCAGCCGAGCAGCGGAAGGGATGCGAACCAGACGATCATCGGCGGGCGATGCGAAGGCATGGATGCCACTCCCAGGGCCTGGCGACCTCTCCGATCGCCTCGGGGCCGGTGCGCGGCCCGACCGTTCCAACCTAACCCGGGCCGAGGAGCCGGTCCATCAGGCGACCTTGACGCCTTCGGCGCGTCGCAGCGCCTCCTCGATCCCGCGGGCCAGGGCCGATTCCCGGTCGCCCTCCGGGGCGACGATCCGGGCGGCGGAGCGGGCGGAGGGCCGCGCGTGGGGCATTGCGACGCCCGTGCCGGCCCAGGCCAGCATCTCCGCGTCGTTGTTGCCGTCGCCGAACGCCAGGACCGCCTCGCGGCGGATCCCCAGCTTCCGGGCGAGGGCCGCGAGGCCGTCGCGCTTGTTGGCGTCGGGGGCGCTGAATTCCAGGGACCAGGGCTCGGTGATGGTCACGAGGGTCCGATCGCCCAGACGCTTCCGCACTTCGTCGGCCGTTCTGGCCACGACCTCCGGCTCGGCGATCCAGACGACCTTCTCGGCCGATCGCCCAGCCAGGGAGGCCAGATCGACGATCCCCACCGGGTCGTCACAGAGCCTCTCATACGAGCCGATCCAGCGCGTCCGCTCCTGGGCGACGACGCGGTCCTCCAGCCAGAGCAGGACGGTGAAGTCGCGTTCCAGCCCCTCGGCGACCAGCCGTGCTGCGGGCTCCGGGGTGATCTCGGCGCGGTGGAGGACCTCCCCGGTCGTGGCGTGCTGGACGCGGGCTCCCTGCGAGGAGACCACGAAGTCGTCGAGGCCCAGCTCGGCGTAGTAGGGGAGCATGTTGGCGTGGCGGCGGCCCGAGGCCAGCACGACGCGGCACCCGAGCGATTGCAGCCGGGCGATGGCGCGGCGGTTCTCCGGGCCGATCGTCTTGTCGTGGCCGATCAGGGTCTCGTCGATGTCGATGGCGGCGAGTGCGAATTCAAATGTTCGGTTCAGGCTGGACATGCGGAGGACTTTCTTCCAGGAGCGTTGGAGATGAGGGCGAGTTGGAAGTCGGTGGATGGACGAACCGGGCTCCTGCGGCGATGGTCAGGCCGAAGAGCACCACGACGCCGAGCGCGGCCGAGAGGCCGGCCGCCTGGCTGAGCGTCCCGATGAGCGGGGGGCCGACCAGGAAGCCGAGGTAGCCGACGGTCGAGACGGAGGCGATGGCCGCGCCCGAGTCGGGCCCGCGGCCGGCGGAGCGGAAGAGGATCGGGACCATGTTGGCGACGCCGAGGCCCACGAGCGCGAACCCGGCCACGGCCGCCGGGTACGTCCGCGTCGCCAGCGCCAGGCCCAGGCCGAGGGCCACGCTCAGCCCGCTGGCGGCGAGCAGTGCGGCCGGTCCGAGTCGTTCGACGAGGCGGTCGCCGGCGAAGCGGCCGCACATCATCACCAGGGAGTACGCGGCGAAGCCCAGGGCCGCGGCCGAGGCCGTCGCGCGGACCTCGTCGGCCAGGAAGATCGCGGCCCAGTCCCCCATCGCCCCCTCGCAGAAGAGGCCCAGAAACGCCAGGCCCGCGAGCGGGATCAGCCGGCCTCGGGGCCAGACCGAAGCAGGACGGCCGGGCGACGGCCCCGCCGCCTCGACCTCGGGCAGCCTCCTCGACGCCGCCCCGACCAGGCCGAGGAGGCCGAGGGCGATCAGGAGAGAGGTCAGCGGCGGAGGCGTACCGAGCCTGAGGGCGATCGCCACGGAACTCGCCCCGCAGAGGACGCCGAGGCTCCAGCCGCCGTGGCAGGTCGACAGCAGCGCGACGCTCCCGGAGCGCTCCACCCCGATCGCATGGGCGTTGGCCGAGACGTCGATCACCCCCTTCGTCGCCCCGAAGAGGAAGGCCGCCAGAGTGAACAGGGCCGTGCTGCCGAGCGAGTGGGCCGCGAAGGCGACCATGGGGATCGTCAGGCAGAACGCCGCCGAGCCGGCCAGGACCACGGATCGGCTGCTCCGCCCGGCCAGGGCCCGGCCGGTCGCCGGCATCGACAGGAGGCTCCCCACGACGAGCGCGAACAGGGTTCCGCCGAGCTGGCCGTCGCTCAGGCCGAGCCGAGCCTTGTACGTCGGCAGGTACGCCGCCCACGACCCGAAGCCAATGCCGTCGAGGGCGAAGAACGCAAAGACTGCGAGTCGAATCGGGCGATCATGGGGGGCGAGGAAGGTGGCAGAGACCCTCAGCCGCGGTCGGGCCGGCGAAACATCCATGGGGGTGGGGTGGGCTGGTTCCCTGGGTCCTTCGGGGAGTGGTTGGGATGAATCTTCGGGCGAGATGTTCTATTTTACGCCGCTCGTCCACCCGCACAACCCGACCCGGCCGATCTTCATCGGATCTTTTCGATCCGAAGGCCGGGCGACGGGTGGTCCGTGCCGAACGTCGAGCCGGTTCCTCGGTCGTCTCCGGGTGGTAAGATGACGGCCTCCTCCGTCGCGTGCGAGCCGTCGCCGAGCCTCCAGCGGGAACGTCCGGCCGCGCGTCCCTCCCCTGAAGGAGCCTCGCCCATGCGTCGTTTCACGACGATCGTGACCCTCTCGGCCTTGACCCTCTCGGCCGCTGCTCGCGGAGCGGCCGCCGGGGAGGCTCCCGACCGCGTGGTCGTCACGCCCGACGACGACGGCCGCTCGCTGGTGAATCCCGGCATGGGGTGGACGCTCCACTTCTACTCCAACATCATCGCCAACTACGGCTCCAGGCTCGAAGCCTCGGACACTCTGGACGATTTCCCCGGGCTCTCCACGGTCTACCTGCGCGTCCCATGGTCGTTCCTGGAGCCCCAGGAGGGCCGGTACAACTGGACGCTGTTCGACACCCCCGCTCGGCGGTTCGGTGCCAAGGGGAAGAAGGTCGCGATCCGGGTGACCTCGACCGAGAGCTGGATGCGCGACGCCACCCCGCGCTGGGTCCAGGCGGCGGGGGCGAAGGGGGTGAACTTCACGTTCGGTGTGGGCCCCTCGAAGGACGGGCCGCTCTGGGAGCCGGACTATCTGGACCCGATCTTCCTGGAAAAGCTCGACGCCTTCCTCGCCGCGATGGCCGCGCGGTACGACGGCAATCCCGACGTGGCCTTCATCGACGTCGGCTCGTTCGGCATGTGGGGCGAGGGGCACACGGGGTTCGGCGCCCAGCTCGACGATGAACGCACCCTGGCGGTGGTGAAGGCCCACGTCGACCTGCACGCGAAGCACTTCAAGCGGACCTTGCTGGCGATCAGCGACGACGTGGCCGGGCCGGAGCGTCCGGGGGCGCATCAACCGTCGACCGACTACGCCCGGTCGAAGGGGGTCACGCTTCGCGACGACAGCATCCTGGTCCAGCCGCCGCCGAAGTCCTGGTTCCACGCCGAGATGGCCCAGGCCTTCTGGCCGGAACTCCCGGTCATCCTGGAGCACGAGCACTACGGCAGCTCCAAGATCCGCAACGCCTGGGGCGACGGCTCGCTGCTTTCGAAGTCCGTCGAGGACTATCACGCGAGCTACATGTCCATCCACTGGTGGCCCCGCGAGGAATTGCAGGAGAACCGTGAGGTCATCGATCGGATCAATCGCCGCCTCGGCTATCGTATCCAGCTCCGCAAGGCCTCGTGGCCACGCGAGACGCCCCTGGGCTCGCCGTTCGCGCTGGAGACGGCCTGGGCGAACGCCGGAGTCGCGCCGTGCCTCCCCGGCGGCTTCGTCGCGCTGACCCTCAAGGATGAGAAGGGCGGGATCGTCTCGGTGAACGTCGATGAGTCGTTCGACGTGCGCTCGCTGGAAGTGGGCGCCCCCGACGCCGCTCCGGTCCGCGAGGTCCGTTCCGAGGTGGTCGTCGCGCTTCCCCACCGCGACCCCCTGGGCGTCTTCACCGTCCCGACGAAGCCCGGAGCCTACGAGGTCTTCCTGTCGGTCGGCCGTCGCGACGGCGCGCCGGTCGTGGCCCTCCCCCTGCCCGATGACGACGGCGCCCGCCGGTACCGTCTCGGCCGGATCGTCCTGACGGCGCCCGTCGCGCCCTGACCCGCCGCCAGTCACGAAACGGCCGTCGCGTCCTATGTTCACGATGACGCGGCGGCCGGCGCGGGCCGTCCCCACTCCCCTTCTCCGTCGAAGGATAAACCCGTGAAGCTCCTGTCGATCTCGATCGCCCTCGTCCTCGCCCTGGTCGCCGTCCGGCCGTCGTCGGCCGAGGAACCGGCCACGATCGAGAAGGCGGCGGCGGTGCTGGACCTCTCGAAGTTCCCGCTCCCGAAAGGCGTCGAACCGCCGAAGCTGCGTCGACCGGCCGCGCTGTCCTACGAGACCTCGAGCGGCGTCACGGAGGCGTTCGCCTTCGTGAAGAAGACGCTGGTGGACGCCGGATGGGCCGAGGCCCCCGGGGGGTACGCCAGCGACCAGGCGGCGAGCGGTGTCTTTGAGAAGGAAGGCTATCGGGTCTCCGTCTCGGCCTTCGAAGGGTCCAGGCCGGGGACGGCCTCTGTCGCGATCCTCAACCATGGGAACGTCGAGGGGAAGTCGCTGCCCGTCCCCGACGGCTCGAAGCTCCTCTACGAGACGCCGCTCGGCCCCGCTTATCTCGCCCCCGGGACGGTCGCCGCTGTGGCCGATGAGGTGCACAAGCGGCTCCGCGAACAGGAATGGGAGCCTTACGGGTCGGCCGGCGACGTCCGTTTCTACAAGCGGAACGCGGTCAAGCTCGGAGCGAGGGTGACGGAGGCCCCGGCGCAGGGGGGCCAGACGATGCTCGGCTACTCGACCGAGCTGATGTCGGCCGACCTCCCCGCCCCCGAGGACGCCGTCCGGGCCCAGTACGCCGACTCGACCAAGGAGCTCTCCTTCGACGTCCCTCGCGAGCCGAAGGAGGTGTTCGACCTGTATCGCGAGGCTCTCGGCAAGAAGGGATGGGAGCCCGTCACCGCCTCGCCGATGAAGGAGCGTCTCGGCGAATCGCTCCGGTTCCGAAATCCCGCGAGGGAGTTGATGTCCCTGGAGGTCCAGACCATCGACGGCCTCTCTCGAGGGAGGTTGCGGCACCAGTCGGCCGAGGAGGTCGAGGCGATGCTGGCATCGGCCTCGAAGCCGTAGTCGGCGGCGGTGCCGCCGAACGCGAAACCGGTGCTCCGGGTCCGGATTCCCGCCGGGGTCCGCGAAGTGAAGGTCGAGGGGGGGCGGATCGCCTTCAAGGCCGACGCCGGCAAGGGGATGGCCTCGGCGAAGGAGGTCCACGCTGATTTGAGATCCGAGGGCTGGAAGGAGCAGGTGGCGGCGTTTGAGGGGCCCGCCGGGGCCGCGAGCCTTCAGAAGGGCAACGTTTCCGTCACGATCTCGTACACCGACGTCGGCCTCGGCGACGCCGAGGTGACCCTGGACGCGATCGGGGCGACGCTCGCCCGGAAGCCCTGAGCCGTTGGGCCGGCCGAGAAGAAGACCCGGGGGGTGGAATCGCCCGCGAGGCCGCGTGATAATGCGCGACCTCGCGATGCCGCCGATCCGCCCGGCCGTGCCCGGCCGCCCTCTCCAGGTGATGCCATGCACTCGACGCCCTCCGATCACGACCTTTCCGCGGCCGGCCCGCCGCTGGCGCGCATCGCCTGGCTGACGGTGGCGATGCTCGCGCCGGTGGCCCTGCTGAACTACCTGGACCGGCAGATGCTGGCGGCGATGAAGACGTCGATGATGGCCGACATCCCGGACATCGCCAGCCGCGAGAACTGGGGCTTCATGCTCGGGTCGTTCAAGTGGGTCTACGCCCTCTTGAGCCCGATCGGCGGCTACATCGCCGACCGTTACAGCCGACGGCTGGTGATCGTGTCGAGCCTGTTCGTCTGGTCGGCCGTGACCTGGGCGACCGGCTACGTCACGACCTACGAGAGCCTCGTCGCCACCCGGGCCCTGATGGGGATCAGCGAAGCCTTCTACATCCCCGCCGCGCTGGCGCTCATCACCGACTTCCATCGCGGCTCCACGCGGTCGCGGGCGGTCGGCATTCATCAGACGGGGATCTACGCGGGCCTGATCCTGGGCGGTTTCGCCGGCCACGTCGCCGACGCTCCCGCGCTGGGGTGGCGGTTCGCCTTCCAGGCGAGCGGCCTGGTCGGCATCCTGTACGCCCTCCCCCTGCTGCTGGTCCTTCGCGACCCGCCCGCCCGGGAGACGGCGGCCGAACGCGCGCATCAGTCGGCCTCGCTCACGTCCGCGCTCGGGGAGCTGGCCCGCAACCGCGACTACCTGCTGCTGGTCGTCTATTTCACCCTCCCCGCGATGGCCGGCTGGGTGGTCAAGGACTGGATGCCCGACATCCTCAAGGAGCGGTTCGACCTGACGCAGGGGAATGCGGGGGTCTACGCGGTGCTTCCGGTCCAGATCGCCTCGCTGGTCGGCGTGCTCTTCGGCGGCTGGCTCGCCGACTCGGCCATGCGGCGGACCGTCCGGGGCCGGATCCAAGTCAGCGCCTTCGGGATGCTGCTGTTCCTGCCGGCGCTCTTCGGGGTGGGGTTCTCGGAGCACCTGGGCCTGGCGGTCGCCTTCCTGATCCTTTATGGGATCGGCTGGGGGTTCTTCGACTGCAACAACATGCCGATCCTCTCGCAGATCGTCCCGGCCGATCGCCGGGCCACGGGCTACGGCGTCATGAACCTGGTGAGCATCAGTTGTGGCGGCTTCGCCGACTGGGGCTTCGGCGCCCTCCGCGACCGGCATGCGCCCCTGGCTGTCATCTTCGGCGTCTTCGCCCTGATCGCGCTGGCCTCCGCGGCAGTCGTCCTCGCCATCCGACCTCGACCGGAACTCGTGGGCAGGGCGGGGGCCGAATCCTGAGCGGACGTCGATCAACGCCGGGAGTCCGAGCTAAGCCAAGGATTGGCTTCGATTTGGGTTCGTTCGTAGCGTCCATCGGCGGCGGGACTCGATCTAAGTTTAGAATTTAGAAACACTTAAGCTGTCTTCGAGGATTGGCTTCGTTCGACAGGATCGACGTCGTTCATTCCGCCGTCGGGCAAGGTTTGGACACAGCTCCGTCGTGAGCCGTGATTGGGTTCGATTTGGGTTCGTTCCTCGGGCGTCGTAGCGTGTTATGTGGTTTATTGATATGGGTTTACGGTGGATTTAGCTTGGGTTCGTTCGCGCGGAATCGAGTTGTTTCCGCGGGACCTCAGGCCGTAATCCTCGGTCCCCCGATCCCGTTGGTCGAATCCATGAAGGAACGCTTCTGACGAGGGATCTGCACGCGAGACACATCCAGGGTCGATCCTCGCGGCGCGCACCATCCTCCATCTTGTAGGGTGGTTCGAGATTCGGAGTCGGCGACGAAGATCGGCCCCTTTTGCTCGGAGCGACAATCCGGCGGGCTCGGCGAGGCTTGTCGGCCTCGCGGGTCGGTGGGTAAGGTGGAATCGCGTTGAGGTGCGACGTCCCCCCCTCGTCTTCACTGTCCCGGTTGCTGGTCCCCACCTTGTCGAGCCCTGAAATCGCCCCCCCGAACGACGCCCCGACGGACTTCTCGGCGGGCAAGTGGATCATCATCGGCCTGGCGATCCTGCTCGCCTCGGCCGCCGTGGGCTATCTCAGCTTCGCGCCGCCGATCGAGCCCCCGCCGCCGGAGGTGGCGAACGACCCTTTCCTGATGGAAGGGCGGAGCGTCTTCCTGTCGCGCTGCGTGCCGTGCCACGGCGTCGCCGGCAAGGGGAACGGCCCGCTGGCCGCCAGCCTCGGCGGCGAGCAGGTCGGCGACCTGACCGACGGCAAGTGGAAGCACGGCGAGAAGCCGGAAGACGTCCTCCGCGTCATCCGGGTCGGCGTGCCGGGCACGCGGATGGCCCCTTGGGGACCGCTGCTCGAAGACGCGCAGATGCGCTCCGTCGCGGCGTACTGCTACGCCCTGTCCAAGATGCCGGTCCCGGATTCGCTCCGGAAGCCCGAGGGCGAGCCGGCGGTCGGGCCGCGCTGAGGGCGGGGCCCGACCGGACGCCATGGCTCAGGCGAGGCGATGCTCATCTCCCAGGACCACGGCCTCGACCTCGATCTCGACGAGGGCCTCGGCGTCGATCAGGGCGGCGACCTGGACCATGGTCAGCGCCGGCCGGATCTCGCCGAAGATCTCGCCGTGCACCTCGCCGACCTCCTTCCATTTGGAGATGTCGGTGACGTAGATCCGCGTGCGGACCACGTCGGCCGGCTTGGCCCCCAGGGCCTCCAGCGCGGCGGTGATGATCTCGAAGGCGCGGCGGGACTGGGCGGCGAGCGTCGGCGCGTACTTGCCGTCGGCCTCGACGCCGACGGTGCCGGTGACATGGACCTGGTCCCTCACGCGCACGGCCCGCGAGTAGCCGATGACGCTCTCCCAGGACGAGCCGCTGGAGGCGTGCGTCCGGCCGTTCTGCTGGGTCGTGGTGATCTTCACTCTCGAGGTCATGGCTCTGGCTGGCTCCCTGGAAGTCCCCTGCGATCGTGGCGACGGATCCTGCGACGATCCGCATGCGGCCAGCGTAGTGGCCGTCACCGCGGCGGACAAGGCCCCAAACCTCGGTAGGCGGGGCTGGACGATCGGCCCTCCCGCCCCGAGAATGAATCCATACGACGAAGCGGGCGGTGAAGATTCGGCGTATGTCACAGGCGGGACGATCGATCCAGACATGAGCCCGGATTATTACGAACGACTGGGAGTCGACCCGGGGGCGACCCCCGCCGAGATCGAATCCGCGCTCAAGAAGAAGCAGCCCGCCTGGTCGATGGGAACCCGCAACCCCAAGACTCGCCACGCCAACCAACTCTACCTCGACGAGATCCCCGCCCTCCGCGCGGCGCTCCTGAGCGGGCCGGTGAACCGCTCGGCCTACGACGCCGAGCTGGCCGCCGCCGAGATCGCCCGTCGCGAGGAAAGGCTCGATGAATTGCACCGCCTGGTCCGCCTGCGAGCGGCCAAGGGGGGCCTGAACGCGGCCGACCGCGACCTCCTCCGCGGCGAGGCCGACCGCCTCGCGATCGACGCCGAGTCCCTCGACCGGCTGATGAAGCCGATCCCATTCCTGGTCGAGGACGGTCCCGCCGCCGACGAGGGCGTCCCGGACGCCGCGCCCCCCGCCGACGTGCTCGATCCGTCGACCCGTCGGCAGATCCGGATGGCCCTGGACCACCTTGACCGCCGCGACCTCTACGACGCGCTGGGGCTCTTCCGAGACGCCCCGCTCGTCGTGATCGCCTCGCGCGCCGACGAGGAGCGTCAGCGTTGGATGAAGAAGGCCCAGGTCACGGCCGAGAAGACCGCGTGGCTCGAGGTCGTCTCCCACGCCCAGACGCACCTGGGTAACGCGAAGTCGCGGGCCCGCTACGATCGGACCCTGATCCTGGAGGCCGAGGAGCGTTTCGAGCGGACGGCGGCGTTCGCCGTCCAGGGGCTCGTCCGGATCGATCCCGGGACGCACGTCGCCCTGATCGACGAGGCGGGATCGAAGGGCATCCCGCCCGATCGAGCCCACGGGCTGATCCGCCGGGCCTGCCTGAAGGCGGGCGTTTCGGTCGAAGTTCACGCGACCGCGCCCGCCCCAGCTCGGTCGACGGGTCCTGGCACGGGGAAGTCGGCCTACAAGATCCTCCGTTGCAGGAACTGCGCGGGGGTGACGGAGTTGAGCCCGACCGCGAGGGGCGTCGGCGCGGTGCGCTGCAAGCACTGCGGCGCCTCGCTCAAGTGGGACTGCCCGGTCTGCCGGCGCTCCAATCTGGTGGACGCGGCGCGTTGCGTCTGCGGCTTCCGCCGGTCGCTCCGCGAGCCGCTCGTCCAGCATTTCGCGGCGGCCCTGCACGCTTACCGTTCGCACGACCTGGCCGCCGCTCGCCGGCACCTGGAAGAGGTGCAGCGCTACGCCCCCCAGCACGTCGGAGCGAGGAACGGGATGGCGCGGATCGTCGATCGCGAGCGCGAAATCGACCAGCTCCGCATGGCCTTCGAGCTGGCCGAGGCCGGCGGCCGGCTCTCGGCCGCGGCCAAGGCGTTGGCGTCCTGGCGTCGGATCGTCGCGGCCGGCTCTCCCGAGGTCGCGGCGGCCCGCGATCGGATCGTCGAGCGGCTGCGGAAGGCCGAGACGCTCGCGGCGAAGGCTCGCCGCCTGGAGCGCGTGGACCCCGCCGAGTCCCGCCGGCTGTACGGTCGGAGCCTCGCCCTGGCGGCCGACCTCCCCGCCGCGCTGGAGGGGATCGTCCGATGCCCCCCCGACCCCCCGTCGAACCTCGACGCACGCGTGGTCGACGGCCGGGTCCGGCTCGCCTGGAGCCCCCCCGAGCCCGACGGGCTGGCCCCGCCCCGCTTCGTCGTGCTTCGGAAACCCGGCGGGCTGCCCGCGCATCCGGGGGACGGAGCCCGCATCGCCGAGACCTCGACCGCCGTGTTCGAGGATCGGGGGGTGGAGCCGGGCGCGACGGTCAGCTATGCGGTCCTGAGCAAGCGAGGGGAGGCCGAGTCGCTGGCCGCCGTGGCCGCCGGGCCGCTCGTCTTCCTGCCCGACGTCCGCATGCTCCGGGCGCACGCCCATCCTGGGGAGATCGTGCTGGCCTGGGAGCCGCCGGCCGGCGTCGCCGAGATCCGCGTGCTCCGCGGTCGCGAGGGCGTCCCCAGGGATCCTCGCGACGGCGACCGCGTCCCCGCCTCGCGCGAGGGGGCCGTGGACCGGGACGTGGCGGAGGGAAGGGTCTACCATTACGCCGTCTTCGCGATCTATCGAACGCCCGAGGGGGATCGGTTCCCCTCGCCGGGCGTCCTGGTCTCGGCGTCGGCCGACTCGCCGGCCTCGCCGGTCGGGCCGCCTCGGCTGACCGTCGAGGCGACGGGACGCCTGCGTATCGAGTGGGACGAGCCGGCGCGCGGCACGGTGCGACTGCGTCGGACGGCCGAACCGCTCGCCCCGGCACCGGGGACGGAGACGTCCGAGGCCCAGATCGAGGCCCAACCTGGCGACTGGATCGCCGCGACGGGACCCGGTCGCGCCGAGGATTTCGCCCCGCCGGGGTCGGCCTCTCGGTTCTACACGCCGGTCACCTCCTGGAACGGCGACCTGATCGTCGGTCGCGCAGCGTCCCTCTCGCGTCTCGCCGACCCGACGGACCTCCGGGCCGTGCGGCTCGATCCCCCCGCCGGGGCGCCGGGGGTGACGCGGGTGCAGCTCCGCTGGTCCTGGCCGCGAGACGCACGATCCGCCCGGGTCGCGGCCCGTCGCGGCGAGCCGCCCGACGGCCCGGCCGACCCGGCCGCCCTCCGTTTCGACGTGCCTCGCGAGACCTACGACCGCGGCGGCTCCTGGATCCTCCTGGCCCCCGCCCTGACGGACGGTGCCGATACCGGCGGCCCGCTGGGAAACCACTGGCACATCCGGGTTTATGCTCGCGACGACCGGGACGGGACGACCACGTTCTCGCCTGGCGTCGAGCCCACGGCGGAGACGGTCGCGCCCGGCCCCCATCCTGAGGTGACCGTCGCCTACCAATTGAGGCGGCCCTGGTTCCCCGGTCGGCCCTGGACGCTGACGGTCCGCACCGAACCGGCAGGGTCCGAGGTCCCGCCGCTCGTGCTGGTGGCGAACGAGCGAGCCGTCCCCGTCTCGGTCGAGGACGGCGACGTCCTGGCGAGGCTCCCGGCCGGCCGCGACGGGGGCCATTACGCCATCAATCCCGACCCCCGCCTCACCGTCGAAGGGGTCCGGGCGTTCCTCGACGCCTCCCGCGATCCCGACGGCACCCGGCCGATCCGCATCCGCCACCCCGAGATCGGCCGCGCCCGGGTCTGACGACGCCGAGATTGAAAGAGTTTCGTGAACGATCCTTAGGGTGAACCGGCCGGGCCGGGGCCGACCGCGTCGACTCGGTTCGTTCCCAGCCCCTCCGCGATCTGGTAGAATTGCGGGGATGGCCGTACACCGGAACCGGCTTGTCGGCCGCCAAGAGGGACCTCCCCCCCACCGCCGGCGGCGAAGATGGCTGAACTTGAGGAAGACGACGAGGCCCGACGGATGAATCGCTACAATCGCGACGCCGACGATTACTATGTGAACGTCAATCTGAATACCGAGATGGAGCTTCCGAGCAATCGCGACACGGTCCTGCATTTTTTCGAGCAGATGAAGAAGGGGTTCCCGGAGCTGCGCAATTTCCAGTCGCGCGACAACGGCGATCTCGTCCTGGAGAGCGACAAGGAAGAGGACGCCTATCGCACCGTGGCGATCGAGACGAGACGGCTGGCGTCCGGCTGCACGAATCCGGAGGCCCTCACCGACGCGTACCGGCAGCATGAGCTGCTGCTGGACCTCGCGCCGCCGCTGCTGTCGATCAGCCTGCTGGACTGCGAGGCCCTCGACGTGATGTTCGGCTTCGACTTCACCTACGACGGCAATCACGACGAGGTCGTCGCCGAGGCCCTGGGCGTCGGCAGCGCCCTCGAAGGGCTGCTCGAATCGCCCCGGTCGAAGAAGGTCGTGAACTTCGAGCCGTCGCTGACCCTGGCCCTCGACGACGCGTGCCAGCTCCAGGCCCGGCTCACGATTGAAACCCGCAGCAGCGCCTATCAGGTCCGCACGGGCGATTTCGCCGACGACCAGATCAGCCTCTACCTGACGATCCGCCAGTACTGGGGCAACGGCCCCGAGATGTCGTTCCTGGAGTCGTTCCGACGCCAGCGCGAGATCGGCGAGGAGATGCTGGAGCGCTCGGTCATCCCCCGGATCGTCCGTCCGCTGGCCCAGGTGATCGCCTCGCGCTGACGAGGATCGGTCGCTCGGTCCTGACCTCGTCCCTCCCGCTTCCGGACGCCCCCGATGAGCCGAAAGACTACGGTCGACCCCTGGGCGAAGGCGATTCGCCACCTGAAGAAGGTCGACCCCCACCTCAAGTCGGTCATCGGGCGCGTCGGGCCCTGCCTGCTCGCCCCCCGCGAGGATCGCCTGGGGACGCTCGTGGGCGCGATCGTCGCGCAGCAGATCTCGACCAAGGCGGCGGCCTCGATCAGCGAGCGATTGCACGCCCTGGCGGGCCGCCCTTACGATCCGCACCGATTGCTGGAACTCGGCGAGGAACCCCTTCGAGGCTGCGGGCTCTCCGCGAGCAAGGCCCGATACGTCCTGAACCTCGCCGCAGCCGTCGCCGACGGTTCGGCCCCTGTCGACCGATTCGACGACGATTGGGACGACGACGCGATCATCGCCGCCCTGACCTCGATCAAGGGGGTCGGCATCTGGACGGCGCACATGTTCCTGATCTTCGCGATGAATCGCCCGGACGTGCTGCCGGTCGGCGACCTGGGCGTCCGCGCGGCGATCAAGGCCATCCATGAGCTGGCCGAGCTGCCCAAGCCTCCGGATTGCCACGACCTGACCGAGCACTGGCGACCGTATCGCTCGGTCGCGAGCTGGTATCTCTGGCGGAGCCTGGACCAGCGCTGATCGTCAGCGAGGATGGTCCAGGTTGCCCACGGCCTGCATGACGGCCGTGCCGAAGTCGTTCTGGATGGGCCGAACTCCGGACGCCTGGACCATGAAGACGGCGACGATGCCTTCGCGAGGGTCCACCCAGAACTGGGTGCCGAAGGCGCCGTCCCAGCCGTAACTCCCCGCCCCACGAAACGTCGCCGCGCGGATCGGGTCGACGACGACCTCGACGGCGAAACCGAAGCCCATGCCCTCGGGCCGGCCCAGGCTCCCCTGGAAGCGATCGCCGACGTGGTTCGCCGACAGCAGTTCGACCCCGCGCGGGCTCAGGACCCGGCGTCCCTCCAGCTCTCCACCGTTGGCCAACATTTGCGCGAAGCGAAAGAAGTCCGCAGCCGATGAGATGAGGCCCGCAGCGCCCGAGTTATAAGGCGGGTCGAAGGCGAAGGAGTAATCGGCCTTCTTCAGTTCCGTCCCCTCCCGCGCGTGCAAGGACGCGTATCGCGGGGCCTGGTCGGCCCGGACGACGAAGGAGGTGTCGTGCATCCCCATCGGGTCGAAGAGACGCTCGCGGAGGAAGTCGTCGAACGGCCGCTCCGAGGCCACTTCGACGATCCGCGCCAGCGTGTCGATCCCGGCGAACGGGCTGTACGCCCATCGTGAGCCCGGCTCGAAATCCAGGGGAGCCGTCGCGATCCGCCCGACATAGTCGGCCAGCGTGTCGCCCTTTTTCGGGAAGGTCGAATCGCCAGGAAGCTGCTTCTGACCGAGTCCGCCGCTGAGCAATCCCGAGGTGTGCGTCAGCAGGTCCAGGACCTGGATCTCGCGGCTTGCCGGGACCAGCTCGACTCGGCCGTCACGCTCCACGGCCACTCTCGGGTTGCGGAATTCGGGGATGAAGCGGGAGACCGGATCGGTGAGCCGGACCTTGCCCTCCTCGATCAAGATGACGACCGCGGCGGCCGTCACCGGCTTGGTGGTCGAAGCCATCCGGAAGAGGGCCTCGCGAGTCATCGGGGCCCCGGACTGGACGTCCAGGGCGCCCTGGGCCTCGAAGTGGACGATCCGCCCGTGACGGGCCACAAGGGTCACCGCTCCGGCGATCTCGCGGGCCTCGATCCGACGCCGGACGGCCTCGGAGATCCGGGGGAGCCGTTCGGCGACGACGCCGACCCGGGATGGGTCGTCGATGACGAGATCGGCCCCCTGACCGACGGCGTGCGTGGTCCAGGGGGCCGTGAGGAGGATCGATAGGGCGGCGACTCGGCGAAGGGTCATGGCGCGACGGTTCCGAAGGACCGATAGAAGCGGCTCACCAGCGACGCCATCCTCGGCCGCCCCAGACGCGAGGACCGACCGGCCCGTAGAAGCCGGGCCCCCAACCGGGACGGACGACGGGGTAGGCGCGAGGCACGATGACGGGGGCCGGCGCCGCGTAGTATCCCGGATTCGTCACGATCACGCGGGAGGTCGGTGCCACGACGGTGTAGGGGCTGGCGACGACCGGGCCCAGCGAAGGCGCCAGGAACGGCGACGAGCCGAACGCCACGTAGCCAGGGCCGCCCGTGACCACCGTCCCGCCCCAGTACTGGGCCCGCGCGTCGACGGCGCTGAAGGCCGCAAACGCAGAGGCCAGGATCAATATCTTGGATCGCATCGGAATCTCCGTGGTGAAATCGAGGAAGTCGCGGCGGAAGGGTGCCCGCCGTGCTCATCTGTAATTTCATTACGCAAATTCGCGGCCGTTGGTCGGGGCGGCGAGGCTCAGGACGTGGCCGGATCAGTTGAGGATCTCAAGCTTGGGCATCTTGGGGTTCTTGAGATTCCGGATGCTGATCTGCGCGGCGAGGTTCTCCACCATCGCCATCAGGTAGGGCTTCGAGGGCGAGCCGTCACGGAAGGCCTGGTCGATCCGGCCGACGTCGCCGCTCTCGCGGAGGAAGAGGTTGAGGGGCACTTCGCCGAGGAACGGGACCTGCATCGCCTCGGCCTTGCGCCGGGCCCCACCCTGGCCGAAGAGATACGCACGCTCGTCGCCGGCCTCGTCGAAGAAGCTCTTGCCCTCGACGAGCTTGCGGGCCTCGGGCCCGCCGCGATCCTGGAGATAGGCCAGGACGTCGAAGAAGGACATGTTCTCGATCATCCCCAGCACCGGCACGCGGAGTTGCCGGAACATGGCGATGGCCCGAACGGCGTCGAGCAGGGCGACCTCCTGCGGGGTGCAGACGACCACCGCCCCGGTCAGCGGGAGGGTCTGCGAGAGCGTCAGCGGCACGTCGCCCGTGCCCGGCGGCAGGTCGATGACCAGATAGTCCAGCTCGCCCCAATCGACCTTGCGGAGGAACTGCTGCATGATCCCGTGAAGCATGGGCCCGCGCATGACCACGGCCTGCTCGGCTTCCAGCAGGAAGCCCATCGACATGAGCTTGAGACCGGCGGCCTCGATGGGGACGATCTGCTCGCCGCGCGCCATCGGCCGGCCGGAGGCACCGAGCAGGTGGGGGATCGAGGGCCCGTAGACGTCGGCGTCCATGAGGCCGACCGATGCGCCGTGAGCCTTCAGGCCGAGGGCGATCGTCGCCGCCATCGTCGACTTGCCGACGCCCCCCTTCCCCGAGCCGACCGCGATCACGTTCTTGACGCCGGGGATGTCGCCGGCTTCGGCGGCACCCTTGCCCCGGACCTCGGCGGTCATGTCGATCTGGATCGTCAGTCCGGCGGGGAGGCGAGCCTGGAGGGCGGACCGGACGTCGGCCTCGATCTTCGCCTTCAGCGGGCAGGCCGGGGTCGTGAGGTTGACCGTCAGCGCAACCTTCCCCTCGCCGATCCGGATGTTCCGGATCATCCCCAGGTCCACGAGGTCCCGGCCGAGGTCGGGGTCCTTGACGCCTTTCAGGGCCTGCAGCACGTCCTTCTCGGTGAGCACGATATCCGACTTGCCCAACATTCCGCGTCATCCCCGCATTACGACGACCCGATGCCAATTCCCCGGTGATCCGACCGCTCCGCATCCTGCCCGCGACTCGACGAGTCCATTCTAGGGGAATGTCCCGTCGGCGACTAGGACTCCAGATCGGGGCCGCGCCGCTCCGCACAGGCCTCCTGCTCCGCGAGCCAGGCGACGGGGTCGAGGATCGGGTCCGCCGGCGGCACGCGGGTCCACCCTTCCCGCGCGATCCGATCGGCCCCAAGCGCGATCCAGCGGTCCAGCCATCCCGCCACCTCGGGCGGCGTCACGGACCCCGACGCGGCGTGGACGGCCCCGAATTCGGCAGCCAACTCGCGGACCGACGGCCGATCCGCCGGGTCGAGGACCAGGATCAAAGATCCGTTGCAACGGGATTGCAGCTCGGCGAGGTCGCGCAATGCCCGCTCGGGATCGGGCCCGACCTCGATGAGTACCACGGGCGAGGACGTGGCCGCGATCGCGTCCAGCAGCTCGGCCGTCGTCCTCGTCTCGAACCACGAGACTCGAGTGTCGTCGATCCGGGTCCGAAGCCGTCTCGCCCATGCCCCCGTGCGTTCGTGGATGACGACCGTGATTCGGTGCCCGGGCGACTCGCCGTGCATCCTTTCCATGAGCAAAATCCTCCCGGATAGACGACCTGGATGAATTCCGAGCCTTGTGAAGAACTGCATCGCCTCGGCCACGCTCTTGGCTCGCACCCAGTGGCGAGACGGGCGACCCGACTGCTGTTGAATTCGCGTGCGCCTTGAGATCCGAGGCTCGAACCGGCCCGCTCGCAACTCCGCGGGCGGGGCGGCCCGTTCGCATTCGCGGGGACCGCTCCTTTACCCCGGATCGGAACTCCTGATAAGATTTAACAAAGGTTCCTCGCCCGCGGCCTCTCCGTAGCGAGGCGGATAGGGGACGCGGTCGGCCGCTTGAGGGACGCACGATGCGCGAAGGTCGGAACGTCGGGATCGGGCTGGCTGTCGGGTGCTGGCTGGCCCTGGGCGCCTGGGGTTTCGTCCGGGCCGACGATCGGCCGACGACGGAGAAGGTCGACTTCAATCGCGAAGTCCGGGCGATCCTCTCCGACAAGTGCTTCCACTGCCACGGGCCCGACCCGAAAAACCGCAAAGCCGGGCTGCGGCTCGACACCAAGGACGGCGCGTTCGGCGAGACCACGACGGGCCTCCACGCCATCGTCCCCGGCGACATGGGGGAGAGCGAACTCGTCGCCCGGATCACCAGCGAGGACGACGGCGACCGCATGCCGCCCCGCTCGCTGGGCCGAGAGCTGTCCCCTCGCGAGGTCGAAGTTCTCACGCGCTGGATCCAGCAGGGGGCGGAATGGAAGGACCACTGGGCCTTCATCCCCCCCGAGCGGCCCCCCGTGCCCGAGCCGACCGCTGGGGGCTGGGCCGCCAACCCCATCGACCGGTTCGTCCTCGCCCGCCTGGAATCCGAGGGCCTCGCCCCGTCTCCCGAGGCCTCGCGCGAGCGGCTGATCCGCCGCCTGAGCTTCGACCTGACGGGGCTGCCGCCGACGCTCGACGAGATCGACGCATTCCTCGCCGACGCTCGACCGGACGCCTACGAGAAGCTCGTCGACCGGCTGCTGGCGTCGCCGCGGTTCGGCGAGCGCATGGCCGTGGACTGGCTCGACGTGGCCCGCTACGCCGACACCTTCGGCTACCAGGCCGACGTCTACCGCGCCATGTGGCCCTGGCGCGACTGGGTGGTCGGCGCCTTCAATGCGAACCTGCCCTACGACCGGTTCATCACCTGGCAGCTCGCGGGCGACCTCCTTCCCAACCCGACGCGCGAGATGATCCTCGCCACCGCCTTCAACCGCCATCACCGGCAGACCAACGAGGGGGGATCGATCGAGGCCGAGTGGCGGACCGAGTACGTCGCCGACCGCACGATCACCTACGGCTCCGCGTTCCTCGGCCTGACGCTGGAGTGCGCCCGCTGCCATACGCATAAGTATGATCCGATCACGCAGAAGGACTTCTACTCGCTCTTCAGCTTCTTCAACAACATCGACGAGTCCGGCCTCTACTCCCACTTCACCCCCGCCGTCCCCACGCCCACGCTCTGGCTCGCCGACGATCCACGCGAGAGGGAGCTGGCCCAGGCAGGCGAGCGCGTGCGATCCGCCGAGGCCGAACTGACTCGACTCTCGGATGAGCAACGAGCCGCCTTCGAGCTGTGGTTGAGCGGCCGCGATCGAAACGGCCGGCCGGCGGCCGCCTTGCCCGGCCGCATCGGCGACTTCCCGCTCGACGCGCTGGAAGGCGGGAAGACCGCGAACCGCGTCGATCCGGCAAAGCTCGGCTCGGCGGCCGAGGGTCCGAAGGTCGTCCCGGGGCGAGTCGGCCAGGCCTTTCGGTTCGACGGCGAAAACAGCGTGACGCTGCCGATGGGGAACTTCGACCGCGACCAGCCTTTCTCGCTGGCGCTCTGGGTCAAATCGCCCGATCGGAAGGATCGGGCCGTCGTGCTCCGTCGGTCGGCGGCCTGGACCGACGCCGGCAGCCGAGGCTACCAATTGCTCATCGAGGACGGCCGGCTCACGGCCGCGCTCGTCCATTTCTGGCCCGGGAACGCCGTCGGCGTGGCCGCCCGCGAGCCGCTGGCCCTCGACCGCTGGGTCCACGTGGCCCTCACCTACGACGGTTCAAGCCGGGCGTCCGGGTTGAGGCTCTACCTCGACGGTCGACCAGCCGAACTGGAAGTCGTTCGCGACAAGCTCACCAAGACCATCACGGGCGGCGGTGCCGACGACCTGGTGATCGGCCAGCGGTTCCGCGACCGGGGGTTTCAGGGGGGCGAGGTCGACGAACTTCAGGTCTTCGACCGGGAGCTGACTTCGGTCGAGGTCGCCCAGATCCACGACGGCCGGTCCCTTAACGAACTCCTGGAAGCGGACCCCGCGGGGCTCTCGCCGGACGACCGTTCGCGACTTTTCGCCTACTACCTCGCCGTCGCAAACGTCGATCACAAGTCCCGCCTGGCCGCCGTCCGCGACGCTCGCAAGGAACTCGCCCGGCTCGCCGACCCGATCGACGAGATCATGGTGATGAGGGAGATGGCCGAGCCCAGGCCGACGTTCGTCCTGAACCGGGGCGCCTACGACGCCCCCGGCGAGCGAGTGACCTCGGCGACGCCGGCGAGCCTGCTCCCCTTCCCGGCCGATCAACCCCGCAATCGCCTGGGCCTGGCGCGCTGGACGACCGATCCCCGTAACCCCCTGACGGCCCGGGTGACGGTCAACCGCTGGTGGCAGTCGCTGTTCGGGCGCGGGCTCGTCGCGACCCCCGAGGATTTCGGCTCGCAGGGCAGGCTCCCCTCGCACCCGGAGCTGCTCGACTGGCTGGCCCGCGAACTCGTCGACTCGGGCTGGGATGTGAAGCGGACAATGCGGCTGATGGTGGCCTCGGCCACCTACCGGCAATCGTCGGACGCGACGACCGAGCTGTTCGCCCGCGATCCGGACAACATCCTGCTGGCCCGCGGGCCTCGCGAACGCCTCTCCGCCGAGATGGTCCGCGACAACGCCCTGGCCGCGAGCGGGCTGCTGGTGGGGACCCTGGGCGGGCCGCCGGTCAAGCCGTTCCAGCCCGACGGGTTGTGGGAGGAAAAGTCGAACCTCCCGTACGTCCGCGACGTCGGCCCGGGGAGCCACCGCCGGAGCCTCTACACCTACTGGAAGCGGACCTCCCCGCCGCCCGCCATGCTGACCTTCGACGCCGCCAATCGCGAGGTCTGCGCCGTGAAGCGGCAGCCGACGGCCACGCCCTTGCAGGCGCTGGTCCTCCTGAACGACCCCCAGTTCGTCGAGGCCGCTCGCGGGCTGGCCGAGCGCTCCTTCCGAGAGGGAGGGACGACGCCTCGCGACCGCGTGGGCTTCGTGTTCCGGGTCCTCACCGGCCGTCGCGCCGACGAGGGCGACCTGGCGATCCTGGAGGGCCTCTACCGCGAGCAATACGACGAGTTCGCCTCGGGACGATCCGACGCCGAGAAGCTGCTCGCCGTCGGCGACGCCCCGCGCGACCCGGCGTTCGACCCCGCCGGCTGCGCCGCGATGACCGTGGTGGCTCAGGCGTTGCTGAGCTACGACGAGACCGTCACGAAGCACTGAGAGGAGCCTCCCGGCCATGTCCCAACCTCGCGAAATCGGCGACGACCCCCGCCTGTTCGGCACCCGTCGCCATTTCTTCTCGCGGACCAGCCTGGGGCTCGGCGGCGCGGCCCTCGCCACCCTGATGGGTGGGGCGGCCGATCCATCGCCGGCCGCGTCGCCCGAGGCCGCTCGGGGAGCCCTGGGAGGGCCGCATTTCGCCCCGAAGGCGAAACGGGTCATCTACCTGTTCATGAGCGGCGGACCGTCGCAGCTCGACCTGTTCGACTACAAGCCGCTGCTCAACAAGATGAACGGCCGGGACCTGCCGGACTCGGTGCGACAGGGCCAGCGCCTGACGGGCATGTCCTCGAATCAGGCGGCGCTGCCCCTGGCCGGCTCGCTGTTCGGCTTCAGCAGGCATGGCGACTCGGGGGCCTGGATCAGCGACCTCCTGCCGCACACGGCCCGGGTGGCCGACGACCTCTGCTTCATCCGCTCGCTGCACACCGAGGCGATCAATCACGACCCGGCGATCACGTTCTTCCAGACCGGCTCGCAGATCGCCGGGCGGCCGTCGATGGGCGCCTGGCTGAGCTACGGCCTGGGATCGATGAATGAGAACCTGCCGACGTTCACCGTGCTGATCAGCCGCCGTCCCGTCGACCAGCCGCTCTACTCGCGGCTCTGGGGCAACGGGTTCCTGCCGTCGATTCACCAGGGGGTCCAGTTCCGATCGGGCGCGGAGCCGGTGCTCTACTTGGAAAATCCGCCCGGCACGGGCGCCGCGAGCCGTCGCAAGATGCTCGACCGCCTGGGGGAGTTGCACCGGAAGGAGTACGAGGCGAACCTGGACCCGGCCGTCGCCGCGCGGATCGCGCAGTACGAGATGGCCTACCGGATGCAGACCTCGGTGCCGGAGGCGGCGGGCGTCGCGAGCGAGCCGGAACATATCTACGACCTTTACGGTCCCGACGCCCGCAAGCCGGGTAGCTTCGCGGCCAACTGCCTGCTCGCCCGCCGACTCGCCGAGAGGGGCGTCCGCTTCATCCAGCTCTATCATCCCGGATGGGACCACCACGGCGGCCTCCCGGCCGGGATCCGACAGCTTACCAAAGAGACCGACCAGGGCTGCGCGGCCCTGATCCAGGACCTCAAGCAGCGCGGGATGCTCGACGACACCCTCGTCCTCTGGGGCGGCGAGTTCGGCCGCACGAACTACAGCCAGGGTAAGCTCACGCCCACCGACTACGGCCGCGACCACCACCCGCGCTGCTTCACCGCCTGGGCGGCCGGCGGCGGCGTGAAGCCGGGCTTCACGTTCGGCGAGACCGACGAATTCGGCTACAACGTCGTAGCCGATCCCGTCCACGTCCACGACTTCCACGCGACCGTCCTGGCGCTGCTGGGCATCGATCACGAGCGGCTGACTTACAAGTTCCAGGGCCGTTACTTCCGGCTCACCGACGTGGCCGGCGAAGTCGTCAAGGACGTGATCCGGGGCTGACAAGGCCGGGTCATCGCGCCGTGCACCAGAGATCGAGGCCCGCGTCGACGATCTCGCCGATCCAGCCGCAGAACCCGGACGCGAAGGTCGCCTCCGCGTCCCGGCCTTCACCTGCGATGATGCGATCGCGAAGCTCTTCCAGCCCCGGCCGGTGCGCGAGGAGCCTGTCCCGGCGCACGGCCGCGTAGACCGGCCCCCCCCTCGATCGTGCCCAGGCCGAACAGGGGCAGTCCCCGGGCGATACCGTTGAGGATCCTTCGCGTCCGGACGCCTGCATGCCGGCGAGCCATCCGCCGTAGCTCGAACTCGAACCGATCGGCTGTGTGGTAAGCGGCCTCGGTCCAGAAATGGTCCTGATCGTCCAGGGCCAGGGCGACCGCCACCTGGAAATGCACCACGGTCTCCATCCCCACGGCGGGAAAGGGGACGCCGTGCAGGATCGCGGCTTCCAGAACCCGCCTCGCATGGAGTCGGTTCGCGGGCCATTCGTAGGAGTTGATCTCCAGCGGTCGATCGATGCGCTCGATGGCCGCCCGATCGCCGGATCCCAGCAGCGATCGCATCTTCGTCATCGAGAATCTGGAGATCTCCAATCGCCTCTCCATCGCGTTCTTCCTCCAGTCGGAGCATACCCGCTGGATCCGCGCGGGAGGACCGGGTAGAGTCGCGCACCGACGCCCCCGCGCGGCTTCGGACGGGCGGGAACGAGGATTCTCCGGGAGACGCCGCCGTGGATCTCGAACTTTCCGGCAAGTCGGCTCTGGTGACGGCCTCCTCCGGGGGAATCGGCCTTGCCATCGCGCAGGCCCTGGCCGCGGAAGGGGCCCGGGTGATAATCAACGGCCGATCGGAGGCGAACGTCGAACGCGCGATCCGCTCGATCCGCGAGCGCGTCCCCGAGGCGAAGCTGGATCTGCTGGCCGCCGACGCCGGGACGGCTGAAGGATGTGACGCCATCCTGCAGAGGCTCCCGGAGGTCGACATCCTCGTCAACAACCTCGGCATCTACGAGGCGGTCGGCTTCCTCGACGAGACCGACGACGACTGGCGGCGGCTGTTCGAGGTCAACATCCTGAGCGGCGTGCGGCTGGCGCGTGGTTATCTTCCGGGGATGCTCGCGAGGAATACCGGCCGGATCGTCTTCGTATCCAGCGAGTCGGCCGTGAGCCCGGCCCCGGAGATGGCCCACTACAGCGCGACCAAGACGATGCAGCTCTCGATCTCGCGCAGCGTGGCCGAGCTTACCAAAGGCACGGCCGTGACCGTGAACACCGTCCTGCCGGGCTCTACCAGGACCGAGGGGGTCGACAAGTTTATCCGGGACCTCTTCCCGGAGCTGGACCCGAGCGAGGCCGAGCGTCGATTCATGGCCGAGAACCGCCCCACCTCGCTGATCTCCCGGCTGATCGATCCGGCTGAGATCGCCGACCTCGTCGCGTTCGTGTGCAGCTCGCGCGCCTCGGCGATCAATGGGGCCGCCCTCCGGGTCGACGGCGGCCTTGTGCGGAGCATACTCTAAAGGGCCGGAGGTTCGATCGCTCCAGCTCGGGGGATCGACGGCACGGAGGTCGGGACGCGAGCGTGCGTCTCCCGGTTCATCGGCATCGAATCTGCTTGAATCCGCCTCGATCCTTCGGGCGGCCCCGGCAGGCGCCTCGATGCGTCCCCTAGAGACGGAGACTCGGCGGTGTCTGACGACGGTTTGTGGTACAAGGACGCCATCATCTACGAGGCCCACGTTCGGGCCTTCTACGATAGCAATGGCGACGGCATCGGCGACTTCCCCGGCCTGACGCAGAAGCTCCCCTATCTTCGCGACCTGGGCATCACCGCGATCTGGCTCCTGCCTTTCTACCCGTCCCCTCTGCGCGACGACGGCTACGACATCGCCGACTACACGACCGTCAACAAGCAGTATGGACGGCTCTCGGACTTCCGCGAGTTCCTCGACAGGGCGCATGAGCTGGGCCTGAAGGTCATCACCGAGCTGGTGCTCAACCACACCTCGGACCAGCACCCGTGGTTCCAGCGCGCCCGCAACGCCCCGGCGGGGAGCGTCGAGCGCGACTTCTACGTCTGGAGCGACAACCCCGAGCTTTACTCCGAAGCCCGAATCATCTTCAAGGACTTCGAACTTTCCAACTGGACGTGGGACCCGGTGGCCGACGCCTACTACTGGCACCGGTTCTACTCGCACCAGCCGGATCTGAATTACGACAACCCGGCCGTCTGGGAGGCCATCTTCCCGCTCCTGGACTTCTGGTTCAACATGGGCGTCGACGGGCTCCGGCTCGACGCGATCCCCTACCTTTACGAGCGGCCGGGGACGAACTGCGAGAACCTCCCCGAGACCCACGCGTTCCTGAAGGTCCTGCGCAAACGGCTCGATGAGAAGTTCCCCTCGCCGCCGCGGATGTTCCTGGCCGAGGCCAACCAGTGGCCCGAGGACGCCGTGGTCTACTTCGGCGACGGCGACGAATGCCACATGGCGTTCCATTTCCCGGTCATGCCGCGTCTGTTCATGGCGTTGCACCAGGAAGACCGGTATCCGATCCTGGACATCCTGGCCCAGACACCGGCGATCCCGGAGAACTCCCAGTGGTGCATGTTCCTGCGGAACCACGACGAGCTGACGCTCGAGATGGTCACCGACGAGGAGCGCGACACCATGTACCGCGCCTACGCCCACGACCCTGAGGCGCGCATCAACCTGGGCATCCGCCACCGGCTCGCCCCGTTGCTGTACAACGATCGCCGCCGCATCGAACTGATGACGGGCCTGCTGTTCTCGCTCCCCGGGACGCCGGTCCTGTACTACGGCGACGAGATCGGCATGGGGGACAACATCTATCTCGGCGATCGCAACGGCGTCCGCACGCCGATGCAGTGGTCGCCCGATCGCAATGCCGGCTTCTCGACCTGCAACCCGCAGAAGCTCTACTTCCCGGTCATCATCGACCCGGAGTACCACTACGAGGCGATCAACGTCGAGAGTCAGCAGGAGAACCCCAGCTCGCTCCTCTGGTGGGTCAAGCGGCTGATCGCGCTTCGGAAGCAGCATCAGGCGTTCGGCCGGGGGACGATCGAGTTCCTTAAGCCGGACAACGCGCGAATCCTGGCGTTCGTCCGGCGTTACGGCGACGAGTCGATCCTGGTCGTCGCGAACCTCTCGCGATTCATGCAGTTCGTCGACCTCGACCTGCGCGAGTTCCAGGGCTATTCGCCGGAGGAGCTTTCCGGGCACAGCCTCCTGCCCCCGGTCGACGATCGGCCGTATCGCCTGACGCTCTCCGCCTACGGCTTCTACTGGTTCCTGCTCAAGCCCCCCGAGGTGGGGACCCACGCGGTCGATCGCGAGCCGATGCGGATCGCCGATCTCCCGGCCGTGCCCGTCGATCGGGACTGGCGGGCCGAGTTGGCCCGCGTCGAGTCCGTGCGGCTCGATCCGTTGCTCCCCGCTTTTCTCGAGCGGCGACGGCCTGCCGGGCTGCCGAGGATCACGGCGGTCGACGTAACCCGGGCGGTCTCGGACCCGATGGGCTCCGGAGACGTTCAGTGGCTCGTCGTCCGGGCCGAGCTGGAGTCGGGCGACGCGGAGACGAACATCCTGCCGCTGATGCTCGTCCCCGAGGAAGCTATGGGGAGCTTGCTGGATCCGGGGGCGGGCACGTTCCTCGCGCGGGCCGTCGAGAACCACAACGGGGTCCTGTGCGACGCCCTCGCGGTCCCGTCCTGCGGCGAGGAGATCGTGAAGGCGATTCGCTCGGGCCTGTCCGTGTCGCTGGCCGACGGCGAACTGGCCGCCGTGCCGCTTCGCGGCCTGACCGAGGTGGATCTCGGCGAGTCGCCGCTGGTCCCTACGCAGCTCATCCGCAGCGAGCGGTTCAACACAACGCTCATTTTCGACGAGCGCCTGACCCTCAAGACCTTCCGTTGCATCGATGCGGAGATCAACCCCGACTTCGAGATGCGTTCGTTCCTGTCCGCCCGCCAGGAATCGCTGATCGTCGCTCCGGTGCTGGGCTATCTGGAGTATCGCCGGGTGCACGGGGCTCCCGTCACCGTCGCCGTCCTGAATCAGTTCATCCCCAATCAGGGTTCGGCCTGGTCGATGACCCTGAATCAGCTCAGCCAGTTCTACGAGCGCGTCGCCGCGCATCTGCACCGTCGCGGCGCCGACGTCAGGCCGGACGGCGAGCCGGCCGATCCCGCGGCGGTCGACGAGACGATCCTCGAAGGCCTCATGGCGGGCTTCGAAGTCCACGCGCGGAATCTCGGCGTCCGGACGGCGATGCTGCATCGCACCCTGGCGTCGGACAAGCGGACTCCCGAGTTCCGGCCCGAGTCCTTCGGGCGGCTCTATCAACGCTCGATCTACCAGTCGATGCGCAACCTGACCCATCAGGTCTTCACGCGGCTGTCCGGCGTCCTCAACAAGCTGCCCGAGACGACCCGGGCCGACGGCGAGCGTCTCCTGGGACATCGCGAGGCGCTCCTGGCAAGGTTCCAGCAGGTCTCGGATCGGCCCTACGGCGGCTCGCGGATCCGCATCCACGGCGATTACGAGCTGGACCAGATCCTCTACACCGGGGCCGACTTCGTCGTCTACGACTTCGAGGGCGACGCCGACGACTCGTCGGGCGAGCGCCGGGTTAAGCGCTCGCCGCTCCGCGACGTGGCGTCGATGATCCGTTCGTTCGACTACGCCGCGCACAGCGTCCTGTTCGACCTGGAGAAGAACCAGACCCGTCCCCCGGGCATGGTCCGCGAGGAAGACCGCTCGGCCCTCGAGCCGTGGGCTCGGCGATGGCTCGCTCGGGTCACGCAGCAGTTCGTCGACGCCTATCTGGAGGACATGGAAGGATCGGGCCTCATCCCCGACGAGAGGGCGGACGTCGATCGCTTGCTGAACATCCTGCTGCTCGACCGCACGCTGGACGACGTGGGCCGCGACCTGGCCCGGCGCCCGGCCTGGGTGGGCATCCCGATCCAGGCGATCCTGCGGGAGTTGCACGAGATCCAGACGGCGGGGTCGCCGGAGGCCTGAGCCGCGTCAGGCGAGGATCTCCCGGACCACGCGCGCCGGCTCGACGCCCGTCAATCGGACGTCGAGGCCCTGGAACTTGTAACCCAGGCGCGCGTGGTCGATCCCGCAGAGGGCCAGGATCGTCGCGTGCAGGTCGCGGACGTGGACCACGTCTTCGACGGCTTTGTAGCCGAGTTCGTCCGTGCCGCCGTAGGTGACGCCCCCCTTGATCCCGCCGCCGGCCATCCAGAGCGAGAAGCTCAGGATGTGGTGGTCGCGGCCGGTCCCCTGCCCCATGGGCGTCCGGCCGAACTCGCCCCCCCAGATCACCAGCGTGTCCTCCAGCATCCCGCGCTGGTCGAGGTCCTTGACGAGCGCGGCGCAGGCCTGGTCGACGTCGGCCGCGGCGAGCGTCATACCCCTTTCGATGTCGCCGTGGTGATCCCAGGCGCGGTGGTAGAGCTGGATCATCCGGACGCCGCGCTCGGCCAGTCGGCGGGCCATCAGGCAGTTGGAGGCGAAGCTGCCGTCGCCGGGGGTCGAGACGCCGTACATCTCGAGCGTCGATCGCGGCTCGCTGCCGAAGTCGGTCAGCTCGGGGACGCTCGCCTGCATCCGCGAGGCCAGCTCATACTGCGCGATCCGGGTCTGGATCTCGGGATCGAGTCGATCGGCGGCGAGCAGGCCGTTCAGGCGGTTGATCTCGGCGATCGAGGCGCGCTGGGCGTCGCCGTTCAGCCCGGGGGGGTTGCTGATGTAATGGACGGCGTCCCCCTTCGACTGGAACTGGATGCCCTGGAATTTGCTGGGCAGGAAGCCGGCCGACCACTGCCGCGCCGACACCGGCTGCAGCCCGGTCGCGCCGGCCGAGGTGAGCACGACGAAGCCGGGAAGCTCCTCGGTCTCCGATCCGAGGCCGTAGAGGAGCCACGACCCCATGCTCGGGCGGCCCTTGATGATGGAGCCGCTGTTCATGAACGCGTGGGCCGGGTCGTGGTTGATCTGCTCGGTGGTCATCGAACGCACGATCGCGATCTTGTCCGCGACCGTGGCGATGTGCGGGAAGAGGTCGGAGATCTCCTGACCGGATTCGCCGTGCTTGCGGAAGTCGCAGAAAGGGCCCCGCGCGATCAACGTCTTGTTCTGGAGCTGGGCGAGCTGCTGGCCCTTCGTGAACGACTCCGGGAACGGCTGGCCGTCCAGTTGCCGCAGTCGGGGCTTGTAGTCCAGGCTTTCGAATTGCGAGGGGCCGCCGGCCATGCAGAGGTGGATCACCCGCTTGGCCTTCACCGGGAAGTGGGGCGTCCGGACCACGCCGCGCCACCGATCTTCGGGGCGGCTCGCGTCGGCCTCGGCACCGCGGGCGGGCCTCGCGAAGAGGCCGGGGTCGAGGAGGCCGGCGAGGGCCAGGGAGCCCAGGCCGTAGGTCGAGTTCCGGAGGAAGGCTCGCCGCTGGAGGTCCGTGCGCCAGGCGTCGCGATCGATCGGGCGATTCATGATTCAATACCTGGTGATCGTTTCATGGAGGTTCAGCACGACGCGGCACGTCGCCGCCCAGGCCGCGACCTCGGCCGGATCGGCGTCCTCGGGGGCCGGGGCCTGGCCGACATTGAGCAACGCCTCGGCGGCGGCCGGATCCTCGCGGAAGGCCCGCCGACGCTCCGCGAGGAACGTCAGCAGCGACACCCGTTCCGCAGGCAGGATCGGGCGTGCGAGGACGATCTTGAACAAGCCGTCCAAACGATCCTCGTCGCTCGTCGAGCCGGTCTCCGCGAGCAGCTTCGCGGCCAGGACCCGGGCGCCCTCCACGAAGGTCGGGTCGTTGAGCAGCGTGAGCGCCTGCTGGGGGGTGTTGGCGGAGTTCCGCGAGGCCGTGCATTCCTCGCGCGCCGGGGCGTCGAAGTTGGCCAGCATCGGGTGGAGGAACGTCCGCTGCCAGTGCGAATAGAGGCCGCGCCGGTACTGGAGGTCGCCTTCGCTGGCGATGTAGTCGCGATTCGGGAACTGGATGTTGGCGTAATAGCCGGCGGGCTGATAGGGGAACGCGCTCGGCCCGCCGACGTCCGGGTTCAGCAGGCCTGCGACGGCGAGGAGGTTGTCGCGGACGAACTCGGCCTCCAGGCGTCGTGGCGAGAGAAACGCGACCCACCGATTCCCGGGGTCCAGGTCCTTCAACTCGGGGCGGGACCGCGAGTCCTGGCGATAGGCGGACGACGTGACCATCAGCCTCACCATCCGCTTGACGTCCCAGCCCGATTCCCGGAACTCGACCGCCAGCCAGTCGAGAAGTTCGGGATGCACGGGCCATTCTCCCTGGCCGCCGACGTCCTCCATCACGCTGCTGAGGCCGACCCCGAAGATCTGCTTCCAGAGCCGGTTCACGAAGACTCGGGCCGTAAGCGGGTTCTCGGGGGCGGTGATCCAGCGCCCCAGGTCGAGCCGCGTCAATCGACGGCCGGTCGCCACGGAGTCGTGCGGCAGGAAGCCCGGGACCTCGGGCTCGACGACCTCGCCCGTTCGATTCTGCCAGTCGCCCCTAGGCAGCACGCGGGTCTCCATCGGGGGCGCGGATCGCGTTACGAGGCTGGTGGCCCTGCCGTCGCGACACGCCTGGATCTCCGTGGCGAGCGACTTCGACCGGCTCCACACCTCGGCGTCGGCGGCCGTCCCCAGGTGGAACAGCCGTCGGACTCGCGCGGATTGCTCGGGGGTCCGATCCGGCTCTGCGGACAGGATCGCCGCTCGATCGTCGCCGTCCAGCCCGCCGAGCGGATCGCCGTCTTCCGGCAGGCCGAAGGGGCTGACGGAAACGCGGAGGCGGACGGCTTCCGGGCTCTTGATCGCGACCCCGAGCGACTCGCCCTCCTTGAGCTGGATGGGCGGATCGAGGGACCAGACGGCCGTCTGCGGGCTCTCGACGTGCTCTTTCGAGGTCCGCCAGCCTGCGAGCACGCCCGGGACCTCGTCGCCGTTGAAGTAGCGAGGCGACTTGAAGTCGGCGTCGGCGAAGTGGAACTTCAGCGCGGGTCCGGGCTTGCCCTCCCCGGCATTCAGGGTCGCAGTGAGTGCGACGGACGCAACCTCGGCCCCGTCGCGGACGATCCGTCCCCCCTGCTCCGGCGGGAGCATCTCCACGCGGATTCGGGCGACCCATCGCGGCTCGCCCCCGGTCACGAAATGCATCGCGGCGGTGGAGTTTCGGGTTTTGGTGTCGGCCTGGGCGGCGGTTTTCACGAGCAAGCTCTCATCGGCGAGGATCGAGCCCTGATCCCCCGTCGGCTTCATCGCGAGCCAGCCGGATTCCGAGGATGTCACGAAGGCCCGCGTCGCGTCGAGCCAGGCGTCGAGGTCTTTCACATCGGCCGGGCGGCCGGCGACCTCCCGCAACCGCTCGACGAGTTGCGCCCGGCGGGCCTTGAGATAAGGGCTCTGGACCTCGATCTCGGGCGGGAAGGGGTGGTCGTTGCTCCAGCCCTTCAGCTCGGGGTTGGGCGTGTAGTCGTAATCGTTGTAGACGCCCCATTGTTTCACGTCGGCGAAGAACGCCGACATGGTGTAGAAATCGCGCTGGGTGATCGGGTCATACTTGTGGTCATGACACTCGGCACAGCCGAAGGTGGAGCCGAGGAATGTCTGGCCGACCGTCCGCACGCGGTCGGCGGCGTATTTCGCCAGGTACTCCTCCGGCTGGGCCCCCCCCTCGCGGGTCATCATGTTGAGGCGATTGAATCCCGTCGCGACGAGTTGCTCGGGAGTGGGGTCGGGCAGCAGGTCGCCAGCGAGCTGTTCGGTGGTGAAGGCGTCGAACGGCTTGTTGCGGTTGAACGAGTCGACGACGTAGTCGCGATACGGGAAGACCCGCTGACCCTGGTCGCCGTGGTAGCCGACCGTGTCCGCGAACCGGGCGAGGTCCAGCCAGGCCACGGCCATCCGTTCGCCGTAATGGGGCGAGTCAAGCAGACGTTCGACGAGCCTCTCGTAAGCCTTCGGATCGGGATCCTCTTCGAACGCTCGCACCTCGTCGGGGGTCGGCGGAAGTCCGATGAGATCGAGCGACACTCGACGGATCAGTCGGTTTCGGGGAGCTTCGGGCGAGGGCTCGACATTCCGGGATTCGAGCGTGGCGAGCAGGAATGCGTCGATCGGGTTGCGGACCCAATCCCCGCGACGGACTTCCGGTGTCGCATGCCTGACGGGTGGGACGTAAGCCCAGTGGGCCTGATACTCGGCGCCCTGGGCGATCCAGTCCTGGAGCGTCTGCTTCTGCTCGGCCGAGAGCGTCTTGTGGGCCTCGGCCGGCGGCATGACGTCGTCGTCCTCGCTGAGAATCCGGAGGACCAACTCGCTGTCGTCGGGGTTGCCCGGCAGGATGGCCCCGTGCTGGGTCGCCGCCTCTCGCTCGTCGAGCCTCAGCTTGGCCTTGCGCTGGCTCTTGTCCGGGCCGTGGCAGGCGTAGCAGTTCTCCGAGAGGATCGGGCGGACGTCGCGGTTGAACTCGATCCGATCCTTCGCGAATGCGGGGGCGGGCAGGTTCGCTGCGAGCAGGAGGCAAGCGGCGGCAAGGCCGGAAGAGAGGCTGGGACGCAAGGTCGAGCCCTCCGGAGCGAGGCTGGTGCGGGATGCGGTAGCACGACGCGGGGTCCTGGGCGAGGCAGGATCGACATCTCCCACTATACCCAGGGACCCCGAGGCGGCGAAACCCTCGGCACGGGCCGGGGCAGGGCGGGGACGAGGCGTGGCGGCCCCCGCCGCGTTCGACGCGGGCCGCCTTGATCGACCGTCAGGCCTTCGTCGGCGAGAACGTGAAGTTCTGGCCGTCCCAGTCGATCTGGACCACGTCGGACGGGTTGACGCTCTGATCGAGCAGGGCCCTGGCGAGCGGGTTGGCCAGCCGTTGCTGGATCACTCGCTTGAGCGGCCGGGCGCCGTAGGTCGGATCGAAGCCTTCCTCGGCGAGCTGCTCCTGCGCCTTCGGCGTGACCTTGATCGAGAGGTTCGCCTCGGCGAGCTGCTTCTCCAACCGCTTGAGCTGGATGCCGACGATTTGCCCAAGTTCCTTCCGACCGAGCGGATGGAAAATGATCGTCTCGTCGATGCGGTTCAGGAACTCCGGCAGGAACTCGCGGCGGAGGACCTCCTGGACCTGGCTTCGCATGGTCGACTCGTCGGCCCCCTTCGCGGAGAGTTCCGCGATGACATGGCTCCCCAGGTTCGAGGTCATGATGATGACGGTGTTGCGGAAGTCGACCGTACGGCCCTGGCCGTCGGTCAGGCGGCCGTCGTCGAGGACCTGGAGCAGCACGTTGAAGACGTCGCGGTGGGCCTTCTCTACCTCGTCGAGCAGGACGACGGAGTAGGGCCGCCGGCGCACGGCCTCGGTCAGCCGCCCCCCTTCCTCGTAGCCGACGTAGCCCGGAGGTGCGCCGATCAGCCGGGAGACGTTGTGGCGCTCGCCGTATTCGCTCATGTCGAGGCGGACCATGGCGGCCTCGCTGTCGAACAGGAACTCGGCGAGGGCCTTGGCCAGCTCGGTCTTGCCGACGCCCGTGGGTCCGAGGAACAGGAACGAGCCGATCGGCCGGTTCGGGTCCTGGAGCCCCGCGCGGCTGCGGCGCACGGCGTCGGCCACGGCGCGCACGGCGTCTTCCTGGTCGACCATCCGCAGGTGGATCTGGTCCTCCAGCTTGAGGAGCTTCTCGCGCTCGGTGGCGAGCATCCGCGAGACCGGGACGCCGGTCCACTGGCTCACGACCTCGGCTATCTCCTCGGAGTCGACCTCGCGCTTGAGCAGCCGCTGACCTTTCTCCTTGGGCTGGTCGTCGCCGGCGGTCTCGGTCTCGGCGATCCGCTTCTCCAGAGCCTTCCGCTCGGAATCGAGCGTGGCGAGCTGCTGGAAATGGGACTCGTCGGGACGTTCGCCGTGCTGCTGCTTCTGCCGGATCTCGTCCCAGAGGCGTGCGTAGTCGTTCTTCACGGCCTCCAGGCGCTCGCGGACCTTCTGGACGTCGCCCAGGCCGGACTTCTCCATCTCCCACTGCCGGCGGAGGTCCTGCAGCTGCTTCTCGACCTGCTCGATTTCGGACTCGACCTCGGCGAGCCGCTCCAGGGCGTGCTCCTCCTCTTCATTCTGGAGCATCCGCTGGGCGAGCTGGAGCTGGAGCAGCCGTCGCTGGAGGACGTCGATCTCCGTCGGGACGGATTGCAGCTCCATCGAGAGCCGGCTCGCGGCCTCGTCGACGAGGTCGATGGCCTTGTCGGGGAGGAAGCGGTCGGTGATGTAGCGCGAGGCGAGCTTCGCGGCCGAGACCAGGGCGGAGTCCTTGATCTTGACCTTGTGGTGGACCTCGTAGCGCTCCTTGATGCCGCGGAGGATGGCGATGGTGTCGTCGATCGAGGGCTCGCCGACGAAGACCGGCTGGAACCGCCGCTCCAGGGCGGGGTCCTTCTCGATGTGCTCGCGGAACTCGTCGAGGGTCGTCGCCCCGATGCAGCGCAGCTCGCCGCGCGCCAGGGCGGGCTTGAGCAGGTTGGCGGCGTCCATGGCGCCGTCGGCCTTGCCCGCGCCGACGACCAGGTGGAGTTCGTCGATGAAGAGGATGATCCGGCCTTCGGAGTCGGTGACTTCCTTGAGGACCGCCTTGAGCCGCTCCTCGAACTCGCCCCGGAACTTGGCCCCGGCGACGAGGGCCCCCATGTCGAGGGCGATCAGCTTGCGATTCTGGAGGCTCTCGGGCACGTCGCCCGAGACGATGCGCTGGGCCAGGCCCTCGGCGATGGCGGTCTTGCCGACGCCGGGCTCGCCGATGAGGACGGGGTTGTTCTTGGTCCGTCGGCTGAGCACCTGGACGACGCGGCGGATCTCGGAATCGCGGCCGATGACCGGGTCCATCTTGCCCTTGCGCGCGGCCTCCACGAGGTCGCGGCCGTAGCGTTCGAGCGCCTGGTACTTGTCGTCGGGGTTCTGGTCGGTGACCGCCTGGCCGCCCCGCACTTTCTGGAGGGCCTTGAGGATCTCGGGCGCGGTGACGCCGAGGGATTCGAGCAGGGCCTGGGTCTTGCTCTTGACCTTCGCGAGACCGAGCAGGAGGTGCTCGACGGAGACGTACTGGTCCTTCATGCCGTCGGCCTCGGCCTGGGCGGCGTCGAGGACGGCAGCCAGGTCGGGGCCGATGGAGACCTCGCCGCCGGTGACGCGCGGCAGGGCGTCGAGCCCCTGCAGGGCGGCGCGGAGGATCTGGGCCGGATTGACGCCGAGCTGCGTGAAGAGCGCCCGGACGACCTGCTGGTTGGGGTCTAGCAGCGAGGCCAGCAGGTGCATCGGCTCCAGCCGCTGGTGGCTGCGCTCGCCCGCGAGGGCCTGGGCGGCCTGGAGGGCCTCCTGGCTCTTGAGCGTGAGCTTGTCGAATCGGAACGCCATGGGATGTGTCCGCCTTTCGGGTGTCGCGTCGAGCTGGAGCCCGCCGGAAGACGCCTCACCGCCGCGGGGCCGTCACGATGCGATCTATCGGAGTATGTGCACATTTCTACGCGTGTTGGCGAGACGAGGTTCGTCGGCGGGCGGGGGCCTTCCGCGCGTGAAGAAGGGACGGGGCCCGCGATGCGATCGGGGTCCCGTCCCGCTCTCGTTGGGCTCGGGCTATGGCGCCCCGCAGGTTACTTCTTCTCCTCGAACTCGACGTCGATCACGTCGTCGGGCTTGGCGCCGCCCGGAGCCTCGGACGCCCCGCCGCCGGGGGCCGCGCCGGGCCCGGTCGCTCCCGCCCCCGCGCCGGCCGCGGCGTAGAGGTGCTCGGACATCGCCTGGGCGGCCCGGGAGAGCTCGTCGACCGCGCGGTTGATCGCGGCGGCGTCGTCCCCGTTCTTCGCCTCTTTCACCTTATCGATGGCGGAGCGCAGGGCCGTCTGGTCTCCCTCGCCGAGCTTGTCCTTGTTCTCCTCAAGCAGCTTCTCGATCCGGTAGGCCTGCTGCTCGGCGTTGTTGCGCGCCTCGGCCAGCTCGCGACGCTTCTTGTCCTCGGCCGCGTGGGACTCGGCGTCCCGGTTCATCCGCTCGATCTCTTCCTTGCTGAGGCCGCCGGAGGACTCGATGCGGATCGTGTGCTCCTTGCCGGTGGCCTTGTCGCGGGCGGTGACGTTGAGCAGGCCGTTGGCGTCGATGTTGAACGTGACCTCGATCTGGGGCACGCCCATCCGCGCCGGCGGGATCCCTTCCAGGTTGAACTCGCCGAGGGCGCGGTTGTCCTGCGCCATGGGCCGCTCGCCCTGGTAGACCTTGATCGTCACGGCCGACTGATTGTCCTCGGCGGTGGTGAAGGTCTCCTTCTTCTCGGTCGGGATCGTGGTGTTGCGGGGGACCAGGACGGTCATCACGCCCCCCTTGGTCTCCAGGCCGAGCGACAGCGGGGTGACGTCGAGCAGGAGGACTTCCTTCACCTCGCCCGTGAGCACCGCGCCCTGGATGGCCGCGCCGACGGCGACGACCTCGTCGGGGTTGACGCCCTTGTGGGGCTCCTTGCCGAAGATCTCCTTGACGATCTGCTGGACGCGGGGCATGCGGGTGGAGCCGCCGACCATCACGACCTCGTCGATCTGGGCGGGCTTGAGTTTGGCGTCGTCCATCGCCTTGAGGACCGGGCCGCGGCAGCGCTCGAAGAGGCTGTCGGTCAGCTTCTCGAACTGGGCGCGGGTGATGGTCATCGTCAGGTGCTTCGGGCCCGAGGCGTCGGCCGTGATGAACGGCAGGTTGATGTCGGCCTGGGCCTGGAACGACAGGTCCTTCTTCGCCTTCTCGGCGGCCTCCTTGAGTCGCTGGAGGGCCATCGCGTCCTTGCGGAGGTCGATGGACTGCTCCTTCTTGAACTCGTCGGCGATGTGGTTGATGAGGGCCTCGTCCCAGTCGTCGCCGCCCAGGTGGGTGTCGCCGTTGGTGGAGAGAACTTCAAACACGCCGTCGGCCACGTCGAGGATCGAGATGTCGAACGTGCCGCCGCCGAGGTCGAAGACCGCGATCTTCTCGTTCTTCTTCTTGTCGAGGCCGTAGGCCAGGGCCGCCGCCGTCGGCTCGTTGATGATCCGCGCGACCTCGAGCCCGGCGATCTGGCCGGCGTCCTTGGTGGCCTGGCGCTGGCTGTCGTTGAAGTACGCCGGCACCGTGATCACGGCCTTGCGCACCTTGTGGCCGAGGTAGCTCTCCGCGGCCTCCTTGAGCTTGCGCAGGATCAGGGCCGAGATCTCGGGCGGGGTGTAGTCCTTGTTGTTGGCGTGGACCTTCACGTAGTCGGACGAGCCCCCCACGACCTTGTAGGGGACCATCTTCTCCTCCGAGCCGACCTCCTCGTGGCGGCGGCCCATGAACCGCTTGATCGAGTAGACCGTGCCGGCCGGGTTGGTGATGGCCTGCCGCTTGGCCGGGTCGCCGACGAGGATCTCCCCCTTCGACGAGAAGGCCACGACCGAGGGCGTCAGCCGGCTGCCTTCCTGGTTGGGGATGACCGTGACGTCACCGCCTTCCATGACCGCAACCACGCTGTTGGTCGTCCCCAGGTCGATGCCGATGATCTTCTCACCTTCCGCCACGTCCCATCTCCTTTATCTCGCGCCGAGCGGTGACGAGGAAACCCGCGCGTCACAGTGACGTGCGAAGCGATCAGACCAGGAACGATGGACGCGTTCCGAATCGGAATCGCCGGCCCACGGCCGTTCGTCCGGGGGTGCACCGACTCTCTCTTCACAACTACCGGGATTCGCAAGCATCGTGCCAGATCCGAAATGATGCTTGCCCTCGACCTCAAGTCTCTCTCAGAAATCAACTTATGACTTCATTGATCGAAGGCGTCGGGATCGCCCTACGCCTGTGCGGCTGTCGATATGGCAGTCTCTCGGGAGGTCGGCGGGGCTGCCTGTCGTTTTGGCACTTTCGTTCCATTCGTCCCAGAGAACCTGGAGTAGAGACCGAACACACCCCCACCATCATAGGCGGTCCGAGCACGGTTTAGAATCCATCAGCGGTGGCTTCGGAAATAACTTGACAGGGTTGGACTTTTCTTTTAATACCTTATGACTATGAACCTTGCGTCGAGAGTCGGGGGGCGTTAAAGGTTCCCCGGCGGCCTGAATCGGGTCCAGCCCGCGACCTGATCTAGGACGCCTTCGCCCGCCATCCCGATTCGATCGTCTCTCTCAGAGTGAACCGATGGCCCGTAAGTCCCCCACGCCCGCCCGTCCCACCGCCGCGTCGACCGGACCGGCGGCCGAGCCCGCGGATCCCAAGAAGTCGCCTTCGCTGGCTTCGCTGCGAAGCGAGATCGACCGCCTCGACAAGGACCTGGTGGCGATCCTGAATCGACGTGCGGAGATCGCGGTCCAGATCGGCAAGGTCAAGAGTTCAAACGGGTTGGAGGTCTTCTCGGCGGCCCGCGAGGAGGAGGTCCTGGCCAAGGTGCTGGGGGCCAGCCATGGGCCGCTGCCGCAGGACACTCTCCGCCTGATCTTTCGCGAATTGATGAGCGGCACCCGGGCCTTGCAACGCACCCTCCGGGTTGCGTGCCTGGGGCCCAAATATAGCTACAGCCACCTGGCTTCGGTCGCCAAGTTCGGCGAGGCCGTCGAGCATGTGTCGGTCGGTTCGATCGCGGCGGTGTTCGAGGAGGTGAACCGTCGGCACGTCCAGTTCGGGATCGTGCCGCTCGAGAACTCGACCGACGGACGCATCGCCGACACGCTCGACATGTTCACCAAGCTGCCGAACCTCAAGATCCGGGCCGAGGTCCGCCTGAGGATCCACCACTGCCTGTTGGGGCGTTGCGAGTGGAGCCAGATGCGTCGGGTCTATTCGAAGTCGCAGGCCCTCTCCCAGTGCCGGAACTGGCTCGGCAAAAACCTCCCGCAGGCCGCGAAGATCGAGGTCGTTTCCACGGCCGCCGCCGCCGAGTTGGCCCAGCGCGAGGAATTCGCCGGGGCCGTGGCGAGCAAGCCGGCAGCCCAGGCGTATCGGCTCAATCTGCTGGCCGAGAACATCGAGGACCAGGCCAACAACGTGACCCGATTCGCCGTGATCGCCGAGACCCCCGAGACGCGCACCGGGCGGGACAAGACCACGCTGATGGCTCGCATCCCGAATGATCCCGGCTCCCTGGTCAAGACCATCGCCCCGCTGGAGAAGCTCGGCGTCAACATGACCTGGATCGAGTCCTTCCCCATCCCAGCCGCGGCCGGCGACAAGAACCCCGCCTACCTGTTCTTCCTCGACATCGAGGGCCATATCGAGGACGCGCTCGTCCAGAAGGCCGTCGAGACGATCCGTCGACGATGCGAACGGCTCGACGTCCTCGGGTCTTACCCCCGCAGCGAGGTCATCGAGAGCTAATCCCCCCCATTCCGCGGCCAGGCCGGATTGTCGCCGTCCGCGTCGCGTCGGTATCCTGTCGCAGGGAGTGCGGCGGATATCGACATGCGAAAGGATCGGTTGGATGGGCGATTTGGCTTGCGTCAACGGGAAACTGATGGTGCCGGAGCAGGCGACGGTGCCGATCTACGATCGGGGCTTCCTGTTCGGCGATTCGGTCTACGAGGTCTGCCGGATCTACGACGGCCGGTGCTGGCTTGAATCCGACCACCTGGCCCGGCTGAAACGGAGCCTCAAGGAGCTGGAGTTTCCTCCGTATGACCTCGATCTCCTCGTGGAGCGAATCTACAGGACGATCCGGGCGAGCTTCGTGAAGGAAGGGCTGGTCTACGTCCAGGTGACCCGAGGGGTCGCTCCCCGGACCCACGCTTTCCCAAATCCTCCTGTCCCGCCGACCGAGGTCATCATCGTCCGTCCCTACGACGACGCTCCCTCGGCCGCGCTCCGCAAGACGGGCGTGCCGATCGTCAGCCGGCCCGACATCCGCTGGAAGCGCTGCGACATCAAGACCACGAACCTGCTCGGAAACGTCCTGGCCAACGACTCCGCGCATCGCGAGGGGGCGTACGAGGCCGTCCTGATCGACGCGGCCGGCTACGTCACCGAGGCGACCCACACCTCGCTCCTATGGGTTCGGGACGGTCGGATCGAGGCCACTCCGGAGGGGCCCGAGATCCTGATCGGCATGACTCGCCACCTCACCGTCCGTCTCGCCGCGAAGGTGGGGATCCCGTTCGTCGAGACGCGCGTGACGCTCGCCGAGCTCCAGGCCGCCGACGAGGCAATCCTGGTCGGAACCTCGACCGAGATCATGCCGGTGGCGACAGTCGACGGCGTGCCGATCGGCGCCGGCTCACCCGGCCCCATCGCGGCGAAGCTCCAGGCCGCCTATGTGGAGGAGCTTGAAGCCTGGCTCGCCGAAAGGCCCTCCCCCGGCATGAGGAAAGCCCCGGCGACCGCCTCATGACGACTTCAGAGCCATTCGACGCGGACGATCCCTTCGCGTTGCATTTCCACCGCGAGCCCCTGGGCCCTGTGGGGATCGACCTCCTCGTCCTGAGGGATTTCGCCGCGGTGAATCCCGACCCCTCGGCCTGGGAGGCCGGCGTCGATTGGCTGAGGGCCGAGGGGCGAACGGTCGAGGTCGTCACCGAGGTCGTCGACGGCGCGGAACCACAGATCGGTGAGCAGATTCGCCGGTTCCTCGACGCTTCGGCTCAGCCGATCGTCGCAATCTGCCGCGCCGAGAGGCCGCCGTCGCGCGAGCACTGGGAGCCGTTGCTCAAGGGCCTCGATCAGGCGGATCACGTCGTCGGGGGTCGGTCCGCGAATCCTCCGGCCGCCGCGTGGCGGGCCCTCGCTCGCATCGTCCGTCGGATCGTGCTGGGCGTGCCCGTGGCCGACGTCCACTCGACGATGAGACTGCACCGCGCCGAGAAGCTACGGGAGATCCCGCTGCAATCGGGCTCGTCGTTCGTGGACGTCGAGATCCTGGCCAAGGCGACGTTCCTCGGCCACGTCCTCGACGAGCCCACGATTCCCGCGCTCCCGGGGCCGACGTGGACGCGGGGGCGTCTCCGCGACCTGGCCTTGGTCTTCAAACGGCCCACGTTCCGACGGCCGCCCGAGCTCGGGCCCGACTCACGACCATTTGAACAGTCGCAAGGCTAGCCAGAAGGTCCCGACCGCCCAGGCGGCGAGGATCGCCAGGGCGCGAGCGACCTCGAATCGGCCGAGCCCGGCCCCTTCCAGAAGGACCAGCCTTAAGCCCCCGACGAGCTGCGTCAGCGGCAAGGCCTGGATGATCGGCTGGACGACCGCCGGGAAGCGGTCGGCCGAGAAGAAGACGCCCGACAGGAGCCACATCGGCAGCATGACGAGGTTCATGAGGCCGCTCACGGTCTCAGTCGTCGAAGCCCGGCTGGCGATCAGCAGCCCGAGTCCCGCGAAAGCCAGGGCTCCCACCACGTCCAGCAGGATCACCAGGGCCAGGCTGCCCCGGATCGGCATGTGGAAGGCCAACACGCCCAGGAGCAGGAGCACAGCCAGGTCGGGCAGCAGGAACGTGAGCCGGGCCGCCAGGATCGCGCCCAGGAAGTCGCGCCGCGGCATGGGGGTGGCGACGAAGCACTTCAGCAGCTTCGCGATCCGCATGTTGACCAGGAAGAAGCCCACCCCCCACAGGCCGCCCCCCATCGCGTTCAGTCCGATCAGCCCCGGGATGAGGAAATCGATGTACCGCGAGCCGGGTTCCGTCACCAGGACGTCGCGGGTCGCGATCGGGTCGACCCGGCCCGCGGCTCGCTGGAGGACCTCATCGACGGCCCGGCGGGCGGCCGCGGACTCCGGGCGCGTCGGGTCATATCGGTAGGAGAATCCGCCGTCTTCCTCTGGCATGACCACGACCGGCGTCCGCCCCGTCCTCAGTCGATTCAGGGCCTCGGCTTCCGGGTGGACGTGGAGGATCACTCCGGAAGTGGCGCCGAGGGAAGCCGACCCCGCGTCCGCGAGCCTCGCGTTATGCGCGGCGACGGCCTCCTCGATCCCGGCCCTCGCGGGGCCGGCGACGACGTCGACCTCGACCGGCGCGGGCGGTCGGCTCTGGAAGGCGTAGCCCAGGACGATCGCCAGGAGCATCGGGAAGCCGTAGACCCAGAAGATCCTCGCGGGCTGGCGGATGAACTCGCGCAGGCGTGCGAGGTAGAGCTGGAAGAAGGGCGAGTGGCGAAGCATGCACGATCCTTAATGCGACACGTCGTTGCGCGGGCCTGGACTGGCCGCGGGGGTTGGTCAGCGGGCGGCGCGTCGGCGGCGGCCGCGGCGACCCCCTCGGGGTTCGGCTTCCGGCTCGACCACCTCGTCCTCACGCAGGTGACGCCCCGTCAGCGAGACGAACACGTCCTCCAGGCTCACGTGCCGGGTCGTCAGGCGGGCGAGGGGCCGACCGCTCGTCGCCAGGCTTTCGAGGAGGGCCGGGATGGCCAGGTGAGGTTCGCCGACGGTCAGCGAGTAGCCGTCGGCCTCGGCCCGGGCCGCGAGCACCGAGTCGAGGCCGCCGATCGCGGAGAGGTCCAGCGAATCCCCCTCGCCGACGGCGAACTCCACGACGTGCTCGCCGCCGAGCCGGGTGATCAGCTCGGCCGGCGACCCGAGCGCGATGATCCGGCCGTGGTCGATGACTGCGACCCGGTCGCAGAGCCGCTCGGCCTCGTCCATGTAGTGCGTCGTCAGGAGCACGGTCCGGCCCCGACCGCGAAGGTCGAGGATGACGTCCCAGAGCTGGCGTCGCGACTGCGGGTCGAGGCCCGTCGTCGGCTCGTCCAGGAAGAGGATGTCGGGGTCGCCGATGAGCCCGACGGCCACCGCCAGCCGCTGCTGCTGGCCGCCCGAGAGCTGCTCGACCAGCGCATTGGCCTTGGTCTCCAGCGAGACCCGTGCGATCGCCTCCTCCACCGTCAATCCGTGGCCGTAGAAGCTGCGAAAGACTGTCAGAAGTTCCCGGACGGTCTCCTTCTCCGGGAACCTCGTTTCCTGAAGCGTGACGCCGATCCGCTCGCGAATGGCGGGGGCGTCCTGCTCCCAGCGAAGACCGAGGACCTCCACATCTCCCGAAGTTGGTCGATTGAGGCCTTCCAGAATCTCGACGGTCGTGGTCTTGCCGGCCCCATTGGGACCGAGCAGGCCGAAACACTCGCCGCGACGGATCTCCAGGTCGACGCCGGCGACGGCGTCGATGGGCCCGTCGCGGCCGGGGTACTGCTTGCGTAAATCCTTGACGCGAATCGCCGACTCCGTCGCCACTCCGTCCTCCTCCTGCGGCCTCGTGCGTCTCTTCCCCGCGCCGGCGTCGTCGGACGCCGACTCGGGTCAGACGCCGAAGCCCTCGTGCAAGACCGTGTTCCGGGGGACCACGACGACGCCGTCCCGGATGACGTGGGTCGAGCACTCTTCCGAGTCGACGATGCCGGTCTCGTTGAGGACCTTGACGTTGCGGCCGATCCGGGAATTCTTGTCGACGATGGCGCGTTCGATGACCGAGCCCGCCCCGACGCCGAGGTTGACGAGCCCTTCGCCCTGGTTCTGCCTCACGTCGGCGGCCTGTTCGTACCAGTCGGAGCCCATCAGGTAGGAGTCGCGGATGGTCACGTTGTCGCCGATGATCGAGCGGACGCCGATGACGGAGTTCTCGATGACCGATCCACGACCGATCACGCAGCCGTCGCAGATCAGGCTGTTGCGGACGGTCGCCCCGAGGATCCGCGAGCTGGGGAGGTAGCGGGGCCTCGTGAAGATCGGCTGCTCGCCGACCGTGAAATCGAACGGGGGGTGGTCCAGGGTCAGGTCGATGTTGGCCTGGTGAAAAGCCCCGACGGTCCCGATGTCCTCCCAGTAGCCGTCGAACAGGTGCGCCTGCACGCGCTGCTGGCTGAGGAGCTGCGGGAGCAGCTCGTGGCCGAAATCGGTCGTGGTGCTGGAGGTCAGGAGGTCGACGAGCGTCTTCCTGTTGAAGACGTAGATCCCCATGCTGGCGAGGTACGGACGGCCCTGGGCCTTGAGCCCGAGCTTGTCGAGCCAGTTGGGATCGGTGCGGACCCGGCTCAGCTTCTCCTGGGTTTTGGGCTTCTCCTCGAAGTCGATGACCCGGCCGTCGGCCTGGATCCGCATGATGCCGCAAGAGCGGGCCTCGGACTCCGGCACCGGAAGGGCGGCGATCGTGGCGACGGCCTTGCTCTCGACGTGGGTCTTGATCATCTCCTGGAAGTTCATCCGATAGAGCTGGTCGCCCGAGAGGATCAGGACCAGGTCGTAGTCCCTGTCGGTGAAGTAGGGGATGTTGCGGCGGACGGCGTCGGCCGTGCCCTGATACCAGGACTCGTTCTGCATCGTCTGCTGCGCGGCCAGGATCTCGACGAACCCCCCCTCGAACGGGTCGAACTTGTAGGTGTTGTAGATGTGCCGGTGGAGGCTCACGGAATTGAACTGGGTGACGACGAAAATGCGGTGCAGCCCGGAGTGAATGCAGTTCGACACGGGGATGTCGATGAGACGATACTTCCCGGCGATGGGCACCGCGGGCTTGCTCCGCGACTTGGTGAGCGGGTAGAGGCGAGTGCCCCTCCCGCCGCCCAAGATCAACGAGATGACCCGAGGCATGGAACCCTCCTTCAAGGGCGAGGCGAACCGTCGCGTGGTACGACGGCCGCGGATGCGGCTTTGGACTTCGTGACGGCTTCGACTCTGCGTCCGAGGCTTCGTCTTACAATTCTCGCGCCGGGAAGCGTGGCGAGGGCCTGGCCCGCCCCCACGCCGGCCACGTCGAGGGGCCGGCGGGCGGGCGTAATATGATCGGACCCCGAGCGCAGGCGAGGCGGTCGCGAGGACGATCGACGGACAGTCCGACGACCGCCCGCGGGTTCACCATCCCCGCGACATGTTCGACTCGACGACCTTGCGGGCCTTCTCGAGGTCGACGCCCGTCTTCTGCATGTAGAGGCGGACGGCGTGCAGCTTGTCCCCCGCCGCGTTGGCGAGGCACTCGCGGGCCGTGGAGCAGGGGTCGACGTCGGACTGGACGCCGAGCAGGTTCTTGGAAATCACCCAGGCGTCGCGGGGGCGATGCGCCACGCGGAGGATCTCCTCGGCGGGATAGTTCGCCTGGGCGAACGTCCGGGCCGAGTCCTCGTCGTCCGCGGATGCAATCATGATATGCGACGTCGTTTCGACCTCGAAGAGAGGCATGATCCGCTCCCTTTCGCACGAGAAATCGAGGAAGGATCCAGGGCGGGCCTGGGACGTCCCCGCCGCGATCGTCTTGTCATCTCCTATGGATCGTACTCCCCCCGCCGGGCCCGGTCAAAGGGGCTGGGGGGCGGCTTGAGGGGCCGGCGCGATGCCAGCCGGAGTTCCCTCAATTCGGGCCCCTTGGGGAATGTCGTCACGCCCGGCCGATTCGCGCGTCCGGGGCGGCGGAGGGCGGGCCTCCTCGCGTGCGGCCGGCCCCGGGGGATGATTCGGATTTCAAGATGCGTGGATCGCACCCGGGCCCGGGACGGCGGGCTTGCGGCCGGCGGCCGGGGGCCCGATGATGGAACGGTCCGCCGTCGCGCGGGGATCCACGACCGCCCCTTTGAACTCCGACCCGGGAGAGTCCTCTTGGATCGAGCGGCGAAGTACGCCACCTCGTCTCAGGTGATCCTGGCCGTCCTCGGCGTCATCGGCGCGCTCTACCTGCTGAAGACGATCCTGGCGCCGATCGCCTTCGCGCTAGTCCTGGCCTCGATCCTCTCGCCGCTCGCCTCGTTCTTCCGGCGGAGGCTCTCCTACGGGCCGTTCGGGGTCCTGACGGTCTTCCTGCTGCTCGTGCTCGGCGGCGTCTACCTCGCCAGCCTGGCCGCCGAGAGCCTGATCCATGCGGCGAACACCCTGCCGTCGGACCTGGAGCGGCTGGCGGGTCAGCTCAGCGGCCGTCTCACCGACCTGATCCGGGATCAGCCCTCGCTCCGCGTCATCCTGCCCGAGCCAGGGACCATCGACCGCCTGGGCGACACCAACCGGGCCCTCTTGATCGAGAAGCTGAGCCTCGGGCTGTCGGACTTCACCACCTGGGTCGTCCAGGGGTTCATCGTCCTGGTCCTGGTGATCTTCCTGCTGATCGAGAGCGAGATGCTCACGACCAAGGTGCTCCGGTTCTTCGCCCGGACCCCGGAATCGTCGCGCAACGCGCGATCGATCCTGGATCAGGTGACGCGGAAGGTCCGCGCCTACCTGATCGCACGGACGCTCATCAATCTTGGGGTCGGGCTGGTCGTGGCGCTCGGCCTCTGGCTGCTCGGCGTGAACTTTGCGCTCCCGCTCGGGCTGTTCGCCGCCGTGACCAACTACATCCCCTATATCGGCCAGCTCGCGGGTGGGGCCCTGCCGGCCCTGATCGCGCTGGGACAGACCGGCTCGCTGGGCGACGCCCTGATCGTGGCCTCGATGTACCTGGCGGTCCTGGGGGTGGAAGGCTACGTCGTGACGCCCCTGGTCATGGGCAAGTCGCTCGACCTGAACGGCACGACCGTGCTGATCGCTTGCTTGTTCTGGGGGTACATCTGGGGGCTCCCGGGCCTGGTGCTCGCGATGCCGTTCACCGCGACCCTGAAGATCGTCTGCCAGACCGTCCCCGAGCTGAATCGCTGGGCCGAACTCATGAGCGTCGACTGGCAGTCGCCGACCGCCCTGGAAGGCTCGCTCGACGAGGCCCCTTCGACGGCTCCGGCGAAGCCCACGACCCCGGCGACCGTCGTCGACAAGGCCGACGGCGTCGGGGCGACCCGGTCCTGAAACGTCCGCATCGAGGAGGAGCCGTCGTGAGATCGGGATCGTCGCGCCGCACGTTTCTGGAAGGTGTCGGACTCGCGGCCGGATTGGCGGGCGGTGTCGCCCCGAGGTCGGGGGGCGGGGCCCAGGAACCCGCTCGTCCGCCGAGGATCGCGGCCCTCGCCTCGACGTACTTCTACCTCTCTCACGCCTATCACATCGTCGGTCGGTTCCTCGACGGATTCCCGGTCTACGACGGCGGGCCGGGGCGCTCGCCGGAGCAGAACCTGCACAGGCCGCCGTTCGAGATCGCCAGCCTCTTCATCGAACAGGTCGCCGACGACACCGATCTGGGACGAGCGAAGGCCGCGAGGCACGGCGTCCGCCTCTCCCCGACCATCGCCGACGCCCTGACGCTGGGGACCGGGGGCCTGGCGGTCGATGGCGTCCTGCTGATCGCCGAGCACGGCGATTACCCGATCAACGAAAAGCTCCAGAAGCTCTATCCGCGGGGCCGCTACTTTCGGGAGGTCCTCGACGTCTTCCGCACTTCGGGCCGGGTGGTGCCGGTCTTCGTAGACAAGCATCTCTCCTACAGGCGGGACGAGGCGGCGGAGATGGTCGACCAGGCGGAGGCGATGAAGGTCCCGCTCATGGCCGGGTCCAGCCTGCCGATCACCTGGCGTCGGCCCGAGCTGGAGATCCCCCTGCGCCGGCCGATGAGCGAGGTCCTCGTCGCATCGCGCGGGAACTTGGAGATTTTCGGGTTTCACGCGCTGGAAGTCCTCCAGTGCATGGCCGAACGTCGCGATCGGCGCGGCAAGCCCCAGGGCGTGGCGGCCGTCACGTGCCTCGAAGGCGACGCCGTCTGGGAGGCCGGCGACAAGGGGGTCTGGTCGTGGGAGCTGCTCGCGCAGGCGCTGGGCCGGAGCAACACGGTCAACCCCGGCGACGTCCGCCGGAACACGCAGGATTTCAAGCGGCCGGGCGTGCGCGACGCCGCGACGATCCTCGATCGGCCGGTCGCCTTCGTGGTGGAATACGTCGACGGCCTGAGGGGGACGGTCCTGATCCTCAACGGCCACGTCGACGACACCACGGTGGCGGTCCGCACCGTCGACGCCCAGGGGAGGGACACGATCGCCTCGACCCTGACCTATCTCCCAGCTCCCCCCGGGGCCAGCTTCTTCAACCCGCTGGTGCTGCGGATCGAGGACTTCTTCCGGGAAGCGGCCCCCCCCTACCCCGTCCGGCGGACCTTGCTTTCCGGCGGGATCCTCGACGTGGCGCTGGAGAGCCGGATCCAGGGCTCCCGCCGGATCGACACGCCCGACCTGGCCGGGATCGATTACGAAGCCCCCGCCGATTCCGGGTTCATTCGGTCCAGCCTCACCGATACGACTCCGAATCGGTTGTGAATACCGGACGTTCGCCCGCGTCCGACCGGCTCACTCGAACCGCAGGATCGGTTGATCGACGGCCAGGCTGTCGCCGGGGTTTGCGAGGACCTCGGCCACGAGGCCGTCGCGTTCAGCCCTGAGGACGTTCCGCATCTTCATCGCCTCGACGATCGCCAGGTTCTCCCCCGCGCGGACGGATCGACCGGGGGCCGCGGCGACCTCGACGAGCAGCCCGGGCATGGGCGACAGGAGGAGCTTGGAAAGGTCCGGGGGGGCCTTCGTGGGCATGAGGGCAAGCAACTCGGCGGCCCTGGCAGTCATGACCATGGCGTCGACCTGCAGCCCGCGATGAGCGATGCGATAGTTGAGGCCAGATCGTTCGACCTGCACGCAGATGGGATCGCCGTCCCAGGTCCCCTTGAGGAGGAACTCGCCGAGCCTCCACTGGGTTCGGAGATGATGAACCACGCCCCCGTGCAGGATCTGGCAGCCCTGGTCTTCCAGGAAGACCCCCAGCTCGACGCGTCCCTCGGGCATGAGCACGACCCAGTCGGCGTCCACGCGACGGGCATGGCCCTTGAGCTGGCCGCTGGTCGCGGTCGCCCGCTTGATGTAGCGGCGACGCGCGTAGGCGGCGACGCCGGCCAGCAGGATTGATTCCTCTGCAGTCGGGGTCGCGTGCTGGAACCCATCGGGATAACTCTCGTGGATGAGGCCGGTGTCGAAATCTCCCGCGAGGAATCGGGGATGGCGGGTCAGCCGGGCCTGGAAGGCGAGATTGGACGCGACGCCCCGGATCAGGAAGGCGTCGAGAGCCTGGTGAATCCTCGCGAGGGCCTCCCCGCGGGACCAGCCGTGGGTGATCACCTTGGCGATCATCGAGTCGTAGTGAATCGGGACCTCGTCCCCCTCGACCACTCCCGTATCGACGCGGATCGAACGCGACTCGTCCTCCGGAGGCTGGTATCGGACGAGGCGGCCGGTGGACGGCAGGAAGTTGCGGGACGGGTCCTCCGCGTTGATCCGGCACTCGACGGCCCATCCGTCCCTTCGCACCTGCTCCTGGGTGAACCCCAGGGGCTCGCCGGCGGCGATCCGGATCATCTGCTCCACCAGATCGAGGCCGGTGATCATTTCGGTGACGGGATGCTCGACCTGGAGCCTCGTGTTCATCTCCAGGAAGTAGAAGCGGCGATCCTTCGCCACGACGAACTCGACCGTGCCGGCGGAGCGATAGCCGACCGCCCTGGCGAGCGCCACGGCCTGCTCGCCCATCGCCGCTCGCGTGGCATCGTCCAGGAATGGGGACGGGGCCTCCTCGACGACCTTCTGATGCCGGCGCTGGAGCGAGCACTCGCGTTCGCCGAGATGCACGGTGCTCCCGAACGAGTCGGCGAGAACCTGGATCTCGATATGACGGGGGTTCTCGATGTACCGTTCCAGGAAGATCCGATCGTCGCCGAAAGCCCCGGCGGCCTCGGCGCGGCAGGCGTCGAACTGCTCGACGAACGAGCCTTCGTCGCGTGCGATCCGCAGGCCCTTGCCGCCGCCGCCCGCCGAGGCCTTGATCATCAACGGATATCCGACCTCGCGTGCGATCTGGACCGCCTCGCTCGCCGAGCCGATCGCCTGGTCGTGCCCGGGGATGACGTTCACGCCGGCCGCTCGGGCGATCCGCTTGGAAGCGATCTTGTCGCCCATCGCGGCGATGGCTTCGGAACCCGGGCCGATGAAGACGATCCGCTCGGCTTCGAGCCGCCGCACGAACGCGTCATTCTCCGAGAGGAATCCGTAGCCCGGATGGACCGCCTGCGCGCCCGTCGAGCGGCAGGCCGTGACGATCCGGTCGATGTCGAGATACGACTCGCGAGGCGGCGGCGGCCCGATCGCGATCGCTTCATCGGAAAGCTCGACGTGGAGCGCGTCCCTGTCGGCCTCGGAGTAGACCGCGACCGTGGCGATCCCCATCGCGCGGGCCGTGCGCAGGATCCGGCAGGCGATCTCCCCGCGGTTGGCGATCAGGATCTTCTGGAACATTCGGGCCTCGACGCTCAGAGGGGGATGTTTCCGTGTTTGCGCCAGGGTCGTTCGACGTGCTTCTTGCGGAGCATCTCGAGCGAGCGAGCCAGCCGCCGCCGGGTCTCGCGGGGCATGATCACGTCGTCGATGAACCCGCGATGGCCGGCGATGAAGGGGTTGGCGAACTTCTCGCGATATTCCCGCTCGCGCGCGGCGAGCCGGTCCGGGTCCCCCTTCTCCTCGCGGAAGATGATCTCGACGGCCCCCTTGGGGCCCATGACGGCGATCTCCGCCGACGGCCAGGCGAGGTTCACGTCGCCCCGCAGGTGCTTCGACGACATCACGTCGTAGGCGCCTCCGTAGGCCTTCCTCGTGATGACCGTGACCTTCGGCGCGGTGCACTCGGCGTAGGCGTAGAGCAGCTTGGAGCCGTGCTTGATGATCCCGCCGTATTCCTGGGCCGTGCCGGGCATGAAGCCCGGGACGTCGACGAAGGTCACGATCGGGATGTTGAACGCGTCGCAGAAGCGGACGAATCGCGCGGCCTTGATGGAGCTCTTGATGTCGAGGCAGCCCGCGAGCACCAGCGGCTGGTTCGCCACGAAGCCGACGCTCCGGCCGTCGATCCGGCCGAAGCCGATGACGATGTTCTTCGCGTGGTCGGGCATCAGCTCGAAGAAGTCCCACTCGTCGACGACCTTGAGGATCAGCTCGCGGACGTCGTACGGCCGATTCGGGTCGTCGGGGACGAGGGAATCGAGCGAGCGGTCCACCTCGTCCACCGGCGCCTCCGTCGGGACGACGGGCGGGCTCTCGCGATTGTTCGAGGGCAGGAACGTGAAGAGGCGCCGGGTCATCATGAGGGCCTCGACGTCGTTCTCGAACGCAAGATCGGCCACACCGGAACGGGTCGTGTGGGTGACGGCGCCCCCCAGCTCCTCGGGGGTGACGGACTCGTGGGTGACGGTCTTCACCACGTCCGGCCCGGTGACGAACATGTAGGACGAGTCCTTCACCATGAAGATGAAGTCGGTCATCGCCGGCGAATACACCGCACCGCCCGCGCAAGGGCCCATGACGAGCGAGATCTGCGGGACGACGCCCGACGCCGTGACGTTGCGTAGGAAGACGTCCGCGTAACCTCCGAGCGAGGCGACGCCCTCCTGGATCCTCGCCCCGCCCGAGTCGTTGATGCCGATGACCGGGGCGCCGACGTTCACGGCCTGGTCCATGATCTTGCAGATCTTCTCGGCGTGCGCCTCGGAGAGCGAGCCGCCGAAGACGGTGAAGTCCTGGCTGAACACGAAGACGAGCCGGCCGTTGATCGTGCCGTAGCCGGTCACCACGCCGTCCCCGGGGACGACGTTCGCGTCCATGCCGAAGTCGGTGCAGCGGTGGCCCTTGAACATATCCCATTCTTCGAACGACCCGGGATCCAGAAGGAGTTCCAGCCGCTCACGGGCGGTGAGCTTGCCCTTGGCGTGCTGGGCCGCGATCCGCTTCTCACCCCCGCCCATCCGGGCCGCGGCGCGCTTCTCATCGAGCTGACGGATGATCTCGTGCATGGGCGGCCTCGCGAAGGACGACGATCAAAGGGGTTGGCTCAGCCGTCGGCGGCCTCGACGTAATCGAGCAGTCGGTAGGCCGCCGCCGCCGCCGTCATCGCCCCTTCGGACACCGATCGGCTGACGGAGTCGAGGTCGCGACGCACCCTGGGATTCTCGCGAAACCGCGAGCGGAGCCCCGAGTCGATCAGGCTCCACATCCAGTCCACCGACTGCCGGCGACGCTTCGCTTCCAGCTCGCCGGACGACGAGAACGCCTCGCGGAGTCGTTCGATCTCGCCCCAGAACTCGTCGATGCCCTGATTCCTGGCCGCGCTCAGGGCGACGACCACGGGGTTCCAGTTCGGCGAGGCGTGCCGCAGCAGCGAGAGAGCTCCGGCGAGTTGAGCGCGAGCGAGCTCGGCGGCGTCGGGGTCGATGTCGGCCTTATTCACGACGATCACGTCGGCGACCTCGACGATCCCCTTCTTGATGGCCTGGAGGTCGTCGCCCGCGTTGGGGAGCTGGATCAGGACGAATGCGTCGACCATGCCGGCCACGGTCGTCTCCGACTGGCCGACGCCGACGGTCTCGACCAGGATGACGTCGAAGCCGGCGGCCTCGCAGATCAGCATGGCCTCGCGGGTCTTGTCGGCGACCCCGCCGAGCGAGCCCCGTGAGGGCGAGGGTCGGATATAGGCGTCCGGGTTCACCGAGAGATGCTCCATCCGGGTCTTGTCGCCCAGAATGGAGCCGCCGGAGATGCTGCTGGAGGGGTCGATGGCCAGGACGGCGACGCGATGTCCGCGGCCGATCAGGTTGAGGCCGAGGGCCTCGATGAACGTCGACTTCCCCGCCCCCGGCGAGCCGCTGATCCCCAGCCGGATGGAGCGGCCCGTGTGCGGCAGGATCGCATCCAGCAAGCCCGCCGCGCGACGACGATGGTCCGGCCGGGTGGACTCGACGAGGGTGATGGCCTTGGCCAGCGCGCGAGGATGTCGCTTCAGGATCCCGTCGACGAGCGCCTGGTCGGAGGCTTCCAGGGTCACGCGGCTCGGCGTCGATTCGTCGTACATGGAGCGGATCTTCGAGGGTTGGAGGGAATCTTCGCGGCTTCGGCCCCGGATGGAACAGGATTGTCCGCCCGGGGCGCCGCCCGCGTCAATCGACGGGGGCCGGGGCGTCGTCTCGCCCCGGCCCCCGTTCGCGATCGGCCGAGATCCGGGCCGGACCGTGTCATGCCGAGACGCGGGTCCGACGGATGGCGTCGAGGATCTGGCGGGCGCAGGCCGGGATCGGAGTTCCCGGCCCGAAGATCCCCACCGCCCCGGCCTGGTTCAGGAACTCGTAGTCCTGGGCCGGGATGACGCCGCCGACGAAGACGCAGACGTCGTCGGCGTCGAGTTCCTTGAGCGCCGCGATCAAGGCGGGGACGAGGGTCTTGTGGCCGGCGGCGAGGGTGGAGACGCCGACGGCGTGGCAGTCGTTCTCGACCGCCTGCCGGGCCGCCTCCTCCGGGGTCTGGAAGAGCGGGCCGATGTCGATGTCGAAGCCGAGGTCGGCGAGCGCCGTGGCGACGACCTTGGCGCCCCGGTCGTGGCCGTCCTGGCCGAGCTTGGCGATCATCACGCGCGGCCGACGACCTTCGTCGGCGGCGAATTTTTCGACGTCGGCCTTCAGGTCCTCCCACTCGTGGTCCTTGCCGAAGGCCGAGCCGTACACGCCCGAGATCACCTGATTGTTCGCCCGGAAGCGGCCCCACACCTTCTCCAGGGCGTCGGAGACCTCGCCGACGGTCGCCCGGAGCCGCATCGCCTTGAGCGTCGCGTCGAGCAGGTTGCCCTCCCCGCCGCGCGCGACCTCGGTCAACTCGTCGAGCGCCCGAAGGACGGCCTCGGCGTCCCGCGAGGCGCGGACCGCCTTGAGGCGGGCGATCTGCGAGTCGCGTACGGCCGAGTTGTCGATCTCGCGGATCTCGACCGGATCTTCCGTCTCGAGGCGGTACTTGTTCACCCCGACGATCACGTCGCGGCCCGAGTCGATCCGCGCCTGCTTCTCGGCGGCGCATTCCTCGATCTTGAGCTTGGCCCAGCCGGATTCGACGGCCTTGGTCATGCCGCCCAGCTTCTCGACCTCCTCGATGACGGCCCACGCCTTATCGGCGAGATCCTGGGTCAGCTTCTCCATCATGTACGAGCCGGCCCAGGGGTCGACGACGTTGGTGATGTGCGTCTCCTCCTGGATGATGATCTGGGTGTTCCGGGCGATGCGCGACGAGAAGTCCGTCGGCAGCGCGATCGCCTCGTCGAACGAGTTGGTGTGGAGCGATTGCGTCCCGCCGAACACGGCCGCCATCGCCTCGATCGTGGTTCGGACGATGTTGTTGTACGGGTCCTGCTCGGTGAGCGACCACCCCGAGGTCTGGCAGTGGGTCCGGAGCATCATCGACTTCGGCTTCTTGGGGCCGAAGCCCTTCATGATCTTCCACCACAGGAGCCGCGCCGCGCGGAGCTTGGCGACTTCCAGGTAGAAGTTCATCCCCACCGCGAAGAAAAAGCTCAGCCGGCCGGCGAAGTCGTCGACGTCGAGGCCCTTGGCGAGGGCCGTCTTCACGTACTCCTGGCCGTCGGCGAGCGTAAGGCCGAGTTCCAGCGCCTGGGTGGCGCCGGCCTCCTGCATGTGATAGCCCGAGATCGAGATCGAGTTGAACTTGGGCATCTTCCGCGCCGTGTACTCGATGATGTCGCCGACGATGCGCATCGAGGGTTCGGGGGGATAGATGTACGTATTGCGGACCATGAACTCCTTGAGGATGTCGTTCTGGATGGTCCCGGAGAGCGCGTCGAGCGCGACGCCCTGCTCTTCCGCCGCGACGATGTAGCCGGCGAGGATCGGCAGGACGGCGCCGTTCATGGTCATGGAGACCGACACCTTGTCGAGCGGGATGGCGTCGAAGAGGAGCTTCATGTCCTCGACGGAGTCGATCGCCACGCCGGCCTTGCCGACGTCGCCCTGGACGCGGGGGTGGTCGGAGTCGTAGCCGCGGTGGGTGGCCAGGTCGAACGCCACCGAGACCCCCTGGCCCCCGGCGGCCAGGGCCCGCTTGTAGAAGGCGTTGGATTCCTCGGCGGTCGAGAAGCCGGCGTACTGGCGGATCGTCCAGGGGCGGACGGCGTACATCGTCGCCTGAGGGCCGCGGACGAAGGGCTCGAAGCCGGGGAGGGTGTCCGCGAAGGGCAGGCCCTCCACGTCGCGACGGGTGTACAGCGGCTTGACGTCGACGCCTTCCGGCGTCCTCCAATCGAGATTTTCGACCTTGTTCCCGGGGGCGAATTTCGCCGCGGCCTTCTCCCAGCCGCCCAGGTTCGAGGAGTTGGGCAATGACTCGCTCATCGTTATCGGGCCTCTCATCCCTCAGCTTGAAGTGGGGATCACCGCGGCGCATATCCTTCATCGCCCGGATTTTCGAAGGCGTGAACGCCCCGCACCAGGCCTGGTCATCGACGACGCTGGTCCCTGGAAATGTGCGATCCGCTCGTCGTCCGCGGGCGCTTGGACGCGTCCCGCGATCGGAGGCGGGGCCCCGAGCGACGCGATCGGCGACCGCATCGGGGTGTTCTGTTCGTGCAAGGATACCCGTTCCGGAGGGCCTCGGCCATCGCGGAAGCGCGGCTTCGGCGAGTTTCCGACATTTCGCCATTTTCGCCGGAGGCGTCGATTCCGGCCCTTGCGAACGGGCCGGAAGCTCCAACATCAGGTAAACAAATTCTTGAACGTTTACTCCGCCACGGCCTTGACAGGCCCCGGGAATCTGCCACGATAAACCGAGTCGCCGTCGCCCATCGGGCGAGGGAGCCCGTCGCCCCCCACCCGCCGGCCCGGGGGGGAGTGCCGAGCGACGGCGTACAAAGTCCGCCAGTTCTTCGGGAGTTTCGCCATGATCATCAAGGGGAAATCGGCCGTCATCACCGGCGCCGGCAGCGGCATCGGCCAGGCCGTTGCCATGGAACTGGCCGAGCGCGGCGTGGGCGCCGTCGGCCTGGTCGACAGCAGCGAGAGCGTCATCAACGTGGCCCGGGCGATCAACGACCGCATGGAGCGGCCGGTGGCCGAGGCGATCATCGGCGACGTGACCGATCCGGCCTTCCGTTCCCACGCCTTCGACCTGATAACCGACAAGTACGGCGCGCCCAGCATCTGCATCCCGGCCGCGGGCGTGAGCCGGGACCAGCTCGCCGTCCAGATCGACGAGGCGACGGGGAAGGCCGTGACCTACCCGCTGGAGAAGTTCCGCGAAGTCGCCGAGGTCAACCTGATCGCCCCCGCCGCCTGGGCCATCGAGACCATCGCCCGGATCGCCCAGGACCGCCACAAGCGGGGCCGCAAGACCTGGGATCCCGACGAGGGGATCCAGGGCACGATCATCTTCCTCGGCGCCGTCTCGTCCCACGGGAACTCCGGGCAGGTCGCCTACGCCGCGGCCAAATCGGGCCTGGAAGGCGTCGCCTCGACGCTCGCCAAGGAGGCCATCAATTTCGGCGTCCGCTGCGCCGTGATCCACCCCGGCTACACCGACACGCCGATGACCCGCGCACTGGGCGAGGAGTACATCGAGAAGAACATCCTCCCCTACACCCAGCTCCGCCGACTGATCGCCCCGTCGGAGATCGCCGACGCGATCTACTTCCTGATCTGCAATTCGGCCGTCAGCGGCCAGCTCTGGGCCGACGCCGGCTGGCATCCCCAGGCCTGACCGCCGCCCCCGTCCCCTTCGCGGCCCGGCGGCCCGCCCGCCCCGCCGCGAGCCCCCGGCGCCAAGGAGGCGACCGATGAATCGGCCTCGACCGCAGATCACGCCGGACCACAACCTGGCCCTCGACCTGGTACGCACCACCGAGGCCGCGGCGCTCGCGGCCGCGCGCTGGGTCGGCCGCGGCGACAAGAACGCCGCCGACGGCGCGGCCGTCGACGCGATGCGCCTGCTCTTCAACTCCATGCAGTTCGACGGCGTCGTCGTGATCGGCGAGGGGGAGAAGGACGAGGCGCCGATGCTGTTCAACGGCGAACGCCTGGGGACCGGCGACGGCCCCCGGGTCGACATCGCCGTCGATCCCATCGACGGCACCAAGCTCGTCGCCGGCGGCCAGGCGAACGCGGTGGCCGTCGTCGCCGTCTCCGAGCGGGGGACGATGTTCGACCCCGGCCCCTGTTATTACATGGAGAAGATCGCCGCCGGCCGCGAAGGGGGCCGCGTCCTCGACGTGTCCGCTCCCATCGAGGACAACGTTCGGAACGTCGCCCGCGCCCGAGGGATGGAGGTCGAAGACCTGACCGTCGTGATCCTCGACCGCGAAAGGCATCACCAGGTCATGGCCCGCGTCCGAGCGGCCGGCGCGCGCGTCTACCTCATCACGGACGGCGACGTCGCCGGCGCGATCGCGGCGGCGACCCCCGGCACGGGCATCGACCTCCTGTATGGCATCGGCGGGACCCCGGAGGCGGTGATTACCGCGGCGGCCCTCAAGTGCCTGGGCGGCGAGATCCAGGGCCGTCTCTGCCCCAAGAGCGACGGGGAGCGACGCGCGGTGCTGGACGCCGGCTTCGACCTGGACCGCATCCTCACCACCGACGACCTCGTCCGAGGCGAGGACGTCTTCTTCGCCGCCACCGGCATCACCGACGGCTCGCTCCTTCGCGGCGTGCGGTACAGCCCCGATGGGGCGACCACCGAGTCCGTGGTCATGCGTTCCCGATCCGGGACCATCCGCACGATCAAGGCCGAGCATCGCTGGGAGACCCTCAATCCGATCTCCGACAGCGTCCACGAGCCCGGCCGCCCCGCCCATCGCCTTCCGCCGATCTTGCGGAAGGAGGGCGCGGACCCCCGGGCGGAATGAGACGGCCGCTCGAAATCAGGCCGTGAGGGCCGCGCCCAGCTCGTCGGGCACGACCCGCGGCCTGCGGGATTCGGGGTCGATGGTCACCAAAGTGACCTTGGCGTCGACGGCGACGGAGCCGTCGGCCTTCCGAATCTCCTGATCGAAGACGAAGCTGGTCCTCCCCAGCCGACCGGGACGGGTCAGGATCGTCAGGACCTCGCCCTGGCCGCATTCCTTGCGGTAATTGACGTCGACGTTGACCGTCACGGTGGTCGCACCCAGGGCTTTCAGCCGATCGTAGCCCAGGTCGTTGCGGTCGTACCACTCCTCGCGACCCCATTCCAGATACTCGACGAACTTGGCGTTGTTGACGTGCGCATTCACATCGATCTCGGTCGATCGGACGATGACGTCCAGGGATACTTTTTTCATGAATCCCTCCTCCCCCTGCCTCTTGCACGCCGTTGAGTCGTTTCGCGCTTCCTGGCTGCGTCCCGACCAGGGAGCCGCGATCGTGTCTTCGGTTTTGACTGCAATGTCGAAAAATTGAAGCGGAAAGCCTTCCTGTGATATAGCACTCCCCTGCCGGGTCGTCTATGATGAGATTCTGGCGAGCGGGTCCTCACTTGACCTCAGGTCGTCCTCCCCTTCCCGATGAGACGCAAGCCGCCGCGCACGGCCCCGGATCATACCGGACTCCCCGTCCGCCCCGACCTTGTTGGAATCTCGGCTCGCAGCCGGGCGTGTACACGCACGGCGAGGCGGCCGGAACTTTGCAGAGGAGTTTGGCAAGATGTCACGCATGGTCGAGGTCACGGAGCTGGTCCTCCGCGACGCCCACCAGAGCTTGTTGGCGACTCGCATGACGCTGGAGGACATGATCCCGGCTTGCGAGGATATCGACCAGGCGGGCTTCTGGAGCGTCGAGTGCTGGGGCGGAGCCACGTACGACTCGTGCATACGTTTCCTCAACGAGGATCCCTGGGACCGGCTGCGGACTTTCCGCAAGTTGATGCCCAACTCTCGCCTCCAGATGCTCCTTCGGGGCCAGAACCTGCTGGGTTATCGTCATTATGAAGACGGCGTCGTCGATCGATTCGTCGACAAGTCCGCCGAGAACGGCATGGACGTCTTCCGGGTCTTCGACGCCCTGAACGACCCGAGGAACCTGAAGCGCGCGATGGACGCCGTGAAGCGGACCGGCAAGTGGGCCGAGGGGACCATCTGCTACACGACCTCCCCCCTGCACACGGTCGAGAAGTTCGTCGAGCTGGCCCAGCGTCTGAAGGACATGGGCGCGCAATCGATCTGCCTCAAGGACATGGCCGCCCTCCTCCGCCCCCGGCCCGCCTTCGACATCGTCCGCGGCATCAAGGAGAAATGCGGCGAGGACACGCTCGTCCACGTCCACGTCCATTCGACGACCGGGGTGACGATGGTCAGCCTGATGAAGGCCATCGAGGCCGGGGCCGACATCGTGGACACAGCCATCTCTTCGCTCAGCCTCGGCCCCGGGCACAACCCGACCGAGGCGCTCGTCGAGATGCTCAGGGATACGGGCTACGAGACCAGGCTGGACAAGGAACGGCTGCTCAAGATCAAGGAGCATTTCGCCAAGGTCCGCCCCCGCTACGCCGAGTTCGAGTCGAAGATCTACGGCGTCGAGACCGAGATCTTCGACAGCCAGATCCCCGGCGGCATGATCTCCAACATGGAAAGCCAGCTCAAGCAGCAGGGGGCTGGCGACCGTTTGAAGGAAGTTCTCGCCGAAGTGCCGCGGGTCCGCAAGGACGCCGGCTATCCGCCGCTGGTGACGCCTTCGAGCCAGATCGTCGGCACCCAGGCCGTCTTCAACGTCCTGATGGGCGAGTACAAGGCGCTGACCGGCGAGTTCGCCGACCTGATGCTGGGATACTACGGCGAGACGATCGCCGAGCGGAACCCCGAGGTGATCGCGGCGGCCGAGAAGCACGCCAAGAAGTCGTCCATCACCGAGCGCCCCGCCGACCTGCTGAAGCCCGAATGGGAGGCCCTGGACCGGGCCGCCAAGGCGCTGCCGGGCAACGACGGCACCCCCGAGGACACCCTCACCTACGCCATGTTCCCCCAGGTCGCCCCCAAATTCTTCGCACGCCGGGCCGAGGGCCCCAAGGACCCTTGCAAGAGCCCGGCCACCGCGGCGTCCAAGTCGGCGAGCCCCGGGGCCATGGGGCTCGACGGCTCCGGGTCGATCACCGGCCCGGTCACCTACGATGTGCAGGTCGGCGACAAGACGCACAAGGTGACCGTCCAACCGGCCTGACCCGAGAAAGCGAGACTCGATCATGAGCACGGAATCGAAATCGATGGAGAAGCTCGTCGAAGAGCTTCGCGCCGCCAGGGCCCACATCCGCGAGGGGGGCGGCCCGGCGCGGCTGGAGAAGCAGAAGAAGGACGGGAAGCTCACCGCCCGCGAACGGGTCGCAACCCTGGTGGACGAGGGGAGCTTCGAGGAGATCGGCCTGTTCGCGCGACACCGCCAGGTCGAGTTCGGCATGCTCGGCAAGGAAGTCCCGGCCGACGGCGTGGTGACCGGCGCGGCCTCGATCGACGGCCGCCTCGTCCACCTGGCGAGCCAGGATTTCACCGTCCTGGGGGGCTCGGCCGGCGAGGTCCACTCGCTGAAGGTCGCCGAGGTGATGGAGATGTCGCTCCACACCGGGAGCCCGTTCGTCTTCATCAACGATTCAGGCGGCGCGCGCGTCCAGGAGGGGATCGACTCGCTCTCGGGTTACGGGAAGGTGTTCTTCACGAACGTCTCGCTGTCCGGCGCGGTGCCGCAGATCTCCCTGATATGCGGGCCTTGCGCGGGGGGGGCGGCCTACTCGCCGGCCCTGACCGACTTCATCATCATGACCCGCAAGGCCCAGATGTTCATCACGGGGCCGCAGGTGATCAAGCAGGTCACGGGCGAGCAGATCAGCGCCGACGCGCTCGGCGGGGCCGACTCCCACATGGGGAACTCGGGCGTCCTCCACTTCGTCGCCGAGGACGATCAGGAGGCCCTGTACCTCTGCCGGAGGCTCCTGAGCTTCCTGCCGTCGAACAACCTGGAGGACCCGCCCCGCATCGAGGCCCCGAACAACGTCGACCCCAACCCCGAGCTGAACACGATCGTCCCCGTCGAGCCGAAGCAGGCCTACGACGTGCGGAAGGTCGTCGCCGCGGTGGTCGACCAGGGGGACTTCCTGGAGGTCCAGGCCGGCTACGCCATGAACATGGTCGTCGGCTTCGCCCGGATCCTGGGGCGTCCGGTGGGGATCGTGGCGAATCAGCCCCAGGTCCTCTCCGGCGCCATCGACATCAACGCGTCGACCAAGGGGAGCCGGTTCATCCGGTTCTGCAACGCATTCAACATCCCGCTGGTGACGTTCGTCGACGTCCCCGGGTTCCTCCCCGGCGTCCAGCAGGAGTACGGCGGCATCATCCGCCATGGGGCGAAGCTGCTGTTCGCGTACTCGGCGACCACCGTCCCGAAGATCCAGGTGATCCTCCGCAAGTCTTACGGCGGGGCGCACCTGGCGATGGGATCGAAGGACCTGGGCGCCGACCGGGTGTTCGCGTGGCCGACGGCCGAGGTCGCGGTAATGGGCGCCGAAGGGGCCGTGGAGATCGTCTTCCGCAAGGAGATGGACCAGGCCGAGGACAAGGCCGCCAAGCGGGCCGAGCTGATTCAGCAGTACAAGGCGACCTTCTCGTCGCCCTTCGCGTCCGCCGGACGCCGCCTGGTCGACGATATCATCGAGCCGGCCGATACGCGGCGCCACCTGGCGCAGGCGCTCGAGTACCTCAGCACCAAGCGCGAACAGCGGCCGCCCAAGAAACACGGCCTGATCCCCCTCTGAGCTGGAGCGAGACCCATGAAAACGGAGACGCCCAGCCTGGCCGACGTCGCGAGCGCCCTGGCCGCGATCCAGGCCGAACTCGCCCGCATGGGCGAGCGGATCGCCGCCCTCGAGGCGGCCGCCCCCCGCCCCTCCTCGAACTCGGCCTCGGCCGGGGAACCGACTCGGGACGGCCCGGTGCTGAGCGATGAGACGATCCTCGTCATCGGCGCGGCGATCGCGGCCTTCCTCGGCAAGAAAGCCCACATCCGGCAGATTCAGTTGCTCGGCTCCGCCGCCTGGGCCCAGCAAGGCCGGGTCACCATCCAGGCGTCGCACGCCCTGAGCACGGCGAGGAGTCAGCCTTGAAACTCAAGATCACCGTAGACGGGAAGCTGTACGAGGTCGACGTCGAGGTTTCGGAACCCGAGCGGGCGAAGCCCGGCTTCGTCCCGCCGATCGGCCAGGTCCGCGTGCCGGCCTCACCCGTGGCACCCGCCCCTTCCCTCGCCGTCGAGACCGTGGGCGACGAGACCAAGGTCTGCCGCAGCCCGTTCGCCGGGACCGTGTCGCGCGTCGAGGCGCAGGTGGGGGCCAAGATCCAGCCCCACGAGGTGCTCGTCGTCATCGAAGCGATGAAGATGGAGACCTCGATCACGGCCCCCGCGGCCGGCAAGATCGCCAAGATCAACGTCGCCGCCGGCGACGCCGTGAAGCAGGGACAGGTCCTCATCGAATTCGAATAACCCCGGCCGGGCCGGGCGGCGGTCGATGCGTCCGCCGCCTTCCGGCGCCGATCGGGGACGTTTCAAGGAGCCAGTCATGACGCCCGTCAAGGCCGTCAACCACATCGGGATCGCCGTGCGGTCGATCGAGGCCCAGAAGGACTACTACACCAACGTCCTCGGCGCCGTCTTCGAGGGCGAGGAGGTCGTGGCCGACCAGAAGGTCAAGGTCGGCTTCTTCCGGATCGGCGACGTACGGATGGAGCTGCTCGAGCCGACCGACCCGACGAGCACCGTGGCCGCCTTCCTGGAGAAGAAGGGCGAGGGCCTGCACCACGTGGCTCTGGAAGTCGAGGACATCGAGGCCCGCATCGCCGACGTGAAGGCGAAAGGGCTGCGGATGGTCGACGAGAAGCCTCGCGCCGGGTCGCACCACCTCCAGATCGCCTTCGTCCATCCCAAAAGCACGTTCGGCGTCCTGACCGAGCTTTGCGAGGTCGTGAAGGAGCCGCACTGACAGCCTTCCGCCCGGATCGAGGCGCCTGTAGGCCTCGATCGTGGGGGCGATTCCTCCCCGGGCTGGACCTCCCTGCATAGAATGAAGCGAAAGCGCGGAACGGGCCCCCTCCGTCCGCGTCGACCTCGATTCGTCGAGCCGGAGGCGTCGTCGCCTCGGCGTCCCACCGGCCCTTTTCCTCGTTGAATAGGAACACGAAATGAGCGTGGTTGCCTCGAGTCCCGCCGCCGGACGGAGGCCGGCCCCCCGATCGCGCCTCCAGAGGTTCTTGACCTCGTCGATCGGGCTGAAGCTGATCATGGCGTTCTCCGGCGTCTTCCTCTCCCTGTTCGCCCTGGGCCACATGCTCGGCAACCTCCAGGCCTATCAAGGGGCCGAGGCGCTCGACGCCTACGGGGCGCTGCTCCACAAGGAGCCCGCGCTTCTCTGGGGGGTCCGGCTCGGCCTGCTGGGGCTCGTGGGTATGCACATCTTCGCGTACCTGGCCCTCACGCGTCGAAACAACACGGCGCGGCCGAAGGGCTACCGGCAGCGGAAGTGGCGCGAGTCGAGCTACGCCTCGCGGTCGATGACTCTCACCGGGCCCCTGCTCCTGGCGTTCATCGTCTATCACATCCTCCACCTGACGACCGGGACGGTGCATCCGGATTACGAGGAAGGCGCCGTGTATCACAACCTGGTGACCGGACTCGGCGGGGTGAACGGCCTCATCTATATCGCCGCGATGGCCATGCTGGCGTTCCACCTGTGGCACGGCGTCTGGAGCATGATGCTGACCCTCGGCCTCCCGGAGGGACGTTACGGGTCGCTGGGCCGGACGGTCGCCACGATCTTCACCATCCTGGTCACGGTGGGTTTCGCGACCGTCCCCCTCGCCGTCCTGACCGGCGTCCTCCATCTGTGATCGGAGCTCGAACGTGGAACTGAAATCGAACGTCCCTCCCGGTCCGCTGGAGACCAAGTGGACGCAGCATAAGTTCGACATGAAGCTGATCAACCCGGCGAACAAGCGGAAGTATTCCGTGATCGTCGTGGGATCGGGACTCGCCGGGGCCTCGGCCGCCGCCTCGCTGGCCGAGCTCGGCTATCAGGTCTCCTGCTTCTGCTACCAGGACAGCCCCCGGCGGGCGCACTCGATCGCCGCCCAGGGCGGCATCAACGCCGCCAAGAACTACCAGAACGACGGCGACAGCGTCCAGCGCCTCTTCTACGACACCATCAAGGGCGGCGACTTCCGCGCCCGCGAGGCCAACGTCCATCGCCTGGCCGAGGTGTCGGTCAACATCATCGACCAGTGCGTCGCCCAGGGCGTGCCGTTCGCGCGCGAGTACAGCGGCCTGCTGGCGAACCGCTCGTTCGGAGGGGCCCAGGTCTCGCGGACCTTCTACGCCCGCGGCCAGACCGGTCAGCAGCTCCTCCTCGGAGCCTATCAGGCGCTGGAGCGGCAGGTCGGCCTGGGCGCGGTGAAGATGTACACGCGGCACGAGATGCAGCAGGTCGTCAAGGTCGAGGGGAAGGCGCGAGGGATCGTGGTCCGGAACCTGGAGACGGGTGAGATCGAGTCGCACGCGGCCGACGCCGTCATCCTGGCGACGGGAGGCTACGGCACGGTCTTCTACCTGGCGACCTACGCCAAGGGCGCGAACTGCACGGCGATCTGGCGGGCGTACAAGAAGGGGGCGGCCTTCGCCAACCCCTGCTACACGCAGATCCACCCGACCTGCATCCCGGTGACCGGCGACCACCAGAGCAAGCTGACCCTGATGTCGGAGTCGCTCCGCAACGACGGCCGCATCTGGGTACCGAAGGCCCGGGGCGACAAGCGGGCGCCCGACCAGATCCCCGAGGACGAGCGGGACTACTACCTGGAGCGCAAGTATCCGGCCTTCGGCAACCTCTCGCCCCGAGACATCTCCTCGCGCGCCGCCAAGGAGGTCTGCGACGAGGGACGCGGGGTCGGCAAGACGGGCTTCGGCGTCTATCTCGACTTCGCCGACGCGATCAATCGCCTCGGCGTCGACACGATCCGCGAGCGGTACGGCAACCTGTTCGACATGTACGAGCGGATCACCGACGAGGACCCATACAAGTCGCCGATGCGGATCTATCCCGCGTCGCACTATACGATGGGCGGCCTGTGGGTGGACTACCACCTCATGAGCACGATCGAAGGTCTGTTCGTGCTCGGGGAGGCCAACTTCTCCGACCACGGCGCGAATCGCCTGGGCGCCAGCGCGCTCATGCAAGGGCTCGCCGACGGCTACTTCGTCATCCCCTACACGCTAGGCAACTACTTCGGCACCGTTCGGACCTTTGACAAGGTGGGGATCGATCACCCCGCGTTCCAGGAGGCTCGGGCCGAGGTCGCTGAACGCTCGAAGCGGCTGCTGGGGATCAACGGCGATCGGACGGCCGACGACTTCCACCGCGAACTCGGCAAGATCATGTGGAACTACAGCGGCATGGGACGCTCCGAGGAGGGCCTGAAGAAGGCCCTGGTCGAGCTGCCCGCGCTCAAGGAGGAGTTCTGGAAGGGGGTCCGGGTCCCTGGCACGGACGGTGAGATCAATCAGTCGCTGGAGAAGGCGGGACGCGTGGCCGACCTGATCGAGCTCGGCCAGCTCCTCTGCCTCGACGCACTGGAGCGTCGGGAATCCTGCGGAGCCCACTTCCGCGAGGAATACCAGACCCCGGACCACGAGGCCCGTCGCGACGACGAGAATTTCTGCCATGTCGCCGCCTGGGAATACACCGGAGAAGACTCGACGCCGGTCCGCCACGTCGAGCCGTTGACGTTCGAGAACGTCCACCTGCAGACGCGCAGCTACAAGTAACGGGGCGCCGGATCGTGGCGAACTCCATTCTCACCCGCGATTTCTCCGAGAGGATCCGCGATGGCCGGACATGGCGAAGAGAAGCTCCTGAACCTGACCCTGAACGTGTGGCGGCAGAGGAATCGGGGCGACGCGGGCCGGTTCGAGACCTATAAAGACGAAGCCCGCGACATCAGCACCGACATGTCGTTCCTGGAGATGCTCGACGTCGTCAACGAGCGGCTGATCAAGTCGGGTCGCGAGCCGATCGCCTTCGACCACGACTGTCGCGAGGGCATCTGCGGACAGTGCGGCGTGGTCGTCAACGGCAGCCCGCACGGCCCGCGCAAGGCCACCACCGCCTGCCAGCTCCACATGCGGAGCTTCCAGGACGGGGACTCCTTGACGATCGAGCCGTGGCGAGCCTCGGCCTTCCCGGTGGTCAAAGACCTGATGGTCGACCGGAGCGCCTTCGACCGCATCGTCGCCGCGGGCGGTTACATCTCCGTCCGCACCGGCAACGCCCCGGAGGCCAACAACATCCCCGTGCCCAAGTACGACGCCGACCTGTCGATGGACGCGGCCGCGTGCATCGGCTGCGGCGCCTGCGTGGCCGCCTGCCCGAACGCCTCGGCGATGCTCTTCGTCGCGGCCAAGGCCGAGCACCTCAACCTGCTGCCCCAAGGGGCCCCCGAGAAGGACTCCCGGGTCCTGGCGATGATCGACCAGGCCGACGGCGAAGGCTTTGGTAACTGCACCAACCACGGCGAGTGCGAGGCCGTCTGCCCCAAGGAGATCAGCATGGCCTTCATCGCGAGGCTCAATCGCGATTACCTGAAGGCCAGCCTCAAGCGTCCCCGGGCGTCCGCCGCGGCCGGCGGCGCCGGCTGATCGTCGAACGCCTTGCCCCAAGCCCCTCGGCTCTCGCGCCGAGGGGCTTTCGCTTTACCACGCCCCGACCAATCTCCAACCCACGCCGCTCCGGCCCTCGTTTCCGGTACTTCCCATCCATCCGAAGCCACTCCGTCAATGCGGTCCTCGGCCCCCGAACCTCCGGAGCCCGTGAGCTGGCTCGCTCGAACGACTGACGACGGTGAGCGAGCCGCAAGACCAGGGGTTGTGCCGGACGCTCCGTTGAACAATAATTCAACGAGTCCCTGCGTAGCATGGTCCTCACCGCGAAGTTGATGTGGCCCTGCCAGCCCGAGGAAACATCATGGCGCGCGTTGGAAGTGCGAGTTCAATGGGTTTGGCCGTGATTCTCTCCACCTTGGCGGGCGCGCCCGGACGGTGTGAGGAACCTTCGACCTTCGAGAAAGACGTCCGGCCCATCCTGAGGACCTACTGCCTGGACTGTCACGGAGGCGAGGCGACGAAGGGGGAGCTCGACCTTCGGCTCAGGCGGTTCGCCGAGAAGGGCGGGACGAGCGGCCCGGCCATGGTCGCCGGAGATCCCGACGCGAGCTACCTCCTCGTCCGGATGCAGGAGGGCGAGATGCCCCCCGGGGAGAAGAAAGTCCCCGCCGAGCAGATCGCCGTCATCGAGCGTTGGATCGCCGCCGGGGCGCCCACGATCCGCGAGGAGCCGGACCAGCTCCCGCCGGGGCTCCCGATCACGCCCGAGGATCGCGCGGTCTGGGCCTACCAGCCGATCCGCAAACCGACCCCTCCGCGACCCGCAGAAGCGACCCCCGCGCGAACCTCGATCGACGCCTTCATCCTTGCCAAGCTTCGCGAGAAGGGACTCGATCTCTCCCCCGAAGCCGACCGCAGGACCTTGATCCGGCGGGCGACCTTCGATCTCACGGGGCTGCCGCCCACGACCGAGGAAGTGCAGGCGTTCCTCGACGATCCGAACGACGACGCCTACGATCGGCTCATCGATCGACTCCTCGCCAGCCCCCATTACGGGGAACGATGGGGGCGTCACTGGCTGGACGTCGTCGGCTATTCCGACTCCGACGGCGACGGCAGCGCCGACACGCCTCGGCCCTACGCGTACAAATATCGCGATTACGTGATCCGTTCGCTCAACGCCGACAAGCCCCTCGATCGGTTCATCGTAGAGCAGCTCGCCGGCGACGAACTCGTCGACCGCCGCGACGGCCTGTCGGCCGACGAGATCGAGATCCTCGCCGCCACCGGCTTTCTGCGAATGGTCGCGGACGGGACCTCGAACGGCGGCGGTGATCTCGAATTGGCCTCGAATCAGGTCGTCGCCGATGCGCTCAAGGTCGTCGCCTCGACTATCCTGGGCCTGACCGTCGGCTGCGCCCAGTGTCATGATCACCGCTACGATCCCATCTCCCAGGAGGATTACTACCGCCTCCGCGCCGTCTTCGAACCGGCCCTGGACCCGGCCCACTGGCGTCGTCCCGGTCAACGTCTGGTCTCGCTCTATACGGCGGCCGACCGCGAGAGGGCCGCGACCGTCGAGGCGGAAGCCGCCGTCCTCCAGAAGGCCGTGCAGGAGAAGACGGACAAATTCCTCGCCGAGGCGCTCGAGGTCGAGCTGAAGAAGTTCGCCGAGCCGCTTCAGGCCCGCCTCCGGGAAACGCTCTCGACCCCCGAGGAAAAGCGTAGCGACGAGCAGAAGGCCCTGATCGCAAGCAACCCCAGCCTGAACATCACCGCCGGGGTCCTTTATCAATACAACGCCAAGGCGGCCGAGGAGCTGAAAAAGGACAACGAGGTCGTGGCGGCGAAGCGAGCCGAGAAGCCGGTCGAGGACTTCGTCGGCGTTCTCGACGAAACGTCGGGCGTTCGGCCGGAGACGAAGGTCTTCCACCGCGGCGACCACCGTCAGCCGACCCGATCGGTGACCCCGGGCGATCTCACCATCGCGGCCCCGGAAGGGGCCCGATTCGAGATCGTCGACGCCGTTCCCGACGCCGCCAGCACCGGCCGCCGCCTGGCCTTCGCACGCCATGTGACGAGCGGCCGACACCCGTTGACGGGCCGCACGCTCGCCAACCGGATCTGGATGCACCACTTCGGCCGCGGGATCGTGGAGACGCCCGGCGATTTCGGCGCCCTAGGCGGCAAGCCGACGCATCCCGAGCTTCTCGATTGGCTGGCGTCCGAGCTGGCCGACTCGGGGTGGAGCCTGAAGAAGGTCCATCGGCTGATCATGACTTCGAGCGTCTATCGCCAGTCCTCCCTCCGCGACTCGCTCCGGGACCGGCTGGACGGCGACGCCGCACTCCTCAGTCGCTTCCCGGTCCGCAGGCTCGACGCGGAGTCGATCCGAGACGCGGTGTTGCAGACTTCCGGACGCCTCGATCGGCAACTCTTCGGCCCATCCATTTCGGTCGTCGAGGACTCCGTCGGCCTCGTGAACGCGATGGGAGACTCGCCGCGCCGCAGCGTCTATCTCCAATCGCGACGCTCCCGACCGATCTCGTTCCTGACGACCTTCGACGCGCCCGTCATGAGCGTGAACTGCGAACGAAGGATCGAGGCGACGTCGGCTCCCCAGGCGCTCATGCTGATGAACGGGGAGTTCGTCCTGAAGCACGCCGAGTCGCTCGCGGGGAGGCTCGTGGACGAGACGCCGGGCGAGGAGCCGTCCGCCCGGGATCGTCGCATCGCCGCCGCCTGGCGGGCGATCTATCGACGCCCACCCTCGGACGAGGAGGTGGCGGCGTCCCGCGACTTCCTCGCCGCCCAGCGGGTCGAACTCGCACGCGACCCGAACCGGAAGGACCCCGAACGGGCGTCGCTCGCGAACCTTTGCCAGCAGCTCCTCAACTCGAATGAGTTCTTGTATGTCGACTGACCAACGCTTCTCAACCCGCCGGTCGTTCCTGGCGAATTCGGCGTTCGGGGTGGGCGCCGTGGCCCTGGCGCAGCTGCTCCGCGAGGAAGGCCTGCTCGCCGATCCGGGCAAGCTCGTCCCCGAGAACCATCCTCTGAGCCTGGCACCGCGCCCGCCACACTTCGCCCCCCGGGCGAACGCCATGATCTCCCTCTTCATGCACGGCGGCCCCTCCCACGTCGACCTCTTCGATCCCAAGGAGGAGCTGACCCGGAAGCACGGGACCGATTACGAGGGCGAGGTCGGCTTCAGCTTCGTCAACCGGGCCAGCAAGAAGCTATTCGGGAGCCCCTGGAAATTCGCCAAGCACGGCGAGTCCGGGACCGAGGTGTCCTCCCTCCTGCCGCACATCGCCGATTGCGTCGACGACCTGTGCGTGATCCGCTCGATGCACACCGGGCACAACGGCCATGAGGTCTCGATACGGTTCTTCCACGGCGGGATCCCGGCGCAGACCGGCCGGCCGACCCTGGGGAGCTGGCTCGTCTACGGGCTCGGCAGCGAGTCTCGCGAACTACCCGCCTACATGGTCCTCTCCGACCCGGGGGGCCATCCCGTGGACGGGCCAGTAAACTGGTCGAGCGGTTTCATGCCGCCCCTCTATCAAGGGACGGTGCTCCGACCCGAGGAGCCGCGGATCCTGAACCTCGACCCGCCACCGAAACTGAAGGGATCCCTCCAGGAGCAGAATCTGGCATTCCTCGACCGGCTGAACCGAGGCCATCTGGCGCGGCATCCGGGCGAGGCGGACCTGGAATCCCGGATCCAGAGCTTCGAACTCGCCGCCCGGATGCAGGTGGCCGCCAAGGAGGCCCTCGACGTCTCGCGGGAGCCGCGGTCCATCCAGAAACTCTACGGCCTGGACGACGACGCGACTCGCGACTACGGGACCCGGTGCCTGATCGCACGCCGGCTCGTCGAGCGAGGCGTGCGCTTCGTCCAGATCTTCCTCGGCGGGCAGCCCTGGGACAACCACGGCGGGATCCAGTCGGGCCTGCCCGCGATCTGCCGAAGGACCGACAAACCCTCCGCGGCCCTGGTCAAGGACCTCAAGCAGCGGGGCCTGCTGGACACCACCCTCGTCCACTGGGGGGGGGAGATCGGCCGACTCCCGGTCGTCGAGGGGGCCCTCGACGCCAACGCCGGGCGCGACCACAATGGGCAGGGCTTCACGATCTGGATGGCGGGGGGCGGCGTCAAGCCCGGGATGACGTTCGGCGCGACCGACGAGGTCGGCCACCGCGCGGTCGAGAACGTCGTCACGCCGAACGACTTCCAGGCGACCGTCCTCCACCTGTTCGGCCTCGATCACGATCGCCTCGCCTATCAGTCGAGCGGACGGGCCCAACGCCTCATCGACGGCCGCGAGGCCCGCGTGGTCCGAGAAATCCTCGACTCCGCCTGACCGTTATCAAGGATCTTTCGCACATGCTTCGATGGACTTATCGGATCGCTCTGCTGGGCACGCTGTCGGCCGTGATGCTCGCGTCGAACGTCGCCCGGGCGGTCGCCGCGCAGCCCCTGAAGGCGGGCGTCTTCGCGGTCGACGCCACGCCCCCGGTGGGGAGCCCCTTGACCTATGATCCGACGAAGGGCGTCGCCCACCCGCTGAGTTGCAAGGGCGTCGTGGTCGTCGGCGAGGGCGGGCCCGTCGTCCTCTGCGCCCTGGACTGGATCGGCGTGGCCAATGACGGGCAGCGGGAGTTCCGCGAGGCGCTCGCGAAGGCCGCGGGGACCTCGGTCGAGCGCGTCCAGGTCCACACCCTCCACCAGCACGACGCCCCGATCTGTGATTTCACTTCGGATGCGATCCTCGCGGGACAGGGGATCAACGGCGAGTACTTCGATTCAGCCCTGGCCCGCGACGTCATCGCCCGGACCGCCGAGGCGGTCAAGAAGGCCGTGGCCGAGGCGCGGCCGATCTCTCACATCGGCCTGGGCGAGGGCGTCGTCGAAAAGGTCGCGTCGAACCGTCGCGTCCTTGACGCCTCCGGCAAGAAGGTCGAGCACGTCCGCTATTCCGCCTCCAAGGATCCCAAAGTCCGGGATAAGCCCGAGGGCCTCATCGATCCGGCGCTGAAGATGATCAGCCTCTGGGACGGCGAGGATCCGGTCGCGGTCCTCACCTTCTATGCGACCCATCCTCAGAGCTACTACCGCACGGGCCTCGCCAATCCCGACTTCCCCGGCATCGCCCGAGACCAACGCCAGGAGGCCACCGGGGTCTTCCACGTCCACTTCGACGGCGCCGGCGGCAACATCACCGCGGGCAAGTACAACGATGGTTCGACGGAGAATCGGCAGATCCTGGCCGACCGTGTTGCAGAGGGCATGAACAAGGCCTGGACCGCCACCGTCAGGACCCCGATCACGTCTGGCGATCTGGCGTGGAGTACGCTCAAAACCGCACTGCCCGTCGATCCCGAGCTGGATGAAGCCAAGCTGGCGGAGATCGTCTCCGACAAGGCCCTGCCGGGCAGGCAGCGTTGGAAGGCCGCGTGTGAGTTGGCCTGGGTACGCCGCTGCAAGGCCGGTGAGACCATCGATATCTCGTGCCTCAAGCTCGGCAAGGGACGCGTGCTCTTGATGCCGGGCGAATTGTTCGTCGAGTATCAACTCGCGGCTCAGAAGCGCCGTCCCGACCTCTTCGTCGCCATGGCCGCCTACGGTGACTATGGGCCCGGCTACATCGGCGTCGAGGAGGCGTATCCGCAGGGCGGATACGAGACCTCGCATCACGTCTCGCTTGTCGCCCCGCAGGTCGAACAGGTGCTGATGGAGGCGATCCAGACGCTGCTGAGCGACTGAATCGGGGGCGGTCCGCCGCGCCTCCGAGGCGTGGGCGTGCCGGCCCCGGTTCAACGCGACGTAGCCGATTGAGTCGCGGCCCCGAGGGGGGAATCCTCGTAGTGCGCCAGAAGGTCGGCGACATCGTCGTAGACGGCGACGGCTCCTTTCAGATCCTCGTCGTTCCAACCGCCCGCGCGGACCGCGATGACGTCGACGCCGGCCTTGGCGGCCGCCTGGACGTCGTACGGCGTGTCCCCGAGCATCACGACCTTGGACGCCGGTTTGCCGGTCTGCTCCACGGCGGCGAGGACGATGTCGGGGTCCGGCTTCGAGTTCTCGGCGTCGTCGGACGATGTCTGGGCCTCGATCAGGTCGTCCACCCCGGCGATCTTGAGGAGATTCTCAAGCTCCTTCTCCTGGGCTGAACTGGCGACGACGACTTTGAGGCCAGCCTCTTTGAGCCGGAGGACCAGTTCCCGGACCTTCGGGAACGCCTTCAGCTTCGGTGCGTATTCCTGGAGGAAGAGACGGGAGCGAGCTTCCTGGACGGCCTTGGCCTGGGGGTCGGCCTCATTCAGATCGGCCAGCTCGCTCAGGACCTTGTCGCCGCCCTTGCCGATCCGTTCGCGAACTTTCTCGAAGGGGACCTCGAAACCGTGGTCGCGGAAGGCGACGACCCAGGCTTCGGCATGCGCGTCGTTGCTGTCGACGAGCGTTCCGTCCACATCGAGAAGGACGGCTTCATAGGGCGGCATGTCATCGGCTCCGCGTGGGTGTCAATCTTGGTGATTCTCTAAGCCCCACCCGGTGCAACTCGTGTGCCTTCGCCGCACGGCTACCCCAGCAGTCGGAGAAGCTCTCCCGGCGCGGCGATGGTCGCCACGGCCCCGTGGACCCTCAACTCCTCGACGCCGCGAAATCCCCAACAGGCTCCCACGGCGAACATGCCGGCTCGATTCGCCGTCGTCATGTCGACCGAGGAGTCCCCGAGATACAAGATCTCGGCGGGATCCAGGCCGAGGGCTTCGGCGATCTCGTGCGCTCCGGCCGGGTCGGGCTTGCGAGGCGTCCCCTCCCGCTGTCCCAGCACGACCGCGAACGGCCAGTCGGCGAGATGGTGCGACACGCATCGCCGCGTGAAGTGATCGGGCTTATTCGATAGGACGGCGGTCGGGATCGAGCGGGCGGCGAGCGCGTCCAGGAGACCCGCGATCCCCGGATAGAGCCGAGTCGCGACGTTCCAGCCGTCTCCGTAGAAGCGACCGAACGCCGCGACGCAGGTTGACACGGCGACCTGGTCGAGCGCCGCGTCTGGAGGGAGCGCCCGCTGAAAGAGCATGGCCACGCCGTCGCCGATGAACCGCCGATACGAGTCGATCGGATGGAGCGGGAATCCCCCCTCCTGGAGCGCCTGATTGGCCGAACGCCCGATATCTTCCAGCGTGTCCAGGAGGGTCCCGTCGAGGTCGAAGAGGACCGCGCGAAAGCTCATGATCGAACTCGTCCCGCATGAGAGGTCCGATGCCCGTCCCAGGCTCAGGCGAACTGGGGGATCTTGAGGGATTCGCCGTCCTGCAGCGCCGACTGATGGGCGACCACGCCCGCCACGGTCATGTTGAGTGCCGACGCGACATCGACCAGCGGGCGGCGATTCTCCAGGATGGCCGACACGAACTCATCGGTCAAATAGCCGTGCGAGCCGCCGTGGCCGCCCGAGGCGACCTCGGGGGGCAGCGCGGGCCTCGCCAGGTCCGGGAGCGACTTCTCCTCGCCCTGGTAGCTCAGGCCGGTCATGAAGCCGCGCTGGCCGTAGATGCGGCCGGTCTCGCTCCCTGGTACGAAGGTGTCCCAACTCACGCCCATCCTCGCCACCCCGCCCTCGCTCGTGCGGAGGAGCGCGATCTCGGTGCCGAACGGGTTGCCGTACTTGTTGGCTCCGGGCTGGAACTTCTTCATAACGCTCGGCATCGCCTTGCACGTCACCTCGGTGAAGCTCCCGCCCGTGACGGCGACGTAGTAGGCCGTCGCGTGGGTCGGATACCACTGCGGGGGCAGGCCGACCCGCCACTCGCGATAGGAAGGGATCTGTTCGACGCTGTGGTGATAATATTCGCCTTCCGTGTAGACGAGCTTCCCGAACGCTCCGGCTCGATACGCCTGGCGCATGGCGTGCAGGTCCTCGTGGAAGGCGGAGGTCTCGAACATCATGTACGTGAGGCCGCTCGCTTTCACGGCCTCGTACAGGGCATGCGCCTCGTCCAGGGAGCCGAAGACGGCGGGGACCGCGGAGGCCACGTGCTTGCCGTGCTTCAGGGCCTCGATCGCATGTCGGGCATGGCTTGGAGCGTCGGTCGCGATGAAGACCGCCTCGATCGAGTCGTCCTTGACGAGTTCCTCAAGCGACGGGTAGGTCTTGTCGCACCGACACGCCTTGGCGAGTCCGGCGCAACGGTCGGGAAAGAGGTCGCTGACGGCCGTGATCGTGACGTTGGGGTGATCCTGGAAGCCGAACGCGGCCCCGAATTGGCAGACGCCGTAGCCGATGATCCCGACTCGAATCTTGCGGTCGGAGATGGGCTTCCAGACCTTCGCCGACTTCGCCGAGGTCTTCACGCCTTCCGCGCCGAGGATCTCCGCCCCCGGCGGCTGCTGGGCCCGAGCGGATCCGCCGACGTTGCTCACGGCGGCAAGGGTCAACGATCCGGCACCGAAAGTCTCCAGGAAGTTTCGTCTCGACGACATCGGCGTGCTCCTTGGGGAGGGAGGGCTGAGGAGGACGGGCCGATGGTAAGTCAAGGACGGGTCGATTACCAGGCCTTCCAGACGCCTCAGTCACGACGTCTTTCAAATGTCGTAGGACAGGGCGAGGAGCATTAGAATGGCCTATCCCGCGGACGATCGACTCGTGGGCATCCTCCTGGGCACGGCGCTCGGCGACGCGCTTGGATTGCCGTGCGAGGGGATGTCCGCCCGATCCATCGCGAGGCGGTTCGGGACGGTGGATCGGTTTCGGCTCCTCGGTTCCCTAGGATTCGTTTCCGACGACACCGAGCAGTCCGCTCTCGTCGCCCAAAGTCTCGCCCGCCATCCTGACGACTTCGATGCGTGCGTCCGGGACTTCCGAAGAGCCCTGCTCGGTTGGTTCTGCCGCCTCCCCTGGGGGGTCGGCAAGGCGACGGTCCTCTCCTGTCTTCGAATCGGTCTCGGGCTGCGACCCACGGGGGTACGGTCGGCCGGAAACGGTGCGGCGATGCGGGCGGCGATCGTGGGAGGCTTCCTGCGAGATCGTCCGGATCGACGCCGGGAACTCGCTCGTGCACTGGCCGAAGTCACGCACCGGGATCCTCGGGCCGTCGACGGGGCGGTGTTCGTCGCCGAGACGGCGGCCCTCGCCGCCCTTGGACCTGGAGATGTTTCACGACTCGCCATCCTTCGCGAAGCCTGCCACGTCGTCGAGGATGGCACCCTTTTGGCAGCCCTCGAACGGGCGATCGAGCTTGCGACGACAGCTCGCACGACGGAGGACGCGGCGCGGGCGTGCGGCACATCCGGCTACGTCGTTCACACCCTGGCCTTCGCAGCCTTCTGCTTCGCGCGTTTCGGCGACGAGCCGATGGCGACCCTGACCGAAGCCATCCACGCCGGGGGCGACACGGATTCCATCGCCGCCATCCTCGGCGCATGGCTCGGGGCGCTGCACGGCCCCGAGAAACTCCCGGCGTCTTTGCTCGGTCGCATTCACGACGGACCTTTCGGTCCGTCCCATCTGAGGGCTTTGGGCGAGTGTCTGGCGGCTCGTGCCCAGGGGGTCGTCGAACCCACGCCTTCCTACTCGACCGTCCACGCCCTGTCCCGCAACCTGGCGCTTTATCCGGTCGTACTCGCCCACGGCTTGCGTAGGCTGCTTCCGTTCTGACGCTTGCTCAGTCACGGGCAGAGAGTCGCTTGACGAAGTACAGGGCATGATCACCGGCGATATGGGGCTGGACCTCCTCGAAGCCGAACGATCGATACAAGGCCACGGCGCGGGACATCTCGGGTGTCGAGTCGAGGACCAGGCGGTGATAGCCGAGCCGAACGGCATGTTCGATCGCGGCCTCGATGAGGCGTGCTCCCAACCCCATCGACCGGAACCCAGGGGCGACGTAGAGACGCTTCATCTCGCAGTCGCTGTCGCCGACCTTTCGGAACGCCACGCAGCCCGCAGGTGTCTCCGCGATCATCGCCAGGTAGAGGACTCCCCCAGGTGCGGCGTACCGACCGGGAAGTCCCTCCATCTCCGCTTCGAAGCCCTGCCGTGCGAGGCACTCGCGGATGGCGGGGGCGAACTCCGCCGCGTAATCGATCAGGAGTCGACGGACTCTGTCCAGGTCCTCCCGGCCGACCGCCTCCCGGAGGATGATCGCCCTGCTTCGTTCATCCTTCATCGATCTGCGCTCCACCCATCGCCAGGCCGGGGAGCCCGTCGATGCTCCGCGAGTTCTTCCGTCGTCGATAGACCTCCAGCCCCTCCGCACCCTGCTTGCGGGCGAAATCGACGAGTTGCGTCCTTTCACCCTGGTATTCGTAAAGCGGCACGGCGAATCCGCACGAGTCGGCGATTCGGTCGATATCCAGGACGATCACGGCGCGCGCTCCCGGCGTGTTGGGGAATCGGTTCGCGATATCCGACCATTCGGCGTCGGCGAACTCCACGACTCGTCCCCGGCCCTGGAGCCGGAGGATGAGCGGGCGACCTTCGAACGCGCAGAAGAGGATCGTCATGCGGCCGTTCTCACGCAGGTGCGCGATCGTCTCCACGCCGCTCCCGGTCAGGTCGAGATACGCCACCGTCGTCGGCCCCAGGATCCGGAAAGTGTCGAGACCCTTGGGCGAGATGTTGAGACGGCCGTCGAGGCTCGTCGGCGCCGTCCCGACGAAGAAGAGGTGCTGCCTGGCGATGAACTCGGCCAAACGTTCGTCGATCTCTGGATAGGTTTTGCCCATGCATCCTCCGTCATGTCGTCGATCAACCTGGGGTACGCATCTCGGGGGGGACGTCGCCCGGATTGCGAAACCGATAGCTCCCCCCCAGTTGCATCCGCGTCATGTGAAGAATCTCCTGGGCATGTCCGCTCAGGTGATTGATCGCCTGGAAAGCGATCGCGAGCACGCTCTTCTCCGCCTCGCCGCCGAGTCTCCTCGTGCTTCTCGTCTCGGCGAGGGCCTCGGGGCCCAGGGCCTGAAGCCGAGCCAGGGCGTCGGCCACGGACGCGTCGAAGGTCGCCAGCAAGTCGACGATCGGGATGTGTCTTCGCTCGGTGAACTCCGCGAAGCGATCGCGAGCGTCGGCTTCCCCGCCGATGTCGGACCGGAACCGCTGACGCAGATTTCCCGCGACATGAAGCAGCAAGTTCCCGATGCTGTTCATCTCACCTCGGGGACGCCACCAGATCTGCTCGTCGTCGATCTGCTCGACGCAGTGATGGATCAGTCCGACGCTTTCCTCGATGCGGACCCGAGCCTCATCCAGGAACGCGAGACCGGCGGCGTTTCGATCTTCCAGCATCGACTCGATCTCCTGACTCGTGGGATGGTCAGACCCTGTGGCTTCATCCGGCCTGTCGTCGGAGGCGGATCAGCAGGTCGTCCAGGGCCGCCCTCGCGGTGGGACGCTCGGGGAGTTCGCTCGATCGACTCGCCGTCTCAAGCTCGGATCGCAGGCGTTCGAACTCGCGGCGGTGCCTCTCGATGTCGGCGTCTTCCAGCGTCGCACGTTCGGGGCCGTCGATTTTGCGGGCGATGAGGTCCGCGACGTGCGGCAGACGGGCCGTTTCGTTCAACCTGGCCAGGTTGGCCTCGATATCGCCGGTCTGCATCAGGTGGATGCCGGTCAGGAGCACTCGATAGACGTAAAGGAGCGGCTTGACGCGACGGGGCCGCTCCTTGTCGAAGAGTCGCCATTGGGTCTCGGCGAAGCCCAGGTAATGGTGGGCGTGATGACGGGTGATGCAGAGGCGGGCGATGGACTTCAACTCCTCATGCTCGGGCGTGGTTGCGACGATCAGCGGCGAATGGAGCTGCTCCAGGACGTACCCGTTCTTCTTGAGCATCAGCCCGAAGAACTTGAGGGCGTCGTGGGTCACCAGGTCCAGTTCGAAGCCGTCGGCCTCGCGTCGATCGGTCTGGACCGTCCACGGGCCGGGATCGAGCTTGAAGATCTCGTCTGCGGGCAGCACATGACAACCTCGCAGGTCGTAGTCGGAATCGGGCGAGGCGAAACCGTAGAGATGCGCGCCGCTGATCGTGGCGAACAGGAGCGGAAAGGGATGCGCGGCGGCCGCGGCTTCCAGGCGTTGCTGGGCGTTCATGGCGATTTGCACCTCAGAGTAGATCCTTGACCCGATCCAGACTCGCCTGGATCTCGCGGAGCGCGACGACGGCTCGCTCGGGATCGACGATGCATGCGTCGAGGCTGCCGTAGTGTTCCTCGAGGCATCGCATCAAAAGGTCCTTGATACGCGATTCGTCGGGCGTCGCGGGGAGATCGCTCGCGGCGCAGGCGGCTTCGAGTTGCGTCTCCTTCTCGGCGAACCAGGAGCGGAGCCGTTCCTCGGTCCACTCGCCCCTCCGGATCGCCTTGAGCCTCTCGTTGTCGCGCTGAAGGTCGACGTCCCCCTCGGTGAGGATCTGTTCCACCTCGCCGATGAGACGGACGACGTGGTAGGCGAACTTCACGTCGTAGCCGTGCCTCTCGACGAGCTCGGCGCGGCGGCCCTCGGGCTTCTTGGTGGCGATCTTGTGGAGTTGCGAATAGGCGTATCCCTTGAACTTGGCCCACGCTCCCTCGTGGAGGAAGAGGCGTCGGTTCTCGCGGACGAGGTTCCCGACCCGGGTGCAGTGCAGGACGCAGTTGATCGGCGTGAAGAGCGAGTCAAGGACGTTCGGGTTGTTCTGCATCGCCAGATCGAAAAATCGGACGATGCTGAACAGGGTGACGTCGTACGTCCGACCGCTTCCCCCGAGCGCGTCGGCGTCGCGGATGTGGTGCTCCTGGAAGACCTCGAATCGCTTCCTGTGCGTCCCGAAGCCGAGGATCTCGCCGCGAAGGTGAGGGAAGACGTCGTCCTTGGGGGGCATCGCCCAGCCGTAGACGTCGACGTCGCTCGTGTCGGAGGAGACGCCGTACGCAACGCTCCCCATGATCGTCTCGTACTGGACGTTGCCGGGGAGCCATCTCGGCGGCCGGACCAGGCCCGCATCCGTCAATCTCTGGATCGTGCTCACCGCTTGCGAACCTCCGAAAGCCGCCACGTCCACCGGACACAGGCCTTCGCAAGAGGTTCAGCATGGGTGAATCTCGATCGCGAGGCTTCTCGTCTAGACTCTCGCGAAGCCTCGAGGAAGGGAATACATTGGGGCGAGTGCGAGCGGCGGCAATCCGTCGGTGGACCAGTCGAGAGGGGTCGTGTCATGGATCGTCGTGGATTTCTGAAGACGGGGGCCATGGGCCTGACGCTGCCGGCGGCCTACCGCGCGAAAGCCGAGGAAGTCGCCGATCAGCCGGTCAAACGGGTGGGGATCATCGGCCCGGGCTGGTACGGCAAGGTCGACCTCCTCCGGCTGATCCAGGTCGCCCCGGTCGAGGTGGTCTCGATGGCCGACGTCGACAAGCGGATGCTCGGCGAGGCGGCCGAGATCGTCGCGAGCCGACAGGCGTCCGGAAAGACCCCGCGGACCTACGGCGACTACCGCGAGATGCTCAAGGAGAAGGACCTGGACATCGTCCTGGTCGCCACTCCGGACCACTGGCACGCGCTCTCCATGATCGCGGCGGTCGAGGCCGGCGCCGACGTCTACGTCCAGAAGCCGATCAGCGTCGACGTCGCCGAAGGGACCGCGATGCTCCGCGCCGCGCGCAAGCACAACCGGGTCGTCCAGGTGGGCACCCAGCGCCGGAGCACCCCCCACCTGATCGAGGCTCGGGACGAGATCGTCAAGGCGGGCAAGCTCGGGAAGGTCGGGTTCGCCGAGGTCTACTGCTACTACCACATGCGGAGCAACGGCTCGCCCCCGGAGGGGCCCGCGCCGGAGTATCTGGACTGGGAGATGTTCGTCGGCCCCGCACCAATGCGGGCTTACAACCCCAGCATCCACCCTCGAGGCTGGCGAGGCTACATGGAGTTCAGCAACGGGATCATCGGCGACATGTGCATCCACATGCTCGACACCGTTCGCTGGATGCTGGACCTGGGAGCCCCCAAATCGGTCGCGTCGGCGGGTGGAATCGTGATGGGGAAGGGAGGCTCCAGCAACACGACCGACACCCAGGTCGCCACTTTCGAGTTCGACGGCCTGGACGTCGTCTGGCAGCATCGTACCTGGGGCTCGTCACCCGACCCGAAGTACCCCTGGGGCGGAACGCTTTACGGCGACAAGGGGACGTTGAAGTTCAGCATCAACGGCTACGATTTCATCCCCAACGAGGGGCCGCCCGTGCACCGCGACGTGACGATGGAGCTGGATCAGTATCCGGTCGACAAGACCGAGAAAGACCTGGAACGCCAGGTCGCGCCGGCGGTTCGTTACCACATGCTGGACTTCCTGTCGGCGATCGCCAACCGCAGCAGGCCGGTGGCGGACATCGAGCAGGGCTACCTCTCGACGACCGCGTGCATCCTGGCGAACATGTCGCAGAAGCTCGGCCGTTCCCTCGCCTGGGATGCCGAGAACCACCAGATCGTCGGCGACGACGAGGCCAATGCGCTGCTCAAGCGTCCGTATCGCGGGCCCTGGACCCACCCGGCCGAAACCTCGAGCTGAGCGAAGCGTCCCCGCGTCATGATCAGCCGACAGTCCCGATCCGAATCAAGGAGCCGAACATGCCGCTCTCTCCCAAGCCGGAAAACACCCGACGCGATCTCTTCCGGGCCGCCACGGCGGCCGTCGCCGCCGGCGCGACGCTCGGCTCCGCGACGTCCACGGCTTTCGCCGCCGGCGCCCGGAAGTCGGCCGCCGAAGGCCGGCTGAAGCAGTCCGTCTGTCGGTGGTGCTACGGGAAGATCTCGCTCGACGAGCTCTGCTCGGCCGCCAAGCAGATAGGCCTCGTCGGAATCGACCTGTTGTCACCCCCCGATTTTGAAACGATCAAGAAGCACGGCCTCGTCTGCACGATGGTCGGCTCCCATCCCCTGAGCGACGGCCTCTGCGACCCGAAGTTCCACGAGAAGTCTCTGGAGATGATGAACGCCGCGATCGAGGCGACCTCGAAGGAGGTATGGCGGAACGTCATCTGCTTTTCGGGCAATCGCCGCGGCATCGACGACAAGGTGGGGATGGACAACTGCGTCAAGGCGCTCAGGAAGATCGTTCCGGTCGCCGAGAAGGCCAACGTCGTCCTCAACATGGAGCTGCTCAACAGCAAGGTCGACCACGCCGACTACATGTGCGACAACACCAGGTGGGGCGTCGAGCTGGTCAAGCGGGTGGGGTCGGACAACTTCAAGCTGCTGTACGACATCTACCACATGCAGATCATGGAGGGGGACGTCATCCGCACGATCGAGAAGGATCACGCCGCCTTCGGCCACTATCACACCGGCGGGAACCCTGGCCGTCACGAGATCGACGAGTCGCAAGAGCTGAACTACAAGGCCATCGCACGCGCCATCGCCGACCTGAAGGACGAGGTCTTCTTCGCCCACGAGTTCATCCCGGTCCGCGAGCCGCTGAAGAGCCTGGCCGAGGCCGTTGAACTCTGCATCGTCTGATCCGCCCGCCTGTCAGGATCCCGGCGCACACGTTCACGCCGGGGTCGTCCCCCGCCCCGATCCGGGGCCGTGCTTCCTGAAGACCGCACCAACAAAAAACGGGCGGGGGAGAGTAATCTCCCCCGCCCGTTGTACCTCGCGAGGCATCCAGTCTCTATCGGCTCGGAATAGCAGGCCTTTCCGACAGAACAACTGAAGCCGCCCCAAGCGAGGGCTGAACGAACCGGAACACCCGGAGCCACCGAGAAGTTTTCCGGTGTGGTCGATCGAAACTCGTCTAGGAGCAAGGAGGGAGATGGGAGGATCGGAGCTTGTTCGATTTCCGAAACCCTCGTCTTCCTACATCAACAATAGATCGCATTGATCCAACGGTCAAGTTCATCGAAAACTTAAAATCCGCCAATCTTACGGTCGGCCAGGCCGGGCGATCGATCCGATGCGGCGGATCCGCACCAGGCTCGCAATCCTCAAGCTCCCGCCCTGTCCATGCCGAAATCTGGGATGGAAGCCCACGCCGCGCCCCAGACGTGCGGAGGTGGTTGCGGCATCGATTCGATGCGGACCGCCGGCGCGAACGATCGCTCGACGCCTTGAGCCGACTCGGCCGAGGCCTGGGCTGCGAGAGGCCCCTATCGGCGAGGACGAAACCTTGAACCTGGCACGGAAGCGACATCCAGGCGGGAGCTTCTCCCTCTTCTCCTTGGGGCTGTTGTTGGCGTTCGGCACCCTGGGACGGCCGGCCTTCGCCGTGGATTCGGAGTCGTCCGCCCCATCCGCGGACGGGGCCATGCTCGGTCGAGATGACTCGGCTCCATCCACCCAGATCAAGGTGCACGGCACGATCACTGTCGATTTCGACAAGGTCACGATCGCCGAACTCCTCAAGCTCGTGAGCGCCATCGAGAAGGTGGATGGGGTCATCCATATCGTGTCCTCAGCGGATCGCGACGGCCAACCGGCCATGGTCGTGAGCGGGAGTCAGGACACCCTCACAGTCACGAAGCCCGGCTCGCCCGGCGATCCTAAACTCGTGATCGACTCGGCTAGTAAGGTTGGAGCCCCGACCTTTCGACAGGTCCAGAAGGTCGCTGGCCCGTCCCGGCCACTGGCCTCGGAGTTCCCGCGCCTCGCGGCCCTCGGCCGGCTTCTGGGCGTCGTGAAGCATGCCGAAGACCCAGAAGCGTCGCGGGCGTCGCGGGTGGAGAGGATCGACTCGGCCCCTTCCCGTCGTCCGTCGATTGTTTCGGAGCCCGTCGATCCGTCACGAACGCTGTCGGAACCTCGGCCGCTCAGGGGGGTGGGTGGCCCTGAGGGCTCACTCGGCTTGACGGCGGGGGATCGATTCGAATCCCTCGCGAGCGGCGGCCCCATTATCGACGGATCCATCCGATCACCCTGGCCGGCCCCGACGGCGGCCGGACCCAGTCCCGAGCCATCCCGCGACCCGCAAGCTTTCCGCGCCGATTACACCGCTAAGTCGGAGCAGAACGCTGGGCCGGAGATGCACATCGTGAGCGAGGAGGAGACGTTCGGGGCTCTTGCTCATCGCTTTTATGGCGATTCTCGCTATGCGTGGGCCCTCTGGTGGGCCAATCGCGACCGGATCGCCTGGCCTGACGCATTAACTCCCGGCAAGTCGATCGCGGTCCCTGCGTTGGGTAAGCTCGACCCGAAGATGGTCATGACCGAGTCGCCGACCCCGATCGGTGCATCGCCGGCTCCGAGAAGGTCGACTCCGCGACGCGATCCGGAGATGGTCCGGGCCTCCTACGTCGAGCCGACGCCGCCCGTCCAGGAGGCGTCGGGGACCGGTGGATTCGCGGTCCACGTGGTTCGGCCCGAGGACACGCTTCGGATCATCGCCCGGGAGAAGTGCGGCGATGAGCGGAAGGCCCTGGAGATCATCGCACTCAATCGCGACGTCCTGACGCCCGAAGGCCGCCCCCGTGTGGGGCAACGACTCATCTTGCCCTCCGCCGCGGTAACTCCGGCACCCTGAATCCGGATTAGGTTTGGAGCCCTTTCACAAACGCGAACGGCCCTCCCCGAAATCTGGGGGAGGGCCGTTCGCGTTTCGAAACCCTGGAATTTTCCTCAGCGAGCGTTGAGCGTCCAGTAGGGGCCGGGACCGAAGGCGATGCCGAAGCGGGTGGCGGAAGGCGAGAGCATGTTCCGGCGGTGCCCGGGCGAATTCATCCAGCCGGCCGCAGCCGAGTCGGCGTCCGTGTAGTTGTACGCGCAGTTCTGGATGCCCGAAGGATTGACGTGGTGGCCCAGCCCGCGGCGGCACTGCTCCGCGTTATTCTGATGCGCCCACGAGGACAGATTGGGATCGTATTCGAGCGGATGGAGGCCGGCCGAGGACCGGATGCGGTTCAGGACGTGCATGAATCCGTAAGGATCGCATCCCGACGAGTATTCGTAGGTGGGCTCCGCCTGAGCGACCTCCGCAGCGTCCTGGGGAACGGGAGGCGCCTCCGTGGCCACAGCCTCGGCATGCGGGGCGACTTCGTCGGTTGATTCCGTTCCGGGCGTTGCATCCGGGACCTCCGGCTGGGGCTCCTGGGCGACGGCCGGCTGGACCTGGGCATAGGTGTAATCATAGACCGGGGCGGCCGGCTGAACGTGCACGTGATGGTGCTGATGCGAGGGTTGGCGGAAGCGACCGACGAATCGCGAGATCGGTCCCTCCGAGGCTTCCTGGGCCGAAGCGGGGGCGGCGGCGAAGAGGAGCATCAGGATCCAGGGGGACTGGAGCTTCGTCATGGATATCCTGCCCTTTCTCGGGATGTAATCTCGACAAGGCGCACCGGGGACGCTTCGGCACCCACGCCGCGAGCCGAGAAGGCGGGCGGAGGCGTGGCCTTAAGGGGGAGTCGAAAGCGTCGGAGGTCGGATGAGCCGGAGGAAATCAAGGCGAGCGAGGCGGTATGGCCGGGCCGATTGAATCCGCCATGCGGCGACGGCGGCCCTTTCCGAAGACGAACGCTCCTAGAGCAAGACGTGTGCCGAAGCCGTGACGCAGATTATTATGGGAAATCAGGTTGCGGCTGGATCGATCCTGACGGTGGTAGGGCCGCGAAGGCCCTTCTCGAATGCCGCTAGGAGTAAAAACTTACAATGTAAGTCACAACGGCCGGACTCGCCGAGGCTCGGCCGCCATGGCTCCAGGTGCTCTTCGGGGATACCGGCTCACGGAAATGCAGGACCTCCAATAAACCCGGCGGGGCGTCGAATTACCTGTGTATGGCGGGACGGGTCGAGAAGTGGCCGCCGCCGATCAGGTTCGTGGACGCAGAATCGGACGCGGACGAACATCCAGGTTCCCGGTTTCAGGAGACTCAGCATGGCCTGCTCATTGGTCAAGAAGTCGGTCGTCGGTGCGGCCCTCGGAGCCGGGACGTTGTTCCTGGTGTTCGGCACGCACGCCCCCAGCTACGTGAAGACCGCCTTCCACAAGGTCCGTCGGGACGCCAAGGACATGGTGCCCCTGCCCTTCGACATCGATCGGGCTCGCGAGGAGATCGCCAGCCTGGAGCCGGCGATCCGCGAGAACATCGAGAAGCTCGCCCGCGCCGAGGTGGACGTCGAGCACCTCGACAAGGAAGTCGCGGCCATCCGGACGAACATGGACGTCGAGAAGACCGCCATGCTCACGCTCCGCGAGAGCCTCAAGACGGGCGACTACCGCCTCGCCGGCCACAGCCGGGTCGCCTACACCGAGGACGAGGTCAAGAACGACCTGGCCCGCCGCTACGACTCCTACAACAACGTGAAGAAGATCCTGGAAGCCAAGGAGTCCACGATCAAGGCCAAACAGAGCGAGATCGTCGCCTTCCGCAAGCAGCTCGTCACCATGATGGCCCAGAAGAAGACGCTGACCACGAAGCTCGACGAGATCGAGGCCCGCCTCCGCCAGATCGAGGCCACCCAGACCTCCAACGAGTTCCAGCTCGACGGCGGCGCCCTGTCGCACGCCCGTGAGACGGTCGCCGACCTGGAGAAGAAGCTCGAAGTGATGGCCCGCAAGGCCGAGATGGAAGGTCGCTACGCCGAGTCCGGCGTCCCCGTCGAGGTCAACCCGACCCGCGACGTGGTGCAGGAGATCGACGCCGAGTTCACCCCCGCGTCGGCCCCCGGCACCGAGGCCAAGACCGGCGGGAAGAGCCTCTGAGCCCACCCGCGGACAGCGGACACCCGAGGCCGTCCGGCCGCCCGATGACGCGGCGGCCGGGCGGCTTCTTCCGGTTTCCGCACGGCGAGACGGCCCGGCGGTCCCGCCCGCCATCCCCGCCCCCACACCGGCCGACGTCGCCTCAGGCGGAGGACGGATCTCGGCCCCCACGACGCCCCGTTCGACGTGTTGAGCGGCGTCAGATACCCAGCGTAAGATGGCGGAGAGTGAGAACCCATGGTCACTCCGGGCGGCGAATCAACCATGATGGGCCAATGGCGGATCGTGCTGCGACAGGCCGAAGAGGCCGCGCGGGCCGGGCGGTTCGAGGAAGCCTACGCCCTCGCGGGTCGGCCCGACGTCGCCGATCATCATCAGGCGGTCCAATTTCGATCGCGGTTGGGCCTCGACCTGATCGCCCGGGCGGCGCGGCGCGGAGCGGCCGACGACCTCGCCGGGGCCGTCGAGGACCTCAGGCTGGCCGAACGCCTGGGGGGCCCTCCCGACTCGCTCGCGGCGGCCCGGATGAGCCTGGCGGACCTCATGGCCGACGAGATTCGCGGCGACCTCGAGGTCGGCGAGCCGATCCGGGCCCTCGACCGCGTCGAGGCCCTGGCCCGGGACAGGATCTCCGGGCCTTCGCTCCGACGGTTTCGCGAGATCGCCGACGCCTGGCGACAGTCAGCGAGCGACGCCCGCCGGGGCGAGTTCGGTCACGCCCACGAGCACCTCGACCGGGCAGAACGGCTCGCCGCCGGAGCCGGAGCCATCACCATCCAGAACGCCGTCGCGACGGCCCGGGGTGAACTCGAAGCCCGTCAGAAGGCCTCGGCCCCCCTGGTCGAGGCGCTCTACACGGCGCTCTCCGACGGGGAGTGGCCGAAGATCCTCGCGGCCGCCGAAGCCCTGGTCGCCACCGTTCCCGAACATCCGGCCGCCCGCCAGGCGCGAGCGAAGGCCTGGCAGAAGATCGCGGCGATCGGGCCTTCCAGCGGCTCGCAGTGGGCCCGTCGCAAGCCCGATCCCCCGCGAGTCGTCCCGATCACCAGGTCCGAGGAGCCGGACAACGGCCCCGAGGGCGAGCCCCATCCCCCTCGGAAGGACGTGGAACGCCGCCTCTTCCCGAAGCTTCAGGATCCCATCGCCCCTCGCCGATTCGAACCCGCGCCGGACCGACCGCTGGCGCTCGCCGCGACCGATGGCCTCACCGGCCGGTTCCTGCTCTGGGCGGACGCCGTGGGCGGCTACCTCGTTTGCCTGGACGACCGCGTCGTGCTCGGCCGCGCCGGCCCGGACGGCCCTGCCGACGTCCCCCTGATGGGGGACCTGTCGCGGAGGCACGCGACCCTGGTCCGGGGGAGCGAGAGCTACATGCTGGAGCCCCACCAGGAGTCGTACGTGAACGGTCGTCGCGTGATCGAGCCGACGGTCCTCCGCAACGGCGACGTCGTCCGCCTGGGGTCGACGGTCGAGCTGGAGTTCCGGCAGCCCAGCCCGTTCAGCGCCACGGCCCGACTCGCGATCGTCAGCCGGCATCGCCTCCCCCTCGCGGTCGACGGCGTCCTGCTGATGGCGGAAACCTGCATCGTGGGCCCGGAAAGCCACGCGCACATCTCGGCGGCGACGCTCCGGGACCCGGTGGTGCTCTATCGACAGGGGGACGCCCTCTGGTGCCGGGCGAAGGGTGGATTCGAGGTCGACGGCCGCCCATGCATGTCGCGGGCGCCCCTGACCATGAACTCCAGCGTGCTGGGCGAGGGCTTTTCATTCAGCCTGGAGCCGCTGGCCCCGAACCGAGTCTGATCGACCCGCGACCACTTCGGAGCGGCGCCTGCAAGGATCCCGGAAGTGGGCGAAATCCGCCGTCGGCGATCAACATTCCCTCATCCCCGGCGAACTGACGATGGGCCGGAAGGACAGAACCGTGGCTCGACGCGAACAGTTACCGGACCCTGGAGCGGAGCAACCGATGGGCGCGACGGCCGCGAACCGGGTCGAAGACCACCTCGACGAGACGGTCCACTATCACGAAGAGGAGGCGTCCGGCTTCCTCTCCGGAAAGCCGACGGGAAACGTCCCCATGCTTGATTCCACGTCCATGCGGCAGCCCGGCGGTCGTTACGCCTTCGGCTCCGGCGACCGCCCGCTCGAAGGCTACACGATCAAGCGAGCCGTCGGCCGGGGGGGGTTCGGCGAGGTCTACTACGCGACCTCGGATTCCGGCAGGGAGGTCGCCCTCAAGCTGATCCTCCGCAACCTCGACGTCGAGCGCCGGGGCGTGGTCCAGTGCATGAACCTCAAGCACCCGAACCTCCTGACGATCTTCGACCTGAAGACGACCGAGGGGGGGGACGCGTTCGTCGTCATGGAATACGTCGCCGGCCCGAGCCTGGCGCAGGTCCTCCGCGAGAACCCCGGCGGCCTCCCACCGGACGAGGTCCGGCACTGGCTGCGGGGCCTCGTCGAGGGCGTCGCCTACCTGCACGACCACGGCGTCGTCCACCGCGACCTCAAGCCGGCGAACCTCTTCATGGAAGAGGGCGTGGTCAAGATCGGCGACTACGGCCTCGCCAAGCTGATCACCGCGAGCCACGGCAGCGAGCACTCCGAGAGCATCGGGACGTGCCATTACATGGCGCCGGAGATCGGCTCCGGGAAGTACAACAAGCCGATCGACGTCTACGCCGTCGGGGTGATCCTCTATGAGATGCTCCTCGGCCGGGTCCCCTTCGACGGCGAGACCGTCAACGAGATCCTGATGAAGCACCTGACGGCGCGGCCGGACGTGGCGGCGCTGCCGGAGGAATACCGCAAGATCGTCTCGCGGGCCCTCGCGAAGGACCCCAACCAGCGTCCCTCGCGGATCTACGACCTGCTTCTCCCCGGCGACGCCCCCCGGGCCCCCGAGATCCGCATCATCGGGAACAGGGGGGCCGCGGCCGCCTCGACGGCGACGCCCACGCCCGACCCCGTGGAAGTCCATCGGATCGACGACGAGGAGCCCGTCTTCTACATCGGCCCCGACACCCTGCCTCCGGGGAAGGCGAATGCTCTTCACCAGCGGCTCGCCGCCGACTGGCGACGGATGCGCGACGGAGCCTCGGCGCGTCGGCGGCCCGCGGCGCCTTTCCGGCAAGCGGGCTTCGAGCGACAGGTGCTCGACGAACCGGCGGGCGCCGCCGATCGCGGCTTCCGGCCCGCGTATCAACCCCCCGAGCCCCCCCAGGCCCCGACGGGGAGGGCGTGCGTCGCTGAGGCGACCGCCTCCATGCTCTGGTCGGCCCTCCTGGTGGGCATGCTCATCCTGCCGGCGGCCGCCGCCCTCGGCGTCGATCCGGCGCATGAGACGACCCGGCTGGTCTTTCTCTACGGGACCACCCTCCTCGGCGCCTGGGGCGCCCTCGTGATGAACAAGGTTCTGGAAGCTCGGGGAGTCGACCCGATCGGTCGTCGCCTCGCGTCGGCCCTGCTCGGGGCGGGCGTGGGGGGCGGCGCCTACCTTCTGTCGCGGGGGCTCCTGATGGACCCCCGCACCGCGACGCTCACCCCCGCCTATTTCGCGGCCCTCTACGCGGGGACTTCGGGGTGGTACGGTCAGGCCGTCCGCGATCGGAAGAAACGGTTCCGGCTCCTGCCCTTCGCGTGGACGCTCCTCGTCAGCGTAGCCCTGCTCCCGCTCTGGCCCCATCACGAGGCGGAGGGGCCCGCGATCGCCATGATGATCGCCGGCGCGGTGCAGCTCGTCAGCCCCTGGAGCGAGAAGGCCGCGCGATACGCCGAATACGTGAAGACCCTTGATAAGGCCGGGGGGCGGACGCGGGCCGCGTGACTCCGGGGCGTATCAGTCCTGCTCGTACCCCGTAGCCGATAGGGAATCAGTCTCATGAAACGCCTGCTGCAACTCCTGCTGTTCCTCGGGGTCGGCCTGATCCTGCTCTCTTTCGTCTCGGTGACGCGAGTTGAAGTCTCGCGACCTGACGGGGGGATCGACCGGGCCGTCCGCGCCCTGACCACACGATTCGCTCGCGACGCCGGCGAGCCTCGATCCATCAGGACCGTCGCGAGCGATCACGAAGGGACGGTGCGTCAGGTTCTGGGCCAGGTATCCGCCACCGAGGAGCGCGCCAAGGCCGACGCCCGCCGCCAGCTCGTGGAAGAGGTGCGTTCCTGGCTCGATCCACAGGTCCCGATGTCCTGGCTCCCTCCGGGGCACCTCGTCGACGATCTCGTCGTCGAGACCCGGGTGACCCCCGAGGAGAAGCCCTACGGGACGGTCTACACCGCCGCCCTGGACGCGGAGTTCGACGCCGCTCGACGCGATCGCTTGATCGCCGCCTACCAGGGCGACGTGGTACACGAGCGGATCTTGAAGCTCGGGGCCCTGTTCGGCTTCCTTCTGGTCTGCCTGGCGTCCACCTCCGGATACATCCGGGCGGACGAGGCGACCAAGGGCTACTACACCAGCCGCCTCCGCCTGGCCGCGGCCGCCGTTGTGGGGGCCTCGGGCGTGCTAATCTACCAAATGCTCAGCTGATCGAATCTCACGACGTGTCGGCGTTCCCCGCCGTCCGCGAGGGTTTCGATAGCCAAGGGGCCGTCGGCGGAGTTAGAATCCCGAGAGGCCGGGCGCGGATCGGCGGCAACCGAGCGACCTCCAGGCGAGACACCTCCTCCGATGGCGACGTCCGAATCCGACGCCCTGATCGTCCGACAAGTCCGATCGGGAAAGGCCCTGGCCTGGCGGCAACTCATCGAGCGTTTCGAGGGCAGGCTCCTCGCCTTCGTCGACAGCCGCCTGCGGGATCGCGCGGCGAGCGAGGACGTCGTGCAGGAGACGTTCATCGGCTTCCTCACGAGCCTGCCGCACTACGACGAAAAGCGCGACATCGAAGCCTACCTGTTCTCGATCGCCGCCCACAAGCTGACCGACCATCTCCGGAAGCAAGGACGGCGGCCTATCGACCAATTCGGCTCGGACGACCACGGCCGGCCCCTCGACGAGGTGGCCGGCGGCGCCCGCGCCGCGTCGAGCATCGCCCGCAGCGGCGAACGTCGACGCGAGGAGGAACAGCTCCTCAGCGAATCGATGGGACGCCTCGTCCGCGAATGGCTCGGGCGGGGCGACTTCGACCGAATCCGCTGCATGGAGCTGCTGATCGTGAAGGGCTGGGCCAACAAGGACGTGGCCCGCCGGCTGGGCCTCACCGAGCAGGCCGTGGCCAGCTACAAGTTCCAGACGATCGCCCGGCTCAAGGACATGGCCCGCCGCGCGGGGATGAGTTTCGACGAACTCAACGAAGGGTGACGGCGTGATGAGTCGTGAAGATCCGACCCAAGGCCCGGCCGCGATCGAAGAAGAGACGCTCCGCGCCTACCTGGCCGATCGACTGCCGCCCGAACTGATGGCCCGCGTCGAGAAAGCCCTTCGCGAATCGGCCTCGCTCCGGGCACGCCTGGAAGACGTCCGCAACGATCGCGACGACTTCCACCTCCATTCCCTGGGGGCCATCTGGCGCCGGTCCCGGCTGACCTGCCCGACCCGCCAGCAGCTGGGGAGCTATCTGCTCGACGCGCTCGATCCCGACCTGGGCGCGTACTTCCAGTTCCATCTGGAGGTCGTCGAGTGCCCCTTCTGCCAGGCGAACCTCGCGGACCTCGAGGCCCAGAGCGTGACGCCCTCCGCCGCCATCGCATCCGTCACCCGCCAGCAGCGCATCCTTCGATCCAGCGAGCACCTGCTCGGCGACGACAATCCTTGACGCCGGGGCTCAGGGCCGCGGGCCGACGTCTTCGGCGTCGGCGCCCGGCGAGGAGGCGTCCGCGTTGAGGATCGCGTACGCTCGCGAGGAGAGGCGCCCCTCGGGCGTCGTCGGCCCCATCGCGAACTGGATCGCCGAACGGATCGGTCGCGTCTCGGAGAAGAGCGCGGACCATTCGTCGAGCCCGGCGATCGGAGGGACGCTCGACGGGCCCGAGACCCAGGAATTGCCCACCACGTCGAGCTGATTCTCCACTCCTTTCCAGGCTACCACGTCTCGGGTGAGCGGAACCTCGGGCGTGGCAGGTTTCCAATCCAGGAGCCGGTCCACCTTCACTGCGCACGAAACGACCTCCAGGTCGAGCCTCGAGCGATCCGGGAAATCCACCAGTTGCAGCAATCCCTCGCCCGAAACCGTGCAGCGTTCCAGCCGGAGCGACCGCGATCCGTCTCTCAAGCCGCCCCCCTCGAAACGGATCTTGCCTGCCCACCCCGTCCGGACCGATTTCCCGGCCTTCACCGCCTCGGACGGCGTACCCCCCGGGACGAACATGGATTCGCGAATCACGTGGGTCGCGCCGGCCAGGGCGTGGATCTCGAAGGCGGTTTCAAAGCCCTCGAACCAGCAATGATCGATCTTCATCCCGCTCCCATCCGTCCGGACGGCGCAGGAGCCGGGATAGCCGCCCGCCGGCGCGGCCCGCAGTTCGCAGTGATCGAGCTCGCACTTGCCGGCGGTCATGATTAGCGGCGGCGTCGCGGCGGCTCCCTCCGTGGCGCCGCTTCGGTGGACTTCCAGAGTCAGGTTCTTCAACACCAGGTTGACGCTCGACCCCAGCGACAGGAAAGGCTTCTTCCCGTCCAGGCGGATCTTCAGGACCGTGGGCGTCCCGCCCTCCCCCTGCAGCTGCAAGCTCCCGCGACCTGACAGGCTCAGGCCCGCGTCCGCCTGGAATTCGATCGGCTCCCCCCTCTTGAACACCACGACGCCCTTGCCCCCAAGGGCCGTCTCCATCGCCCTGAGGAGGTCGGGTGCCGCCTTCATCTTCCCGTCGACCCCGAGGACGGCGATCGACGCTTTTCCCCAGGAGAACTCCGGGGGGCTCGCACGCCCGGAATCCTTCCCGACGGCCGAGGACGCCGACTTGCGGAGCGGAGTCGAATCGTCCGATGAGATCGGCCACCACCTCCGGATGGCGGAAGTCCCCACATAAAGCCCGAGGACCGACACCAGGGTCGCCGCCGCGATCCAGCGACCTCGTCCGGTCGAGGCCGCCGTGGCGAGGTGCCAGGCCGAGACGCCCGATGTCGAGGCAGATCCGCTTGAACTCGTCCCGCTGCCGGAGGAGGACGTTCGGCCTCCGCTCGAACCGAACCAGGGCTTGGACGTTCGAGAAACGTCGGTGAGCAAAGGCTCGGGAGGGATTTCCAGGCCGAGCGAAAACTCTCCGGAAGTCCCGGCGCCTCCGTCGCCGCCCCCTGTCGTACTCGTCGGCACCTCCGGAGGCGCGATCTCGGGTCTCGCCTCGGCCTGCCCGACCTCCGCGACGATCGCCGTCAGGACGGGTTCGCGGTCGGACGTCGTCTTTTCCGCGAAGGGCCGAAGCGCGGCGGCCAGTTCCAGTGGCGTCTGGTAGCGTTCCTCGGGCTTCTTTCGCATCATCTTGGCGACGACCTCGACCAGCCCCTGCGGCAGGTCGGGGGTCATGGCGGAGAGCGGGGCCGGATCCTGGGATTGGTGGGCGAACAGCTTCTCCGCCAGGCTGGGGTGCGGGAACGGCACCTGGCCGGAGATCATGTGATACAGGCTGCAGCCGAGCGAATAGATGTCGCTCCGGATGTCGGCCGAGTGCGAATGGCGGGCCTGCTCCGGCGCGACGTAATCGAACGTGCCGACGGTGGCGCCGTCCCGCGTGACCTGCCCCTCATCGGCCAAATCGATCGCCAGTCCCATGTCCGCCAGCTTCGCGACCCCCTCGTTCGTCACGATGACGTTATACGGGTTCACGTCGCGGTGGATCAGACCTTTGCGGTGCGCATGGTCCAGCCCCAGGGCGACTTGCTGGCAGAACCGAGCGGCCAGCGCGTATGGGATCCGCCCCTCCGTGGCGATGAAGAAGCCAAGGCTTCGGCCCTCGATGAACTCCATCACCAGGAAGTGTCGCCCGTTGGATTCTCCGAAGTCGTACAGGCGGACCAGGTTCTCGTGCTGAAGTTGGGCGCCGACCTTCGCCTCGCGCTGGAATCGGGCGATCGCGCGGGGGTTGTTCATCCGCTCGGGCGAGAGGATTTTCAACGCAACCTGGCGATTCAATCGCTTGTCCCTGGCGAGGTACACGCGACCCATGCCTCCCTGGCCGATCAGGTCCTGCAAGACGTAGCGATCGACCAGAAATCCGGTGACGCGGCCGGCGAGGAGCTGCTGGGCCTGCCACAGGGTCAGCAGGCCGAGCTGGACGGCCTGCCGGCCCAACCTGCGGTCGAGGTGCTCCGATGCGTGCCGCTTCTCGGGCGGGATGGCTTCCCAGCACCGGGCGAGTGACTCGACGTCGAGCAGCCCGCTCTGCAGCCCCGCTTTCCAGAATCGCGATGTCTTCGGATCGAGCATGCCGGATCCTGAACCGCCCAGGCGGACGGTCTGCAAAAAAACGACGCATGTTCCCCGGGCCCACCCTACTGTACCCCCTCGACGTCGGGCCCTCAAGAAACCCTCCCGATGAGTGACTTTGGGCGCTTCATGGGAAGCTTCTCGCCAGGCTCACGACTCCTGGAAAACCTGGCGTCGCGAAGGTCGATGCGAATCGAGTCACCGGAATAGGGGGCCCGCGTTAGAACGATGCACTCGGTGCGGCATTCATGGGTGCGGGCGCCGGTCGATTTTTCCGCCCCTCGACGGGGGACGCGGATCGGGCTCGCGGCGGCAGGGAGGCGCGGGGAACCCTATCGACTCAGGAGATTCGCGGTCATGTCGCCTCAAATGATCCTCCCCATGTTCGATCCGGCCTGCCGACGCCTCTTCCATGCCGATCGGCAGGGGGCGCAGGGGCAGCTCGTGGCGATGGAGATCTGGAACCGCGCCACCGGTCGCGACCTGGGAAATCGTCGCTTGAGCGTCTATCGATGCCCTCGATGCGGCGGTTATCACGTCGCGGCGAAGGTGGTCCGAACGCGGTCGAGCTGCCATTCGCCGGCGGACCCGATCGAGATGACGCGGGGGGATCACATTCGAAATGGAGAGCCGGCGGCGCTCTGAAGATCCGCCGGCGTGTGCGAAATCGATGGCCGGACGGAGCCCGGCCTTAGCTCGAACCGGCTGCGATGTCGTCGGCGAGTCGCTCGACCACCTCGCGGGTCAGGTGGCATGGCGTGCGTCGGCGGCCGCGTCCGCCGGGGTCGACGACGTACCGTTCGAACCGGCAGATCCCTTGCCGATCGAGTCGAACCTCGTAGTACCCGCGGACGTCGCCGCGAACGGTCGGGGACGCGCTTCGGAGTTGCGCCAGCCCCGCGCCGCCGTCGACCTCCAGAACCTTGAGGGGTTCCAGGAGGTAGGAGACGCTCTTCGACAGCTTTTCGCCCCAGGCGTTCAGGGCCTCAGGCGTCCATTCCTTGCGATCCGAAGCGACGTACTCCAGGGCGTCCAGGGCGACGCCCACCGAGTCGAGCGACGTGATCTCCAGGTTGATCCGGTCGGGCCCGTCGTCGAGCGTGACGACGCAGGGGAGGTTGTAGGCCCTCGTGTTCTCGTCAAGCGCGGCGGCGATCTTTCGGCTCAGCGTCATGGGAAACACCTCCCAAAGGGCGGATCGAGTGATCGGTTCCGTCAAACGATAGTAAGGTCGGCCGCCCGTCGACGGTCGTTTCCAGGTGGACCGGACGCGTCCAGAGGCGGTGAAGATGACGAATGGTGTCCTGGGCGTAATCCAGGCGTAAGTCGACGCCGAAGTGCTCCTGGCCGAGGTAGAGTTCCCCTCGATTTCGATAGTTCCCGTCCCTGACTCGGATGATGGGCTGGCCGAAGTTCGTCAGGTTGAAGAGCAATCGCTCCTTGATCTTCTTGAACTCGCGGCTCTCGATCTCGTAGAGCTCGTTCTGATCGTTGTGCTTGAAGCTGAAGAGCTGATAGCGCTTGCAGAAGTCCTGCGTCAAGAAGGTGTCGATGAAGGTCACGTCGTTGTGGATGCAGCGGACTTCGAAGATCTTCTTTCGCCCTAGGCCCGCCTGGGTGTCCCAGCGTCGCTTGGTCTCGTAGTCGTCGCACTCTTCCCACTCGGGGCCGAACTGGCCCTTGTTCCAGCGCTCCTCGACGTCGCGCAGCAGCTCGATGCCGAGCTTGTATGGATTCAGGCGTCCGGGCTGCGTGGCCATGGTGCCCGAGTGGTGGTCGGCGTAGTCGAGCAGTTCGGACGGGTGGAGGATCTTCTGGGTCATGATCGTGGAGTGCCAGAAGGAGGCCCAGCCCTCGTTCATGATCTTGGTCTGGCCCTGCGGGGCGAAGTAGTAGGCCTCCTCGCGGATGATCGCAAGCACGTCGTGCTGCCAGGTCTTGAGCGGGGCGTGCTCCAGCAGGAATAGAAGGACGTCACGCTCGGGCTGCTCGGGGAACGCGGAGGGCTTGGCCTTCTGACGCTCGGCCTCCTGCTGGAGCTGGGCCTCCTTCAGGACGCTTGGAGGGTTGATGAAGCCGTCCATGTAGGCCTTGCTCTGGAACTTCGACGTCTGAGGATCGGCCTCCTCGCCCTCTTGGAAGTCGTATCGATCGACGGGCTCGCGGCGCTTGATGTGGGGCGAGTAGACGTCGATCAGGTTCTCGAGCGAGAGGCACGAGTCGATGAAGCTCTCGACGGCGTCCTCGCCGAAGCGCTCCATGTAGGATCGGATCCGGGTGCCGTGGTTCGCCGTCTCGTCCATCATTTTGCGATTCGTCTGGCTGAACCAGATGTTGTTCTTGAAGAAGTCGTTGTGCCCGTAGACGTGGGCCATCACGAGCTTCTGGTCGACGAGTTGGTTGCACCGCAGGAGATAGGCGTAGCAGGGGTCGTTGTTGATCACCATCTCGTAGATCTTCTGGAGCCCGTAGCGGTAGCCCTTGGAGAGCTGCTGGTACTCCATCCCGAACCGCCAGTGGGGATAGCGGGTCGGGAAGCCGCCGAACGCGGCGATCTCCGAGATCTCGTCGTAGTCCAGGACCTCGAAGATCGTCTCGTAGAAGTCGAGCCCGTAGTCGCGGGCGTGGCCTTCGGTTTCGAGCTGGATGGCCCGAAGGTCGGCGGGCAGGTCGTGGGTGTTGGCGATCGACATGGTTCCGGCCCCTCCCTCGATTCGTCGGTGGTCGGTTCGGGGCGGCCCGCTGGGCCTCCTTCCCCGGCCCTGCTCAGCGTCCGCGGCCCAGGAATTCCTTGATCGACTCGTAGATGCCCTCCTTGTTCCGGATCTCGGAGAGCGCCATGTTCGGGACCGCCTCGAAGGCCTCCTCAAGCTCGCGGTAGAACTCTCCGGAGCCGTAGGGGCTCTCGACCTGCCCATAGCCGAAGAGGTTGCACTTGGGCAGGAGCTGGTCGCGCAGGAGGCCGATGCACTGGCGGTTGTCCTCGCCCCAGTTGTCGCCGTCGGAAAAGTGGAGGACGTAGATGTTCCAGTCCATCGGCGAGTGGGATTCCTCGATGATCTTGTTCGCCAGGTTGTAGGCCGAGCTGATGCGTGTGCCGCCGCTCTCGCGGGTGTGGTAGAAGGTGTGCTCGTCGACCTCCCTGGCGACCGCGTCGTGGATGATGTAGCGGGTCGTCACGCCGTCGTACTGGCTCTTGAGCCAGGTGTCGATCCAGAACGCTTCGGTCCGGACGATTTCCTTCTGGTCGTCGGTCATCGACCCGGAGACGTCCATCAGGTAGAGGACCACGGCGTTGAACTGGGGAGAGGTGATCGGGTTCCACGATCGGTAGAGCTTGTCCTCGCGGATCGGGATCACCAGGGGGTCGCGGGGATTGTACTGGCTGGAGGCGATCTGGCGCTTCAGGGCCTTCTTGTAGGTCCGCTTGAAGTGCCGCAGGCTTTCGGGGCCGGCCTGGCGGATGCCCGTGTACTTGTCCTTCTCCTCGATGATGTTCGCCCGCCCCTTGGGCTCGATGCGCGGCAGGGCCAGTTCCTCGCCGAGGATCTGGGCCAGGTCGTCCATGGTCAGCTCGACCTCGAGGATGTGCTGGCCCGGGGCCTCGCCCGCGCCGGGGCCGGATTCGCCCTCGCCGGAGCGTCCGATGGGCGTGCCGACGTCGCCGGGCCCCTGCCCCACGCCCCCTCGATTCTTGTCCCCGTAACGGAATTCGGGGATCTCGATCTGGGGGAGCGGGATGGAGACGAACTCGCCGCCGGTCTTGCCGATCAGTTCGCCGTGCGTGATGTACTTCCGCAGGTCGGACTTGATCTTGCCCCGGACGATCTGCTTGAAACGATTGGCGTCGCGATCGATTTTTCGCACCACGGCTCTCGAGCCCCCGCCGCTCGCAGGTTTGTTGATTCGCATCCCGGCCGGGGACGCGGCCGTCCCGCCGCGACGGCCCCGACGCGGACGAAACGACGAATACTCCGGATAGATCAGAGATCCGCCGGAATCCGTTTGGCAAAGAGCAGGTTGAAACGTTCGAGGGTGGAAATCCGGGACGGGTCGAGGCGTAGCGGCCGGGTGACGATGGAGGTGGGTTGAGATCGCGGCTCGCAACGATCGGCGAGATCCGGCTTCCCGGGTCGAAGGATCGATCGACGTCTCAACGGCAAATTGTAGGCCGGGCATCCCTCGGTCATCAAGCCGGCCCGCGGAATCGTCGGTTTCGCGGGATCGAGCGATGTCACTTCGCCTCGCCCTGCCCGGAACGCAGGCTGCCCATGCCTGCCTCGCGGGCGGGGCGACGCGACCTCTCTACCGGTCTCGGCCCCTCGAACCGGCCGGACGAAAGCCCGGCGCGGCTCCAGGGGCTCGCGGCGAGTCCTCAATGGCCGCCCCGCTTCACGTCGCCGCGGGCGAAGATGCTCGCGACGTAGTTCAGGACGTCGGTCGCGGAATCTTCGTCGTAGCCGTAGCTCCGGATGAGGCGGGCCTTGACGATGTCGATCTTTTCCTGGGTGTCCTTGTCGACCACGCTGGACACGAGGCTCGTGAGCTTGATCGTGTCCTTCTGGTCCTGGAACAGCTTCAGCTCCAGAGCCTTCTGGAGCCGCTCGTTGGTTCGGTAGTCGAACTTCCGGCCGTCCAGCGAGAGGGCCCCGATGTAGTTCATGATCTCCCGTCGGAAGTCGTCCTTGCGGCTCTCGGGGATGTCGATCTTCTCCTCGATCGACCGCATCAGGCGCTCGTCGGGCTCCTCGGCCTGGCCGGTGTACTTGTTCCGGACCTTCTCACGCTGGGTGTAGGCCTTCACGTTGTCGATGTAGTTGCCGCAGAGGCGGGTGAGGGCGTCCTCGTCGGCGGCGATGGCCCGCTGGACCTCGTTCTTGACGATGTCCTCATACTCCTCCTTGACCAGCGCGAGCAGGTGCCGGTAATGCTTCCGGGTCTCCTCGCTGTTGATCAGGGAGTGGTGCTTGAGGCCCGACTCCAGCTCGTTGAGCACCATGAACGGGTTGATCGAGCGCTCGGTCGGGTGGGCGACGAGGGCGTTGGAGATCTTGTCCTGGACGTAACGGGGGCTGATGCCCAGCATCCCTTCGCGCTCGGACTCCTCGCGAAGCTCCTTGATGTTGTCCTCGGTGAAGCCGGGGAGCGTCTTCCCGTTGTACAGCTTGAGCTTCTGCATCAGCGTCAGTCCGGCGTTTTTGGGCTCCTCCAGCCGGGTGAGCACGGCCCACATGGCCGCGACCTCCAGTGTGTGGGGGGCCAGCCGCTTGCCGCGGACCTTCCGCTCGTTGTAGTCCTTCTGGTAGATCTGGATCTCGTCGTTTAGACGGGTGACGTACGGTACGTCGATCTTGACGGTCCGGTCGCGCAGGGCCTCCATGAACTCGTTGGACTGCAGCTTCTTGTACTCGGGCTCATTGGTGTGGCCGACGATCACCTCGTCGATGTCCGTCTGGGCGAATTTCTTGGGCTTGATCTTGTGCTCCTGGCTCGCGCCCAGGAGGTCGTAGAGGAAGGCGACGTCGAGCTTCAGGACCTCGATGAATTCGATGATGCCGCGATTGGAGATGTTGAACTCGCCGTCGAAATTGAACGCCCGCGGGTCGCTCTCGGTGCCGTATTCGGCGATCTTCCGGTAGTTGATGTCGCCGGTCAGCTCGGTGGCGTCCTGGTTCTTCTCGTCCTTGGGCTGGAACGTCCCGATGCCGATCCGGTCCTGCTCGGAGAGGATCAGTCGGCGGACCCGCACGTCCTGCACCACCTCCGCCCAGTCGCCGGCGTGCCGCTCCATCCGATCGTTGAACATCTGCCGGCAGAACGGGCAGAGGTCGCCGACGACGTTCAGGTCGTAGGTCAGGGTCCTCCCCTCGGCGAGACGGGCCATGACCTCCGCTCGGACGTCCTGAGGGACGAGATGCAACGGCTCCTCGTGCATCGGGCATTCGAGGAACGTCTCCTCCCCCTCGGGGCCCACGTCCCTCCAGCCGAAGCTGAAGAGTCGGCCTTCCTCCGAGCGGGAATAGCGTTCGAGGCCCTTCTTCAGCAGCCGCGCCAGGGTGCTCTTGGAACTCCCGACCGGGCCGTGGAGCAGGAGGACGCGGCGTTCCGTGCCGTAACCGTGCGCGGCGCTTTTGAGGACGTTGACCAGGCTGATCATCGTCCGTTCGAGCCCGAAGATGGCGTCCTGGCCCCCCTCGTCGGGGTCGTCGAAGAAGTTGTAGCGGACGAGCTTGTCTTTATTGACGACGATCTCCGAAGTCCCCTTGCTGATGATCATGTCGTACAGCCGCTGATAGGCCGTGCGCGTAACGCTGGGGTCCTGGCGGACGAGATCGAGATATTCCGCGAACGTGCCGGTCCAGTGCTTCTGCTTGTACTCGTCGGGGTTCTGGCGACGGGCGACCAGGGTGATGAGATCCGATCCTGCGGACATGACTAGGATCCTCCTGTAGGTCGTTGTTTCAGGCTGTTTGCCCACCGAGAGGAGATCGAGTCGGCGAATCGGTCGCTCGGAGAGGAGAGGATCCCGATTCGGCCGGTGCGGGAAAGGCGCGCGACGCCCCGCTCCGGCTCAAGGCGCGACCGTATTGCCAACGGGACGATTGCGAGGCGAAAGGGGAGGGCTGGACCTGGCGAGGGATCCCGCGAAGGTCGGCGAAGCGAGCGAGGGGTCCGGAAGGCGGACGAATGGGTCTCCCAGGGCAAGCCGCTCTCGACGACGGGTGACACGTTGGTGGTCTGGAGTCGTCGATCGCCATTACAACCCCGCCGTCGCGAATCTGTCAAGCGAACCGGAAGCCCCAGCCTCTCACGGATCGCCGCGGTGCCCCGACGGCGCCGCCGACTCCAGTACGTACGTCGTGGACGTTCCGGGCGAAGCTTTCCGGCATTTTTTCCCACTCCGCGCATCGCGTCGCCGGGTACCGCGCCCTGCGACTACGCCCGCGCCGGGTTCGCCCGGCGTCGATCGCCCGCCTCCCCTTCGGAGGGCGCCGCAGAGCCGAAAGTTCGCGTCGATCAGCCGAGGGTCAGGGCCGAGCCCTCGGCGGCCGCGTCGCCTTGCCCGCGGATCGGGACGATCTCGGGTTCGACTTCGTTGGGGTCGCGGGCCAGGCGGGCCGTCGGCAGGCTCTGTTCGCCGAGCTGGACCAGGGCGGAGAGCGTCCAGAGTCCGACGGGAAGGCTCACATAGTGGGCGTAGGCGTCGGCCGCCGGCAACACCCACCCGGCGGGCGGCAGCAGGAACAGGACCGCATACGCCAGCGCCGAGAGGCACCCGCAACCGAGCGCCGCCACGACGGCCACCACGACGAGCCTCCCTCCCTCACGGGTCAGCAGTCGGCCGAGGCCGCGGACGGCTTCGCGGATCGACCCCCGTCCCCAGGCCGCCGGTCCCGCGATCCCCATCACCACCAACGAGCCCGCCTGGAGCATGAGCAGACCTGGCCCGAGCGACCAGCGGACGGCTCGCCCCGCCTCGCCCGCCATCCACGTCGCGGGGAGATGCTGCGACGCCAGGAGGATCAGGGTCGCCGCGTAGCGAGCCGGGAGGACGGCGAGGCACACGACGCACGCCGCGGGCATCAGGCCGATTGCCGGCCGGGCGTCGATCGCGCCGGCCTGGTCGTCCGCCGAGCCGCCGTCTCGAAGCTCGGCGAGGATCCAGGCCAGGAGGAAGCCGTCGCAGGCCAGCATCAGCGCGGGGATGATGAGCACCTCCAGGAGGAGGCAATTCCCGACGGGAAGCTCGCCCCCCCCCGCGGCCCTGGCGAAGAGCCGGTAGAGGACGTAGAGGATCGCGCAGGCACCGACGGCGCTTCGCCACCCGGAGGCGTCGTCGAACGATCCAGCATCGCCCTCCGCGGCGTATCCCCGGCCCGGCTTCGGGGACGACGAGCGACTCCTGGCGGACGAGTAGACGATCACGACGGCGGCGACGAGGAGCGGCAGGTAGTCCCCCAGCCCGGCCACGTCGCGGAGCGGGGTGGTCGCCGCGGCCGCTCCATGCTCCAGGATGAGTTCGACCGGCCCCCGGCTCCGTTCCAGCAGCAGCAGGTCCGACCTTCCCCGTTCGGCGTCACCCGAGAAGAAGGCGAGGCTCTGACTCCCGGTCCACGAGAGGACAGTGCAGGTCAGGAGGATCGTCACCATGCGACCGGCCTGCCAGATGCGCGTCACCGCCTCGCGGAAGAGCCTGGCGTGGCCAAAGACGTCCACCACCTGCCGGAACGTCGTCCCGGGACCCTGGAACAGAGAGGCCGCGACGGCGAGCACCAGCGGCGCCGCGCCGAGGATCAGGAAGACGTCCCACTCCGGTGCCGGGCGGGATGGCGAAAGGGTCAGGCCGCCGCACCAACGTCGGAGCGCCAGGTAGGCGGTGGCGGCGGGGTTGGCCGGCGCGGCGAACCCGGTCGCCTGGGCCCAGATCCAAGGGGGGCCGAACGAGTCCATCAATCCACCGCCTCGCGGGCCCTCCCGGGCATGGTAGGCCGGGGGCGTCCCACGCCCCTCGATCGGCCTCGCCCCGACGGACCTGCGACGAGTGTAATCGGCCTCGTCCGAGCACGCCAGACGCCATCGCAGGTTGGAGGAAGCGTCCGACCCCGGTCGTCGCGCACGCCGGTCCCCGCCGGGACGTCGGGCTTGAAAGACGTGAAGACATCTGTTCAAATCGATACAGGGGGTCCCGCGGGATGCGAGGCCTGCGAATCTTCCACCCCGGTCCGTCCGACGTCTCCGACAGCGTCCGGGTCGAGGCGGGCGATCCGCCTTCGGCCCCCGCATCCGGGAGGAACGGCCATGCCGCGGAGCGATGTAAATCCCGAGACCGTCCCCGACGTCCCCGGATATGAGGTCGTGCGCGAGATCGGCCGCGGCGGCATGGGCCGCGTCTACCTGGCGCGGCAGCTCAACCTGGGGCGGGCCGTCTGCGTGAAGCTCCTCACCGCCCCCGACGCCGAGCACGCCTCGGAGCGTCGCGAGCGGTTCCGACGCGAGGCGAAAATCCTGGCGATGGTGTCGCACCCCCACGTGCTGACCGTCCTCGATTTCGGCACGCTCCCGGAGACCGGCGAGCCGTTCCTGGTGACCGAATACATCGAGAACGGCGACCTCCGCAAGTTCCTGCGGAGCGGCCGCGCCGTCCCCGCCGCCAAACGCCGGGCCATCCTCGCCCAGATCGGCCAGGCCCTGGTGCATCTCCACGCCAAGGGCATCCTCCATCGGGACCTGAAGCCGGAGAACATCCTGACGCCGACCGACTCCCTGGTGAAGGTCGCCGATTTCGGGCTGGCGGTCCTCCTGTCCGAGCGCGGCGACCTGACGCGGACCAACCGGGGCATCGGCACTCTCGTCTACGCGTCGCCCGAGCAGCAGAACGGCGGTCCGGTCGACGCCCGGTCCGACCAGTATTCGCTCGCGGCCGTGGCCTACGAGATGGCGACGGGAAAACGCCCGGTGGGCAATTTCAAGCCCCCCTCGACCGTCGAGCCGACGCTCGACAAGCGACTGGACGGGGTGCTCATGAAGGCCCTTTCCCTCGACCCCGAAAGTCGCTACGCCCGCCTGGAGGATTTCCTGGCCGACCTGGACCGGGGGCTGGCCACCGATTCCCTTCCCTCTTCCCGCCCCTTGATCGCGACCGGCTTGGTCGCCCTGACGCTCCTCGCGGCGGCGGCTTTGGTGTATAGCGTCCTCCCCGCTCGCGAGGTCCCTCCTCAAGAGGTCCTCGCGGCCCAAGGCGTCCCGGAAGACGCCCCCGGACCTTCCGCCGAGTTTCGCCGCCTGACCAGCATGCGCGCCCATGAGCTCTGGGTGGCGCAAGGCTCTCCCGAAGGCGAGGAGGGTGACGAGGTCAGCACCGCCAACTGGTTCAAGGCCGAGGAGCAGGTCCGAAAAGAGGTCGAGGCCCGAGCCTACGAGATCTGGCTCTCCCAGGGCAGCCCGACCGGCGCCGAAGGCGCGAAGGTCGAGGGGCCCAACATGAGGAGGGCCGAGGCCGAACTCCTCGACGCCGCACTCAAGGCCGCCGAGAAGGTCGACGACCCCAAACCCTGATCCCTCCATCTCAGCGCATCCCCAGCTTTGCGAACGATCTCGGGACTTCCGAGACCCCCTGTTCCAGGCTCCCTGCCCGCCGCGTCGCGCGATCGGCCGCCTTCTTTTGTCGCTAAATCGTTCGTAAGATTCGGGAAAGTTCGCCGTATCCCCGGTCGATGAGACGCTCGGTCTTCACACGAGATTTGCCTCGGCGGATTCAAAACGAGCCGATCGCCCGATCCGACGATGCGCCGTCGGCCGTGGAGCGGGAGGGATTCCTGCGATCCTCGTGCGGGCGAGAGCACGGCGGCCTGGGAGTCGCCGATGGGCAATTCCGCGCCCCGGTGGACGCGCCGAGACTCATCAGGCATTCCAGGGAGAACACTCGATGAAGAAGCACCAGTTCGTGCCGGAGCAGCCGAACCCGATGGAAGCCCGCGCCCTCCTGAGCGGCTTCCGGTTCCCGGCCGCGTGGGGAGGATCGAACACCTTGGGCCTGAAAGGCGCCTTCGTGCTGACCAGCCGGACCTACGAGAACGTCCAGCGGTCGGTGGACGTGGCGATCAACAACTTCTCGCGCAACGTCCTGACGCTCTACGATCGCGAGGGGGGCTTCACCGCTCGCTTCTACGACAAGGTGGGGGTCGGCACCTACGGGCAGGGCTCGCAGCCGTACCTCTATCGCGCCGGGACGGGCCTGGCGAGCCTCGACTCCCGGCTGGCCGCCCTGGAGGTCAAGCTCCCTTACGGACGAGGCCTAGGCGCCGGGAACCCGACGGGAGGGGTCGGTCTCTCCAATCGCACGGCCCTGACGAGCGCCAACCCCGCCCTCGACGGGACGTCGGAGGGCGATCTCTCCGTCGCCGAACTGATGGAGAACGCCATCGGCACCGCCGCGGACCGCGCCGAACTCGCCAGCAACATGCAGCGCGTCCGATTCGTCACCCTCGCGGGGGGGACGAACGGCACGCTCGGCATCCTGCCTTCGTACGTCGCGGCGTTCGGCCCTCGGGGTGGCGTGTTCGGCACCCGGAACAGCTGACGGACGAGGGAAACGCTCCGCGCGGCCCTTCCGCGAGCGAGGGGCCCGCGGCGCGACAGTCCGACCCCGATCCGAATCCATCTACCCCACGCTTCCTTCCCGATCCCGCCAGCCTTATGATGTCGCTCGGATCGGCCAGGCCGACGAGGCGGCCGCGCCTGGCGCGGCATCTGGGAAGGAGCGGATCCGGGATGTCGTCACCGCTCACGGTCGCGCGACCCGACGTTCTGTCATCCGAGGACGCCGGCGCCAAGGAGCCCTGGAAGGCGCTCCGCGACGCCCAGTCCGTCAGCCCTTTCGTCGGCTTCTCGACCGACTCCCACCTCGACCGACGTCTTCGACCGTCCCCATGGGCCCCCATCCCAGGAGTCGCCGACCAATCCGCTCTGGATTCGCGGTTGCGACGATCACCACGCCGGGGCCGTGCTCGAACGCACGTTGGGGGATCGCCTCACGACGTCTCGAACTTGCCCAGCCTTCGGGCCGGAGCGACAGGGCGAGAATTTCGCCTGCCAGCTCATCCGTACGATGAGCCGGCGCGAGCCTCCCACCATCCCGAGCGGCCCTACCCACCGCCTGAACGTCGATCGCGCCGTGGTCCGCCTGGACGGGACGGCGGTCTCCGGGCTGATCAACGTCGTCGGCCCCGAGGTGATGGACAGGCCGACGTGGGCTCGGCCGATCGTCCGAGCCTTCGGTTTCGACGCGGTTCCGATCTCGGCCATGCCCGCCGGCGAGGTCGGGCAGGGTGTGCCGCGGCCTCGGAATTCCGGCCTCCGGATCGACCCGCTGGAAGGATTCTGGGCCGGATTCGGCTGCCCGTTGGGCAACGCCCTCGCCGACTTCGCTGCGAAACTCGACCCCACGGAGCTTCTCGACTGGGTTGAGTCCGCGATTCCCTGGACTAATGACGGTGCCCTTCGACACTGAGGAGCGCGTTTACGATGGATGCACACACAGGCGATTATCCGGGCCTCCCGCCCTCCTCCTTCGAGTCCCCCCCGTCGGCGGCTCCCGACGCCTCGCCGGAGTTGGAGGCGGCGGGTTCCATCCTGGAAAAGGCGTCGGAGCTGGGGGGCTCGCGCTCCTTGGCGTTCACGCTGATCAGCGTCGCGACCAGCCTCTACCTGCTGGAACGTCTCGAACCGGTCCTCCGTCCGCTCTTGATCGCGGTCCTCCTCTGCTATCTCTTCCTGCCCTTCTACAATCGTTTGCGTCGGCGAGTCCGGCCCGTCTTCGCCTTCCTGCTCATCACCTTCGGATTCACGCTCGGCATCCTCGCGCTCGGACGGATGGTCTATCACGACATCGTGAGCATCGACCAGAGCCGCGCCCGGTACCAGGAACGCGAGGCGGAACTGGAGCGAGCCGTGCGACGGGCGGTCGCCTCGGTCACCCCAGCGTTCGCGGGGGACGGCACGGTCCGGGACGAGACGACCGAGGAGGACTCGTTGACGGCCGAGATGTCGCAGCGCCTCGTCCGGGGGGCCGCCTCGGCCTTCATGTCGATGGCGCTGGAGTCCGTCGTGATCGCGTTTTACATGATCTTCCTGCTGCAATCGGCCTCGACGGTCCCGGCGCGCATCCGATCGAGCTTCTCCTCGGCGCGGGCGGGGAGGATCCTGGAGATCGTCGAGTCGATCAACGAGGCGGTCTCGGAATACCTGTTGGTGAAGGTCAAGGCGAGCCTGCTCGTGGCCATCCCGGTCTGGGCGCTGTGCATGGCGTTCGGGATCACCGGGGGGGCGACGTGGGGCGTCCTCACGTTCTTCGGGAACTTCCTGCCGTACATCGGGCCGCTCATCTCCGTCATCCCGCCGCTGGCGATCGCGTTCCTGGAGTTCCCGAACGTCTGGCCCCCGCTGGCGTTCGCCGGGATCCTGCTGACCATCCACGGGGTCACCGCGAATCTCATCGAGCCGGCCATGACGGGCAAGGCCCTCGGGCTCAACCCGCTGGTCGTCCTCATCGGTCTGGCCTTCTGGAGCTTGCTCTGGGGCTTCGTCGGCCTTGTCCTGGCCGTCCCCTTGACCGTGATCTTCAAGATCATCCTGGAGCACACGCCGGGGACTCGTCCGATCGCCCGCTTGATCTCTGAACAGAATTTGTCGTAATTTCAGATAGTCCCGCAGATGTCGGCCGTTTCGCCGAGATCAACGCCTGCAGGATCGCTCCGAGGTGGGAGAGGCTGGGACGACGGCCGGCGCCGGGACGCCGATTTACGGAGATACAGACGGCCGATGAGTCGCAAGAAACGAGTCGTCGTCATCGGGGCGGGGCCCGGGGGGTTGGCGGCCGCCATGCTCCTCGCGTCGGCAGGATGCTCCGTCACCGTGCTCGAGCGTCAGTCCCAGGTCGGCGGCCGGACGTCGACGTTTGAGTCGGATGGCTTCCGGTTCGACTTGGGGCCCACCTTCTTCCTCTATCCGAGGGTCCTGGAATCGATCTTCTCCGCCGTGGGACGCGACCTCCACGCGGAGACCCGGATGGTACGACTCGATCCGCAGTACCACCTGGTCTTCGGCGGCGGCGGCGAGCTGAAGGCCACGCCCGACGTCGAGCGGATGGAACGGGAGATCGCTGCCTTCTCGCCTCACGACGCCGCGCAACTCAGGCGGTTCATGGCCGACAACCGGGTCAAGATGGACCAGTTCCGGACCGTCTTGGAATCGCCCTTCCTGCGGTTCCGCGACCTGCTCTCGCCGAAGCTCGCCCGGATGCTTCCCCTGCTCCGCCCCTGGCTGTCGCTCGACGGCGAATTGAAGCGCTACTTCCACGACCCCCGCATCCGGCTGGCGATGACCTTCCAGTCGAAGTACCTGGGGATGTCGCCGTTCAATTGCCCCAGCCTGTTCTCGATACTGTCATTCCTTGAGTATGAGTACGGAGTGTTCCACCCGATCGGCGGCTGCGGCGCGGTCTCCGAGGCGATGTCCCGCGTGGCGCAGGACCTGGGAGCGACGATCTCGCTGGACGACGAAGTCGAGGAGATCCTGTTCGAGGGTCGCAAGGCCGTGGGAGTACGCTCGCGGTCGGGCGTCCATGAGTGCGACGCCCTCGTCATCAACGCCGACTTCGCGAGGGCGATGAGCCGGCTGGTGCCGGACGAGCTGCGGCCCCGCTGGTCGGATCGGAAGATCGCCCGCAAGCGGTTCTCCTGCTCGACGTACATGCTCTACCTGGGGATCGAGGGCCGTTACGACGACCTCGCCCACCACACGATCTACCTGGCCGAGGACTACATCGCGAATCTGGACGACATCGAGAAGCGACACGTCCTGTCGCGCGACCCGTCGTTCTACGTCCAGAACGCGTGCGTCACCGACCCGTCCCTGGCTCCCGACGGCAAGAGCACGCTGTACGTCCTCCTCCCGGTCACGCACCAGCACGACAACGTCGACTGGGCCCGCGAGGCCCCGGCGTTCCGGGATCTGGCCGTCCGCCAGCTCGGCAAGCTCGGCCTGAAGGACGTGGCGTCGCGGATCGTGTTCGAGCGTCAGGTCACGCCGGCCGACTGGGATCAGGACTACGAGATCCATCTCGGGGCGACCTTCAACCTGTCCCATAACCTGCGGCAGATGCTCTACCTGCGGCCCCGGAATCGCTTCGAGGACCTCCGGTCGGTCTACCTCGTCGGCGGGGGGACGCACCCGGGGAGCGGACTCCCCGTCATCTTCGAATCCGCCCGGATCACGTCGAAGCTCGTGGGCCGCGACCTGGGCGTTTCGGTCCCGGTCGACTCCGACGACGTCCCGCTCCCGCCCCTCGCCGGGGTCGTCTGAATCATGAAGGAATCTGATCTTATGAGCAAATCGGAACGCATCGGCGTCGTCGGCGGCGGGCTGGCCGGGCTGGCTTCGGCCTGCGTCCTGGGCGCGCGGGGCTACGACGTCGTCCTGTTCGACAAGAATCCCTGGCTCGGCGGCAAGGCGGCCGTGCTGGCCGAGGCCGGATATCGGTTCGACATGGGGCCGACGATCCTCCTGATGCCCTCGGTCCTGGCGAAGATCTTCGCGGAGGCCGGCCGCGACGTGAAGGACGAGCTGGACCTGATCAACCTCGACCCCCAGTGGCGCTCGTTCTTCGACGACGGCACGGTCCTCGACCTACACGCCGACCGCGCTCGGATGGCCGAGGCGCTCGACGCCTTCACTCCCGGCGGCGACGCGTCCGGTCAGTACGGCCGTTTCCTCGACTTCTCGAAGAAGCTGGAGGAGATCTCGCAGCGGTTCTACTTCTGGAAGTCGATCGGCTCCGTCCGCGACATGTTCGACCCGTCCGCTACTTTCAACGTGGCGATGCTGGCCGACGTCCTGCGGATGCGACCCTGGAGCACGGTCGGCCGGACCGTCCGGAACTTCGTCAAGGACGACCGGGTCGCGCAGATGCTCGACCACTTTACGCAGTACGTCGGCTCGTCGCCCGACCTCTCCCCGGCGATCCTCTGCGGCATCGCGCAGATGCAGACCGGCGAGGGGGTCTGGTACCCCCGCGGCGGAACCCGCGCCGTGGCCGAGGCCCTCGTCAAGCTGGCGGGCGAGTTGGGCGTCGAGTTGGTCCCCGGGGCCTCGGTCGAGTCGATCCAGACCGATGCGAAGGGGAAGGTTTCGGGCGTCCTGCTGTCCGACGGGCGGCAGGTCCCGCTCGCGGCCGTCGTCTCCAATTCCGACGCCGTCCGCACCCATCGGGAATTGCTGACGGATCAGAAGGCCGCGAAGAAGTTCGAAGGGCGTCGGAAGTACGAGCCGGCCTGCTCGGGCGTCGTCATGTACCTGGGTCTGGACCGTCGCTACGAGCACCTGCGGCATCACGACTTCGTCTTCTCGCGAGACCCGCACGAGGAGTTTGACTTCATCTACAACAAGGGCGAGCCCGCGCCGGACCCGACCTGCTACGTCTGCGCGACGGCCGGGACGGAGCCCGAGACGGCACCGCCGGGCGGCGAGGCCCTCTACGTCCTGGTGCACACGCCCTACCTCCGCCCGCACCACGACTGGTCGACCCTCTATCCGACCTACCGCAAGACGATCCTCGACAAGCTCGAACGGACGGCGGGCCTGACCGACCTGGAGAAGCACATCAAGTTCGAGCGGTGGTTGACGCCGCAGGACATCCACGACCGTTACCGCGTCCTGAACGGCGCGATCTACGGGCTCGCGAGTCACGGCCGGCTGAGCGGCGGATTCAAGCCGGCCAATCGCAGCCCGGACGTCCCCGGGCTCTACCTCGCGGGAGGCGCGGCGCATCCGGGGCCGGGCATGCCGATGGTCCTGATGTCGGGCTGGATCGCCGCCGACGCCCTCGACTCCGACGGCCTGGTCGAGCCGACTCGGGAGCCGCTCGCCAAGCGGGCCTCGGGGCCGCCGGTGGGCGTCTCCTGATGCCGCGCGCCGCCCGAGCCTCCAAGGCTCGGGGGGAGGCGCCCTCCGCCCTCCCCCCGAGCTACCCGTGGTTCTTCAAAGGGTTCCGCAAGTATTGCCGACGGTTCGTCGCGAAGAACTTCCACGCGCTTCGCGTCGATCGGCTCGGGAACCTCCAGCCCCCGCCGCCCGGCCCGCTGATCGTGGTCATGAACCACGCGTCCTGGTGGGACCCGATGGTCGCCCTGATCTTGAGCGAGTCGTTCGGCCCATCGCGCCTCCACTACGCGCCGATGGATGCGGGGGGCGTGAATCAATATCGGGTCCTGGAAAGGGTCGGGATCTTCGGCATCGAACTGGAGACCGCGCGAGGCGGCCTCGCGTTCCTCCGCCGATGCTCGGCGATCCTCTCGCAGCCGGAGTCGGTTCTGTGGATCACTCCACAGGGCCGCTTCGTCGACGTCCGGGACCGGCCCGTCCGCTTCAAAGAAGGACTCGGCCGGCTCCTCCATCGCACGTCCCACGCCTCGGTCGTCCCGCTCGCCATCGAGTATCCGTTCTGGAACGACCGGCGGCCCGAGATCCTCGTCCGCTTCGGTGCCTGGATCCCGGTCGTCGACGGAGGGGCCGAATCGGCCGATTCCTGGACGCGGAGGCTGGAAGCCGCCCTCGTCGAGGCGCAAGATGGGCTGGCGGCCGCCTCGCTGACGCGGGAAGAAGGGCCTTTCGACACCCTGGTCCGGGGTTCCGCGGGCGTCGGCGGGGTCTATGAATTCGGACGCCGGCTCCGGTACGCGCTCCGGGGCCAGCGATTCACGAGCGAACACCAGGTCCACCAGTACTCCGACGGTCCACCCTCATGACCTCCCTTCTCCTCGCCTGCCTGGCCTTCGCCATCCCGCCGGCGGTCGTCTTCGTCGGGAATCTTCGAGCTTATCGGCGGCTACCGGAGGCTCCCCAGGACTTTCCGGCCGTCTCCGTCCTGATCCCGGCGCGGAACGAGGAGCGGGCGATCGGCTGGGCCGTCGAGTCGATCCTCGCGAACGCCGGCGGGCCGATCGAGGTCGTGGTCCTCGACGACGACTCCGACGACGCCACGGCCGACGTCGTGCGGGCGATCGCCGCGCGCGACGACCGCGTAAGGCTGATCTCGGGGGAGGGCCCGCCGCCGGGCTGGTGCGGCAAGCAACGGGCCTGCTGGCTGCTGGCCCAGGAGGCGCGTCACGACCTGTTCGTCTTCCTGGACGCGGACGTCATCCTGAAGCCCGACGCCCTCTCCCGGATGGGTCGATTCATGGACGAGTCGGGCGTCGACCTCGCGAGCGGGATCCCGAGGCAAGTGACGGGAAGCCTGATGGAACGGCTGCTGATCCCGCTGATCCACTTCGTGATGCTCGGATTCCTGTCGATCGTGAGCATGAGGCGGACGCAGTTGCCGTCCCTCTCGGCGGGCTGCGGGCAACTCTTCGTCGCCCGCCGCGAGGGCTATTTCCAGGCCGGGGGCCACGCGGCGATCCGCGAATCCCTCCACGACGGCATCAAGCTACCCCGCGCCTTCCGGGCGGCGGGCCTGCGGAACGACCTGTTCGACGCGACCGACGTGGCGACCTGCCGGATGTACCGCAACGCGGGCGAAGTCTGGCACGGCCTCGCCAAAAACGCGGGCGAGGCGTTGGCGTCGCCGGGGCTGATCGTCCCCATGTCCATCATCCTCCTGATGGGCCAGGTCGCCCCGTTCGCGCTGGCCGTCGCGGCCGCGTCGTCCTGGCCCCGGCCGTGGACGGGGCTCGAACTGGGGGCGCTCGGCGTCGCCGTGGCGGCCGCGTGGGCACCTCGGATGATCGGGGTTCGACGATTTCGGCAGTCGCTAGCCGGGGCCTTGCTTCACCCCGTGGGCGTCGCGCTGCTGGTGGCGATCCAGTGGTATTCGTTCGCCCGCAAGATCCTGGGGCGCCCCAGCCGCTGGAAAGGGCGGGGCTACGCCGCGTCGTCGAAGGCCGAACCCCTGGTCGAGCCCCGCTGAGGGTCCGGACCGATGCGGGCTCAGGAGTGGTGCCGGAAGATGGCGTAGAGCAACCCCGCCAGTACCGAGGTCAGGGCCCAGGCCTTAACCTGAGATCGCAACGTCGGGGGGAAGAAGGGAGCGTCCTCGTCGGCGCGACGACGATGCACGACCGCGGCGCAGGCGTGCGCCCTCGATCGCAGCGCCAGGTCGGTCCGGCCGCAGTCCAGACAATGATACTGGATGAGGAGCGGGCAGACGGCCGCCGCGAAGAGGGTCGCCAGGAACAGGGCGAGGTTCCGCGACTCCAGGGAGTAGCGGAAGAGGACCCAGACGCCCAGCAATGCCATAACCGCCAGCAGGGGGTTGGCGATCAGACGCTGGAAGTCCGCCACCTCGCCGGGCGCGACCGTCGTCGGCCGGGTCATCGTGTCGAGATCGGGATCGAACGGGGTCATGGTCCACCTTCGTCGCCGGATCGCGGGAGTGGGCGGGCGAGGAGGCTGGAGGCCGTCGTGCCGCGGAACTCCGCTTGACACTCGTGCGAAATCGCCCGGATAATTCCATGCCTAACGGCAGAGGCTCGTCATCCGCACCCGCCATCGGGCTCGCCCGCCCGGCCCCCCGTCGAAGTCTCCGATGGGCGCCGGAGCCCGGCCGCCCCTCTCCGACTGGACGCTTGCTCGTGAATAAGGACATCCCCGTCGCGTCGTCACGACTTGAGGAGTTGCTCGCGGAACGGATCCTCGTCCTCGACGGGGCCATGGGTTCGGTCATCTATTCATATCAGCCCACCGAGGAAGACTACCGCGGCGCCCGGTTCGCGAACCATCCCATCCAGCTCAAGAATTGCACCGAGATCCTGGTGCTCTCGCAGCCCAAGATGATCGAGGACATCCATCGGGCGTACCTCGAAGCCGGCGCTGATATTATCGAGACCGATACGTTCAACAACAACCCCCTCTCCCTGGAGGAATTCGGCCTCGAGGAGCACGTCCGGGAGTTGAACATCCGCGCCGTGGAGATCGCCCGCAAGGCGGCGGACGACTACACCCGGCGCAATCCGGGCAAGCCCCGGTTCGTCGCCGGCAGCATCGGGCCCACGAAGAAGCAGCTCTCGATGGGCATCCACGTCGAGGACCCCGGCCGCCGCGACGTGACCTTCGACGAGATGGTCGCCAACTACAAGGTCCAGATCGCCGCCCTCGTCGAGGCCGGCGTCGACCTGCTCTTGCCCGAGACTTCATTCGACACGCTGGTGATGAAGTCGTGCCTGTTCGCGATCGACTCCTACTTCGAGGAGATCGGCCGGCGACTGCCGGTGATGATCTCCGGCACGATCTTCGACAGCCACCGGACCCTCTCCGCCCAGCCGGTCGACGCCTTTTATTATTCCGTCTCGCACTACCCGGCGCTGAGCGTGGGATTGAACTGCGCGGTGGGCGTGGAGCAGATGCGCTCGTCGATCGAGGCCCTGTCCGAGATCTGCAAGACGCGCGTGAGCTGCTACCCGAACGCCGGGATGCCCGACGGCTTCGGCGGCTTCAACGGCGACCGCGACCGCACCGCGAGGACCCTCGGCGAGTTCGCCCGCAACGGCTGGCTCAACCTCGTCGGCGGCTGCTGCGGCACCACGCCCGAATGGATCGCCGCGATCGCCAAGGAAGTTGAAGGGGTCGCCCCGCGGAAGACCCCCGACCTACCCGGCTACTCCACCTACAGCGGCATGGAGCCGCTGGTCGTCCGCCCCGAGACCAACTTCATCATGGTCGGCGAGCGGACCAACATCACCGGCTCCAAGAAGTTCGCCCGGCTGATCAAGAGCGGCGACTACGAGGCGGCCCTCGCCGTGGCGCGCGACCAGGTGGAGTCGGGCGCCAACATCGTCGACGTCAACATGGACGAGGGCCTCATCGACGGCGTCGCGGCCATGACCCGGTTCCTCAACCTGGTCTCGGCCGACCCGGCCATCGCCAAGGTCCCGATCATGATCGACTCCTCCAAGTGGGAGGTGATCGAGGCGGGCCTGAAGTGCGTGCAGGGGAAGTCGGTCGTCAACTCGATCGCCATTAAGGATGACCTCGCGAAGTTCAAACGGGAAGCCCGCTTGGTCCGCCGCTATGGGGCGGCCGTGGTCGTGATGGCTTTCGACGAAACGGGACAGGCCGTCACGCGCGACCACAAGGTCGCGATCTGCAAACGAGCCTACAAAATCCTCACCGAAGAGATCGGCTTCTCGCCCGAAGACATCATCTTCGATTGCAACATCCTGACGGTCGGCACCGGCATCGAGGAGCACAACAACTACGCCGTCGAGTTCATCGAGGCCGTCCGCGAGTTGAAGCGGCTGTTCCCGAAGTCGAAGACTTCCGGCGGCGTCAGCAACGTCTCGTTCTCGTACCGCGGCAACGACGTGGTGCGCGAGGCGATGAACGCGGCGTTTCTCTACCACGCCATCAAGGCCGGCCTGGACATGGGCATCGTCAACGCCGGCCAGCTCGAAGTCTACGAGGAGATCCCCAAGGACCTGCTGGAGCGGGTCGAGGACGTGCTGCTCAACCGTCGCCCCGACGCGGCCGACCGGCTCACCGAGTTCGCCGAGACGGTCAAGGCCGGCGGCAAGAAGGACAAGGGGAAGGACCTCGCCTGGCGCGAGCAGCCGGTCGCCGAGCGGCTCAAGCACGCGCTCATCACCGGGACGGTCGACTTCGTCGAGGAGGACGTCGACGCCGCCCTGAAGGAGTATCCCCGGCCGCTCTCGATCATCGAAGGGCCGCTGATGGACGGCATGAACGTCGTCGGCGACCTCTTCGGCGCTGGCAAGATGTTCCTGCCGCAGGTCGTCAAGAGCGCCCGCGTGATGAAGAAGGCCGTCGCCCACCTGACCCCTATGATGGAGGCCGAGAAGGCCCGCGCGCTCGCCGCCGGCGAGTCTTCGTCGGGCCACAGGGCGCGGGGCAAGATCCTCATGGCGACGGTCAAAGGCGACGTCCACGACATCGGCAAGAACATCGTCGGCGTCGTCCTCGCCTGCAACGACTACGAGGTCATCGACCTCGGTGTGATGATCCCCTGCGAGGACATCCTCAAGAAGGCGAAGGAGCACGAGGTCGACGTCATCGGCCTGTCCGGGCTGATCACGCCGTCGCTGGACGAGATGGTCCACGTCGCCCGCGAGATGAAGCGCGAGGGTTTCACCACCCCCCTGCTGATCGGCGGGGCGACGACGAGCGTCAAGCACACGGCCGTCAAGATCGCCCCCCAGTACTCCGGCCCGGTGCTGCACGTCAAGGACGCCTCGCGGTCCGTCGGCGTCGTGGATCGGCTGAATCGGCCCGACGCTCGGGAGGAGATGGACAGGCAGAATCGCGAGATGCAGGAGCGCGAGCGGCAGGCCTTCGCCGGCCGTCGCGAGCGGAACCTGTCGAGCCTGGCCGACGCCCGCGCCCGACGCTCGCGAATCGACTGGGAGGCCTCGCCGCTCGCCGCGCCGTCGTTCACGGGGGCCCGTCGCCTGGACGACTACCCGCTCGAAAAGCTGATCCCGTTCATCGACTGGTCGCCGTTCTTCTCGACCTGGGAGCTGAAGGGGAAGTATCCGGCGATCCTTGACGACCCGACCGTCGGCGAGGTCGCCCGCGAACTGCACGAGAAGGCCGTGGCCCTGCTCGGTCGGATCGTCGCCGACGGTTCGCTCAAGGCGCGTGGAGTCTACGGTTTCTTCCCGGCCAATTCCGTCGGCGACGACGTGGTGGTGTACACCGACGAGTCCCGCACCGAGGAATTGACCCGGTTCCACTTCCTGCGCCAGCAGTGGGAGCGGCAGGGCCAGGCCGAGTTCCGCTGCCTCGCGGACTTCGTCGCCCCGGTCGAGTCGGGCAAGGCCGACTACCTGGGCGCCTTCGCGGTGACGGCCGGCGTCGGATCGGACGCCCTCGTGAAGAAGTTCAAGGACGAGCTGGACGACTACAACGCGATCATGGCCGAGGCCCTGGCCGACCGGCTGGCCGAGGCTTTCGCCGAGTCCCTCCACCAGCAGGCGCGCCGCGACTGGGGCTATGGCGGCGAGGAGCAGCTCTCGCCCGCCGACCTGATCGCCGAGAAGTACCGCGGCATCCGCCCGGCGGCCGGCTACCCCGCCTGCCCGGATCATACCGAGAAGGGGACGCTCTGGAAGTTGCTGGACGCCGAGGACGCCACCGGCATCCGGCTGACCGAGTCGTACGCGATGCACCCCGGGGCGTCGGTCAGCGGGCTCTACTTCGCCCATCCCCAGGCCCGCTACTTCGCCGTCGACTTCATCCAGCGCGATCAGACGGAGGACTACGCGTCGCGCAAGGGGCTGCCGCTGTCGGTGGTCGAACGCTGGCTGGCCCCGAACCTCTCTTACGATCCCGACTGAGCGAGGGGGCGGGCGACCGTCCCCCGGTCTCGGTTTTCCTGGATTTCCGAAGCTCTCGGCGCGCACGTCTCCTAGAATTCAGGAGATGATCGCGTCCGAGGCGTTCGGCCCGCGCCCGCTCCTTCCTGGGATCTTCCACCAATGCTTAAACGTCTCCGGCTCGCCACGTTGTCAGCCGCGTCCTTCGCGGCCTGTGCGGCGTTCTCCGGCTTCGCCGTCTCGCAGGACGCGACTCCCCCCCCGCCAGCTATCGACGCGGCCGATGCCGGCCAGGGAGAGGCCCCTTACCCGGCCCACGTCCGGCCGCCGGCGCACTATCCGCAGCAGCGTCGGAGCATCGTGCACCACAATCCCTACCCGTACCCCGAGTATTACCACGGGGATCAGCAGGGCGGGTTCCGGAATCCCGGCGGACGCGGGCGATACGCGGAGTATTACTCGGCGGGGGACGATTTCCACGACCGAACCGCACGCGACCCCGTCCAGCGGGCGAAGTTCGATCAGGGGGGCGGGGCCCCGGACCGGGCCGAGCAGATCGCGGCCTACAACGCCGGGACCCAACGGTACAACTCCATCCAGCGCAGCATCGACAGCTACGCCCGCCCCGCCTGGGGGATGGGCTTCGGAGTCGGCGGCTTCGGCGGTTTTTGGTGAGAGCGTCCGGACGAGGCGGCGTCGGCCAGCGACGCCGCCTCGGTGATCCTGGACGTCATTCCTCCTCGACGCCCGCCCGGGTCTTCTGGTAGCGTTCCACGATCTGCTGCTGGATGTTGGGCGGGACCGGCTCGTAGCCCCGCATCTCCATCGCGAACGAGCCCTGCCCCGACGTCATGCTCTTGAGCGTCGAAGCGTAGGAGAGCATCTCCGCGAGCGGCACGACGGCCTGGATCGACTGCAGGCCCCCCGGCTGGGCCTCCATCCCGTGGATGTGGCCGCGACGGGTCGACATGTCGGCCGAGATGTCGCCGAAATAGCTCGACGGCGCGGTGACGTCGACCGAGACGATCGGCTCCAACAGCACCGGGTAGGCCTTCTCGAAGGCCTTGCGGAAGGCGTTGGCGGCGGCCGTCTTGAACGCCTGCTCCGAGCTGTCGACCGGGTGGTCCTTGCCGAAGTAGACCTCGACCTCCACGTCGACGACCTGGTTCCCGGAGATCACGCCTTTCTCGAGGCGTTCCCGCACCCCCTTCTCGACCGCCGGGATGTATTGATTGGGGATGGTCCCCCCCTTCACGGCATCGGTGAAGGCGAAGCCCTTCCCGCGCTCGACGGGGCGGACGCGGAGGTGGACCTCGGCGAACTGGCCCCTGCCGCCGGTCTGCTTCTTGTGGCGATGGTCGGCCTCGGCGGGGGCGGAGATCGTCTCCAGGTACGGGACGTGGGGGATGTGGGTGGACATCTCCAGCTTGTAGCGGTTCTTGAGCCGTTGCTGGATCACGTCCAGGTGCAGGTCGCTCATGCCCGAGATGACCAGCTCGTGGGTCTGGGCGTCGCGACGGATGGTGAAGGTCGGGTCCTCGTCGGCGATCTTCGTCAGGCCGGCGGAGATCTTCGCTTCGTCCTCTCGGGCCTTCGGGACCACGGCGCGGGGGACCATCGGGGCGGGGAAGCTGATCGGGGCGGCCTGGAGCCTGGCGACGCTGGTGTTGCCGCCCACGTTGCTGACGGTGTCCGAGACGTGCAGGTCGTCGAACTTGGCGATGGCCACGAGGTCGCCGGCGATGGCCTCCGCGACTTCCTCCTGGGCCTTGCCCTGGAGGATGTAGACGTGCCCCGCCTTGGCGGTCTTGCCGCTCCGCAGGTTGACGAGCGTGGTGTCGGGCGTGATCTTGCCCGTCAGGATGCGCAGGAAGCTGAGCTTGCCCATGAACTGGTCGTTGGCGGTCTTGAAAACCTGGGCCACGAGGGTCCCGTCCTCGGAGGGCAGGATCTCTTCCTGTCCGGCCTCGGCCTCATCGTTCCGGGTGCCGAAGCGATGGACGTCCTCGGGGCTCAGGCCGCAGGCCGCGACCAGGTCGAGCAGTTCCTTGACGCCCAGGTCCTTCTTGGTGCAGACGCAGAGGACCGGGACGAGCTTTCCCGCCGCGATGGCGTCGTGGGCCGCCTTGCGAAGCTCCTCGACGCCGATCTCCTCGCCTTCGAGGTAGCGGTTCATCAAGGACTCGTCGCTCTCCACGATCTGCTCCACGACCATCTGATAGGCCTCGGTCGGCGGCAGAGGGCAGCCGGCCGGGTCCTCGTCGTGGGACTGGAGGACGTCGATCACCCCGGCGAAGGTCGCGCCCTGGCCGATCGGGACGTTGAACGGCACGCACGCGGTGCCGAACGTCTCGCGGATGGCCTCCAGGTCGGCGCGGTAGTCGACGTTCTCGGCGTCCATCTTGGTGACGGCGACGAACCGGCCGAGCCCCAGGCGGCGGGCCTCGTTGAACAGCCGGCGGGTGTTGACCTCGATCCCGGCCGGGCCGGAGACGGCCAGGACGACGTTCTCGACCGCCGCCAGGGCACTCAGGGCGTTGCCGATGAAGTCGGGATAGCCGGGCGAGTCGATCAGGTGGACCTGCTTGCCGTTCCACTCCAGATGGCCGAGGTGGCAGTCGATCGTGAAGTGCCGGCGCTTCTCCTCGTCGTCGAAATCCAGCGTGCTGGTGCCGTCGTCGACCGAACCCTTGCGCGGGGTCGCCCCGGCGGCGAAGAGGAGGGCGTCGGCAAGGCTGGTCTTGCCGGACGCCCCATGTCCAGCCAGCGCAAGGTTCCTGATGTCGGCGACGTGATAGGTCGTGGTCATGGCGAGTGTCCTTGAGAGAGGTCCGTGAAACGCACGAAGATCCGCGTAAGCGAAGGGCGTGGGGCGAGAGGTCCGCCGTCCGGGGGACGGGGACCGCCGGGACCTTTCGGTCATCTTTCGCGACGCCACGGATCGAGGCGCGAACAGGGAGCCTTCGCTCAGGACCGGGTCGGAGCCCGTCCCGCGCGTTCCACGGCGTCCGACAGGGAGAACTTGCCGTCGTAAAGAGCCCGGCCGACGATGCAGCCGATCACCGGGAGGGTCGCCAGGCGTTCGACGTCGGCGAGCTGGCCGACGCCTCCGGAGGCGATCACCGGGGTCTTGACGTGGCGGCAAAGCGCCGCCGTCGCGTCAAGATTGGGGCCTTCCAGGGTGCCGTCCCGCGCGATGTCCGTATACACGATCGCCGCCAGCGGCAGGTCGTCGAACCGCTCCGCCAGGACGGCCGCGGACACGTTCGACGTTTCGAGCCAGCCATCGGTGGCGACCATGCCGTCGCGCGCGTCGAGCCCCAGGACGAGCCGGCCCGGGAACTTCTCGGCCATCGACCGGAACCAGGAGGGGTCGCGGAGGGCCTGCGTGCCGACGATCACCCGATCGAGCCCGGCGTCGAGCCAGGTCGCGATGGTGGCCTCGTCTCGCACGCCCCCACCCAGTTGACAGGGGACCGACACCGATTCCACCACCGACCGGACGGCCTGCACGTTGACCGGCTTGCCGGCCTTCGCGCCGTCGAGGTCGACGAGATGGATCCGCGCCGCTCCTTCCGACACCCATCGCCCGGCCATCGCCGCGGGATCGTCCCCGAAGACGGTTTCGCGGTCGTAGTCCCCCTGCTGCAGGCGGACGCACAGTCCGCCCCTCAGGTCGATGGCCGGGATCACTTGCATGGAGCTTCACCAAATCCGAGAAACGGTCTGAACTACGACTCAACTCTAGCCGTCGCCGGGGGGGCTCGCAAGCACCGAGCGGTCCCCCGCATGGCGGGGAAATCGGGTCCTGCGGCGCGTCGATCCGATCCCCCGGAACTGGTCAGGCCCGGACCCCGGCGCGCCGGATCGCGGCCGCCTGACGCGGCGCCCGGATCGGCTGACGAACGACGCGGACGGGAGGCGTCGGGGCCACGCGCTCCCTCCGGAACGCCGGCGGCCGACGGATCGTCGGCCCCTTCGCCGGGAGGGCGGGAGAGGGCAAGTCCGTCCTGACGGCCGGGGCGACCGACGATCCCTGGACCATCGCCGGGATCAGGGCCTGGCCGTTCGGCACGCCGAGGCCGGCGGCCGTCGCCGAGACCGGGTTGGCGACGCCGCGGAAACCCTTGCCGGCCAGCGCGTAGAGCATCGGCAGCGTCTGGGAGGGGCCGTCGAGGCTCCCCTGCCCATTCAACTCCCGACCCTGGGCGACGATCGCCACGACGGCCGCCCAGGCCGGGGCACCGAGGCTCGTACCGGCGACGACCCGCCAGTCGCCCTGGGACTCGCCCGGCCTCGTGTGGAAGACGCTCACGCCCGTCGAGGGGTCGCCGAGGAACGAGACGTCCGGCGTGCTCCTCCTGGCCCCCTGCTGGAACGTCTGCTGGAAGCTCGGCCGGGCGGCGAATCGAGCTTGGCCCGAGCCGCTCCCGGACCAGACCGCCTCGGACTGGACCGCGCCGGCGGCGTCGAGCGTGAGCGAGGTGCCGCCCACCCCCAGAACGTTGGGCGAACTGGCGGGATACATCGCCCCCCCCTCGGGGCCGTGGTCGCCGCTCGCGGCGATGAAGGTGATCCCGGCGCGTCCGGCCGGGGTCGTGAAGAGGTGGTCGTACACGTGCTGGCCGGCCGTCTCCGTGAAGCCGAAGCTCATGGAGACCGCTACGACCCCGGGCGTGTTGCGCGCCACGTCCACCGCCGCCAGGATGTCGTCGGCCGAGTCGGACCTGGCCTCGACCATGAGGATCGAGGCCCCGGGCGCGAGGGCGTGCGCCCACTGGACGTCCATCGCCGACTCCGACGCCCAGGTCGCGTCGGTCGCGTCGCCGCCCAGGCTCACGACGGTCACGTCGGCCTCCGGAAGTCGGAAGGCGTCGTTGAACACCTTCAGGTCCGACAGCAGGGTCGGGTTGTGATAGGCGCCGACGATCGCGATGGTCTGCCCCGTCCCGTCGCCCCGGACCGTCTCGCCGCTCGGCGTGGTCAGGGCGATCGAGGACAGTCCGTAGGCCCCGGCGATCTGCGACGGGGTGAACCCCGACGGCAGGGTACGGTCGTCGAGGGACTCCAGCAAAGGCCGCAGGCGACGCCCGCGCACGTGCTTCCCCATGGATCCGTCCTCCGACGATCAGGCATTCCTTGCCGGGTCGATCCCTCGACCTCCCCCGCGCCGCGCGCGGTCCATCGAAGGGAACATAGCCGGCGGAATTCCGCGGACGGGGAATTTCCCGGTAGTCGGCGGAGCGGTCCTGTCGGACGTGGGGGTGGACCGGGTTGTCCGCCCCGGATCACTGGCGGGCGAAGTTGGCGTACATCGCCAAGCCGACGTGCTGGCTCTTCTCGGGGTGGAACTGGCAGGCGGTCAGGTTCTCGCGGTTGACGACGGCCGTGAACGGCTCGGGGTAAGCAGAGACCGCGGCGACGTCGGCCGGGTCCTCGGCGACGGCGTGGTAGGAGTGGACGAAGTAGACCGAGGGCTCCGGGCCGATACCTTCCAGGAGCGGGATGGGCCGGCGGACCTCCAGCGTATTCCAGCCCATGTGGGGGATCTTCAGCCCCGGTCGGGGGGCGAATCGGACGACTCGGCCGGGGATCAGGTTGAGCCCGGCGTACTCGCCGTCTTCCTCGCTGGTGGTCAGGAGGAGTTGGAGACCCAGGCAGACCCCCAGGCAAGGCTTTCCGGCGCGGACGGCCTCGGTGAAGGCCTGGTCCATGCCCGACTGGCGCAGCTCGGTCATGGCGTCGGCGAACGCCCCGACTCCGGGCAGGACGACGTGCGAGGCCCGGCGGATCCGATCGGGGTCGGTCGCGATCTCGGCGTCGTGGCCGACCGACTCGAAGGCCTTCTGCACGCTCCTCAGGTTCCCCATGCCGTAGTCGATGATGACGATCATGCCGCGCCTCGGTGTTCGGATCGGACCTCGCTGGACCACGATCGTACCAGCCCGTCGGGATGGACGACAGCGGAGGTCGCGGGGTTCGGCGCCGGCTCGATCCCGCTCAGCGCTTCGGCGAGGCCGTCGCATCCTCGCCGCGGGCGATCGGGACCCAGCGCAGGTCCTCAGTATTGAGCCCGAGCGTCTCGTCTTCCGAAGTTCGACTGGACGCGGGCCGGGATCCGGCCGGCCGGGTGGAGGAGCGGGGGCGTGACCCGTCGTCGATCCGGATGGGGGGGATCTCGTCGAGGTCGCTGGCTCGGGAGATCTGGGCGGCGGGGGATTTCCGCTTGGGGGGCGTGGTTCGGCCGGCGGGGAGCGTCCGAGAGCGGGACAATGGGGCGTCGAGGTCCGGGTCGGAGCCGGAGTCGTATCCCTGATCTCGCAGCAGGTTGCGGGCGTTGTCCAGCTTGGTGACCAGGACGTCGCTGTGCAGGCGCTCCTGGACGAGCTTGTCCTCGAACTGGCGATTCTCCTCCTTGAGACGGGCGACCTGCGTCTTGAGCTGGTCGTTCTCGAACTCCAGGTGGCTCAGGCTGGACTTGAGCTGCCCCGTGGACGGACCCCCGGTGATGTAGGTGCCCCGCCCCGAGCAGCCGGCGAGGCCGCTCGCCACGAGGAGCAGGGCCATCCGGGCCCATCGGGCCGCGCAGGGGCGGCCGACGGCGGGGCCGCCTTCGCGTTCAATCCAGGGGTAGTTCGCTGCCGTATCGCGGGCCACGACGTCCTTCCGAATGGGGGACGAGATTGGAGATAGTCTCCTTTATCGGCCGTTTCACCAGCCGGAATCGGGAAACCCCTCCTTGGTTTTCGAAGCGTAGTCGGGCGGGGGCCGATCATCGACATCTTCGGTCGTCTCGACCGGACCCGAAGTCCCGTGCGAGCCACGCATCTTCCGCAGGGCGAAGAAGACGGTCATCCCCAGGATCGTCAGGATCGAGCCGCAGAGGGCGCTCAGCAGGATGATGACCCCCACCGTGCTCTGGTAGGTGCCCAGGCGGAACGGGAACGCGACGGTGACCGCCGCGTCGTTGGCCCAGATGAACCAGAGCATCAGGCCGAGCAGGACGGCGGTCCCGATCAGCCTGCGGTAGACCCAGAAGTTTCGGATGATCGACGGCCGCCGTCGCTTGTACTGGTACGCCATGGCCAAGTCCTCCCCGATACCCGACCTCGCACCGGTCGTGCCGGATTCTAGCCGGGATCGTGATTCGCGTCCCCCCGGAATTCGGGGGGCCGCGCCGCGGGGCTCCGGGCGGCCATAGGCCTAGCGGAGGGGGCCGACGTTCACGCCGAGCAGCCACCAGAAGATCGCGTGGAGCATCTCGAACAGCCCCTCCGCCCAGTTCGGCCAGAGCCATCGCCAGGAGAAGAGCAGGAACACGGCGGCCATGCTCAGGTAGGGCCCCGCGGGTATTTCGCGGTCCGCGCTCGAGGATTCGACCCCCGCCAGGCGTTTCCCCACATATTTCGTCAACTTCCAGAGCGCATGGGCCAGGCCGAAGAACGGGAAGAGGAAGAAGGTCAGGACGGCCGCCTGCCAGCCCAGGAACGCGCCGATCATCGCCATCAGGGTGACGTCGCCGAAGCCCATGGCCTCTCGGCCCAGGAGGAAGGAGAAGCTCGACCGCACCCCCGCCGTCAGGCCCGAGCCGACGAGCAAGCCGACGACCCCCACCCCCAGGCCGCCCAGGATCGTCGAGGCCGCCGAGGGCTCGGGGCGGACCCAGGGCGCGACCGCGCCCAGTCCGAGGCCGAGCACCATGCCGGTCACCGTGACCTCGTCCGGGATGATGAGCAGGTCGTAGTCGATGAACGTCGCCGCGACCAGGAGCGCCACGAACAGGGCGTGGTAGGCCAGGGTGGCGAGGGAAGCGACGGGGATCTGGCCGAAGGCGTCGCGGGGGGCCAGGAGGACGTCGACGACGTAGAGCCCCAGGAACAAGAACCCCACCAGGGCCTCGATCAGGGGATACCGGGCCGAGATGGGGAGGCCGCAAGACCGGCACTCGCCCCGCAGGGCCAGCCAGCCGAGGATCGGCACGTTGTCCGAGGCCGAGATGGCGCCGAAGCATCGCGGGCAGTGCGAGGCCGGCCAGATGACGCTCTTCTGCCAGGGGATGCGGTAGATGCAGACGTTCAGGAAGCTGCCGACCACCGCCCCGATGCAGAAGACGCCGAAGCCCAGGAACGCCAGGATCGGCCAGCTCACGAACACGGCGGGGTCACTCCCGGTTTCGGGACGCCTCGGGCGCGCGTCCAATGCTCCAGGATGAGGTCAGCGACCTCGGCCGGGCCTCGCGACTGGGCGTCGACGACGAGGTGGGCGACCTCCCGGTAGAAGGGCGTCCGGTACTCCAGAACCTCGGCGATCTCGGCCAAGGCGCCCTTGGAGGTCAGCGAGGGGCGGGTCTCGCGGGTGGCCGAGTCGGCCTCCAGCCGGCGGGCCAGCTCGTCGGCGTCGGCTTGCAGCCAGGCGACGAAGCCGTGGCCGCGGATGGCCCGCCGGTTCGCCTCGCGGACGATCGTCCCGCCCCCGGTGCCGAGGATGCCGTCGGGGTGCGCGGCGATCAGGTCGCGGACGACCGCCTCCTCGATCTCGCGGAAGGCTGGCTCCCCCGACTCCTCGAAGATGGCCCGGATCGTCCGGCCCGCCCGAGCGACGATCGCGTCGTCGACGTCCACGAACGTCCGGCCGGTCCGCTCGGCCAGGAGCCGGCCGACCGTGGACTTCCCCGTGCCTCGATAGCCCACCAGCGCCAGGCCCCCGCCGTTCGTCTCGCTCATCGGTTCGCGGCTCATTCGTCCTTCAGGGGTCCCAGCTTCCGTTTCAGGGCCGCCCGCATCACCTCGACGGGGGCGTCCTGTCCGGTGTAGATCTTGAACTGCAGGGCCGCCTGCCGCAGGAACATGTCCACGCCCGTCAGGGTCGTGCACTTGCGCTCCCGGGCCAGCTTGAGCATCATCGTGTTTTCGGGGTGGTAGATCGTGTCGAAAACCACCGTCCCCGAACGCTGGAACGCCGACGGCGGCAGCGGCGTGTCGTCGACGTTGGGGTGCATCCCGACGGGGGTGCAATTGACGACCACGTCCGCCAGCAGGGTCGCCCGCAGGCCCCAGTTCGCGGACCGACAGCCGACCTCCTCGGCCAGCTTGGTCGCCCGCTCGTCGTGGCGGTTGACGATCGTGACGCTGGCCCCCCGACGCAGCAGGCCGAAGGCGATCGACCGCGCGACGCCCCCCGCGCCCAGCAAGAGCACCTGCTTGTCCAGCAGGGGGCTGGGGGCGTCCGGCTCGTCGGTCTTCCCCATCACGTCTTCCAGCGAGTCCATCGCCGCGCGGTAGTCGGTGTTGAATCCGACCCGGGATCCCTCGGCGTCGATCGTGACCGTGTTGCAGGAGCCGGTCCGCTCGACCGAGCCCTCCTTGCTCGCCAGCAGGGGGATGAGGTCTTCCTTGTGGGGGATGGTGACGCTGCAACCCTTGAGACCCACCCAGGCCAGCTCCCCGAAGAAGGTTTCGAGCTGTCCCTTCGGCACCTGGAACGGGACCAGGACCTTGTTCATCCCCAGGTGGCGGAACGCGGCGTTGTGGATGGCGGGGCTGAGGCTGTGCTCGATCGGGTCGCCCACCACGCCGTACACCTCGGTCTCGGCGTCGATCTGGTCGTAGAAGTAGTCCTTCTTCAGCTCGTTCAGGTAGGGCATGCCGGCGGCGAAGACCCGCTCCCGGTTGAAGCCGGCGTAGGTGAACGGCGAGCCGTACTTGGCGTTCAGGACGCGCGTGAACTTGCCGAGGTCGCCCATGGCGATGGCGATGGTCGGCTTCGAGGCGTCGAGGCCGAGCTTGAGGATCCGCGAGGCGTCGGCGAGGTTGGCGGGCATCGCCGCGACCTTGACGACGTCGGGGTCGCACTCGTGGCAGGCGGCGACGATCTCGCCGAGGTCCTCGGGGGTCTTCTTGAGGTTGTGGTGGCTGACGATCCGCTGCGTCTTCCCGAATCGGCGGATCTTGCCCGCGATGTCGTTCTCCAGGTCGACGTAATCGACCCCGAGGACGATGGCCTCGCGGAGGATCTGCTGCCGCTTCTCCTCGTCGCCGCGCCACATGCCGCCGTCGACCCCCCGCCGCACGGTGAAGACCAGAGGGGTGAAGCGATCCTTGAGGAGCCGCTTGAGGTCCGGCTCGCGCCGGAGGCAGTCGACGCGAAGCTCGACCAGATCGGCCCCGGCCTTCGCCGCCGCCTGCCATTCCTCGATGACGGAGGAGTGCCGCCCCCGCCCGATCGTCGCGCAAATCTTCGCCATCGCCGGATGACTCCCCGCTTCGGGAGGACCGTTATTCGCTTGCCCGTTCGACCCTTACGGCTCGCCTGGCGCTCCCTGCCGCCGATTCTACGCGAGCCGGGCGGGGCGATGATAGAGGAAGCCGACGCGCGTCGCGACGGGGCCTTCCGATGTCGCTCAGATTCGACCGAACTGCTTCTCCAGCTCGCTCTTGGTGAAGATCAGGGCCGTCGGCCGGCCGTGGGGGCAGTGGTGGGCGTCGGCCGCCAGCTCGCGACGGGCGAGCAAGGCGTCGATCTCGTCCGCGTTCAGCTTCTGCCCGGCCTTCACGGCCGCCTTGCACGAGACCATGTGGAGCAGCTCGGCGACGAGGCCGTCGCGGGTCGGCGGCAGGGGCTGCGTGGCCAGGTGCTCGGCCAGGTCGCGCACCAGCCGCTCGGGCTGGAGCTGCGAGAGCATCACCGGGGTGCCTCGGACCAGCACCGTGTCGCCGCCGAATCCCTCCACCTCCAGCCCTAACTCCGCGAGCAGTCCGGCGTGCTCCAAGAGGGTCGCCGCCTCGTCGGCCGCCATGTGGACGGGCTCGGGCACGAGGAGGCCCTGGGACTCGACCCGGCCTTCGGCCACTCGCTTCCGAAGCTCCTCGTAGAGGATCCGCTCGTGGAGCGCGTGTTGGTCGATGACCATCATCCCCTCGCTCGTCTCGGCGATGAGGTAGCTGTCGTGCACCTGGATGGCCTTCGAATGCAGGACCGGCTCAGCCGCGACGCGGGACGCGGCCCGGGTCGGCTCGGCGGCCGGGAGTAACGGGGGGACGGCCTGGGTCGCGAGCGGCTCGGCCCCTTCGGAGGGTCGGGTGAACTCGTCGAAGGACCCGGCCTCTGCGAACTCGAACTTGCCGGGGAGCGACCGCGACCATTCGGGCGGCTGAACCTGGCCGACCGAGTCGGGGATGTGGGGCGGCTCGGCGCGGGGCCGGGAGGGCTCGAACCACGAGGCCACCGCCTGGCGGTCGGCGAACTCGGACTCCAGGCCGTAGGAGGGCTCGGGGCGGCTCGGGTTCGGCACCGCGACCGAGGGGCCGCCGGGGGACCAGACGGTCGCGGGTGGGTAGCTCGGCGAGGGCGAGGGTGACGCCTCGACGGGCCGACCGCCGCCGGGCACGGGCTGCAGCCGGCTGTGCAGGTCGCTCGACAGGAAGGTCTGGCGGAGCGTGGAGAGGAGGTGGCTGTAGATGCGTTGGGGGTCGCGGAACCGGACCTCGATCTTGGTCGGGTGGACGTTGACGTCGACCTCCTCGGGCGGGATCTCCAGGTTGAGGAACGCCACGGGGTTGCGGCCGACCATCAGCAGGCCGCGATACGCCTCGTTGAGGGCGTGGCTGAGGCTCCGGTCGCGGACGTAGCGGCCGGCGAGGAAGAGGTACTGGCCCTTGGTGCTCGACCGGCTCTGCGAGGGGTGGCCGACGTATCCCCACAGGCCAACCTGATCCAGCTTCCCCTCGACCCAGAGGAGCGACTCGGCCAGCTCGCGCCCGAAGAAGGTGGCGATCCGCTCGCGGACCCCGGCCACCGCCGGCAGGTCGTGGACGATCTTGCCCGCCGACCGAAAGGTCATGTGGACCTCGGGATGCGCCAGGGCGATCCGCGAGAAGGTCTCGGCGACGTGGCCGGCCTCGGTCGAATCGGACTTCAGGAAGGTCCGCCGGACGGGCGTGTTGAAGAAGAGGTTGCGGACCTCCATGACCGTCCCGGGGGGGCAGCCGCAGCTCTTGATAGGGCCGGCCACGCCCCCTTCGATCAGGATCTCCGACCCCTCGTCGGCGTCGGCCCGGCGGGTCTGGCAGCGGACCTTGGAGATCTCCGCGATGGCCGCAAGGGCCTCGCCCCGGAACCCGAGGGTGCGCACCCGGTGGAGGTCCTCGGCGCTTTCGAGCTTGCTGGTGGCGTGGGGCTGGAAGGCCAGGATCAGATCCTCGGCACCAATCCCCTGGCCATCGTCGGCGATCCGGATGAGGTCTTTCCCCCCGCGCTCGACGCTCACCTCCAGGCGGCGCGCCCCGGCGTCGATCGCGTTCTCCATCATCTCCTTGACCACCGAGGCCGGTCGCTCCACGACCTCGCCCGCGGCGATCTGGTTCACGACCGACGGCGGCAACACCCGGATCACGCCCATCTCCCACCTCCCCGGCCGCTTCGCCCCGTTCGCCGATTCTTCATTCTAGGACCTGATCGCATGTGCAGAAAGCCGCGTTGCCGATGAGTCCGCCGGAATTGGCTTCGTTCGCAGGCCGGGGAAACGAACGCATCGGACGCAAAGACCTCGATCCAAGGGACTTATGTTGCGAAAGCTGGGGCCTGGATTGGGTTCGTTCGACGCGCTTCGTGGGCACACTCGACCAGACCTGTCGCGATGGCGACACCTGAAAGTCGACGACGGCGGATGATCTGAGAACGTTCCCTGAGGGGTTCGGGAAGACTCGGCTGAAGTCTCCGACGATTGGGTTCGTTCGCCCGAACCGCAAATCTAACCCATCGGACGCAAGTGGTTTCCTGTAAATGAATTACCCAGTGAAAACGGCTGTGAAAATTGGCTTCGTTCGGCGCGAATCGCCCCGCGGTCGCGGGCGGGGGCTCGGTGCCCGATTCCGATCGGGGAACCACCGAGGGGCCTTCCCGGCTGGAAACCTCGGCGCGCAATGAGGGCACCTTGACAATACCACCGATCAGCGAGCCTGGGAGCGAATCGGCGAAGTGCGGTCAAGGTCGGGCGGTCGACGGTGTCGTCATGTCCCGGTCGAGGTAGCCCCCGATCGAGGCTGGGTCGGTGTAGCCGTAACGGGTAAGGGCTCCCAGCACGGCGTCGGGATGGTCGATCAGGATCGCCACGGCCTCTGTCAGTCCCTCTGGGCGGGCGCGGAGGAGCTGGTCGAGGAGTTCTTTCCGGACGATTTGGGCGCGACCCTCGACGGTCGGCACGAGGAGGCGAGAGAGGCGTTCGGCGTCGGCGTCGCCCTGGATCGTCTCTTTCCCGGCGATCCGCGCGGCCGCGGCCTTCAAAGTCTCGGGCTCGTCGCGTGCCCAGGCGACGAGCTCCGCATTGAAGCCGAGCCGATTGTCCTTCTGGAGCCCGTCGCCCCAGAACCGCTGGAGGATCGGTGCGTGCGACCGGACCCAGGCGGGCGAGGCCGCAGGGTCGGCAGGGAGCCGGTCGGCGTCGTCGACCAGCAGGCTCAGGGCCCAGGCCCGTGAGACCGCCACCGGGTCGGCCACCGTGACGACCCGAAGGCCGCCGAGCTGCGACGGCTCCGACGCGTACCAGGGCTTCATGACGAACAGCAGGCGCGTGAACGCCGTCGCCTTCGAGTCCTGAGTCAGCAGCACGACGTAGGGGAAGCGATCGCCGCTGCGTCGCACGAGCTTGATGTCGGGACGCAGGTGCCCGAGCGCCTGCTGGTCGTTGAAGACCTGCATCGCCGTGTTCGTCTTGTCGTTCAGATGGTCCACCTCGGCGTCGGGGGGGAGCACCCGGTTCAGGTCGGCGATCACCTCGGGCGTGTAGGCGTCGTACCAGTAGGTCAGCTCGAACCCACGGCTCCAGGCCCCCGTCGGGCCGCCGACCAGGATGTTGTAGTACGAAAGCTCATAGGGATGGATCCTCACCAGGGAGACGAGCGCGGGCGCCAGGACGATGGCCGCCGTCGCGAGGAGGCCCCATCGGAACCGCCGGGTGACCGCCGCGCCGATCCAGGCCGTCCCCCAGCCGGCGAAGGCGGCCAGGAAGAAGAAGGTCGGCAGGAACAGACGGACCCCGTCGTGCGCCGGCGTCGGGAGCATCCGCAGGGCGGGGAGCGTCGTCATGTGGAGCAGGAAGTAGAGGGGGATCCGGTCGGTCCGAATCCGCCTCAGCCCCCAGGCGACGCCGACGAGGGCGGCGGCGAGGATCGTCGGCGGCACGGTGATCGCCGTCAGAACCCAGGCGTTGTGCCAGGGGAGGCTGTACTTGTAGATCTGGCCGAAGTACAGGATCAGGATGTCCGGCAAGGCCCCCTGACGATCGTTGCTCAGCGTGTAGTAGTGGGTCATCCTGACGATCGTCTCGCGCCACCAGGCGGGGTTGCCGAGCCAGCCCACGACGGGCGCGAACGCCAGGATCGCGGCCAGCGTCTCCAGGGCCGGCCGCTCCACGCCCCAGATCGGGCTTTTCGGCCGCCATCGGCCGAGCATCCGTCGGAGCACCCAGACCAGCGAGGGGACGGCCAGGATCGCCCCGGGGATCCAGGTCTGGGGTCGGGGCGTGGTCTGGAAGAAGAGGTCGGCCTGGGCCGGCGGGGGGAGTCGACGCTGGAGGAGCTGGATCTCCACGAAAGCCAGGCCGAGCGGCAGCAGCATCAGCCCCAGCGTGACCGCCGCGTCGATCCAGCCGGCGCGGCCGAATCGTCGCGTGAAGGCGGACGGGAGGTAGGCGACCGTCAGCCAGAGCATCAGGGGCAGCAGGACCCCGACCGCCGCCATCTTCTCCAGGAAAGCGAGCCCGAGCAGCACCCCGACGAGCACCCGCCATCGCCGGGCGTCGGGCTCGTGCAGGCCCTTCCAGAAGGCGAGCGCGGCGCAGATCCAGAGGAAGAGTCCGGGGATGTCCGTGTCCAGCAGGTGCGCCTGACCGTAGAGCCGGGGCGTGAGCAAGAGGGATCCGGCCATCACCAGGCCGACGGCCGGGCCGTAGCGCCGCGACAGGAAGTGGCAGCCGATCGTGATCGTGAGCGCGAACTGGAGGATCGACCCCAGCCTTCGCGACGGCACGTCCTTCATCCCGCCGCCGAGCGCCGCGCGGGCCGCGAGGCTCACCTGCCCCGCGAACGGCGGGTGGAAGTTGATGCCGAACCGGGCGTACGGCCAGTAATACAGGAGCGCGTCGGGATCGACCTGCGCCTGGAGGTCTTCCCACGACCGCGCCGAGGCCCACTGACTCCACCATTGCGCCGAGATCACCTGGCTGTACCGGTACGCCGGCTCGTCCCAGGTCACGCCGAAATCGCCGGCCGTGGGGACCAACGCGACCAGCGCCGCGAGGAAGACCGCCGCCGTGGCGGCCCAGGTCCAGGTGCGGAGGGGGCTCGGCCGCGAGGGCTCCGGAAGGTCTCCGCCCCCCCCTGCTCCATCGGTCGGCTTGTCGTCGAGACGGCGGTCCTGCATGATCCTTCCTCGATCGCCCCGTTGCGGTGAGGGCCCATGATAACAGCCAGCGGGCGGGTTTTCCCACGAGCCCCCGCCCTGAACACGGTTCGGCGGTCCCGTGTCCATGTCGTCGAGTCCTGACCCCTTCCGTCACCCGAAATCCGGACCCCGAACCATGCCCGATCCCGTCGCCGACCGATTCCGACGCTGGTTCCAGTACGAATGCGACGCGCACGCCCGCGTCTTCGATTCTCTGGAGACGGTCCCGCCCGAGCGCCGCGACTCGGCCGAGTATCGACGGGCCGTCGACCTCATGGGCCATCTCATCGCGGCCCGCGGGATCTGGCTGGCCAGGATCGAAGGTTCGGACCCCTTCCCCGGCCCCCGGTTCCCCACGGACGCCCGGCTCGACGACGTGAAGGCGGACTGGGCCGACGTCGAGCGGCGCTGGCGGGACTGCCTGTCTGGACTGAGCGATTCGGACCTCGCACGCATCGTGGCTTACAAGACCTTGACCGGGGTCGACTGCACGGACGTGGTGGAGGACATGCTCGCCCAGCTCTTCGGCCATTCCTCCTACCATCGCGGCCAGGTGGCCATGCTCGTCCGGGCCGCCGGGGGGACGCCCGCCGAGACCGACTTCATCCACTGGGTGCGAGCCCAAACCGGAGGTTGAAGCCCCGATCCCAGCCGAGCGGCCGGTCGAGGACGAAAAAGCTTGTTTTCGTCGGAATGTGTTTCCTAAGCCTCCTATTTCCCGTAGAGTGATTCGTTGGGTTTTATTGCCACTCGTTCTTCATGACCTGGCATGTCAGTCTCCGTTCTGGAGCCACTTCCGATGAGACGCACGCTGATGCTGACGGTGGCGGTCCTTGCGATGTTGACGGCGGGTCAGGGGCGGGCCCAAGCGAACGGGATCCTGGTCGTCCCGCTGGAGGTTTACAAATGGGTCCCGGTGGCGGCGGCGCAGACTCCCGCGGCGACCGGGGAATGGCGGCTCTATTCGGACGGGGTCTGGCGATACGTCTGGTACGCCGCGCCGGCGCCCCAGTATCAGTGGGTGAAGGTCTCGGCGTACGCGATCGTCCCGAACCCGATCCGGCCGTGCTACCGGCCCCCGCCGCCCCCTTCGAAGGCCGCGCCGACGGCCAGCCCGCAGGCACCCCAGGCCGCTCCCCAGGCGAGTCCGCCGCCGGACGCGAAGGACGCCCATGAAGGGCACGAGCACGGCGTGGAGATGCCGAAGGAGGGCTGCGGCGCGTGCTTCCCCGAATGCTTCCTCAAGCTGCCGTGCACCTGCTGCGCCCACGACGTCGAGGTGCTCCCGGCGCTGAGCCCGGCCGCGCTCTACTACTGGAATGCGGTCGACAAGCAAGTCATCGCCTTCCGGATCATCAGCTCGTACAAGCAGAATGCGGACGGCACTTATACGTTCGAGCCATGACGAAAGCGGCGTCTTCCGATGTCGCGGACGTGTCGTGATCGGTCTTTTTCCTTTGCCGGGAGCTTGCACGTCCCCTAGACTGATTGCGACGAAGCTTCGTCGTAGGGCCGGGCGTCATCCGGGCCGGGCGGGGCGGGGATGCCATCGGTCGAGGGGGACGTCGCCGAGCCGCGCGACGCCGTCAGGAGAGCGTCATGGCTGGCTCGGCGGTCGACCCGGACGATCGCGACGAACCGACCACGGAACCGGACCGCGCGATCCCAAAACCAGGGGACGACCCCGACGCGACCCTGGGAGACGACCTGGATCGCGACCTCGCCGGGGTCTTCGACGGCTTCGGCTCGACGCTCGTCGATCCGGTCGAGGCTCCGCCGGGACCCGTTCCGCCGGCGGGCGAGTCGCCTCCCTCGACGATCCTCGACTTCGCGGCCGACTCCCACGCCGTCGCCGAGTCGCTCGGGTTTGCGACGTTCTTCCCCCCGGTCAGCCCCGATTCGGCCGAGTCGCCCGTCGGCGATCGGACGTTTCGTTACAAGGGCTGCGTGTCTCCGGGGGCGTTCGTCGACGGCTACGAGATCATCGACCTCATCGGCTGGGGGGGCATGGGCGAGGTCTACCGGGCCCGTCATCGCCTGACGGCCCTCGGCCAACTCGTCGCCCTCAAGCTGATCCGGCGCTCGATCTGGGACGCCGAGGCCCGCGACAGCGATTCCAGCCGGCTGGTCGATCGGTTCTACGTCGAGATGCGGGCCGCCGCGATGATCCGCGACGAGCACGTCGTCCCGGTCCTCAACGCCGGCCTGCACGAGGGCTTCCCCTATTACGTGATGATGCTGATCGAAGGCGTGAGCCTGTCGGCCCGCCTGAAGTCGGGACGCATGGCGCCCGTCGAGGCCGCCTCCCTGCTGGAGCCGATCGTCCGCGCCGCGGGCCATGCGCACGCAAAGGGGGTGGTCCACCGCGACATCAAGCCGAGCAACATCATCATCGACTCGGAGGGCAAACCGTACCTGACGGACTTCGGCCTGGCGAAGATGTTCGAGCAGTCGATGTCGCGGACGCTGACGTCCAAGGACGTCTTGATGGGGACGCCGCAGTACATCTCGCCCGAGCAGGTCCGCGACGCCTCCCGCGTGGGCCCGCGCAGCGACGTCTACAGTTTGGGCGCGACGCTCTACGAGATGCTAACCGGCCGGCCGCCGTTCACCGGCGACGACTCCATGTCTGTGGTCCTTCGCGTCCTCAACGACCCGCTCACGCCCCCGCAGCGGTTGAATCCGGACGTGCCCGACGCGTTGGATCGCATCTGCGTCCGCTGCCTCGACAAGGACCCGGCTAGGCGTTTCAAGTCGGCCGAGGAGCTGGCCGACGAACTCGCCCGGTTCGTCAAGGGCGTGCCGATCGAGACCCAGCGGCCGACCTTCCTGGAGACGGCCGTCGACTGGGTGCGGGCGCGGCCGTCGATCGCGGCGCTCATGCTGGCGGTCGTCGCCTCGGTGATCCTGGGCCTGGTCTCGACGACGATTCAGCTGAGGAGGGCCCGGGAGGCGCTCGCTAGGCTGGAATACCAGGCCTATCTGAACCGGCTGGCGCTGGCCTCGGGAGCGCTCGACGCCGGCCGGGTCTTCGACGCGAGGGACCGCCTGCAGGAATGCCCCATCGCCTTCCGCGACTGGGAGTGGCGGTACCTGGACCGGCTTCGGCATCGCAAGCCGCCGGTGCTGGGGGGCTATCCGGGGACGATCTACGGCCTGGCCTTCCGTCCCGGCGGGGGCCTGCTCGCGGCCGGCGGCCGTCGAGGCGCGCCCTGGATCTGGGACGTGGCGAAGGGCCGTAAGGTCGGCGAACTGGCGGGGCTCCCCCCGACGGCGACCGTGTACGACCTGGCCTGGTGCCGCACGGCCGAAGGGGCCGAGCGGATCGCGGCGACCTGCAGCGACGGCTGCGTGCGGCTCTGGACTCGATCGAGCGACGAGTGGGGGACGCCTCGCGAACTGCGGGGCCATCAGGGGGGCGTGGACGCGCTGGCGGTCTCGCGCGACGGCCGGCGGCTGGCGACCGGCGGGGACGACGGGCGGCTCCTTGTGTGGGACTCGACCGGCGGCCCCGACCAGCCCATCCTCACCCTGGCCCTGGGAGGACCGGCGATCCTGGGCCTGGCGTTCGATCCGTCGGGCGATCGCCTCGTGAGCGTGGGGGAGGACCAGCCGCCGCGCACGTGGGACCTGGATTCGGGTCGGTCGACGGCATCGCCCCGCTCGGGCCGGCCGGAGGAGGCGTCGCTGGCGGTGGCTGTCTCTCCCAGCGGCCGATTCACGGCCGTGGGCGGGGCCGACGGCGCGGTGACGGTCTGGGACGCCGACGCGCCGAACCGCCCGCGCGAGCTGAAAGGGCACTTCGACGCGGTGAACTCGGTCGTATTCAGCCCCGACGAGAAGCGGTTGGCCTCGGCCGATTCGGACGGCACGGTGACGTTCTGGGACGTCGCCTCGTTGGAGAAGGTCCTCTCGCGTCGGGGCCACAAGGACGCCGTGGAGGCCCTGGCGTTCAGCGACGACGGCCTGACGCTGGCCTCGGGCGGAGGCGACCGTTCGGTGATGCTCTGGGACGCCCGGCCGTGGGTCGAGACGGCCTCCGCCCGCCCTCGCGGGCTCGACGCCAGGCTCGGCTCCGTGGCCGGCCTGGCCGTCCGGGGCGACGGCCTCGAGATCGCCACCGCCGGGGCCGACGGCGCGGTCCGGCTGTGGGACGAGCCGAGCGGGACGCTCAAGCGGACGCTTCGCGGCCACGTCAAGAAGGTCGCCGCCCTGGCCTACAGCCCCGACTCGCGGCGGCTGGCCTCGGTCTGCCGCGACGGCGAGGTCCGCGTCTGGGACCTGTCGGACCCGGACGCGGAGCCGGCCGGCCGCCTGATGGGGAGCCACGAGGGCCGTTGCATCACGCTGGCGTTCAGCCCCGACGGCCGCACCCTCGCCACCGGGGGCGTCGATCGGCGGATCCATTTCTGGTCGGTCGACGGATCGAATCGACACGAGTCCACCGCAATCGACGACGAGGTGTATTGCCTCGCGTTCAGCCCGGACGGCGTCAGCCTGGCCTCGGCGGGGCCCGACGAGGAAGACGGCATCACGCTCTGGACGAGGAGGCCCCAAGGTTGGTCGCCTTCCCGACGCCTGCTGGGCCACGAACGCCAGATCAACGGCGTCGCGTTCAGCCGCGACGGCCGCCGCCTGGCCTCGGTCAGCCACGACTGGACCGGGCGGGTTTGGGACCTGCGCGAGGGGACCTGCACGGTGCTCCGCGGCCACGTCAGCCGGATCTGGGGCGTGGCGCTCAGCGAGGACGGGCGGAGCGTGGCAACGGCCGGCGGCGATCGCTCGGTCCGGGTCTGGGACGGCGGGACTGGCGACGAGGAGGAGACGCTCCTGGCCCACGGCGGCCGCGTCCGCGCGGTCGCTTTCGACGCCGGCGGCCGATTCCTCGCCTCCGCCGGCGACGACGGGGTCGTCTACCTCTGGGACAGATCGCGCCCGGAAGCCCGCTGATCGTGATCGAGCCCGCTCGCCTCGTCTCGCAGCGCCTTGATGAACTCGGGCGTGGTCCCGCAGCAGCCGCCGACGAACGTCGCGCCGGCCTCCACGAGCGGGCCCAGGTGCGCGGCGAAAGCCTCCGGGCTCATCGCGTAGACCGCCCGGCCGTCCTCGACGGCGGGATGGCCGGCGTTGGGCTTGATCCAGACGGGGAGATCGCACGCGGCGTGGAGGCGTCGCGCGAGGGCGATGAACTCGGCGATCCCCGCGCCGCAGTTGGCGCCCACGGCGTCGGCGCCCGCGTCGGCCATCGCCCGGGCGACCTCCTCGGGGCGCGAGCCGTCGGGCGTCGTCGGATCGCCGGTCGACGTGTTGAAAAAGAACGAGGCGACCACCGGCAGCCCCACGGTCCGGGCCGTGTTGACGGCGAGGCGGGCCTCTTCGATCCCGAGGAACGTTTCGAGTACCAGGGCGTCCGCCCCGCCCTCGGCCAGGGCCTCGGACTGGAGCGCGAAGGCGGCGGCCGCGCCGTCCCCTCGCGCGCCGGAAGGGCCGATCGAGCCGAGCACGCGGACGGAGGTCCCCTCGGCGGCCAGGCGGGACAGCCGCGCGCCCTCCCGGTTGATCCGACGCGCCTCGGCCGACAGGCCGAGCCGGGCGAGCGCCGTCGGGCTCGCCTGGAAGGTGTTCGTGAGGATGGCGCGGGCACCGGCCTCGATGTAGGAACGGGCGACGGCCAGCACGTCGTCGGGCCGCGAGAGGTTCCAGGCGTCGGGGGATTCGCCCAGTGCGAGCCCACGCTTCTGGAGTTCGGTCGCCCAGCCGCCGTCGAGGATGATGGGGGTCTCGGCTTCGAACAGTGTCCGGAAGCGATTCATCGCTCAGGCCGGGATAAGGTAGGCCGCGACGGCGACGGCGGCGGCGATCGCGACCGAGGCCCCGACGATCCGCCACGAGGTCCGGCGGTCCAGCGCGCGGGCCTCGGCGTCCTCGACGGTCTCGGTCGAGCCGGCCCGGGGGCCGAAGCTGGAGACGCCGCCGAAGCCGTAGTTCACGCAGAAGCCCCGGCGGGCCTGCAGGAATCCCAGGGCCGACATCAGGGCCGGGCCGCCCACCCACAGCCGGGTGGCGGGCGGGACCTTGGCCCAGATGAAGCAGCCCCAGAGCGCGACGGCCCCGACCAGCCCGGCCCAGCCGAGGAGCCTTCGCAGGCGGACCTCGGCCCCGCCGATGTTGCAGACGCCGGGAGCATATTCGGTGTGCGTCATGGGGTCGCCGTCGCGGGTTCGAGAGTTGGGTTCAGTTCGAGCTTCAGGTCCTTGAAGCGGACCTCGGTCGCGCCTCCGGAGTGGAGCTGGAGGCCGAAGACGCCGCGGCGTGCGATCTGGGGATCGTCGAGGACGACGGCCGCCTTTCCGTTGATCCGGGTCCGGATCGAGCCGCCGACTGCGACGATTTCATAAGTGTTCCAGTCGCCCGGCTTGACCGCGTCCTCGGCGGATTTCGGCCAGAGGAGGCCGCGGCCGTTCTCCTCGTAGAGCTTGCCCCACCAGTCGGCGCCAACGTCGGCCTGGGGGCCCTTCATCTCGCCGTCGGCCAGCGGCTCGCTGCGGAACTGGACGCCGCTGTTCCCCTCGTTGCGGACGAGCTTGACCTGGAAGGTCAGCTTGAAGTCGCGGGCGCTCATCTCGCTGCGGAGGAACGCGTTGTGCGCCAGGCCCGTGGTCTTGCCGACGATCTCGCCGTCCTCGACCGACCAGAGGGCCGGGTCGCCGACCCAGCCGGTCAGGTCCTTGCCGTTGAAGAAGCCCGAGAGGTTCTCGGGCGTCGCCAGCATCGGCGTCTGGGCGGGGCTCGCCAGGTAGGCGGCCAGCGAGCGGACCTCGAAGTCGGACAACGGCGTCCAGAGGTCGTCGGGCATCATCGAAAGCTCGCTGGGCCGCCGCTCCTCGACGTCGCCGATCGGGACGACGAGCAGCTCGTTGGCGGTCTGCAAGGTCAAGGAGTCCTTGTCTTCCGACTTGATCAGGCCGGTCAGGACGCGGCCGTCCGACGTGGCGACCACGTGCGCGAGGTAGTCCTTGCCGATCAAGGCCGAGGGGTCGAGCACGTTGGCCAGCAGGTAGTCCAGGTCCGCGCGGTTCGACCCCGTCAGGTCCGGGCCGATCGCCCCGCCCACGCCGAAGAGCACGTGGCACTGCTGGCAGGTGCGGGCGAACACGGCGCGGCCCAGCTCGACGTCGGGCCTGCGGGTGTAGCCGGCGCTGAAGAGCTTGCGGTACTTCTCGATGAGCTTCGATTTGTCGGCCGTGGTCTCCCGCGCGGCGCCCCACGACTTCGCGATGAGGGCGTCGACCTCGGCGTCCTTGTGGTTGCGGAGCTGCCGAACGAGGTCCGCCGCCAGGTCGTTCGCCGCCACCCGACCCTCGGCGACCGCCGCCATGAGCGCCCTGGACGAGGCGACCCGCGCCGCCAGCGTGTTGAGGGCGTCGCGACGCTCCTGCGGGGTGAGCGAAGCGTAGAGGCCCAGGACGACCGGGGCGCTCTCGGGGTCGTCGTAGGCCGCCAGCCCGCGGATCGCCTCGGCGCGGAGGCTCGTCTCGGAGAGGAGGGCCCGCAGCACCGGGGCCAGGCCCGGGTCGCGCGCCTTGAGCAGGGCGGTCAGGGCGTCCCGACGCGCTGGGAGCGGCTGGTCTGAGTTCGCGAGCAGGGTTCGGAACGAGGCGAGCGCCGACGGGTCGCCGAAGGTCACGGCCAGGGTCGTGGCCTGCGAACGGAGGTCTGCGTCCTCGCTCTCCGCGAGCTTGCGGTAGGCGTCCGGCCAGGCGGCGGGCATCTCCACCGTGCGGCGGCCCTGGAGCGACTGGTTGACGGCCTGGAGGATCGCCAGCCGGGCGCGGTCGGTCGCGGCCCGGTCGAGCGCGGCGACGATCAGGTCGAACGCCTCGGGCGTGCCGATCGCCGCCACCCGGCGCACCGTGTAGCGGAGGATGCCCGGCAGCTTCGCCTGGAGCGCCAGGTCCAGAGCCGCCTCCGGTCCTTCGGCCGCGGCGGGCTCCATGCCGTACCAGACCATCAGCGGGAGGTTGTGGTCGTCGACGTCCTCGACGTGGCCGACGAGCCCCTCCAGGATCGGCCGACGCGCGGGGATCGGCAATCGCTGGAGCGCGGCGGCGAGGTAGAGGCGGAGCACCGGCGAGCCGTCCCGGCGCGACATCCGTGCGAAGGCGTCGAGCACCCTGGCGGACGGGACGTCCGACTCCGTGACGAGCTGCACGGCCCAGCCCCGGAACGCGGGCTCGGGAGAAGCCAGAGCCTTCAGGGTCGCGGCCTCGTCGAGCCCGCCGACGGCGTGCAGAGCCCACAGGGCGTTCAGCCGGGTCTTGGGATCCGGCCCGTCGAAGGCCTTCTCCGCGAGCGACGCCGCCAGCCCGCCTCGCGCCGTCTCGTCCATCGCGCCGGCCCGCTCTTGCAGCAGACGGCGGGCGTGGCGGACGTGCCAGTCGTTGGGGTGGGCGAGCATCGCCAGCAGCTCGTCGTTGCCGACCTTCGCCGGGTCGATGGCCCGCGAAGGGCCGGGGCGGGCGCCGTGGGCCACGCGGAAGATCCGGCCGTTGGTGCGGTCGTGGGCGGTGGGGTCGGTCAGGTGGCACTGGTTCTCGTCGTACCAGTCGATCATGTACATCTGGCCGTCCGGGCCGGACTTCAGGCTGATGATCTGCGACCAGCGGTCGTTGGCCATCAGAAAGTCGGGCCCGTGGCGGCCGACGAACCCCGAACCGGCGGGAAACAGCAAGTCTCGGTTCAGCCGCGCGCCGTGGATGTTGTTCATGAAGATCGAGCCGACGTACTCGCGGGGCCAGGCGTCGCCCTGGTAGATGAGTGCGCCGGCGTGCGCGTGGCCGCCCCCGGCCAGGTCTGACCTGCCGTTGGCGCCGTGGGGGTTGCCGCCGAGGTAGTGGCGGTGGTCGGCGATCGTTTTGATGAGTTCGTAGGAGTACGGGTTGAAATCGGCCCCCGCCTGCCGCTCGTAGCGCGCCCCCTGGATCACCTGATAGAGGTGGGGGATGACGCACGAAGTCAAGAAGGCCCGTCCGTCGGCGTCGAAGTCCACGCCCCAGGGATTGCTCGTGCCGTGGGCGAAGACCTCGAAGACGTGCCGCGTCGGGTGGTATCGCCAGATGCCGGCGTTGATCGGGACGCGCCGATCGTCGGGCGTGCCGGGCTTGCCGACGCGGGAGTGGGTGAAGACGCCGTGGCAGCCGTAGAGCCAGCCGTCGGGGCCCCAGTTGAACGAGTTCAGCGTCTCGTGGGTGTCCTGGTAGCCCCAGCCGTCGAGCAGCACGACGGGCTCGCCGTCGGGGGCGTCGTCGCCGTCCTTGTCGGGGATGAACAGGAAGTGCGGGGCCGCGCCGACCCAGACGCCGCCGAAGCCGACCTCGATTCCGCTGGCGAGGTTGAGCTTCTCGCAGAAGACCTTGCGGGAGTCGAACGAGCCGTCGCCGTTCGTGTCCTCGAAGATCAGGATCCGGTCCTTGCCCTCCCCTTCGGGCAGGCGGATCGGATACGTGTAGGACTCGACCACCCAGAGCCGGCCCCGATCGTCGATCGTGAAGGCGATCGGCTGGACCACGTCGGGCTCGCCGGCGATCAGGTCGACGCGGAAGCCCGGCGCGACCGTCATGGCCTTGGCGGCCTCCTGCGGGGAGAGCCCCGCGTGGACGAACGCGTCCGCCGACGGCAGGCTCGTCCGGACCTCGCCGGGGGGCTTCGCATCCCAGAGGGTGAAGTCGTCGAAATTGAGGTGGCCCCAGCCGTCGGAGTCGTCGTCCACCAGCCGCAGGAAGACATCCTTGCCGACGTGGGCCGAGAGGTCGGCGACGACGGGTTTGAGATCCTCCACTCCGTCCCCGGCCGCGCGGTGGATCACTGTCTGGTCGTCGGCCCGGACGATCTCCAGTCGGGTCGACTCCCGAGGCCCCGCTCCGATCAGGAAGCGTGCGAACGGCCGGTCCAGGCGGAAGGGGACCGAGGTCAAGGTGCCGCGAGGCCGGTCGCCGCCGCGCTCGTACGAGCCGACCCAGAATCGGCCGGCGTGGCCGCTCTTCATGTCCGACCGTCGCGCCGCAATCGCGTCGCCCTCGAGCGGCTGGCCCTGGAAGGCCTCGCCCTGGGCGGTCCAGTCGCGGAGGTCGCCGGTCTCGAAGTCGAGGTTCAGCGGCCGTCCGGCGGCGTCGGTCGGGCGGCGGCCTTCCTCGGCCTGGGCGGATGCGAGCAGGCCGATCGCGAGCGCGATGCAGGCGGTCGTGCGGCGGAGAGGGAACATGGGCGGCCTCGCCTCGTCGTGGGGAGTTCGGCGGCGCGGAAGGACCCGATTCCGCGACTCCTCGCCAGGGGGGACTGATCCTAACCAGGATGGTCGCCCGTTGGGATCGATGCAAGGCCCTGTCGGGCGTGCTTCGGGCCGGGCCGGGGGTAGGATCGGACAATGCGGATGCGGTATCCTGTGCCGACGTTCCGGGTGGACGATCGGGGCTGGACCGGAGAGGAGCGATCGACCGTGGATCGAGACGAGACGCGAGGGGTGGGCCGGGGACTCGGCGGGCGTCGCGATTTCTTGAAGGCGGCGGCCGTCGCGGCGGCGGGGACGCTGCCGGGGCGAACCGAGGCTTTCGGGTCCCGGGCGCCGGACATCCAGGAAGAGGTCGACGCTTTCCTCAACGAACACGTCGCGCGTTGGCTCCCCCTGGAGACGAAGGCCGGTCAGGCCGCGTGGGAAGCCTCGACGGACGTTTCCGAGGCCCACACGGCCGCGCAGGTGACGGCGAACCAGGCGGTCAACCAGGTCGTCGGCGCGCCCGAGGTGATCGAGAAGGTCGCCCGGTTCCTCGGCGAGAAGGACCGGCTGACCGAGTTGCAGGTGCGCCAGCTCGAAAAGGTCCGCCTCCGCGCGGCCGAGGCCCCCGGCACCCTCCCCGACGTGGTGAAGGCCCGCGTCCAGGCCGAGGCGGACCAGTCGGCCCGGCAGGACGGCTTCGTCTACACCCTCAAGAAGTCGGACGGCTCGGCCGAGAACCCCTCGGCAAACCGGATCGACCAGGTGTTGCTCACGTCGAAGGACCTGGAAGAGCGGAAGGCGTACTGGGAGACGTCCAAGGAAATCGGGGCCCCGCTGCGCGAGGGGCTGCTGAAGCTCCGCGACCTCCGCAACCAGGTGGCGCGGGGCCTGGGATTCGCGGACTTCTTCGAGCTTCAGGTCGCCGATTACGGGATGGGGGTCGACGAGATGATCGGGCTCTGCGACCGGATCGTCGCCGACGTCCGGCCGCTGTACGCCCAGCTCCACACCTGGGCCAAGCATCAACTCGCGAAGCGTTACGGCGTCGACGCCCCGCCGGGCGCGATCCCCGCCCACTGGCTCTCGAACCGATGGGGCCAGAACTGGCCGGGGTTCGTCGAGGGGGTCGACATGGACGCCCCCTTCAAAGGCAAGCCGCCCGAGTTCATCACCGAGCAGGCCGAGCGGTTCTACACGTCGCTCGGCTTCGCCAAGCTGCCGCCGAGCTTCTGGACGAAGTCCGACCTGTACCCGGCCGACCCCGCCTCCGGGCGCAAGAAGAACAGCCACGCCAGCGCATGGCACGTCGACCTGGACCACGACGTCCGCAGCCTGATGTCGATCGAGCCCGACAACCAGTGGTTCGACACCGCCCACCACGAACTGGGGCACATCTACTATTTCCTGAGCTACTCCACGCCGAAGGTCCCTCCCCTGCTCCGCCAGGGAGCCAACCGCGCGTTCCACGAAGGCGTCGGCGACCTGATCGGCCTGGCGGCGGGCCAGCGGCCCTATCTGAAGCAGGTGGGCCTGCTGGCCCCCGAGGCCGAGGCCGCCCCGGCGTCGACGTTCCTGCTCAGCTCGGCCCTCGAGGGCTCGTCGATCGTCTTCCTGCCGTGGGCGGCCGGCGTGATGACCCGGTTCGAGCGCGACTTCTACGCGGGGAAGATCGCCGACGACTCGCTCAACGCCGGCTGGTGGGAGCGCGTCGGCAAGTACCAGGGGATCGCCCCTCCCGGCGAGCGTCCCGAGACCCTCTGCGACGCCGCGACGAAGACCCACATCAACGACGACCCCGGGCAATATTACGACTACGCGATCGGCACCGTCCTGAAGTTCCAGCTCCACGACCACATCGCCCGCGAGATCCTCAAGCAGGATCCGCGCGAGTGCAATTACTACGGCAACGCCAAGGTCGGCGCGTTCCTGCGGAGCATCCTGGAACTCGGCGCCACCCGCGACTGGAACGCCGTGCTTCGCGAGGCGACCGGCGAGGGTTTGACCGCGCGACCCCTCGTTGCGTACTTTGAACCGCTCCAGGAATGGCTCGAAGCCGAGAACAAGGGCCGGGCGTCCGGCTGGCCCGAAGACCCCGGAAAATCATGACGCGATCACTCAGGATTCAGGCCGCCTCGCTCGCCCCGCTCGTCGCCCTGTCGCTGCTCGGCTCGGTCTGCGGGTGCGGACGGGACGAGGCGCCGAGTCCCTCGGGCGGGGGCTCCCTCGGCGGGCCTTCGTCGGTCGCGGTCGAGCCGGGAGCGGACGCGACCGCTCCCGTCGCGACGGTCGAACCGAAGCCCGAATCGACGCCCGCCGGGCCGGCCCCCGAGGGGATGGTCTGGATCCCCGGCGGCGAGTTCACGATGGGGACGAACGACGCCGACGCCCATGACTCCGAGCGTCCCGCTCACCGCGTGCAGGTCGGCGGATACTGGATCGACGAGGCCGAGGTCACCAACGCCCGGTTCCGCAAGTTCGTCGAGGCGACAGGCTACAGGACGACCGCCGAGCGCCCCGTCGACTGGGAGGTGATGAAACTCCAACTCCCGCCGGGGACGCCCAAGCCCCCGGACGAACAGCTCGGCGCCGGCTCGCTGGTCTTCACCCCCCCCGTCGGCGCCCTCCCCCCCGGCGGGCTCGACGACCTGTCCAACTGGTGGCGGTGGGTCCTGGGCGCCGACTGGAAGCATCCCGAAGGTCCGGACGACTCGATCGACGGGAAGGACGACCACCCCGTCGTCCACGTCTCGTTCGAGGACGCCGAGGCCTACGCGAAGTGGGCCGGCAGGCGGCTGCCGACCGAGGCCGAGTGGGAGCGGGCCTCGCGTGGGGGCGTGGACGGATCCAAGTTCGCCTGGGGAGACGTCTTCGCTCCTGAAGGCAAGCGGATGGCCAACACCTGGCAGGGCCGCTTCCCCGAGGTGGTCGAGGACCAGGACGGTTACCCGCGCATCGCCCCAGTGAAGTCGTTCCCGCCCAACTCCTACGGCCTTTACGACACCATCGGCAACGTCTGGGAGTGGTGCTCGGACTGGTATCGGCCGGACACCTATCGCCTGGCCGGCGACTCGCCGCTGACGGTCGACCCGAAGGGCCCCGAGAAGAGCTACGACCCCGACGAGCCGTTCCAGCCCAAGCGCGTGACCCGGGGCGGTTCGTTCCTCTGCAGCGGCAACTACTGCTCCAACTACCGTCCCAGCGCCCGCCGAGGCACCGCGACCGATTCCGGCATGTCGCACCTGGGCTTCCGCTGCGTGAAGGACGCCCGGCCCCCCGCGGATTGAAGGGGTCTCGTCCCCGATGCGACGCCACCCGCACCGTCGGGCCCGCTGGAAGGGAATCCGGCGCGGGCGGCGTCGCGTCCTTGGGGAACGCCCGGTATACTTAGCTTTTACCCACCGGGCACAAGCTCATCCACAAGGTTAGGCGATGTCCAAGCACATCTTCGTGACGGGCGGCGTGGTCAGCTCGCTCGGCAAGGGGCTCACCTGCGCCTCGATCGGCATGATTCTGGAACAGCGCGGCTTGCGGGTGCGGCTCCAGAAGTTCGATCCCTACATCAACGTCGACCCGGGCACGATGAGCCCGTACCAGCACGGCGAGGTTTACGTCCTCGACGACGGTTCGGAGACCGATCTCGACCTGGGCCACTACGAGCGGTTCACCCACGCGACGCTCACCAAGGACTGCAACTACACGACCGGCAAGATCTACCTCTCCGTGATCCAGAAGGAGCGCGAGGGGCGGTACTACGAGGGGAAGACCGTGCAGGTCATCCCCCACGTGACCGACGAGATCAAGGCCGCCATCCATCAGCTCGCGACCGACGACGTGGACGTGGTCATCACCGAGATCGGCGGGACCGTCGGCGACATCGAGAGCCTGCCGTTCCTGGAGGCGATCCGCCAGTTCGCGATCGACGTCGGCCGCGAGAACTGCGTGTACATCCACCTGACGCTCGTCCCCTATCTCAAGGCGGCGGCCGAGCTGAAGACCAAGCCGACGCAGCACTCCGTCGGCGCCCTCCGACAGATCGGCATTCAGCCCGACTTCCTCATCTGCCGCACCGAGCAGCCCTTGCCGGCCGACGACAAGGACAAGATCGCGCTGTTCTGCAACGTCGACAAGAAGGCGGTCATCGAGGAGCGCGACAAGCAGTACAGCATCTACGAGGTGCCGCTCAGCTTCGTCAAGAACGGCCTCGACAGCCTGCTGGTCAAGCGGCTCGCCCTCAAGGCCAGCCCGCTCGACCTGACCGCCTGGACCGACATGGTGGACCGGGTCATCAACCCGAAGCACGAGGTCCGGATCGCGGTCGTCGGCAAGTACATGAAGCATCGCGACGCCTACAAGTCGGTGTACGAGTCGCTCGACCACGCGGGGATCGCCCACCGCTCGCGGGTCTCGGTCGTCCGAATCGAGGCGGAGGAGGTCGGCGCACGCGGGGCCGACGCGCTGCTGGGGGGCGTCGACGGCGTCCTGGTTCCCGGAGGGTTCGGCATGCGGGGGATCGAGGGGAAGATCGAGGCGATCCGCTACGCCCGGACCCGCGGCATCCCGTTTTTCGGCATCTGCCTCGGCATGCAGTGCGCGGTGATCGAGTTCGCCCGCAGCGTGCTGGAGCTGGAAGACGCCAACAGCACCGAGTTCGAGAAGGACTGCGACCATCCCGTGATCGCCCTCATGGAAGACCAGCACGGGGTCACGAAGCGTGGCGGCACGATGCGGCTCGGCGCCTGGCCTTGCTCCCTGGAGCCCGACCGGCTTGCCCGGAAGGCCTACGGCGTGGAACAGATCTCCGAGCGTCACCGCCACCGCTACGAGTTCAACAACACCTACCGCGACGCGATGGAGAAGGCCGGCCTGGTGGCCTCGGGCAAGAGCCCGGACGGCCAGATCGTCGAGATCGTCGAGCTGGCCGATCACCCCTGGTTCGTCGCCGTGCAGTTCCATCCCGAATTCAAGTCCAAGCCGACGGAACCCCACCCGCTCTTCCGCGACTTCATCGGCGCCGCCCTGAACCGCCGCGAGACCGGTCGCACGACGGGGATCGACGGCGCTTCGGCCAAGGCTCCGACCCCATGATCTTGACCGGACGCGACTGGGACGCGCCGCGACAGATCGAAGTCGAGATCCGCGACGGAATCATCGAGCGGGTGGAGGAGTGCGAAAGCCCCGCCGGCTCGGCTGACGAACCGGTCCTCGCCCCGGCGTTCTGGGACATCCAGACCAACGGCCGTTGGGGGCATTCGTTCTCCAGCCCGTCGATCACGGTCGAGCAGGTCGTCGCCGTCATCCGCGCCCAGCGCGGGCTGGGGGCGGCCCGAATCTGCCCGACGTTGATCACCGCGCCCGTGGCGGGCACCCTGCACGGACTAAGAACGGTCGCCGAGGCCTGCGAGGCGAACCCGGACGTCGACCGAATGGTCGTCGGCGTCCATCTCGAAGGCCCGTTCCTGTCCGACCGGACCGGCTACAAGGGGACGCACCCGGCCGAGGCTATGCGTGACCCGGAGTGGGCCCTGTTCGAGGAGTTCCAGGAGGCCTCCGGCGGGCGCGTGGTGCTGATGACCCTCGCGCCCGAGCGTCCGGGATCGGCGGAGTTCGTCCGCCGGGCGGTGGCCTCGGGCGTCGTGATCGCACTCGGCCACACGGCCGCCGATCGCGAGGCGATCCGCGAGGCGGTCGACGCCGGGGCGACCTTGAGCACGCACCTGGGGAACGGGATCGCGTCCGAGCTTCCTCGGCATCCCAACCCGATCTGGCTGCAGGCGGCCGAGGACCGGCTCTTCGCCTCGCTCATCGCCGACGGCCACCACCTGGACCGCGAGGTCCTCCGCGTGCTGGCCCGCGCCAAGGGCTGGGAGCGGCTGATCCTGGTCAGCGACGCCGGCTGGTTGGCCGGGCTCCCCGCCGGCAACTACGGGGCGTGGGACGTCGATCCTTCGGGGAAGATCGTGCTCGCCGGCACGCCGTATCTCGCCGGCTCGACCCAGGGCCTGGAGACCGGGCTTCGCGTGCTCGACGAGGTGATTCCGAGCTTCCCCCGGCCCTTGCTCGACACGGTGACGGTCAATCCGGCCCGCCTGCTGCGCCGTCCCGAGCCGAAGCTGGCCGTCGGCGAGCCCGCCGACCTGGTCGTCCTTCGTCGTCAGGGTCGCGGACTGCTGGCGCTGGAGAAGAGCTGCGTCGGCGGGGAGTGGTTCGACCGGACCGACTGAGGCGAGGCTTCGTCGCTTCGGGGAACGAAGAAAGCCCCGAGGGGCCGGCCTGCGAGCCGAACCTTCGGGGCTTCCGATGAAGCGGGGAGGCCGCGCCGGCTTGGGCCGGCGCGGCGGAGCTCCGGCCTGGATCAGGCGCTCTCGGACGGGTCGCGGCCGTCGATCCACTCGCCGCCGAGCTTCTGGTACTCGGGGGCTTCGAGGAGAGAGCCGGTGTCGCCGGCCTTCCAGCCGATGACCTGGTTGGGCTTGCCGCGGAGCTTGCTGCGCTCTTCCCAGCGGGCGGCCCAGGCGGAGTCGGCGTCGACGACCTCGCCGTTCTCCTTGTTGATGTAGAAGGCCTTGCCCTCGCGGTACGACTTGACGCCGAGGTTGACCGTGGCGATCGCGGCGTAGCCGAGCTCGACCGGGCAGAGGGTCTCGGGGTTGCGCGAGCGGGTGCACTCCAGGAAGTGCTCCCACAGGGCGCGGGTGTCTTCGCGGGGCTGCTCGGGGGTGAACTTGTCGCCGCCTTCGCCCTGGTTGGCGCCCGGAGGGGCCGGGCGGCCTTCCAGCTTCTGCTGGACGACCGAGTAGCCGCCCTTGGGGGTGGGGTCGAAGCGGACGGTCGCGGTGTGCCCGCGGATGACCTCGGGGAGCTGCACGTCGTTCGCCATGGTGGCCGAGATGAGGACCTGGCAGCCCTCGTCGTAGTCGGCGACCACGGTGGCGACGTCGGGCACGTCGCGGCCGTCATACTCCAGGTAGAGGCCGCCGGCACCCACGACCCGGCGCGGCAGGCGGACGCCCATCGCCAGGATCAGGTGGGTGAGCTGGTGGACGAACAGGTCGGTGTACATGCCGCCGCCGAAGTCCCAGTAGCAGCGCCACTGGGCGTAGCGGGCGCGGTCGAACGGCTGGTCCGGGGCCAGGCCGAAGTCGGTCCCGAGGAACATCTTCCAGTCGACCGTCTTGGGGGTCATGTCCTTCGAGAGCTTGTAGTACCGCCACTGGCCGACGTTACTGTTGCGGTAGTACGAGGTCTGCCCCTGCATGACCTTGCCGATCTTGCCCTCGGTGATCAGCGCGTTGGCCTCGCGCCAGCGGGGGTCGGCGGTGGACTGGACGCCGACGGTGAAGACCTGCTTGGTCCGGTTCACGGTCTCGACGAGCTTGCGGGCCTCCTCGATCGTGTGCGTCATCGGCTTTTCGCAGAAGACGTCCTTGCCCGCCTCCATGGCGTCGCTCGACATCTTGGCGTGCCAGTGGTCCGGGGTGGCCACCAGGACGACGTCGATGTCCTTGTTGTCGAGGAGCTTGCGGTAGTCCTTGGTGATGCGGTCCTTGTCCTTGCCCTCGGGGTCGAGGCCGCACTTCTTGGCCGAGGGGTAGAGCCCCCGCTTGATGTCGTCGTTGCCGTCCCAGACGTCGCAGAGGCCGATGATGTCGACCAGCTTGGTCTCTTCCTTCAGGGCGTTCAGGATGCGGATGTGCTCCTGGGCGCGGCCGCCGGGGCCGAGGATGGCGGCGTTGATCCGCTCGTTGGCGCCCTTGACGGCGCCGACGGCGGGATGGGCGAAGGTCCCGGCGGCCATCGCGGCGCCGGTCGCGGCTCCGGCCGTCTCCATGAAGGTGCGACGGTTCACCAGCGGTTTGTTCTGCATTCGAGAAGTCTCCGGTGCTCGGGACAAGGGGCGGAGGGGACGGCCGCGAGCGATCGGCCCGGCGGGGCGAGGCGACGCGGGACGCGGGCTCGCGATCGGGCGGGGCGCGGCGACGTTCTCGGCCGACGGTTCGACCTCAAGGCTAACCCTGGCCGAGCCGCCCAGTCAAGGACTCGCCGACGCCGGGAAGGGCGTGATCGGCGGCCTGGAACGTCCCGACACGAGTCTACCCCACGACCGACCGTCGACCCGCGCGGAGGTCCCCGCGCGGCCTTCGAATCGTCGGGACGACCCGTAAGCGTCGGCTAGGTCTTCCATATTTACAGATCGTTAAAAATCCCATAGCTTGTTACGAGCGGCGAGGACGGGCGTGGCCGAGGGCGTCGAAGTCGATGCAGCGCTTCATCAAGGAATCCCGGATCCCGGCGAGCCCGGAGGCCGTGTTCGCGTTCTTCGAACGCCCCGACGCGTTTGAACGGCTCCTCCCCCCCGGCGAGCCGGTCGAGGTGGTCGAGACCCCGAAGTCGCTCGACGTGGGCGCCCGCGCGGTCATCCGCATGCACGTCGGGCCGTTTCCCGTCGAATGGGTCGCCGAGCATATCGAGTACATCCCCGGTCGGCTGTTCGTCGACCGCCAGGTGAAAGGCCCGTTCGCGGCCTGGGTCCATCGTCACGAGTTCCTGGACGACGGCGATGGGGGGACGATCCTCCGCGACGTCGTCGATTACCGGCCGCCCCTCGGGATGCTCGGCACCCTGTTCGGCGGAGCGATGATCGAGTCCAGGCTGCGGAAGATGTTCGCCTATCGTCACGACGTCGTCCGTCGCGCCTTCGAGGCCGAAGCCGGCCGCGACCCGGCCCCTGTCTGAGTTCCGGGGCCGCCGAATCCTCGTCGCGGCCCTCCTGGCCTTCTCGATTAAGTTGTTCTTGCGTCGCACGTAGATAGGGTAGAATTCGAGGGGTCGGCTCGATCGAAGGTTGGGGGCGGTGCGCCCGTCCCCCGCCCAACGGTGCGGCGGCGGAGACCCAGAGGACGGGGCCAATCGAAACGATAGGCGATGGGATCATGCCGCGCACGATTACTTGCGAGCAATGTCGAGCCGTCCTGAACCTGCCCGATCAGGTGCCGGCGGGCAAGCGCCTGAAGTGCCCGAAGTGCCAGCACAGGTTCACGGTCACGCCCAAGGACGCCAACTCGGCGTCCACGCGGCCCGGCGAGGCCGACGCGGCGAACACTTCCACATACGAACTTCCCAAAGGTCTGCCGAACCTGGACGACCTGCCCTCGCCCCGGGCCGAGGGGGACCTTCGCGACGCCTTCGACCTGCCGATGCTGGCGGGCGAGGCGGAGAAGAGCGTCGGCTCGCCGCCGGCGGCCATCGGCGACGCCGCCGCCCTCTTCAAGGACGAGCCCCGCCGCAAGAAGAAGCCGGTCGGCGCGGAGGCGCGCGCCCAGGCCAGGCGCTGCACCCGCTGTCACGGCTCGGTGCCGCGGGGGATGTCGATCTGCCCCACCTGCGGGACCGATCAGGACACCGGGATGCACGTCGGGCTCGACGACGACCTGTACCCGCCGCCCCCCCCGCCCCCCTCGGGGATCCCGCTCCACATCGCCATCCCCGGGATGCTCTGCGGGCTCGCGGGGCTGATCCTGGCGATCCTCTCCCTGATCCAGTCCGTCCGGGTGGAGGCCGGAGTCTACCAGTACGGCTGGCTCATGCTGGCCGTGGTGGCCGGCTACGGAGTGTACGGGGCCGCCCAGTTCCTGCGCGGGAAGTCGGTGAAGGTGCTGATCCTGGCCCTGACGCTGGGCGCGATCGTCGACGTGATCGCGATGATCGGGCTGCCCATCTTCGAGGCCAACTTCGCCGAGCAGAGCGACCTGGTGACGCGGGCCACGGCCCCCATCGAAGACGGGACGATCGGGGAACTGGCGGACTACGAATACAAGCCGCTCGTGGACCGCCTGGACCAGCAGCGGATCATGTACGGCGTGACGTTCATGATCATCTACGCGCTCTTCGCGGCGTACCTGAACTCGCCCCCCGTCCGCCGCTACTTCACCCGACGCCAACTCTTCCCGTAGGCGGCCGCGCCGATCCGCAGGCGAACCGAGATCGGGGCCGACTCAGGCCGTCGCCGCGTCGAGCGGGCTGCGCCAGATGGGCTGGACCGGGAAGAGGATGCGGGCGGCGTCGAGGGCCGTGGCGGTGGAGGCGACGAATCCGTCCTCGTTGGCCGCCTCGTCGACCCCGACGTGGCCCATCGCGAGCCGGACGAACGTCCCGGAGCTGAGTGCGAGGTGACGACGGCTCAGCTTGTCGGGCTCGACCCGCGAGTCCTTGCCGTCGGCATGGATCAGCCATCGGTGATCGTCCACCGTGAGGCCCAGTTCAACGGGGGTGGTGGTGCCGGAATCCTGGACTCGACGGCTCAGCTCGGGCAGGATCGCCCGCAGAAATCGGCCGACGTCCGGGGCGTGGTACATCGATACGGAGCCATCGACCGCGTCCTGATCGAAAACCTTACCCCCGACGGATCGGCAGGCGTCGAGCGCCGGGTGGTCCATCGGGGCGTTGATCGTGACCTCGGGGTACGCCCGCTCAAGCGCCTCCGCCCGGACCCGGCCGAGCAGCGCCCGAAGCGCCTGGGGATAGGCCGGGTCGGCCGCGATCTCGAGGATGCGGTGGTCTTTCACGAAGGCGTAGCCGCGCACGGCGTCGCCCTGGCATGCGACCCAGATGACGTGGGCGTAGCGCCGACCGATCAACCATCGCCAGTACTCTTCCGAGCGGACGGTGGTCCCGGTAGTCGTCTGGAACTGCATGTCGTAGAGGGCCATCAGGTCGCCCAGCTCGACCTGCCTCCAGGGGCGGACGTGCCACCCCCCTCCCTTCGTTTCGACCACGCCGTCGGCGGCCTGGGGGAGGTTGCGGCTGAGGGTCTGGCCGAACGTGCTCCGCCCGCAGACGCCCCAGCCCAGGGGCTTGTAGAAGCGCGGCATCCGGGTCGTCAGAGCCTGCACCACGGCCCCTGTGGCCCGGGTCCGCTCGTCGGCCAGCCGCATCAGGTTCTGGGCGAAGCCGAGGCCTCGATACTCGGGGAGCGTGCCGACCCAGACCACGCCGTTCATCCGCAGCGTCACCGATCCGTAGCGGATCTCGCGCTCGGTCAGGTGGGCGTGGCAGGCGATCCGGCCGTCGACCTTGACCAGAAGTCGCTGTTCCGGGCGGTACGCGGGGTCGCTGAGCGCGCCCAGGAACGCCTCGCGGTCCGGCCCGTGGAAGACGTGGAGCAGCGTCTGGTACACCGCCTCGTGGTCGGCCTCGGTCCCCAGGCAATATTCGACCGATCCTCGACGAAACGGGAGCCGAGTCTCCGGTGTGGAGGCTTTCATCGGGTCGACCATCTTTCGGACGCGCCGCCGGGGCGGGGACTGTCAACCGTGGAATGGGCGTGCGCATCGCTGCTCACGACGCGCCGCCGCGCATACCCCATTCTACGGCGTGAGAAAAGGGGGACCGAGGGAAAAACCGTCGACGAAGGGCGGTTTTTCCCCGCCCCAGGAGGACCGGAACGATTGTCAGGATTCGACGGCCTCGATAGCCGGGACCGTGGCAGGCCTCGCCAGATCGGTGAGCAAGGGACGCAGCCGACCCTGCGAATGCAGGACGACCGCGTACTCGCGACTCCGGGCCAGGCGGTTTTCCTCCAACTCCTCGACCATCGCGAGCCGTTCGCCCTTCAGAACCTCGATGCGATCGGCGACCAGGGGGCGGAGCGCCTCGTTGATCGCCCGGATCTTGCGGAACCGGGCGACGCGCCCTTCATGCGTCGGGGGCTCGGCGGCCACCACGGACCGCTTCTCCGCGATCAGGTCTCGGTGGGCGTCGGATTGGGGGCCGGACAGGTTGAGGTCCGGGTTGTACTCCAGGTCCCTGATCTGGCGATCGATCTCGGCGAGCGACCGAGGCGTCGCGGGCGACTCCGGCAGGCCGAGCCAGGCCGTTAAAGACAGGGTGAGGAAGCCCGGGGGCTCGGCGTCCTGGAAGAAGCGACGCGCCACCACGTCGCCCAGCTCATCGTACTTCGCCCCGCCGATGCCGTGGATGAACAGGTCGCTGAGGAGGTATCGGCTGAACATCGTCGTGGTCAGGGCCCGGGTGCGAAGCCTGACACCGGTCGCGGGAAGTTCCAGGAGCCGCTCGACGGCGCAGCATGCCTCGCGTTCCGGGGACAGCGGAAGTTCCAGGAAGGGCTCGGCCTCATCGGCGATCCGCAGCTGCATCGAATGGGCGTCCTGCCGGACCATCAGGGGGCGTCGCCTCGGTCGGCCCGCCCGCCAGGTCCAGAAAGGGGCCTCCATCCAGTCCCCTTCACGCCGGAGCGCCGAGACCGGGTGGTTCTTGCTGCGGATCTTATAAAGCTCGCGGTACTCCAGCAGGGCCCGGTTGTGGATCGTCTGGAATCGGGCGAGATGGGCCAGCAGGTGGCAGGCGAACCAGGCGAAGCCCTCGGTTTGGCAGATTCGACTGAAAGGAACCTCGAAATTGGAGATCCCCCAGGAAGCCTCGACACGCCGCCGCGCCGCCGCCAACCGCAGCCCCAGGGGGAGCCCGCTCTCGCGGTACCGCGCGACCTCGGTCCAGAAGCGGTCGATCAGCGGGTCGGCGATCAGGCCGTCCAACTCGTCGCGGACTCGGGTCGGGAACGACGCGAAGGCCTCTTCGTCCCGGACGGGCAGGTCCTCGTAGGGCGCCTCGCCTTCCCAGCGGTCGAACTCGATCCGTCGGACGCTCAGGCGACCGTTCTTGAGCGCCGGAACGCGGATCGAGGAGGACTTGGGGATGTCGTCGTCGATGATCAGATTCAGGGCGGAAGCCCCCTCACCCGCAGCGACGCCGGCGGCGGCGAAGTTCTTGACCCAGACGCCGGGATGGTAAAGCTCGGGCTGATGCCCCGTGACGATCCAGGCGCCGCGGCCCGCCGGCTCTTCGATGCGGGCGGCAGGAGGCTCCACGCCGATCTCGGCGAGATAGGCGCGGGACTCGGCGGCGGCCTGCCTTCGAACCTGTTGGCGGAGCCAGTCGGCCGGCCGACCCTGGAAATCGTGCCGCCACGTGGACGCCCAGGCTTGGTTGGCGTCGACGAGCGCGGCGGCCTGATCGAGCGGGGGCGTCGCCAGCAGGCCGCCGTCGGTCGAGGGAGCCCGCAGGCGGGTGCCTTTCATCCGCGACAGCCTCCGGCCACTTCCAGGCCCGCGGCCTTGAGGGCGTCGGCGAACACCTGGCGGTAGTGGTTGAGCCGATAGTTCGAATCGTCGAGCGAGCCGCCGAAGGCCCGGGACTCGTCCAAGTAGATCAGGGGCACCGGGGCCTCGACGATCCTGAGCCCGTGACGCACGGCCTGGACCCAGATCTGGAGCGGCATCGCGTAGCCCAGGTCGGTGACCTCGAAGCACTCCAGAGCCCGGCGGTTGTACGCCTTGAAGCCGCAGAAGGCGTCGGTCAGGTTCAGCCCCAGGCACTCGTTCAGCCAGCGGGTGACCTCGACGTTGATCTTCCGTCGTTCCTCGGGCGGACGCTGCGAGGGGTCGAACACCTGGAGGTAGCGGCTGCCGGAGACGATGTCGGCCCCGTCGAGCCGCGCGCCGATGGAGGGGATGAGCGCGGGCTCGTGCTGGCCGTCGCAGTCGAGCGTCACCAGGCCGTCGTAGTCGCCTTCGAGGGCGTGGGCGAAGGCCGTCCGGAGGCCCGCGCCGTAGCCGAGGTTGGTCGGATGACGGACGACCTGGACGGAGGGGAAGCGGCCGAGCAGCTCCGGGGTCCGATCGGTCGAGCCGTCGTCGACGACCAGGACGTCGCCGGCGTACTGGAGGACCTGGCGAAGCACCTCTTCCAGGTACTTCTCCTCATTGTGGACCGGGATGGCGGTGAGGAGTTTCATCGGCGAGGTATCGCAAGGAGTGTTGGAGGGAGCGGGGCCGGCGAGGTGAAGGGGATGGCTCGCAGGCCGCCGTTCGGAACCTACGCATTCTAGGTGAAGGGGAGGCGAAGTCAACGACCGCCGACGGCCACCCCCCTTGACCGCCCTCCGCGACGGCTCCTAGCATGAATTCTCACCTCGTCGGCCGGCGTGAAAGACGCCGTCGCTCGACCTTGGTCGAATTCGCGATCATTCGGATTCTCTTGCCGGCTGAATCTCATGACACGACCCGACGCCTCCTCCCCCGCTCCCGACAAGAAGCGCGATCACGACGACGTCGACCCGCTGCTCGACGAGGCCCCCGAGCCGAACGATTCGGAGGCCGATTCGGGGCCGGAGCCGGAGCCTTGGACCCCCGAACGGGTCTCCGAATGGAACGCCTACTACGACCTCTACGTGATGGGGGCGGTGCTCCTCCTGGCGCTAGTCACCTCGTGCATCCGGACGAGTCATTCGCCGCTCTGGGCGAACCTCACCGTGGGCCGAGAGATCCTCGCGAAAGGCACGCCGATCCTCGCGGATTCGTTCTCTTACACCGAGGCGGGGCGGACCTGGGTCAACATCCCCTGGCTCTTCCAGGCGGCGCACGCGGGGCTCTATAACCTGGTCTACGGGCTGGTCCCCGAGGCCCCGGACGACCCGACCGCGAACCGCGCCTCGGCCGAGCAGATCGCGACCGGAGCCCTGGTGGGGCTGACGGCCCTTGTGCGGCTGGCCTCGGCGCTCGTCCTGCTCCGGGTCCGCCATCGCGGCCCCGGCCTCTGGTGGACGGCCGTCTGCACGGCGCTGGCCCTGGGGGCGGTGATCGGCCCGGCGGGCCTGATGCTCGGCGGCGTGGCGCAGCCGGCGGTGGTCGGCCCCTCGACGTGGGGCGTCCTGTTCCTGGCCCTCGAAGCCCTCTGGCTCTTTAGGGCCTTCGGCCAGAATCGCGCCGGCGCCCTCTACGCGTTGCCGCCGCTGTTCCTCGTATGGGCGAACGTCGACGAGTCGTTCATCCTGGGCCTGGGGATCCTCGCCTTCGCGACCCTCGGCAAGCTCCTGGACGGGTCGCGGGTCAGCTCCTCCCCGGGCCCGAACCGGGACGAAGAGGCCCGGCCGCCGGTCGGCGTCGGGTTCGCGGCTTCGGTCCTGCTGGCGTGCGCGGCGATCGTGCTCTTGAATCCCTCTCATGTGAAGATCTACCCGGCCGCGCTGGAGCCGGTCACGAGCCTGTTCACGACCAGCGGGGCCCCGACGACTCTCGACCAGCTCTCGTACTTCGGCAAGACGATCCGCACCCAGTATCCCGGCGGCTGGCAGCTGCTGACGCTCTATTACCTCGCCGTCGTCGTCCTGGCCGCGTCGACGTTCGCCCTGAACGCCGCCGCGTTCTCCTGGGCGCGGTTCCTCCCCTTCGCGTTCGCCGCCGTCGCCTGGGGCGTCTATATGCGGTACAGCGCGGAGTTCGCGGTGGTGGCGGCCGCCGCCGCGGCCCTGAACGGCCAGGAGTGGTACCAGCGGCGATTCGGCGTGGCGGGACGGGTCGGAGGCGGCTGGACGGTCTGGTCGACCGGCGGCCGGCTCGTGACTTTGGCGGCGCTCTTCTTCTGCGTCAGCATCTCGATCACCGGCTACACCAAGTTACCCGGCGACCCGCGCTTCGGGCTCGGCTTCGACCCCAACGATTTCGCGTTCGAGTCGGCCGAATACCTGGCGTCCCGCGACGACATCAAGGGCAACGTCTTCAACTGGAGCGCGAGCCAGGGGGACGCCTTGCTCTGGAAGGCCGGATCGGCCCGCAAGGTGTTCGTCGACAACCGCTCGCGGCTGTTCCCCGACTCGCTCCTGGAGCAGCATCGGAACCTGCTGAACTCGCTGCGGGACGACGACCCCTCGGTCTGGAAGCCGGTCTTCGACGAATACGGGATTTCGACGGTCATGCTCGACTCGGCGACCGCGACCAACACCTATCGCCGACTCTCGCAGAGCCCGAACTGGATCCCCTTCTACGACGACGGCCGCGTCGTCATGTTCGGGCGGGCCGACGCCGCCGAGCCCGACGTCGCGACCTTCCGGGCGAACCGGCTCGACCCCGAGTCGCGGGCGTACAAGGTCGCCTCGCCGACCCCCTCGCCCGACCGCCCGCCGACCCCCGTCAACTGGATCGACGACGTGTTCCAGAGCCGGGCGTTGACCCCCCCCAGGGCTCACGTGAACGCCGCGAGGCGATGGCTGGGCGGCGGGATCGACGCCGACGGCGCCCCCGCCCCCCCCGACCCCGCCCGCTGCCTGCTGGCGATCCGGGAGGCCCGCACCGCCCTGGCCCAGAATCCGGACGACTACTCCGCGTATCGCCTGCTCGTCCTCGCCTATCGCAGCCTGGCCCAGCAAGAGGCGGCGCTCATCAGCGGGATCGAGCTGACCCCGGAGAATCGCGACCGGATCGCCGCGATCAAGCCTGGCGGCGCGATCATGAGCGGCCGGCTCCGCCAGATCGTGACCTCGCTGAACTACGCCATCCAGACGACCCCGCCGCCGCGCAGCGAGGCCGAACGTCGCGAGCTGATGACGCTCCAGTTCGAGCTGTTCGAGACGTATGGTCAGCTCGGCTTCGTCGACCTGGCGCGCGACCAGCTCCGCGCGTTCCTGGACGCGGCGCGGCCCGGCGAGCTGGAGCCCGAGGCCCGCGTCGCCTATCAGAATCAGCTGGAGACCCTCAACCAGCAGGTGGAGCAGATCAGCCAGGCGCTCAGCAATCTCCAGATCGAACGCCAGGCGGGCCCGATCGAGCTGGGCAACTTCGCGCTCTCCCAGGGGGCTGCGGGCCTGGCGATGATCCAGTTCGAGGACGCCGAACGGGGCAACATGAGCCCCACGATCGTCAAGCCGCAGCTGCTGGACCTCTACTGCGGGACCGGCCAGCCCGAGCGCGCCCTGGAGCTGCTCTCGTCTGCGGGCGTCGAGGACGCGAACCTGGGCGAGCCCGACCTGGCGGCCTACCGGCAGGGCCTCGTTTACAAGCTCTGGGGGAACTACCCGTCGGCTGCCTCGCTGTGGCAGGGCCGGGCGATCCCCCGAGTGGCCTACGATCGCAGCGCGAAGGCGCTCGGCATCACCGGCCGGAGCCTTCGGGGCGAGCTGACGGCCGCGACCAACGACGCGATGTCGACCCCCGGCATGATCAACCGCGAGGCCGACTGGGAGTTTGAGCTGGGTCAGTGCCTGCTCGAAGCGGGCGAGCCCGAGCGTGCCGTCGAGCATTACACGAAGGCCCTGGAGCTCGCGCCCGACCTCACGGTGCGGCCCCTGATCGCCTACTACCTGGAAAAGCTCGGCAAGCCCGTCCCGCCGAAGAAGGATGATGCATCAGCCCCTGCCCCGGCCACGACGCCGGCTCCCGCCGAGGAGCAGCCCAAGCCGGCCGACGTCGCCGTCGAGGCTCCCTCGGTCGAGGTCCCCGCGCCCGCGGAGCCGAAGCCGGAGCAGCCGAAGCAGCCCTGACGACATGCCGAGGGCGAAGGCCGTCGAGCCGTCAGCGAGCGGGTTCGGCGGCCTTCGTCGGCGTGACGAGCACGACGTTGTCGATCCGGCAGACGACGTCCTGGAAGTCGTCGTTGGTCGAATACTCCCAGCCGATCAGGTAGCTGTCGGGGATCCGCTTCCCGGTGGCCTTGTCCCTGTTGGGATAGATCATCGCCTTGTACGGCTGCGAGGCGAGCCGCCGGTTGACGCGGGCCACCACGGCCGGCTCCGAGAAGACCCCGCCGTCTTCGAGTCCGTCGTTGGAGACCCAGACTCCGAACGGGGCGTCGCCCGGGTCGAACTCCAGGCTCGCGCCTGGTTCCAGCGGCGGCGGCAGGTTGACGTCGGACTCCAGGTCCTTCGTCGTGTTCTTGAACGTATAGGTCCACGTCTCCGACTTCGCGGGCGCGCCGTCGGGAGTCGGTCGATACCAGCCGCCTCGGTTGCGGGTCTCCAGCCCCAGGGCGATCATCGGCCGGTAGGTCACCGGGCCTTCGCCGGCCTTGCGGAACAGGCCGGGGGTCTCGGCGGCCGTGGCGACGACCGGGTTGAGCAGGTCGTCGAACATCGCCAACCCGTAGCGGTCCTTCAAGACCACGACCCAGTCCGGCTCGTTCGGCCCCGGCGCGACCCTGGGCTGCGCCGGGGTCTGGCCTCGGACGCTCCCCAGGCTCGCCACGGCGACGAGACCGCACGCGGCGACCGTTCGGATCGATCGCTTCCTTGTCATCGTCTCAGCCTCCTTCTCCGGCGACGGGCTCGTTCCACGGCAGGGCGGTCCGAGGCCGTCGCGAGGCGTACGCCGCGAGCCCGAGCGTCGCGCCCAGCCCCGCGATCGAGATCATCAGGCCGAGCCGGAACGACTCCGGCTCATAGCGATACACAAGCCGATGCGTCCCCGCCTCGACGGCGGCCCCGCGCATCATGCGATTGACGCGATACACCGGCGCGGGCCGGTCGTCGATCGTCAGCTTCCAGCCGGGATAGTAGACGTCGGCCAGGACGACGAGGCCGGGGGCGTCGAGCGTCACGTCGAGTTGCACGCGGTCGGATCGCGGGTAGGAGACCTCGATCTTCTCCGATGGGCGGGCGGGGCCGCCGCGCGTGAACGGGGCGAGGGCCGCGCCGTCGTCGATCTCGATCCAGGCGATCTGCTTCGGGTCATAGGAGACCATCGTCGGATCCCGCCAGATCGGGTCGAGGTCGTCGTACATGATCTCCATCATCGGCCCGGTCCGGGCCTCGGGCGACATGCCTCGGAGCGGCGGAAGGCCTCGGGTCCGTCGCACGACCCAGGCGCGGGGGAACTGTTTCAGGTTGCGGCGGATCTGGTAGTCCTTCGTCATGAGCCATTGCCGGGCGGCCTCGCGCGACTCCGGGGTCTCCGGCTGGACCGGCCTGGGGTGGACGACCTCGGTGTCGGCGAGGAACGCGGCGAAGCCCCGATTCTCGTCGAGCCAGTCGTTCGTGTACGACGGTAGGATGAAATAGCGCGTGTTCCACATGTCGAACGACCGTCGCGGGAAATAGACGACCTTCTGGCCGGGCGCGATGCCGATGCTGCGGGCGAACTCGGGCGAGGTCGAGAAGAGCCAGCCGCCGAAGTACCACTCGTAGTCGTACAGCTCGGCCACGCCGAGCGTGTGCGTGTAATCGACCCCCAGGGTGATCCCGTACTTGGGCTGGATCGTGGCGCGCTCCCACTGCATGAACTCGCCCACGCGATCGTCCGACGGGGTCGTGGGCCAGCCGGGCGGGCTCCAGATGGGCGACCGATGGATGCGATACGGGCCGTCGGCGGGCTTCGCCGCTTCGGCGGCCTTGATGTGAGCGAGCACCTCCGGCTGGTCCTCGAACCAGGCCTGAGGCGCGGTGGCGATCATCCGACGGTTCGCGGCCCCGAGGTCGATCGTCAGGAGGACCAGGACCCCCGCGCAGGCAAGTCCGGGTCGCCGGGGCCGGACCGCGAGGATCGCCAGCATCGCGGCGAACACGGCCGCTCCCTGGGCGAGGGCGGTCCGAGTCTCCGCATAGGCCGCGACCGGGTCGAAAGGCCCGAATCCGCTGGCCAGCTCGGCCGCCTCGAACGCCCGCATGACGGGGCCTCTCGCGGCGAACCAGCCGAGGACGCCCGCGATCGAGAGGACCAGCAGCATTATGGACGCCCGGCGAGCCCATCGTGACCGCCCTTGCTCCAGGTCGTCCCAGCCGAAGCCGGCCAGCGCGGCGATCCCCAGGATGGAGAAGGTCATGAGCTTGCTGGGGAAGCGGAACTGGCGGAAGCCCGGCAGGAACGTCGTCATCGCCCAGTAGACGCCGCCGTCGCCGTCGCGGAGGCGGCCGTCCTTGCGCAGGGGGGGCTCGTTGGGCGGGTCGAACGGGCCGATCCCGGGATAGCCGAAGCCGATGTGGGTTTCCAGGAGCCGCGAGGCCCAGATCGGGCTGCTGTACTCGCCGAAGCTCCCCACGAGCGTGACCAGCACCATCCAGGAGAGCCAGACCCGAGCCGCCGCGCCCCGGCGAAAGGCGGTCGCGGCCGACGCCAGCAGCACGACGACGCCGCCCATGTAGAGTGAGGGGACCCACACCTTGCTGCGATCCGCCGAGATCTTGATGAGGTCGGCCCAGCTCGCATTGCCGTTGAAGTAGGAACCGAAGACGTTGGGCCAGATCATCTCCACCAGGCGGAAGGGCTCGACGCTGAAAGGGTAGATCTCGTGCGGCCCGCCGGCCGCGGCCCGTGTCGTCTGCTGGGTGAACTCGACCACCGGGATCAGTTGCGCCGCGGTGAGGGCCCCGGCGAGCATCCCCGCCGCCCCCAGGCCGATCGCCAGCCGCAGCAAGGTCCGTCGTTCCGGGGTCGGCTTCCTGCGGGCGAAATAGAGGGCCAGCACCACGCCCCAGACGATCGGCACCACGACGGGCGCCCAGAGCATCCACGGGAGCGGCGGCGTCGGCTTGTCCGGGAGCTTGGGGGGCCGCAGCCCGGGAAGGATCCGCGCCAGCTCCAGCGTCGCGAACGTCCAGGCCGTCCCGAGGGCCAGGACGACCAGGATCACGCGCCAGGGGAGCCCGGGACGCGCCTCGGCGGGCACCGCCTCTCCTTCCTTGAAGCCGCGCCCCGAGGTGCACGCGGAGGCGGCCGCATAGGCCAGGGCGCCCAGGCCGAGGAGGTAGGCCGACTGGGGATCCCCGCCCAGCGTCTGCATCGCCAGCACCATCGCCAGGCCCACCAGCGCGAGCCTCCCGCCGCATCGCACCCAGCGGTCGACCGCGAGGAAGCCCAGCGGCAGCCACGCCGCGCCCACCAGATAGATTACGTTGCAATACTGGAAGAGGATCGGCCCGCAGAACGCGTAGGAAAGCGCGCTCAGGCCCGCGCCGGTCCAGCTCACCCTCCAGGACCGCATCAGGATCAGCACCGCGACGAACGCGAGGGTGACGTGACCGACGATGTAGAGCCGCGCGGCCCAGGCATAAGGCATGACGGCGTAGACCATCTTACCGGGATAGAGGACGGCCGCCGTGGGATTCCCCATCAGGGGCATACCGGCGTTCTCCTCGGTCTCCCAGAGCGGCCAACGTCCCTCGTTCCACTCGCGCTGGACGCGCTCGTAGAGCGGATAGTAGTAGTGGGCCGCGTCCCGGTAAGCGAACTGGTGGCCCTCGAAGAGGACCCTGTGGAAGCAGACGAGAAGGAGTGCGGCCAGGCAGCCGAACACCAGGGCCTTGGAGAGCAGGGAGTCGCGGTTCATGAAGGCGTCTCGAGGCCCGAGGGGCGGGGGCGAATTTGCCGGCGGTCCGAGGCTATCCTACCACGAGGCGTGGGTGTCGTCGCATCTCGACCGATCCGGACCGATCTCCGCGCGTGCGAACGCCCGCCGCCCCGAGGAGGGAGCGGCGGGCGTCGGATGTCATCGCGGGGGAAAGGGCTCCCGGCCGATCACGTCCCGGGGGGCGTCAGCGCGGCGACCGGGTCCGGGGTGGAGCCGTCGGGGCCGGGGGGGAGCTTGTTGGGGATCAGCTCGGCGGTGGTCTTGACCTCGCCGGTGAGGGCCTTCATGAAGGCGATCACGTCGGCGACCTCCTCGGGAGTCAGCTTCAGGGGGACCATGTCCTTGTCGAGCGACGGGTTGGGGGTGCCGCCCTTGTTGTAGTGGTCCATGACCTCTTCGAGCGTCTTCATGCTGCCGTCGTGCATATAAGGGCCGGTCAGCTCGGCGTTGCGGACGGTCGGGGTCTTGAACGAGCCCAGGCTGAGGTCGGTCTTGTTGCCGATCGGCTCGGGGGCCCAGCGGCCGGGATCGGCGTGCTTCTTCTTGGCCTCGTCCCAGCCGACGCCCAGGTTGTGGAACTCCTCGTCGGAGAAGTTGGCGCCGACGTGGCAGAGCGTGCACTTCGCCTTCTGCAGCTCGACGGTCGGCTCGTACTCGTCCTCCGGGTCGAGACGGAGGCCGAAGAGGACCATGCCGCGCTTCTCGCTCTCGCTGAGGGCGTCGTACTCGCCGTTGATGTAGCGGTCGTACTTCGAGTTGCCGCTGAGCGCGGCGACCCGCTCAAAGGTCGCGATGGCCTTGGCCATGCCGTCGAGAGTGACGTCGGTGCCGAAGACCTTGCGGAACTGCTCGCGGTACGCCGGGATCCGGCGGAGCCGCTTGACGACGTCCTCGTGCTTCTGCTCGCCCATCTCGATCGGGTTGACCATCGGGCCCTGGGCCTGGCCTTCCAGGCTGGGGGAGCGGCCGTCCCAGAACATGTTCTTGCCGTAGGCCGTGTTGAAGACGGTCGGCGAGTTGCGGTTGCCGCGCTGGCCGTCGATGCCGGTGGCCGTCTTGCCGCCGTCGCTCCAGCCCTTGTCGGGGTTGTGGCAGGTGGCGCAGCTCACGGTGCCGTCGAGCGAGATGCGGGGGTCGAAGTAGAGCTGGCGGCCCAGCTCGAACTTGCCCTTGGTGATCGGGTTCGAGACCGGCACGACGCTCTTGGGGGCGAGCGGGGGCAGGCCCTTGGGGACCGTCACCTGGAGCGGCTCGTCCTGGATCAGGCTGGGATCGGGGCGCTGCCAGAGGAACTCGGCGGGGCTGGCCGGGTCCTCGTCGGGGGGCTTGTTCGGCTCGTCCTGCAGCATCGCGAGGACGCGCGGGCCGCCCTGGACCGGGGTGATCGAGTAGAAGAGGAGGGCCGACCCCGCGAGCAGCAGGAGGCCGGGGATCCAGATCGGGCGCGATCGCGTCAGTTTCATGAACGAACTCCGGGTGGGAGGGGTGCGGTGCCGAACGGTCTTCTCGTCGCGGACCGGGCCGAATTCGGGGCTCGGCCGTCGCGTCATCGGTGCTTCTTCGCGAGATACTCCTCGGCGTTGCGACGGGCCTGGTCGACCAGGGCGTCCCAGGTCTCGTCGACGTACCGGGGCGGGCCCCCCTTGGCCGCAACGTGACCCGCGATCTCGGGGGTGGGGACCATCTCGATGGCGTCCCGGGGGCAGATCTGCCGGCAGTGCTGGCAGCCGATGCAGCGGTCGAGGTCGATGTCGCAGAAGGCCTGCAAGCGCGGGTGGTCCTCGCCCGCGACCTTGAAAATGCAATCGACCGGGCAGATCTCCAGGCAAGCCTCGCAGCCGGTGCACCCGTCGGCGTGGATCACCGCGAGGATCTTCGGGACGACCTTCCGGGGTTTTCCAGCGAGAGACGCCGTCATCGCCGTCCTTCCCGAGCATACGAAAGCCGCGGCCGATCGCCCCGAATCGTCGTGGCGAGGACGGCCGGCCCGGCTATCAGGCGAGCGATTTCCGAACGGCCCGGGCTCGCCACGCGGCCAGGACTCTTATATCTTATCGGCGACCCTCCAATCAAGAATCATTCTCGATTCCCGACCGGCCATGTAATGCGGAGAGTGATCGTGAAGCACACGCCGAGGACGGGCCTCACGGGCGAGATGGTGGTCGAGGTCGTCGAGGAGAATTGCATCAACTTCGCCGACGGCCGGATGCCCGCGGTGCTGGCGACGCCGTGGCTCGTGGCCTATCTGGAGTACGTCGCGCGCGACGCCCTCGCGGCCTGCCTGGAGGAGAACGAGCGGAGCGTGGGCACGCTCGTGGACATCGAGCACCTCGCCCCCACCCCGATCGGCGGGCGGGTGACGTGCCGGGCGCGCGTGATCCACGTCGACGGGCCGGTCGTCACCTTCCATGTCGAGGCGTCCGACGCGGTCGAGCCGGTCGCGCGGGGATTGCACAAACGCCGCGTGATCGACGCCGACCGCTTCGCCCGCCGCGTCGAGAAGAAACGGTTGGCCGGCGGGTCCTGAAGAACGTCAGCGATGCTCGGTCGCGGCCGTGAACGGGGGGTAATCGCCCTCTCGGTGGCGGCGAGCGAGCGCGCAGTAGTGCCGCCAGGAGTGCTCGATCTTCGACCGTGTCGATTCGGCGAGGAGCCGCAGGACTCGGGCCGGCGAGCCGACGACCAGCGATCCGGGCGGGATCTCCGCGTTCTCCAGCAGCAAGGCCCCCGCCCCGACGACCGAGCCAGCGCCGACCTTCGCCCCGTTCAGGAGGATCGCCCCCATGCCGATCAGGCAATCGTCCTCGATGCGGCACCCGTGGAGGATCGCCCGGTGGCCGACCGTGACCCGGTCGCCGACGACGCAGGGGAACCCGGGGTCGGCGTGGACCATCGTCTGGTCCTGGATGTTGGTCGACGCGCCGATGCGGATCGCCTCGGTGTCGCCCCGGATCACGGCGTGATACCAGACGCTGGAATCCGGGCCGATCTCGACGTCCCCCATGATGAGAGCGCCGGGGGCGGCGAAGGCGGTCGGGTCGATCCTCGGTTGTCGCGGGCTTGATGAGTCGGCCATAATCGATGGAAAGAAATCGTGAGCCGAACGATGCGAACGTCTCGATGCGAGACCGACCCGAGGAGCGCCTCCCCGCATGCCTCCGTATCGATCTATCGTGGCCTCGTCCTGCCTGCTGGCGGTCCTCGCGACCCCCGCCGGGCGGGCTGAGCCCCCCTCGGCGAACTTCAGCCGCGACGTCCTGCCCATTCTCTCGGAAAACTGCCTCCTCTGCCACGGTCCCGACGCCGGGACCCGCAAGGCCGACCTCCGCCTCGACGTCGCGGAGAGCGCCCTGCGTCGCGACGACCCGATCATCGAGCCCGGGAATCCCGACGAGAGCGAGTTCATCCGCCGGCTCACCACCGACGACGCGGATGAGAAGATGCCCCCGGCCAAGTCGGGCAAGGCGCTGACGGCCGAGCAGATCGCCATCCTCACGAAGTGGGTCGACGACGGCGCGAAGTGGGGGAAGCACTGGGCCTTCGAGGCCCCCGTCCGGCCCGAACCGCCGGCCGTCGCACGTCCCGACTGGGCCCGCAACGCGATCGACCGCTTCGTCATGGCCCGCCTGGAGCGGGAAGGGCTGCATCCGGCCGTCGAGGCGGACCCCGCGACGCTCGTCCGGCGGCTGACGCTCGACCTGACCGGCCTGCCGCCGACCGCCGCCGAGGTCGACGCCTTCCTGGCCGACCACTCCGCGGACGCCTACGAGAAGCTCGTCGACCGCTTGCTGGCCTCGCCGCGATACGGGGAGGCCATGGCCAGCGACTGGCTCGACGCGGCCCGCTACGCCGATACGAACGGCTACCAGAACGACTTCGCCCGCACCATGTGGCCCTGGCGCGACTGGGTCATCGCCGCGTTCAACCGCAATCAGCCCTTCGACCAGTTCACCATCGACCAGATCGCGGGCGACCGCCTGCCGGGCGCGACCCTGGCTCAGAAAGTCGCCACCGGCTTCAACCGAAACAACCGCACCGTGACCGAGGCTGGCTCGATCGAGGAGGAGTACCGCATCGAGAACGCCGTGGACCGCGTGGAGACCACCTCCACCGTTTTCCTGGGCCTGACTTTGGGCTGCGCTCGATGTCACGACCACAAGTACGACCCGGTCACCCAGGACGAGTTCTACGAGTTCCTCGGCTTCTTCAACAACGTGAACGAGAAGGGTGTCTACACCGAAACCCGCGGCAACGTCCCCCCGCTGATCGCCGTCCCCTCGGCGGAGCAGGAGGCGCGGATCAAGCGGCTCGACGCGGAGGTCGCCGAGGCGACGGACGCCGTACAGAAGTCCGAAGCGGGCCTCGACGCCAGGCGGTCCGCCTGGGAGGAGACGCTCCGAAGCGAGCCCGCCCCGGCGGACTCGGCCGACTGGGGGCTTCGCTTCCCGCTCGCCGGCGACCTGAAGTCGGGCGGGACCTATCGCGGCCAGGGAGAGCCCACCTGGGTCGACGGGCCGACGGGACGGGCCCTGGCGCTCGACGGCCAGGCCGAGTCGCACGTCGATGCCGGGCCGGGATGGAAGCTCGAACCGGCCGACCCGCTGGCCGTCGCGTTCTGGGTCCGCCCCCTCGGCGACGGGGCCTGCCTGAGCCAGATGGACGACCAGGCGGCCTTCCGCGGCTTCGACGTCTGCATCCTCGAAGGGAAGGTCACGGTCCACCTGATCCACGCCTGGCCCGGCGACGCCATCAAGGTCAAGACCAAGGACGCCCTCCCGAGGGCACCCTGGTCGCACGTCGTGGTCAGCTATGACGGCTCCGGCAAGGCCGAAGGGGTCAAGGTCTACGTCGACGGCGAGCCTGCCGCGACCGAGGTCGAGGCCGACGGCCTGAAGAACACCCTCGCCTCCGATCAACCCCTGCGGATCGGCCGGCGATCGGCCAGCCTCCCGCTCAAGGGCGAGCTGGCCGACGTCCGCCTCGACCGCCGGAACGTCCCCGCCGAGGAGGCGCGACGGCTGTTCCAGGCGACCATCCTGGACGTCGCCCGCAGCGCGGATCCCGATCGCACGGCCACCCGCAAGGGGCTGTTGGCTCGCTATTATCGCGAGCACGTCGACCGGGAGCTGCCCCCCCTGACCGCCCGCCTGGCCGCACTCCAGGCGCAGAAGGCCGAGGTCGAGAAGGCGGTCCCGACGGTGATGATCATGGAGGACGCCCCGACCCCCCGGCCGTTGCACCCGCTCAAGCGCGGCCAGTACGACCTGCCGGATACCTCGCGGTCGCTCACGGCCGACGTCCCGTCGAGCTTGCCCTCCCTGCCCGCAGGGGTGGCGCACGATCGGCTGGCCCTGGCCCGCTGGCTGGTCTCCCCGGAAAACCCGCTGACCGCGCGGGTCACGGTGAATCGAGTCTGGCAGCGTCATTTCGGCGAGGGGCTCGTGAAGTCGTCGGAGAACTTCGGCCTCCAGAGCGAGCCGCCCACGCATCCGATGCTTCTCGACTGGCTGGCGACGGAGTTCGTCCGCATGGGCTGGGACCTCAAGGACCTCCATCGCCTGATCGTCACGAGCGCGACGTATCGGCAGTCGTCGCGGGCGCCTGCCCAGCTGGTCCAGCGCGACCCGGAGAATCGGCTCCTGGCCCGAGGGCCCCGGTTCCGGCTCGGCGCCGAGGCCGTTCGGGACAACGTGCTCGCCGTCTCCGGCCTGCTCGCGGATCGTCTCGGCGGGGCCTCCGTCAAGCCGTACCAGCCCGAGGGCCTGTGGGAAGAGCTGGCCGGCGGCGCCGGCGAGGGCCCGTATGTCCAGGACAAGGGCGAGGGGCTCTATCGCCGCAGCCTCTACATCTACCGCAAGCGGACCGTCCCCCACCCCGTGATGGCCACGTTCGACGCCCCCAGCCGCGAAATCTGCCAGGTCAAGAGGGCGCGAACGAACACCCCGCTGCAGGCGCTCGAACTCCTGAATGACGTGGTGTATGTCGAGGCCGCGCGGAGCCTGGCCGCCCTGATGATCGAGAAGGGGGGCACGGCCCCCGAAGATCGCATCGCCTACGCGTTCCGCCGCGCGACCGCGAGAGAGCCGAACCAGGACGAGCGCCGGGTTTTGCTGACCGGCCTGACGCACTACCTGGAGGCGTTCCGCGCCGACCCCGCTGCGGCGAACGCCTTGATCCGGCTTGGCGAGCGGCCCATCCCGGCGTCGATCGACCCCGTCGAACTAGCCGCCTACGCCGCGACGGCCGGCGTCATCCTGAACCTGGACGAGACGATCACGCTCGAATGACCGGCGCGAGCCGAAGGAAGGACGACTCGTGGACGAGCTGCAGATCGCGCAAGAGATGAATCGCCGGCTGTTCCTGTCGCGCTCGGGGCTGGGCCTCGGCTCCGTCGCCCTCGGCTCGCTCCTGGGCCGGGACGCCTCGGGGAAGGACGCCGCGACGCCCGAAGCGGCCGGCGGCGGGGCCGTCGGCGCCATGCCGGGCCTCCCGCATTTCCCCGCCAAGGCCAAGCGGGTCATCTACCTGTTCCAGTCCGGCGCTCCGTCGCAGATGGACCTGTTCGACTACAAGCCGGCCATCCGCGACCGCCGCGGCGTGGAGCTGCCGGACTCGATCCGCATGGGCCAGCGGATCACCACGATGACCTCTGGCCAGAAGAACTTCCCGGTCGCGCCCTCGATCTTCCCCTTCGCCCAGCACGGCGAGAGCGGGGCCTGGATCAGCGAGCTGCTCCCCCACACCGCGAAGGTCGTCGACGACCTCTGCATCATCCGATCGGTCCAGACCGAGGCGATCAACCACGACCCGGCCGTGACCTTCGTCCAGACCGGATCCCAACTCGCGGGGCGGCCGAGCATGGGCTCGTGGGTCGCCTACGGCCTGGGGAGCATGAACCAGGACCTGCCGTCGTTCGTGGTCCTCCTCTCGCGAGGCCGCACCGATCAACCGCTCTACGACCGGCTCTGGGGCAGCGGCTTCCTCCCCTCGCGGTATCAGGGGGTCAAGCTGAGGGGCGGCAAGGACCCGGTGCTGTTCCTCGCCAACCCCTCCGGGTGCACGCCCGAACTCCGCCGCCGTCAGCTCGACGACCTCGGCGAGCTGAACGGCCTCCGCCACCAGGAGACTGGCGACCCCGAGATCCTCACCCGGATCGCCCAGTACGAGCTGGCCTACCGGATGCAGTCCTCCGTCCCCGAGCTGACCGACCTGAGCGGCGAGCCCAAGTCGGTCGTCGACCTCTACGGCCCGGACGTCCAGCGCCCGGGGAGCTACGCGGCCAACTGCCTGCTGGCCCGCCGGCTCGCCGAGCGCGGGGTGCGGTTCATCCAGCTCTACCACATGGGCTGGGACCAGCATTCCGACCTGCCGAACCAGATCCGGGCCCAGTGCCGCGACACCGACCAGGCCTCGGCCGCCCTGATCTCCGACCTCAAGCAGCGTGGCCTGCTCGAAGACACCCTGGTGGTCTGGGGCGGCGAGTTCGGCCGCACCATCTACTCGCAAGGCGCCCTCACGGCCACCGACTACGGCCGCGACCACCACCCGCGATGCTTCAGCATTTGGATGGCCGGCGGCGGGATCAAGCCGGGGATCGTGCACGGGACGACCGACGACTTTTCCTACAACATCGTCGAGGACCCCGTCGAGGTCTACGACCTCAACGCCACCATCCTCAACCAGCTCGGCGTCGACCATACCCGGCTGACCTACAAGTTCCAGGGCCGAGACTTCCGCCTCACCGACGTCCACGGCAAGGTGGTGAAGTCGATCCTCGCCTGATGCCGCGAGACCTCGCCGAAACCCTCTACATCAGCTTAGTAAGGAAATCGGCCGAAACCCGAGGACAGACGCTTCCCGGCCGTCGACCCCGGTGCTAGGATTGGACCTTCACCCTTCGCCGAATTCATTCAGATCCGTTGATCCGCGAGACGACGGCCATGGAACCCGTGGTGACGACCTGCGTCGGTTGCGGCAAGGCCATCCGCATCCGACGTCCCGATGTCGAACGCCGGCGCGTCTGTCCGATCTGCGCGACGCCCTTGCCGGCCCTCCGCGTCCGAATCGAATCTTCTGGCGAGACCACGTCCCAGGCCCCGACGTCGCACGCGTCGTGCTCGGCGCCGCGATCCCGTCGCGCCTTCGTGGGCGCCAGGGGATTGCTGGAATTGACGGCGTTCCTCATGCTGGCCGCCCCGATCGCCGTCTGGTCGACGGCGGCCTGGACCTCGGCCGCCTCGCCCGCCCTCCCCTGGCCGACGGCGTCCACGCCGGCTCTCTCGCGAGTCGAGCCGGGTCTTTCAGCGCCTCGGCCGGACCTGATGTACGCTCCTGAATCGCTCGCCCCCCTCCGCAATCTCCGTCGCATGGAGCCGGTCCTCGGACGAATCGCCGTCGCGGCGTCCGGATCCCCCCCCGTTTTTCTGGCCGAGATCAGTAGGGCCTTCAGCGCGATCCGGGGCCCGGAGCCTCCGGGCCCTCCGTGGTGGCTCGCCATCCAGGACCTGGCGTTTCGGGCCGCCGAACTCGACGACCTCACGTCGAGGCCCGCGCCGGCCGAGCCCGCCTTGCTCACTCCTCCCGATTTCGGCGCGAAAGCTACGGAGGCGCTGGCCGCCTCACGGCCGATCCCCGAGGAGCGGCGATTCCTCGTTCGGGCCGAGGACGGCCGTCAGGTCGTGGCGCGGCTGCACGGCCATCACGAGGGGAAGTCGTTCCTGATGCTGCCGGACGGCTGGCTCGGCATCCCGTCGATGCTCGTCCCCACCGACGAGCCTTTCCAGCCGATGACGGCCGACGAGATGGCGAAAGGCTTGCAGACGGGAGCCTTCGCGGAGTTCGGCCTCCATCGGACCGAACATTACCTGATCCTCCACCAGTCGCCCGACGCCGGTTTCGCGATCAGCAACGGCCTTCTGCTCGAAGAACTCTATCGCCGGCTGATCGAAGCCTTCCGCAAGCACGAGGTGACCGTTCACGAGGCGGAGTTCCCGCTGGTGGCCGTCATCTTCCGGACCGAAGACGAGTTCCGCGCCTATCGCGAAGTCCCTCCCGACGTCCAGGCGTACTACGAGATCGCCACGAACCGAATCCTCTTCTACGAGCAGGCCTCGGGGGACGGGCCGGGTCCCGAGGTCGCGGCCCTGCTCAAGCCCCAGATGGTCGCCCACGAGGGGACGCACCAGATCCTCCAGAACATCGGAGTCCAGCCTCGGCTCAGCAACTGGCCCGCCTGGCTGGTCGAGGGGCTGGCCGAGTATTGCTCCACACCCGCCTCCTCGCGGAAAGGCCCCCCCGCCTGGGACGGGCTCGGACAGATCAACAACCTCCACATGGCGACCCTGCGCGAGGTGGAAGATCCGGTCTCGCTCTCGATGCGAGGGCAGGACGTCCATACCAAGTCGCTCTTCCGCAAACCCGGCCAGCCGTTGGTCGAGGCGATGATCCGGCGTCGCGACCTCACCCCAACCGAATACGCACTGGCCTGGTCGATCACGCACTACCTGGCCATGAAGCGCAGCGACGACTTCACGCGGTTCCTCCGACTCATGGCCGCCGTGCCGCCCCTGGAGCCGAGGTCGGCCGACGATCACGTCCGCGAGTTCCGCAACGCCTTCGGCGACGACCTGGGGAAGCTGGACAAGACGATCCACGCCTACTTGAACCGGCTGACCAAGCAGAAGGGCTACGATCCGATGCCCTACTACGCGGTCCTTTTCGAGCAGCCCTTGCCCAACGGCCGACTCCGTCGCGCCGCGATGGTCAGCCAGTCGCCGCAATTGATCAAGCAGTGGATAGACGAGATGTCCAACCCGGCCGCCGGCCTCCCCTCGTGGCAAGCCTCGCCCTACCCCAGCCGCGCCCGCGCGACACTCGCCGTGCAGGAGTGGATCCATTCGCAGTAGTCCAGCGTCCCCCGTCGCAAGTCGCCGGGCCCTCATCCCAGCTAGCCAAAACGCAGACGCGTCGATAAAATGCCCTCGTCGAGGTTGATGCTCGACTCTCCGGGGACGTAGCTCAATTGGGAGAGCGCCTGGTTTGCAACCAGGAGGTTGAGGGTTCGATCCCCTTCGTCTCCACTCCCTCCTGCATCAGACCGATGGATTCGCTCCTCGGTCGTCCGGTCCATCTCGACGCTCGCCGCGGTCGCCCTCAATGGACGCCATAGGCCTTCTTACAGCGGTCGTAGGTGGTCTGGACCTCCTGGAACACCCGGCGGGCGTCTTCGGGGCCATGGACGGCCGTGGCTTCTCGGAGCCTGAGTAGATCGCGTCGCAACGCTGAGGCGCTCTCCTGCGCCTCGGCGCCGGGGGATCGAAGTCGGAGTGCCGAGCCGATCCCAAGCCTCGCGGTCTGACGCTCCAACAGATCGAGGTGGTGCAGCGGAGATTCCCGGGCGGCGGCGCCGATCTCCCCGTAATAGTCGGCCTTGATGACGGCCATGTCCCGGAACACCTCCTCCGGCGAGGGGGAGTAGGCGCACGCGGCGACGTACGCGGCGAGGCCCAGGGCCGCGAGGCCGGTCGTGGTGAGCATCCAGCCCGGAACGGGGCGGTCGACGAGCCCCCGGTTCGGGGCCTCCGATTCCTCCAGGAATCCGGTGCTGGGCGGATTCGGGTCGGCCCAGTCCTCGAACTGGGATCGGCCCCCCAGGCGGCCCGATCGGAGCAACAGGCCGAGGACGACGGTCAGCGCGAAGGCCGCGAGCGTCATCCGATGCAGACCGGTCGTCCCATCCCACGCCGCACGAAAGGCCGCCACGATGAACTCGCCGCCCCCCGACGCCACGGGATTGGCCAGGCCTCGAAATGGTCGTTATCCGGGTTCACCACCCCGACCGGAGAGTGCGCACGATCGATCAGGACGGCCCCGAAGCCGCCAAGCAAGACGGCGGCGGCGAGCCATCGCGCGGCAACCGGGCCGCCGAAGGATCGCCCGATCCAGCTCAGGTGGCCGATCGTCATCCCGACCCCCAGCACCATAAGGACGAACATGGCCCCGGCCGACTGTCGGAACTTGAGCATCTCGGGGAGCATGGTCATACCCGTCTCGGGGCTGACGTAAGATCCGGGAGCGATCGCGGCGAGGAGCGGCACGGCCCGGGGGTCGCCGGAGGACGTCCCCTCGGCCAGCCAGCTCGGCGAGACGGTCGCGGCGACCAGGCCCGCCCCGACCAGCCCCACGGTCAGGTCGATCCAGAGCGAACCGCTGGCGGCGCGAAGCGCCTGGACCGACGCGGCCGCGAGTCGTGGCGCGCCGGCCGCCGGTCGCGCTTCATCGGGAGGATTCGGATCGATCGTCCCGCGCCCCACGACCGCTCCCGCCAGGATCGCCGTCGCCGTGGAGCCGAGCGCGATCTGCAAGAGCAATCCCGGGCCGAGGTAGGAGAGGCCGTAGAGCAGGGTGAGCGGGTTGAACAGCGGAGCGGCCACGGCGAACGTCAGCAACGCGTCGCGACGGACCCCGACCTTTTCAGCTCGTGAAGGACCGGGAGCACGCCGAGCGAACAGACCGGGAGAACGACGGCCGCGGCCCAGGCCCGCAGCAGGGCCGACCAACGGTGGTCGCCGAACCAGGCTCGAAGCCGGGCCGGCCCGACGGCCGCTCGCAGGAGGGCCGAGACGATCAATCCGAGCAGCAGATAGAGCGAGGAGTCCGCGAGGGTCTCGAAGACCTTGATCGCGAACCCGGCCGAGAAGGTTGCGGCGAAATTCATCGACTGGCTCTCGACGAGTCTGGGGGGTGGGACGGGGATGGGAAGGCCGGGGCCGAGGCGGGATAAACCGAACGCGACTGTCAGGTCCGCCGACCCGCGGGGACCACGGTGACCGGGACGGGGACGGACGCCAGGACTTCGGCCAGGACCCGTGGGGCCCATTCGGCCTCGACGCCGAGTCGGACCTCGAGCACCGGCCCGGCCACGTCCCGCACGTCGTCGGGAGTCGTGAACTCGCGACCGGCCAGGAACGCCCGCGCCTGCGCCATGCGTTGCCAGGTCAGCAATCCACGACGGCTGAGCCCGAGCACCACCTGGCGATGGGCGCGCGTCGCCCGGCCAACGTCCACGAGGTAGTCGCGCACCGACGAGTCCACGGCGATCCTCGCGACGCGCTGCTGGAGGTCCTGAAGCTTGCAGGGGCCGAGGATCGGTCCCGTCGCGGCGGCCTCGCGCGAGGCCGGGCCGACGGCTGCGTCGAGCATCGCCCGCTCGTCCTCGCGGTCGGGGTATCCGATCCTCAACTTGACCGCGAAGCGGTCCAGCTGGGCTTCGGGGAGCGGGTAAGCGCCGTGCTGTTCGACCGGATTCTGGGTCGCGATGACGAAGGAACTGGCCGCCAGCGCGTGGGGCGTCGCGTCGACCGTCACCTGACGCTCGGCCATCGCTTCGAGCAAGGCGCTCTGCGTTCGCGGCGTCGCCCGGTTGATCTCGTCGGCCAGGAGCACTTCGGCGAAGACCGGGCCAGGCTGGAACTCGAAGTCGCGGGTCTTGGGATCGAAGACCCGGAAGCCGGTGACGTCGCCGGGGAGCAGGTCGGGCGTGCACTGGATGCGGGCGAACCGGCCACCCACGGCGGAAGCGAGCGTTTTCGCCAGGGTGGTCTTGCCCAGACCGGGCAGATCCTCGATCAGGAGGTGACCGCGAGCCAGAAGGCAGGCGACGACCATCTCCACGACCTCGGCCTTGCCCCTCAGCGAGGCGTTCAGCGTGCGGCGGAGCGCCTCGATCGAATCGTTCCTCGTCCCGTTTCCTCGGGGCGTGGGGGATCGTTGCCCAGATCATCATCCTCGGGTCCTCCTGCCATCCACCGAGCGGGCGTGCGCCCGGAAACGCTTCAGGGTCCAGTTGCGGAGGGCGCGGCGACAGGCGGCCGGCGGCCCCCCCTCCCCGACCTCCGGAGGCTCGGCGTCCACCGGAGCGTAAAGCCCCCAGTCCGCGAGCCCCATGAGCCGGGCCAGGTCGCCGTCCTGGCCGTCGGACGTGACGCCGATCGGGCCGTACCACCCTCGCAGGGTTTGGCCGTTCGGACTGGCCGCTCCTCCCAGCCGGGCCCTCGCTTCGAGGAGCCCGATCGTCCTGAGGACCACGTCGCGCGGCTCGCCCCGCGAACCGATGCGCCACCTGAAGGTCGCCGCCGCATCGGCCAGTTCAAGACGATGACGCAAAGCCGCCAGGAGCAACGAAGCGGCCAGGAGCGAGGTCCACGGATGCGAGGCGACGCGCTCCCAGGCGGCTCGCAGCCTCGCCATCACGGCGCGACGGAAGTCCAGCGGGGGGGGCGTGGTTTCGTAGCCGGGCGTCGGTTCGACCGTGATCCAGACGCCGCCCGGTCCCAGGGCTTCCGCCCAGACGTGCACGTCCTGGCCGGTCACGGGCGTGTGGCGGGTGGGCGGGTCGTAGGCCGCGGGGCGGGCGTAGAGCCCGGAGACCAGGCGGGCCTGCTGCCCCGTCTGCCGGAGCATCACGACGGCCGCGCTCGCGAACAGGTAGTCGGGCCCGCGACCCGAGGTCAGGAAGTGCTCGACGACGTCCGGGCAATCGGCCGGGGCGGTCGCGTCCGGATCGAGGACGGCGTGGCGCCGCAACCCTCTCACGATCGCCTCGACGCGAGGCCAACCCTGGGGCCTGTCCACGGTCCAGCGACGGGCCAGGTCGCGGGCCGTCGCGCAGCGGGGCTCATCGTCCGTCGGCTCGTATGGCGCGAACCCGCACCGCCGCAGCCGCTCCGGGTCGAGCGCGTGAGCCTCGGTGTCGATCACGGTTCCCGACGGGACCGTCCGACCGACCATCCGGATCAGGCCCTCCGTCGCGGAGTCGAAGAAGTCCGCTCGATTGACGGCCCCGACGCGGAAGGCCACGAGATGGGGGGGCATCGGCAGCGGGCTGGAGTCGAGCTTGCCGATCTTGATCTGATGGTGGACCGGCCCGGCGAAGCTCGCCGTGATCGGTCGATCGAGACGGAACCAGGGACCTCCGCGGTCCTCGGCGACGAGGGGGCACGAGAGATTCCTCGGCGGCGCCTCGGACCAATCCCGGCCGTCGAAACGATCGTAGGCCGTGAGCGGCAGGTGGAGCGGGGTGGGCCCCTTGACGTACAGCAGGGCGTCGGCCTCGCGGGCGACGGGGGGACGATCCGCCTGGCGCTGTTCGCGGCGACGGACCGCGGCGAACTCCCTTCCGGCTCGGAGATTCTCGGCCGGGGCCTCCTTCTGGGACGCGATGTTCTTGTTGTCGATCGAGACCATGCGGTCGACTTTCTTCGGCTTGACCGGCTCGCCGTACATGTCGTTGAAGGCGTCGTAGAGGCTGGGGCGGTCGCTCTTCAGATAGACGTCGCTGTCGGTGAAGCCGATGCTCTCGGGCTTCGTGGATCCTTTCACCTCGTTCGCGCCGTCGTTGACCCCGCCGAGGGCGTCGGGATCATCCCAGTCCGTGCCGCCGGAGCTGGGAAAGAGGCCCGCCAGCGCTACCGCCACCCGCGTCGGGCCGGCGGCCACCACCGCGACCCCCAGCCCGATCATCGAGAACGCCGAGACGATCGCGAGGGCCGGCGAAGGGCGTCGCCCGGCCGGGCCGACCGGCGTCAGGCATCCTCGCCAGTCCAGGAGGACCAACCAGACGGCCCCGGCGACCGAATATCCCGCGACCAGCCCCACGACCAGGGGCCCCTCGGCCTTCGAGGAGGAAGCCAGGATCAGGAACAGGCTCGTGAGCGCCGCGAGTCGGGCGAACGGCCCGCGATGCGACATGGCGGCGAGGCCGAGCGTCAGGTTCCTGAGCGAGGCCAGCAGCGCCAGCTCCATCGGCCCCGGACGTCCGGTCCACGCCGCCCGAAAGATCGCCAGGAACGTCGGGTATGCGAAGGCCGCGACGAGCCCGACGACGTACCAGGCGGGCACGGCGGATCGACCGTGACGGGCCCCTGAGCGTCCATCCCGGCAGGAACGCGCGGTCGCCAGGGAAAGGAGGATGGCGGTCGCGGACCACGCGAAAGCCCTGGTCAACGACCAGTAAGGCGAGGCGTCAGGTTCGGCGATCGCGAGTTCCGCGGCTGCGACCGCCAGCCCCGCGAGGGCCAGCGTAACGGCCCCGAGCCTCGGACCCTCGAATTCACGAGAGGGCATGGGACGGAAGCTCCTTCCAACCGCCTCGCAGGCGGGCGGCCACGTGATCAGGGTCGTCCAGCAAGAGCCAGGGACGGAACCACGCAGGGGGGGCCGAGACCATTCGTCCGTCGTCCTCGTCGGGTCCGAACGCATCGGCCTTCATGATGATGAACCGCTCGGGGGGGCCCGATCGGGGTCGCTCCGGGGCCACCGACCCGGCGGCCGATCTGTCGGTCGCGACGATGATCCGCAGCCCGCCCTCGAAAGCCCGACAGGCCGGGCTCCGCAGCAGGTCGCCGAGCGGCGGAGCGGGCTCCTCGTCGATCCGCGCCAGCGCGTCGAGGACGCGATTCCGGCGGGCGACGGTCGAACCCGGACCGGCGGAGACGATCTTCGCTCCGAAGATCAGCTCGACCTCGGCCCCCTGCCCGATCCAGTCCTCGGCGTAGCTGGCGGCCACGCGGATCGCCCATTCGCGGGACGACTCCGGCCCCGTCCCGGCGTGCGCGGCGGCGTCGAGATCGAGCACCACCTGGACCACGGGGGTCGCCCGGCACTCCAGTTCGCAGACGATGAGCGTTTCGTGCCGGGCCGATTGGGGCCAGTGGACGCGTCGGAGCGAATCGCCGCGACGGTAGGGACGGACTCCCAGCAGATCGCCCGAGGTCCCCGGTCGCCTCCGCGCCGCGGCGCCCTCGCCTT
>NZ_JAALJI010000139.1 GCF_011064595.1 Paludisphaera soli | reverse complement strand
CCGGCGGGGGGCCGCCGACCGAGCTGGTCCTGGCCCGCTCCCGCTATTCGGGCGAGCCCGTCCGGCTGCACACGAACCGCGAGTATCTGGCGCGGGCGCTACGCCTCGGCTTCGACGAGGTCCGCCTCTTCGGGCCGGACGCCCCCGCGCTCTGCCGCGACGGCCTCAGGTGGTTCGCCTGGCAGCCGCTGTCGAAGGAGTCGGCGATCGGCCCGTCCGACGACGCCGTGGTCGTCGAGCCCTCCGTCGCGGACCGTGCCGAGAAGAAGGGAACGGCATCCGCCGTGGGCGATCCCGCATCGATGACCGCGCCGGGGGACGGCGGGGGTGGCCCGGCCGGCGTCGCGTCCGCGCTCGAAGAGGCCGCGGCCCTCCACCGAGCCCTGGCGGCTGCCCGGTCGCGGACGGGTCGCTTGGTCGCGGCGCTGCGTCGCGACCGGAGGAGGTCCCGGCTCGTCGCCTCGACCCTTCGATCCATCAAAGAGCTGCGGCTCCAGGAGGTTGCGGAGGGATAGCCCGGCATCACGCCCTTTCCATCAACCGTCCTTGATTCATCATCCTGAGGACCTCGAC
>NZ_JAALJI010000138.1 GCF_011064595.1 Paludisphaera soli | reverse complement strand
CCCGCATCCAGGAGAACCGATCCGACGTCCGTCATCAAGTCGTCGGTGGGGGAATACTAGCGGACCATCTTGACGTTCCAGGCCGCCTCGATCGCGGCCTTCGCGGCTTCCTCGTTGCGGCCGTCCTCGGCGGTCGCGAAGGCCGGGCCCCCGCTCGTCGCCGTCGCCGCCCGGCTGTAGTAGTCGCTCCCCATCGCGTCGTCACCCTCCTGGTTGAGACCTCGATCGGCTTGGATCACTTCAGCTGCTGGTCGGGGAAGGCGGCGCGGAGGCCGGCGGACACGACGCGCCGTTTCATGCTGCTTCGTCGGAGGGCCGCGATGAAAGCGGTGGACGATCGACGATCGGCGGCCGACCGGAAGTCGGCGAGGAATTGGTCCACGGCCCCGTCGAAGCCTGCGGCCAAGGCCTCGACGTTGAACGTCCAGGCCTCCCGAGGGGTGAGCCCCCGCGCCAGGACTTCGTCCCGGTTCCGCCGGGCGTTGCGGACGACGCACTTCGTCATGTCGTCCTCAAGTCGAGCCATGAACGGTGGGAGCGGTTTCACAGGTCCTCCAGGACGAATTCCGTCTTCCATCTCTCGCT
>NZ_JAALJI010000137.1 GCF_011064595.1 Paludisphaera soli | reverse complement strand
CTAGAGCCTGTTATGAACTGTCGCCAGCCACCCTGGCCAGCAGGAGTCCGACGAAGGCGACCCAATGCCAACCCGTCAAGGTTTCGTTCAAGCGTTCGTAGTCGCGAGCCAGTCGGCGGAAGCGGCCGAGCCGGCCGAAGCTCCGCTCCACGACCCAGCGGCGAGGCAGCAGGACGAAGCCGCGTTTGGCCTCGGCATGCTTGACCACCTCCAGGCGGACGCCTCCGGACGCGGCGGCCTCGGCGGCGGCCTCTCCCGTGTAACCCTGGTCGACGAAGGCGACCTCCACCGTCTCGTCGGTGACCTCGCGGACCGCCTTGACGAGGTCGCCGACCTGGGCCCGATCCTGCTCGTCGGCCGGCGTCGCCTTCAGCGCCAGCAGGTTGCCCAGCGTGTCGACGGCCGCGTGGACCTTCGACCCCTTCTTCTTCTCGGCCCCGTCGAAGCCGGCCCGGCCGCCGCTCTCGGGCGTCGACTGGAGCGTCCGCGAGTCGAGGATCGCCGCCGACGGCTCCGGCCCGCGGTCGGCGAGGAACCTCGCCACGGCCCGGAGGTCGTGTGCGGCCTGCTCGAAGACGCCGGCCCGGAGCC
>NZ_JAALJI010000136.1 GCF_011064595.1 Paludisphaera soli | reverse complement strand
CCATCGACGGCGGCCAGCTCGTCCGAGCCCGAGAACGCAGCCCAGGTCGTCAGGCCCATCGACCCGGCGACTTTGACGCCGTGCATCTCGCCCTGGCGGCCGATGGTCACCTTCACCACGCCGTCTTGCGTCTGCCCCTCGTGGCCGAGGATGCCCCGGATGGCTCCGGCGTCGATGCTCCCGGCCTCGGGCGGCTTGCCCCCGAAGCGGTCGGCAGGCGTCGTGTGTTCCGAGCGGACTTTCTTGATGGCGTCCCAAACGCTCCTCACGCCGGCGGCGAGCTTCTCGGGGTCGCCCATGCCGCCGATGTGCATGAAGTAGACCTTCGGCTCGTCGAAGAAGAAGTGGTTGTGCAGGCCCGAGACTTCGAGCCCGCTCGCAAAGGCGGCGTCCATCGCTGGCGTCACCTCGTCCTGGAAGACGACGGTGTCGCCCATGACCATCGCCCCGTGCGGGGCCTTCGTGAACGCGGCCCACGAGCCCAGACCCGCGAAGGGCTTCAAGGGCATCTGGTCCACCTTCACGGGGACGTCGGTGCGAGCCCACGCGATGCGGACGACGCCATCGGGGGTCGTGGTCGCCTTGGCGGCGGCGGCATTGCCGATGGCCTCGGCGTCGAGCTTCCCCTCTTCCTGGGCGAAGGC
>NZ_JAALJI010000135.1 GCF_011064595.1 Paludisphaera soli | reverse complement strand
GTCCGCAGGCGGTTCGTCGAGCAGGGCCTCGACGCGGCTCTGGACCGCAAGCGGCGGGGGCGGCCGGCCCGCGAGCCGAAGCTCGACGGCCGGGCCGAGGCGACGCTCGTCGCCCTGGCGTGCTCGGCCCCGCCCGACGGCCGCAAGCGTTGGACGATGCAGCTCCTGGCCGACCGCCTCGTCGAGCTGCGGATCGTCGATTCGATCTCCGACGAGACGGTCCGGGTCGCCCTCGAAAAAACGAGATCAAGCCCTGGCTGACCGAGCGTTGGTGCATCCCGCCGGAGGCGAACGCCGAGTTCGTGGCGGCGATGGAGGACGTCCTGGACGTCTATCGCCGCCCCTACGACGAGAGACGCCCGCTGGTCTGCCTCGACGAGGCGAGCAAGCAACTCGTCGGCGAGGCGGCCGCGCCGATCCCCGCGGCCCCGAGGCGGCCCGAGCGGATCGACCACGAGTACGTCCGCAACGGGACGACCAGCCTGTTCATGGTCGCCGAGCCGCTGCTGGGCTGGCGGGCGGTCAAGGTCACGGGACGTCGGACGGCCGTGGACTTCGCCGAGGTGGCCCGCTGGCTGGTCGAGGACGTCCACGCCGAGGCCGAGAAGGTCGTGCTCGTGATGGACAACCTCAACACCCACAAGCTCGCCAGCCTCTACGAGGCGTTCCCGCCCG
>NZ_JAALJI010000134.1 GCF_011064595.1 Paludisphaera soli | reverse complement strand
TAGGGGGGGGATTGGGGGGGGGTCACGGCGTCACGCGTGACGTCACGTTTCGTCACGTTTTCCGTCACGCGTGACGTCACGTGACGCGTCACGTGATCCGTCACGTGACACCCCGTGACGGCGGTCGATTTCAGCCTCTCCCGACGCCGCTTCTGCCGCTCGGCGGCGAGCCGCTTCTGGCGCTCAGCCTCGTCCTCGCCGGCGGCGGCGGGGAACCCGTTGGGCCTCCAGTCGTCGCCGATCAACCCTCGCTCCAGGAGCGCGGCCTTGGTCTCGGCCAGCTCGTCGGGAGAGATCCGCAGCGAGGCGGCCAGGTCCGCGTCGCGGAGCCCCGCGAGGCCGTCGATCGCCTGGTAGCAGAGGATCATGACGTGCCGCCTCTGGAAGGCCTCGGGCATGGACTGCACGCGCGGGTCCATGGCCCAGGCCGGGTTGAACGGGAAGGGTTTCACTGCGGGGCGTCCTTACTGTCAGCGGCCGCGGGGCGGCGGTCCGTCGCCGAAAGCCTCGATGGGCGTCTGATCGCGGGGCGGAGGCGCGGCGGCGCGCCGTGCGGGAGGTTGCGCCTGGGCCCGCTCGGCGATCCGGTCGGTCGGGCCGGCGGAGCGTTGAGGGACGTAGCCGCGCGGGACCTCGTCGTGGTCGCGGGCCGGCGCGGGTCGGCGGTCGTCGGGCGGGCCGTAGCCGTTGCGGGGGGCCGGCCGCTGGGAGGCCGCGGCGCCGTCGTCGTCCTCG
>NZ_JAALJI010000133.1 GCF_011064595.1 Paludisphaera soli | reverse complement strand
GAATTACTTAGGGGGGGGATTGGGGGGGGTCACGGCGTCACGCGTGACGTCACGTTTCGTCACGTTCTCCGTCACGCGTGACGTCACGTGACGCGTCACGTGATCCGTCACGTTGCACCCCGTGACGGCGGTCGATTTCAGCCTCTCCCGACGCCGCTTCTGCCGCTCGGCGGCGAGTCGTTTCTGACGTTCCGCCTCGTCTTCCCCGCCGATGGTCGGGAAGCCGTTGGGCCTCCAGTCGTCGCCGATCAACCCTCGCTCCAGGAGCGCGGCCTTGGTCTCGGCCAGCACGTCGGGAGAGATCCGCAGCGAGGCGGCCAGGTCCGCGTTGCGGAACCCCGCGAGGCCGTCGATCGCCTGGTAGCAGAGGATCATGACGTGCCGCCTCTGGAAGGCCTCGGGCATGGACTGCACGCGCGGGTCCATGGCCCAGGCCGGGTTGAACGGGAAGGGTTTCACTACGGGGCGTCCTTACTGTCAGCGGCCGCGGGGCGGCGGTCCGTCGCCGAAGGCCTCGATGGGCGTCTGATCGCGGGGCGGAGGCGCGGCGGGCCGACGCGCCGGGGGCTGGGCCTGGGCCCGCTCGGCGATCCGGTCGGTCGGGCCGGCGGGGCGTTGAGGGACGTAGCCGCGCGGGACCACGTCGTGGTCGCGGGCCGGCGCGGGGCGGCGGTCGTCTCGCGGCCCGTAGCCGTTGCGGGGCGGCGGCGTCTGCGAGGCGGCGGCGCCGTCGTCGTCCTCC
>NZ_JAALJI010000132.1 GCF_011064595.1 Paludisphaera soli | reverse complement strand
GGCGCTCGACGGGATCCACGCCGTGATCGAGGGCCGGACCGACTACACGATCCACGACCCGAGGATCCCGCAGATCGACGACCACGAGATCCCGCGGACCCTGGACTGGCGGGCCCACCTCGCCGCGTGGACCGACCGGGCGGCCGTCCCCGAAGCCCGGCGCGGCCGCTTCGCCGCCCGCTGACCGACCACCCACCCACCCGAAACCCGAAAGGAATCGACCGTGCCCGACGCCGACCAGGCCCCGAGCCCGAACGCCCCGGCCCCCGAACCCGATCCGACGCTCCTGGAGATCAAGGACGTCGTCGCCCAGACGTTCAAGCTGGAATCCGAGATCGCCAGCCTGAAGAACCAGACCAAGACCAAGGCCGGCGAGCTGGAGGAGCTGTGGAAGAAGCTCCGCCAGCTCAACCAGGCCCAGACCGAGACCCTGCCGCTGTTCGACCGGACGCCCGCCCCGTCCGAGGGCTCGCCCGCCTCGGCCCCCGACGCCTCCGCCCGCTTCGCGGCCCGCAGGGAGAAGTTCGGGACCGACCTATGGCAGGAGGTCTCGGTCGAGCGGCTGAAGCAGTTCGGCATCTCCGGCAAGATTGTGAAGACGCTCGAAGAGGGCGGCATCCGGACGATCGACCACATCCGGAAGCTCCACGACGAGGGCCTGTCCCTGACCGACGTGAAGGGGATCGGCGAGTCGGCGGAGAACAAGATCCACGCCGCGCTCGATGCGTTCTGGGCCGAGTGGGGGCCGGGCGACGACGAGCCCGAGACGCCCGAGGC
>NZ_JAALJI010000131.1 GCF_011064595.1 Paludisphaera soli | reverse complement strand
CTCGCGGCATTCTTTTCAGGGTTTCACGCCGCCTCGGGGTTCTCACACGGTTCACAAGCCCCCCGATACTACGGGACGCCGCAACGGTGCGTCGGCCCCGAGTTGTCGTCGGGAGTGAGCCCATGCCGAAGCCTGAACGACCGGACGCCTTCCGGCCCGAAGAATCGCCGATCCTCTGGTTCGGAGAGATGCTGTTGGCCGTCGATCGCGGCGACTTCGACCGCGCGGCGGAATGCCAACGCGAGCTGACCCGCCTCGGGTGGCGTGTGGACCGCCGCAAGCCCCGCCAGGCCCCCCGCCGGGTAGGGGGTGGCTGTTGAACGCCATCCCCCACCCCGACGCCGCCCCGCCAGCGGTGGATCGCCTGACGTATCGGCTGGACGAGGTGGCCGCCGCCCTCGGGGTGAGCCGCCGCACGATCGAGCGCGAGAGAAGCGCGGGCCGGTTCCCGAGGCCCGACCTGCGCATCGGCAAGTCGCCGCTCTGGACGCGAGAAAGCCTCGTGCGCTGGATCGCGGAAGGGGGTGGTTCTTGACCATGCCCGCATACGACGCCTGGGTTCTCGCCCGGCTGCGGTCCGGCCAGCCTGCGGACGGCGAGCCGGACGACATGGCCGAACGATTCAAGCCCATCGCCGCGACTCTGGCCGTGCTGCCCGTCGAGGGGCGCGGGGCCGCATGGTCCGGCTGGCTGGCCGGTCAGGCCGATCGGGACGCCCTCAATCGAGCCGTGGCCGAAGCCGACCCGCTGGGGCCGCGACCGGACCCGAGCGGGCCCGAG
>NZ_JAALJI010000130.1 GCF_011064595.1 Paludisphaera soli | reverse complement strand
ACGCCGAACTCGGCCCGGAGGATCGCGCGGACGTCCCGGCCGCGGAGGGTGCAGACGCCGTCGGCGGGCGTCGGCCCGGCCTTCAGGCGGGCGCGGAAGCGGTCGACGTCGGGCTCGCGCAGGAGCGTGGGCTGGCCGGGCCGGGGGCGGTCGCCGAGGGCGTCCGGCCCCTCGGCGTTGTAGCGGGCGACCCACTGCTGCACGGCCCGCCGCGACGGCCCGAGGGCCGCGGCGACTTCCGGGGCGGTCAGGCCCGTGGCGGCCAGGTAGACGGCCCGCAGCCGGAGGAGCAGGCGTTTGTCGCGCTGGGCGTCGGCCCGATCTCGCAACTCGTCCGGCGTCAGGTGGCCGGCGGCATGCATGGGGGGGCTATGAGGCGTCCCCGCCATCATCACCAGTGCCGCCCCAGGGCGCAAGAGCGCGCCGATTCTAGATGGACTCCGTATCCGCCCTCTCAAGAAGCGCGTGCGAGCGGCGTAGGATCTCGCCCATCGTGACCGCGACCCAGCTCAGCTTCTCCTCGCCGACCTGGACGATCATCGCGTGGGTGTAGCCTGCATCCACTTCGCCTTCGGGCGGATAGCCGGCGGACGCCAACTCCTGCAGACCCTCCTCGTCCATGCGGCGGCGAAACTCGGCCAGCTCCTCGTCGCGGAGCGATGGGAATCCCGCGTACGGGTTGTTGTTATACACGCAGAGCACGCCCAAATCCTTGATGAACCAGGTCCCGCGACGCGAAGGAAAGTGGTCCTCATGCGCCTCACGCGCCAGATCCATCGCCAT
>NZ_JAALJI010000013.1 GCF_011064595.1 Paludisphaera soli | reverse complement strand
TGGGTCTATATTGACGAGTCACGGTTCCAGCTCACGCCGGTGGTCCGTCGCGCCTACGCCCCGAGGGGCCGTACGCCGCTCGTCGAGGCATGGCATCGCAAGGGTCGGATCTCGGCGATCAGCGCCGTGACCGTCAGCCCGAGGCGACGTAGGCCCAACCCCTACTTCCGGCTCCTGCCCGACGACGCCAACGCCCGGGGCGAGGACTCCGTCGCCTTCTTGAGAGGCCTGAGGGCCCACCTCGGCCGGCCGATGACGATCCTCTGGGACCGGAGCCGGATCCATGGCCGATCGGGCCTCGTGAAGGCCTACCTGGCGAAGCACCCGGAGGTCGTAGCCGAGGACTTCCCCGGCTACGCACCGGAGGCCATCCCGGACGAGGGGGTGTGGGGGTGGACCAAGTACCACCGGCTGCCCAACTACGCCCCCGAGGACTCGACCGAGATGCGATTCCGGCTGTGCCGGAAGCTGCCGGCCCTGCAACGACAGCCCGAACTCCTGGCCTCATTCATCCGCCGCGCCGAGCTCCCGCTCCGCTTGTGACCGGTGTCACTTTGGCCGGGCTGGAGTCAGTAACTACGGTTCTCGGAAGAGAGATTGGCTTCGTTCGGCGCAGAAATCGGGGATCGAAATTCCTCTATCGCCCGAGGACGCGCCACGACGGGCGTCGGGCTCTCGCGGGGGTGAACATTGGCTTCGTTCGCACACCCCATAAACGAGTCCATCGGACGCTAACTCTTGAACCGCAATCACTTAAAACCCTTTCTCCGCACGAAGAATTGGCTTCGTACGGCGCGATTCGCCTGTTTTTTCTCGTGGCGGGGCTCGCCGAAGAGGACGGGGGCCTTGTTCCCAACGCACGTCGACTGGGCCCGGCGCGCGTCATCCCCCAGGATGACAGTGAGCCAGGATTGGGAAATGCACACATCGAGGGCGTCGAGCCCTCGCCAGATCCTCGCCCTGCGGACTCGTCGCCTTGCCCGAATCGGGGGGATCGAGTAGGTTCCGGCCTTGACCACGAGGAAACGACACGGAGGGGGCCGGCATGGACGCCAGCATCCGAGAGCGGCAGCCCGACGCGGGGGGCCTGGGCCTCGCGACTTCGCCACCGGACGACGCGGTCCCGCCGGCGCTCGCCGGGCTCCGGATCGCCCTGGTGCACGACTGGCTCACCGGCATGCGTGGCGGCGAGAAGTGCCTGGATGTCCTCTGCCGCGCCTTCCCGAAGGCCCTGCTCTACACGCTGATCCACCGCAAGGGGTCGACCAGCCCGGCGATCGAGTCGATGGCGATCCGCACCTCGCCCTTGCAGAGGGCCCCCGGGGTCTTCCGCTACTATCGGCAACTGTTGCCGATCATGCCGGCCGCGGCGGCGACCTGGCGGCTCCGGAACGTCGACCTGGTCGTCAGCCTGAGTCATTGCGTGGCGAAGTCGGTCCGGGTGCCGGTCGGAGTGCCGCACGTCTGCTACTGCTTCACGCCCATGCGGTACGCCTGGCAGGGTCGCGAAGCCTACTTGCAGGGCTGGTCGGACCGGCCGCTCCGTCGCGCCATGGCGGGCTCGCTCCTGAACCGGTTGCAGGACTGGGACCTCGCCACGGCCCGCCGGGTGAGCCACTTCGTCGCGATCTCCGAGACGATCCGCGGCCGGATCGCCGAGTGCTATCATCGCGAGAGCACGGTCGTGCCCCCGCCGGTCGACGCCGACTTCTATCGGCCCGACCCGCTGGCCCCCCCTCGCGAGGACTTCTACCTCGTCGTCTCGGCGCTGGTGCCCTACAAGCGGGTGGACCAGGCGATTGCAGCCTGCCGACGCTCGGGGCGGCGTTTGATCGTCATCGGCGCGGGGCCGGATCGGGCGAGGCTGGAGGCGGCGGCGGGGCCGTCGGCGACGTTCCTGGGCTGGCAGCCCGACGACGTGATCCGCGACCACTACCGACGCTGCCGGGCCCTCCTCTTCCCCGGCGAGGAGGACTTCGGGATCGTGCCCGTCGAGGCGATGGCCTGCGGCGCCCCCGTGATCGCCCTGGGTCGGGGAGGCGCGGCCGAGACCGTCGCCGACGCCTGCGGCCGGCTCTACGACCTGCCGACGACCGACGCGTTGGCCTCGGCGATCGAGACTTGGGAATCCGAAGGCCACCCCCACGACCCGGCCGCCGCGCGGGCGCGGGCCGAGTCCTACGCGCTGCCGGTCTTCCGGCGGCGGCTGCTGACGTTGCTCGCCGACGTGGCAGCGTCGAGAGATCGACACGCCGGCGTCCCCCGCCCCCACATCGCCGCGGCCGGCGCCGGGAAGCGACGCCGGCGCGACGCGTGAATCGCCGGGCCTCCCGTCACGGCTTCGCCGCCGCCTGGTCGGGGGCGGCGACGCGCGGCATCGATTCGAACAGAGAGATCAGGTCGGCGATCTCCTGGTAGGACAGCGGATCGAGCAGGCCTTCGGGCATGACCGAGATCGGCGACGGTTTCTGCTCCTCGATCTCGTCCTTGGGGATCGTGATCTTGGAGCCGTCCGAGATCAGCAGCACGAGGTTCGGGCCGTCGGCCACGATCGGCATGCCGCTGAGCACGCGGCCGTCCTCGATCGCCACGGTGATCGGCTTGTACTGGTCCGAGATCACCTTGGACGGCAGGACGATCGATTCCAGGGTGTCGGCCGGCTGGAACCGGCTGTTCACCGTCGTGAGGTCGGGGCCCAGTCCTTGGCCCTTGTCGCCGAACTTGTGGCAGTCGAGGCAGCGGACCTTCGCCAGCACGGCCGCCCCGCGCTCGGGCGAGGCGGTCTTCATCACCTCCGCCTGGAGTACGTTGCGGACGAGATCCGGCAGGTCACGGACCTTCGCCGCCGTCGCATCGTCGACGGTGGCCGGGCCGTCGGGGTATTTCGCCTTGTACGCGCGATCCCAGAAGGCGATCTCCGAGTCGAACGACGCCGCGTCCTCCTTCTCGGGACGCCCCAGCCAGCGGCCGGCGACCTGACGGATCGGGGCCTGGAGAGCGGGCGCGGCGCGACGGGCCAGGCGGAGGAGCGCCGCCGGGGCTTCGGGCCCTTCGGGAGTCTCACCAATTCGCTGCAAGGCTCGGAGCAACAGGCGGAGCGTGTTCTCGTCCCGGGCGTCGAGCGCCGCGGCGAAGATGGGCAGGTCGACCTTCGACGGACGTTCGGCGAGGGCGCGCACCAGCCGGCCCCGGCTCGCCGGGTCGGCTTCGAGGAGAGTGCGGAGCGCGGCGCGGGCCTCCTCGCCGGGGCTCCGGCCCAGCTTCTCCAGGATCGTCGACTTCAGGTCGTCGGCCTGAGACCCGGACACCGCGACCAGCTTCCTATAAAGCGAGGTCAGCGTGGCGACCGCCGCGGGATCCTTCTCCGCGTCCAACTCGCGGACGAGCACGCGGGTGGGGAACGGGTGCGACTCGCCCTGCGCGAGCAGCTCGGCGCGTTCCTCGGCGGTGAGGACGGGCAGCCACTCGCGGGCCATCATGTCCAGGAAGCCGAGGTAGCTGTAGCCGCCGTCCCAGGTGCTGGCGCGATCGAACCAGGTCCAGTAGCGACGCTTGGCGTCGGCGTCCCAGCCCTGCTTGATCGCCCGGAGGCAATAGGCGTCGTGGATCTGCGAGACGGTGTCGGCCACCGCGTCCTGATGGGCCAGGAGCGCCGGGACGGCCTGCGGCTCGTCGAGGTAGGCCAGGAGCTTGGCGACCTCGCGGTTGACGGACGTGTCGACCTTCTCGGAGAACATCGCCAGCAGCCGGGGCCGGAACTCGGCCGACGCCGGGACCTCGGCCTTGCGAGGTCCCAGGAGGTACGTCAGCTCGATGAGCCGGAGCAGGTCGAGCTGTAAGGCGGGGTCCAGCGTCTCGCGGAGGAGGACCAGCTCGCGTTCGAACAGGTCGTCCTGCGTCGCCGCGTCGAGCCCGCCGGCCCGAACGAGCGCGAGCATCCCCTCCAGCCGGGCGCGGGGCTCGTCGACCGCGAGGATCGCGTCGCGGAACCGGGCCGGCCCGGCGTGCTCGACGGCCGTCCGCGCGGCGAACCGGATGAAGCGGTCGGGGTCGGACAGCAGCGGCAAGAGCGCGAGGGCGGGGATCGCCTCGGCCGGCTGCTGCATGAGCGACTCGCAGGCGTGGCGGCGGACGAACGGGTCCTTGTCGCCGAGGGCCGCGGTCAAGGCGGCGCGCGAGGCGTCGGTCGCGTGATAGCCCAGCAAGGCGACGGCCCGCGAGCGGACGGCCGCGTCGACGTCGGTCGCCAGGGTGATCAAGAGCGCCTCGCTCGGCTCCGGCCCCTGCTGTGCGAGGATCTCCAGGGCCCGTATGCGGCGGGCGGCGGACGTTCGCCCGGAGACGTCGCGGGCGGCCTGTTCCAGTCGAGGAGCCCACGCGTCGGCGTTGGCGGCCTTCAGGTCGTCGAGCTTCTTTTGGGAGAAGCTGGAGAGGGGGGAGTCGATGTCGATCGCAGAGGCCAGGAAGTCCTCGGCGGGCTTCGCCGGCGCGGCCTCGCGCGTCGATTTGAGGCGGAATAGGCCCCCCTGAGTGCCGCGACCGCCCGTGGTGAAGTAGAGGCAGCCGTCGGGGCCCGCCTCGATGTCGGTGCAGTTGAGCGGCTGGCCGCTGACCATCTCTTTCGCCTTGCCGCGGTAGGTCGCCCCCTCGCGGCCAAGCTCGACGGCCAGGATCCGGCCCTGGGACCAGTCGCAGATGAAGAACTGGTCGCGGTACTCCTCGGGGAACTGGCCGCCCAGGTAGAACGTGACGCCCGTGGGGCTGCCTCGGCCGAGGTCCAGCGTGGCCGGCAGGCTGTCGAAGTAGTACTCGGGCCAGTCGGCCGATCCGTTACGCCAGCCCAGTTCGGCGCCGATGGGGCTGTGATTGACGCGGACGGGGCGGTACCAGGGGACGCCGACGTCCCACTCCATGTCGCTGTCGAAGCTGAACAACTCGCTCTGGCTGTTGAACGCGAAGTCGTACTGGTTGCGGAATCCGCCGACGATCCGCTTCCAGGTCGCGCCCAGGTCGTCGCTGCGATAGATCTCGCCGCCGGGCGCCATGATGCCGACCGCGTGGCCTCGCGAGTCGTTCAGGTGCGGCAGCAGTTCGCCCTCATACATCACGTTCAAAGGGCTGGCCGGGTCGATGGGCGGCTTGAGGTGCGAGTGGTTGCCGCTGTTGTAATAGAGGCGGCCGTCGGGCCCGATCATCACGGCGTGCGGGCCGTGCTCACCCATGCCGCCGTCGACGCCCCGGACCAGCTCCACCTTCTCGAAAACGCCGTCCTTGTCCACGTCCGACAGGCGGTGGAGGCCGGCCACCTCGGGCCCCTTGCCGACGGCGAACAGGACGTCGCGGGTGAAATGAAGGCCCTGGCAGTTGTTCATGCCGGGGGCGATGACCACGCTGCGGTCGTACTTGCCGTCGCCGTCGTCGTCCACCAGGCGGGCGATCGGGCCACGTTCGATCGAGACGCAGGGCGCGCCGTCGGGGTCGAATGTGAAGGCGACGACCGAGCCGGTGACCTGAGGCGAGCCGACCGTCTCCACGGCGAAGCCCTCGGCCGTGCGGAAGCGCTCGGCGGCGTCGCCCAGGCCCAGGGCCAGGCGTCCCCAGGGCTCGACGCCGAACTCGCCGAGGTCGACGGGGGCCGGCCAGGCGGAGTCGTCGTAGCCCAGGAGCTTCCAGGCGTCGCCCGCCGGGACGTCGACGGCCGCCTTCCAGGTCAGGTTGGTGTGGACCGGGGCCCCCTGCCCCAGCGGCAGGACGCCGCCGGAGACGAGGAAGCCGGCGCGGCCGGGCGCCTCGTTCGCGGCCCAGGCCGCCAGGACGTGCGGGCCGGTCTCGATCTTGAGGTCGACCTTCGCGGGGCTGCGCCAGTCCTCGCCGCCGGCGATCCGACGGCCGTCCAGGTACAGCTCGAACGCGTTGTCGGCGGCGGCGAAGAGGGCCAGCCGCGAGGGTTCCTTGACGTTCACGGTCTTGCGGAAGTAGCAGGTCTCGGCGGGCACGTCGTGGCCGTCCCCCATGCCGGAGCGCCAGATCCAGTGCGGCGCGGCGGCTTCCTGCCCGAGCGCCACGCCGGCGGCGAGGAGCCAGGCGATCGCGAACGCGGGAGAGAGGCCGGCGCGGCGGGGGGCCGGCCGGCGGCGGTCTTCGTCCAGGACCATGCGGTGCTCCAGCTCGGGGCTCTCGGGTGGAAGGGATGCGAAGTCGGGGCTTCCCGGACGGCCGGTCAGGTCTTCGGCTTGCGCGAGGCCTTCTCGGTCAGGCCGCTGGTGCCGAACCGGCGTTGCAGCTCGGCTTCGACGTCGTCCCAGGACAGGTCGCGATAGCCGAGCAGGACGGCGGTGTGGAAGATCAGGTCCGCGACCTCCTTGACGAGGTGCTCGCGGCCGGCGTCGCCGGGCTCGTCGCTGGCCTCGACGACCTCGGCGGCCTCCTCGATGAGCTTCGCTCCGATAGCCCCGCCCCCCCCCTTCATGAGGTTGGCGACGTAGGACGGCTTGCCCGTCGTCTGGGCCTTGCGCTCGGCGATCACCCCCATGAGCGCCGTCATGATCGATGTTTCCGCCACGATGATCCCCCTTGCGTCGGTCTCGCCGACCCGGAGGCGGATTCGCGCCGAATCTCGCACGGCCGGGCCCGTCGAACTTCCACGATACCATCGTCGATCCGGCCGCCGCAAACTTTCTCAACCTTCGGTTCCGATTCCGCATCAACGACTTACGGCAAGGCCTGCAACCTAGATCCGGACCGAGCCCGAAGTTCTGGCCTTTCGTCGAGGCCGGAGGGACGTTGGACGGGCCACATCCTCCCGATACACTCGTGACGACTCGGCGACGGACGCCCCGGGCCGCCGGACCGCGTCGCGGGGTCCCGCGAGGAGATCGAGGAGAGACCATGCACGACGAGGATCAGATTCCCATCTGGCTGTTCATCGGCGGGATCCTGACCGTCTACGGCGTCATGATCCTGGGAGCCGGACTGTACGCCCTGGCCTCCCCACCCCCCCCCGAGGCGCGCGTGGCCCTGTTCGACCTCCACGCCGACATCTGGTGGGGCATCTTCATGACGGTCGTCGGCGTGTTCTACTGCATCCGCTTCCGCCCGCGACACGCCCATGCCCCCGTCGCGCCCCCGCCCCGGCCTTGAGGCCGGGACGTCCAGGCCGACGATTCGACGAACACTCCGAAGCCGAATTGACAGCCTTAGGGTCCACTCATACGATGCCGGGCCTTGGGTTCCCGGTCGGTCCCGCGGGGAAAAATTGCGGTCGCGATGCGCCGAAGGGGGCCGGTTTTCGATGATTCCCAGTCGTCCGACCCACTCAACCCTCGCGACCCCCGACCGAATCCGGGGATTCGAGGGGGAACAGGAAGGCGGGCGACTCCAGTTAAGGTGGAGAAGCAGCGAAAGCCGATAAGTCTTGGCGATCTGCGAGCGAGCTGCCAAGGCTCGCAAGGAAGCGAGCTGTGCTCGAGCCCACAAGGAAGCGCCTTCTCGAATGGCAAGCCCGACCCTCAGCAAGCGAAGGCGACGTCCCTTGACGCCGTCGAAGCCCGCCACGCGACCGCGTCCGCCCCTGCCGGCGGACGTGACATGCCCCCGCGCCCGGGGGAGGCGGATCGCTTCGAACGTCGCGTACCTGAGCCTGGCCGAGCTCTTCTGCCGCGCCTGCTCCGTGTTCGTGACGCTGGCCCTGATGAAGCGACTGGGGGGGAGCGGTTACGGCCGCGTGGAATTCGCCTTCAGCATCGTCTTCTGGCTGGTGCTGTTGGTCCGAGACAGCAGCGACGTCATGGTGGCGCGGGAGCTGTCGCGTCACCCTCGCCTGATACGGCCGCTCGTGGACCAGGTCCTGGCGTTCAAGTCGGTGATGGCGGTCACGCTGTTCTCGGCGCTGACGCTCGTCGGCTGGTTCACGCTCAAGGATCGATCGGACTGGTCGATCCTGACGCTCTACGGCCTGATGCTGTTCACGACGGCGATCGGCCTGGACTTCGTCTATCGCGGGACGGAGCGGATGGGGCTGCTGGCAGTCTCCCTCTGCCTGCGGACGATCTTCTACGGGGTGGGCGTGCTGGCCTTCGTGGGCGACGCCTCGCGGATCGCCTGGGTGCCGATCTTCCTGACCGTCGGCGAGGCGGGCGGCATCGGCCTGATCTGGCTGAGCTACCTCCGGACCTACCGGATGCCTCGGCCGAGGTTCAGTTTCCGCTTCATGGGCATCCTGATCCAGCGCGGGAAGACGGTGTGCGCGATCCAGCTGTCGCAAGCCCTGATCATCGCGGCCGACGTCCTGGTCGTGGGCATGATGAGCGCGAGCACCTGGGGCGACGTGGGCCGCTACGGGGCCCAGTACCGGCTGGTGACGATCGTCCTGACGTTCGGCATGATCGTCCAGCATGCGACGTTCCCGACGCTCTCGCGGCTCTGGCGGCATCACCCCGACGCCGGCCGCGACGCTCTGGACTCGCTCGTCGAGGCCCTGATGACGTTGATGATCCCGCTGGCCGTGGGCGTGACGCTCCTGGCAGAGCCCCTGGTCGGGCTCCTCGGGTCGTCGGATTACGACGGCGCGGGGCTGTTGTTGGCGGTGGGGATCTGGCGGGCCCCCGTGTTGACCGTGGCCTTCTGCTACCAGACGACGCTGATCGCCCTGAATCGCGAGACGGTGGGCGTGGGCTCGTTGGTCGTGGCGGCGCTGGGCATCGGGCCGCTCGTCTACCTGATGCGGACCCAGTTCGGGCTGGTGGGAGCGACGGCGGCCGTGCTGATCGTCGGCCTGATGCTGGTCCTGGCCGGCTTCCACAGCCTGGCCCGCGAAGGGCGGCAGCCGGCCTGGCACCACCACCTGGGGCGCCCCCTGATCGCGTCGCTCGCCATGGCGCCGGTCTGCCTCTTCCTCGTCCGCTGGCACGTCGTCCCGGCGGTCCTCGGCGGGGCCCTGACCTATCTGCTCGTCCTGCTGGCGACCGGCGGCCTGGACCGCACCCGGCACTGGAGGGCCGCCTTCCACCCGATCGACGCTCCCACGCCGGCCCTGGCCGCGGCGGAGGGGGCGGGACCGCTCACCTGAGACGACGCGACGACGATTGCGACAGGAGGTCGCCCTTGAAATTCTGCATGATCACCACCTTCTTCGGCCCCCACAGCTTCGGCGGCGACGCCGCCTACGTCGATCGGCTCTGCCAGGCGCTCTGCCGAAGGGGCCACGAGGTCCACGTCTTTTATTGCGTGGACGCCTTCAACGCCGTCCGGGGCGACCACCCCCTACGCTCGTACACGCCGACTCCCGGCCTGCACCTCCACCCGCTGGAGAGCGGCTACGGCACGCTCTCGCCGCTGGCCACGCAGGCGACGGGGAAGCCCTACTTCAAGTCCGAGGCGCTCCGGGAAGTCCTCGACGCCGACGACCTGGACGTCGTCCACTTCCACAACATCTCGCTGGTCGGCGGGCCGGGCGTGCTCGGCCTCGGCGCCAACCGGCGCGCCGTGCGGATCATGACGGCTCACGAGCACTGGCTGATCTGCCCGATGCACCTGCTCTGGAAATACGACCGCAAGCCCTGCGACGGCTCGACCTGCATCCGGTGCACCGTGGCAGGGGGCCGCCCCCCGCAGGCCTGGCGCTACACCAACGCGATCCCGAAGGCTCTCCGCCACCTGGACGCCCTGGTTTTCCCCAGCAAGCACGCCCTGGACGAGCATCGCGCCCGGGGCGTCGACCGCTGGGCCCCGCTCGTCCACGTCCCCTACTTCCTCCCCGACGACTGGTCAGGCGGGATCGAGGACCAGGACCCCCCTGCGAGCGAACGCCCCTACCTGGCGGCGGCCGGCCGACTCGTGGCGATGAAGGGCTTCCAGCGGCTCATCCCGCTGATGAAGAACCTGCCCGAGGCCGACCTGAGGATCGCCGGCACGGGCCCCTACGAGCCCGAACTGCGGCGACTCGCCGAGGGGCTGCCCAACGTGCACTTCGAAGGATTGCTGGGGGGCGAGGGCCTCGCCCGGCTCTTCCGCGGCTCCCGGGCCGTCGTCGTCCCCTCGCTGTTCCCCGAGACTTTCGGATACGTCGTGCTGGAAGCCTTCGCCACTGGGACGCCGGTGATCGTCCACGAAGGGGGCGGCGCCATCAGCGAGACGGGCGTCGAGAGCGGCGGCGGGCTCGGCTACAAGACCGGCGCCGAGCTGCTGACCGCGATGCGGCGGATGGTCCACGACGAGGACCTGCGCGCCGAGTTGGCCGCCCAGGGCTTCGCCCAGCGGATCGGGCCCTGGTCCGAGACCGAGCACGTACACCGCTACATGGAACTGATCGCCGATCGCCGCGAGGCCCGCGACTCGGGCGCGAAGACCCGCCTTGATCCGGCGGCCGAGGCCGTCGCCGCCCCGCTCTCCCCCCGGACCAGCTCGACGAAAGCGAAGGCAAGCTGATCCTCGCGTCCGCCTCCGCGCAAGGAGAAGCCCCCGCGACCCCGAGCTATACCGGGTCGCGGGGGCTTCGCGTTTCAGCTCAGCGTCGCTCGATAGGGGTCTCGGCCGCGGCGGCTGCCTTGGCGGTCGCCTCGCCCTGGCGGGCGATCATCTGTTCCAGGGGGTCGGCGGTCCCCTCGGCGTTCTTGCGGAGCAGTTGGGCCGTGGGATCCTCGGCGGCCCGATCGGGGGCCAGGCGGGGGAGCATCCGGTTGTACAGGAGGGTCACCGAGGACTTCGGCCGCGAGCCGCGATGCTGCTCGATCTCCCGGATGACATCCTCAAGGGGCCAGCCCTGCTTCGCGAATCGGTACATGCCCACCCAGGCCGGGGAGCGGTCCATGCTGGCGTGGCAGTGGACCAGGACCGGCCAGTTCGCCGGGTCGTCGGCGAGGTCCAAGGTCTCGGGGATGCACTTCACGCCCGTCGGATCCTCCGGAGGTTGGTTGTAGCAGAGGATCCCATTCTCGCGCGCGAACCGCTGCTCGTCGGGCCAGTGCGGGCTGGCCGCCGGGGTGAACTCCGGGAACAGGTTCAGGATCGTCTTGAAGTGATAGCGATCCTGCGCGATTTGCAGGCCCCGATAGGTCGGCATCGCGCTGAGGTAGAGCCGCCCCGGGATGATCTCGCGGAGGCGGGCGATGGGCCGCTGATACCAGAAGATCCCCCGGCCGACGACGTCGAGCCCCAGCGAGGTCGCGATCAGCAGGACGGCGATCAGGACGCCTCGACGCCCCGGCTCGGCCCGGGGCGCCAGCCGCAGCATTGCGAAAGCCCAGGCGAGCATCGCCCAGACGAACACCCATCGCGGCCAGTAGCCGAAGGGCTCGCGGTCGATCCAGGGGAGCTGCCGGACCACGACCAGGACCGCCGCCAGGGAAAGCAGGCCGAGCACCCCGCGACGCTTCGCCTCCGGGATCAGCCCCCAGAGCCGCCAGGGTCGCGCGGCGACGATTACGATCGCCGCGAGCGTCAGCGCGAACGCGGCGAGCGTCGAGCGCTGGGCGACGGGGGCGGCCGGTTCGAAGATCGTCCGCCAGCCCAGGCCGTGCCAGCCGTTGAGCAGCGGGCCGGGCGTCGCCGCGTGCCAGAAGGCCGCCAGCGAGAGGGCGAGCGCGGAGTAACGGAGGCGGCCGCGCGGGTCGCGCAGGCAACCCCAGGCGGCGAGCACCAGGGCCGCGGAGGAGGCGTAGACGGCCACGCAATCGATCGTGTCGCCGGCCTCGGCGAGCCGGTAGGCGGCCGGCGGGAAGGCGTTGTACGTCTGGCGGGCGACCCGGGGGAATTCGGGGTCGACTTCGTGCTCGTAATCCAGCACGAACCAGGCCGCCGTGGCCGCGGCGAGCGCCAGGGCGATCCAGGGCCACCGCCCCCCGCGATGCGATTGCTGCTCGGTCAAGACTCGTCGCCCCTTCCCTGGCTGGCGTCGCCGCGGCCGCACGCGACCACGCGCAACGTCGCCTCGGTGACGAGACGCGATGATCCCGATCCCGGCGATTTCGTCAAGCCGCGCGTTGATCCGGCACCGCTTCGCCCGCCCTCAGCGCGTGCTCGGCGAACTGCTCGGACTCCACCCGCCCGCGGCCCGTGCGGACGCCGATGCGGACCAGGAGCCGACGCCGCATCTCGCGGATCGGCCGGGCGACCAGGCGATGCGCGCGGATCCACCACGGGCGGCTCGCCGCCATCTGGGCCTCGTCGATCCCGCACTGATCCGGACGGCAGCGCGACCAGTGCTTCCGGAGGTGGTACTCGTCGCTCCCGGAGAGGATCGGGAAGATCGGCCGGAGCGGCAACCATCGCGGCCAAGAGGCGCTGATCTGGAAGTCGAACAGGCAGGGGCGGCCCGAGGCGTCGACCAGCACGTTCTCGCGCTTGTGGAGGTCGACGTAGACGATCCGCCGCCCGTGCATCGTGCGGAGGAGCGCCTGAAGCTCGGGGAAGAAGCCGTCGTCGACCCGCTCGCGGTCGCCGAGGGGATGGCCTTCGAGGAACGCCCGGGCCACGCCGTTCCGCTGGTGGACGCCGTCGATCGTGACGTGCCCGGCGAGCTTCGGGATGCCCGGCAGGTCGCCCAGGCGGCGGAGCATCGTCGATTCGCGACGCGCCGTCATAAGGCCGATGAATCGAAGCGGGACGCCGAAGGCCGGGGCCTTGCGATGGAGCTTGATGACTTTCCGGTCGCCGGCGGCGTCGGCGTAGAGGGCGGTGGCCGCCCAGGAGTCGTGCTTGAACAGCTCGACGAGCCGATGCTCGACGCCCCCCACGTGCAGCCGCTCGGGCGGGGCGTCGTGGCCGAGCGCCCGCAGCCAGCGGGGGCGGGGCTTCGGCTGGGCGCTCGGCCCGCGATGATCCTGGGTCGTCCTTGACATGCCGTCACACTTCCTGGTTCGTCGTCCGAGCGCACGAGTCAACGGGGCACCAATGATGGATTTTCGGCCAGGTTCGCCGATTCCTTGAGCTTCCCCCGGAACCCCATACGGCTCGCTTTCATCCCGGATCTCAGCGATTTCGGCAAGGCCGACACGCCGAGGCGCAAAAAAGAAACCGCCGGGGGAGTCCCCCGGCGGTTCATGACCTTCATCGACCGAGTCGATGTCGGGCCTCGATCAAGGCGTGGCCGGCTTCTCGACCGGGACCACCGGCGGGGCTTCGCCCGAGGTCTCGACCTTCTTCTCTTCGGTGATCGTGGCCGAGCCGCCGGGGCCCTTGATCTCGGTCTCGGTCTTGACACCTTCGGTCTCGCCGCAGCCGACCGTGAACATGGTGGCGGACAGCAGGGCGGCGGAGGCCAGGTAAGTGAGTGACTTCTTCATGGCTGAGATTTCCCTCTACCTCGTGGGATACAGCAACCCGCGGCCTCTGTTGAGGCCGAGACGACGGCCGCCGATGTCGGGCAAGAATACTGCAAGCAGCGTGCCCAACGCCAGCACCAGTCCGGCGTAATCTCGGGAATCCTTCGTAGATCGTCGAAATCATCGGAATCGCAGGCCGATCCGGGGGGTCCCATGGGGGCGATGCACGTCGGCGAGCAACGTGATTCCCACGTGAACGCGGCCGCTCGGGGTTCCACCGGGCTCGGGTTCTGGATCGCATTTCCCCGGGGACGACGTCTGGCGGGGGCGTGAGGCCATGACTTAGACTGCAGGAGACTGGAATGAGGCTCGTCGCGGGGGTGCGGACGCCCCATCGCCCGCGTGGATCGCGACGGCCGCCCGGTCCCGAGGGCGTTTCGACACATGACCGGCGACAGCGACGAACGAGAGCCCGTCGGCGAATTCGACTCCAGGCGCCGCGTGCGATCGGACCGGCTCCTGTCGGTCCTGGAGCCCTACGCCCGGATCGTGGCCGTCTCGCACGTCAATCCCGACCCGGACTCGCTGGCGAGCATGCTCGGCGTCCGCGAGCTGGTCGCCAAATGCCAGCCGGGCAAGCCGTTCATCATGACGGTCGACGGCATGATCGCCCGGGCCGAGAACCGGGCGATGGTCGAGCTGATCCCGATCCCGCTGACCCCGGTGAAGTCGGTCGCCATCGACCGGGACACCGCCGTGGTCATGGTCGACACCCAGCCCCACACCGGCCGGCGCAGCAGCGAGAGCGCGACGCCGACGATCGTGATCGACCACCACGAAACCGGGGGCGACCTCGACGGCGTCCTCTACCACGACATCCGGACCCACATGGGGGCCTCCAGCACCATCGTCACCGGCTATCTGCTGGAGCAGAAGGTGGTGGTCTCGCCGCAACTCGCGACCGCCCTGCTCTACGGGATCGAGTCGGAGACGACCGGCTATCCGCGCGAGGCCAGCTCGCTCGACGACGGCGCCCTGGTCTGGCTCTTCCCGAGGGCCGACAAGGAACTCCTGGCGCGGATCCGCAATCCGAAGCTTCCGCAGAGCCACTTCGCGACGTTCCAGCGCGCCCTGGCCAACGCCTTCCTCTATCGCGACCTGATCGTCTCCTGGTGCGGGGAGGTCTCTCAGCCCGACATCGTGGCGGAGGTCGCCGATTTCTTCATCCGTTTCGACCAGGTGAACTGGGTCCTCTCGGTCGGACTGTATGAGGGGGGACTGAAGCTCTCGCTCCGCGCCAACGAACTGGGCCGCCAGGCCGGCGAGGTGCTCCGAGACGTGGTGGAGGGGATGGGCAACGCCGGCGGCCACGATAAGCGTGCCGGGGGCCTCGTCGCCCTCGCGGACGCCACCCCCCAGACGGTGGACCGCACCCTGACCGAGCTGCGCCGGCGGCTTCTCGCCCAGTTGGAAGTCGATGAGCACCAGGGACGGCGGCTGCTGAACGACTTCTCGCGGATTCCAGCGCCCTGACCCCACCCACTCGCCGCGACGCCCGCCCCCGATCGCATCCACGCCGGCACGCGCATTCAAGCGACTTCGGCTGGTTTCGCGCTCGCGACCGTCTTTGCCCTGTGTATACTAATGCTTCGTGGAGGACGGCGAATCGATCGCGTGTGATTAGGCGTGCGTCGGCAGAGGTTCGGGCGAAGGTCCGATCATGGGTGCGGGAATGGAGCGTCTTGATGCGAATTCCTCGGAGATTTCATAGATCGTGCGACGATTCCGTCGAAGATAGAAGTGCTGATTAAGCCACCTGAGCGAGCCGCCGCCCACCCGAGCGAGACGGGGCGCGACCGGCCGTTGTTTCCCGCGGACGGAACGCCTGGTCAGTCGCCGTCCCCATCTCTGTCCGGCTCGCCTTTGGGTGCAGACGCGATCGAAGCGGACCTTAATCCTTCCCAACCGCCAAGGAGCCGGCCTGCGATGAGATCGAGACGAGCTGCGTTCACCCTCATCGAGGTGCTCGTCGTCATCTTCGTGATCGCGATCTTGATCGCGCTGCTGCTGCCGGCCGTCCAGGGGGCCCGAGAATCGGCCAGACGGATCCACTGCACCTCCAATCTTAAGCAATTAGGCCTCGGGCTCACCAATTACGAGGTCACCTGGGGGGTCTACCCCCCGGCCGTGCTCCTCTCGGTGGGGGTCCGGAACGTACCGGTCTCCATGGGCTGGAGCGCCCAAACGCGGCTGCTTCCGTTCATCGAGCAGCCCAGCCTGTTCAACGCCGTGAACTTCTCATTCACGTTCGACGCGCCGGACAATACGACGGTCACCGCCACCTCCGTGGCGATCTTCACCTGCCCGAGCGAGGGGAACCGGGCGATCCAGCAAGGGCCCCAGGGATTCCCGAGCCTGGAGTCGGCCGCGGGGACCAACTACGCCGTCTGCTCGGGCGACTGGTTCGTCTGGGGGGGCTTCGGGCTGAACAACAGCCGGTCCGCCTTCTCGCCGAATCGGAGCCGCCGGGCCTCGGAATTCTCCGACGGGCTCAGCGGCACGCTGATGATGGCGGAGGTCCGCCTCCGTCAGCATCAGGTCACGGAATGCGGCGTCCAGGTCGTGAAGGTGAGCGACGACGAGGTCCCAGGAACCGACATCCCCTTGGGCATCCGGCAGTTCGTCAAGGACGAGAGCGCCTGCTCTCCCTGGTGGTCGGGGCATATCCTTTGGACGGCCGGCGGAGTCGACCAGACCGGTTTCACGACGTCCCGAACGCCCAACGAGAGGCTGGTCTCGGTGTTCTCCCGTAACAACGAGACCGACCTGATGGGTGCCCGCGAGTGGCTGGGCGGGCCCACCTTCGCGGCCGTGATCGCTCGGAGCCAGCACTCGGGCGGCCTCAACGCCCTGCTGGGCGACGGCTCCGTCCGATTCATGGCCAACACGATCGCCGCGCCGGTCTGGCGGTCGCTGGGGACCGTCGCGGGCGGCGAGCTCGTCGACGCGTCGAGTTTCTGAACATCGGCCCGACCGGTCCCGGTTCTCGCGGACCCCTCGACCGCCTATAATGCGACCGTGGAGCCGCCGCTCCCGGCGCGGCCGGGGCGCCGCCGCCGTTTCTCCGGGGTACGCCGACTCGATGACGACACCGCCAGCGAAGCCCCCATTGGAGATCTACCTGCTCGGCGCGGTCGACTTCGGCGAGGTCCAGCAGCTCCAGCGTCGGCTCGTCTACGAGCACGGCGAGCGCGGCGGGGCCACCCTCCTGCTCTGCGAGCATCCGCCGACCTTGAGCGTGGGACGCCTGGGGAGTCGCGCCCATGTCGCGGTCGACGACGCGGCGCTCGCGGGCATGGGGATCCGCACCCACTGGGTCAACCGGGGCGGCGGCTGCGTGCTCCACCTCCCGGGACAACTCTGCGGGTACTTCGTCACCCCCCTAGGCCCGGCGGCCGTCCCGGCGATGCGCCACGTCGAGCGGCTCCAGGATGTCCTACTGTCCGTCCTCGACGAGTTCGAGCTGCGTGGGGAGGTTCGGCACCTCCCGCACGGCGTCTATCTGGGCGCGGCGAGGGTCGCGTCGATCGGGGTGGCGATCAGCCGCGGGATCGCCTACCATGGATTTACGCTCAACGTCGGTCCGTATCTCGACCTGTTCGACGTGCTCGTCGAGCCGGGCCTCTCCGGCTCCCGCCTGCGTCAGACTTCGATGGAATCGCGACGCCAGCGTCCAACCCTGATGTCCAAGGTGCGTGAGGCGCTGGTCCGCCAGACCGAACGGGTGTTCGAGCTGGACCGGCATCATCTCTACACGCATCATCCGCGACTAAGGCGGAAGGTCCTCACCCATGCTTACGCTCCCAGTCCTGGATGAACGTCCGGACGATCGGGATTCGAACTCGTGCGGCTCGGGCGCCCCGGTGCTCGAGATCGACCGCAAGCCGCGCCGGCTCCCCGAATGGTTGAAGCGGCCGATCCCCTCCGGGGGCGGCATGTACTTCGCCCAGGAGCTGATCGGCGAGCTCGGCCTGGAGACGATCTGCGAGTCGGGCAAGTGCCCGAACCGCTCCGAGTGCTGGAGCCGCCGCACCGCCACGTTCATGATCCTGGGCGAGACCTGCACCCGCCCCTGCGGCTTCTGCGCCGTGAGGCGGGGCAAGCCCGAGGCCGTCTCGGCCGACGAGCCCGAGCGCGTGGCCGAGGCCTGCGCCCGGCTGAAGCTCCGCCACGTCGTCATCACGTCGGTCACCCGAGACGACCTGCCCGACGGCGGCGCGGACCACTTCCGCCGCTGCATACTGGCCGTCCGCGAGCGCACCGGGGCCACGATCGAGGTCCTCACGCCCGACTTCAACGGCCGCGAGGACCAGGTGGCCACCGTGCTGGAGGCCAGGCCGGAGGTCTTCAACCACAACATGGAGACGGTCGCGCGGCTCCAGCAGCACGTCCGACGCAAGAGCCAATATGAGGTCAGCCTCCGCGTGCTGGAAATCGCCAAGAAGCTGAGCCCGGGGACCCTCACCAAGAGCGGCTTTATGCTCGGCCTGGGCGAGACCACCGGCGAGCTGCTGGACACCCTGGCCGACCTGCGTTCGATCGGGGTGGACCTGCTGACGCTCGGCCAGTATCTCCAGCCCTCGCCGCGACACCTGCCGCCCGAGCGTTATCTCCCCCCCGCCGAGTTCGACGAGCTGGGCCGGCTGGCCCGGCTCATGGGCTTCCGCGAGGTGGCCAGCGGGCCGTTCGTCCGCTCCAGCTACCACGCCGACGAGATGGCCCGCGCCTGAGCGAACCCTCAAGCCGCGCGCCGGCTCCGTCCCTCTGTTCCGTCTCCCTCCCCCTTCATCCGAAAAGCTACCGAGGTGGTTCGGGCATGCCAGCGACATTGTTTCAGAAGGTCTGGGACCGCCACGTCCTGTCGAACACGAACGAGGCGACGCTCCTCTACATCGACCGCCACCTGGTCCACGAAGTGACCAGCCCGCAGGCCTTCGACGGCCTCCGCCTCGCCGGCCGGAAGGTCCGCCGTCCCGACCTCACCTTCGCCACGATCGACCACAACGTCCCCACCGAGGACCAGCTCAACATCGGCGACCCGCTGTCGCGGCGGCAGATCGAGACCCTGCGGTCCAACGCCCGCGAATCCGGCGTCAACTTCTACGACATCCAGAGCGGACGGCAGGGGATCGTCCACGTCATCGGCCCCGAACTGGGCATCACCCTGCCGGGCACGACGATCGTCTGCGGCGACAGCCACACCAGCACCCACGGCGCGTTCGGCGCCCTGGCGTTCGGCATCGGCACCAGCGAGGTCGAGCACGTCCTCGCCACCCAGACCCTCTGGCAGGGCAAGCGGCCCGCCGCCCTGGGTGTCGAGGTGACCGGGGTCCTCCCCCCCGGGCTGGAGCCGAAGGACATCATCCTGGCAGTCATCCGGGCGATCGGCACCGCCGGCGGGACCGGCACCGTGATCGAGTACTACGGCCCGGCCATCCGCGCGCTCTCCATGGAGGGTCGGATGACCGTCTGCAACATGTCGATCGAGGGGGGCGCCCGCGCGGGCCTCATCGCCCCGGACGACGTGACCTTCGAGTACTTCACGAAGACCGAACGCCCCTTCGCCCCCAAGGGCGCGGCGCTCGACGCGGCCATCGCCGACTGGAAGACGCTGGCGACCGACCCCGACGCTCAGTTCGACTCCCACGTCACGATCGACGCCTCGAAGCTCGTCCCCCAGATCACCTGGGGCACGAACCCGGCGATGACCGTCGACGCCGACGGCCGCATCCCGACGCTGGAGGAGCTGCCGGCTTCGGTCCGCGAGGAGGCCGGCAGGGCCTACCAGTACATGGGGCTGACCCCGGGCACGCCGGTGTCGGAGATCCCGATCGACGTCGTCTTCATCGGCTCGTGCACCAACGGTCGGATCGAGGACCTCCGCGCCGCGGCGCAGGTCATGAAGGGCCGTAAGGTCGCTCCGGGGGTCCGCACGCTGGTCGTGCCGGGGAGCGAGCAGGTCCGCAGCCAGGCCCATGCCGAGGGGCTGGACCGGGTGTTCGAGGAGGCCGGCGCCGAGTGGCGTCAGGCCGGCTGCAGCATGTGCCTGGCGATGAATCCGGACCGGCTCCAGCCCGGCCAGCGGGCTGCCAGCACCAGCAACCGGAACTTCGAGGGTCGACAGGGGCCCGGCGGGCGGACGCACCTCGTCAGCCCGTCGATGGCCGCCGCCGCCGCCGTCACCGGCCGCTTCACCGACGTCCGCCGGCTGCTCGACCGCTGAGCCCAAGACCCCTCGCCAGGCCCGAAACACCCACGCAAGAACGAACGAGAGACGAGATCCCATGAACCCGTTCACCGTCCATCGGGGCAAGGTCGCCGTCCTGGACTGGACCGACGTCAACACCGACCTGATCATCCCCGCCCGCTACCTCAAGCGGATCGAGCGCGTCGGCTACGGCAAGCTGCTGTTCGCCGACAAGCGGTACGCCGCCGGCGGTGCCCCGCCGATCGACGAGCCCGACAAGCACGGCCCGCTCGACCCCTCGTTCCCGCTGAACCGGCCCGAGAACCAGGGGGCCTCGGTCCTCGTCGTCGGCCGCAACTTCGGCTGCGGCTCCAGCCGCGAGCACGCCGTCTGGGCGGTCGCGCAGGCGGGCTACGCCGTCGTCATCGCGCCCGGCAAGGACGAGGGCTTCGCCGACATCTTCGAAGGCAACGCCCTCAACAACGGCCTGCTCGCCGTCGAGGTCCCCCAGGCCGACTGGGATCGCATCGTCGAGCTGGCCGGTCCGGGCGGGGCCGAGGCCGTCGTCGACCTCCGGTCCCTGACCATCACCGTCACGGCCGGCGCGGCGACCGTCGAGGTCCCCTTCTTCATCCCCGAGACCCGCCGCGAGCGCCTGCTCCAGGGGCTCGACTCGATCTCGGAGACCCTCCTGCTCGAGACCGACATCGCCCGGTACGAGCAGTCCAGCCCCGCCTGGATCAGGCCGACGACGGCCTGACCGTTTGTTCTCGGGGCTCGCGACCGTCCCGGAACGTGTGCCCCTTGAAGACGCGGAACAGATAGACGAGCGAGGGGATGAGGATCAGCGACCCGCATCCCAACGCGATCAGCAGCAGCTTGTGGACGATCGGCGGCGCGGCCCCGGTCGTCAGGTCGATCCCGGGGGGGACGAGGTACGGGTACTGGCTCGTGGCCGCCCCCCAGAGGATCAGGGCCGTCTGCAGCATCGCCGCGATTCGGGCCGCCCCATACCAACGCCGCCAGAGCGTTACGATCGCCAGGATCGCAAACGCACCGGTAGCGTAACGCACCGGCGCGCCCCACGACGAACGGCCCAGGCCCTCGTAAACCAGGGGCGCGTCCGACTTCGCCAGCAGGTAGACGACCCAGGCCACGCCCCCCAGTAAGATCGCCGAGGCCAGGGCTTTCTTCCGGAAGTCTTCCCGCAGGTCGTGGTCCGACGTCTCCAGGGTCAGGTAGACCGCGGCTAGGTAGGCGAAGATGTTGAGGGCGAACAGCCCCACCGCCAGCGGGAACGGCCGCAGCCACGTCGCGAACAGCGGGACGGCCCCTCCCGCCTCCATCGCCCGGCCGGGCTCGCCCGTGGCGATCGCGCCGATCACCGCGCCCAGCAACACCGGGGTCACGACGCTCGGGATCGAGAAGAATCGATTCCAGCGCCGCTTGGCCGCCTCGGTGACGTCATAGCTCCGGAAGATGAAAGCCGAGCCCCGGAGCACGACGCCGATCAGCATGAGCGAGAGCGGGACGTGCAGCGTGGTCATCACGGCCGTGAACGCCGTCGGGAAGCCTGTGAACAGCAGCACGATCACGATGATCAGCCACACGTGGTTCGCCTCCCAGACCGGACCGATCGCCCGCGCGATGAGTTCGCGCTGGGCCTCCGCACGTGGGCCGCGGGCGAGCAGGTCCCACACTCCCGCCCCGTAGTCCGCGCCCCCCAGCAGGGCGTAGGCGATCAGGGCGACGAGCATCGCGGCGGCGACCCCCTCGGCGGGGGTCATCGAGGTCAGGAGCGACATCACGAGTTTTCCTTGATCGAGGCCGCTTGCAGCTCGTCGCCGCGTGGGCTGACGCGGAACTGGTGCAGCAGCAGCAGGACGACGATGACGCCGAGGCCGGCGTAGAGGGCCGTATAGGCGGAGAGCGAGATCCAGAGCCCAGGGACGGACGTCACGGCGTCGGTCGTCCGCATCACGTTCTGGATGATCCACGGCTGACGGCCGACCTCCGTCACCGTCCAGCCGGCCTCGATGGCGATCATCCCCAGCGGGCTGACCAGGGCCGCGGCCCAGAGGAAGGCCCTCCCCGTCGGCAGTCGTCGGGTCAGCCACCACGAGACGGCCGCCCAGAGCGAGACGGCCGCCATCGCCATGCCGCAGGCCACCATGAGCTGGAAGGCCATGTGGACCACCACGACCGGCGGACGGACGTGGGCCGGGAACGCCTCAAGGCCCTTCACCTCGGCGTCCGGGTCGTTATAGGCCAGGATGCTGAGCCCGGCGGGGATCTCCAGGGCGAAGCGCGTCTCGCCGGTGCTGGGGTCGGGGAGGCCGCCGATCCGCAGCGGGGCCCGGCGCTCCGTCTTAAATTGGCCCTCCATCGCCGCGAGCTTGATCGGCTGGGTCTCGGCGACGACGTGCGCCGCGTAATGGCCGCTCAACGGCTGGAGCAACGAGGCCAGCCCCCCGACGATCAGGGCGATGCCGAGGGCCCGGCGATGGAACGGGTTCACCCGATCCTTCATCAGGAGGATCGCGTGCACCCCCGCGACGAGGAGTCCCGTCGCCGCGTACGCCGCCAGGGTCATGTGGATCGCCTCGGCGAGCATGGCCGGGCTCGTCAAGGCGGCGAACGGATCGATGTCGACCGGCCGGCCGTCGACCAGCCGGAATCCGGCCGGCGTATTCATCCAGGCGTTGACCGTCAGGACCAACACGCCCGAAAGAGCCCCGCTCGCCGCCACGACGGCCCCCGCGAGCCAGTGCGCCAGCGGCGGGATCCGATCCCAGCCGTACAGGTAGACCCCGAGGAAGATGGCCTCCGTGAAGAACGCGAAGCCCTCCAGCCCGAATCCGACGCCGACGACCGGCCCGGCCAGCTTCATGAAGCCCGGCCAAAGCAGCCCCAGCTCGAAGGAGAGCACGGTCCCCGAGACCGCGCCGACGGCGAAGAGGATCGCCGCCCCCTTCGCCCACCGTTGAGCCAGGACCCGGTAGACGGGATCGCCGGTCCGGAGCCAGCAGGCCTCGGAGATCGCCATCATCAGCGGCAACGCGATGCCGATCGCGGCGAAGATGATGTGGAAACCGAGAGACATCGCCATCTGGAGGCGAGCGGCCATCAGGTTGGTCATGACTCGGGCATTCTCGAAAAAAAGGAGGCTGCGCCGTTCTGCGTCGGCGTCCGCCATCGGCGTCCGCGACTCCGAACCGATCGCGGGTCCAGCATCAGGCCCTCCGCCCTCATGCCGACCTCGACACAATCCCCATCTATCCGACTCGACACTTCGACAGCCCCGATAGGACGATTTATCCAGGAAGAACCGAAAGATCCGGCTGGCGTGATGGTCTGGCAACCCTTCGGGTCCGCGTCTTCGTTAGAAAGAATTTGCTCGGGCGAGAGGAGGGCCCGAACGCGGGGCGGGGAGGCAGACATCGCCTCGGCGATACCATATCATTCTATCGTCCCTTCCCGCCCTTCAAGTATCCACCCCACGACACACCGTTCGGTCGCGACGGCCCGCCTCTTCGCGACGAATGTTGACTTTGATACCGAAGTTACTTACCATTGAGGGCGATCCCATGGTCCCCCGGAGTCCCGACGAGTCATGGCCACCGTGACGGAAAAGCTCTCTGCGGAAGAACTTGCCGAAGCCAATGCCGCCCTTGCCGGGGCCTCCCCCACGGAGATCCTGAGGTGGGCGGTCGAGCGTTTCGGGTCGCGGCTGACGATGGCCACGGCGTTCGGTCCGGAGGGGTGTATCCTGATCCACATGCTCGCGCAGATCGGGGCCACCACCCGGATCTTCAACCTCGACACGGGCTATCAGTTCGCCGAGACCCTGGCGGTCCGGGACCGGCTGATGGAGAAGTACGGCATCGAAATCGAGCTGGTGAGCGCCGAGAAGTCGGTCCCGGAGTACGAGCGAGAGCATGGCGGGCCGTTGTACGTCCGGAACTCGGACCAGTGCTGCTACGATCGCAAGATCGTGCCGCTGCGTCGCGCCCTGGAGGGCTACGAGGCCTGGATCACGGCCATTCGCGCCGACCAGTCTTCCCATCGAGCCCAGGCGAAGATCGTCGGCTGGGACGGCAAGTTCGACCTGGCGAAGGTGAACCCGCTCTTGAAGTGGACCCGCCGCGACGTCTGGGCGTTCATCGTGGCCAACAAGATCCCCTACAACCCGCTGCACGACCAGGGCTATCCCTCGGTCGGCTGCTTCCCCTGCACGAAGGCCGTGGGCGCGGGGGAAGACGAGCGAGCCGGTCGTTGGGCCGGACAGGCCAAAACCGAGTGCGGCCTGCACTCGCTGGATAGCAGCCAGCTCTGACGAGTCGCGTCGAGCGGCGGACGCCCCGCACCGAGGTCCCGGGCCCGATGAAGGTATCCGCCAAAGCCGAGTACGCCTGTTTGGCCGTTCTGGCCCTCGCCCAGCAGGGCCCCAACGCGCCTCCGCTGCGGATCCGCGACATCTCGGAATCCCACGGCATCCCGGAACGCTACCTGGTCCAGATCCTGCTCCACCTCAAGGGGGCGGGCCTGGTCGTCAGCACGCGAGGGGCCGCCGGGGGATACCAGTTGGCGAGGCATCCCGAAGCCATCTCGATCCGCGAGGTCCTGACGGCCGTCGACGGCCCCGACGACGCCTCGCGCGAGACCGCCGCCCCCAACCGCCGCGCCGCCCAGATCTTGAACCACCTGTGGGATCAGGTCCGCGCGGCGGAGCGGGCGGTCCTCGACCGGACCACCGTGGCCGCCCTGGTCGCCCAGGCCACGCCGCACGAATGGACGATCTGACGCCGGAACGGCCCGACGAAGGGAGGCACGCGATTAGCGCCGCGAACGAGTCGAATGGGGCCCTGATCACGCCTTACGGAGGCGCCCTGGTCGACCTCGTGGTTGAGGAAGGCCGGGCCGTCGCCATGAAGGCGGAAGCGAAGGATCACCCCAGCGTGACCCTGGACGAGCGCGGCGTTTGCGACCTGGAGCTTCTGGCGGTCGGCGGTTTCTCGCCGCTCCGGGGGTTCCTCGGCAAGGCCGACTACGAACGCGTCGTCCGGGAGCAACGTCTCGCGGACGGCACCTTCTGGCCGCTGCCGGTGGTCCTCCCGGTCACGCCGGGCGAGGGCGTCGCCCAAGGCGGGACCCTGGCGCTGCGCGACGTTTACGGCAACCTGCTGGCGTTCCTCCACGTCGAGGAGATCTTCCGGCCCGACAAGGAAGCCGAGGCCCGGCACGTCTATGGCGCGCTCGACGCGAAGCACCCGTCCGTCGCCTACCTCGGCCGGATCCCGAATCATTACGCCGCCGGCCGTCTCGAAGTAGTCCGCACCCCGCCGCACTACGACTTCGTCGATCTGCGACGCACTCCCGCCAAGCTTCGCCAACACTTCCGGTCCCTGGGCTGGTCCCGGGTCGTCGCCCTCCATGCCGACGAGCCGGTGCATCGCGCCCAGGAGGAGATGGCCCGGCGCGCCGCCGAACAGATCGGCGGAGGGCTGCTGATCCATCCGGTCGTCGGTGTGGCCCGGCCGGGCGACGTGGAGCATTACACCCACATCCGCTGCTACCGCGCCCTGCTCGACGACGGCCCTGGGCCGGGGGGCCCGGTCCTCAGCCTGTTGCCGCTCTCGATGAGGGTGGCCGGCCCCCGCGAGACCCTCCTGCATGCGATCGTCCGTCGCAACTTCGGCTGCTCGCACCTGATCGTCGGCCGCGACCTCGCAAGTCCCGGCGAGGCGACGGCGGAGTACGCCGACGAGTTGGGCGTCGGCCTGGTCGACGCCCGACCGATGGTCTACCTTCCTGGCCGGCGGCGGTACGAGTACGTCGACGCCGCGCCCGAGGGGGTCGAGACGGCCGCGCTCACCGACGCGCAGGTCCGCGACGAGTACCTCGCGAAGGGCCGGCTGCTCCCCGACTGGTTCAGCCGACCGGCCGTCGCCGAGATCCTCAACGAGGCCAATCCCCCCCGCTCGCGTCAGGGCCTGACCATCTGGTTCACCGGCCTCTCCGGTTCGGGCAAGAGTACCGTCGCCCACGCGCTGGTCGAGCGGCTGGCCGAGTACGGCCGCAACTGCTCGCTGCTCGACGGCGACGAGATCCGAACCCACCTGTCGAAAGGCCTGGGCTTCAGCAAGGAAGATCGCGACGCCAACATCCGCCGCGTCGGCTACGTGGCGGGGCTGGTGGCCCAGCACGGCGGGACCACGCTCTGCTCCGTCATCAGCCCGTACAAGGCCGTCCGCGACGAGGCGAGGGCTCTCTCGAAAGGGAACTTCGTCGAGGTCTATTGCTCGACGCCCGTCGACGTCTGCGAGCGTCGCGACGTGAAGGGCCTCTACGCCCAGGCCCGCGCCGCGGTCGGGGCCGGCAAGGGGATGAGCTTCACCGGGGTCGACGCCCCTTACGAGGCGCCGGAGGGCGCCGAGGTGACCCTCGACACCTCCCGGCTCGGCGTCCCCGAGTGCGTCGACGCGATCGTGGAGAAGCTGCTGGCCCTGGGCTACATCCTTCCCCAGCGACGGATCGGCGCCTGATCGCGCGAGGGAATCTTCAAGCGTCGCGGGCTCCCCGCGACGCTTGAAGGCGAGGACGCCGTCTCAGGCGGGTGCGAGGTCGGCGTCGAACACGCGGACCTGCTTCCACGTCGGCTTGTTCTCCTCGATGAACTTCATGTGCCGGGGGGCCACCTGATAGACGTCGTGCGACGCCTTCGAGTCGAAGACGACGTGGAGGGCCACGTCGAACGCCTGGTCGTTGACCGGGCGCGTCAGCTCCTTGTTCAGGGTGCCGACCCCGAAGAAGACGACACCCGGGTGGTCGGCGAGGTAGGTTTTGCAGGCCTCGATCAGGGCGTCGACGGAGGCTGGCGAGGGGTCGTGGAGCGAGAAGAAGACGCTGTGGGCCAGCATGAGTCGTCCCCGATGGGAGGAAAAGGAGTGTGGAAAGTCAGGATCCGGCGGCCGGCTTCCCGATCATGGCGCGGACCGAAGCGGCGTCGACCGGGCTGATGACGCCGCGCTCGGTGATGATGCCGGCGATCAGCTCGGCCGGCGTGACGTCGAAGGCGGGATTGTAGACGGCGACCCCCTCGGGCGCGGTCCGGAGGCCGAAGCCCTCGGTCACCTCGCGCGGGTCGCGCTCCTCGATCGGGATGCCCGATCCGTCGGCCAGGGTCAGGTCGAACGTGCTGGACGGCGCGGCGACGTAGAACGGGACGCCGTGGGCCTTCGCCAGCAGGGCCACGCCATAGGTGCCGATCTTGTTGGCGGCGTCGCCGTTGGCCGCGATCCGGTCGGCACCGACGACGACCTTGCGGATCTTGCCTTCCTTCATGACCTGCGCGGCCATGTTGTCGCAGATCAGGGTGACGTCGACGCCGCGGTTGACCAGCTCCCAGGCCGTGAGCCGGGCGCCCTGCAGGAGGGGCCGGGTCTCGTCGGCGAAGACGCGGGGAGCCTTGCCCAGCTCGTGGGCCGTGAAGATCACGGCGAGCGCGGTGCCGTAGTCGGCCGTGGCCAGGCCGCCGGCGTTGCAGTGGGTGAGGACGCCGTCCCCCTCGTCGATCAGCTCGGCCCCGAACCGGCCGATCGCGCGGCACATGGCGCGGTCTTCCTCGGCGATGGCGCGCGCCTCGTCGAGGAGGCGATCCAGCAGCGGGCCGCGGGGCTCGCGGATCGCGGCGTCGGCGGCGGCCTCCATGCGGTCGAGCGCCCAGAAGAGGTTGACGGCGGTGGGACGGCTGGTGCGGAGGTGGGCGGCGGCGGTGCGGAGGGCCTCGCGGATCGCGGCGGGATCGTCGCTGTCGGCCGTGCGGGCGCCGATCACGGCGCCGAACGCGGCGGCCACCCCGATGGCCGGGGCGCCCCGTACGCTCAGCCGCTTGATCGCCCCCCAGACCGACTCGACGTCCTCGCAATCGATCTCGACGCATCGGTTCGGCAGGAGGGTCTGGTCGATCATGCGAAGCCGCCCCGCGACGGCGTCGCCCACCCAGTAGACCGTGCGGAAGGATCCCGGGGCGGACGGGGCGGCCTCCTCGCGAAGGCCGCCCGCGGTGTCCCCATCGCGGACGATGGTCATTCCTCGTCCTCGTCCATCTCTTCTTCGTCGTCTTCCTGGGTCTCCTCGGGGTCGATCCACGAGTAGAACTCCGCGAAGACGTCCCAGATGTTCCGCAGGGCGTTGCGGACGTCGCCGGGCTTCAGGGGGCCGTGCGGGCCGGAGTAGCCGGCGACCTCGGAGGCGATCTTCAACAGCTCGAGGTTCTGCCGCCGCATCTCCAGGAAGATCTGGCTCTGGGTGTCGAGTTCGAGGGCCTCCTCCAGCGCCTCCTCGACGTCCATCTCAGGTTCGTTGTCGGGGTTGATCTCGTTCTCGTCGTGGCTCATCGTCGTCTGGACTCCCTTTGGGGAAGGCTTGCGGGGGAAGGATAACGGCCCGTCGCCGTCGATCCGGGATCGAGCGGCGACGGGCGACGGGGTGACTGGGTGTCGGGGGCGATCGGGGCGGCTCATCCCCGGACGGGCGAGCCATCCTTCCAGTCGTCGAAGGGGAGGCCGAAGGTCTTGGCGACGGCCTGATTGGTGACGCGACCGGCGTGGACGTTGACCCCCGCCGCCACGCCCGGGTCGCCCTGAGCGACGGTCCGCCACCCCAGGCTCGCGAGCTGGAGGACGTACGGGAGGGTCACGTTGCAGAGGGCGTACGTGCTGGTCCGTCCTACCGCGCCAGGCATGTTGGTGACGCAGTAGTGGACGACGCCGTCGACGACGTAAGTGGGTGCGTGGTGCGTGGTCGGGCGGCTGGTCTCGATGCAGCCCCCCTGGTCGATGGCGACGTCGACGATCACCGCCCCCGGCTTCATCCGCGACAGGTCTTCGCGACGGACCAGCCGGGGCGCCCGGGCGCCGACGACCAGGACCGCCCCGACCACCAGGTCGGCCGACTCCACGGCCTCGCGGATCGTGTGGCGGTCCGAGTAGAGGGTCGTGACGTTGGGCGGCATGATGTCGTCGAGGTAGCGGAGCCGATCGAGGTTGACGTCGAGGATCTTGACGTTGGCCCCCATGCCCGCCGCGACCTTCGCGGCGTTCGACCCGACCACGCCGCCGCCGAGCACCGCGACCTCGGCGGGCGCGACGCCGGGCACGCCCGCCAGGAGGATCCCCCGACCTTCCTGGGGACGCTCCAGGAACTTGGCGCCTTGCTGGATGCTCATCCGGCCCGCCACCTCGCTCATCGGCGTCAGCAGCGGCAAGGCGCCCTTGGCGTCGCGTAGCGTCTCGTAGGCGATCGCCGTCGCGCCGCTGTCGATGACGGCCCGCGTCAGGGCCTCGTCGGCGGCGAAGTGGAAGTAGGTGAAGAGGGTCTGCCCGGAGCGGATCAGGGGCCACTCCGACGGCATCGGCTCCTTCACCTTCACGATCAGGTCGGCCTGGGACCAGATCTCGGCCGCTTCGGCCGCGATGGTCGCGCCGGCGGCCTCGTACTGGGCGTCCGCGAGGCCGCTCCCCTGCCCCGCCCCGGCCTCGACGATCACCCGATGTCCGCCGTGGGTCAGTTCCTCGACGCCGACGGGGAGCATGGCCACGCGGTATTCGTCGGACTTGATCTCCCTGGGAACCCCAACAATCATCGGCTCGACACCCCCCGCGTCGGGACCTCGTCCCGTCCCCTCCGGCTCTCCCCGGCCGGCCCGATCGCCATAAACATTCGATCAGACTCGGGTTCCCGAATCAAGAGTTCCCCGCCTCCCGCAGCCCGCCGGTGGGACGGTCCTCGGGGTCCTGACCCGCCTGCACCAGCTTCCGGGCATCGCCCCGGACGAGCCATCGATCCTCAACGTCGCACGTCTTGGACACGTCGTCAGAAGTGGGGTCGAGACGACGGAGCTATCGAACGGGGGGTCATGGCTCGTTATGATTTCCCGGTCGCCGAGCCCGAGGCGTCGCGAATCGAGTCGGGGCGTCAGCGTCGATCCGGCCGAGGCCGTCCTTGAATGGGTGATCGTTGTCCATCGATTTGAGCGTCCAGCTTTACTTCCCGACGTCCAACGCGGCGCAGGTCCTGGAGGCGACCCGACAGGTGCTGCGGAGGCCGCGATATCGGCTGGGCATCCAGATCCAGGTGCCGGATGGGGCCGTCGTACGACTCCCGACGGAGAGCGGCCTCGGCGACAGCCAGGTCGAAGTCGAGGGCCCGGGAGGGACCAGGATGATCAAGGTCCCGACCATCTCCGCGCTCTTCCCCAACGTCATCGGCGAGGAGCCGGTGTTCTTACTAAGCGAAGAGACCCGGATCTCGGGCTTAAGCGCCGATGTCGCATTTCGGAGGGGGGGCAAGGTGGTTGATTCGCTGCCGGTGGACCTCTCTCTCGCTCGTGGTCGCGATTACCTGGAGCTGTCTCTCATGAGCCCCTCAAGCGGCTTGGTCAACCATTTCTTGCAACCGCCGTTTCGGTCGAAGCTCGGCAAGATCCTCGAGGCCGGGGGCGGGGTCGCGGCGGCCTACGTGGGGATGGGCGAGTGGTCCGCCTTGTCCGACCATCGGCTGATCGGGGTGCCCGAGGTCGGCGACGAGCCGGCGGCGATCGACGCGCTCGTCGATTTCCTCATCCGGCGACTCGGAGAGTCGTCATAGCTTCGTCCCCGGCAGATCGAGGGGATCGGCCCCGACCGGGCGGGCGAGGCGGGGCGAACGTCATGCTAGAATGGGGTTCCATTGGAGGCCGGCGCGAGGCCGCGGCGGCCGATCCCGGCGGTCCGATCGAGGAGCCTTGATCATGAGGATGTCGTCCATCCGTCGAGTCCCGGCGTTCCTTGTCCTGTTGACGACCCTGCTGGCGCGGGCCGACGAAGCGGCCGACGTCCCGAGCGCCCTGGAGGCCGACCCCGCCGGCTGGAGCGACCTGCTCGCCCCCTCGGGGGCGGGGCTGGACGCCTGGACCCGAGAGCCCATGCCGGCCGGCGGCGACCTCGTCGAGGACTCGCCCTGGAAGCTAGACGCCGCGACCGGCGTGCTGGCCGGGACGTCGCCCGGAGCGGTCCGCGAGTGGCTCCGGCTGGACCAGGTGCTGCTCGACTTCACCCTCCACGTCGAATGGCGGATCGTCCCCGACGCGGAATCCAAGTCCGCGCCCGCGAGCGGCGGCGTCTACGTGCGCAACTCGAACGACGCCGGACTCTGGCACGAGGCCCGGCTCGGAGCGTCCGGGGTGGGCTCGCTGGTCGGCGCGACCTACGCCAACCAGGTCGTCAAGCCGTTCGAGGTCGAGCCCGGCGTCAAGGACGCCCGGGTGAAGCCGGCCGGCGAATGGAACACGTATGAACTCACCTGCAAGGGCCGATCGGTGACCCTATGGGTCAACGGCGCGGTCGCCAACGAATGGAAGGGCTGCGGCGTCCCCCGGGGCTACATCGGCCTGGAGGTCGACGGCGGCCGGGTGGAGTTCCGCAACCTCAAGCTGAAGGCGCTCTGAGGCCGCGAGGCCCGGTCGACTTCAGCCCAGCTCGAACTCCAGGCCGAAGGCCCGAAGGGCGATGCGCAGGCGGTCGATCGACTCCTCGGGGACGACGGCCGAGACCGGGCCCAGGCGGTCGCCCAGCAGGGGCCGGGTCTCGGGATGCTGGAGCACGCCGTCGAGCAGGTCGGCCGACGGGGCGGTCAGGATCAGCAGCCGGCGGGCGGGCCAGGGCTTCGCCCCGCCGCTCGTCGGGGCGGGCCGCATCATCAGCCGGACGGCGGGGGGGGGCCCCTCGCCAGTGCGGCGGCGGAACCAGTCCGCGAGGATCGGGGGCGTCAGGCCCGCGTCGGCCGCGCGGTCGAGCGACGCGCCGGACACCAGGAACTTCCGCCTGGCGCCCCCGGCCCGCGACGGCGCGGAGGACGGCGGCGGCCCTTCGTCGGCGAACCGCGCCAGCTCGGCCTCGACGAGGAGGTCGGATCGGGCGGGGTCGAGCGTCAGGGTCACGCCGTCGGCCTCGACGGCCACGCAGCGCTCGGGGGGGAGTCTGTAGTCCCGCGAGGCGGTCGTGCTGATGCGGGCCGTCGGGATCTCCTGCGCGTTCTCGACCAGCAGGAAGCGGTCGCCCACGGCGACGAACGGGCGTCGGGGGGCGCCCTCGGCCTCCCACGAGATCATCGCCTGGTCGCGCTCGGCGCGGGTGTTGAACTCGATCAGGGTCGCGGCCGAGTAGAAGGTCACCTGCTCGCGACGATCGGCCCAGCGGTCGACGGCGTCCTTCACGCTCCCCGGCAACGCACGCTGGCTGTGCTGCGAGAGGACGTCGAGGATCTGCGAGGCCGTGAGCCCCCACTCCAGGCCCAGGGCGATCGACTCCTGCGTCAGCCTCAATTCGACCGCCGCGCCGATCTTGGACCACCAGGCGAACCGGCTGAGCCGACCGACCAGCGGGGGGGTCAGGCCCTGGCGATAGGCGATGACCTCCAGGTTCGGCTGGACGAACAGGAAGTGCTCGAACGTGGGGCGGGGCGGCGGCGGGGGGCCGACCGCCAGGACGTAGCGGCCCAGCGGCGTGAGCTGGACGGCGCGCCGGTTCGTCTCCTTCTCCTCGCCGACCCGGACGAGCCCCAGGGCGTAGGCCCCGCCCAGGAGGATTCGCTCCAGGACCCGAGCCGCCTGGGCCTCGCGGGTGAGCGCGGGGCCGCGCCGGTTCGGGTTCTTGAGGCGCCGGGGGTTCGTCGCGGCCGGGCTCGCGGGGTCCTCGAAGGTGATCCGCTCCCAGCCGGGGGCCACGGCGTCCAGCCTCGCGGCCAGGTCGTCGAGCGTCGTCCAGGCGTCGGGCTCCAGGGTGGCCAGCCAGAGCAAGGCGGCCGGGCGGAGGAAGGCCAGCGGCGGGCCGGGGGCCGGTCCGTCGGCGGTCGGCGTCGGGTCGGCCCATTCGTTCCAGGATCGGATGCCCAGCCAGGCCGAGGCGATCATCTGGGGGAGATGCACGGCGTTCTCGGTCCAGAACTCGGCCGGCGCGGCCTGGAGCGACTCGTCGCCGGGATCGACGTGGATCAGCCCCACGCGGCGGGCCAGGCCGATCCAGAGGGTCGGCAGGGCGGGCAGCTCCACGAGCGCGTCGTCGACGGCCGCCGAGAGGACGCCGTCCTCCTCGATCCGCTCGCGGTCGCGCTTGTAGAGGACGCCCTGCTGAGTGCGTCGCAGCGGCCCGGCCCCGGTCCGTTGCCAGAGCGCGGCGAGGCGGAGGATCGGCTCCAGGCCGTCGGATTCGCGGACCTGGACCACCGAGCCGGCGGTCGCGGCAGGGGGTTCGGCCGGCAGTCGGGGCCGCCCGCCCGAGGTCAGCGACGGGTGGGCCCAGATCTCCAGGTCTCCGGAAGCCTCGGCCGTGATCGCATGCGACGGGTCGGCCGCCTCGATCTCGGGGGGGAGGTCGACGGCGAGCAGCCCGCGTCGGACGAGCCCGGCGATCACCGCGTCGGCGTCGACCGCCAGGGCCTTCAGGGTGTGGCGGAGGCCGGCCAGGGGCCAGCTCCTGGACTCGGTCAGGCCGAACAGTCCCAGGGCCAGGCGGTCCTCGTCGGAGAGTTCCTTGCGGACGGCGGCCAGCGAGAGCATGTCGTCGAGCTGATCGGTCAGCTCGCCGGCCAGCGTCGGGGCGCGGACGGCCTCGGACTCGTGGCCTCGCCCGGCTGCGATGCCGCGGAGGAAGGCCAGCGGCGTGCGGCCGAGTAAAGTGCGGAAGACGAACCGGGGGTCGGCGTCCTCCGGGAACGGGCTGGCGGGGCGTCCCGGCCGATCGGCGGGCGTCCCCGTGCTGGGTATCGAGGCCATCGGATTTTACCTCGCCTCAGCGTGCGACCCGCGGTGTGTGGCCCATCTTCCGCAGCTCGTCGACGGCGGCGTCGGCCTCGTCGGGCTTCACCAGGAGGACGGTCTCCGAGAGCCGGGCGAGGATGAGGCGGCCGAGCGACTTCCGCGCGAGCAGCTCCTCCGCGATCACCGGCTCCGAGGTGCGGATCAGGGTCACGTTCTTGTGGAGCTTGACGGGGGTCCGGGCGTTGGCTCGCGTCATCGGGCGGGTCCAGGTCGGTGTCGGTTCGGGGCGAGGGGGCGTGCGGCCGGGCCGGGCGTCAGCCCGTGGCCTTCGACTCCTGCAGGATCTGCGCGCTCAATTCGGACTCGTCGAGGATCTCGTAGCTGTAGCCCTGCTCCGTCAGGAAAAGCTGGCGGTGGTGGGCGAAGTCCATCTCGCGGGTGTCGCGGGTGATCAGCGAGTAGAAGCAGGCGGGCCGCTCCGCCTCCTTGGGACGGAGGATCCGCCCCAGCCGTTGGGCCTCCTCCTGGCGGCTGCCGAAGGTCCCGGAGATCTGGATCATCACGTTCGCGTCCGGCAGGTCGATCGCGAAGTTGCCGACCTTCGAGAGCACCAGCTTGCGGACCGCGCCGGTGCGGAACCGGGCGTAGAGGTCCTCGCGCTCGTTGTTGGTCGTCGCGCCGGTGATCAGCGGGATGTCGAAACGGTCGGCGATCCGTCGGAGCTGCTTGATGTACTGGCCGATGATGAGCACCCGATCCTCGGGGTGGTCGTGGCGGGTGAGCAGCTGCTCGATCAGGTCCTCCTTGACCGGGTTCTCGCTCGCCAGCCGGAACTTGTCGCGCCACTCGGCGATGGCGTATTCCATGCGGAGGTTCGGCGGCAAGCTCAGGCGGATCTCGTGGCACTGGGCCTCGGCGATCCACCCCTTCGACTCCAGGACCCGCCAGGGGACGTCGTACTTCTTGGGGCCGATGAGGCTGAAGACGTCCTCCTCGCGGTGGTCCTCGCGGACGAGGGTCGCGGTCAGGCCCAGGCGTCGGCGGGCCTGGATGTCGGCCGTGATTCGGAAGACCGGGGCCGGCAGGAGGTGCACCTCGTCGTAGATGATCAGGCCCCAGTCGCGGCTGTTGAACAGGCCGAAGTGGGGGAAGTCGCCGTCCTTCTTGGGGCGGTAGGTGACGATCTGGTAGGTCGCCAGGGTCACCGGCGCGATCGCCTTGGATTCGCCGGTGTAGGTGGCGACCTGCGACTCGTCGAGGTCCGTCTTGTCGAGGATCTCCCGCCGCCACTGCTCCACGGACGTGGTGCTCGTCGTCAGGACGAGGGTCTCGGTCTTGATGGCGCACAGGGCGGCGATCCCCACGATCGTCTTGCCCGCGCCGCAGGGGAGGACGATGACGCCCGATCCCCCCTTCACGTCGCCGCCCGCGTGAAAGGTGTCGACCGCCCCGCGCTGATAGTCCCGCACCGTGAACGGGGCGCCGGACTTGGCCACCTCGCGAAGCTCGACGGCCATCGCGGCGCCCTGGGCGTATCCCGCGAGGTCCTCGGCCGGGTAGCCGACCGCGATCAGGCCCTGCTTGAGCACCCCTCGGTCCAGGTCGTCGACGGCGAAGCTCGTCGGGTCGATCCGCTGGCCCAGGTATTCGCGGACGCCTTTCTGTCGCGCAAGCTCCTCGATCAGGGGCTGGTCGGCGGCGATCAGCCGGAGTTCACCCTCGACGCGCTGGAGCTTCACCCGCCCGTAGCGGCCCACCATGTCGCGGAGGTCGGCCGGCAGGTTCGTCGGCAGCGGGAACTTTGAGAAGGTCTCCAGGCGCGAGACCATCTCCTCCGCGGTCAGGCCGGCCGCGGCCGCGTTCCAGAGCGAGAGCGGGCTCAGGCGGTAGGTGTGGATGTGCTCGGGGCTCTTCTCCAGTTCCGCGAACGGGGCGATCGCGTCGCGGGCCTCGGCGTGCAGCGGGTTGTCCACTTCCAGGAGGATCGTCTTGTCCCCCTGGACGATCAGCGGGTTGGCCGGGTTGTACTGCATGGGCTCCTTGCCGGGTCGATCGGGTGAGCAGGACGAGCAGGCCGTCGGCAGTGCGAGACCGGGACCTCGGAACGCGAACGCTCCATGTTAGACGGAGCCCACTTGGGTGGCAAGGTCACGACCGCGGCCCCGAGCCGCCCTCCGGCGGGGCCGTCTCAGGGCCGCATCCCGGCTCGACAGAGAAGCCCCGATGGGTTAAGCACGGGATCCCGCCTCGCCCCCTTTCGCCCTCAACTCAACAGGTCGGCCCGTGACGAGCGACTTCGGACAGGAGTTCCGGCGATCTCGACGCCCGCGATCGCTCCTGCTCGCGACGGCCCTGGCCGCCGCATGGCTCGCTCAGTCGAGGGCGGCGGATGCGATCGTGCCCCCCGGGACGCCGATCGCCGAAGTCGACGTCGAGACCGAAGCTCGCCGGGAGGACTTCCGAGCCCCGTCCATCCTCCGGACGGATCGCTCGACCTACTCCGGGCCCGAATCGCGGGGCCGATTCTTCGCCCCGCCGGCCCGACGCGCCGCCCCGAAGCCGCGAGCGGTCGCGATCGTCCCGGGTCGCATGGCGCCCGGACCCCGCCCCTCGCCCCGTGCGATCGACGAGGTCGCCCGCGCCCAGTATCAGGTGGCTCCGGAGGCGCCGGCGGCACCCGATGAGCCGGCCCTCCCTTAGGGGCGATCGAAGATCGGGATGATCCGTCGATCGTCGAGGACCCGCCGGTCTCCTATTCCGGGCCCCCGCCCTCGCAGGTCGAGGACATCGAGGCCCGCGACGGCCCCCACATCCCTGAGCCGATGGTCTTCGACCTGGTGCGCGGGCTGGGCGCGCGTCGCGGGGAGTTGGAGATCAACGTGCTCGGCCTGGCTCCGCTCGGCCGCCGGGGTTCGCACTTCGACTGGGCGCCGGAGGTCGAGTACGCGGTCCGCGACGGCCTGGCGATGGAATTCGAACTGCCGATCTTCGGCACCGGATCCAGGCCGCCAAGGCAGCCGTGCAGTGCACCTTCGGGAACGCCCTGGACGACGCGTTCATCCACGGGGCGCAGGGCATCCTCTACTACGACATGACGAACGGGCGCTGGAGCCCCACGGCGCTGTACCTGGCCGGGATCCGGTTCGACAAGACCTGGAGCCTGCTGGGGATGGTCGGCGGCACCATCGGCGAGCAGATCTTCCCGTTCAGCGACGGGCCGTCTACGGTCGGGACCGATGTCATCACCAACTTGACGCTCTTCGCGGACGTGACCGACGACCTCGTGCTCGGCGTGGAGACGAACCTCTCGCGTCAGCTGCGCGGCCCCTCCGTGCTCCTCGTGATGCCACAAGTCCATTGGAAGCTCTCGGAGCACATCCGCCTCCAGTTCGGCGTCGGCATGCGCGACGACATCGAAGGCCGTCACGCGGAGCTGGGGTTTCGGGCGATCTGGGAACGCTAAGGCGGATCCAAGATCTCGACGCGAATCCGATTGCGGTACGCCCCCGCGCGGTGGCCGACGCAGTCCCAGCCGCGCCCGACCGACGTGCCGGCGAGGGTCATGTAGATCGAGGCCGTCGACGTCGGCTCGTCGCCCGCGAGGCAGAACTCGATCGCATTGACCGGCGCAAGCCACCCGGCCGTGGGCGAGAGCTGCACGTCGAGCTGCGCCGACCAATCGTCCAGGGTAAGCCGGGCTACGGCCCGGTCCTCGTCGTGGAACGTGACCGCGAGCGGCTCTCCCCGACCCAAAGGCCCGGACGCCAGTTCGCGGAACGGCCCCTTCTCGCCACTCGTCGCCTCGACGATGCGGAATCGTCCCGACGCCTCCAGGAACGCGAACCGTAGCGGCCGTCCGAAGGGGTAATCCATCGGCTCCACTCCGATTCGGGCGTCCGGGCACGGCGAGAACGAGAGCGACAGGCGCCGATGCCCCGTGACGTCGACGTCGCAGAATGAGTTCAGGTGCGACCACACGGGGATCGGCAGGATCGTCAGGGACTCCAGCCAAATCGTGCGGTCGTCCCGAGCCTCCACCTGCAGCGAGGCGTCGAAGTCGGAGCGATAGCGCAGATCGAGCCCGCCCCCGGTCGCGGCCGATCCGATCAGCCGCGAGTCTCGTCCTTCCCGCTCGGCCCTCGGGACGAGCACCGTCGGCCGGCCGTCGGGCGAACGCTCCAGGAAGCGGAGGAGCGGCTGGACCGTCAGCCGCAGCCTCCCGGCCTTGAGGCTCGTCGATCCTTCACCCAGCTGGACGAAGGCGTCAGGCCCCAGCCGGGCGTTGACGTCCTCGCGTGGCAACGTCGCGAGGGAGTGCGGTTCGGAGGCCGGACGCGTGCCCGCCGGCCGCGGCAGGCTGGCGGCGGCCGTGAGGAGTCCGAAGGCGACCGCGCCGAGCCGAAGCCCGACCGCCCACCGGGCCGACGTCGCCCCCGACGCTCGCCGTCGAAAGGTCCCGAGGTGGGCGGCTGCCAGGACGGCGGCGAAGGCCGCGGGCGCCAGGAACAGCGGATCCCGAAGCCCGGTCCGAAAGCCGACGAGCAGGACCATCGCCCCCGCGAGCCAGGCGATCGGCAATGCCCCAAGCGCCGCGGCCAGCTTCGGCCCGCCATCGGGGCGACGCGACCAGAACACGCTCGACACTACCAGCGCCAGCACCAAGGGCGGCGCGACCCGGTTCCGCCACGACAAGGGGTCCGCGACCGGGAATCCCCCCGGCGCGAGCCACCACCAACCCGCCGCCCCGACCGCATGGAATCCCAGCACGAGCAGCCAAAAGATCCGCCATGGCGCGCCCATGCCATCCCTTTCACTCAGCGGGCGGGCTCCGGCACCCGTGCCGAGCGAAGCCCCATGACAACTGTAACACGACCGATCTCCGCGACAAGTCCGCGACGGGGGCCCCGGCAAACTCGAGACGCCCGAGAAGCGCCCCTTGACGCGATCGCCGGCCGCAGGCTACATTCAAGACTCACAATTCGGCGCGTATCTTATCCAGAGTGGCTGAGGGAAGGGCCCTATGACGCCACAGCAACCGGTCCACCGTCTTGGTGGATGCTGGTGCTAACTCCTGCCGAGCGCCCGTTCGGGCGAGTCCGGGAAAACCCCGGATCGTCGAACGCGTATCGGACAGATAAGATGGTCTTCGGCGGCGGCGCTGTCCTTACAGCATCGACCGTTCCCGAACCCACCTGATCGCCCCCCGTCGACACTCTGGCTTCGAGACGCACCGACGCGGACGAGCGGCTCGTCCGTCCGGCTCCGACGCGTTCCAACGGCGCGTCAGCGGGCCCGTGTCGCGTCTTTCGCACGAGGGGGTCAATCTGGTGTCAGGTGAACTGGTGACGGGCCTGAAGTGTCGGCTCTGCGGCAAGCTCTACCCCAAAGAAGCGCTCAACTTCTGCACCGACGATTTCGGGCCGCTGGAAGTGGCCTACGACTACGAGGCGGTCGCCCGCACCCTCACCCGCGAGGCGATCGCCGCCCGCCCCCGCACCATGTGGCGCTATCGCGAGTTGCTGCCGGTCGACGGCGAGCCGACCGTCGGCCGCCACGTCGGCTGCACCCCCCTGATCCGCGCCGACCGCTTGGCGAAGGAACTGGGGGTCGCCGAGCTGTACCTCAAGAACGACGCGGTGAACTACCCGACCCTCTCGTTCAAGGACCGCGTCGTCGCCGTGGCCCTCTCGAAGGCGGTCGAGCTGGGGTTCGAGACCGTCGGCTGCGCCTCGACGGGGAACCTCGCGGGTAGCGTGGCGGCCAACGCCGCGGCGGCCGGGCTCGAGGCCTATGTCCTGATCCCCGACGGCCTCGAACAGGGGAAGATCCTGGGCGCCACGATCTACGGCGCGAAGGTCGTCGCCGTCAAAGGTAATTATGATCACGTCAATCGGCTCTGCTCGCAGATCGCCTTCCGCTACGGCTGGGGATTCGTGAACGTCAACCTCCGGCCGTTCTACGCCGAGGGGTCGAAGACGATGGGCTACGAGATCGCCGAGGACCTCGGCTGGCGGGCCCCCGACCACGTCGTCGCGCCGATGGCCGGCGGCAGCCTGATCGGCAAGCTCCACAAGTCGTTCCGCGAGCTGGAGACGCTCGGCCTGCTGAACGGCCCCGCCCGCACCAAGATGTTCGGCGCCCAGGCCACCGGCTGCAACCCGATCGCCAGCACCGTGAAGACGGGCGCGGGCAAGGTCAAGCCGGTGCGGAACCCGGACACCATCGCCAAGAGCCTCGCCATCGGCGATCCGGCCGACGGCTGGTTCGCCTCGAAGATGATCCGCGAGACCGGCGGCTGGAGCGAGGACGTGAGCGACGAGGCCATCGTCGACGCCATGCGACTGCTCGCCGAGACGGAAGGCATCTGGGCCGAGACCGCCGGCGGCGTGACCCTGGCCGTCGCCCGCAAGCTGATCGAGGAAGGGCGGATCGACCGCGACGGCTCTACCGTCCTCTGCATCACCGGCAACGGCCTAAAGACCCAGGAAGCCCTGGTCGACCACCTGCCCCGTCCGGTCGTCATCAAGCCGACGCTCGAGGACTTTGAAGCGCTGGTCGAAGGCGCGGAGCTTTCGGCGGGGCTCGCGGTCGCTTCGATGTGACGCCAGACCCCCGTTTTCCGGACCGCGATCGAGGCCGGCGGCCGAAGTCGCCGGGGCCGGTTCGAGCGTCGAGGCTAGTCGAGAGGATCGTCCTCCTTCGCCGTGCGCTTGAGGGTCTCCTCGGAATCGAAGTCTACCCCGCAGAATGGGCAGTATCGCATCTGCTCGTTGATCACGAAGAGGTTCGTATTCTTCTGCATGACGAGCCGTCCCAGCGACTTTCCGCACCGCGAGCAGCGAAACGCCGAGGACATGTCCACATAAACCAGGCCTACGAAGGCCAAGGCGAGCCCGGCCAGGGGTGCGAACGGGCCGAACGCTCCCAGCAGAGGTCCGAGGAACAACCCGGCGAAGAGGACGAGGATGGCCGCCGCGTAATAACAGATCTGGCGACGCTTGTTGCGATTGAGCCGCTCACGGATCGTCATGTTGGTTCCTCGCCGCACCGTCGCGAACCTTCCGTCGGATGCAGGCTCCGACCAAACCCAACCGGCCAGGGGATGCCCGGATGGACGCCCAGGTCCACGTCGCCCCTATTAGACTCCGCCATAGAGGAACTCGCATCATGCCAGTCGTCCGCATCCCCACCCCGCTCCGCCCGCAAGCCGCCGGACAAGACAAGGTCGAGGCCTCCGGCGCGACGGTCGGCGAGGTCCTGGCCGACCTCGGTCGCCAGCACCCGGCGATCCAGGAGCGCCTGTTCGACGGCGCGGAGATCCGCCGGTTCGTCAACATCTATGTGAATAACGAGGACGTTCGTTACCTCGAAGACCTGGAGACCCCGGTCGCCGAGAAGGACGAGGTCAGCATCATCCCGGCCGTCGCCGGCGGCTGACCGCCCCGGCCCCCCCCGAAACGCGAACGACGCACGCCCCCGGAGATCCGCATGTCCGCCGCCCTCACGCCCGACCCGCTCGACCGCTACTCGCGACAGGTCCGCTTCCCCGCCCTCGGCGAGGAAGGCCAGCGCGCCTTGATGAACAGCCGGGTGACGCTCTGCGGCTGCGGCGCGCTCGGGACCGTGCTGGCGAACCACCTGGCCCGCGCGGGGGTCGGCCACCTGCGGATCATCGACCGCGACTTCATCGAGACCCACAACCTCCAGCGCCAGATCCTGTTCGACGAGCAGGACGTGGCCGACAACCTCCCCAAGGCGGAGGCCGCTGCGCGGAAGCTCCGGCGCATCAACAGCACGATCGAGATCGAGCCGGTCGTCACCGACATCGACCACACCAACGCCCTCGCCCTGATGGGCGACGCCGACCTGATCCTCGACGGCACCGACAACTTCGAGACCCGCTACCTCATCAACGACGCGGCGGTGAAGCTGGGCAAGCCCTGGATCTTCGGCGGGGTCATTGGCTCGGAAGGCCAGACCATGACGATCCTGCCGGGCGAGACCCCCTGCCTGCGGTGCGTCATCGAGACCGCCCCGCCGCCGGGCATGACGCCGACGTGCGAGACGGCCGGCGTCCTCGGCCCGGCCGTCGCCATCATCGCCTCATTCGAGGCCGTCGAGGCGATCAAGGTCCTCGCGGGCAAGAAGGAGGCGCTCAACCGCGACCTCATCATGGTCGACATCTGGGACTGGACGTTCCGCCAGCTCAAGATCTCCGGCCTGTTCGGCAAGGTCGACTGCCCCTGCTGCAAGCATCGCAAGTTCGAGTGGCTGGAAGGCGAGATGGGCTCGCACACGACGGCCCTCTGCGGCCGCAACGCCGTTCAGGTCGCCAGCCGCCGCCCCGAGCCGCTCCAATTCCCCGAGATGGCCGAGCGGCTGAAGGGCGTCGGCGAGGTCCGCCACAACGCCTTCATGCTCCGGTTCGCCACCGAGGGCTACGAGTTCACCGTCTTCCCCGACGGCCGGGCCATCATCAAGGGGACCAACGACATCGCCAAAGCGAAGACGCTGTATTCCCAGTTCGTCGGTGCCTGATCCGCCTCGCACACCGCCTTCTCGAAAGGGCCGCCGCGTCCGGCCTCCCAGGAGCCTCGCATGATCTATCTCGACAACGCCGCCACCAGCTTCCCCAAGCCCGAGCCCGTCTATCAGGCCCTGGATCGGTTCGCTCGCAACTCGCTGGCCAACCCCGGCCGGGCCGGGCACCGGATGGCGATGGCCGCCGAGAAGGCCCTGGACGACGTCCGCCACGCGCTCAACCAGTTCTTCCGCGGCGAGGGCCCCGACCGCTGGATCCTCACCCTGAACTGCACCGACGCCCTGAACATGGCGATCAAGGGCGTCGTCCAGCCCGGCGACCACGTCGTGCTGACCGACCTGGAACACAACTCGATCAGCCGGCCGATCCGGGCCCTCGAGAAAGCCGGCGTGATCACGACCACGCGGGTCGCCTCGCGAGAGGGATACGTGACGGCCGAGGACGTCGCGGCCGCCCTGACGCCGAAGACGAGCCTCGTGGCGATCACCCAGGCGAGCAACGTGCTGGGGACCGTCCAGCCCATCGAGGCCGTTGCGACGGCGGTCCGCGCCACGGACGCGCTGCTCCTGGTCGACGCCGCCCAGTCGGCCGGCATCGTCCCGATCGACTTGAAGTCGACCCCGATCGACCTGCTGGCGCTCCCCGGCCACAAGGGACTCTACGGCCCCACCGGCACCGGCGCGCTCTACGCCGGCCCCCGGGCCGACGGCCTCATCCGGCCCTGGCGCGAGGGGGGGACAGGCGGCGACTCGTCCTCGGAGACCCAGCCCACGATCCGGCCCTACTTTCTCGAAGCCGGCACTCCGAACGTCCTGGGCTTCGCCGGCCTCGGCGCGGGGATCGCCTGGGTCGCCGAACGCGGGCCCGACGCCCTCCGCAAGCACGAGGTCGGCCTGCTCCAGCAGGTCGTCGACTGGGCCGAGCGGAACGACGCCTGGCGCGTCGCCGGCCGCTGGGAGCCCGAGACCCACGCGGGCGCGCTTTCGCTGTTCACGCCGGACGGCCTCTCTCCGCAAGACCTGGCCGCCGTGCTGGACGTGTCGTTCGACATCGCCGTCCGCCCGGGGCTGCACTGCGCGCCTTACATCCACCGCAACCTGGGCTCGTTCCCGGAGGGCCTGTTGCGGCTCTCGCCCTCGCCGTTCACCACGCACGACGATGTATCCCAGTTCCTGGAGGCGCTGTCGGAGATCACTGCAGGCGTCGCCTGACGCCCGGACGCGACCACCCTTGGTGGAACCGCACTTGGCTTCCGATCCGGGCGGCGAAGGGCTAGACTCGATCCCTCCGCGGCGCCCCGTGCCGTCGCCGACTCGATCACCTGGGAGAAGACCGACTGATGTCGCTCGCCGGCCTGTTTGCGCTCCTGGTCGTCAGCCTGAACCTCGTCGCTCTGCCGTTCCTGCTGATGCTGTTGCTCACGGCTCTGGCAGCCCTCTTCTCCCCAAGGCGGACGACGCTGCCGACCGCGCCTGAATCGCGGTTCCTCATCGTGATCCCAGCGCACGACGAGCGGGTGGGGATCGCGGAGACGGTGCGAAGCTGCCGGGCGCAGGCGTATCCCGCCGAACTCTTCCAGGTTCTGGTGATCGCCGACAACTGCACCGACGACACCGCCGCGATCGCCGAGGCCGAGGGTGCCGAAGTCGTCGTCCGGAACACGCCTGACAAGCGGACCAAGGGGTACGCGCTGGAGTACCTGATCGAGAGGCTCCAGTCGACGCGCCGCTTCGACGGGCTCGACGTCCTGGTGATCATCGACGCCGACACCCTGGCCTCGGCCGACCTCCTGCGCAAGTTCGACGCCAGGATCCGCGAGGGGGCCGACTGGCTCCAGTGCTATTACACGGTAGCCAACGCCGACGCCTCGTGGCGGACGCGGCTGATGACCTATGCTTTCAGCCTGGTCAACGGCGTCGCCCCGTTCGGCATGGACCGGCTGGGACTGAGTTCGCCGTTCAACGGCAACGGCATGGCCTTCACCACCCGGGGCCTCCGGCGCGTGCCCTGGAAGGCGTACGGGCTTGTGGAGGATTACGAATTCTCGTGGATCGTCCGGATGGCCGGCGAGCGGATCGTGTTCGTCCCCGACGCCTCGGTCCGGGCGACCATGCTGGAGCACGGAGGCGAGGCCGCCGCGAGCCAACGTAGGCGCTGGGAATTCGGCCGCAGGGAGCTGAAGAAGAGGCTGTTCAGAGAGGTCCTTCGCGAACGTCGCATGGGCCTTATCGAGCGGCTGGCATCGGCCGTCGAGTTGAAGACGCCGCCGATGATGAAGCTGCTGGCCCTCCTCTTGCTCCTGGCAATGCTGAACGTCGCGGCGTTCCTCGCCTTGGCCGACCCGCTGGCTCGCCCGGCGGGGTGGGGACTCTTGGGGTCGAGCCTGCTGATGGCCGGTTCCGTAAGTCTCTACGCCCTAACGCCTTTTATCGTTTTCCACGTGCCCCTTAGCTACCTGCCGACGCTCGCTTACATCCCGTTCTACGCAGCCTGGAAGCTGACCATCCGCCTGGGGGACAAGCCGACTCAGTGGGTGCGGACGGCCAGAAGCACCGGCCGCTGAAGGCCGAGCCCTTCTCAAGGGCCTGATGATCCTCGGACCTCCAAATCGGCTTCGTTCGCTCCCGACCCAACTCGAAGCCGGTCGACGCAAGCGAGGCTCAAGCGGAATTGCGGTGAGACGGTTCGTCCAGGGGTCTGATCCGCCACTGTCCCGAGTCGGAAGTGCGTTCGACAACCCACTTGATGCGGCCAAGGATCAGGTCGGCGTCGGCGGTCCAGACGAACGGCTTGGGCGAGGCGTCATGGTGCTCCAGGTACCCCCGGATCGCCGCCTCCAGCGCCGCCACGCCGCGGAAGGCCCCGCGGCGGATCCGTTTCTCGGTGATCACGCTGAAGTGGCGCTCCACCCGGTTCAGCCGCGAGCTTCTCTTCGGCGTGAAATGCGGGTGGTACTCGGGGTGGCGGAGGAACCAATGCTTCACCGCCGGCGTCTTGTGCGTCGCGTAGTTGTCCAGCACCAGGTCTACCTCCACATCTGGCCCCTTCGCCGCGCGGGCGTCGATCTCCTCCAGGACCAGCAGCGAAACGAGGCCGGGAGCGGATGCCGCTTCCTCCCGCCGCGACGCGGGTCGGCGATTTCTTCGAGGAGGTCGGCCAGGCTGAGTGTCGCGTCCATGTGGGAAACTCCTGGGTGCAGGGTCATCCCCAGTCGCAACCACTAGGCAGCAGGTCGGTCAATAGGACCGGACGGCCCTGCCCACCGGGCACCAGCATCTTGCCTTTGGGGGTAGAATGAGGTCTGATTTGGGGATGGATCCGGGTTCTGGGAAGGGCGAGTCGGTCCTGCGGGTCTCGGGATGATCCGGGCCCCGGCCCTTTTCGCTAGAGCGTCCGATCGGCCGACCGGAACTCCGTCCCTGCGCTGTCGGCATGTCCGCAATATGCTCGAACTGGGCTGCGTCCTCGTGTGAAGCGGCCGCCGGGCGTATCACTGGAGAACTTTGATGTCTGTTCGCGTCGGTATCAATGGTTTCGGTCGCATCGGGCGCCTCGTCTTCCGCGTGCTCGCCCAGAAGCCTGAGCAGTTCGACGTCGTTGCGATCAACGACCTGGCCGATCCCAAGCACCTGGCCAACCTGCTGAAGTACGACAGCGTCCACGGCCGCTTCAACGGCACCGTCGAGGCCGCCGACAAGGCCCTGATCGTCAACGGCAAAAAGATCGCCATCACGTCCGAGAAGGACCCGGCGAACCTGCCGTGGAAGTCCCTGGGCTGCCAGGTGGCCCTGGAGTCGACCGGCTTCTTCACGAGCAAGGAGCAGCTCCAGAAGCACATCGACGCCGGCGCGGAGCGGGTCATCCTGAGCGCCCCGGCCAAGGATAAGCTGGACGCCACCATCGTCCTGGGCGTGAACGACTCGGTCATCAGCAAGGACCTGAAGATCGTCTCCAACGCCTCCTGCACCACCAACTGCCTCGCCCCGCTCGCCAAGGTGCTCAACGACACCTTCGGCATCGAGAAGGGCCTGATGACGACGATCCACGCCTACACGAACGACCAGCGCGTGGCCGACCAGATCCACAGCGACATGTACCGCTCGCGCGCCGCGGCGATCAACATGATCCCGACCAAGACGGGCGCCGCCAAGGCCGTCGGCGAGGTCATCCCCGAGCTGAACGGCAAGCTCACCGGCTTCGCCATGCGGGTCCCCGTGCCCGACGGCTCGGTCGTCGACCTGACCGCGATCATGAAGAAGAAGGTCACGGTCGAGGAGGTCAACGCGGCCGTCAAGGCGGCCGCCGACGGCCCCCTGAAGGGGATCCTCGAGTACAACCCGGACCCGATCGTCTCCAGCGACATCATCGGCAACCCCCACTCCTCGATCTTCGTCCCCGACCAGACGATCGTCATGGACGGGACCATGGTCAAGGTCCTCTCGTGGTACGACAACGAGTGGGGCTATTCCAACCGCACCGTCGAGCTGATCGCCAAGCTGGGCGCCCTCTGACATCGCCGAGCCGGGCCGGGACGGATCGACCGTCCGGCCCGCCGCGCCTCGCGACCCCATCATCGGCCCGCTTCGACGCCGTCCCCGGCCCCCCGGGGCCCGTGACGGAGCGGGCCTTTTCCCTTTCATCCCAATCCACCAGGATCCCACGATGCCCAAGCAGACCGTCCGCGACCTCGACGTGAAGGGGAAGAAAGTCCTCGTCCGGGTCGACTTCAACGTGCCCCAGACCAAGGACGGCGAGGTCGCCGACGACCGCCGGATCCGCTCGGCCCTGCCGACCCTCAAGGACGTCCTCGACCGCGGCGGGTCGCTCATCCTCATCACCCACCTCGGCCGACCCAAGGGCGACCCGGCGACCGACGCCCCGTTCAAGCTCGACAAGGTGGCCGCCAAGCTCCAGGAGCTGCTCGGCAAGCCCGTCGAGAAGGCCGACGACACCGTGGGCGAGAGCGCGAAGAAGCTCGCCGCCGACCTCAAGCCGGGCGGCGTGCTCGTGCTCGAGAACGTCCGGTTCAACAAGGGCGAGAAGAAAGGCGACCCCGACTTCGCCAAGGCGCTCGCCGGCCTGGGCGACGCCTACGTCAACGACGCCTTCGGCACCTGCCACCGCGACGAGGCCTCGATGGTCGCCGTCCCCGAGCAGTTCCCCGCCGAGAAGCGCGCGATCGGCTTCCTGGTCGAGAAGGAGCTGAACATCCTGGACACCCTGCTCAAGAATCCCAAGCACCCGTACGTCGCGGTGATGGGCGGGGCCAAGGTGTCCGACAAGATCCTCGTGATCGAGAGCCTGCTCGGCCAGGTCGACAAGCTGCTGGTCGGCGGCGCGATGACCTACACCTTCCTGAAGGCCAAGGGGATCGAGATCGGCAAGAGCCGCGTCGAGCTGGACAAGCTCGACATGGCGAAGAAGCTGCTCGACGCGGCCGGCGACAAGATCGTCCTGCCGGTCGACCACCTGATCGCCGACAAGCCCGAGACGGGCGCCGAGACGAAGGCGACCGACGGCCAGGAGATTCCCGAGGGCTGGTTCGGCATGGACATCGGCCCCAAGACGATCGAGGAGTACTCGAAGATCGTCCGCGAGGCCGGCACCGTCGTCTGGAACGGCCCGATGGGCATGTTCGAGGTCGAGGCCTTCGCCAAGGGGACCCAGGCCGTGGCGCTGGCGATGGCCGAGTCGTCGGGCGTGACGGCGGTCGGCGGCGGCGAATCGGCCGAGGCCGTCGAGAAGTTCGGCTACGCCGAGAAGGTGAGCCACGTCTCCACCGGCGGCGGGGCCTTCCTGGAGTCGCTCGAAGGCAAGCAGTTCAACTCGATCCGGGTCATCCCCGACCGTTGATCCGAGCCGACCGGCCGGGAATCGGCCGCCCCGAAGGCATCGGGGCGGCCGTCCGGCCTTCGCCATCTCAGGGGAGCGTGGTCGTCCTCGGGGGAGCCCCGACGAAGATCTGCCGGACCTCCCCGACGACGCCCGCCGGCACGCCGACGAAGGTCGCCGCGGCGGCCTTGACGATCCGGTTGTCCCCGGAGTTCTCCCAGTATTCCCGCGGCTTGTAAAGGATCGGGTGCCGGTCGACGGTCGAGATCGGCACCGCCGCGGGGGCGTCGAGATAGGCCTTGTCGTCGGCGTCGAGGCCGGACAGGGTCGGCTCGTCGGCGATGGTCCGTCGTTTCCCGGAGCCGTGGCAGCCGGAAGTCGCGAGGACCGTCGCCGCCAGGATCAGAATCGCGGTAAGTTTCAGTCTGCTCATGGTCCTCGATCCTCACGTCGGTCCGACGCTCGGGTTCGTTCCGATCCGGTGTTCCGTCACGGATCCTCGCAAGGATACCCGATGGAATCGAGGCGGGGCGGCGATCAGGGCCCCGCAGGGAGTCCAAATGTGACGCACCAGTACGGCGTGCCGTCTTTAGCGGTCGCGTAACCGAGCCCGATCTGGCTGAATCCTCCGAGGATGTTCTTCCGGTGCGGGGGGCTCGTGAGCCAGCCCCTCATGACCAACTCGGGTGAGTAATGCCCGTATGCGATGTTCTCGCCGCACCGCCGGTAGCGGTAGCCGAACTCCTCCACCCGATCCGCCACCGAGGATCCGTCGGCACCCGTATGCGTCATCTTTTCACGTCCGGCCATCTCCTCCGCGTGTCGCTGGGCGGCCTCTTGCAACGCCTCGTCGACCTCGACGCTCGGCCGCTTCTTCTCGGCTCGGGCCCGGTTGTGAAATGTCAGGAGCGACTCGCGGACGCCATTCAGGTCCATCTCGCCCGGCTGGTCGGGCTGCGGCCAGGGACGCGCCTGATCGGGGACCGTCAGCGGCCGGGGCCAGAACTCGACGGTCGTGCAGCCGGACAGGAATACAACGGTCGCGAGGATCACCCCGCGAGGACGCTTCACGCCGATCTTGACTGAGATCATGGTGGTTCCATCCGTGACCGAGATCGACGCGTGACGACGGTTGGGAACCGCCCCCCCCGCGCCTATCATACCTGATGGGCGATCGACCGACTCCCATTCCCATCGCGAGCCCGCCGGAACCATGCCGCGAGATCCGCTGTTCATCGCCTTCGACCTGGAGACCACCGGCCTCGATCCGGGCGTCGATCGCGTCGTCGAGATCGGGGCGATGGCGTTCGACGCCCACGGGCTCGTCGTCGAGACCTTCGAACGCCTGGTCAACCCCGGCCGTCCGATGGGGGAGGTCGCCATCGCTATCAGCGGCCTCGTCGACGCCGACCTCGCCGGGGCCCCAGCCGCCAGCATCGTCTTGCCGGAGTTCCTGGCCTTCCTCGAACGAGCGCCGGACGCCCCTCTCCTCGCCCACAACTCCGCGTTCGACGCCGGCTTCCTCGGCATGGAGTTGGCCCGCGCCGAGCTGACGTTCCCCGGCGTGCCGGTGCTGGACACGCTCGCCCTGGCCCGCACCACGCTCCCGAATCTCGGGAGCCACCGGCTCGACCGCCTCGTCGAGCACTTCGGGATCGCCGCAAGGGTGAGGCATCGAGCCCTGGGGGACGCCTCGGCCGTGATGGACCTCTGGTTCCGCCTGGGCGGGCCGGGCCTGGATGCGACGACGCTGACCTCGTACCCCATCTACGACGGCTCCCAGCCGGTCCGGCCGCCGCTCGGCTGGGACCGCCTCGACGAGGCCGCCGGTCGGGGGAGTCCGGTCCGGATCGCCTACGCGGGGGGATCGCGAGGCGAGGCGCCTCGCCTGGTCACGCCGCGGCGATTCGCCCATCGTGGTGGGATGCCGTATCTCGTGGCGACCTGCCACCTCGATTCGGTCGACAAGTCGTTCCGACTCGATCGCATCCGCAGCTACGAAGTCCTGGACGACCCCCGCCCCCCGGAGGCCTCGACGCCGTGCCCCGACTGCTCGTGAGCGTGAGATCGGCCGACGAGGCCCGCGCCGCCCTGGCCGGCGGAGCCTCGATCATCGACGTGAAGGAGCCGGCGAACGGCCCGCTCGGCCGCGCCTCGTTCGACGCCTGGCGCGAGGTCGCTCGGGCCGTCGACGCCCGGGTGCCGACGAGCGTGGCCCTGGGCGAACTCCCCGAGTGGCTCGACGGTCGCCGCCCGCAGGTACCCGGCGACGCCTTTGCCGGCCTCGCCTACTGCAAGCTGGGCCTCGCCGGCGCGGGGCCCGGTTGGGCGGCCGACTGGGAGGCGCTGCGGGCCGAACTCCCCACCGGCTCCAGCCGCTGGATCGCCGTCGCCTACACCGACTGGAGGGCGGCGGCCGCGCCCCGGCCTACGGACGTGCTGCGCGCCGCCCTGAGCGATTGCGTCGGCCTCCTGTTCGACACCTGGGACAAGTCCGCCCCCGCGCGGTGGGAGGTCGAGTCGGTCGAGGTCGCCGAGGCGGCGCGCCGGCGGGGCCTGATGGTCGCGATCGCCGGGGGGATGACGACCGCCACAGTCGACGTCGGGTCGCTCCTGCGCCCGGAGGTGCTCGCCGTCCGCGGCGCCGCCTGCCGCGATGGAGACCGGATGCGCGACGTCGAGACGCACCGAGTCCGCACGCTCGCCGACGCCCTCGCGGCGATGGCCGCTTCGGACTCGACCGGTGGCGGCCCGTAAGAGACGCGACCTCGACCCCGCGCGCCGCCTCTCGCCGAGATTATCCCCGTGACCGCGGTTTCCGGGTTTTCCGACCATACTCTCCTTACGGGATGCCGCGCACTTCGAGCGATCCGTGGGATGCGCCTCCAGGACGCCAAGGGTCGTCCAACCCAACCTCTCGCCTCCGGACGTGTCGCAGAAGGCGTCCGAGAGCCGCCGAACGAACCCAATTCCCCGACGACCATAACCCACTGGACAATAATGCCTTATGCCGAGAAAACTCGATTCCGGCGTGCGCGAACGAACCCAATCGAAGCCAGTTCCTGGGGTGCGTGGTCCCAGCCGGGCTCATCCTACGTCGAAGCGGACCCCCTGGGCCAGCGGCAGTTGCCTTCCGTAATTGATCGTGCAGGTCTGCCGCCGCATGTAGGCCTTCCACGAGTCCGAGCCGGCCTCGCGACCGCCGCCAGTGGCCTTCTCGCCGCCGAAGGCGCCGCCGATCTCGGCGCCCGAGGTGCCGATGTTGACGTTGGCGATGCCGCAGTCGGACCCTTCGGGCGAGAGGAAACGCTCGGCCTCCAACAGGTCCCTGGTGAAGATCGCCGAGGTCAGGCCCTGTTCGACCTCGTTCTGGATCGCGATCGCCTCGTCGAGCGTCCGGTACGGGATCGCGTAGAGGATCGGTGCGAAGGTCTCCTCGCCGACGATGGCCATGCCCGGCTTCGCCCGCACCAGGGCCGGCTCGACGAAGCAGCCGGGGCGGTCCAGCCGCTTGCCGCCGACGACGACCTCGCCCCCTTGCTCAGTCGCGCGACGGAGGGCGTCCGTCATGGCTTCTACGGCCTGCTCGTGGATCAGGGGGCCGACCAGCACGCCGTCGTCCCAGGGGTTCCCGATCGGCAAGGTCCTGTACGCCCTGGCGAGCCGATCGACGACCGCCTCATAAAGCGATTCATGCACGATCAGGCGACGGGCCGTCGTGCAGCGCTGGCCCGCCGTCCCCACGGCGGCGAACGCGATGCCACGGATCGCCAGGTCCAGGTCGGCGCTCGGGGCGACGATCACGGCGTTGTTGCCGCCGAGTTCCAGGATCGTCCGGCCCAGCCGGCGGCCGACGACCTCCGCGACGTGATAGCCCAGTCGACAACTGCCGGTCGCCGAGATCAGGGGCAGGCGCCTGTCGTTCAGCATCGGCTCGCCGACGTCCTCGATCGAGCCCAGGCAGAGGTTGAAGACCCCGGGGAAGCCTTCTTCCTCGGCGACCTTCGCGACGATCTTCTGGACGGCGATCGCCGTCAGCGGGGCGAGTGGCGAAGGCTTCCAGACGACCGTGTCGCCGCAGACCGCCGCGACCATCGCGTTCCAGGCCCAGACGGCGGCCGGGAAGTTGAACGCGGTGATGACGCCGATCGGCCCCAGCGGGTGCCACTGCTCCATCATGCGGTGCCGGGGCCGCTCGCTGGCGATCGTCAGCCCGTAGAGTTGGCGCGACAGGCCGACCGAGAAGTCGGCCATGTCGATCATCTCCTGGACCTCCCCCTCCCCCTCGGAGCGGATCTTGCCCGTCTCCAGGGTGATGAGCATCCCCAGGTCGGCCTTGCGCTCGCGCAAGGCTTCGCCGATCTTGCGGACGACCTCGCCCCGGTGCGGGCCGGGCGTCATGCGCCAGCCGGCGAAAGCCTCGACCGCGCGCCCGACCACCTCGTCGTACACGGCGCCGTTCGCGAGCTTGACGCGTCCCAGGGACTTGCCGTCGGCGGGGTTGAAGGACTCGATCTCCTCGCCGCCGGGGTCTTCGATCCAGCGCTCATGGCAGGCGCCCGACTCGACGGGGCCCAGGCCCAATCGCTTCAGGAGGTCATCGAACATCGTGCGGCTCTCCTCGTATCCCCGGCCCTGGCGAATCAGTTCCCATTCTACTGCCTCGCCCCGAATTCGTGGATAAGATGCAGGGAACCCCACGACGCCCCGATCGAGAAGGCCCCCACGTGCTCCATCGCCGACCCCGATTCCGCCAGCGTTCGTTCCGCTTCGTCGTGCGCGGGGAGCGGCTCGCCCGACGCTTCAAGCAGGTCATCCTGGGGCTCACGGCGTGCCTGTCGGCCTGCCTCCTGATCGGGACGGCGACGGGACGCTACGCGGCGTCGTGGACCTTCGGCCAGGCTCGCCGAGCCGTCGCGACGCTCACCGGCGAGGCCGACTCCCGCACCTGGATCGACGCCGACTGGCGACGCCGCCGCCTCTTCGATATGGAACAGGCGCGAGGCAAGCTGCGAGCCGCCTACGACGCCTACGACCCGAAGGTGAAAGAGCTGCTCGACGCGGCGGGCCTCGACCCCGATCACGCGCTCCTGCGCTGGGGCAACTTCGACAAGGCGCTGCTGCTGCCGTCGACGGTGTTCGAGGCGGACGACTCGGGACGTTCCTACCGCTTCCGGCCCGACGTCCGGTCGATCTGGGTGCGCAACCTCAAGAGCACCGGCGGCGTCCTCGCCTACTTCCCGATCCCGGACACGCCCAGCCTCCACGCGCTGGCCCAGGCCGCCGGGGCGATGATCGTGGCCGAGTCGGTCCAGACGACGAACTCCTGGGGCCTTCGCGGCGGCGAGCCGAACCGTGATGCGACGCTCCGGGGGATAGTCCTGGGCGACTCCTACATGCAGGGCCTGTTCGTCGGCGACGATCAGACGCCCCCCGCGTGCCTGAAGCGCGTGCTGGCCTCGCGGATGGCGACGGAGGTGGAGATCCTCAACACCGGCCACCTGGGCTACTCGCCCGAACAGGAGTACTACACCCTGCTGGAGTACGCCAAGCACTTCGATCCCCAGTTCGTCGTCCTGAGCCTGTTCGCCAACGACTTCGGCGACCTGTTCGAGGTCCTCGACGGGGAGGCCGACTGGGAAGAGAACCGCTACTGGATCGGAGAGATCGCCGCCTTCTGCAACGCCCGAGCCATCCCTTGCCTGGTCGTTCCCGCGCCGTGGGTGAATCACGTCGAAGGCCCGCGCAAGACGGCCCACTACCCCGGCCGGATTCCCGACATCCTTCCCGACGGCGTGACCTACTACGACCCGATCGAGAAGTTCGTCGAGGCCGAGGATCGGGAGAAGTCGGCGAGGCTCGGGAAGGGCGAGCCGACGACGCCGAGCCACCTCTTCAACGGCCATCTCGGCGACGGCCACTTCTCGGCCCTCGGCTGCCAGGTCTGGGCGGACGCCGTGGGGCGGCGGCTCATGCGGATCCTCGAGTTGAGGCAGGCGAGGGGTAGCCCCCCGAAGGTCGGCGGCGACCTCACTCCCCGATCACCTTGACCAGCACCCGCTTCGCCCGACGGCCGTCGAACTCGCCGTAGAAGATCTGTTCCCAGGGGCCGAAATCGAGCTTCCCCTTGGTGATCGCCACCACGACCTCTCGGCCCATGACCTGACGCTTCATGTGCGCGTCGGCGTTGTCCTCGCCAGTCCGATTATGCTTGTAGCGGGAGGGTGAGGCGTCGAACGGCGCGAGGGTTTCGAGCCACTGCTTGTAGTCCTCGTGCAGCCCGGGCTCATCGTCGTTGATGAAGACGCTCGCCGTGATGTGCATCGCATTGACCAGGACGAGGCCCTCCAGCACCCCGCTCCTGCGGACGAGATCCTCGACCTCCGCGGTGATGTTCAGGAAGCCCATGCGGACGGGCAGGTTGAACGTGAGGTGCTCGGTCACCGATTTCATCGTGGGGCACCCGAGGGGACGGACCGGATGGCGAGGACGGGGACGACCTCCATGTCGTCCACCGGCGGACCCAGGGCGGGACAGGTCTCGCCGATCCTCTCTCCTGAAAGCGAAGCCGCCCCCGATTCAGGAGGAGAGGGCCGTACTCTGGTGCGCATCGTATTCGACATCCAGGCCGCGAGCCCAGGAGTGCAAAACGGGTGCCCGGCTCCCGCTCAACTTGTGTTCGGGACGACCAGCGAGAAGGCCCGTTCCTTCCAGGATGACCGCGTGGGCTTTGCGGACCACTCCCGACGGTGAGCAGGGAATCCCTCTCCCCCACGTCGGGTCCTGGCAGCAGGTCGGGCTCTTCGATGCGTCTGAAAATGCCGAGACCGACGGCCCCTGTCAAGCGTGCATCGGGCCTGCATGAAGCCCACCTAATGAACGCGCCGACAGGGACGACGCCGATAACCCCTCTCGGTCGCGGATCTTGGGAATTTGCACGAAAATCGCACCGATCGAAATTCACGGCTCGGAGGGGGGAGGCGGAGCGGGTGGAGCTGGAGGGGATGAGGCCCGCGGGCTGATGGGTCAGCGGGCGGGCTCGGGCGACCTCGGATCAGCCGATCGGAAAGTCGCGCATGACGGCCTTGGCGATCTCCATGTAGATCGGGATGCCGATCGTGACGTTGTAGGAGAAGGTCAGGCCGAGCGACGCGGCGAGGGGGAGCGTCGGGCTGGCTTCGGGGATCGCCAGCCGTTGGACGGCCGGGACCGCGATGTAGGACGCCGACCCGCAGAGGACCGAGAACAGCACATAAGTGCCGAGCTGAAAGTCGGACCCGGTCAGCCAGGCGTAGGTGTGGACGATGAGGATGCCCAGCGTCGCGAAGAGGTTGGGGGCCAGGAGCCCGAAGGCCACGAAGTTCCAGCCGGCCGTCTTCAGGTCCCGCAGCTTCCGGCTCGCCGTCATCCCCATCTCCAGCAGGAAGAGGCAGAGCACGCCCTGGAACAGGCTGACGAAGAAGCTGTCGTCGGCGCGGGTGACTTCCGGGCCTTGGAGGCCGCTGATGAACCCGATGACGATACCTCCGAACAGGAGGTAAAGCCCGGTGTTCAGGAAGACCTCGTGCAGCAGCTTGCCGTCGAGGAAGCCCTTCTTCCGACCGTTCCCGCCGTTCGCATCGCCGTGCTCCATGCGTTCCAGCGACAGTTCGGTCTCTTCCTGAACGGCGGACGCGTGCACGACCTGGCCGTGCTCGTCGACCGGCGGGGCGATGGGCCTGGCGTCCGGGTCGTATCCGGGTTCGTCGGGCATGTTCCCGAGCGCGTCCATGCCTTGAGCTCGGTAGCGTGAGACGAGGAAGAGGGCCACGAGACAGCCGGGGATTTCCATGATCGCCAGCATGACCGGCATGTAAGCGTCGAACGCGACGTGCGCGGTTCCCAGCACGCCCAGGGTGGTCACGAAGGTGCCGGCCGAGTCCGAGCCGTAGTAGCCCGCCACGGTCGCCTGGTCGATCCGACGCATCCGGGTGAACGTCCGAAGCAGCCCGAAGGCGAGGAGCCCCATCAACGTGTTGGCCAGGAATCCGACCCCCATGAAGCCGACGATCGACTTGATCGAGTCCGGGTTGAGGTGGGCCAGTTCCTCTCCGCCGTGCCAGCCGATGGCGATCAGCAGATAGATCGTCAACGCCTGATACATGACGTAAGGGAACTCGAACTGAACGCGGAGGATCGGCACCAGGAAGCCGAGGTAGAAGAACAGCAGCAGGGGTTTGAAAAGGTTGTGTCGGAAGTTATGCCAGAATTCCTTGAGCATGCCGGAGAAGTTCGTGGCCGGCGGAGAAGTCGGCCTGGACGCGACGGTGATCCGCGAGGCCGTGATGGCGTCGGACACGGTGATCGTCGTGCCGACCTTCAGGTTGCGGATGGGCTGGACCGAGCCGTCGTCCTGCCTCAGGGTGGTCGCCCGCGTGAAATAGACCACCACGTCACGCTGACTGGCCTCGTCGTGCACGACGAGCCGGGAGTTGTCGACGTCTACGGACCTGATAGGCCCGCTCAGGTCATCGGCCCGCGTCGCCGCGGCGATCGCGAACGCCGCGACGAACAGGGTGGCGAATGTTGCGACGCGTGGGGTGCAGGGTCGACACATAGGGAAGCCTCCTACGAGCTTGCGGGCCGGAGAATCCGGGCGATCGCCGCGCAAGGTCGGTCGATCACTGCGGAAGCGGGGACGAGGACGGTGGGACGGACCGGCGGCCGGACCGATGCGATGCACCGAGGCTCAGACGACCGACTTCGACATGGCTTCAGACGTTCACCCGGCGGCGTCGTCTCGCGTCGAACGGAGCGTCCGGCGGACCGCGAGGTCCGGCGAAGGATTGGACAGGGGAGAGGAGCGGGTCAGGCGGGGGCGCCTGGACGAAGGGATCGGCTCAACACCTCAAGGGCGAGGCGAACTTGACGCGGCTCATCGCCGACGCATGATCCCGAGGGGCGTGGGAACTCGGCTGCGGGACCGGGATCACACCGTGGAGCCGATCCAGGTCAATCCCGTATTCCGACGGATCCTCGGAATCGTCCTCGTTCTTCTCCCGCTCGAGGATCTCGTCGACCTCCCTGCGGAGCGAGGGGCCCGGGTCGGGATGGGAGGGGGCGGAGCAGATGAGATCCCCGGAGATCGCCAGGCCGCAGCGCAAGCCGCACTCGGGACGATCCACCGTCAGCGGCGTCGTCGCCCAGAGCAGGGCCAGGACTGTGAAGGCGACCAGCGAGGTCTCTCTCATCGATTCGGAGGTGCCATCGTCCGCATGAGGGGGAAACCTACGCCTCCGCCGGACCCAGGGAGGCATGGCGGGGAGCGAGCCGTGGCGGCACTTCTCTGGGAAGGGCGCGTCCTCGGGCCTGTTCATGAATAATTCTTACGAATCGGCCCACGCGATGTCCAGTGGCATTCACGCGAGGGCCGAGGGAGGCCGTCGCGGCCTCGCCCGACGCGCCAGGTTCGGGCTTGGATTCTTTCCGGATCCGGATTAAGATCCGCTTGCTCGGCCGCGAGAGTCGGACTCCACGCCCCGAGGATTCGCCGCTTCAACCGTCACGGAGGACGGGATGAGACTACTCGCTCTGGTCGATTCGCCGGACCATGTCTGTTGCCGATATCGGATCCGGGCGTTCGAGCCGGCCCTCCGCGATATCGGCTGCTCGCTCACGTGCGAGCCGCTCGAGCGCGGGCTGTTCCCGAGGATGCGGCAACTCCAAGCCGCCGCCGCGTTCGACGCGGTGATCCTCCAGCGCAAGCTGCTGCCGGCCTGGCAGCTCTCCCTGCTTCGCCGCAACGCGCGGCACCTGGCATTCGATTTCGACGACGCGGTCCTCTATCGCGACTCCTACGATCGCCGCGGCCCCTCCTCGCCGCGTCGGTCGGCCCGGTTCGCCAGGACGGTCCAGGCGGCGGACGTCGTCATCGCCGGCAACGACTTCCTCGCCGACTGCGCCCTCCGCGCCGGGGCCTCGGCGGAGAGCGTCCGGACCATCCCCACTTGCGTCGACCCCGGGCTGTACGCCCCGAAGGCCTCGACCTCCCTCGGCGGCGCGCCCGAACTCGTCTGGATCGGGTCGTCGAGCACGCTGAAAGGGATCGAGGCGCGACGTCCCCTCTGGGAGCGGCTGGGACGGGAGATCCCCGGGCTCCGGCTGCGGATCATCTGCGATCGCTTCCCGGAGTTCGCCGACCTCGAAGTCGTCCCCGTGCCGTGGAGCGAGGCCACCGAGGCCGCGGATCTGGCCAGGGGCGACGTGGGCGTGGGCCTCATGCCGGACGACGACTGGAGCCGGGGCAAATGCGGCCTCAAGATCCTCCAGTACCAGGCGGCGGGGCTGGCCGTGATCGCCAACCCGGTTGGGTCCCACGTCGAGATGGTGGAACCCGGCGCGACCGGCTTCCTGGCGACGACCGACGACGAATGGCTGGCCGCCGCCCGCGCCTGCGCCGACGCCGGGGCCCGCGCCCGGATGGGTCGCGAGGCGAGACGGCGGCTCGAATCGAACTACTCGGTGACGGCCTGGGGAGCTGCGTTCGCCGCCTCGGCGACCGGGACCGACCGGCCGTCCCGCGAGCCGGCCGGCACGACCGCCCGAGGGGACGCCGGGATCGCCCCCGCGCCCTACTTCACCAGGGAGAGGACCCGGGCCGTGGGCGGTCCGCGCGCGACGGCCGCCTCGCCGCGGATGACGCGGCGGAGCCGACATGGATCGGAATAGGCTCATGACTGCAATGACCTCCAGCATCCGGGCCGAGACGCCGGCCGGCCGCATGTTCAAGCCTCCCGAATGGACCTTCGTCCAGGCGGGGGACGTCGGCTGGTGGCTCCCGCTGCGCTGGAGGGACTTCCTTCTGGGCCCCGATGGCCTTCGATTGAAGGAATGGGAGGCCGAGGGCCGGCTCCAGACGATCAAGTCGGGCCCCCATCGGGTGGTCTATCGGGTGCAGCTCCCCGGCTCGGCGATCTATATCAAGCACTTCCTGGTGCCGGATCGTCGGGCCAAGTACCGACAATGGTTCCGCCGGGGCAAGGGCCGGAACGAGGGCAAGCGCTCGCAGGACCTGGCGTCGATCGGCGTGCCGACGATCACCCCCATCGCGCTCGGCGAACGGCGGTGTCGCGGGTTCCTGTTCGACAATTTCCTGATCACCCGCGAGGTCCCCGACGCCGTCCCGCTCGACGCCTTCGTCGAGCGCGACTTGCACGAAATCGAGGAGCCCCGGAGGTCACGCCTGCGGCGCAGCCTGGCCGCGGCCCTGGGCGTTTTGACCGCTCGCCTCCACAACGCGGGCATGCAGCATATCGACTTCCACCCGGGCAACATCCTGGTCCGCCTCGGCGAGGACGACACGCCCTTCCTGACGATGATCGATCTGGACGCCCTCCGGACGGTCCGCAACTTCGGATGGGCCAAGGCGCGCCTCAACCTCGCACTCCTCGACCACTACTTCTGGACCCGCAGCAGCCGGGTCGACCGCCGCCGCTTCCTCAAGTCGTATCTGGAAGCCCGCGACGGCGCGCCGGATTCGCCGCGGGAGTTCGCGCTAGGCGTCGAGGATTCCACGCGGCGGTGGGCCGAGCGACTCTGGCGACGCTGGGGCAAGCGTTGCCGGTCGACCAACAAGTATTTCCAGGTCTACAAATCGCGCAACGCCCTCTGCATCGCCTCGCGCGACCTCGACCCGTCCGAGGTCGCCCCGCTGCTGGTCGACCCCGACGCCCCGTTCGCCTCGCCGGACGCCCGCGTCCTGAAGGACTCGCGGACGACCCGGCTGATCGAGACGACGATGATGGTCGAGGGCCGGCCGACCGCCGTGGTCTACAAGCGGTTCAACCGCAAGAAGTGGATCGACCCGGTCCTTGCGATCTTCCGCCCCTCGCGCGCCTGGCGGTCGTGGCAGGCAGGCCAGCACCTGGCCAGCCGCGGCGTCCCCACGCCCAAAAACCTGGCGTTCGTGGCCCGTCGCCGCAAACCCTGGTTCTCGCCCTTCCAGGGGGTCCTGCCTCACGAGACCTATCTGATCACGGTCAAGCACCCCGACGCCACCACGTTGTCTGAGCACGTCTTCCGGTCCCTGCCCAAATTGGACGAGGCGAGCCTGAAGGCCGAGGTCCACCGCCTCACGGGGGCGCTGGCGGGGCTGGTCCGGCTGCTCCACGAACGATCGCTGTCGCACCGCGACCTCAAGGCCTCGAACATCCTGATCCGACCCGACGCGGGCCCGGGCGAGGAATTGCTCACGCTGATCGACCTGGTCGGCGTGCGACTCAAGAACCCCCTGCCGATGCACCGTCGGGTGCAGAATCTGGCGAGGCTCAGCGTCAGCCTCGCCGACGCCCCCGGGCGGACGCGGACCACCTCGCTCCGTTTCCTCCGCGCCTACCTCCCCCAGCGGCTGGCGCGCTCGGGCGAGTGGAAGTCGTTCTGGCGGGCCATCGACGCCGCCACCCGCACCAAGCAGGCTCGGAACGAGCGCCGGGGGCGCCCGCTTTCCTGATCGGCTTCCTGGAGGGACGCGACGTGGATAGGCCCCGCAAGACACCCCGAACGACCGATTTCCAGCTCGCCGTGCGGATCGCGATCCTCGCCGGGCTCGCCTCGGCCGGCTGCTCGACCGTCGCCAAGCGGGGGCCGACCCTGCTCCCCACCTCCCACCAGCTCAAGACCGGCCCGTTCGTCCTGTACTCGAACGACCCGATCTCGAGCGACGCCCCGCCCGTGCTGGCGCTCGACCGGCTCCGCAACGACCTGGCGGTTCGCCTGAACGGCGGCGAGGAGGCCGACCCCGGCCCGATCGAGGTCTACGTCCTCGACGACCGCAATGCCTTCCTCCACCTCCTCCGCTTCTACTTCCCCGAGCTACCACCCCGTCGCGCCTTCTTCCTGGCCCAGGACGAGCAGCGGATCGTCTACACCTATCGGGGCCCGATGCTGGAGGAGGATCTTCGCCACGAGGCCGCGCACGCGTTGCTGCGAGGCCGCTTCGGCGACATCCCGCTCTGGCTCGACGAGGGGCTCGCGGAGTATTTCGAGGCCGGCCCGGACGACCTGGCCGACCGTCGACGCCGCCTCGAACGCCTCGCGGCCGACGCCAAGGAAGGCTGGCGGCCGGACCTTCGGCGGCTGGAGACCCTGGACGAGGTGCACCAGATGGACCCGCGCGACTATCGCGAATCCTGGGCCTGGGTCGATCTCCTGTTGAGCCAGCCCGGCCGCGGCACCACCCTCCTCGTCGACCACCTCAAGGCCCCCGGCGGGCCCCGGTCGGCGTCGCTGGCCGAGACCCTGGCGGCGCGAGGGACGGACGCCTCATCCCTGCTGACGCACCTCGGGGCGCAACCCGCCGATGTGGTCGCACGCAAGCCGAGGGACGTCGACCGGAGCGTCGAGCGGGTGGTCAGGATGCAAGACCGCCCCGCCGAGGCGGCTCGGCCGATCGCCGAACCGCGTCGCGCGGGGCTGTTCCGACGGATCGGGGTTTTCCTTGGGCTCTGAACGGGACTCCATCAGGCCCGCTTCAGTTCGATCGGAATCTCGTCGATCTTGGCCGCGAGGATGAAGTCGTTCTCGGTGAGGCCGCCGATCGCGTGCGTGGTGATCTCGATCGCGACGTTGCGATAGCCTTCCAGGTGGAGGTCCGGGTGGTGGCCCTCTTCCTCGGCCAGCTCGCCCACCTTCTCGAAGAAGGCGAGGCCGGCGACGAAGCTTCGGACCTTCCATTCCCGACGGATCCGCTTGCCGTCGCCGGCGAGATTCCAGCCTGGCACGACTCGCAAGAGGGCCTGGGACTCCTCCGCCGTCAGCGGCGGGACGCCTCCTTCGCAGGGGACGCACTTCCTTGAGGTGAGTTCGGTCGACGTGGGGCTGCTCATGATCGTTCTCCGGGGAGGACGGTTCCGGGCGAAGGTCCAGGGCTTGCGAAGCCCGCGCCGGTCGTCGAGCGACTCAGCGAAAACTCTCGGATTCGCCGGGGAAATCCCCCGATCGCACGTCCTCGACGTAGCGTCCGGCGGCCTGCTTCATCGCATCGCCTAGCTCGGAGTAGCGTCGGGCGAACTTGGGACGGAAGCCTTCGAGCAGGCCGAGCATGTCGTGGACGACCAGGACCTGGCCGTCGCAATCCGCCCCCGCGCCGATGCCGATGGTCGGGATCGGCACCTCCGCCGTGATCGTGGCGGCGAGCGACGCCGGCACGCATTCCAGCACCATCGCGAAGGCGCCGGCCTCGACGACCGCCTGGGCGTCGGCCCGGATCACGTCGGCCTCGCGCTGGACCTTGTAGCCGCCGAATTTCCGGACCGACTGAGGCGTCAGCCCGACGTGGCCCATGACCGGGATCTCGGCGTCGACGACCGCGCGGATCGTCGCGGCGGTCCGCCGCCCCCCCTCCAGCTTCACGGCCTGGCAGCGCGTCTCCTTCAGGATGCGGCCGGCCGACCGGATCGCCTGGGCTCGCGAGGCCTGATAGGAGAGGAACGGCAGGTCGGCCACGACGAAGGCCCGACGCGCGGCGCGGGCGACCATCTCGGCGTGATAGACGATCTGATCGAGCGTCACGCCCAGGGTCGTCTCCCGGCCCTGAACCGTCGTGCCCAGGGAGTCGCCTACCAGCAGGCAGTCGACCCCGGCGGCGTCGAACCAGCGGGCCGTGGGATGGTCGTACGCGGTGAGGACCGAGATCTTCCGGCCTTGCTTCTTCCAGGCGTCGAAATCGAGGATCGTGACGGGACGCTCGCGGTCGTCAGTCGGCATGGCCGGGAGGCTCTCCGGGGGCGAGTTCGGCCAATAGGACTTCGGGCCGGTCGATCACGACTTTGTAACGATGCCGGATCGCGTGGTGCAAGTCCAGTCGCGAGAGGTCGTCCGACTCCGCTCCCACGTCCGCAAACCAGCGGGCGCCCTTGGTTCGATAGAATTCGACGAGCTCGATCGGCGTTAGCGCGCGCGCCTCCTCGCCCCACTCCGAGGCCGCCCGGGTGGCCGCGGCGAAGGTGTACTCCATCCGGCAGCCCCGCCGGTCGGCGCGATACAGGAGGGCCTCCGGGGCGACGACCAGCCCGTCCCGCGTCGTGGATTCGGCGACCGCGCGGCCCGCCGCCTCGATCGTCTCCCACTCCTCGGGGACGCGCCAGGTCGTCTCCGACAGGTAGAGCGAGAGCCCGGCGAGCGCCGCCGCCGCTGCGAAGGCCGCCCCGGGACGCCACGCGTCGAGCCGACGCCAGGCCAGCCCCAGCCCGGCCGCCGTCGCCGGGGCGAGGCAGAGCCAGTAATACTCGTGATGCAACTTCCCCGCGAGCAGCGCCATGCTGGCCGTCGCAAGTCCGGCCCAGGTCCACCAGAGGGCCGTACCTCGACCCTGGCCGCCGCCCGTCTTCAGCCCCCAGATCGCGCCGATGAAGCCCAATGGGGTGAAGGCCCGGACGACGAGAAAGCGCAGGATGTATCGCCAGGTCTCGACCGATGCCAGCGCGCCGAGGCCGATCAGCCCGAGCCAGATGTCTCGGTTCTCGGCCGAGGCCCGCGATCCTCCCGCCGTGGCCGCCAGCCGGCCCGCCCAGGCGTACCAGGCCAGGATCGGCAGGAGCGTCGAGGTGCACAGGACGAGGCTCCTCCAATCGCGCCTCGGCGCGACTGCCAGGAAGGCGACTACCAGGATGTAGGCCGCGGTGACCTTGGCAGCCAGGCCGGCGGCCAGCAGCAGCCATCCCAGCCCCAGCAGCCGGCGGCAGCCGCCACGCCCCGCCGCGAGGTCCCAGCACGCCAGCCCGGCGGTGCACGCCCCGATCATCAGGGCGTCGGGCTGGAAGGCTCTCCCATAGCGAATCGTGATCGGCAGCATCGAGAAGGCCGCGGCCGCCGCCAGCGCCGCGGACTCGCCGTGACGGCGACGGAGCAGGGCGTAGACGCCCCAGGCCGCCAGGGTCGCCGCCGCCGCCGAGGCCAGCCTGCCGCAAACGTCGAGAGGCAGCCCCGTCAACCCCCGGACGCCGACCGTCAGCGCCTGATAGATCGGCGGCTCCACGAGGAAGTAGTTGGGGAACGGGCCCGTGTCGAGCTGGGGGTGCAGGAACCCCGAGCCGCGATCGAGGTTTCGGGCTACCATGGCCGTCGGCGTCTGCCGGCCGACGTAGTTCTCCACGATCGGCTGCCCGGGATGGAGCGAGCGCAGCACGAGCCCCGCGAGCAGGACCAGCGCCAGCCGAGCCGCCTCGGCTCGCCGGGTCGACGGCGGAGTCGACTCTCGTATCGTGCCAGGATCAATCGTCATGTCCTTCGCCGCCTCGCCTTCCCGGTCGGTGAAAAGCCTCTCATTCGACGAAAGCGGGCGAAATCCGGTTGCGTCGCCCGGATCCGCGCGTCACGATACGGGCGATCCCTTCTCGATCCTCAGCCGAGGCCGCGGGCCCCTCACCTCTCCGCGCCAGGCTCACGAAACCACGTCAGGAGGTCGCCATGCTTGTCAGCGAGATTCTCGACCTGAAGGGCCGTCGGGTGGTGACGATCGACTCCGAGGCGACCGTCAAGGAAGCCGCCGCGAAGCTGGTCCAGAACGACGTCGGCTCCCTCCCGGTCCTCGACGCCGACGGCCGTCTCATCGGCGTCCTCTCGGAACGCGACGTCCTCCGCCTGGTGCACCACCGCGGCGAGGAGTTCGGTCGTCTCCGGGTCTCGGACGTGATGACGTGCAACCCGGTCACCTGCCGCGTCGACGACTCGGTCGACGAGGTCATGGGCCTGATGAGCGAGCGGCGCATCGCCAAGGTCCCCGTCGTCGAGGAGGACTCGCTCGTCGGCGTGGTCTCGGTCGGCGACGTCATCAAGCTCATGTACGACAAGGTCGCCTCGGAGAACCGACATCTGATGTCCTACATCCACGGGGATCTTTAAACAGGTCGCCCTCAACCTCGGCCGGGGTCCGCGTCGTGGACGTCTCCCGACGCGGATTCGGGCTTCAGCTCGGGAGGCAGCTTGCCGGCCGACTTCCGGTGCAGGTCGTGGCCTTCGGGGAGCGCGCCGTTCCACCGCCCGTAGAGGGCCGTCAGGTCGGCGAGGCGGTCCACCTCGGCCGGCGTGGGCCGTTCCGGACGCATCCGCCAACCCCAGTTCCCCTCGCCGCGCCCGGGCACGTTCATGCGCGCCCGGCTGTCGAGCCCGAGGACGTCCTGCATGGGCGCCACGGCGATGTCTCCCACGGAACTCATCGCCAGCCGGATCAGGTCCCAGCCGAACTCCTTGCCGTCGCTGCCGACGAACCGCAGCGCGAACAGCCGCTCCTCCTCGATCTCCTCGATCGACTGCGTGGTCTCGACGTGCTGGTTCGAGATCCAGCCGTAGCTCGTGTCGTTGTCGTGCGTGCCCGTGTAGACGACGCAGTTGGGGACGTGCCGGAACGGCAGGTGCTTCTCGGCCTCCGGATCGGCCGCGAAGCCGAACTGGAGCACGCGCATCCCCGGCAGGTCGAATTCGTCGCGGAGCGCCTCCACCGGCGGGGTGATGACTCCCAGGTCCTCGGCGATGAACGGCAGCTCGGGGAACTCCTGCCGCAGGGCGTGGAAGAGCGCCGGCCCGGGCCCGAGGACCCACCGGCCGTTCTCGGCCGTCTCGGCGCCGCCCGGCACCTCCCAGTAGGCTTCGAAGCCCCGGAAGTGGTCGATGCGGATCAGGTCCACCTGCTTCAGCAACGCCCCGATGCGCCGGGTCCACCAGGCGTAGCCTTCGGCCGCGTGGGCGTCCCAGTTGTAGAGCGGGTTGCCCCAGAGCTGCCCGGTCTCGCTGAAGTAGTCGGGGGGCACGCCAGCGACGTAGGTCGGTCGGCCGTCGGTCCCGAGGAAGAACAGGTCGGGACGCGCCCACACGTCGGCGCTGTCGTGGGCGACGAAGATCGGGATGTCGCCGATCAGCTTCACGTCGTTCTTGCGGCAGGTCTCGCGAAGCGCCTTCCACTGCTGGTAGAACACGAACTGGACGAACTCGTGGAACCGGATCGCCTCGGCGGCCTCGCGCTCGAACGCCTCCAGAGCCTCGGGGCGCCGCGAGACCAGCTCGGGCTCCCACGAGAACCAGGCGGTGCCGCCGCGGGCCTCCTTGATCGCCATGAACAGGGCGTAGTCCTGGAGCCAGTGCTTCTCCTCGACTAGGAAGCGATGGAAGTCCGCGTCGCCCGCCGAGAACCGGCCGAACGCCTTCGCCAGCAGCCCGTTCTTGACCGCGACGGCCTCCAGGAAATCCACCTCCTCCAAGGGCTCGGCAGGCGGGGGGAGGTCCGATTCCTCCAGCCAGCCCTTCGCGACCAGGCCTTCGGGGCTGATCAGCAGCGGGTTGCCCGCGAACGACGAGTGGGACTGGTAGGGCGAGTTGCCGGCCCCGGTCGGGCCGAGGGGGAGCGTCTGCCACCAGCGCTGGCCGGCCTCGGCGAGGAAGGCGACGAATTTGTGCGCCTCGGGCCCGATGTCGCCGACGCCGAACCGGCCCGGCAAGGAGGTCGGATGCAGGAGGATGCCGCTTGACCTGGGATATCGCATTCTCGACCTCGTGAAGATCCTCGACTCGATCGCCGCCTTCGCGTCCGCCCCGGCCTGGGCCGGGAATCAGCGAGTCGTCTGCAGGAACCGTTCCAGCTCATCTCGGAAATCGGCCTTGTTCTCGATGTGCGGCATATGCCCCACGCCCGGAAGCACTTGCAACCGCGCCCCGGGTATCCCCTCGGCAAGCTCCCGGGCCACGGAGGGAGGGTTGACGAGGTCGAACTCCCCCACCAGCACCAGGCTAGGGGCCGTGATCCGGCCGATCCGGTCGCGCGCGTCGTGGCCGGCGGCCGCGCGGGCCTGTCGGGTGAACGCGGCCACGTCCTGGGGCCATTCATTACGCTCGGCGAACCGGACGAGCCCCTGGATCTGCTCGGGATGATCGTAGAACGACGGCGCCACGAGCCAGGGGAGCGTCCCCTGCGAGAACCGGACGACGTCGGGGCCGCACGACTCGCGGAGTCGGATCCAGGACTCGATCACGGCCTGGCGCCAGGCGTTCGCCCCGGCGTGGGTCGAGACCAAGGTCAGCGATCTCACCAGGTCGGGACGCCGGATCGCGGCCTCCTGGGCGATCAGCCCGCCCAGGGATTGCCCGACCAGGTGCGCCGAAGCGATCCCCAATGCGTCGAGCCACTCGGCCACGTCGTCGGCCATGTCGGCCGTGGTGTACGGGGTGTCGGCCCGCCAACTCCGTCCCGCATCGCGGGAATCGAAGGCCAGGGTCCGCCAGGACCGGGCGAAGTGTCGCTGAGCCAGGCTGAACGCGCGGTGATCCCCCCCCAGCCCGCTCAAGAACACGAGGACCTCGTCGGCATCCCCCGCCTGCTCGTAATAGAAATCGCGATCGTTCAGCGAGATGGTCGGCATCGGCGGTCCGCGGCGCGGTTGGTTCGTTCGAAAAGAAATTCCGCGAGCGGCCCGCCCGCGTCCGGCGCACCTAGCCTAAAACGAACCGGCCTCCGATTGAAGGCGGCGGGGCGATCTTCGCTGAGATTCAGCCCGAGATCGACCGCGAATTTCACCGGACCCTTGACGCGGGCCCGTCCTGGATTATGATTGATCACGTCATCGCCGCCCCCATCGTCTAGCGGCCTAGGATACTTGGTTCTCAGCCAAGGGACCGGGGTTCGAGTCCCCGTGGGGGTGCTGCCGAGTGAAAGCGACGCCCAACCGGGCGTCGTTTTTTCATGCGCCTCGCCCGCTTCCTGGCCCTCCCCTCCGCCATTTCCATTTCACTCGCCCCCTCGCCCCATTCCTTAGGTCTCCCTATGATTCCCGCGGGGACGCCGCGAGGTCGCGGATCATCTGAGGTGCCGAGCCGCGCCGGCCCGGAGCAGCGCCCGGAGGCCCGTCGTGGATGAGAGTTTGTTACGATCGATCACCCACCTTGCCGAGCGCCTGCTTTCCGATGCGGGGCGGGACGAGGTCCTTCGGGAGGATCTTCGAACTCTGGCCCGAGCGATCCTCGAGGCGACGGAAACGGCCGAGGTCCAGGCCCCCGTCGCCGAGGCACCGCCCGAGCCCGAGGCGGCCGAGACGGTCGTCGCGAGCCCGTCGTGTCCGCCGGAACCCGTCCGACCGCCCGATGTCCCGCTCCCCGAATTGACGCTGGGACGCTCCCCCTCGCCACAACCCCGCCTGGAGGTCGCCGCGGCCCCCTCCGCTCCTTCGACGACCTCGGACGAGGACCTCGCCGGGATCGAGGCCCGCTGCCGCCTGAAGGCCGAAGGTCTGCGATGGGCGGCAATGCGCCGGCGACGGATCGAGGAGGGGGCCGATTTCACCTTCGAGATCGCCCCCAGGGACCGGGAGATCCTCGACCGGGCCCGGGGCATCGATTGCTTTCTTTGGATGAACACGCCCGACTTCAGCGTCCCACGCATCCCCACGCTGCACGAGGACGCCGCCGGCTGCTTCGACGCGGTCGCGGACGGGGTCTCCCTGGTGCGCGGGATGCTGCCCGACGTGGAAGCGAACCGAAGGTTTTTCGAGCCGGCGCTCGACCTGCTGGCCGAGGCTCAGTCCGCGCTCCGTGTCGCGATCGAGCGGATCGACGGCCGCAAGGATCCCGACCAGTTCGCGGCCTACGACTGGCTCCGCGGAGTGGCGGCGCGGGAGCAGATCTACATCCGTCGCTACATGAGGCTCGACGACCCGGCCTCGCCGTCCTCCCATCCTCGCGTCCAGGTCCGAATCGAGGAGCTGGACGCCGGCATGCAAGACGTGCTCCGGCAGGGGAAGAAGCGCAAGTCGTTGATCAGCCGGCTTCGTTACCACGCGCGGAGGATCGACGCGGACCAGGGCGACGCCCACGACTGGAATAAGATCCTGGCGACGATCGTCGACCTGATCGACGCGGGCGAGCCTCCCAGCAGCGTGGAGATCCGCGAGACCCTGCTGCCGATCCTCGACCGCATGCCCGATCTCGGCGAGCCGCCGAAAAGCCTGGGGATGGTCCTTCGCGAGGTCGACCGCTACCTGGCGGCCCGCCGGCCGGACTCGGCTCCCGAGGTGCCCGAGGCCCCGACCGCCGAGGTCGCCGAGGCGGCCCGACTGCTCGCCGGCAAGGCCGTGGTGATCATCGGCGGGGCTCGGAGGCCCGAGGCCCACGCCGCGCTCAAGTCCGCACTGGGCCTCTCCGACCTGATCTGGATCGAGACCCGCGAGCACGAGTCGATCGAGCGATTCGAGCCCTCGGTCGCCCGTCCCGACGTGGCCCTGGTGATCCTGGCGATCCGCTGGTCCAGCCACTCCTTCGGCGAGGTGAAGACCTTCTGCGACGACTACGCCAAGCCGCTGCTCCGACTGCCGGGGGGATACAACCCGAACCAGGTCGCCCGACAGATCCTCCAGCAGTGCAGCGACCGCCTGCAAGACGGCCCGTCACCTGCAAGTTGAGACGGTCCCGGTGGTCAGGCGGGGTCCCCTTCGATTAAGCTGGATGGACGGCCCCGCGAGGATCGCGGCCTCGGGCCTCGCCCTCGCATGACCAGCGACCAGGTCCGCGGCCCCGCCGCGAGCGGCGCGTTCGACGAAACCAGCGGTTCGCCGAGAGAGGCCCGGACCGCACCTCTTCAGGAAGCCGGAATGTCTGAGAATCTCCCCGCGTCGGAAACCCCGGAGCCCTCGGCGCCGACGGCCCGCACCCGCGCGATCAAGACGCGCTCCATCCGCGAGGCCCAGGACGCGACCGTCCCCGAGGCGGTCGAGCGCCGGAACCCGGACCGGCTGGCCCGCGCCCTCGCCCACGCCAGGCTCGCCGCGCGAATCGCCGACGACAACCGGGCCAAGGACATCCAGATCCTGGACCTCCGCAAGGCGACCCCCCTGCTCGACTACTTCGTGATCGCCACGGCGACCTCGCGCCGCCAGGCGAACTCCATCGCCATCGAGATCGACGCCGAGATGAAGAAGCTTGGCGAGCTGAAGCTCGGCATGGAGGGCTCCGAGGAAGGCCGCTGGATCCTCATCGACTACGGCGATTTCGTCGTCCACCTGTTCTCGGGCGACGGCCGGACCTACTACGCGCTCGAGGAGATCTGGGGCGACGCGCCGCAGGTCCCCTGGCGCGACGACGCCCCCCCCGCACCGATCGAGAGCCTCCCCGACCCCTCGCCGACGCCGGCCGACCACGCGCCCGATGACGCTGATGAGGAGGAGGAAGTCGACGAGCCCGAGGCCGACGAACCGTCGGCCTGACCCGCCGGCCCCACGACTCGCTGATGGCACTGGTATTCCTCGCGGACCACGCTTCATGAACGTTCTCAATCGACTGCGGGCCGCCTTCGGCGCCGTGACGCCCGAGGGGGGGGATCCGCAGGTCTTCCGGGCCGCCGTCCGCGCGACGGCCGACCCCAAGTTCGGCGACTATCAGGCCAACGGCTGCATGGCCCTGGCGAAAGCCCTTCAGCAGAACCCGCGCGAGTTGGCCTCGGCCGTGCGCGAGGCCGTGGACCTGGAGCCGACGGCCGGCAAGCCCGAGATCGCCGGCCCCGGCTTCCTCAACGTCCGCCTGCACGACGAGTGGGTCGCCGAGCAGCTGTCCGTCCTGCTGAACGACCCGGCGCACGGACTCACGCCGCCCGAGTCGCCCCGCACGGTCGTCATCGACTTCTCCTCGCCCAACGTGGCCAAGCCCATGCACGTCGGCCACATCCGGTCGACCGTCATCGGCGACAGCCTGGCCCGGATCTTCGAGGCCTTGGGCCACAAGGTCGTCCGCGACAACCACCTGGGCGACTGGGGCTCCCAGTTCGGCATGATCCTCTGGGGCTGGAAGAACCATCGCGACGACGACGCCTACGCGACCGACCCGGTCGCCGAGCTGTCCCGCCTCTACCGACTGGCCCAGGCCCGCATCAAGGCCGGCGAGAAAGAGGTCGAGGAGGCCGCCCGAGCCGAGACCGCCAAGCTCCACGCCGGCGACGCCGAGAACCGCGAGCTGTGGACGCGGTTCATGCCGTTCTGCCTCAAGGCCCTCCAGACGATCTACGACCGGCTCGGCGTCCGGTTCGACGTCGAGCTGGGCGAGAGCTTTTACGATCCCATGCTCGCCGAGGTCGTCGCCGATCTGGAGGCGAAAGGGCTCGCGGAGGAGAGCGAGGGGGCCACGGTCGCCTTCGTCGCCGGCATGAAGGCCCCGTTCATCATCCGCAAGCGCGACGGCGCCTACAATTACGGGACGACCGACCTGGCGACGATCCGCTACCGCGGGCAGACCTGGGACCCCGATCAGGTGCTCTACGTCGTGGACAGCCGCCAGGGCGACCACTTCAAGCAGCTCTTCGACGTCGCGCGACGCTGGGGATACGACGGCGCGGCGCTGGAGCACGTCGCCTTCGGCACGATCCTGGGCGCCGATCGCAAGCCTTTCAAGACCCGCGACGGCGACGTCGTGGGCCTGGAATCGCTGCTCGACGAGGCGGTGGCCGAGGCCCGCAAGATCGTCGACGCCAACAGCCCGGGCATCGACCCCGAGACTCGCGGGCGGATCGCCGAGATCGTCGGCCTGGGCGCCATCAAGTACGCCGACCTCTCGCAGAACCGGCTGAGCGACTACGTCTTCGACTGGTCGAAGATGCTCGCCATGAACGGCAACACCGCGACCTACCTCCAGTACGCCTACGCCCGGATCCAGAGCATCTTCCGGCGCGGCGAGATCCGCCCGGAGCAGGTCCGCGAACGACGACCTCCGTTGATCCTGACCCACCCCGCCGAGCGCGGGCTGGGGGTCCGCCTGCTCCGCCTCCCCGAGGTCCTGGAGCTGGCCGCCCTGGAGCTGAAGCCCAACATCCTGACCGATTACCTCTTCGATCTGGCGAGCGCGTACAGCACGTTCTTCGAGGACTGCCCCGTCCTGAAGGCCGAGTCGGCCGAGCGACGGGACAGCCGCCTGGCCCTCTGCGACCTGACGGCCCAGACGCTGAAGTTCGGCCTGGGCCTGCTCGGAATCGACGTCGTCGACCAGATGTGAACCCCGCCCTGCGCCCCGCGCGACGGAGTCCCGACTCATGAGCTCGATCGGCCGCAAGACGCTCGCAACCCTGCTCGCCGCCTTCCTGGCGACGTCCGCCGGACACCCGACCCTCGGAGACGACGCGGAAGCCGTCCCGCACCGCTCGCCCGTCGCGCTCGCCCTGTCCGCGGACGGGACCCGGCTGCTGACGGCCAACCAGACCGCCGGTACGGTCAGCCTCCTCGACACGTCCTCGCGGAAGGTGCTGGCCGAGGCCGCCGTGGGCGAGAAGCCCGCCGGCGTGGCCTTCGCGCCCGACGGCCGTCGCGCGGCGGTCGCCAACTGGTACGGCTACGAGCTGGCTGTCCTGGCGATCGAGGGCGACCAGGTCCGCGTCGCCGGCCGGGTCGAGGTCGGCCCCGAGCCCCGGGGCGTCGTGATCGCCGCCGACGGCAAGACCGCCTACGTCGCCGTCGGGGTCACCGACGAGGTCGCGCGGGTGGACCTGGACGCCCTGGAAGTCACCGGCCGGCTCGCCGTCGGCCGCGAACCCAGGGGGCTGGCCCTCGCCCCGGACGGCAAGACGCTGGTGGTCGGCAACACCCGGTCCCGCAGCGTCGCCGTCGTCGACCTCGAGTCCTTCAAGGTGGCCAAGACCGTCGACGTCTCCGGGGAGAACCTCCGGCAGTTGACGGTCGCGGCCGACGGCCGCTACGCGTATCTCGCCAACATGAAGGACCGCCAGTTCGCCACGACCCGGAACAACATCGACCAGGGCTGGGTCGTCGGTCAGCGCCTGACCCGCATCGACCTGAAAGAGCCCGAGCCCTACGCGACGATCTCATTGGACGTGCGCGGACTGGCCGCCGCCGACGCCCACGGCGTCGCGATCAACGCCGACGGCTCCCTGATCGTCGTCGGCCTGGGCGGGACCCACGAGATCATGATCTTCCGGGCGGCCCCCAAACGCCTCCCCTGGCGCGTCGACGGCTCGCGCGACCTGATCCAGGCCGAATTGCAGAACTCCGAGGGGGACCGCTTCCGCCGGGTCGCCCTCGGCGGCCGGCCGACCGAACTGGCGTTCGCGCCGGACGGCAAGACCCTCTACGTCGCCAACTACCTGTCGGACTCCGTCCAGGTCGTCGACGCCGAGGCCGCGAAGCTCGTCGCCGAGATCCCGCTGGGCTCGCCGTCGACCGTCTCTCTGGCTCGCCAGGGGGAGATCCTCTTCCACGACGCGACGCGATCGTTCAACCAGTGGTACAGCTGCAACACCTGCCACAGCGACGGCCACACCAATGGTCTCCACTTCGACACGCTCAACGACGGCCGGCAGGACCTCCGCAACACCCACGAACGCAGCCGCAAGAAGGTCCCCACCCTGCGCCGGGTGGCCCATACAGCCCCCTGGACCTGGCACGGCTGGCAGACCAGCCTCGAAGAAGCCACGATCGAATCGTTCACCAAGAGCATGCAGGGGACGAAGCCGACCGACGAGGAAGCCCGCGCGGTGGTCGCCTATCTCGAAAGCCTAGAATTCCCCCGCAACCCTTACACCCGCCCCGACGGCTCCCTGACCCCCGAGGCCGAGCGCGGCAAGGCCGTGTTCGCGTCGGCCCGGGCCTCGTGCAACACCTGCCACCGCGGCCCCGAGTTCACCGACGGCAAGGTCCACGTCGTCGGCCTGGAAGAGCCGGACGACGCCTACGAGGGCTACAACCCCCCCTCGCTCCGCGGCGTGTACGACAAGGACCCGTACCTGCACGACGCCCGCTCCCCGACCCTGCGCGACGCCCTCACCGGCCCGCACAGCCCGGAGGCGGTCGGCGGCGAGGCCCTCAGCGAGCAGGAGCTTTCGGACCTGATCGCGTACCTCAAGAGCCTCTGATCCCGGCGGTGCGCGGTTGCTTTGCCGGGTCCGACGCCGCACAATAAGCCCACCTCTCTCGACGACGAGCAAGCAGGCCGCGATCCCGGGGTGGGCCCCTTGAACCTGACCACGACGCTCCGCGGCGAGCGCTTCGCATTCGGAAGCCTCGCCGAGGCGCTGGCGAAGGCGAACGAGGAGAAGTCGGGCGACCAGCTCGCCGGCCTCGCCGCGCGGACCGAGCGCGAGCGGGTCGCCGCCAAGATCGTCCTCGCCGGCCTCACCCTCGGCGAAGTGGTCGACCATCCCGTGATCGACCCCGACGAGGACGAGGTCAGCCGCCTAATCCTCGACCGGCTCGACGCCGAGGCCTTCGCCCCGCTCCGGGGCCTGACGCTCGGCGGCTTCCGCGAGTGGATCCTCGACGAAGCGACCACCGGCGAGACGCTCGCCGCCACGCGTGACGCGATCACGCCCGAGGTCGCCGCGGCCGTCGCCAAGCTGATGAGCAACAAGGACCTGGCCGTCGCAGCGGCGAAGATCCGCAACGTCTCGCGGTGCCGGAACACGCTCGGCGAGCGTGGCGTCCTCGGGATCCGGGTCCAGCCCAACCACCCGAGCGACGACCTCGCCGGCATCCTCCTCTCCGCGGTCGACGGCCTGACCTACGGCTGCGGCGACGCCGTGATCGGCGTCAACCCCGCCACCGACTCGGTCGACGCGGTCGAGACCATCCTTCGCGGCCTCGACCGCCTCATCGAAGCCTTCGGCATCCCCACCCAGGCCTGCTGCCTGGCGCACGTCACCACTCAGCTCGCCTGCCTCGACCGCGGCGCGCCCGTCGACCTGCTGTTCCAATCGGTCGCCGGGACCGAGGCCGCCAACCGGAGCTTCGGCGTCGACCTGGCGATGCTCCGCGAAGGCCGCGAGCGCGTGCTGGAAAGCCACGCCCGCCGCGACGTCCGCTGGGCCGGCGAGCAGGCGATGTACTTCGAGACCGGCCAGGGGAGCGCCCTGTCCGCCGGCGCGCACCACGGCGTCGACCAGCTCACGCTGGAGGCCCGCGCGCACGGCGTGGCCCGCGCATTCGACCCGTTCCTGGTCAACAGCGTCGTCGGCTTCATCGGGCCGGAATACCTGTTCGACGAACGCCAGATCATCCGCGCGGGGCTGGAGGACCATTTCGTCGGCAAGCTGCTGGGCTTGCCGATGGGGGTCGACGTCTGCTACACGAATCACGCGGAGGCCGACCAGAACTCGGCCGACAACCTGATGCTGCTGCTCGCCGCGGCGGGCTGCAACTTCTTCATGGGCGTCCCCTGCTCCGACGACGTGATGCTCAATTACCAGTCCACCAGCTACCACGACGCCCTGGCCGTCCGCGACCTCCTCGGCCTCCGCCCCGCCCCCGAGTTCGAAGCCTGGCTCGCCGGGCGCGGCCTGGGGCGGGGCGCCACGGCGATCGAGCGGGAGCAGGCGAAGGGCCGGGCGTTGCGGGGGCTCGAAGCCGTCCTCACGCAATCCGGAAACAGCAGCCCATGAGCGAGCCCGAAGCGCCCCCGATCGTCGAGGACGAGGACGCCCGACGCCTGCGAGGGCTCGGCTACAAGCAGGAGCTGGCACGTCGCCTGAGCGGCTTCTCGAATTTCGCGATCTCGTTCTCGATCATCTGCATCCTGGCCGGCGGGGTCAGCTCGTTCCACCTGGGCCTCAGCAGCGTCGGCGGGGCTTCGATCGGGCTGGGCTGGCCGCTCGTCGCGCTCTTCTCGCTGGCGGTGGCCGCGACGATGGGGCAGCTCGCCTCGGCCTTCCCGACAGCCGGCGGGCTCTACCACTGGGCCGCCATCCTGGGCGGGCGAGGTTGGGGGTGGGCCACGGCCTGGTTCAACCTCGCCGGCCTGATCACGGTCCTCGCCGCGATCAACGTCGGGACGTATCGCACGGCCGCCACCGCCCTGGGATACGGCGGCGGCGGGCTGGAGTCCTGGGGCGATCACCTGACGCAGGTCCTCGTGGTCGTCGCGATCACCGCCTCCCAGGCGGCGATCAACCACCTGGGCATCGGCGTGACGGCCAAGCTCACCGACTTCAGCGGCTACTGGATCCTGGCGGTCTCGGCGCTGCTCGCCGGCTGCCTGCTCGCCTTCGCGCCGAGTTGGGACTTCGGCCGCCTGGTGACGTTCCAGAACTACAGCGGACAGGCCGGCGGCGGCGTCTGGCCGGCGACCGCGAGCCTGGCCCTGCTGTTCGCCCTGGGGGGGTTGCTTCCCGCCTACACGATCACCGGCTTCGACGCCTCGGCCCACGCCTCCGAGGAGACCCTCGACGCGAGCGCCTCGGTACCGCGCGGGATCGTGCGATCGGTGCTGATCTCGGGGCTCGCCGGCTGGGCCCTGCTGTCCGCCGTGGTGCTCGCCGCGCCGAGCGTGTCGGAGGCCGCCGCGCAGGGCGAAGGCGCGTTCCCCTGGATCCTCCGGGGCGCGTTCCCGATCTGGATGGCGTCGGCGTTCGCGGCGGCCATCGTGACGGCCCAGTATCTTTGCGGGCTGGCGACGGTCACCTCGGCGTCGCGGATGGCCTTCGCGTTCGCCCGCGACGGCGGCCTGCCGTTCTCCCACGCGATCCGTTGGGTCTGCCCCAAACGTCGCTCGCCGGCCGTCGCGATCTGGACGACCTCGATCGCCGCGGTCGCCTTCACGCTCTACACGCCCGTCTACTCGACGATCACCGCGGTCTGCACCATCCTGCTCTACATCTCGTACGTCCTGCCCAGCCTCCTGGGCGTGCGGGCTTACGGGAAGACGTGGACGATCATGGGGCCGTGGAATCTGGGACGAGGTTTCCGCCCGCTGGCCTGCCTGAGCGCCCTCGGCTGCATCGGCCTGATCGCGATCGGAATGCAACCGCCGAACGAGCGTTCCATCTGGGCGATCGGGGCGATGACCGTCGTGCTGGCGATCGCCTGGTTCGCCGGCGAGCGGAAGCGATTCCCCGGACCTCCCGTCCTCCGAGAGGTCCACCGCCACGCCGTTCACCACGAGGCGGCCCCTCGATGAGCGATGAACTCCCGGATCGCCACCGGCCCGAAGCCCGCGATCAGCTCGCCCGCGTGCGTCGTCAGACCCCGGCGCGGATCTTGACCGGCCGGGCAGGCGGCTCGTACACGACGGCCGACTGGCTCACACTCCGGGGCGACCACGCGGCGGCCCGTGACGCCGTGAGGACCGAAGTCGATGTGGAACGCGACCTCGGGCGCACCTTCCTCGACCGCTGGGACCTCTTCGAAGTGGCCACCCGGGCCGCATCGAAGGACGAGTACCTGCTCCGACCGGACCTCGGGCGGCTCCTGAATCCCGAGGCGCGAGCCGAGATCGTGGCACGTCGGCCCGCCGGCGCCGACGTCCAGCTCGTCCTGGGCGACGGCCTGTCCGCAGCGGCGCTCCTCGCCCAGGTCCCGAGACTGCTGCCCGGGCTCGACGACGCGCTGGCCTCCGCAGGCCTCCGCGTGGGCACCCCCTTCTTCATCCGGCACTGCCGCGTCGGCGTGATGAACGACGTCGGCGAGCTCCTCGATCCGGCCGTCGTCGTCCTGCTGATCGGCGAGCGTCCGGGCCTCGCCACGGCCGAGAGCCTCTCGGCTTACCTGGCCTTCCGACCGAGATCGGGCCACGACGACTCGCGCCGGAATCTCATCTCCAACATCCACACCCGAGGGGTCCCGACCGATCAGGCTGTCGCTCGGATCGTCGACCTGTCGCGCCGGATGCTCGCCGAGCAGGTCAGCGGCGTCGCGATCAAGGAGACCTGGTCGCCCTCGCTCGCCGCCCCGTCGCGGGGCGCGATCGAGCCGTCCTGACCGGTCCCGGAATCTTCCCGTCAGGCAAGCCGGCGCATCCAATCGCGTTCCGCCCCATCGAGGCGGGCGAGACATTCGTCCGGAGAATCGGCCGACGCCAGCACCGTCAGGATCGGCTCCCCGGCCTCGATCACCGTGCCCGGGTGCGGAACGTCGGCGATGGCCGGGACGACGAAGGGTTGGAGATCCGACCACCGGGGGATCTCAACCGCCGGAAACTCCAGCCGGCACCTGGCATAGACGACGCGCTTGCCCACAAACGGCCCGGGGCCGATCGGGGTGGTCTCGTGGTCGATCTCGCCCGCCACGCAGGCACAGAGGTGGTCCCGAAGGAGGGACTGCCGCGCCGCAAGCTCGAACAGCTCCACCGAGGCGGTGTACCGCGGATTGACCTCCAGCAGCCACGGCCGGTCGTCGTTCAAGACGAAATCGGCCCCGAAGAGACCCACCAATCGGAACTCGGCCGCCAGGACCTCACCGATCCGCCGCACGAGGCCCTCGGTGCGCGGACCGAGGGTTATCGGCGCGATGCCTCCCTTGTAGAGGAACGGAGCGCCCGCGATGCCGTGGAACTGTCGGGCGAGGCCGACGAGTCGGGACCGTCCCCCCGCCGCGAGGAAGAGTGCGGAGAACGTGGGTCCCTCGATGTACCGCTGGAGATCGGCGTCGTCGTGAGGGTCGAAGCTCGATTCCCCCGCCCAGGAAACGCCCGTCCCTCCGGCCGTCGATCGGGATTTCCGGAGCCAGCCGACGAGAGGCCCCCCGGCCTCCGTAGGCTTCCTGAGGGACAGGGCCGGCAGTCCCGCATCGACGAGGGCTTGAGATACCGCCCACGGGTCGCGGACCCGGCGGAGGACTTGCGGGCCGTTCCCCAGCAGGGGAGCGACTCGCGTGAGGCGATCGACGAGGCTGGGCCGAGCCTCGATCGAGCCGGTGTAGAGCCACGCGTCGCAATCCTGGAGGGCCGAGGACGCGAGAGTCTCGACGTCCTCATCGGCCTCGAAGCGGGAGGCGTCGCCGACGAGGGCCAGGTCGGCGTCGGCGAACTGGTCCAGGCAGATGGGGCGGAGTCCCCCCCGCCGAGCGGAGAAGGCGGCGGCGCGGGTGCTGGCGCCGACGATCAGGATTCGCTCGATTCCAGACATGAAAAAACCCCACCCCGGTCAAGCCGGGGCGAGGCTCCTGATTGGCTCGCGATCGGGCCGATCGTCGATCAGCCGGCCTTGCTGATCTTCTCGGTCGGGGTCAGGACGTGCTTGCCGTCCTTCTCCACGCAGGTGCCGGTCACCTTCACCTTGACCGGCTTGTCCTTCTTGGCCGTGCAGAGGCCCAGGCCCGTGTGCGCGTCCTTGAAGTACTCGTTCTTCTCGAGATAGTAGGAGGTCTTCTTGCCGTCCTTCTCGACGAGGACGACGTTCTGGCACTCCTTGGTCTCACCGAGGGCGCACTTGCCGCAGAGGCCGTCGCCTTCGATGGTGATCTTCTTGCCGTCGTCGGCCAGGGCGGCGCCCAGGCCCATCGTCAGCATCCCGCAGACCGCCAGCATCAGAAGCTTGCGCATCGTTCTTCTCCGTCGTTGAAGTATCGACCGGACCAGCCGCGCAATGGACTTCGAGGAACGAACCCTCGATGGGGACCGAACGCGACTGCTCGACAAGTATTCAACCACCTTACGCGATCGGAAACAACCGCGATCCGTGGTTTCCGGCCGACGTCGGGGGGGGTTGCCGGGCGGTGGGCCGCCGTCTATCATGCGTGTCTCACTCGCGCGCCCCATGTCAGAGGCCCGCGAAGTCCGGACGCGCGCGGCGGCCTCTCCACAGTATCCCCGCGCGGCAATTTTCCAGGGAGTGCGAACGAGATGGCCGGCGAAATCCTCATGAACATCGGCGAAGCCCTCGTGGGCGAAGGCAACGAGATCGCCCACATCGACCTGCTGATCGGCAAGAAGGACGGCCCGGTCGGCGTCGCCTTCGCCAACGCGCTCGCGAACCAGTCGGCCGGTCACACCAACCTGCTGGCCGTGCTCACGCCGAACCTGATCGCCAAGCCGGCGACCGTCATGATCACCAAGGTGACGATCAAGGGCATGAAGCAGGCCGTGCAGATGTTCGGCCCGGCCCAGTCGGCCGTCGCCAAGGCCGTGGCCGACAGCGTCGCCGAGGGCGTGATCCCCGCCGCGGCGGCCGACGACCTGGTCATCGTCTGCGGTGTGTTCATCCACCCGGAGGCCGAGGACAACGCCAAGATCCTCAAGTTCAACTACGAGGCCACCAAGCTCGCCATCGCCTCCGCGATGAAGAACTCGCCCTCGATCTCCGAGATCACCGCCAAGAAGGACTCGGTCGAGCACCCCTTCGCCAAGTGACGAAACGAGACGCGACGCCGGCCGCGACAACCGCGCCGGCGTCGCCTCGTCCTCACTCCGTCCCCTCCTTCCGCCCACGCGCCGGGGCCGCCATGCCTGACGACAAAGCCTCGATCCTCATCCAGCTCGACGTCGACCCTCAGCCCAGCGTGTTCGACGCCGTGGTCGCCGTCGACGCCAAGGTGGACCACCTCTTCCGCCACGGCGACGCGACGCCCGAGAACGTCCAGGACCTCGTCTACGGGGCCCTCTTCACCCGAGGACCGGCCGACCTCCACCGCACCGCGCTCTTCGTCGGCGGCTCCGACGTGGCGAAGGCCGAGGCCGTGCTCGAGAAGATCAAGAAGACGTTCTTCGGCCCGTTCCGCGTCTCGGTCCTCTTCGACGCCAACGGCTCCAATACGACCGCCGCCGCCGCCGTGCTCGCCGCCGCCTCCAGCCTGGGCGGGTCGATCGAAGGCGCCCGCGCCGTGGTCCTCGCCGCGACCGGGCCGGTGGGCCAGCGGGTCGCCCGACTGCTCGGCCGACGTGGCGCTTCGGTGGCCGTCGGCTCGCGCGACGCGGGCCGGGCGGGCAAGCTCGCCGAACGCCTCGCCGAGAAGACGGGCGCCCCCTACGACGCCTTCAGCAACGCCGACGCCGACGACCTGGCCCGCACGCTCGAATCGGCCTCCGTGATCGTCAGCGCCGGGCCCGAAGGGGCCCAGCTCCTCGCCGCCCACCAGTGGCAGGGCCGGAGCGGGCTCCGCGTCGTGGTCGACCTCAACGCCGTGCCCCCCGCGGGCGTCGAGGGGGTCGAGCCGAACGACAAGGACAAGGACCGCGGCGGCGTCCGAGCCTGGGGCGCCCTCGGGGTTGGCGGCCTGAAGATGAAGATCCACAGGCGGGCGATCCAGGAACTCTTCCGGTCCAACGACAAGATCCTCGACGCCGAGGAAGTCCTGGAGCTGGGGCGCGACCTGGCCTGACGGCCGCGCCCCCCTCCTCGCGCGGTCAGGGCCGGGCCACGCCCGGCATCGCGCCCCTGGTCGCGGTCTGGATGCGACCGAGGTACATATCCGAGGCGATGTACAGGACGGTGCCGTCCTCGCCCCAGGCGCAGTTGCCGCAGGCCTCGCCCGTGGCGAGCGTCCCCAGGTGCTTGCCGTCCGGGGCGAAGACCAGCACGCCCCCCGGGCCGGTCGCGAAGACGTTCCCGGCCAAGTCGACCTTCAGGCCGTCAGGCAGGCCCTTGCGGCCCGGCACCGACGCCGTCACGTCCGCGAAGATCCTCCCCTTCCCGAGCGTGCCGTCCTCCTCAACATCGTAGGCCATCCAGACGGCATGCTTGGGGTCCGAGACGGCCACGTAGAGGGTCTTCTCATCGGGCGAGAACGCCAGGCCGTTGGGGAACGTCAGCTCCCGCGTCAGCAGCGTGAGGGTCCCGTCCGGCTTCAATCGATACACCCCGTTGAAGGCCAGTTCCTTGCCCTGGTCGCGACCCTCGCCGAGCAGGCCGTAGGGCGGGTCGGTGAAATAGAAGTCGCCGTTGGATTTGTACACGCCGTCGTTCGGGCTGTTCAGCCGCTTGCCCTCGTAACGGTCGGCAAGCGTGACGAACTTGCCGTCGGCCTCCAGCCGCGCGATGCGGCGGTCCCCGTGCTGGCACAGCACGAGCCGGCCCTGCTCGTCGAAGGTCAGCCCGTTCGACCCAGGCTCGCCGCCGCGAGCTGTCGCCCCGGTGTAGCCGCTGGGCTTGAGGGAGACGCTCGTCCCCCCCGCCTTGGTCCACTGGAAGACGACGTTCTCCGGCACGTCGGAGAACAGGAGCCGATCGCCCGCGAGGTCCCAGATGGTCCCCTCCGACCAGTTGAAGCCCTCGGCCACCCGCTCCACCCGGGCCTCGGGCGGGACGAGGCGGTCGAAGGCCGGATCGAGGCGTTCGATCGTCCCCAAGGTCGCCGGCTCGTCCGACCGTACGGCCGCCGGACCGCCCAGCGCGGCCGATCCGACCAGGATCGCGGCCCACGCCCGGAACATCCCGGCGAACGCGGTTTGATTGTTGCTCATATGTAAAATTCTCCCTGAAGTCGCGGCTGGCGCGTCGCGGATCGTCCCATCGAGACCGAGGGTATCCGATCCCAGGGGCCCTCGCAACGCGCCGGGGCCGGCCGCCGACGGCGGTCAGGCCTCCTGCGGGGGCCGTCGGAGGACGTACCGCCGCCGCAGCTTGCGTCGGTGGTAGAGCACCGCCACGAGCCAGTTCTCCAGGACGAGAAACGCGATCAGGCCGGCGACGATCCCGACGAGCTTGGCCTTGTTCCAGGGGTTCAGGCCCGGAGGCGCCGGGACTTCACGGTCTTCCCAGGGCTCGGCGAGATAGGGGAAGGTCGGCAGGAACGGCTTGTCGTTCGAGGTGGCTCGCGGCCAGCCGCCGACGTGGTGCGACAGCTCCAGCAAGAGGGTGTCGCCGTGTTGCGCCAGCAACGCCGCCACGTCGTCGGTCAGCAGCCGCCCGTTCGGGAAGCCGACCGGGAACCGCGTCGTGAAGACCATCACGTCGGGGACCTGATCCCAGCGGCGATAAGCGAACATTGATTGGAAGTTGAATCGCAGCGCCAGATCCCTCAGCAGGCCGGGGTGCTCGTGTTCCTCGTGGACGGCCTCGGCGTGCTCACGCGGAGGCAGCGTGTTCAGGAACTCGAATCGCGGGTTCTGGGTGCGGAGCGACCGGCCGACGTGATCGATCTGCCGCGAGCCCAGGTGGGAGGTCCCCCAGATCAACCAGTCCCTCGTCCCTTCCTGAAAGGCGGAGACCGGGATGCTCATCACCATGGCGACGACGTTGGTCTGGAAGAACGCGGGGAAGATGAACGGGTCGTCGCGGACCCCGGCCCAGGCGGTGATCCGTTCCGGATCGACTCGCAGGTCCTTGAGGTCCTCGACGATGCGGACGTCCTCGGCCCCGGACCTCGCGAGGCCCCTCGCCACGACGAGTTCGCGGAGCGAGGCGTCGTTCTTCAGCTTGAACTCGATCAGCACGTCGTCCTCGATGGTGCTCGGCACGGGGATCCTCCCGCCGTAGCGCACGCGCGACTCGGCGCCGGTCGGCCGCTTCACCTTCGCCTGCGGGTTCGTATCCGAGAACATGTAACCCTCGCCCGCGGGGGCCGGGGCGGACGCGTCGCCGGGCGTGTCGTCGAAGTCGACGGTCGTGTGCGTGTCCATGTGCACGCGATAGGAGTAAGGCTCCAATCGGAGCGTGCCCGACTCGGTCAACGCCCGCCGGACGCACAGGACGACGATCAGGTTCTTGATCTTCGAGCGTTCGTCCTCGCTCAGCGGCCGTCGCGGCTTGACATCGGGACTCGCCAGGGAAACGCCGTCGGTTCGTTCGAACGGGAAGGCCGGCGAGCCGTCGGCCAGCACGGGGAAGACGAAAAGGTCGGTGATCCCTCCTTCGAGCCGCTCCTTGTTGAACGGGTCGATCGGGTCGGCGTGATCGGAGGCCGTCGCGGTCGGAGCGAGGCCGACCGTCCCGGCGAGCGCGAGTGCGAGCGCGAGGATGGGCCGTCGTCCGGATGGGCGTCGAGTCGCGTCGGGGATCATGGCTACCTCGGGGACGACAGGGTGCCGTGGGAATGCGGTGAGCGGGGGGGTCATGGGTCCACCCTCCAGAACCAATCGGGATCGGCGAACAGCCCGGAGACGGCGTGATCGCCGAGTCTCCGATAGCTCTCCCATTGGGCCTCGTCGAAGAACTGGTCGCTGGTGCTCTCGTGCGGGAAGTCGCCGTGGAGCGAGCGATACTGCAGGACGTCCACGCTCTCGTCCCCGGTGATCGAGGCTTTCACGTAGAGCAACAGCGAGGTCGCGGGGGCGTCCATCCCGTGGCGCACCCGGTAGAGCGCCGCGTGCTTGCGCGAGGGCGATCCGGCGGCGGGCCGCAGTTCGTCGAGCGTCCCGAGCCGGCCTCGGACCTCCGGCGTGATCTCGTTCCGAGCGGCAAGCTCGTCGAGTTCGGCGGCAGTGAACGGCTCGACATGGGCGTCGAAGTCGATGCGGACCTTGCGGATCAGGTCGCCCAGGCCTTCCATCGTGAAATCGGGGTCGGCGCTCGCGTCGCAGACGATGATGCGGGGGACGCGGCGGCGGATCAGCTCGTACCCGCCCAGGTTCTCGAAGAAGCCGCCGTCGGAGACGTGCCAGTACTTCCCCCACGGTCCCGGGTAGAGCGCCAGCCACTCCGAGAGCAACAGCGTGTGGGTCAGGAAGGTCCGAGGCGCGATGTAGGAGAACCGTCGCAGGGCGCTCATGTCGGGGAAGCCCAGTCGGTCCGCCAGGGAGATGCCGCTGTCCCACCAGCGGCCCGTGCGGATGTTCGCCAGGCCGAACAGGAGCGCCGTGCCCAGCTTCGTCGACTGCCCGCGCCCCGGCCCCAGCGCCGCGCCGGATAGGGCCACCCACTCCCGAAGCGAGAGCATCTCCACCCTCCCCGTCGGCCGGCCCAGGACGTCGAGCGCCGGGTGGTCCGAGCCGGGGGGGACTCCCAGGGGGACCAGCCGCACCCTCGCCTCGCGGTCGGACGGCGTGCCCGCGTCGTCGCCCCAGGCGGCGTGCCAGCGCGTCCCCACGGTCATCCCCACCGGGCTCACGGCCAGGCTCTCCCCCTTGCGGTCGCGATTGCCCCGGAGGGAGGAGAAGTCGATCGTCTGGTTGACCGTGAGGTTGATGAGGTGGATCGGCCCCCCCATCTCGTGGGGCCGATAGTCCTTCAGCGTGCCTACGTCGTCGCCGGGGATCACCTCGGTGACGTCGGCCGACCCGGGCCTCCGCCGTTCGGGGTTCGAGGCCCCGAGATAGGCCCTCGCCAGCCTCGCCGCGTACATCTCGGAGAACGACGAGCGGTTCACGAACGTGAGGGCCGACGGATGCGCGAGCGCCAGCGAGTACAGGATCGCGCAGGCCGTGGCGATCATCCCCCTCAAGGGGGCGGCTCCGCCGTCATACGCCGCGTGGGCCGCGAACGAGTAGAGGATCAGCGGGACGGCGAAGAGGACGACGGCCAGCAGCCCCGCACCGACCTGGGCGCGGAGGTCGCGGGCCGACGAGGATTCGGAGCCCGTCCCGGCGTCCCCCTTGTGCACGAAGGCCCCGGCGAGGGCCCGGCCCACCGGGATCAGGCCGGCGATCGTCACGAAGAAGCTCGCGAAGGCCCCGACGTACAGGTCGTTCCTGGCCACGTACTGCTGGAGCGCGAACCCGATCGAGTCCACGACCGCCAGCAGGAGGGCGCCGGCCGTGAGCACCAGGGCGAAGCCCAGGTCGTAGGTCAGGATGTTCTTCGTGCGCAGCCTCTGCGTTCGCGTGTCGCCCGCCCCCACGGCCGCCTCGCGGATCCGCCCCCGTCGCCAGGCCATCTCGACGTGGAAGAACGACAGCAGCACCGAGACCGCCGCCAGCAGCGCCTCGATTCGCAGTCCGTAGTAGAGGCCGAGCACCACGAGCCCCGAGGCCACGAAGATCAGGATCGCCAGCATCAGCCCGTGGAATCGCTCCTGACGATGCTGGCAGACCAGCCAGAAGCCGATCCCCAGCGGGATCACCAGGAACAGCAAGAGGCCCTCGGCCACCAGGAGCCAGGGGCTGTAGAAGGGGCCGAGTAGGCCGTGGATCAGGTCGCCGACGGGCGTGCCGCCCCCCCCCGCCATGATCAGGTTGAGCAGCGCGAGGCTGGGCACGAAGAGCGCGTATCGCAACAACTCCATGATCCCGAAGACAGCGAAGAACATCACCCCCACGACCAGATGGACGCTGAGCAGGTTCCGGAAGTAGTTGGCGGCGTTGACGCGGCCGTCGCCCGACCCGCCGGGCGCCAGGTAATTGCTCTGCCGCCGCAGCCAGGCGATCGCGTGCGAGCCCGGGTCGATCAGCTCGCCCTCGACGTGGCTGGGGCCGGGCGGGAACGAACGTCCTCCGACCCCCAGGACCGGGGCCTCGCGGAGCCGATCGAAGCAGCGCCCGAGGAACGAGCCGATGTAGCCGCCGCCGGAGACGGTCGAGAGGAAGTCCACCCGACGCAGCCGCTTCGCCCGCGCCAGCGCCTGGAGCACGCCCAGATTGAACGTCGCGCTGCGGACCCCGCCGCCGGAGAGGGCCAGGCCGGTCACGTCGTCGGGCCAGGCGGAGACCCCGCCGTCGATCGGGTCGAGCGGCATGTCGGCCTTGCCGCCGTCGTCATTCACCCGGTCGCGCCTCGTCCGCAGGGCGGCGGCTTCCCGATCGCGAAGCTCCGAGGGATATTCCGGCGAGTCGGCGACCCCTTGCTGGGCGTCCTCGATCAGGACGTCGGCGGCCTTCTCGCTCGCCATGTAGATGTTCGTGACCAGGAAGTAGCCGGGGATCTGGGGGAAGATCGAGGCGTCGACCACGCGAAGCCCGTCGACGCCCCGGACGCCGAACCGCGAGTCGAGCACCGCGGAGGGGTCGCCGTCGGGGCCCATCCGGCAGGTCCCGCAGGCGTGGTGGCCCCACGCCTCGCGCAGGATCCATTCCTTGATCCGCGCGTCATCATCGGTCGGCACCGCGGCCGCTCCGGGGTGGCTCTCGCGCTTGACGTGAAGGCCCGCGAACTGCGAGATCCCCCGCACGAACCGGACGCCGTGGACGAGGGCGTCCAGGTCGGGGTCGCTCAGCGCCCGGCCCGGGCGATCGGCTTCGTTGAAGTAGTGGAAGTTGATCTCGGGCGTGTCGCGGGGGTCGGTCGAGCGGAGGCAGACCGTGCCCCCGTTGTTCCTCGTCTTCCCCTTGAGGATCACCCACGAGAACATGTCGTGAATGTGGCCGACGTTCGAGTAGCCGACCTCGTATCCCTTGAACGGCAAGGGGGCGCCGAAGATGAACAGGTCGGGCTGCGTCAAGTTGGGCGACGACCGCTTGAAGAGGCCCATCACGGCGCCGTTGGACGCGTACAGGCCGGTACCCTCCTTCCGCCATTCCTGGAGGTTCGGATCGGCCGACGGATCGGCCGGGTCGGGCTTCACGGCCGCGCCGGCGAGGAGCCGAAAGTCGGCGTTCATCTGGCTGATGAGCGAGACCTCGTACCGGTCCTGGAGATTCCGGCCCACGCCGGGGAGGTGGACCCGATCGGGCTGCTCGTTGGCGTCGCGGATCAGCTGGCCGTGCTCGTCGCGGAGGGCGCAGAGCGTCTCGTCGCCGGCCGCCCGGGCGACTTCCGCGAGCCGAACCGACTCGCCGATCCCCGAGAGCATCAGAAGCTGGGGCGTGTTGAACGAGCCGCCGCACAGGATGACCTCGCCCGTCGCTTTGACGAACGCCCGTTCCAGGACGCCATCCTCGCCGCTCGGCGTGACGTGGGCCCAGTAGAGCTTCGCCCCCCGGCGGAACTCCACGCCCACGGCTCGCCGCAAGGCCGAGCGATCAAAGAGCACGCGGGTCGCCAGGCAGTCGGTCCAGATGTGGAGCCTGTCTGGGTGGGCCTGGCGGACCTCCAGGAGCAGCTCGCGGGGGCCCGACCTTCGGCCGCGCCGGACGTTGGGCACCGAGTCGTCCTCTTCGATCGAGGTCCCCTCCCCGCAGACGGCCAGCGGGATGAGGACCACGCCCTCCGGGCTCTTGGCCTGCGTGATCGCGTGGTTGGGGTCCAGGGCCTCCGACGCCCGGCCCAGGAGGATCGTCCGGGCCAGGGTCCAGGCTCGGTCGAGCCCCGCGGCCTTGGCCTGCTTGAGCGCCGCCTTGATCATCCCGATGAGCTGACGATCGCCGAGGCCGAGCTTCAGGTCGAGGACGCTGGTGCGCAGCCAGCCGTGGAAGCCGTGCCGGCCCCCGGTATGGTCTACTTCCTTTCCGAACAGCCATCGGACGCCGTCTCGGATCCGGCCGAAAGCCCCTGTCGGGATCGGCGTGGGCTTGGGGAGATACTCGTTGCGCTCCAGCTTCTGGAAGTAGGTCCGCATGGCGGTCGAGCGCCACGAGTCGTCGTCCAGGTAGACCGCCATCTCGTCCCAGTCCGAGTCCGGGCCGGCGATGGTGATCATGGCGTTGTGGACGGTGCACCCCCCCAGCGCCGCGGCCCTCGGGTAGAAGATGCCGGCGTGGGTCGCGTCCTCGCCCTTCGTCGCGTCCGGTTCGTGCCACTTCGGGTCCGGGCCGGCGGGGGGATCGTCGTAATGCTTCACGAAGAACCGCCAGCTCAGCTCCGGGTCCTCGGTCGACGCCGCGTGCAGGCCGGGGACGAGGCTGACCTCGGGCGAACTCCCGGGATCGCCGTGCCCTCCCGCCTCCAGCACGAGGACGCGGTAGCCCGCCAGGGCCAGCCGGGCCGCCAGGGGCCCGCCCCCGGCCCCGGAACCGACGAGGATGTAGTCGAAGCCCTCGTGCCGCGGGACGTTCGTCTCGGCCGTCGTCATGTGTCGCCTCGGTGTTCGCGCCTCTCGGGCCGGGACGCCGCTCGGTCGCGGCGGCCGCTCAGAACGTCTTCAGCAGCTCGATCAGGGCGTCCTTGTCGTCGTCGGACATCGTCTTGAACCAGGGGAAGTCGTGCCCCCGGTCCATCACGAAATCGGGGCACTTGCTCACTTCGAGCAAGGCGGGGGCGACCTCTCGCCGCAGTTCCTCCTGGGCCGCCTCACCCTCCAAGCCCCTGGCTTCGAGGTCGCCGAGCGCCTTGCCGACCTCCGCCAGCGTCTTCGCCAGCTTCTTGGGCTCGGCCTCGGGGTTGATGTTCGCCAGCAGGCTGACCGGCGTGCCCGCCGGGATCGGGCCGATACGGACCTCGCCCACCCGCCCCAGCAGGAACGACGAGACGATCGCCAGCGCGAACGCCAGGATCATCGGGACGTAGCCCAGCAGGACCCGGCCCCTCAGCGTCTTCACCTTCAGGAGCGCGACCAGCGCGATCAGGGCCAGCCCGGCCGGGATCAGCAACGCCTTCCAGCTCCGCAGCCAGGGGTGACGGTCGAGAGTTTTCATCAAGACGTCCAGATTCGTCACCGCGAGATACGGGACGTGCCTTGCGGGCACGGACAGATACGACTCGACCGGCGTCCGCCAGATGAGCCCCCGGTCCTTCTTCAATCGCTGGGGCGTCGCCTCGTTGTAGCTGGAGCTTTCCAGCCGCCTCTCGGGCCAGAGCAGCTTGCGGATCGCGTCGTCGAACGCCAGCAGCCGGCCGTCGACGGAGGGGTCGTTGTTGAACAGGCCCAGGCTGTTGTTGTGCAGGAGGGGCGCCCCGGCCCAGATCGAGATCAGGGTCGGCACCCGGTAGAAGCCCGGCCCGCCGCCCCCGTCCGGGGCGCCCGCCGGCGCCTGGTGGCGGGGGGTGTAGAAATCCAGCTCCCCGGCCGTCCCCTTATAGGGGTTGAAGTACGAGATCGCCCCGACCGAGGGGAGCGCCCGGTAGTCTTCCGAGCTGAAGTCCTGCCACATCCGCCCGGTCATGGCGTTGGTCGCCATCGCCCGCGCCGAGTTGGTGCCGACGTAGTCGACGGGGATCCGGTAATCGGTGGAGAGGAAGTTGTCGAGCCAGAACGACGGCTTCTCCACGACCTTCTCCGCCCACTCCCGATACTTTGGATCGGCCAGCCAGCGGCCGGGATCGTGGTCCCAGAACTCGCCGCGCTCGGCGAACTCCGCCATCTCGGCGTGCCGCTCCTCGGGCTGGATGCTCGAATGGCAGACGATGCAATTCCGCGCGAAGACCTTCCGGCCCCGGCCCAGCTTGCTCGGGTCGATGTGCTTGGCTCGCGCCTCGGCGACGAGCTTCGAGAGGTCGAGCTTGTCCCGCTCGGCCTTGGCGCCGAGGGCCGCCTCGTCGATCGGCGCGGCGCGGTTTCGGTCGCGGTCGCCGAGCACGTCGAGGAGTCGCATCGGCGGGGTGATGCGCAGGAAGTAGTCGCGCATCGGCGCGACCCGCGCCTGGGTGGCGAGCCAGTAGACCGAATGGGCCTCGCAATCGTCGATCCGGAACGGCTCCTGCGGCTGGAAGCCCACGATCAGGCGGTTGATCCTGATCCACTGCTCCCAGTACGAGCCGATATTCAGATAGACCCGCGCCAGCGCGCCGTAGCCGCCGATCGAGTCGGAGCCGTCCAGCAGGATGCGCGGGACGCGTCGCGGGTCGTCGTTCGACTTCTCCAGCTCGGGCAGGTCGCGCTCCCGGTTCGGGTCCGCGGGCGTGGGATGCTTCAGGTAATCCGCGACGGCGTTGTAGGTCTCCGACTTGCCGATCTCCGAGTCGGCCCAAAGCGAGGGGAACGAGGCGGAGGTCGGCGCGAGCTGCTCCTTCGGGTTCCGCAGCGAGAGAGCGACGCGCTGCTTGAGCCCGAAGATCGAGTTCATCGTGTTCGTGTTGTTGATGCTGTCGGTCGGGAGCAGCGAGGTGTCGATCGTCCCCGGCGGTTGGCTGTCCAGCAGGTGGTAGACGAAGCTCTCCGGGGTCAGCAGGTTGCCGAACACGCCGCGGATCCGCAGGTATTGCGCTCCGGTGTTGCCCGACAGGTTCGCCCAGCTCGGGTCGGCGATGTCCTTCGGCGGGTTCAGGGGGCTGAACGAGGTGTGGCAGAAGGCGCAGCTCATCCCCACGCGGAACGGGCGGACCAGCTCCGGATTGCTGTAATAGTCCGGGTCGTTATAGAACTTCTCGGGGTCCCAGTAGGCTCGGGCCTTCGCGTCGAAGTTGGGGTTCGGGAAGAGTCGCAGGCCGATGACGCCGCTGGAGAGGCCGTAGATCTCCGGCGGGAGTTCCTTGTAGCCGTCGCCGTAGCCCTCGGCCTTGTCCTCCTCGTAGGCTTTCGCCGCGTAGCCCGGTTTTGGGTATCCTCCCGGACGGTCGGTCGCGAAAGCCCGCTTCAGGAAAGCCTCCCGCGCCGCGCGCCGGCGGGGGTCCGAGGGGACGCTGAGCCGGACGCCGAAATCGGTCGCCTGGGGCGTGCCCGGGTCGGTCATCTCGGGCTCATTGATGAGTCCCGCGTCGCGAAAGAGGGTCGAGCGGTTGCGGCCGTCCAGGATCTTCAGCAGGTCGCTGCCGCCGAAGCTGTTGTTCGCCAGCCAGTCCCAGAAGCCCTCGTTGCCGGCGCACCAGGCCATCCAGGTATTCCGGCCGATCGCCTCCGAGGTGGTCAGTTCGAGAGTTCCAACCTTGCGTTCCGGGCGCCGCTCGATCCCCGCACAGGACTCTCCCTCGGGCTTCTTCCCCGACTCCGGATCGAGGTCCAGGAGCTGATCGGGCCACTCCTTGGCCCCCTCGGCGGGACGGCCGACCACGTCCATGTCGGGGAAGTAGTCGACCTTCGGCGGGGCGTAGTCTCGGGCCGCCTCCTCGGGCGTCCGCCCCGCGAGCCGGGCCCGCACCATCGCCTCGTCGTCCGGCGGGACGCCGCCGGACGACGAACACCCCAGGCCGATCGCCGTCCCCGCGAGAAGGAACCAGGCGATGCCGTGACGTCGAATCCTCAGGCGTCCCGGCCCACCCTCGATCGGGATCGGCGCCCCGGCCGTCGCCGCGACCGCCGTCGGCTTGCTTTCGAGCATCATGGCGAGGATTCCCAGGGGTGATCGTCGAAGATGAGGCGCGAGAAGACTCCCCCGGCGCGGCGCGTACCGCGATCGAGCACCTCGACCCGGCCATCCTTTTGCGTGGTCAGGCCGGAAGGACCGGGACAGGTTCGATGACGCGATTGGGACGGCGAACCGGGACTGACGAGGGCCCGACGAAGCGGACTAATACCAACCAAACAAGTCGAAGTGAGCCGATTTCCGACCATACTATACGGCCGAAGCGGCAGCTTGCTTTCAGGAATTTTCAATAAAGCGCGAGATTCCCAATCCCCCGGGTGAGGCCCGCGCGCGAGATCGCCCGTCCGACGCCGAGGCGCCGGACGGGCGATGGGATCGCATCGAAAATCGTCGCAGAAGCCGGCGCCGGGTCAGGCCACGGCCTTGGTTTCCTCATCGGCGTCGTAGAGGAGGAGGTTCGCGCGATGGAACTCCTCGTGCGTCACCTCGAACGGGGAGCCGGCGATGGCCCACATCCCCTCGATGACCTCTTCGATCGACCCTTCGGGCTCGTCCCAGGTGGCGACCATCGTCTCCTCGCCCCGAACCAGGACTTCGAGCCCCTGGTCCAGGAGATAGGTCTCGATCTCGCCGCGATGGGCGGGGTCGACGGCGAAGGTCCAGCGGATCATCTCGATGGTCAGCGTTTCGTCGGCGGAGCTCATGGTTCGTCCTCCCTCCGTGGAATTCGATTGCCAGGCGTCCCCCTTCCCATCGGCCCCGGAGACCGCCCGGCTTGAAACCCGGGGCGTCCTCCGACGATGATCGGGGGACGTCGATACGACGAGGCGACCCCGCGCGGTCGCGCAATTTGTCAGGAGTAGCCAGGTCATGACGATCGTCCAGAAGATGCGGAGCCAGCTCGCCCCGGCCATGAAGGCCCGCGACGCGGCCAAGACGGCCTTCTTGCGATACTGGATCGCCCAGCTCACGCTGGGCACGGGGGCCGAGATGGCCGACGCCGAGGCCGTGAAGAAGATGCGGAGCGTCCTCAAGGAAGCGAAGTCCGGCGTCACCACCTTCACGGCCGAGGAGCTGGAACTCCTCCGCGAATGGGTCCCCGCCAGCCTCACGCCCGAGCGGATCCTGGAACTCCTCGCGCCGGCGGCCGATCCGATCCGCGCCGCGGCCAAGGAAGGCCAGGCCCTGGGCGTCGCCATGAAGGCCCTCGCCGGGCAGGCCGTGGAGACCGAGGACGTGAAGGCCGCCGTCGCCGCCCTGAGGAGCCAGCCTTGACCCCTCGGAAACGAATTGTTTAACCTGGGTTCAGCGACCGATATCCGAAAATCCAGCGGCCCGCTGACCCCCGGGGCGAAAAGCATGATGGTTCGCTCCCTCGCCTGGCTCCCCGCCCTCGTCCTCGCGATCGCCTCGACTCGCCCGGACGCGAGGGCCGAGGAGCCTCCCGCGCCCGCCGACCCCGCCAAGGCCGAGCTGTTCACGACCCGAATCGAGCCCCTGCTCACCGCCCGCTGCCTCAAGTGCCACGGCGGCGAGAAGACGCGCGGGGGCCTTCGCGTGGACGACCGGGCGGCCCTCTTGAAGGGGGGAGACCTGGGGCCGGCCGTCGACCTGGACGAGCCGGGCGAGAGCCTGCTCCTCAAGGCGGTACGCTACGAGGAAGGGCTGGAGATGCCCCCCTCGGGACGCATCCCGGAGGACGAGGTCAAGGCGATCACCGATTGGCTCGCGGCCGGCGCCCCCTGGAAAGACGGCGACTCCTCGAAGCCGGCCCCGGCCGGGCCCGAGGAGTCGACCGCGCCGGCGGCCGGTTCGTGGCCCTACCGCGAGGTCGCACGCCCCGCCGTGCCGGCCGTCCGCGACCCGTCCTGGGCCCGCAACCCGGTCGACACCTTCCTGCTCGCCGGGATGGAGGCCGACGACCTCGCACCGGCGCCGGAAGCCGATCGCCGGACCCTGATCCGGCGCGCGACCTACGACCTTACCGGCCTGCCGCCGACCCCCGCGGACGTCGAGGAGTTCGAGGCCGACCCCGCGCCCGACGCCTTCGAGCGGCTGGTCGACCGCCTGCTCGCCTCGCCCCAGTACGGGGAGGCCTGGGGCCGCCACTGGCTCGACCTCGTCCGCTACGCCGAGACCAACGGCTACGAGCGCGACGCCGCCAAGCCCTTTATCTGGCGCTATCGCGACTACGTCGTGGACGCCTTCAACGCCGACAAGCCGTTCGACCGCTTCCTGACCGAACAGCTCGCGGGCGACGAGGTCGCCCCCGACTCGGTCGAGGCGCAGGTGGCCACCGGCTTCTACCGACTGGGCGTCTGGGACGACGAGCCGGCCGACAAGCCGCTCGCCCGCTACGACATGCTCGACGGCATCGTCTCCACCGTCGGCCAGGTCTTCCTGGGCATGACGATCAACTGCGCCCGCTGCCACGACCACAAGAAGGACCCCATCCCCCAGACCGACTACTATCGGCTGATGGCCTTCTTCATCGACATGGGGGGCCAGACCGGCCTGCAAACCCGCAAGGTCGGCCCGGACCGCGTCGAGGTCATGGCGGCCGCCGAGCGGGGCCGCGCCGAGCCGCACGTCCTGCTGCGGGGCAACCCGAATCTTGAGGGCCCCAAGGTCGAGCCGGGCGTGCCCGCGGTGCTGGATCCCGGCCAGGCGACCTTCGGCCCCGGGGTGGGGAAGCGTCGAGCCCTGGCGGAGTGGCTGGCCGACCGCCGCAACCCGATGACGGCCCGGGTCTTCGCCAACCGACTCTGGCAGTACCACTTCGGCCGCGGCCTGGTCCCCTCGCCCAACGACTTCGGCACCCTGGGCGAGCCGGCGACCCACCCCGAGCTGCTCGACTGGCTGGCCGTCGAGCTGATGGACGGCGGCTGGAAGGTCAAGCGGATGCACCGTCTCCTCATGCTGTCCTCCGCCTATCGCATGTCCTCGCGGCCGTCCGAGCAGGCGCTCGCCCGCGACCCGGCGAACCGGAAATTCCAACGGTTCCCGATGCGACGGCTCACGGCCGAGGAGGTCCGCGACGCCATCCTGAACGTCGCCGGCGTCCTCAACCCGAAGGCCAAAGGGCCCTGGGTCTGCCCGCCGATCCCGGACGAGGTGCTCGCCGGCCAGTCGGTCCCGGGCCAGGGCTGGAGCGTCTCGTCGCCCGAAGATGCGGCGCGACGCAGCCTCTACGTCCACGTCAAGCGGTCGCTGGCCGTCCCGATCCTGGCGACCCACGACGCCGCCGACACCGACACGAGCTGCCCGGTCCGCTACACGACGACGGTCCCCACCCAGGCGCTCGGGATGCTCAACGGGGCCTTCGCCAACGAGCTCGCCGAGAAGCTCGCCGACCGCCTGGCGGCCGGCCGCGAGGGGGACGACGCCGCCCAGGTCCGCGAGGCCGTCCGGCTGACGACCGGCAGGGAGCCGACCGCCGACGAGTCCGCCCGCGACGTGGCCTTCCTCCGCTCCCTACGCGAGGAGGCCGGGCTCTCGGAGCGCGCGGCCCTCGTCCAGTACGCCCTGCTCGCGATCAACGCCAACGCTTTCCTTTATCTGGACTGACCGAGGGAGAGGATCCCATGCACCCCGACGCCGACCCTCGCACCCCCGGCACGCCCCACGGCCAGTTCTGCGGCCGCACGCGCCGGGAGTTTTTGTGGGAGGCCGGCGGCGGCTTCACCGCGGCGGCCCTCGCCGGGCTCCTCTCGCAGGACGGATTCCTCGCCAAACAGGCCCGCGCGGCCGACGGCCTCACCCCGTTCGTCAACCCGCTCGCGCCCAAGACGCCGCCGAAGCCTGGCAAGGCCAAGAGCGTCATCTTCCTGTTCATGTACGGCGGCCCGAGCCACGTCGACACATTCGACCACAAGCCCCGGCTCTACCCGCTGGACGGCAAGACGATCGAGGTCAAGACGTTCGGCCGCGGCGGCAAGCGCAACGAGGGCCGCGTCGTCGGCCCCAAGTGGGCGTTCCGCCCCTACGGCGAGTGCGGCAAGATGGTCTCCGACCTGTTCCCGCACCTCGGGACGTGCGTCGACGACATGGCGTTCGTCCACTCGATGTACGCCGAGTCGCCGATCCACGGCTCGGCCATGCTGATGATGAACTCGGGCCGGATCCTCAGCGGCAACCCCTGCCTAGGCTCCTGGGTGACCTACGGCCTGGGGAGCGAGAACCAGAACCTGCCGGGCTTCGTCGTGATGCTCGACAAGACCGGCGGGCCGATCAGCGGCCCCAAGAACTGGTCGAGCGGCTACATGCCGGCCGTCTACCAGGGGACCGTCATCCGCGCCGACGGCGTGCCGATCCACGACTTGGCCGCCCCCGCCGGCACCGACCGCGCCCTCCAGCGCCGGCTGCTGGACCGCCTCCGCGAGAAGAACGAGGACCACCGCGCCCCCCGCGCCGACAACTCCGAACTGGCCGCGCGGATCGCCAGCTACGAGCTGGCCTTCCAGATGCAGCAGCACGCCCCCGAGGCCGTCGACTACGGCCAGGAGAGCGAGGAGACCCAGGCCCTCTACGGCATCGACCGGCCCGAGACCGCCGACTTCGGCCGCAAGTGCCTGCTCGCCCGCCGCCTGGTCGAGCGCGGGGTGCGGTTCATCCAGGTCTACTCCGGCGGGGCCCACAACGACGACAACTGGGACGCCCACGGCGACATCGTCTCCAACCACACGAAGCACGCCGGGCGGACCGACAGGCCCATCGCCGGCCTGATCCAGGACCTCAAGCGACGCGGCCTGCTCGACGAGACCCTGATCGTCTGGGGCGGCGAGTTCGGCCGCCAGCCGACCGCCGAGTTCGCCGAGGGGACCGGCCGCGACCACAACTCCTACGGCTTCACCGTCTGGATGGCCGGCGGCGGCGTCAAGGGGGGCGTGAGCGTCGGAACGACCGACGAGCTGGGCGCCGCCGCGGTCGACGACCGCTTCCACGTCAAGAACCTCCACGCCACGATCCTCGACCGCCTCGGCTTCGACCCCAACGCCCTCGCCTACTTCTACGGCGGGCTCGACCAGAAGCTCGTCGGCGTCGAGGGTGCCGAGCCGATTCATCAGCTGATCTGAACCCGTTGGGATCGCGATGCGGTCTCGCCAGGAGCCTTCGCCATGCGGTCGCGATCGTCGCAGGTCGTCCTGATGGCCCTCGTCGCGAGCCTCGCACCATCCCGGGACGACGCCCGCGCGGAGCCGCCGGTCACGCGCAAGGCCGCCTGCGTCTGGGCGGTCGAGGCGCCGAAGCTCGACGGCCGGCTCGACGACGCCTGCTGGAAACGGGCGCGGCCGATCACCGATTTCGCCGCCCTCTGGCTCGGCGAGTCGCGCCCCGGCACACGAGCCATGCTCGCCTGGGACGACCGCTACCTCTACTACGCGGCCGAGATGGACGACGCCGAGCTGCGGGCGTTCGGCCGCGAGCGGAACGACCACCTCTGGGAGGGAGACGTCTTCGAGATGTTCTTCAAGCCCGGCGAGGACCGGCCCGAGTACTACGAGTTCCAGGTCAACCCGCTGGCGACGGTCTTCGAAGTCGCCTTCCCGAAGCGTGGTCCGCTGGGCCGCGCCTTCCGCGACGAGCCCCCGCTCGGCCACGAGGCGGCGGTCGCCCTGCGCGGCACGCTCGACCGGCCCGGCGACGCCGACGAGGGCTGGACGGTCGAAGGCCGCATCCCCTGGTCGGCGTTCGCCGCCACCGGCGGCAAGCCGAAGCCCGGAGACGCCTGGCGCTTCGCCCTCTGCCGGTACGACCACGGCCCGGAGGGGACGAAGCCCGCCCTCATGAGTTCGGCTCCGCTCACGAAGGCCAGCTTCCACCGCTACGAGGACTACGGCGTCCTGACCTTCGAAGGCCGGCCGGAAGCCGCACGCTGATCGCCTGCACCCTCGCGGTCACTCCACGCGACGCCGGGGAAGGAGCGGCCGCTCCAGGACCGGCCCTAACGCGCAAGGTGATCTCGATTCGATCGCCCCTCGCTCGACGCGTCCTCTCGGCCCTGCTCCAATCGCGAGACATCCCCCGGTCGACGGACGCCGCTCCGATCAAGCAAGCGTCGGATCCTCACAAGCGAGGGCTGAATCGATGCCCCGGTTTCGCAGGGCGTCCGTAAGAAAGCGATTTCGACTTCCAGGCGGTAGCCCGATTCCAACACCCGAACTTCGTCGCGATGTACGATGTCGGCACGACCGGGGACTGGGGCTATGTCGTCCTGGAATTCCTGGATGGAGGGACGCTCAACGAGCAGTGGGCGACGGCCCCGCCGACTCCGCGTGAGGCTGCGGCCCTGATGAAAGTCGTCGCCGTCGCGATCAGCGAGCTTCACTCTCGTCACGCGCTCCACCACGACCTGAAGCTCGATCACATCCTGCTGGATTCCGAAGGGATCCCGCGGATCGCTATGCCACAGCCGGCGAGTTGGCCGACGACCTGGATCGGTTCCTGAAGGGGGAGCGAGTCCTAATCCGCCCCATCGGCCGGTGGGGCCGATCCGTCCGATGGTTCCGGCGGTTGCAAGGCGTCTCGCCGGGGATCCCGCGACGGGGCTGATCGGCCCCGGGCCGGCTCGATCGCAGAGCGGGGAGCGGTCGGTACGAGGGGGCCAGGGCCGAGAAGCCTCCGACCGCCCCGACGCCGGCTCTCCGGCCGCCGCGGCGCATCGTGGTCGCGCGGCGGCCGATCGCGGGCGGAGGGCGCGTCACTCCTCGCTTCGTTCGCGGCGGACGATGACGCTGCGGCCCTTGATGCGGCTGCCGCGGAGCGCGTCGATGACGGAGTCGGCCAGCTCGGAGGGGACCTCGACGAGCGAGAAGCGGTCGGCGATGTCGATGTCGCCCACCTGGCGGCCGGTCAAGCCGGCCTCGCCCGTGATGGCGCCGACGAGATCCTGCGGCCGCACCCCCGCGGCGCGGCCGGCGCCGACGAAAAGGCGGGTCATGTTCGCGCCACGGCTGCTGTCGCCGTCCGGACGACGGCGGTCGCCGCGCGGGTCGCGGCCGTCTCGAGAATTCCGAACGGGCCCCCGCCCTCCCGCGCCGCGGGCGTCGCGGAACGGCCGATCGCGCTGCATCTCGACGTCGGGGATGTCCTCCTCCTCCTGCTGGGAGTCGGCCCCGATCGACAGGTGCAGGAGCTTGGCGGCGGCCATCGCCACGTCCATCATGTCGAATTCGCCGGCCAGCGATTCGACGATCACGCGGTAACGCTCGAGCTCGCCGCCGACCACGGCCTCGCGGATCGACGCACGCGTCAGCTCGAGTCGGCGGGCCCGGAGGTCGGCCACCGTCGGGATCTTCTCGATGGTGATCTTCTGGCCCGTCGCGTGCTCGATCATCCGGAGTTGTCGGTGCTCGCGGGGCTCGGCCAGGGTGATCGCCACGCCCTCACGCCCGGCGCGGCCGACGCGGCCGATCCGGTGGACGTACGACTCGGCCTCGACCGGCACGTCGAAGTTGATGACGTGCGAAAGCTGCTGGATGTCCAGGCCGCGGGCGGCGACGTCGGTGGCGATCAGCAGCTCGGCCGTCTCGCTCCGGAACTTCTTCATGACCCGATTGCGCTGCTCCTGGGTCATGCCGCCGTGCAGCCCCTCGACGCGGCAGCCGCGGGCGCTCAGCGTCTCCACCAGGTCGTCGACCTCGTTGCGGCGGCGGCAGAAGACGATCGCCGAGGTCGGATTCTCGATGTCGAGCACCCGGCCGAGGGTCGCCAGCTTGTGGCCCCGGGGGACGATGTACGCGGTCTGCTTGACCAGGGGGACCGTGCCGGCGGCCGACGGCTCGGCCTGGATCTGGATCTTCTGAGGATCGGTCAGGTGCTTCTTGGCGATCGACGCGATCCGGGGGGGGAGCGTCGCCGAGAAGAGCACCGTCTGCCGCTCCTTGGGCGTGTCCGACAGGATCGACTCGATGTCCTCGGCGAAACCCATGTCCAGCATCTCGTCGGCCTCGTCGAGCACGACGATGCGGACGCCGTCCAGGCGGAGGGTCTTCCGCTTGATGAGGTCGAGCGCGCGGCCGGGCGTGGCGATGACGATGTCGGTCCCGCGCTCCAGCGCGCGGATCTGGGGCCCGTAGGCCTGTCCGCCGTACACCGGCAGTACCGAGGCACCCAGCGGCCTTCCATATTTGTGGACGGCCTCGGCGACCTGCATCGCAAGCTCGCGAGTCGGCACCAGCACCAGCGCGAACGGCCGGGCGTGCTTCTTGTCCGCCTCGGACAGCCGATGCAGCATCGGGAGGGCGAAGGCCGCCGTCTTGCCCGTACCGGTCGCCGCCTGTCCGACCAGATCCTTCCCCGTGAGCAACACGGGGATCGCCGCACGCTGAATCGGGGACGGCTCCTCATAGCCGAGCACCGTCAGGGCGTCCACTAGTCGCGGATCCAGCCCCAAGGTGGTGAACCCTGGCTCGACCGCCTTCTTCGACGCCTTCTCCAACTTCTCCGGTTTTTCTACCTTTTCAGCCTTCTCAGCCTTCTCAGCCATCCGCGGAACCTCACCCTTTCCCTCGCCCGCCCGCCGCCTTCGAAACAAGCCAATAGGGTAACAAATTCTCAATCCCTCGTCCATAACGAACGTGGGTGCGCCGATGCGGGGGCTGCTTCCGATCCTGGACGTCCGGCGGAAAGTCGCTCTTGGCGACGGTCCGCCGGGGAAGCCGTCGACGGCGACCAGAGCGGGTAGGACGTCGACTTGGCGGGCGAGGCCGTCTCGATGGAGCAGAATGGGCCCAGGGCCGCCTCGTCCTCGACCAGGCGTCGATCAGGGTGCCGGTATGCCTCGGCATCGCGTCGCCGATCGTCAAGCCGTCGTCGCCACGGTCGATCACCGCCCGGAAGTCGCGACTCGACGTCGCCTCTCCCGGCGACGGCCGGCCCATCAGGTCAGTATAGGTTCCGCGACCGCGGCCAGCCGCGATCAGAGAAGGCTCCAGCACGGTCTGAGAGGCTGTCAACGCCTACTGACGTCCCAGCCTATCGAACGGGAGGGTCTTCACGACTGCTGATACCCCGTCGCCGTCACGCCGCAACGCCCGCAGGCGAAGAGGTAGTAGATCCCCTCGCCGAATTCCTGGCAGTCTTCGTTGGAGATCTGTCCGACGAAGGGCATCGTTTGGTGACAGTCCGGACACTCGGGATACTCGGCGTCCTGGATCCAGGTCGGATGCCCCCCGAGTTGCGAGAAACTCACGCCGGGCACCAGCCAGTCGGCCGACTCGACCGGATCGCGAGGTCGCGGTCCTGGCGCGAGGCCGTGCCGAGGCAGCGTCTCCCATTCCTCGTCCGGTTCGGGCAGGTCGTCCGGCCTCTCGTTCGATCCATGCCACGCGAACGACCCCTTCATGTCGACCTTTGTGAACACCGTGCCGTAACACGAGCAGACCTCGCAAGCGGCGATCCGCAGACGGCCCTGGAATGGCGTGACGTGGACCATCGGGTAGGTTTCGAGGTCGATATCGAGGAGGGTGGTCAGGGGTCGCCCGCACCACCCGCACGCGCCCTCGTGACCCTCCAGGAACCGGACGCCCGTCACTTCGCCGGGGACTTCGTGCGGCGGCACGAGCGGGCGACATGTCGGCGTCGTCAAGTCACGACGATGCCCCTCCCGATCCAATTCCCAGCCCGCCTGATGAGCATATCGCTCGGGAGGGAGGTCGAGTTCCTTCGCCCACGCTGGGGGCTGTTCCCGCCAGGAGCGGAGCGCAGCCTCGAAGTCCTCACCGCCGACCCACGCTAGGGCGCAGAGAACGTGGTTCATGGGCTCGCCGGGCAGCCGATCGAGCAATCGCCTGGCGATGTCCGGACCCGCTCGGTGGTAGATCACGGGCGGATAGAACAGGCCACGGTGGATCAACGCCTCGTGATGCCCGGTGAGCGAGCCGGGGCGCAGGCAGCCGAGGCAGCGGAGAATCATGTCGGACTCGGCCATCGCCGTGGGTTCCGTGCCTTCGACAGCAAGGCGGGCGAGGGCCGCCGCCTCTTCCGGCTCAAGGGACCGGTAGAGGTGGGCGACCCTCTCCCCCTGCCGGACGAGGTTCTCCCTGGACCCGAACGACCTGGTCGCGTGGTAGACGAGGATGTCGGCGACCCGTCCGTTCATAACGATTCCCAACGTCCTTGGCAGAGGCCTCTTCCTTGGCTCATCCCTCCCACTCTTGCATGGAATCTACTCCGTGGCCGCGGTTGGCCGGCGGGCCGACGGACGCGGTCGTGGCGTGAACCAATCCCGCCCCCGGCGGGCGCCGGCGCCGGCCGGGGGAAGCGGGTCGGTCGGGCGTCAGACGTCGCAGAGGGTCACGGCCTGCTTCAGCCCTTCGAGCGGGTCGCGGGTGGGGATGAACTCGTGGCCGACGTAGCCGTCGTAGCCGATGTCCAGCAGCGCGTGCATCAGGGGCGGGAAGTAGATCTCCTGCTTCTCGTCCAGCTCGGCGCGGCCCGGGTTGCCGGCCGTGTGGATGTGGCCGACCAGCTCCTTCAGCTCGTGGAGGCGGCGGATGAGGTCGCCGTCCATGATCTGGACGTGGTAGAAGTCGAACAGGAGCTTCAGGTTGGGCGAGCCGACCCGCTTGATGATGTCGACGCAGTAGTCGGTGTGGTCCCCCTGGTAGCCGGGGTGGCCCTTCATGGGGTGGTCGGCGGCCCGCGTGTTGAGCATCTCCAGGCAGATCGTCACGCCCTTCTGCTCGGCGTAGCCGACCACCTTCTTGAAGCCCTCGACGCAGTTGTCGGCCCCCTGCTCGGGCGTGAGCCCTTCGGAGTAGCCGGTGAAGCCGATGACCCGCTTGAAGCCGTACTCGGCGCAGGCGTCGATCGCGGTCTTCGTGGCGGCGATGACCTTGTCCCAGTCCTTGGGATTGTTGAACCCGCGGAGGAACGGCGGGTCCGGGCTCATGTCGATCTGGGCGATGGCGTTGTCGAGGCCGGCGGCCTTGAGCTTGGGGTACATCGCCGGCGGCGCCAGCTCGACGCTGGTGCAGCCCAGGTCCTTGGCGACCTGGATGAACGCGTCGTAATCCTTCCAGTAGGGCTCGTAGCACCAGTGGACGAGCGACTGCTTGATCCGGCCGTTCTTGATGAGGGGCATGGTCCTCGCCTTCGCAATTCGGGTCGCGCCCCCGAGGCCCGCGGCGACCGCGCCGGCGGCCTTCAGGAGGTCGCGACGACTGGTCCCGTCCGGTCTCGCGTCGCGGGGGCTGGGTTCTCGATTCATGGCGGGAGGGTCCTTCCGCGTATCGGCCCGCGGCGGTGAATCCGACGCGGTCGGCCGATCCCCGACACCATACGGCAGCGCCGATCGCAATGCGAGGCGCGACCCCCGCGGACCGGCCGGAACCCCCCGCCGGGGCCTTGCCCGGCCCCCGGGCCTGACTTAGAGTAGCCCCCGTCCCTCCACCTTCCCGAACGGCCTGGGTCGGGCCGAACTCATGAGGTTGAATCGATGCGAGGCGTCTGGAGCTTCCTGATCGCGGGGGCGTCGTTGATCGCCGCCGCGCCCCCCACGTCGCGGGCCGCCGAGCCGGAGCCCGTCGGCGTGATCTTCGACACCGACATCTGCGGCGACGTCGACGACGTCCTCGCCCTGGGGATGATCCACTCCCTGGAGTCGCGCGGGGCGTGCAAGCTGCTCGCCGTCACTGTCAGCGTCGACAACCCCAAGGCCGCCCTCTTCGTCGACCTGGTCAACACCTTCTACGGCCGGGGCCGGGTCCCCGTCGGCGTCGTCGGCGAGGGAGGCGGCGCGAAGGAGGACGGCAAGTACCTGCCGATGGTCGATCAGAAGGACGACGGCAAGCCCCGCTATCCCCACGACCTGGTCGACGCCCCGCCCGCGACCGCCGTGATCCGCAAGGCCCTCGCCGCCCGGCCCGACCAGTCGGTCGTCATAGCGCAGGTGGGCTTCTCCACCAACCTCGCCCGGCTGCTCGACACCCCCGGCGACGAGTTCTCGCCGCTGACCGGCGTCGAGCTGGTCCGGGCCAAGGTCAAGTTCCTGTCGCTCATGGCCGGCTCGTTCCAGCCCATCGACGGCAACGCCCACTACATCGAATACAACGTGGTGAAGGACATCCCGAGCTGCGCGAAGCTGGCCGAGAAGTGGCCGACCGAGATGATCTGGAGCGGCTTCGAGATCGGCATCGCCGTCCCCTACCCCGCCACGAGCATCGAGCGCGATTACGGATACGTCGAGCATCACCCTCTGGCCGAGGCCTACATCCTGTACAACCCGCCGCCGCACAACCGACCCACCTGGGACCTGACCAGCGTCCTCTACGCCGTCCAGCCCGACCGGGGCTACTTCGACGTCTCCGGCCCGGTTGCGGTGACGATCGAGAAGGACGGCCACTCGAAGTTCGTCGAGGATCCGAATGGCCGCAGCCGCTACCTGATCCTCCGCGACGACTCGCAGAAGGCCCGCGTCGTCGAGGCGCTCGTCCAGCTCTCCAGTCAGCCCCCCGACCATCGCGAAGGAGCCCGGCCTTGAGGACCTCCCGAACCTCCTCGCTCCCGATCCTCGGGCTGGCCGCGGCCTTCCTCGTCGCCCTCGGCGGCTGCGGCCAGCCCGCCGACGCTCCCGGCGGCCCCGCCGGCTCGACCGCGCCGGCGTCGCCCGGCAAGCCGCGCATCGCGCTCATCATGAAGTCGCTGGCGAACGAGTTCTTCGCGGTCATGGCCGAGGGCGCGAAGGCCTATCAGAAGGAGCACGCCGACCAGTTCGACCTGATCGTCAACGGCATCAAGGACGAGCGCGACATCCAACGCCAGGTGTCGCTGGTGGAGGAGATGGTCGGCCAGAACGTCGCCGCCATCGTCATCGCCCCGGCGGACTCCAAGGCCCTCGTCTCGGCCTGCCGTCACGCGCAGGAGGCCGGGATCGTCGTCGTCAACATCGACAACAAGCTGGACGACGCCGTGCTCGCGGAACAGGGGATCAAGGTCCCGTTCGTGGGGCCGAACAACCGCGCCGGGGCGAAGCTCGCCGGGGACTACCTGGCCGCGAAGCTCAAGCCCGGCGACCCCGTGGCGATCGTCGAGGGGCTCAAGACGGCGTTCAACGGCCAGCAGCGACTGCTGGGCTTCCAGGACTCCGCGAAGGCCGCCGACCTCAAGATCGTCGACTCGCAGAGCGCCCAGTGGGAGATCGCGCAGGCGAACCGCGTGGCCTCGGCCATGCTCAGCGAGCATCCCGAGATCAAGGCCCTGATGTGCTGCAACGACAGCATGGCCCTGGGCGCCCTCGCGGCGGTCAAGGCGGCCGGCCGCTCGGGGCAGGTGGAGATCATCGGCTACGACGGCATCGCCGCCGTGCGCACCGCCATCGACGAGGGCGCGATCCTCGCCACGATCGACCAGCACGCCGACCAGCTCGCCGTCTTCGGTCTCCAGTGCGCGCTCGACGTCATCGCCAAGAAGGAGACCCCGGCCGACCGCACGACCCCCGTGGACCTCGTGGTCAAGAAGTAACGTGACGCAACCCGACGCGAACGCCCCGCTGCTCGCCGTCCGCGGGCTCTGCAAGAGCTACGCCGCGCCCGTGCTCCGCGCCGTGGACCTCGACCTCTTCCCGGGGGAGGTCCACGCGCTCATGGGGGCGAACGGGGCCGGCAAGAGCACCCTTGCGCGGATCCTCGCCGGACTCGGCCCGCCCGACTCGGGCGAAATGACCCTGCAAGCCGCCACCTACCGGCCCGCCGCCAAGCACCAGGCCGAGGCCGCCGGCGTGCAGATCGTCCAGCAGGAGCTGACGCTGCTCCCGACGCTGACCGTGGCCGAGAACCTGTTCCTCGACCGCTTACCGACCCGGTTCGGCGTCGTCCGCTTCGGCGCCCTCCGCCGCGACGCGGCCCGGGCCCTGTCGCGGGTGGGCCTGGACGGTCTCGACCCGGAGACGCCGACCTCGCGGCTGGGCGTCGGCGAGCAGCAGCTCGTCGAGATCGCCCGCAGCCTCGAACGCCCCTGCCGGGTCCTGATCCTCGACGAGCCGACCGCCGCTCTGACCGCCCCTCAGGTCGACCGCCTGTTCGCCAACATCGCCCGGCTGAAGCAGCAAGGCGCGGCGATCGTTTATATCAGCCACCGCCTCGACGAGGTCCGCCGGATCGCCGACCGCATCAGCGTGCTCCGCGACGGAAAGCTCGTCGCCACCCGGCCGGCGGCCGAACTCGACCTGAACGAGGCCGTCCGCTTGATGGTCGGCTCGAACCCCTCGCGCGAGGAACTTCGCCACGCGCGAGCGACGGGCGAAGTCGTCCTGCGCGTCCGAAGCCTCTCGCGCGGCGACCGCGTGCGCGACGTGAGCTTCGACGTGCACGCCGGCGAGGTGCTCGGGATCTCGGGCCTCGTCGGATCGGGCCGGACCGAGCTGCTGCGGGCGATCTTCGGGGCCGACCCCGCCGACTCGGGGACCGTGTCCGTCGCCGGTGCGACGCCGACCCGGTTCCGGCAGCCTCGGCAGGCGGTCGCGGCGGGGCTGGGGCTCGTCCCGGAGGACCGCAAGACCGAGGGTCTCTTGCTGCCGAGGTCGATCCGCATGAACCTGACGCTCGGCCGGCGGAAGGCCTATCGCGGCCCCCTAGGGTTCCTCAAGGCGCGTCGGGAGCGCGAGGACGCGGCCTCCACGGCCCGGAGGGTCCAGCTCGCTTGCCATTCGCTGGAGCAGCCGGCGGAGCAGCTCAGCGGCGGGAATCAGCAGAAGGTCGTCGTCGGCCGATGGCTCCTGCGCGAGCCCCGCGTCATGATGTTCGACGAGCCGACGCGCGGGGTCGACGTGGCGGCCAAATTCGAGATCTACCGCCTGATCGACGAGACCGCCGCCCGGGGCGCGGGGGTCGTCGTCGTGTCGAGCGAGGTCGAGGAGCTGCTCCTGATCTGCGACCGGATCGCGGTGATCTCGGCCGGGCGGCTCGTCGCGACCTTCGCGCGGGGCGAGTGGACCGAGGAGAAGCTGCTCGCCGCGGCGTTCCAGGGCTACACGAATCGAGCGGGGGCGGAAGTCTGACATGAGCGACGCGGCGACCCGGACCGAGACCGATTCCGAGAAATGGGCCGAGCCCTCGGGCCTGGCCCGATGGCGGGGCGTGGGCGACGTGGTCGGCATGCTGGTCGTCCTGGCGGCGCTCGTCGTGCTGTTCGGGACGAGGAGCAACCACTTCTGGTCGGCCCAGACGGTCAAGACGATCGTGAATCAGTTCGCCGACCTGACCGTGCTGGCCGTCGGCATGACGCTCGTCCTGGTGATCGGCGGCATCGACCTCTCGGTCGGCTCGGTGATGGCCCTGTGCGGGGCCGTGCTCGGGATCGCGATCGTGGACTGGGAGGTCTCGTTCCCGATCGCGCTGGCGGCCTGCCTGGCGGCGGGGGCGGCCTGCGGCCTGGTCAACGGATTCATCTCCGTGCACTGGTCGATCCCGTCGTTCATCGTCACGCTCGGCATGCTCGAATCGGCCCGGGGCGCGACGTACCTGCTGACGAGGTCCGAGACCAAGTACGTCGGCCCGCGGATCGAGTGGCTGGCCCGTCCGCTGCCGGGCCTCGGCGCGTCCACGAGCTTCTTGATCGCGCTCGCCCTTGTGGCCGCCGGCCACGTCCTGCTGACGCGGACGGTGCTGGGCCGATACATGGTGGCGATCGGCACGAACGAGGAGGCGGTGCGGCTGTCGGGCGTGGACCCGAAGCCGACGAAGCTCCTGACGTTCGTCCTCTCCGGCCTGTGCGCGGCGATCGCGGCGGTGTTCCAGGTCGCGAGGGTCTCCTCCGCCGACCCCAACGGCGGCGTGGGGATGGAGCTGGGGGCGATCGCCGCGGTGGTCATCGGCGGGACGAGCCTGATGGGCGGGCGCGGGTCGGTGCTGCGGAGCTTCCTCGGCGTGCTCATCATCGCCGTGCTGCAGACGGGCCTGGATCACGTCGGCGCGAGCGAGCCGTCGAAGCGGCTGATCAGCGGCGCGGTCATCGTGCTGGCGGTCGTGGCCGACGTCCATCGCCGCAGCTGGGGGGCCTCGGTAGGGCGAGCGGCGGCCCGCCTCAGGCCGAAGGCTCGGCCCCTGGGCTGACGGCCGAGCCTCCCGCGTCCCCGGCGCCGATCCGCGGACGGTCCCAGTTCGTCGTCGCGAAGACGACCAGCGCGGCGACCAGGAAAGCCGAGCCCACGGCGCACGCACCGGGCCAGCCGAACCGCGGCCAGGCCGCAGCCCCGGTCGCCGAGCCGAGCGCCCCGCCGAGGAAGAACGACACCATGTAAACGGTGTTCAGCCGGCTCCGGGCCTCCGGAGCCAGGCCGTAGATTCGCGTCTGGTTCGAGATGTGGTTGCACTGAGCGCCGACGTCCAGCAGCAGGACTCCGACCACCAGGCCCGGTAGGCTCGACCCGAACGCCGCCAGCACGACGAACGACGCGAGCATCGTCGTCAGGCCGAGTCCGATCGACCATCTCGGCCCCCGACGGTCGGCGAACGTCCCCACCAGCGGCGCGGCCATTGCCCCGGCGGCGCCGACCAGGCCGAACAAGCCCACCACGTCGCTGCCGTAGCCGAACGGAGGTCCGGCCAGGTGGAACGCCAGGACCGTCCAGAAGACGCTGAACGACGCGAACGCCAGGCCCCCGAACAGGGCCGAGGTCCGCAGCTCCGGCAGGTCGCGCACCAGGCCGCCCAGCGACCTCAGGAGCGCGGCGTAGCTCGTCCCGACGAGCGTCGGCGTCGACTTCGGCAGCTCCTTCGCCATGAGGAACATCAGGCCGACCATGAGACCGGCCGCCAGCCAGAAGACGGCCCGCCAGCCCAGGTGGGAGCCGAGGAATCCACTGGCCGTCCTCGCCAGCAGGATGCCGATCAGGAGCCCGCTCATGACCGTGCCCACGACCCTCCCGCGCTCGTGGGGCTCGGCGATCGCCGCCGCGAACGGGACGATGATCTGGGGCGTCACCGTGGCCGCCCCCATCGCCAGGCTCGCGACCGCCAGCCAGCCGAACGTCGGCGACGACGCCACGGCCGCCAGCGTCAGCGCGGTCGCCCCGAGCAGGATCACGATCAGCCGGCGACGCTCCAGCAGGTCGCCCAGCGGGGCGAGGAGCATCATCCCGAGCGCGTACCCGACCTGGGTGGCCGTGGCGACGACCCCCATGCGCGAGGCGGAGGCCGAGAAGTCGTCGGCCATGCGTTCGAGCAGGGGTTGGCTATAGTAGAGGTTGGCGACCGACAGCCCGCTGCCGATCGCCATGACCCAGACGGTCCGGCGTGCGATCAATGGTCCCGGGACGAATCCCGCCGTGGAGGGAAGCGGGCGGGAGACGCCGGGGTCGACGCCGCTCGGGCCGCGAGGCTCTCCCCCCGATTGTAAGGCCCCTGTCAACCAATCCTCCTGGAGTCGACTCGATGCCCTTCGAGAAAGCGGCGTTCAAGCTCTTCGGCCTCCTCGCGTGCCTGATGCCCGTCACTTCCGCGGCCCAGGAGGCCGCCGAATCAGCCCGCCCCTCCACGGCGATTCGGTTTCTCGACCTGGCCGACCAGCCCGACCGCCGGGTGATCGTCGACCGCGAGCCGGGCCATTATCTGGGCCATCCGACGACCGTCCTCCTCGAAGACGGAAAGACGATGTTGATCGTCTACCCCAAAGGCCACGGCAAGGGGGCCGTGCTGATGAAGCGCAGCGAGGACGGCGGCCTGACCTGGTCCGACCGGCTTCCGACCCCGGAAAACTGGACGACCTCGGAGGAAACCCCCACGATCCACCGCGTGGTCGACGCCCAGGGCAAGAAGCGTCTCATCATGTTTTCCGGGTTGACCCCGATCCGCATGGCGGTCAGCGAGGACGACGGCGCGACCTGGTCCCCGCTGGCGAAGATCGGCGACTACGGCGGCGTGGTCGCCATGGCCAGCGTCGAGCGGCTGAAGGACGGCACCTACATGGCCCTCTTTCACGGCGACGGCAAGAACGCCCGGGACGATCGGCCCAACCCCAACGTCTTCCGCGTCTTCAAGACCCTCTCGAAGGACGGCGGCCTGACGTGGGGCGACCCGATCGTCATCGCCGAGGATCCCAGGCTCCACCTCTGCGAACCCGGCCTGATCCGCTCGCCCGACGGCAAGCAGATCGCCGTCCTGCTCCGCGAGAACTCCCGCAAGAAAAACTCACACGTGATCACCTCGGAGGACGAGGGCGAGACGTGGACGAAGCCGCGCGAGCTTCCCCTCGCGCTCACCGGCGACCGCCACGTCGGCAAGTACGCGCCCGACGGCCGCCTCTTCCTCTCGTTCCGCGACACCGCCAGGGACAGCCCCACCCAGGGCGACTGGGTCGCCTGGGTCGGCACCTACGACGACGTGGTCGCCGGCCGCGATGGTCAGTACAAGGTCCGGCTGATGGACAACCACCACAAGTGGGACTGCGCCTATCCGGGCGTGGAAGTGCTGCCGGACGGGACGATCGTCGCGACCACCTACGGCCACTGGACCGAGCGCGAAAGGCCCTACATCGTCTCCGTCCGCCTCAAGCTCGCCGAGTTGGACTCCATGGCGAAGTCCAACCCCTGAGCCTGGACGGCTCGCCTCAAGGCCGCGCCGGCTCGGGCTCGGGCGCGGTCTTGAGCACGGCGTCGAGCGTCCGACGGATCCAGGCCTCGTCCTTGGGGAAGTCGGCGTACGATTTCAGGTCGGCGAACCGGGGGTCGTCGCGACTCACGCCGGCCCCCTGCAGGACGGCGAAGTCCTGGAGCGACTCCGCGAACACCTCCCATCGGATCGAGTCGAGCGGGCCGTCCTTACCCGGATAGATCATGAACGGATCGCCATAGGGGATCCCCGGCCACGAGCCGTTCGAGGAGTCGTGGAACGGGTCGCCGATCTTCTCCTGCTCCATCAGGTGCCAGTAGTTGAAGCCCCAGTGCAGGAACCCCTTCGCGCCCAGGCGGTGGAAGAGCATCCCCGACATGCGGATCTTGGCGAGCGGCGTGTCGAGGAAGCGGTTCAGCCAGGGCCCCGTCGGGGCGCAGCAGTAGTAGACCCAGTGGGGGATGCCGGCGTCGATGTAGGCCTGGGCCGCGTTCACCATCGGTATCGGGATGTCGGTCAGCCCTTGTCGGCCGTATTCGATGTTGCTGAGGGCGTCCATCACCTTCATCCAGGGCGCCTTCTCGCGGAGGATCTGACGGGCCCGCTTGTAGTTCGCCAGGTGAGTCCCCTCGCCGGGCTCGTCGGAAAGGTGGAAGTACGAGTCGTCCAGCAGGTCCTCGGCCGTGAGGAAGGCGTGGAACTCGGGCAGGAACTGGTCGAGGAAGCCGAGGAAGGTGTCGGAGAATCCGCTGATCTCCGGCGGCCAGAGCATGCGAAAGCCGTCGCCGTCCTTCGCATAGACCCGCACCGGGTTCTCGGCGCCCCAGTAGATCCACAGGTGCGACCATTCGAATTTCTTGAAGCCGATCTCGCGGCACAGGGCCACGAACCTCCGCGTCCGCTCCCAGTCGAAGCGGTACTTGCCGGGCTCGGGCTCGTCCACGTCCAGGAGCTGGCAGGGCCGCTCGAACGGCTCCCGACGCGCGACGAGCAGCGGGACGGAGACGACGTCCGAGCCGTGATCGAGCATGTTCGCGAGCTGGGCCCGAGTCAGCTCCCACCAGCGTTCGTCGAACCGGCCGGTCTGGTAGTAGTCCCAGGTGGCCTCGCCGCGCCACCAGTGGATCACCGGGAAGTCGCGGCGGGGCGGGACGACCAGTTCGGCCACGTCGACGTCGACCGGCATCGCCGCGACGTCCGACTCCTTCCCGCCCCACGGGAGGATCCGCGCGGTCAGCGTGCGGCGGCCCGGCTTCGCGTCGGCGGGCACCCTGAGCGAGACCCAGAACGAGCGTGTCTCGAACGGTCCCAGCGCGACGCCCGTCACGGGCAGGAGCGGGTCCGGGACCAGGCCCGGGCCGTGCTCGACCCCTTCCAGCTCCGAGGCGTCGGTGTTCGCGGTGAAGTGGGGCATCGGCACCAGGCCGACGAGTCGGACGCGGGGCGCGAGGCCGTCGGCGCCGGCCACCGAGCAATCGAACCCGATGTAGGCCGCGCTCTCGTTTCGGACGCAGACCTGGAACGAGGCCCTCGCGTTCCGGGGGACGGCCAGGCGATGCGCCGAGGCTCCCGGCGGCGTCGCGGGATAGACCCGCTTGAGCGACGATTCCACCCAGTAGGCCACCGGCGCGGCGGACTCGCCGACGCCCCTGCGGATCGGCCCGGCGGCCTCCTCCGCGGCGAGCGCCGGCGCGAGCAGGATCGCGAACGACAGGCCCCACGCGAGTCGCATCATGGTCGGCTCTCCGGGCGAGGCCCGTCTTCGAGGCATGTCGTCGACGTCAGCCGATGAGGCTCCGCATCCGGGCCGCGTAGCGCGGGATGGCGGTGATCGGGTCTTCCTTCGCCTCGTACTCGATCACGACGTAGCCGGAATAGAGGGCCCCGACGAGGATGTCGACGATCTTGCGGAAGTCGGCCTCCTCGGTCTTGCCGCCGGCCCGGTGGATCTCGGTCTTCACCTGGACGTTGACCGCGTAGGGGGCCAGCTGGGCGATGTCGGCGTAGGGGTCCTCGCCCTTGAAGTTGGCGGTGTCCAGGTTCACGCCGAAGTTCGGGTGGTCGATGGCGTGGACGAACTTGAGGAGCTGCTCGGGCCGGGCGGTGATGCCGCCGTGGTTCTCCAGCGCCAGCACGATCCCCTTCGCCTCGGCGTAGGCGAGCGCCTCGGTCATGCACGCGACGACCCAGCCGAAGGCGGCCTCCTCGGTCGAGTCCTTGGGGACGTTGCCGGCGAAGACGCGGATCACCGGGGCGCCGATCATCGCGGCGCGGTCGATCCACTTCCTCGTGAGCGCGAGCTGCTCGTCGCGCTTCTCGCCCGAGGGGACGCAGAAGTTGTTGCCGATGGCGGTGCCCGAGACGTCCAGGCCTTCCATGAAGGCGTGCCGCTTGAAGCGGGCGAAGTAGGCGTCGTCGGCGTCGGCCGGGAAGTAGTACGAGGTCGGCTCGACGGCGTCGAAGCCGAGATGCGCGGCCAGGTCGACGAATCCGAACATGTCCATCGTCGGGGGCTTGGCCGTGAGCATCTGCCGATACGAGTACGCGGCGATGCTCAGCTTCAGGCGGCTCGGCCGCTTGTGCGGGATCGGCGGGATGGCCAGGGCCGCCGTGGGGGCCAGAGCGGCCGGGGCGACGGCCGCGGCGAGGAGGGAACGGCGCAGGAATCCGCGTCGATGGTCGTGCATGGCGGGGGTCTCCTGGGGGGACGACCGAGGTGGCGGGATGTGGCGGGCGCGGAATTCCCCACGCCCGCCGGCCTCATGCCACCGAATGTAACGGCCCCCGCGGCGCGACGCCACGCCCCAGCGGCCCTCGCCGCGCCCTCAGCGACCGGGCGAGTCGTCCAGGTCGGACAGCAGCTCGTTGACCTCCCGGTTGAGGAAGCGGACGTCTTCCACCTCCACCTCGTTCGGAGGAGCTTCGCCGGGCAGGGCGTGATAATCCACGTCCACCCAGTCCTCGCCCATGGCGTCCTCGGGGCGGGGCTTGCGCTCGCCGGGCTCGGTCTGCTTGCGCGAGCGCATGTAGAGCTTGATCGGCACGTCGCGGAACGGCAGCTTCTCGCGGAAGATGTTCAGCAGGTAGCGGAGGTAGGTCGCGTCGAACAGCCGGGGACTGTTGACGAACAGGACGACGGTCGGCGGAGCCTCGCCCACCTGGGTCGCGTAGTAGATCCGCGGCGAGCGGTTCTCCTTCATCGAGGGCGGGTGCGCGGCGACGGCCTCGCGGAGCACGCGGTTGAGCGTCCCGGTGCTGATCCGCCGGTTCGCCTGCTTGAACAACGCCTGGGAGAGGTTCAGCAGCGACTTCACGTTCTTCCCGGTCTTGGCGGTGATGAACGCCATCGGCATGTAGCTCATGTTCCGGAACGAGTGCTGGACGGCCTGCGCGAACCGGGTCATGCCCGCCTTGCCCTCGGCCTGGGCCTCGTCGTCGGCGAGCATCAGGTCCCACTTGTTGATCACGAAGATGCAGGGCTTGTATTCCTTGGCGATGTAGTCGGCCAGCTGCTTGTCCAGCCGGCTGATGCCCTGCGTCGCGTCGAGGAACAGGTAGACCACGTCGGCCCGGCGGATCGACCGCTCGGCGCGGTGGACCGAATAGAAGTCCAGGTCGTCGCGGATCTTGGCCTTGCGCTTCACGCCGGCCGTGTCGATCGCCGTGAACGGCAGTCCGTCCAGCTCGAACGCGACGTCGACCGAGTCCCGCGTCGTCCCCGGGCGCTCCGAGACGATCATCCGCTCGGCCTGGGCCAGCGTGTTGATGAACGTGGACTTGCCGGTGTTCGGCCGCCCCACCACGGCGATCTTCATCGCGGCCTCGGCCGGCCGCTTGGTCTCTTCCCAGGGGAGGAGCTTCTCGATCAGCTTGAGGAGCTGCTTCTTGTTGCGGTTCTGATGCGTCGAGACGGCGATCGGCTTGCCCCGTCCCAGCTTGTAGAACTCGCCGCCGCGGTCGTCGAACATCGGGTCGTCGGCCTTGTTCATCACCAGGATGACCGGCGTCTTCAGGTACCGCAGACGCTGGCCGACCTCCTCGTCGAGCGGCATCAGCTCCTCGCGGATGTCGACGACGAACAGGATCAGGTCGGCCTCGTTCATGGCCGTGTCGATCTGGCGCTCGATGTCCTGGCTCAGGTCGTCGCGGTCGACGATCCCGACGCCCCCCGTGTCCATCAGCTCGAAGAATCGGGGGTCCTCGTCGTCCTCGCCGAGCTGCACGAGGGTGCCGACCCGGTCGCGGGTCACGCCCGCGACGTCGTCGACGATCGCGATCCGGCGACCGGCCAGCCAATTGAAAAGCGACGATTTGCCGACGTTGGGCCGACCCACGATGACGACTTTGGGCAGAGCCATGAAACGATCTCCCCGCGAGGACGAAACGGATGCGGCCGTAGTGCGTGGTTGCGGGGAGGCTGACGAAGGAAGACCGGAGGCTCTTGGAAGATCGACCCCGGATGCGCGCACCGTCCGATTCACCCGATTCTGCCGCGACACGAACCTGTATTGTGCAACCCGCTATTATACGATGGAAGGCGCGTCCGCCGCAAATCCTTGCGGACTTGACGGAGGGTGCCCTCCCCCTCCAGGTCGCCCGAGGCCGCCCCGTGATCCTTGCCAGGAGGTCATGTGCAACGCATTTCCATCCGCACCGTCATGGCCTTCGTGCTGATCGCTTCGATCGTGATGGCGGCGGTCAGCGTCGGCTCCCCGCCCTGGGCGGGAGCGATGCTCTCGACCAGCTTCTTCACGCTGACCTGCTCCCTCCTGGGTGTCGTGTTCGGGAGGCACGATCGGAGGACGTACTGCACCGGCTTCGCCGCCCTGGGATGGTCATACATGGCTCTGATGTACGGTCCCGGCATCGACGTGAAGGTCGGGAGGTTCCTGCTCGCACCGCAGCTCGCCCGCATCCTCTACGACGCGATCCACGCCGAGGCCCCGGCCCCGAACGCGACCCCCGCCGGGGGCGGGGGATTTCAGAGCGTCCCGGTCGGGCCCGTGGCCGCCGCGACCACCGCCGGTGGGGGGGGCTTCGGACCCGTCGGGCCGGTCCGGCCGGCCCGCGCGGACATGGGCCGCATCGCGATCGCCGTCGAGGCCTTGTTCTGGGCGTTCCTCGGGGGCTGGGCCGCCCTCGCATTCGCCTCGGGGAAAGACGGCTGTTCCGGAGGCGGTCGGGCTGCAGACCGCAAAGACGACGCGTCGCCGGCCACCGGGTCGGGCCTGGCATCTGCCGAGCGTGTAGGGTTGTAGACAGCCGTCGCGGCCGGCCGAGTCGGCACTCGTCCACCTCTCGGGCCCCCGCCCGCGAACGCCCCGACCGGTGCTCGACTGACGGTATCCCGGGGAGAGATCCGGTGGAACGCCTCACGGTCCTCGACGTCGTCGCGCTGGTGATGGGCTCGGCGGTGGCGTCGATCCACATCCGGCCCATCGGACGCGAGGGATTCTCGGCGCCCGGCCTGATCCTGGCGAGCCTCGCCTTCGCCTGGCTGGCCGCGACGGCTTCCGGGCCTTTCCTGTATCTCGCGCGCCGATTCACTGGACCTACCGAGCGATCGGGGATCGGCGAGCGGCTCTGGGGGCTGCTGGGAGTCCCCTGGCTCCTGAGCGCGGCGATCCGCTCGGCGGGCTCGTCGCGGACGGGCGGCGCGGGGGATCTGGACTCGGCCGTGCTGGCGATTGGGCTCGCCGCGGCCTCGACGATCGCCATGCTGACGGTCTGGATGAAATGGGTGACGGCCAATCCCGAGGCGGCGCGGGAGGTCGCCTCGGGCCCCTGGCCGAATCGCGTGGGGCTGGCGCTGGCGATCGCCTGGCCGTTGCAGGCCGGGCTGGCGCTGATGGTCCTGAGCTGATGTGTCCCGCCGGTCAGCCGGCGGCGAGTACGTCCAGGTCGAGGTCGGGCAGGAACGAGGGGCCCCGGCGCATCCGGGCGAGCCGGCCCCGGTCCAGGCGGCCGGCCATGAGCGAGCCGGCCAGTTCGTGGAACCGGGCGAGGTGATGCGAGGCTCGCCGCAGGCCGGTTTCGGGGTCGATCCCGCCGGCGACCGGGTAAGACCAGTCGACCTGCTGGGCGCGGAGCAGCCGGCGGGCCATCTCGGCGACGGCCTCGCGCTCGCTCTCGTCCAGGGCACGGCGTTTCTCGACCGCGAACGTCAGCAGGTCGGACGCGGCGCGACAGCGGTCGAACAGGTCGGATCCTCCGGGACGGGCCGCGAGCACCCCGCCGACGCTCACGCCGGGACGCCCGAGCGTCCCAATCGGATTGCGGGCGAGATATCGGTCGAGCGACGAGGCCCGCCCCGACTCGCCCGAAGCCAGGCCGTCCAGCACGCTTCCCAGCCAGGCGTCGGCCCCGCCCGAAGGCCAGGCGCGGGCCAGCTCGTGGGCCGAGAACGAGGCGACCGACACGGGCTCGTCCGGGACTTCGCCCCCGGGGGGCGCTTCGCTCGCCCGAACGGACCACCGCCCGAGGAAGTGCTCCGCGTGGTCGTCCGCGGCGATCGGGGCCTGCTTCGGGTCGGCGTATCGACGATCGCGTCCATACCCCATGGCGAGGTCCACCGCCTCCGCCGCCGGCGGGGGGGGGACGGCGAAGGCGGCCACGCCGGCGGGCGTGACCATCGGAGCCAGGGTGCGGGCCGGCGGCAGGACCGTGCCGCGCAGGAAGACGTCGGCGGCGACTCCGAAGAACCGCAGGCCGTTGGCGGCCATCGTCGTCTCCAGGCCCGGCGCGTAACCCAGGAACGGCAGCCATACGCCGCTCGGCCGGACTTCGAAGCGATGCGCATGGTCCATCGCCGCCAGGCCGACCTGGGCGCGTGCGAGGATCGGCTCGGCCGCGACGCTGGGGAGCCAGGTGTGGGTGGCGGTCGTCGGGATCACGTCGATGGCCCCCGAGGCGTTCCAGCGGCGGAGCAGCCTCAGGGGGTCGCCGTCGCCCGCCGTGGCGAAGAATCGCAGGAGTCCGCGATCGGCCTCGCCGGCCTGGACCTTACGCTCCAGCTCGCGCCGCTGGAGGGCGCGCGCCCGGGGGTCGGCGGCCAGGGCGGTCCAGCTCGGGCTCACCGCCAGCGTGATCGACGCCTCGCCGGGCCGCTCGGCGAAGGCGTCGAGCGCCCTCAGCAACGGCCAGTCGACGGCGATCCCCGACGCCGCCCAGTCCGGGCCCGCGACCTCGCCGGGGCCGGGGAGCGGGTGGTGGAGTTCCAGGACCAGGGCCAGACACGGCATGGCGACTCTTCCGTTGCTCGGGCGGTAGACGGGAACGGGCGGACGGTCAGACGCCCGGGCGACGCGGCATCACGCGGAGCCGACGCGGCGGCGACTCCGGCGCCGACCCCTCGCGCGGCAGGTGGCAGATCCGGGAATGGGTGATCGGGTGGAAATACCCCCAGCGCGAACGCACGCCCAGGCAGGCGGCCAAGGACCGGCCGTCGAAAGGTAGGGCGATCGTCCGATGGTTCTCGCCGGGGCCGAGGTCCACGTCCGACGTGCTGTGGGCGTTCAGGCCGTCGAACGCGACGTCGGTCACGTCGAACAGCCGGATCGTGAGGACCGCCCGCACCGACTCGGGCCCCAGCCACTCCAACGCCCCTCGCCAGTCGTCGGGCCGGAGCGTCCACGAGGCCAGCGCCTCCCGGCTGGACACCGGGATCAACGAGAGCCGCGACCGCATCTCCGGGAACGGGACCGACGGGCCGGTCGCGGCGGGCCCCGACTCGGCCCGATCCGCCTTCGCCCCGACGCCCCGCCTGCGGTCCAGGATTCGCCGATAGACCTCCAGCCAGCGGGCGGCGACGGCGTCCGGGTCGAGCCGCCGGGCGACCAGGGCCGATCCCACCCGTACGTCCGCCTCGCGGCGCTCGCGGTCGAACACGGCGTCGAGCAGGTCGCGGGCCAGGGCCTCGGGGTCGCCCCCCTGGACGCGGACGACGGGGGCGCCGACCAGCCAGGCCGCGTGAGCGAATGGGTCGTCCACCAGGTCGTCCGAGGCGACGCCGACGACCGCCGCCTGGGACGCGGCGGCGTTCCATCGGCCGCTCGACGGCACGCACGTCTCGCCCCAACGCGCCGAGAGGAGGCCCTCGGCCTTCAACCGGCGACGCAGCCGCAGGCAGCGCGGATCGGTCCCGAACACGGCCGCGACCAGCCCCGGGGCCTTCTCGCGCGCCTGCGCCACCCCCCCGAGGATGGCTCGGGTCGAGAAGCGGTCGCCGGCGTGGAAGGTCAGGACGATGCACGGGCCCTCGGCCGGCCCATCGCGCGGGCCGTGCCGGTCGGTCCAGAAGGTGAGGCCGGCGGGGGTCGGGATGGTGAGGATCGGCGAATCGTCCTCGATCGGCAGCCAGGCGCGGAGCCGCTCGGCCCCCCAGGGATGGTCGCAAATCCAGGCGTCGGGACCGACGCGAGGGCCGAACCCAGGATCGCCCTCCACGTCTTCCTCGGCGGCCCGTTCCGAGGCGATCACGACGGCGCGAGGCTCGCCGCGCGCGGCAAGCTCACCGGCCGCGGGTCGGGTCTTCCAGTCCAGCGCGTGGACGACGTCAAAGCCGAATCCCAGGCCGGAGTTGCTGGCCGCCCGCACCGCCCCCACGCCGAACGCGGTCGCCTCCTCGTTCGGGCCGCCGCCGATCTCGTGAGGGCAGCGGACTTCGAGCCATCCCGCATGGGCCTCGCGCTCCGGCTCGTCGGCGAACCAGCGCGTGAGGGCCACGACGTCGGCCCCCAGCCGGCCGATCGCGTCGATCGCCTCGCGCTCCAGGTCCCACCCCAGCAGGGCGATCCTCATCGACGGCCGTCCCCCCTCATGTTGCTTCTCCCCACCGGCGCGGCGTCGCGAGAGGCCTGCCCGCGCCCTTTGAGGAATCTATCACAACCGCGAAGTTGGCGAGGATGCCGCCGTCGCGCAAACCCGAACATCCACGCCGATCGAGCGGGTCGAAAGGATTCCAACGGCGACTCCGCGAATATTCGCGACGCACCTCCCCATTCGCGATTTCGGTCGCAAGGTCACCCTGGGGCGTTCCGCGCCGGCGGGCGCGTCCGCACCGGCTCTTTCTCAATGCGTGGCGGCGGGGAAACCGAGGGGACACGAGGCGTCCCGGCGCTTCGGACGTGAAGAAGGGCTCGAAGCGCGCCGAACGAAGCCAATTCCGAGCCAGGATTTCCAAACCTAAAATCAGTCCAGGATATCCCTTACGTCAAATGGGTTCGTTTCGGGGTCGCTGCAAACGAAGCCAACTCCGGACGTCCACGAAGAAGGCCCGGACGTCGGGCGATGGGGCCGACGTCCGGGCCGGGGGTTTCGAGCGGGGCTCGACGCAGATCAGCTCCGGGAGTCGTCGTCCCTGGCGGCCTCGTCGGGGGGGGTCCAGTCGGCGGCGAGCCCGGCCTGGCGGCGGAGTCGGTTCATCCAGACCTCGTCCTGGCGGATGGAGGCCTCGTCGCCGGCGAGCATGTTGAACCGCATCTCCTCGCCGTTGGGGGCGTACAGCTGGGTGAAGGCGACCGGCTCGCGGCGGTCGAGGGCGATGACGTAGTAGTGGGCCTTCGGCTCGTCGGCGGCGACGGCGGTCTCGCCGGCCTTGACGCCGAAGTAGGCGTCGCGGAACGAGTCGCCGGCGTACTCGATTTCGGGGATCGGGGTCTCGGCCTGCGGGACGTAATCGAACGGGCCGGCGCCGAGGCCGCCGACCTGCATGCGGGTGATCGGCGGGACCGCCAGGACGTTGTAGCCCTCGATCTGGTCTTCCTCGATCTTGCCCTGCTTCTCGGACTTGATCCTGGCGGCCAGCTCCTGGGCGGCCTTCTCGGCGAGGGGCCGGGCCTTCTCCAGCTTCCAGGCGCGGACGACCTCGGGCTTCACCTCGTCGAGCGTCGGGGTGCGGGGGGCCTCGTCCTTGACCTTGCGGGCGAGGTAGCGGGTCCCCAGGATGTCGGTCAGCTCGACGGGCTCATAGAGGCCGACCTTGGGGTCGAAGAACTCGTCGACGAACCGGCGTCCGCCGCTGAGGCGGGTGGTGCCGACCTGGGCGTTGGAGATCAGGCCGTAGCGGGCGGCCTTGTCGCGGGCGAGGAGGGGGGTGATTTCGTAGGTCAGGCCGTCCTTCTCGGCCAGGGCCTTGAGGTCCACGGGCTCCGGGGCCTGGACCTTGGCGGCGGGCGAGGCGGCCTGGTCGTCGAGCATCGTCAGGTACTTGTCCGCGAAGGGGATCAACTCCTCGTCGCGGATGCGGTTGAAGACGTCGTTGATCGCCTCCTGGGCCTTCTCGTCGGCGAGCCGGCTGGCGAGGAGGTCGCGGACCTCGTCGAACGGCTGGATGACGGCCGGGGTCAGGTCGGCGGCGTCGGCGAACAGGTCGTCGGGAAGTTCCGAGGGGACCTTGAACTCGGCCTTGTGATTCTCGTAGAACGATCGCAGCTCGGCGTCGGCCAGCGAATCGCGGAGGCTCCGGGCCTTGGAGCCGCCGTCGATCGAGACGAACTCGACCTGGACCTGGCGGGGGACCTTGAAGCCGGGGTCCGGCGAGGCCGGGTCGGGGAGGACGTCCTTGAACTTGTCGTACAGGGCCTGCACCTCGGCCGCGGAGGGCTCGCCGACCTGGCCGGCGAAGTTCTCGACGGGGATCTCGACGATCTTGTCGGCCACCCGCTCGTTCTGGCCGCGATAGGCCTGGTAGACGTCGAAGGGGGTGATCGGGGCGCGTCCGAGGAGGGACCGGACCTTGGCGATCCGGACCTGGTTGGCGAGGTCGGCGAGCAGGTCTTCCTGGCTGATCTCGCTGCTGAACCGGCTGTAGAGCATCTCGAACATCTCGCGGTTCAGCCGGCCGCCGGTGCGGGCCTTGAGCCACTCGCGGCCGGTGATCGGGTCGGCGGGCATCCCCAGGCGATCCGCCTCCTTCTCCAGGATCAGGGCGTCGATCAGGTCGCGTTCCTTGAGGCCGCCGAAGAAGCCGTCGCGGCTATAGGGATTCAGGGCGGCCATGAACAGGTTGGCGCGGTTGCGCTGGCGGGCCATCTCGTTGAGGTCGCTGCGGCGGACCGTCTTGCCGAAAAGCTTGGCCACCTCGACGTCGGGGCCGGCGTAGTTCGTCCCGAACAGGCGGGGGAGGCTGTCCGCGAGGACGAAGGAGAACATCGCCAGGATGGCGAGCATGGCCAGCATCTTGCGCTGGTGGCGACGGAAGACCTCGAAAGGCATGGGGATCCTCGGTGCTTGGCTGAGAGGCTTCGGAGGGGCCTCCTCGGCGCCCCCCCCCTTGACAGACCCCGTTACCCTAGCTATGCCGCTAAGTGTGAAGGATGCGGAGTCGTGATCGACGGCCCAGGAACCTCACATCGTAGCATGTCTGCCGCCCGGAGCAACCTCAAAGGACCCCCGGGCGGGAATCCGGCGGAACCGGTCGGATCGACGGATCTCGTTCCAAGCAAAGATCATAGGATATCAACGTGCCGCCAAAGTCCTCCCCCAAGCCCACTCCCGACGACGGCGACTCCCCGGACGCGAAGGCGGCCGAGCCCGCCGCCTCGCCCCCCTGGTCGGACCCGGCCGAGGGGGCCGAGCCGGCCGCGCCCGGGGCCGCCAAGGCTTCGAAAGCGGGTGTGAAGAAGGCCGCCAAGGCGAAGGCGCCCAAGGCCCCCAAGGCGGACGCGGCGAAGGCCCCCAAGGCCGCGGCGAAGGCGAAGGCCACCAAGGCCCCCAAGGCGACGGCGGCCAAGGGCTCCAAGGCCAAGTCGGCGGCGGCGAGCTATGGCGAGCCCGGCACCGGCCCCTCGCTGGTCATCGTCGAGAGCCCCAAGAAGGCCAAGTCGATCAACAAGTTCCTGGGCTCCAAGTACATCGTCAAGGCGAGCATGGGCCACGTCCGCGACCTCCCGAAGCGGAAGCTCGGGCTGGACGTGGCCAACGGCTACGCCCCCTCGTACGAGGTGGTGCCGACCAAGAAGGACACCATCGGCGACCTCCGCAAGGACGCCGCCCGCGCCGACGTCGTCTACCTGGCGACCGACCCCGACCGCGAGGGGGAGGCCATCGCCTGGCACCTCCAGCACGCCCTGGAGCTGCCCGACGACCGCGTCCGCCGCGTCACCTTCCACGAGATCACCGAGCGGGCCGTGCGGGACGCCTTCACCAAGGTCGGCCCGATCAACATGGACATGGTGAACGCCCAGCAGGCCCGGCGGTTCCTCGACCGGTTCGTGGGCTACCAGCTCAGCCCCCTGCTCTGGAAGAAGGTCGCCCGCAACCTGAGCGCCGGGCGCGTCCAGTCGGTCGCCACACGGCTGATCGTCGACCGCGAGCGGGAGATCCGGGCGTTCGTCCAGGAGGAGTTCTGGCGGATCACGGCCGTCGTCTCCCCCGTCGGCTCGACCGAGGAGGGCGAGCGGTTCGAGGCCGCGCTGGCCGAGTACGAGGGCAAGAAGTTCGAGGCCGCGACCGAGGCCGACGCCCACAAGGTCCGCGACGCCCTGGCCTCCGAGCCCTACGTCGTCTCGAAGGTCGAGGAGGCCGAGAAGCTCGACCGGGCCGACCCGCCGTTCAAGACGAGCACGCTCCAGCAGCAGGCCGCGATCCGCCTGCGGTACTCGGGCAAGAAGACGATGAAGCTCGCCCAGGAGCTGTACGAGGGCATCGACGTCGACGGCTCGGGCCCGACCGGCCTCATCACCTACATGCGTACCGACAGCCTGCGGGTGTCGGACGAGGCCCTGACCAGCGTCCGCGACCTGATCAAGGACCGCTACGGCGACCGCTACCTCCCGGCCAAGCCCAACCGTTACGCCGCCGGCAAGAACGCCCAGGAGGCCCACGAGGCCGTCCGCCCGACCGACCTGGCGCTCAGCCCGGAGCGGGTCCGCGACCGCCTCAATCACGACCAGCACCGCCTCTACCAGCTGATCTACAACCGGTTCGTCGCCAGCCAGATGACGCCGGCCGTCTTCACCGTGACCGACGTCGGCATCACGGCGGGGCCCGGCCTCTTCAAGGCCCAGGGGAAGATCCTGCGGTTCGACGGCCATCGCAAGGTCTGGGCCGCCGCCGGCAAGCAAGAGGACGCCTTGCTGCCGCCGATCGTCGTCGGCCAGCCCCTGGACCTCCAGGGCCTGAACGCCACCCAGCACTTCACCCAGCCCCCCCCGCGCTACAGCGAGGCCACGCTGATCAAGGCCCTGGAGAAGGAGAACATCGGCCGGCCGTCCACCTACGCCCCGATCATCCAGACGATCCAGGACCGCAAGTACGTCGACCACAAGGACCGGCGGTTTTCCGCGACCGAGCTGGGGATGGTCGTGACCGACGTCCTGGTCAAGCACTTCCCCAAGATCCTGGACCTCAAGTTCACAGGCCGGATGGAAGACGAGCTGGACGACATCGCCACGGCCAAGGAGGACATGGTCAAGGTCCTGGACGAGTTCTACCACCCATTCCAGGAGGCCCTGAAGGCCGCCGAGACGGGGATGGAACGCGTCCAGATCATGACCGACGAGGTCTGCCACGTCTGCGGCGCGCCGATGGTCATGAAGTTCGGCCGCACGGGCGAGTTCCTGGGCTGCTCCAAGTACCCGGACTGCAAGGCCACCCGGCCGATCGGCGGCGCCCCCCGGGCCGAGGCCGTCGAGAGCGGCCACGCCTGCCCCAAGTGCTCCAAGCCGCTGATGATCCGCGAGAGCAAGAAGGGGGAGAAGTTCCTCTCCTGCTCGGGCTACCCCCAGTGCAAGGAATCGTTCGACATCGACGAGCAGGGGAACCCCGTCCCCAAGCTGTCCGAGACCGAGCACAAGTGCGAGAAGTGCGGCAGCCCCATGGCCCTGCGGAACGGCCGTCGGGGCCCCTTCCTGGGCTGCACCGGCTACCCCAAGTGCCGCAACATCGTGGCGGTCGACGCCGAGGGGAAGCCCCTGCCGACCCTCAAGATCGACCTCAAGTGCGAGAAGTGCGGCAAGCCGTTCGCGGTCCGCCAGGGCAAGCGGGGGGCCTTCCTGGGCTGCACCGGCTACCCCAAGTGCCGCAACGCGGTGCCGGTCCCGGACGAGCTGAAGGACGAGGTCGCCAAGATGGCCCCGCCGCCGGCCGCCGCCAAGGGGCCCGACTTCAAGTCGCTGGAGCTCGACGAGGTCTGCGACGACTGCGGCGGCCCGATGACCCCCCGCAAGGGCCGCCGGGGCTACTTCCTGGGCTGCGCCAAGTACCCCAAGTGCAAGGGGACCAAGGAGCCGAGCGCCGAGACCCTTGAGAAGATCAACGCCCTGGTCGTCCAGTCCGAATCGGCCACGGCCGCCGCCGCGGCGGAAGCCGAGGACGCCGCGACCGAGGACGCCGTGACCGCGGACGTCGAGGCCGACGACTGACCCGTCCCCGACCGACCTACGCCCCCGGGTTCTCCGCCGGGGGCGCAGGTCCGGGGCCCGGCCGGGCCACCGCCGTCGCGTAGGCGGTGGCGTAGGTCCGGCAGTGGGCCATCGTGACCAGCACGTCCCCCACGTTCTTCCGCCGCGCCGCGTCCTTGGCGGCGCCTGCGACCATGACCCGATGGGGCCCCCGCGGGCCCCCTCGGATCTCCACGTCGGTCCAGGCGACCCCCTCGGCCGGGCCGGTCCCCAGGGCCTTGAAAACGGCCTCCTTGGCCGCCCACAGGGCCGCGAAATGCTCGATCGACCGCCGCCGGGCCTGGCAGGAGCGGATCTCGCGGTCGGTGTAGATCCGACGCAGGAAAAGCTCTCCGTGCCGCTCGATCATGCCGCCGATGCGCGGGCACTCGACGATGTCCGTACCGATCCCGAGGATCTCCATCCGCCTTCCCCTCCTCCGCCTCGCTGCGTCGACCCTCCCAGCTTAACGGAGGCCCTCGCGGGCCGGTAGGATGCCGCCGGTTGCGACGACCGCCGGCCCCCGGCCGCCCCGAAATCGAATCGCCCGCGGGGGCCGTCGCCGCTATACTTCCAAAGGTACGGACTCACCCGGACCCGGATGGATGCTCACGTCGAAGCAAGGAACGCGATGGACCTGCTCGCCGACCTCACGCCCCCTCAGCGCGAAGCCGTGATCCACGTCAACGGCCCCCTCCTCGTCCTGGCGGGCGCGGGCTCCGGGAAGACCCGGGTTATCACCCGGCGGGTCGCCCACCTGCTCCACAAGGGCGTGGCGCCACACAACATCCTCGCCCTGACCTTCACCAACAAGGCCGCCGGCGAGATGCGGGAGCGTATCGAGGCCCTCATCCCCGGCGCCAAGGTCTGGGTGGGCACGTTCCATGGCTTCTGCGCCCGGCTGTTGCGGGCCCACGGCTCGCTCGTCGGCCTGGACTCTTCATTCACCATCTACGACCAGGCCGACCGCCTGCGGGCCGTCCGCGACGTGCTCGACGCGATGGGGGTGGACGAGCCGCCGATCACCCCGGAGAAGATCGAAGGGGCCATCAGCCGGGCCAAGAACGACCTGGCCACCCCCAAGTCGCTCGCCCACCGCGCCCGCGACGACCGCGACCGCCTGGTCGCCAAGGTCTACGCCGGCTACGAGGAGAAGCTCCGCGCGGCCTCGGCCGTCGACTTCGACGACCTGCTCGTCCACGTCGTCAAGATCCTCAAGGAGCACAGGGACGTCCGGGCCGACCTCGACGCCCGCTACCGCTACGTCCTGGTCGACGAGTACCAGGATACCAACATGGCCCAGTACGCCATCGTCCGGGCCCTGTCGGTCGACCACCCAAACCTCTGCGTCACCGGCGACCCCGACCAGTCCATCTACGGCTGGCGCGGGGCGAACCTCTCGAACATCCTCGAATTCGAGAAGGACTACGACGGCGTCAAGGTGGTCAAGCTGGAGCACAACTACCGCAGCACCAAGACGATCCTCGCGGTGGCCGACCACCTGATCCAGTACAACGTCAACCGCAAGCCGAAGGACCTCATCACCGAGAACCCCAGCGGCGAGCCGGTCCAGGTCACCGTCTACGCCCGCGAGACCGAGGAGGCCGAAGGGGTCGCCGGCCGGATCGCGAGCCTCGTCCGAGAGGGGGCCTACAACTACTCGGACGTGGCCGTCTTCTGCCGGATCACGGCCCTCACCCGGACCTTCGAGCAGGCCTTCCGCTCGGCCCGGATCCCCTACCAGATCGTCGGCGGGGTGTCGTTCTACGAGCGTCAGGAGGTGAAGGACGTCGTCTCGTTCCTCAACCTCATCAACAACCCCAAGGACGACCTGGCGCTCAGCCGGGTTGTCAACGTCCCCCCCCGGGGGCTGGGGAAGACCTCGTTCGACCACCTGATCGCCTTCTCCCGCGAGCACGGCCTCCCCCTGCTCGAAGCGGCCCGACGCGCCCGCGAGGTCCCCGGCCTCAAGGAGAAGGCGATCCGGTCGTTCCTCGACTTCGTGACCCTATTCGACGAGCTGGCCGGCCTGCGCGACCACCCGGCCGAGACCGTGATCCTCCAGACGATGGAGAAGACCGGCTACCGCCAGCACCTGAAGGACGAGTCGCGCGGCGAGGGGGAGGACCGGCTGGCGAACCTGGAAGAGCTGATCACCGCCGCCCGCGAGTTCGACCACGAGCACCCCGGCGCGACGATCCAGGACTTCCTGGCCGAGATCACCCTGGCCTCGCCGGTCGACCGCTGGGACCAGCAGACCGGCGCCGTCACCCTGATGACCCTGCACGCCGCAAAGGGGCTGGAGTTCCCGGTCGTCTTCATCATCGGCCTGGAGGAAGGGCTCCTGCCGCACAGCCGGGCCTTCGAGAACCCCAACGAGCTGGAGGAGGAACGCCGGCTCTTCTTCGTCGGGATCACCCGGGCGCGCAAAGAGTTGTACATCAGCCGATGCCGCATCCGCACCTTCCGGGGCCAGCAGCAGGCCACCGCGCAATCGCGGTTCCTCATGGAGCTGCCCGAGGACTTCCTGTCCTACGACGATCGCTCGGGCGTATCCGCCGGCGACTCGCGATGGGCGCAGGGCTCCTGGGACCGCCGGCCCGCGTCGCCTCCTCGTCGGCCGCCGTCGTCGTCGCCGTCGCAGCCCACGCGGACGCCCACGCCGAGCCCGTCGGGCTTCCGGCTGACGACCGCCGCGCAGCTCGGCGGCGGGGGCGCCGCAGGGCCGATGGCCCCCCCGGGGGATCTCGACGCCTTCCGACCGGGGGCCTCCGTCCTGCACCCGCAGTACGGTTTGGGGCGGGTGGTCGCCATCGAGGGGGCGGGGCCGAACCGCAAGGGGCGGATCGCCTTCACCCTGGCGGGTGAGCGCACCTTCGTCCTGGCGAAATCGCCGCTGAAGGTCGTCGGCAAGACCGGGGCGGGGCCGCGATGAGCCCCCGCCCGCAGAACTGGGAACGCAAGCCATGACCGCCCCCGCAACCCCGACCACCTGGACCCCGCCCCGACTCGGCGTGAACATCGACCACGTCGCCACCCTGCGCCAGGCGCGCCGGGGCGTCGAGCCCGACCCGGTCTGGGCCGCCGCGGCCGCCGAGTTGGGGGGGGCCGACGGGATCACCGTGCACCTCCGCGAGGACCGCCGGCACATCCAGGACCGCGACCTCCGGATCCTCCGCGAGACGGTGCAGGTCGGCCTGAACCTGGAACTCGCGGTCGAGCCGACCATGCTGACGATCGCCCTGCAAGTGCGCCCCGACCAGGTGACGCTCGTCCCCGAGCGCCGGGAGGAGGTCACGACCGAGGGGGGCCTCGCCGTCTCCCCCCGCCGCGAGAAGGTGGGCGAGGCGGTCGCGCGACTCCGCGAAGCCGGCATCCGGGTCGCCACTTTCCTGGATCCGGACCCGTCGGAAATCGACGCCTCCGTCGAGATCGGCGTCGACGCCATCGAGCTTCACACCGGCCGGTACGCGGACGCTCCCGAAGGTCAGGAGAGGGACCGCGAGTTGGAGATCCTACGGGCCGCCTCGGCGCGGATCGCCTCGGCCGGGATCGGGCTGCATGCGGGACACGGGTTGAATTATCGCAACGTCATGGGGATCGCCGGGATAGCCGGGATGGCCGAGCTGAACATCGGCCACGCGATCGTCTGCCGGGCCGTCTTCGTCGGCCTGGAGAAGGCCGTGCGCGAGATGAGAGGCCGGATCGAAGCCGCCCGCTAGGCGGCCCGGCCCGGGCTCCGGCCGCGGCGACTGTTTCATTTCGTTAAGAGAGGCGGCCAGCCCCCTTCCCTAACGCGGTGTCCGTCCCTAAGATGCTTATCGCTGGCATGCGTCGGTGCATACTTACTCATGGTGTCATGATCCTTCAATAAGCCGTCGTCTTTCTTCATGTGTTCGGGTTTGAATCGACGGCTTCCGAGGTTGGGTGCTTGTTCAATGGCGACTAAGGGACGGATGTTCGCCGGCTGTACGGTGGCCCTGGCGACCCCATTTCGGGACGGCGAGGTCGACGAGACGGCCCTGCGGGACTGGGTGGAGTGGCAGATCCAGCAGGGCACGCCCATCCTGAGCCCGGTCGGCACGACCGGCGAAGCCCCCACCCTCTCGCACCTGGAGCACGAGCGGGTCATCGCGATCGTGGTCGAGACCGCCGCGGGGCGGGCCAAGGTCGTGCCGGGCACCGGATCGAACTCCACCGCCGAGGCGATCCGCCTGACCAAGTTCGCCGCCCGCGCCGGCGCCGACGCGGCCTTGATGGTCGCCCCGTATTACAACCGCCCAAGCCAGGAGGGCATGTACCGGCACTTCGCGGCCGTGGCGGAGGCGGTGGAACTGCCGATCGTCCTGTACAACATCCCCGGCCGGACCGGTCGGAACATGGAGCCCGAGACGATCGAGCGGCTGGCCGCGATCGACACGATCGTGGCGATCAAGGAGGCCGCCGGCTCGCTGGATCAGGTCAGCGACATCCTCGCCCGGACCAATCTCACGGTCCTCTCGGGCGACGACAGCCTGACGCTCCCCATGATGGCCGTCGGTGCCGAGGGGGTCGTTTCCGTGGCCGCCAACCTCGTCCCGCGCGACGTCCGGGGCCTGGTCGACGACTTCAACGCCGGCGACGCCCGAGCCGCCCGGGAACGCCACGCCCGGCTCTTCCCGCTCTGCCGCGACCTGCTGGGCCTGGCGCCGAACCCGGTGCCGCTCAAGGCCGCCCTGGCGCTGCTCGGCCGCGGCAACGGCGAGATCCGCCTGCCGCTCTGCCCGCTCGACGCCGCCGAGACCGCCAGGCTGTCGCGGGCCCTCGCCCGCTACGGCCTTCTCGATGCTTGACGCCTCATCTTCTTGGACTCCGACCGACTTTCGCCTGCACTCGTCCTGGAAATGGATTATCATTAAGCCGTAAGCGATCCGACTGCCGTTGCCTCGACCGTCCGTCGCCTCGTCCCACTCCTCGCAGTTCCGGGCCTCGACCTCTCTCGAAGGCCCGACCCGACCAAATTCATCACAACCCGGAAATTTCACCCTCGGCCTTCCCCCCGGTCACCGGCGCGGTCAGGCATGGGGGGTCGGTTTCCACGTCGTCCGCTCCGAATTCTTTCATTGATCACTCCGATTCCGACGTACTGAGAGGGATCGGACCCATCGAAAGCTCCTTGCAAGGGAATACGCCATGGCGAAGAAAGCGGCCTCCAACGGCAACGGGAACGGCAACGGGCACGACAAGGTGGAGGTGCTGGCGCCGGAGGTGTCCGACCAGTCGATCCGCGAGTTGGCCCAGGTCTTCAAGCTCCTGAGCGACGAGACCCGACTGCGGATCCTATTCTACCTTGCGCTTTCGGAAGACGGCGAGCTGCACGTCACCGAGCTGTGCAACCGCCTGGGCCAGAGCCAGCCGGCGGTCAGCCACCACCTGGCGCTGCTGCGGGTCTCGAGCCTGATCGAGTCGCGACGCGAGGGGAAGCACAACTTCTACAGCGTGCGGACCGAGCACTTCGGCGACCTGCTGCTGAGCCTGTTCGCGGCCGCCGGCGAGACGCCCAAGAACAAGAAGTACCGCTTCCACGACTTCGTCCTGAATTACACGGGGGCCTGACGGCCCCTACCCCGCGCCGACCGCCTCGATCGTGAGGCGGGGACCGGCCCGCGGGGAAGATGGACGGCCCTCTCCCCCGCCCCGGCCTCGCCGCGATTCGCCCCGGCCGCGCGACGGTTCGCCTTGACCCCTTCCGACCTTCGGGGCAGAATGCCGCCGTCGGCTTGCCGGTCCCGCGATCGAGGTCCAGGAGGCGTCTCCCGGCCGTCGGTCGCCCTCGGGCGGACGCTCGAACCTCGCCCGGATGCGCGAGGGACGACCCGCCGTTCGACGGACTCCCCGGTCGAGCGCGAGTTGGGCGACGGCCCGCGACCACCACCAGCGGTGTAAAAAGGAGTTTGACCGATGGTTCTCTCATCTCGTTTGATCGTGGCGGTGGGCCTGGGCGTCGTCGGGGCCGGCCTCCTGGTCGCGCCGATCCAGGGCCAGCAGGACGGGGCCGTGCGGAAGACGAACGGCGGCGCCTCGCAGTTCAAGGAAGGGACCGCGCCGGTCATCGGCACCATCGACCTGGACGGCGTCTTCAAGAACTACGAGAAGGTGAAGTACGCCAACGAGGAGTTCCAGGGCGCGCTGAAGGATCGGCAAGGCCAGCTGATGAAGCTCCAGCAGGAGATGGTCCAGGAGGCCGAGCTGCTCCAGCGCTTCACCCCGGGCCAGGAAGACTTCAAGAAGCAGGAGAACAAGCTGACCGAGATGAAGGCGAAGCTCGAGGCCGGCCGCGAGCAGGCCGAGCGCGAGTTCCAGTCTCGGGAAGCCGAGGCGATGGCGAGCCTGTACAACGAGGTGACCGAGGTCGCCAAGAAGATCGCCAAGGCCCGGAAGATGACCTACGTGATGAAGGTGACGAACCAGACCCCGAGCGGGGCGAACCCCAACTCGGTCATGGCCGCCATGTCGAACCCGATGATCTACTTCGACCCGGCCAACGACATCACCCAGGACGTGGTCTACAACCTGAACGCGGTGTACAAGGCCGCCGGCGGCCCGACCGCCAAGGCCGCGACGCCCCCCGCCGGGGCCCCGGGCGCCCCCGCCGGCGCGGCCGCCCCGGCCTCCGCCGCCGCCCCCAAGGCGAGCCTCCGCTGATCTGATCCTCGGTCGCCGGGGCGGGCCGATCGGCCCGCACCCGACGCCGCCGTCCGCAATCCCCGGCGCGTCGCCGTCGCCCCGCGCCGGGGAGCCGTCTCGATCACGGATCGATCGGGACTTCGAAGGGAAGCCGGCCGCGAGGCAGACTCCGCGCCGGGCGAAAGGACCAGGGAAGGTATGCAGATCTCCAAGCGTCCCCAACGCACCCTCGCCCGCGAGGCGGCCCTGCAAGGGGTCGGCTTCTTCCACGGCGCGGACGTCAAACTGCGGTTCCTCCCGGCCGAGCCCGACTCGGGCGTGCGGTTCGTCCGCACGGACCTCCCCGGCCGCCCCGGGGTCGCCGCCCACATCAGCCAGGTCGTCCCCTCCCAGCGACGCACGGCCGTCCAGGACGGCGCCGCCAAGGTCGAGATGATCGAGCACGTCATGGCCGCGCTGGCCGGCATGCAGGTCGACAACTGCACCATCGAGATCGACGCCCCGGAGCTGCCGGGCCTCGACGGTTCGAGCAAGGGCTACGTCGCGATGATCGACGAGGCCGGCGTGGTCGAGCAGGACCGGCCCCGGCAGGCCCTCTCGCTGGAGCGGTCGTTCGTCGTCCGCGAGGGGGACGCCGTGCTCGCGGCGCATCCCAACTCGGCCGAGGGCCTGACCCTCTCGTACCACCTCGACTACGGCCAGGCGTCGCCGATCGGCAACCAGAGCGTGCTGGTCGCCCTCTCGCCCGAGTCCTTCCGCCGCGACGTCTCCCCCTGCCGGACGTTCCTGCTGGAGCAGGAGGCCAAGGCGCTCCGCGCCGCGGGGATCGGTCTGCGGGCCACCGAGGCCGACGTCTTGATGTTCGGCCCCGCCGGGGTCGTGGGCAACGAGCTGCGGTTCGCCGACGAGTGCGCCCGCCACAAGGTCCTCGACATGGTGGGCGACCTCGCGCTCCTGGGCATGGACCTGCACGGCTTCGTCGTCGCCCATCGCTCGGGGCACCACACCAACGCCCTGCTCGTGCGCAAGCTGATCCAGTCGATCGAGAAGGACCGCGAGAAGGAGGTCCGCCCGCGGGCCGCCGCCCTCCCCGTCCGGGACGACGGCACGATCGACATCCTCGGCATCCTCGAGATCCTCCCTCACCGCTACCCGATGCTCCTGCTCGACCGCGTGCTGGAGCTGGAGCCCGGCCGCCGGGTCGTGGGGATCAAGAATGTCAGCTCCAACGAGCCCTTCTTTCAAGGTCATTGGCCGGGCCGACCGATCATGCCCGGTGTGCTCATCCTGGAGGCGATGGCCCAGGCCGCCGGCGTCCTGATCGCTTCGACCGTGAACCGACTCGGCCGGGCCGCGGTGATCGCCTCGGTCGACGGCGTGAAGCTGCGACGCCAGGTGACCCCCGGCGACCAGCTCCGCCTCGAGGTGGAGGCGGTGAAGATCAAGACGGCCTACGCCAGCGTCCGGGGCGTCGCCAAGGTCGGCGACGCCACCGCCGCCGAGGCGAGGATCCGCTTCGTGCTGATCGACGCCCCGCCGACCGCCTGAGCCCGCGGGGCGGCCTCGGGACGCCCTCGCTTCGGAACAGCCAAGTTTCCCCCAAATCCCGCTGACCGGCTGTAGGAACCATTCTCATGGCCACCATGATCGCTGACACCGCGTGCATCGACCCCCGCGCCGAGATCGCGGACGGGGTGGAGATCGGCCCGTACTGCGTGATCGGCCCCGACGCCCGGATCGGCCAAGGCACCCGCCTCATCGCGCACGTCTGCATCCTGGGGCACACGACGGTCGGCGAGAACAACGTCGTCCACCCCAACACGGTGCTCGGCGGCGACCCCCAGGATTTCACCTACAAGGGCGAGCCCACCCGCCTCGAGATCGGCGACGACAACACCTTCCGCGAGGGGGTCACGATCCACCGCGGGAGCTGCAAGGAAGAGGGCGTCACCCGGATCGGCTCGCACAACTACTTCATGGCCAACGTCCACGTCGGCCACGACTGCATCCTGGGCGACCGGATCCTGATCGCCAACAACACGATGCTCGCCGGCCACATCCACATGGAATCGCACGCCACGGTCTCCGCCGGCTGCGGCCTGCACCAGTTCGTCACGGTCGGCCGGTACAGCTACATCGGCGCCCTGACGCGGGCCTACCACGACGTGCCGCCGTACATGCTCGTCGAGGGCAACCCCTCGAAGGTCCGCTGCATCAACATCGTCGGCCTGAAGCGGCATGGGATCCTCCCCGAGGCCATCACCGCGCTGCACGAGGCCCATCGCCTGATCTACCGCGCCCGGATGATCGCCAAGCAGGCGCATGAGGTCCTGGAGGCTCACGGCCAGGTCTGCCCCGAGGTCCGCAACCTGCTCGACTTCATCGAGAACCAGCAGCAGGGCCGCCACGGCCGAGGCCGCGACCGCGCCCGGCTCGCCGCCTCGGCCTGAGCGCCGGGCGGGAGGATCGAACGATGAGACACGGAGAGTCCGACCGATGAAACCGCTGCGAGTCGCCGTCGTCGGCGTCGGCCACCTGGGCCGCCATCACGCCCGGATCCTGGGATCGCTGCCGGGCGTCGAGCTCGTCGCCGTCGCCGATTCGCGGCCCGACCAGGCCCGCGCCATCGCCGAGGGCCTGAAGACCCTCGCGGTGGACGACTACCGCGAGCTGCTCGGCCGGGTCGACGCCGTCTCGATCGCCGTGCCGACCTTCCTCCACCGCGAGGTCGCCGGCTTCTTCCTGGAGAACGGCGTCTCGGCGATGGTCGAGAAGCCGCTCGCCGGATCGACCGCCGAGGCCGAGGAGCTGGTCGCCATCGCCCGGTCCACCGGCGCGACGCTCCAGGTCGGCCACATCGAACGCTTCAACCCGGCGTTCTCGACGCTCCAGGGCTCGCCGATCCGGCCCAAGTTCCTGAGCGCCGAGCGGCTCGCGATGTACACTTTCCGCTCGACCGACGTCGGCGTCGTCTTCGACCTGATGATCCACGACATCGACCTGGTCCTGAGCCTGGTCGATTCGCCCGTGCGGTCGGTCTCGGCCGTGGGCGTGAGCCTGTTCGGCGACCACGAGGACGTGGCCGACGCGCGGATCGAGTTCGAGAACGGGACGGTCGCCAACCTGTCGGCCAGCCGGGCGAGCTACGCGACCTCGCGCAAGATGCGGATCTGGGGGGCCGAGGGCTACGCCTCGCTCGACTTCGCCGCCAAGCAGGCGACCGTCGTCCGGCCGTCGGACGACTTCCTCGCCGGGGGCGTCGACCTCGAAGGGGTCGACCTCGCGCAGCCGGCCGCGATCAAGGAGCACCTCTTCGGGAAGGTCCTCCGCGTCGACCGGGTCGAGCCGCCCGGCTGCGACCAGCTCACCCTGGAGCTGCAGGAGTTCGTCGACTCGGTCCGCCAGGGGAGCCGCCCCCGAGTCACGGGAGAGGATGCGCTCGCCGCCGTGCGGCTCGCCGACCAGATCGTGCGCAGCCTAGAGGCCCACCGCTGGGAGGGAGACCCGACCCCGCCGGCTTCCCCGGCCCACGCCGCCCAATCGGCCTCGGTCCTCCGCGGCCCTCACGCCTGGCGCGGGAGCCGCGTCGAGCGGCATTCCCGGACGTCGGGCTGACCCCGCGGTCGCCCCGGGTGGGCCGGCGTCGTATCGTGTCGTGAGCCGGGCCGGCTGGAGGCCCCGCGACGCGAGGGGCCAGCGATGAAGACGATCCTCCTGAGATGGGAACTCGGCGGCGGCCTGGGCCACGCGGCCCGTCTGCTGGAGATCGCCGACGCCCTGGCCGAACGCGGCCACTCGCCGATCCTCGCCCTCAAGGACCTGCGAACCTCGGCCCCCCTGCTCCGGGATCGTCGCCACCGCGTCGTGCAGGCGCCGCTCTGGCTCGCCCCGCCCCCGCCCGGATTCCAGGCGTCTCGATTCACCGACGTCCTGGGGATCGCCGGTTACGCCGAGCCTCACGGCCTGGGCCTGCTCGTCCACGCCTGGCGGACGATCGTCGAGCAAACCCGCGCCGACGCGGTCGTCTGCGACTTCGCCCCGACGCTGCACCTGGCCGCGTCCGGCGAGGTCCCTTGCGTGACGATCGGGATCGGCTTCGCGGTCCCCCCCGCCGAGGGGGACGATTTCCCGACCATCAACCCGCAAGCCGCTCCCACATTCGACCCCGCCCCGATCCTGGCGAACATCCGCGAGGCCCTGGCCCGCCGAGGACGCCCCGCGCCGGCGACGCTCCCGGAAGCCCTGGGGAGCGGCGATCGCTTCGTCCACACCCTGCCCGAGATCGACGCCTATCGCGGATTCCGGCGCGACGAGATGGTCGAGCCCTTGCATCGACCCACTCCGCCCGCGAGCGGGCCGATCCGGCACTTCTTCCCCTATCTGTCCGGGGACTTCCCGAGGGCCTGCGACCTGCTTTCGCACCTGGCCGCGAGCGGATTCGCCGGCGAAGCGTACCTCCGCAACGCGACCGCCCCCCAGGTCGCCTTGCGTGGCGCGGGGGTTGCGGTCCGCGAGACCCCGCCGCCGATCGGGCGCGCGGCGTCGGAGGCGGCCGTCGTGATCCACCACGGCGGCCTCAACACGACCGAATCGGCGCTCTGCCTCGGGAGGGCGAAGATCCTCCTGCCCATCCACCTAGAGCAGGGCCTGACGGCACGTGCCGTGGCGGAGCTGGGGTCGGGCCGCGCGCTGGTCGGCCGCCAGCCGCTGTCGGCGATCTCCGACGCCGTCGCCGTGCTGTCGCGGCCCGGCGGCCCCCGCGATCGGGCCTCGGCGTTCGCGGCCGAAGTCCGGGCCCGAGCCTACGCGGGATGCCTCTCGGGCATCCTGTCCTGCTGCGAGGCTTGATCCCGCCGCACGGGGCTCGGGTGAAGGGATTCACGGATCATTCTCCGATCCCCGACGTTCTCATCCCGGCCCGCGCGCCTTAATGGTTTAGGCGGTGATGCGATCGTCGGCCCGACGGCCGTACCGCGACGCCATGCCGACGATCGACGTCCAATCTCGACCTGAGCCGAGCCCCGCCCAATTCCGGGGTTCGACCTCTCGCAGCCGGAGCCGCCCCACCATGCGTCTCAAGCGTCGCCCCCGGAACACCGCAAGCCCTCGCGCCTCGGCCCCGAGCGTCGCCGCATGCCGCTCCTAGAGTCGCCGGAGGATCGGGCGGTCCCCGCGGTCTTCGTCGTCGTCGACCCGGGCGACGCGGGCGTGGGCACGCTCCGCCAGGCCATGCTGGACGCCGCCGCGAACGCCGAGCGCGACCTGATCACGTTCAACGGCGACCTCGCGGGATTCACGATATCCCTGTTGACGAACAGCGAGACGACCGACTTCGGCCCCACGGCGCTGACGATCGGCGCCGACGAGGTGACGATCGACGCGGGCGGCCCCCCGGCCTCACCATCAGCGGGAACCAGGAGCGGCGGATCTTCGGCGTCGGTAGCGGAGGCGGCCTGTCGCTGATGAACGTCACGGTCGCCGACGGGCTCGCCCGGGGGGGCGCTGGCGGCGCGGGGGCGAGCAGCACCGACTCGTCCGGCGGCGGCGGTGCCGTGGGCGGCGCGGGGGGCGCCGGCGGGGCGAAGAATGGCACGAACCCGGGCGGCGGTGGCGGCGTGGCCGGCCCGAGCGGGGACGGCGGGGTCGGCGACGACATCTTCTCGGGCGCCGGCGGCCTGAACGCCGGCGGGACATTCGCTTACGGCGGCGGCAGCGCCATGTCGACCCCGGAAGCGGTCACCGACGGCGGCGGCGGCGGAGCCTATAACTTCGAAGGCGGAGACGGCACCGGGCTCTCGGACGCCTACCTGGGCGGCGGCGGCGGCGGAGCCATGTCCACCACGGGCGGCCAGGGGGGCTTCGGCGGCGGTGGCGGCGGCGGCGGCTTCAGGATCAGCGGGACGGGCGGAGCCGGCGGCTTCGGCGGCGGCGGCGGCGCGGGCGCCACGGGAGGGCAACGCGGCTTCGGCGCCAGCTCCGGCGGAAATTCCATCGGCGGGACCTACCAGGGGGGCGGCGGGGCCGGCTTCGGCGGCGCCAACTTCAACCATCAGGGCACGGTCAACATCCTGAACTCGACGTTCACCAACAACTCCGTGACGGGCGGGTCGGGGGACACCGACGGCCAGGGGCTTGGTGGCGCCGTGTTCAACTACAACGGCGAACTCACGATCGACCTCGCCACGTTCTACCAGAACATCGCCGAGTACGGCGGCGCCGTCTACAACCTCGGGGACGACAACGTCTCCTCGGTCGTCGTCAACAATTCGATCCTCTATGGGTCGACCGCCGACATCATGAGCAACTCGATCAATTCCGGTGGCTTCACCGCCACCGAGGTCGGCAATTTGATCGGCGACGCGGTCAACTTCTCCGGGACGATCGTCTCCAACGCCGACCCCAAGCTCGGCGCCCTGGCCGACAACGGCGGACCGACCCGGACATTCCTGCCGGCGAGCGACAGCCCGGCCCTGGAGGCGGGCGACCTCGCGGCCGTCCCCGTCTCGGTCACGACCGACCAGCGCGGGGAGCCCCGGACGAACAACAGCATGGTCGACATCGGCGCGGTGCAGGCGACGCAGACCAGTGCGCCGGAGATCACCAGCGGGTCGGCCGCCTCGTTCGCGGTCGGGAGCGACGGCACTTTCATCATCGAGACGACAGGCTCGCCCACGGCCGCGATCTCGTACACCGAGATGCTCCCGACCGGCCTGACGTTCATAGACAACGGCGACGGCACGGCGACCATCACGGGCACCCCGGCCGCGGGACAGGCCGCGGTCTACAACCTTACCATCACCGCCGCGAACGGCATCTCGCCGGACGATTCGCAGGCCGTGACGCTCACCGTCTACACGGCCATCTCGCTTTCGACGTCCTTCACGCCCGGGGCCGTGGACAGCGCCTACTCCTTCCAGACGACCGCCACGGGCGGCTCGGGATCCGGCTACACCTACTCGGCGACCGGCCTGCCCGCCGGGCTTTCGATGAATGCGAGCGGCCTCGTCACCGGCACTCCGACGAGCGATATGGGGTCGCCGTTCACGGTCGACGTCACCGTCACCGACGGCGACGGGAACGTCCGGGTCGTTTCGAGCACGCTCGCGATCAACCCGGCGATCTCGGCTACCCCGGCGTCCCTCGCCCAGCCGGCCGTGGGGAGCGCGTACACGGCGACCCTGACCGGCTTCGGGGGCTTGGGCACGGGATACACGTTCAGCGCAACCGGCCTGCCGACGGGCCTCGCCATCAGCGCGGGGGGCGTGATCACGGGCACTCCGACCGGCAACGCGGGCTCGCCCTATACCGTGCTGGTGACGGTCACCGACTCGAACGGCGCCACCGGCGAGGTCTCCTACTCGCTGACCGTCAACCCCGCCCTCGACATCACCCACGGCACGATCGACGTCCCGACCGTGGGCAGCCCCTACAGCCTCCAACTCAGCCCCACGGGCGGCTCCGGCCAGGGCTACACGTTCAGTTCGGCCACGCTGCCGCCGGGCCTGAGCATCAGCTCGAGCGGCCTCATGACGGGCACGCCGACCACGACGACGGGCTCGCCGTTCACGGTCCTGGTCACCTTGACCGACGACCAGGGCGCCAGCACCGTCGACACCTATACTATCCCGGTGAATCCGGCGATCTCCATCAGCCCGCTGACGCTGCCGAACACGGCGGTCGGTAACCTGTACGCCCCTCAGCTCACGGCGTCAGGGGGCTCGGGACAGGGCTACGCCTTCTCCGCCACCGGCCTGCCGAACGGCCTGATGATGGGCGGCGGGGGCCAGATCATGGGCTACGTCAACGACGACCCGGGCGTGTATACGTTCACCGTGACCGTGGTGGACGACCAGAACGCAGAGCACACCCAGGAGTATGAGATCACCGTCTATTCGACGGTGGCCGTCACCCCTGCATCGCTGCCGACGCTCACCGCGATGAACGCGTTCGAGCAGCAGTTCACGGCCACGGGGGGCTCGGGCCAGGGCTACGTCTTCAGCGTCTCGCCCGACGCCAGCGCCCTGCCGCCGGGCCTGTCGCTCTCTCCCGAGGGCCTCCTGATCGGCACGCCGACGACGGCCTCACTGCCGATCATGACGGTGAACAACGATTTCCTGGTGGAACTCACGGCCTCGGGCGGCTCGGGCAGCGGCTACGTTTACAGCGCGACAGGGCTGCCCGCCGGCCTGACGCTCTGCCCGACGGGTGAGCTGACCGGCACCCCGACCAGTTCCTCAGGCTCGCCATATTCGGTGATCGTCACCGCCGTCGGCGACAACGGCGGAGTGGGGACCGCGACCTACAGCCTGGTGGTCAACCCCGCCCTGGCGATCAGCCCGGCGACCCTGCCGACGTTCGTCGTCGGCACCTACTACAGCCAGCAGCTCGTCGCCACCGGGGGCTCGGGCCAGGGATACGTCTACAGCCTCGAAGGCGGCCTTCCGCCGGGCCTGACGCTCAGCGAGAGCGGGCTCATCTCGGGGATCCCCACGAGCACCGAGGGCATGCCCTTCGGCGGGATCATCAGCGTCCTGGACAACAATCTGGCGTCGACCCGGAACGTCTATGAGTTCACGGTCCGGGGGGCGGCCGTCACGACCACGATCGCGTCCTCGGCCATTCCCAGCTCGCCGGGGCAATCGATCGTCTTCACGGCGAGCGTCGCCGCCACGACGGCGGGCCTCGCTATGCCGAGCGGCTCGGTCTCGTTCATGACCGGGACCATCCTGCTGGGCGTCGTCCCCCTGGTCGACGGCGTGGCGACGTTCTCGATGTCCGGGCTGGAGCCCGGCCCGCATCCGATCTTCGCCGTCTACAACGGCGATTCGGTCCATGCGGCCGCTCGGTCTTCCAGCGTCGTGCAGTCGGTGCTGGTCACCTCGGCGACGACCTTCGCGGCATCGCCCGAGACGGCCGAATACGGCCGGCCCGTCGTCTTCACCATGACCGTGGCCTCCTATGCGGGCCTCTTCCCGACCGGGCTCGTCGGCTTCTAAGCCGGCGACGAGCTGATCGGCACGGCCACGCTCGACGCCCAGGGCGTGGCGACGGCTTCCTTCTCCAGCCTCGCGACCGGTCAAATCCATTACATGGCGATCTACGCGGGCGACGCCTATTTCCGGTCCGTCGCCTCTTCCCCGATCACGGTGGAGATCACCCGCAACGACACGGCCGCCGGGGCGATCGTCTCGTCCGAGCCGCAGGTCTACTACGGCGAGAGCGTGACCCTCACCGCCGCTTCGGCGGGGGCGCCGATGACCGGGAACGTCGCCTTCTACGACGGCGACGTCTACCTCGGCTCAGCACCGATGACGCCCTCGTCGCTGGCGGGCCTCGCGGCCCAGGATGTGCCGACGATGCGTGGCCAGGCGGTGCTCCCCAACGCCCGGCTCTCGGTGGGCGGGCACGTCATCCGCGCCGTCTACGCCGGCGACGCCAACTACGCCCCCGTTACCTCGCTGGTGCCGGTCTCGGTCCTGGTCGACCCGGCCGGGACCAGCACGACCTTCACGGCGGCGACCCAGGCCGACGGGACGACCGTGCTGACGGCCGCGATCGTCCCGACCACGCCGGGAGACCCGCCGCTCGATGGGACCGTCTCGTTCTACAACGGCACCACCCTCCTCGGGACCGTGCCGGTCGTGAACGGCTCGGCCAGCCTCAATGTCGGGGCGCTGCCCCTGGGCGTCAGCACCCTGCGGGCCGTCTACACCTCGGCGAGCGGCGACTCCTCGGCCAGCGTGTCCGAGGTTGTCCTCGACGCCGCCGGGCCGCGGGTCGTCGGCCTCAGCCGCTACGGCTTCCATTTCTCGCCCACGACGATCGCCCTGACGTTCAACAGCGCCCTCGACGCGGCCTCCGCCCAGGATCCCGCCAACTAACGGATCACCCGGGGCGGCGGGCGGCTGATCCCGGTCTCGCGGGCGGTCTACGACCCGGCGACCTTCACTGTCACGCTCTACCCCTCGCAGCGGCTGAACATCCACTGGACGTACAGCCTGGTGCTCAACGGCCGGCTGCCGCAGGGGGTGGCCGGGGCCTCGGGCGTCGGGCTGGACGGCTCGGGCCGGAACGAGCCGGGGACCGACTTCGTCGCCAGCATCACCTGGCGGTCGCTGTCGACCCGGGGGGGCTCCCCAGCGGTGACCTTTCTCGACGGCACGCCCCAGGAGACCTCCGCGAGCTTCAACAGCCACGTCAACTCCGTCGTCCGCCGAACGGCGGGACGGCTCGGCCGCGTCGCCCCCCTCGCCCGGCTCGCGCCGATGGCCCGGATGGTCCTGTGACCTTTCGGCGTGCGATCCCGCTGATCCGGGAAGTCGACGTCGGCTGAGCCCCGACCCTCGCGATCCGCGACCGCCCGCACCCGCGGCGGTCGCGGATCGCCGATTTTCATTCCCCCCGACCCGAGCCGAACCCGGTGCGCTTGCCAGGCGGGCCCGATTTGGTTTAGACTGCTCGGGTCGAGGCCTGCGCCCGGAGTCCGGCCGTTTCGTCCGGCCGACCCGCGCGGGATGCGTTGCGACCGCCGCACCGGCGGTCTTTCTCCTTTATCTCTTTCCGCGCGAAGACGTTGCAGGATCCGCCCGATGGCCAAGAAAGACGCCGACAAGGGAAATGTGAAGGTCAAGAAGCCCAAGCAGGGGCCCCCCGCGGACGCGGTGAAGCCGAAGAAGCCCAAGAAGGAAGCCGCGCCGGCCGAGGCCCCGGTCGTTGAGGAGAAGAAGCCGGAAGCCCCCCGGCCCCCCGCCGATCCCCGCCTCAAGTACGTCAAGAAGTTCCACGGCCGGTTCCTCCCCCGCGGCCCGCTCCGGGATCGCCACACGGCCCTCTTCGCCCGCTGGAACAGCGGCGAGGACCACGGCGGCGTGACCGTCGAGGAGCTGAAGTCGCTCTACGAGGACTGGCGCGCCACCCTCGTGAAGCCCGCCAAGAAGGTCACCGCCTGAACCGACCTCGCGTCGGTCCGGCTCGAACTCGATCGGGACGCGCGGCATCCGCCGACGCGTCCCGATTTCGTTTCCCCCACGCCTCGTTACTCGGGGCGATCGGCGACGGCGAAGCGACGGACCGCCGAAGCGACGGCCTGGGCCACGCTCCGGGCCGCGTCGCCGGGGGCGCAGGCCACGGCGGCCATCGCCTGCTCATAAGCCTCGGCGGCGCGGGCGTCGTCCTGTTCGAGCACGGCCAGGCCATATCGGGCCTCGAACAGCGAAGGGTCGGCGGCGATCGCCCGGAGATACAGCTCGCGGGCCTCGTCGAACCGGCCTTCCACCAGGTCGCAGGCGGCCAACCGGGCGTCGCGGACGGCCGGCTTCGGGACGTTCGGGGCCTGCCGCAGGTATTCGCGGGCCCGCCCCGGCTCGCCCAGATGCAGGAGGATCGTCGAGAGCCGCTCGACGGCGTCCCAGCCCCCCTTCCCCGGCGGATAGGCGCTCTCCAGCAACGCCGCCGCCGTCTCCACGCGGCCCAACTCCAGTTCATGTTCGACGAGCCGGTCCAGCTCGTCGATGTTCTTCCACGAGGTGGGGATCGGCTCGGCCAGGCGCTGAAGGATCGGCCCCCGCATGGCCGCGGCCTCGTTCTGGAGCCCCGTCTGCTGCGGGTTGATCGGGCTCAGCAGCAGCACGCGGTCCAGGACCTTGAGGAGGGGCTCCAGCATCCCCCGATTCTCGTACGACTTCTGGAGCACCGCGAGGCTGAGGAAGTCGCGAGGGGCGATCGACGAGGCCCGGCGTAGCGCGTAGGTGGCCCGCGCCGGCGACAGGTCGAATACGGGGTCGAACGGGACGCGGCAGCGGGCCGCGGGCGCGGTCGGATCGCGCAGCAGTTCGGCGTAGCCGAGCGACTTCCACCCCTCCAGCGAGTCGGGCTCGGCCCTCACGACCCGGCGGGCGTAGTCGAGGGCCAGCCAGAGGATGGGCCGGGTCAGGTCGCCCCGCGCCCCGGCGCTGAGGAAGTTCGCATAGTTGCGCAGGCCCTTCGACGCGGCGATCAGGGCCGCCTCGCCGCGGGGCTCGAACTCGGCCGACGGCCGGAAGTGCCGGGCCGCGAAGTCGACCTCGTGGGCCGCCACGGCCTCGCGGTAGGACTCGTGGACGAACACCGCCGAGATGTCGTCGAACCGGACGCATCGCCAGCGCCCGCTCCTGAGCAGAGCGGCGCCGACCTCGGTGTTGTACTCGTGGTCGACCAGGATCGACGGCCGCCCCTCGGCGTCTAGCTCGCGCTGCCAGCGGGGGTTGTCCTTCGCGATCCAATCCTTGATGTCGAGATAGCGGCGGTAAAGCTCCGGGCCGGTGACCTCGAGGCGTGGATCGGTGAAGACGGTCTTCCCCGGGCCTCCCGGCCGCTCCGGGCTGTGGTAGTAGATGAACAGCGAGGCGTGGCCGTTGTGGAAGCTGAGGAAGCGGTCGGGCATCTCGGGCCCGCCCGCGAACTTCGCCGACTCGTGGGGGAACCAGAGCGGCTCCTCACCCCAGCCGATCACGCGACCCTCGCCGGCCCAGGTGTATAAGAACCCGCTCCCCACGGCGAAAGTCAGGAAGATGAGGGCCACGAGAGCGACGACCCGGGGCCGCACGGCGTCCGAAGGCGCGTCCGCCATCCCGGCGGCCTGGCGACGGGCGTGGCGGGCGGCGACCCACTCGGCGAAGTTCCAGGCGGTCACGGTCCCCACCACGGCCGCGAACTGGTGGCTGTTCCGCGTCGCCTGCAAGCTCAGGATCGAGAAGGCGGCGAACAGAAGCAGCCGGAGCAGGCTGATCCGCCAGCCGGGCCGATCAGCCTCGTCCGGCGCCGAGGTCGCGGGCTTCGCCTTCCGGGTCGTCTTCTTCGTCGACGCCGCTTCTGGGTCCTTCGCACGCTTCCGCTTGCGGCCGTCCGGCTCGGGCGGGGGGGCGGGCTCGCTTGCGGCCCGCTCGCCCCGGAGCCGCGAGGCCCCAGCGTCGAGGATCGGGATCAGGAAGCTGAGGGCGCCGAGCGCGATGGTCGCGAAGTGGATCTGCAGCGGCACGTTGCCGAATCCGCTCTCCTGGATGAACTGCGGGATCGGCTTCAGCTCGGCGATCGTCCGCGAGAAGTCCGGGCTCCGCATCGTGCCGGCCAGTTCCAGCGGGTAGATCGCCCCGTGGAGGCCGTAGGGATTCAGCAGGCAGGCCAGCCCGGTCGCGGCCGAGGCCGGCACGACCGTCGACCACCATCGCCGCCGATCCACGGAAAGGGCCCCCCGCCGGAGCGCCGCGTCGATCAGGGCGAAGCCGAGGATGATCGGCCCCAGGATGAACAGGCCGTGAGAGTTCACCCAGGCCACCTGCACGATCGGCAGGGCCCAGGCGAGCCAGGGCCGACGGTCCCAGCGGCAGAGGACCGCCAGGAAGATCGACAGGTAGAGGAGCGTCAACGTCTCGGGGCGGATGTACATGCGGCCCGAGAGCACGAGCAGGGCGGGGATCCACGCGAGGATCATCGCCCAGACCGGCCATTCGCGACGCCTCGCCGTGATCAGGAACAGGAGCGCCGCGCAGGTGACCAGACATTTCGCCAGGGTCAGCGCCGGGACGCCCCCCTGTTCGTAGACCCAACTGATGGCGACCTGGAAGATCCAGTGCAGGTCGATCCAGGGCGATCCCGCGCGCGTGAAGGTGTAGAAGTCCACACGCGGGATCTGGCCTGACTGGCGGATGAGGTTGCCCGTCCGAAGGTGCCAGTAGAAGTCCGTGTCCTTGAGGCGGAAGACGCCCAGCAGGAAACCGAGCGTCAGGAAGAATCCGATGAGCACCGCGTCGAACAACCGCAGGCCCCAGGCGGCCCCGGAGGGAGACCGATCGTCCCGTGACTTCTCCGACCTGGACGACCTCGGAGCGGGGGGAGACAGGCGACCCTCGGACATCAACCGACTCCCCACCCCGGACGACCTCGATGACCCCGGGCGCGACCGCGGACCGGTCCCTGAGTCTACCACCGGGCCGAGCCGAGGGTCGAGGCTTCCGCCGCGCGGGGGGCCCTCAGTTCTGGTCGATCCAATTGACGCCGCTCGTCCACCAGGGCGGGGTACGGCTGCCCCGAGGAGCGTAGTAGTTGCTGCGACGGGTCGGGTAGACGAAAGGTGACAGGATCGGCTGGTTGGGCGTCGACGAGGAGACGCCGGGGACCGCCCGGGTCACGCCGTCATAGCCGCGGTTGTATGTCACGATCGGGGCCGACACCGACCGGAACGGGGAGACCGGTCCGTTCAGCGCCATCGAGGTGTCGCCGAAGGTGCCGAGCGGCGAGTAGCCGCCCCCGATCGGATTCGCCCCCCCCACCATGAGATAGGGGGTCGGCTCGAAGGTCCCCAGGGATGGGGGTTCGCAGACCGCGTCCAGGCCCTGGGCCCGGGCCGCGCCCGAGGAGGCCGCGGCGATCAGGACGACCGCCCCCGCAAGGTGAAAGATCCTGATGGGGCGATCCGCGTGGCGCGCGAGGAGGTTCATGGTGCGATCTCGGGTTGGATTCGCCGCGACGGCGTTCGGAGGTCCGCCCCTTCGTCAGTTCGGAGGGGCGACTTGAGGAAATCTACCCTAAGAATCGTCCCGAGAAAGCTATTCTGCCGGATCCGACGATGTCAGACCTGCTTGACGTGCGGGTTGCGCGGCTTGGCCACGAGCCCGTGCAGTTCGTCGAGGATCCGCGCCACGCTCGCCCCGACCCCGGAATGGAGCAGGTCGTGGAGTTTGGACATCAGTTCGCCCTCGCGGAGCAGGGCGCTCTCGTGGGCGGAGAGGGCGGGCCGGGGGGGATCGACCTGGGGCCGGACGGCCTCACGGAAGTCGTCCGACACCCCGCGGACGGCCGGGTTCGCGACGCCAGGCAGGGCCAAGGGGCCCCCCTCGGCGGGGAACCAGCGATCCCCGCTCCTCGATCGAGCGACCGCCTGAGGCCGCTCGCCGACGCCCCGCGTGGGGATCGTCGAAGGATCCTCATCCTCGCCGAGCAGGACGTTCATCGAGACGTCTAGGGCCACGGCGATCCGGCGGAGCGTCCCGGCCCGGGGCAACCCGGTCTTGCCGCTCTCGATCTGATAGAGCGCCGTGCGCGAGATCTCCGCGCGGCTGGCCAACTCGTCCGGTCCCCACCCCTTGGCGTATCGAAAATCCCGGACGCGCTGAGCAAGTGTCATCATGGAAGTTCCCGCCGCTAGATTTCCAGCATCCTAACCGATCGGATGAACGGGCGAACGGACCGAATGAGCGGGCGATCCGACGCGGAGGTCGGAATCGTGCGGTCGACTTAAAGTTAGCGCGACTGAAGACGGACTTGTACGGAACGTGGCGTTGGCTGTCAAGAAAGCTTAAACGAAACGCCATATTAAATCCGCCAAAGAATCGACTTCGGAGCGCCTATCGAAGCCGAGTCCGACGGAAAGCCGCAGCCGGCCACTTCCGCCGCTCAGGGACATCTGATTTTAGGCCGTTTGCTCGCGAGCCCCTCTCGCAAAGAGGCTCGGCCTAGGGCCTGCGTCGGCATCAACTCACACACCTCAATACGCTCGCGAGCGAAAAAGGTGCGATCGTACCGATCTCTCCATCGTCATTGTAGGACTTCGTCTAGGTGAATGAGAACCACCGAAATCCTATCGTGTCCCAATTTGCGGTCAAATTCGACGGCCACTCCCCTTCAAGACTCCCGATCCAGCTCCTTGAGAATGGCGACGAGCAACTGCGGGTCGCGTTTCTCCATCAGATGGGCGATCCGGGATTCGGGGAACTCGACCTTCCGAAGCGCCTCCTCGACGCGTTTCCAGAGCCGCTCCTTCGACTTCCCCTCGGCGAGATAGAGGTCCGAGGCCAGTTCCGAGAGCCGCTGGTAAGTGATGGCGTCGAAATTCCGGTAATAGCGGTCGATGATCTTCTTCTGATACGGCGAGAAATCGGCCATGGCGTTCGCCCTCGATGGAAGTCTCATTGCGTCCGCGTCCATCGTATCGCCGGGATGGCGGGGCCGGCCAGGCCGGGCGGGGGGTGTCGCGTCCCCCCCGGCCCGGCCTTCAGGCGGTCAATGGGCGCCGCTCAGCACGAGGTCGTGGTCCTCGACCGGGGCGTCGACCTGATCCAGGTAATCCGCCATGCTGCGATTGAGCCGGCTCGGCAGCTTGGAACCGCTCTGGGCCGTGGGGATCGAGACGACCTGGCGGGGCAGGTCGACGGGCCCCTGCACGGCCGAGGGCGAATAGTTCACGATCACCGAAGCGGCCGCCGCCGTGGCCGGGCCGAGGTTCACCCGAGCCGGGGCGACGCTGGCCGCAAGGCCCGAGGTCGGGGCCCCGCCGAGGATGCTGGGATCGAGGATCGCATCCGGGTTGCTCGCGGCCAGGCGACGGAGCGAATTGTACTGCGATTGGCCGGTGCGGTTCATGAGGAACTTGAGCCGGCCCGAGGCCTGCGCCGAGTTCGGGACGTTCACGACCACGTTCGAGGAGATCACCTCCTGGCCGTCGAACGTCTTGGCCCGGAAGGTCAGGGTCTGCAGGCCGGGCTCCGCGTCGATGTCGCTCGCCCGGAAGGCGAACATTTGGGACGGGAACGGGCTCCTGGGGAACTGGTAGGGCTTCGTGGCGACCGGGCTGGCTCCGTTCAGCTCGACCGTGGCCGGATCGATCGTGGACGGGTCGAAGCCGGACGTCCCCTGGACGTACACCCGCACCAGGTCGCCGTGCGCGTTGTCGATGATCCGGTGTTCGTGGGGGTTGATCAGGATCGGCGGCGAGATCGGCGGGCAGACCTCCGGCACGGGGGTCGCGGCGCTCAGGAGCACGGGCTGGGCCGGGAAGAAGGCCTCGCTGATCGGCCCGTCCTGCGCGGAGCCGGCGAAGGCGCCCACGTTGAAGACCGCCGTGGGGGCGATGGGGGACCCCGTCACCTGTTGATAGAGCGTGTCGAAGTTGACGATCGACAGCTCCATGTTGGGGTGGTTGGGGTCGTTCTGGGTGTAGATGTTGCCCTGGAACTGGGGCAGCGGGGTCACGAACGTGGGGGCCACGTTGGGGCCCGCCTGGCTGGCGGTGGCGACCTGGAAGACCTTCGCGGCCCCGCCCGCCGGGACGTTCTGCGAGAACCCGGCGACGATCTGGCCGGTGCCCGTCCCCAGGAAGTCGAGGTACACCCCCATGAACTCGGTCCCGCCGAAATCGGCCGGATCCTGGACGCCCAGGCCTAAAGCCGAAACTGCGGGGTTGACGGTTCCTGAGTTTCCGTTATTGTCGGCGTCGCTGGCGATCACGGGGCGACCGAGAGGGTCGTTCGGATTGGCCGGCTGCTCGATGCCCAGGAACAGCGTCCCGTTGTTCTCGGGGGAGTAGCTGACCCGGAGGCTGTTGATGTCGAACCCCGAGACTCCGACCAGGTTGGCCAACGCCGGGTCGCCGATGACCGGATGCTGGACGTTGGCGTTGTCGGGTAGGATTACAACACCTGGAGTTTGCGTGGCGGGAAAATCGGTTGCGACGTTTCCCGTGAAGGTGACGCTCAACATTTGCCGATGATCAAGCTGTTCCATGGCGATGCCGGCGGTGCGGACCGCCCTGATGCCGCCGCGACCTCGGCGCCACGAACGTACAGCTTGCAGCAGTCTAGCGAATAGCGACATCGCGCCATCGTCCTTTCTAGCGAGATCCCGGTCCCCCGACGAGGGAGACGGTGGTGAGCCGATCGCGAGCGAGCCGGGCCGAGACCCGATCATTCCCGACGGCTGGAAACAGCGTATCGATCCGTCAACTTGACCATCTGGCTGAGTCGTGGTTTGCTCGCCAGGCCCTGGTCTCAACAACGCCTGGCTTAGATCGTCCCGGCTGACGCAGGAACGCGTCACGCCTCCCCCGGCTTCCGCGGGACGAAACGACCATACGTAGAAGGAGTCTCGTCATGGTTTACCGTCGCTTTGGACTGTGGAGCCTTGCACTCGGCGTGCTGATAGGACCCACCTCGTCCGCCTTGCTCGCCGCCCCGATCAACCTGACCGGTTTCGTGGAGAAAGACTTCGCCGAGAGCAAGGGCAGCCCTGCCACCGGCCGGATCCACGTCGAACAGGTCACCTCGTCCCCCACGACGATCGGCCAGTCGAACTGGATCACCCAGAACGGCTGGACGTCCGGCTGGAACGTCAAGGACATCCGCTTCAGCTACAGCGGGGGCACCGACGCCCTGGCCGTCGGCTTCAACACCTGGGCCAACAAGAGCGGGCAGTACGCGCCGTTCGGCCAGGCCAACGGCGACCCCTCGGGGACGCCCACGCCCTATGATCCGGCCAAGCTGGGCGCCAACACCCCGACCAGCGACAAGTCGTTTGCCCTGTTGATCGCCCGCGAAAACCCGACCGACAGGAGCATCCCTGGGCAGGTCGTCGCCATCGCCGGTGTGCCGGCCGACAAGTCGCTCAACGGCCTGGGGATCAACGGCTACACCGTCGCCAACGTCGATCTGAACCGCGCCTCGGGTGGGCTGGCCTACATGTTCGGGACGCCCCTGAACAACAACAAGCACCTGGGGAACCTGGCCTTCGACCCCAACCCCTCCCAGCCCCAGCTCGAGTTCACCATCGCCAACTTCAAGGAGTTGGTGGGCGGCGACATGTCGACCAAGGGTTTCTGGGTCTCGGCGTACGCCGGCTCCGGCCTCGACGGCGTCGCCGGCGAGACCTACATGGACTGGCGCTACATCGGTCCGCTGGGCGAGCAGGTGCCCGAGCCGGCCACGGTCCTCGCCTGGACCCTGGTCATCGGCGGCATGACCTGGCGCGCACGGTCCCGCCGCAAGAACGCCGCCTGAAGTAATGTCGCGGTAAGAAAGCATGAAACGCATCCCTGCGCAAAGCGGCGGCCGATCCAACGGTCGCCGCTTTTTTCATCGGCCCCCCTCCCGATCAGGCTTCCTCCCTTTCGCGATTCCCGCCCGCCCCGACGTGCTTCGGTTGCTATGGTTCCTTCACCTTGCCGAGGCATCCGATCTTGCCAGGCCCACCCGACCCCAAGGGTCCGCCTGCGCGACTCCGTGGCGACTGCCTCTAGAATGCAACAAGGCGTCCGGCTCGCGAGGAGCGGGACGCCCGTGGGACGTGGATCGGGAGTCGATGGTTTCGGGCGTCAATCGCTGACGAATCGGCCGGTCGAAGTCCACGGGGCGGAAGGTACGGGCCCCTCAGCGCGGTGCGAGGACCGCGCGGACCACGGTGATCTGCTCGCGGAAGCGATCGCCGGAGAGCAGTTCGAGGGCCCCTTGCAGGGCGAGCTGCTTGGTGTGCCAGGTGCGAACCTCGCCGGTGACCAGCACGCGGCCCGCATCTTCCCGGACCGTGAGGTTTCGGATCCGCCCATGCGTCGAGCGGCGGACCTGATCGGCCACCTGATCCGCCAGAGTCGTCGCACACACGGCGTCAGGCGTATCCATGGTGCCTGATTCCTCCTAAGTAAGCAATCTTGCTGACATGATTGCTTCAGCCGCTGTATCGAGCCAGCGGACTTGCCGCTCTCATCAAGGATGCCACTTTCAGGTCCGAACTCAAGAAGAATCCGGCGATTCCGGAGAGCGATTCTCCGGCTCGTTCGACGGTTGCGCCAAGCGAGAAGCTCAGGAGGGAACGATCAAAGAACTCGGCTCACCCTCAATGCAGCATCTTATAGCAGAACAATGCCGCTTCAATCGCGTCGCGGCAGTGCGAGACGGACGAGGAGCAGTTCGAGCACGACGCGGGGGTTGAGCTGACTCCCTCCCTTCACGTCGAGGTCGGCCTGGAGCAGCCAGGAAGGGAGCCGATCGACGCGACCGGGGCCGAGGTGGCTGTGCTGCCTCGTGGTCTGCTGGACGGCGAACGGTCGGATGCCTGCGGCCTCGCAGGCCTCGTTCACGCTGAGCCTTGCCGCACGGAGTCGCCCGGCGTGGTGGACTCGCATCAACGAGGATGTCATCTGGGCCAGCAGCTTGACGGGGTGCTCCCCCTTGGCGATCAGGTCGTCCAGGAGCCGGGCCGCGAGATCGCCCTTGCCCTCGGTCGCGGCGTTGACCACGTCCCAGACCTCCTCGATCCGGCCGGCCTCGACGAACTTCGCCACGTCCTCGCGGCGGATCTCACCGACGTGGGCCGTGGCGACCGCCAATTTCTCGACCTCGGCGGCGAGGATGCCGAGTTCCGGGCCGACGAGTTCGAGCAGCAGCTTGGCGGCCTCGCCCCCGAGCTTGGACTGGGCCTTCGTCGCGCAGGAGGGGAGCCAGCGGAGCAGGTCCGACTCGCTCGGGCTCGAACAGTCGATCGCCAGCCCGGCCTTGACCGCCGACTTCGCCAACCTCGTATTGCTCGGCCAGGAGCGGACAGCCAGGATCAGGCTCCCGGATGCGCTCGGACCCTCGACGTAGGTCTCCAACTCCTTCCGATAGGCCGAGACGAAGGGATCGGCCTCCTCCACCAGGACGACCCGCCGCTTCGAGAAGAACGGCAGCGTGCGCAGCTCGTCCACCACGTCCGCGAGCTTCGCCGACGCCCCCTCGAACCGCGCGACGCTCAGGTCGGCGTCGTCGCCGGGGATCTCGGCCCGGATCGCCCGCCGGACCGCCTCTCGGCGCAAATAGGGATCGTCGCCGAAGACCACGTAAAGCGGCGTGGGCTCCCGTTTCGACCCGTCCTTCAGCCAGTCCAGGCCACGCATCGACTCGCCCCCGCGTCCCTCTCGAATTCGCCTCGACTGCATCCTGACAGATTCCACGACGACTGACGAGGTCGGTCGCGGGCGGGTCCCCCTCCCTGATTTTCGACTTGACCCCGAGGTGCCTCCGGATAGAATCGATGAAACACTCGTTTGAATCGACCGATTGAATCTTCCGTTTGAAGGCATGAAGTCGGATGGAGAATCAGGACACGACGAAGGCGCGGCTGATCGAGGCGGCCGGGCGCGAGTTCGCGGAGAAGGGCTACGACCAGGCCCGGATCCGGTCGATCTGCGACCGGGCCGGTGCGAACCTGGCGGCCGTGAACTACCACTTCGGCGATAAAGAGCGGCTGTACCGCGAAGTGTTGTTGGAGGCTTATCGCGGAGGGGGCCCGGAGGTGACACCCACCCTCGGCGACGTGCCGCCGGCGGAGAAGCTCCGCGGCTTCATCCGCTTCTTCTTCCATCACATCGTCGCCCTGAAGGAAGAACACGCCTGGCAGACCCGGATGATGGCGAGGGAGATCTCCGACCCTTCGGCCGCGCTCGACGAGGTGGTCCAGGGCTGGATTCGCCCCCGGTTCGAGATGCTCAAGTCGATCATGCGGGAGATCCGCCCCGAGGCGGACGACCGCCGCCTGAACGCCCTCTGCTTCAGCGTGGTGGGCCAGTGCCTGATGTACCGGCTCACCGGCGCGGTGACGAAGCGCCTGATCGGTCCGGAGAGCAAGGGCCTGCTGGACGACGACTACCTCGCCGACCACGTCGCGACGTTCACGCTGGCGGCCCTGGGGCTCGGCCCCCCGGCGGGGCGGGACGAGGCGACGAACTCCTGAAAGGGTCGATCATGTCCTGGATCGCGATCAAGATGCTGGTGGGCGACCGGGCCAAGTTCCTGGGCATCGTCATCGGCCTGACGTTCGCGGCGGCCCTGATCACCCAGCAGGGCTCGATCTTCTGCGGCCTCATGCTCCGCACCTGCGCGTTGATCTCGGACGTGACCGGCGCCGACCTCTGGGTGATGGACCCGGGCGTGCGGTTCGTCGACGACGTGAAGCCGATGCTGGAGAGCAACCTCGACCGCGTCCGCGGGGTGAACGGGGTGAAGTGGGCCGTGCCCCTCTACAAGGGGAACGGCCGGGCCAAGCTCACCTTCGACCCGGGCGACATCAAGGCCGCCACCTACCCGCCCGACGTCCTGCGACGCGAGCGGGAAGGACCGCCGCGCTCGCCCTCGCCTTCGAACGTGTTCACGAAAGGCCTCGACCTGTTCGCGCCGGCCTCCGGCGACTTCTCGACGCCCCCGCCGCGCTGGTACGACCCGGCCGAGGTCAACGTGGTCGAGTCGGTGATCCTGCTGGGCGTCGACGACTCGTCTATGGTCGGGGCGCCCCCCGGCGGCCCGGTGATCGGCCCCGGCGAGCGGGGCCGGATGTGGGTCGGCACGCTGGAGGACCTCCGAAGGCCCGAGTCGATCGTGATCGACCGCGTCGGGCTCCGCAAGCTCTTCCCCGGCTGCCACCTGGAGGAGCCGTTCGCCGACCCTCCCGAGTCCGACGAGGCGTACGTCGCTCGACTTCGAGCGTTTTTAAGGTCGGCCCCCGAGATCGAGATGAACGACCGTCGCGCCGTGATCGTGGGGGTCTGCGAGGCGACGCGGAGCTTCCAGTCCAGCCCGGTCGTCTACACGCTCTACAGCCGGGCCAAGCGGTTCATGCCGATGGAGCGGAAGATGCTCACGTTCATCCTCGCCCAGACGGCCGACGACGAGGGCGGGAAGAAGCTCCCCCCCGAGATCGTCGCCGAGCGGATCCGCCGCGCGACCGGGCTGGGGGCCTGGACCAGCGAGAACTTCACCTACCGCACGATCAAGTATTACCTGATCTATACGGGCATCCCGATCAACTTCGGCATCACGGTGTTCCTGGGCTTCCTGGTGGGCACCGCGATCGCCGGCCAGACCTTCTACAATTTCACGATCGAGAACATCAAGCAGTTCGGCTCGCTGAAGGCGATGGGCGCGTCGAACGGGCGGATCGTCGCCATGATCCTGCTGCAGGCGGCCGTCGTGGGGGCGATCGGCTACGGCATCGGCGTGGGACTCTCCACCCTCTTCGGCTTCAAGACGCTGGACCGCTGGGGCAACCCGACCGAGCTGGCGTATTTCACCCCCTGGCAGCTCCTGCCGATCACGGCGGCGGCCATCGTCTTCATCTGCGTTCTGGCGAGCCTGGTGAGCGTCCAGCGGGTCGTCCGCCTGGAGCCGGCCGTCGTCTTCCGGAGCTGACTCCATGCCCGCCGACGCCCCCCCCAAGGCCGATTCGTCGCCCGCCGGCCCCAGCGTGGCCGTGCGGGTGCGCGGGCTGACCAAGCATTTCGGCCGCGGCGACCAGCTCGTCAAGGCCCTCGACGGGGTCGACCTGGACCTGTACTCGGGCCAGATGTCGCTGATCGTCGGCCCCTCGGGCTGCGGCAAGACCACGCTCCTCTCGGTGATCGCCGGCATCCTCGACGCCGACGAGGGGGAGGTGGCGGTCTTCGACGAGGCCATCACGAAGATGGGCGACCGGGCCAAGACCCGATTCCGCGCCCGCCGGATCGGCTTCGTCTTCCAGCAGTACAACCTCCTCCCCGCCCTGACGGCCGCCGAAAACGCGTCGATCCCGCTGGTGATCGCCGGCTGGAAGAAAGGCCCGGCGGTCGCCAAGGCCTCCGAGGTCCTCGCCTCGATCGGCATGGCGAAGAAGGTGGGGAGCCTCCCCTCGCAGCTCTCGGGCGGCCAGATGCAGCGGGTGGCGATCGCCCGGGCGCTGGTCCACGACCCCCAACTCCTGGTCTGCGACGAGCCGACCGCGGCCCTCGACCACGAGACGGGACTCACCGTCATGGAACTGCTGCGCGAGTCGGCCGTCCGGAGCGACCGCGCCGTGGTGGTCGTCACCCACGACAACCGCGTCTTCCACTTCGGCGACCGGATCGCTCACATGGACGACGGCCGCGTCGACAAGGTCGAGGACCGCGCCCCCGACAGATCGGCCGCGTGAAACCCCCGTCGCCTATTCATAAGGTTCACCGATTATGTTCATGCGAATCGTCCTGCCGATCGTCGCCCTGCTGGGGATCGCCCTGGCGATCCGCAGCGTCCTGCCGTACGACGTCGGCCTGGAATCGGGGCGGCCGGTCCTGAAGAGCAAGGCCCCGCCTCCCGCGAAACCCGTCCTGCCGCCCCCGGAGCGCCCCTCGCGGTTCGCCGAGAGCGTGCACGGCATGGGCCTGGTCGAGGCCCAGCGCGAGAACATCCCGATCGGCACGCCGGTGCCGGGCGTCGTGATGGAGGTCCACGTCGACGGCCGGCCCGGCTACGACCCGCCGCACAAGTGGGTCGGCGACCGGGTCAAGAAGGGCGAGCCGCTCTTCCGCATCGACGGCCGCGAGCTGGAGGCCGAGCTGACGTCCCGCGAGGCCGCCCTGGCTTCCGCCGAGGCCCAGCTCCACCGCCTGGAGAACATGCCGAGGCTCGAAGACCTGCCGCCCGCCCAGGCCGCGCTGGAGGAGGCCGAGGCCCGCCTGCTCGACGCCGAGGCGGCCTTCACCCGCAGCGCCCAGCTCTATCAGCGGAGCATGCTGGCGGCCAGCGAGTACGACCGCGACCGCTACACCCGGGCCGCCGCCAAGGCGGCCGTCGACCGGGCCAAGGCCGACCTGGAGAAGCTCCAGGCGGGGGCCTGGAAGGAAGACGTGGCGGTCCAACGCGCGGCCGTGCTCCAGGCCCGCAGCCTCGTGGACAACGCCAGGATCCTGCTCGACCGCCTGATCGTCCGCGCGCCGGTCGACGGCGTCGTGCTGCAGGTCAACGTCCGACCCGGCCAGATCGCCACCCAGGCCTGGAACCAGCCGATGGTCGTGATCGGCGAGGTCGACCGGCTGCACGTCCGCGTCGACATCGACGAGAACGACCTGCCGAGGTTCCGCGAAGGCGTCCCCGCCTCCGCCACGCTCAAGGGCCGCACCGAGCCCGAGTTCCCGCTCACCTTCGTCCGCATCGAGCCCTACGTCATCCCCAAGCGGAGCCTCACCGGCGACAACGCCGAACGCGTGGACACCCGGGTGCTCCAGGTCCTCTACGCCCTCCCCGACGTCCCGCCGACGAAGGTCTACGTCGGCCAGCAGATGGACGTGTTCCTGGACCTGGGCGAAGCTCCCGATCGCCCCTGAGTTCAATCCTCGGCCTTAGGGAGGCGAGCCGGGACGACGCGGAATTCGACCGTCGCGGTGGCCGAGGTCCTGGCGTTCTCGTCCCGCAGGATCACGTCGTACTCGTACTCGCCCGGGGGGAGGCCCTTGAGGGAGAACGTATTCTGCAGATACACCTCGCGCGGGGGTCGGTCGGCGACGGCCTCGTAATCGAGAAGCTTCGCCTTGCGGAGCAACACCTTCTTCTTCCCCTTCGCCCGGACCTGGCCGTCCTGCGTGAATCGGGCGGCGAAGCGGTCCCCCTTCGGGGCGACCTCATAGCCGCGAGGCCGGTAGTACACCAGGAGCTTCTCGTCGCTCGTCTGCGACGCGTTGGGGAGTTTCTCGTAATCCTCGAAGCCTCCGATCGTGCGACACACGACAGGCTTGTCGATGGTCAGGGCCGACTCGGCGGGCTTGTCCTTCGGCGGTTCCTCGGCCCGCGCCGAGGACGCGAGGACGATCCCGGCGACGAGGTATCGGGCGAGCGTCGCTTTCATGCGTCGATGTCCCCGCGACCGGGGGCGGGCGGCGCGGGCCGCCCGCCCCCGCGGTCGATCACCAGATGCGGACGCGCTCGACCTCGGGGAGCCAGAGCTTGTCCCCTTCCTTGACGCCGAAGGCCTCGTAGAACTCGGGGAGGTTCCGGAGCACGCCATTGCAGCGGAACTCGGACGGCGAATGCGGGTCGACGGCCAGCCGCCGCGACAGCTCGGCGTCGCGGATCTTGCCGCGCCAGGCCTGCGCCCAGCCGAGGAAGAACCGCTGGTCGCCCGTCAGGCCGTCGATCACCGGCGCCTCCTTGCCCCCCAACGATCGCTTGTAAGCCTTGTAGGCGATCGTGAGGCCGCCGAGGTCGCCGATGTTCTCGCCGATCGTGAGCGCGCCGTTCACTTTCTGGCCGGGGAGCTGGAGCGGTTCGAAGCCGTCGTACTGCTCGATCAGCTTCTTGGCGCGGGCCTCGAACTCCTTGCGGTCGGCGTCGGTCCACCAGTTGACGAGGTTGCCGTCGCCGTCGGACTTCGACCCCTGGTCGTCGAAGCCGTGGCCGATCTCGTGACCGATCACCGCGCCGATGGCCCCGTAATTCACCGCGTCGTCGGCCTGGAGGTCGAAGAACGGCGGCTGGAGGATGGCGGCGGGGAAGACGATCTCGTTGAGCGTCGAGTTGTAGTAGGCGTTGACCGTGTGCGGGGTCATCCCCCACTCGTCCCGGTCGATCGGCCCGCCGAGCTTGGCGAACTCGCGGTCGTTCTCGAAGGCGTCGGCGCGGCGCACGTTCCCCAGCAGGTCGTCGGCCTTGATCTCCAGCTTGGAGTAGTCGCGCCACTTGTCCGGGTAGCCGATCTTGGGCGTGAACTTGGCGAGCTTGTCCAGGGCCTTCGCCCGGGTCTCGGGGCTCATCCAGTCCAGGTCGGAGATGTTCGCGCGGTAGGCGGCGGTCAGGTTGTCCACCAGCACCTTCATGCGGGTCTTGGCGTCGGGCGGGAAGTGCCGCTCGACGTAGAGCTTGCCGACCGCCTCGCCCATCGCGCCCGAGACCAAAGCCACGCCGCGCTTCCAACGGGGGCGAAGCTCCGGCGTCCCCGAGAGGGTGCGGCCGAAGAACGCGAAGTCCTCGTCGACGAACGGCTTGCTCAGGTACTCCGCCGCGTCGTGGATCAGCCGCCAGCGGACCCAGGTCTTCCAGTCGTCGAGCGGGACCTCGTCGACGAGCTTGGACGCGGCCTCGAAGAAGTCGGGCTGGGCGACCACGACCTCGTCGATCTTGGGCGCGCCAAGATTCTCCAGCCAGGTCTTCCAGTCGATCGCGGGGGCGAGCTTCTCGACCTCGGCGAGGGTCTTCTTGTTGTAGGTGAGCGTGCGGTCCCGGCGCTTGACGCGGTCCCAGTGGTGCTTGGCGACGGCCGTCTCCAGCTCCAGGACGCGGGCGGCCTTCGCCTTGGCGTCCTCGATCCCGGCGAGCGTCAGCATCTTCTCGACGTGGGCGACGAACTGGTCGCGGATCTCCTTGTACTTCTCCTCGCGATAGTACGACTCGTCCGGGAGGCTGATCCCCCCCTGCCCCATGTAGACGACGTACTGGTCCGACTTCTTCGCGTCCACGCCGACCCCCGCGCCGAAGAGGCCGCCGGCCGCACCCTGACGCTGGAGCGAGCCCAGCAGCGCGACGAGGGCCTTCTTGTCGGCCAGGGCGTCGACCCTGGCGAGGTCGTCGGCCAGGGGCTTCAGGCCCAGCTCGTCGACGCGGGCCTCGTCCAGGAAGCTCTTGTACAGGTCGCCGACCTTGCGGGCCTCGGAGCCCTCGGGCGCGTCGGACTTCCCGGCTTCTTCGATGATGGCGCGGATGGCCGCGTCGCTCTCGTCGATGAGCTGGTCGAAGGTCCCCCAGCGCGACTTGTCGGCGGGGATCTCGGTCTTCTGCATCCAGCCGCCGTTCACATAGCGGAAGAAGTCGTCCTGGGGCCGGACCGACTTGTCGAAGCCGGATGGGTCGACGCCCGATCGTGTCGAGGCTGGCGCGGGGGCCGGGTCGTCGCCTCGGGCCGCGGGGGCGGCGACGAGCGCGAGGGCCAGCGCGTAACGGAATGCTGACGGTTGGATCACGCCGATGTTCCTTCCCTGATGGGCCGAGGTGATGAATGACAGGCGCCCGCGCCCCGAGAGAGGTCAGGCCCGGGACGCCGCCGGAGCCTCCAGGTTCGAAGATCCCCGGGGGGAAATCAAGGCGTCTCGCGGCGAATGAATCCCTTGCGCCCGGCACCCGAGGCGAGCTCCCCGGGGAACGACATCGCGCTGCCGAGAGGTGGCCGAGGCTTTCTCGATCGCGCCGTCAGGCGTTGCGCCTCCAGGCTTCCCTGACGCCTTCGTATTCGAACTCGGCCTGACTTATGGCCTCGTCGACCGTGCGATGCCATGTGTCTGTGACGCAGTGCCAGGCGGCGTCGCACCCAAGCAGATAGCAGCCCGCTTCCTCCCCGTATTGGCAGATCGCGAGCCCGGCCGCCGGTCCCTGGGCGACGCCCGCCACCTCCTGGCGGCAGTTGCCGGTGTGCCGGCACCGTTGGTCGATCAACGCGAACAGCACGACCTTCGCTCCATCGATGGATTCAGGAGCGTCGTTCACGAGGGACCTCCGCGAACGATCCACTTTCCTGGGTGCCAGGGCCTTTGCCGCAGCAAGAGCTGCATCGGAACGATGTCCTTCCTCGCCGATGCGACCCGGGAGAGGCGGTAGCTGGTCGATTCGGAGATCGGACCGAACCGCGACCGAACCGGCGAAGCGAGGATTGTCCCGTCGTGACTCCGACGGCCCTCCAGCTGGCCCCACCTCCGGCCCTGCGGGCGACCTTCCCAAGCGAGGGGGGAAGGGGCTGGCAACGAAGAGGATCGCTGCATCATCTGTCAAAGTCGTCGACGGGATCTTCTCCGCTCTCCTCGAACTGGGACCATTCTCATCCTGGGGGATGCCGCGCGACGTTCGATCGCGAGCTTCATCCCCCCCTGGTCATGCGATCCACCCTGCAGCTCCCGTGCCCGCGGAACATCCATGAAGCGCGCCGAACGAACCCAATCATCTGACCCAAAAATGACCGATAACCCCATGACACCAATATCTTTACGTCGATCGGGTTCGTTTTCGGCCCGCGCGAACGAACCCAATCTCGGCGACGGGCGATTCTTGGGTGTCGGGGAGGGGCGGATCCCTCCCCTGTTGAGAATTCCGGGATCGAGACGCGGGTCACTTCTTGGGGTCGAGGTTCTGCTTCAGCTCCTCGGGGGAGACCTCGGAGGCCACGCCTTCGGCGGGGACGTCGAGGCCGGCGGTCCAGAGGATGGCGTTGAGGTTGAGCCTGCGGAAGTCCGGGTCGCCCCAGTTGGCGTGCGCATGGCCGCCGGTGAAGCCGTAGCCCCGGCCGCCGTCGGGCCGCTCGACGACCCAGGCGAGGACCTCGGGACGGCCCTTGGCCTCCTGGATGTGCTTGTAGGGGCCGGGGGGCGAGCTGTGCGAGGTGTCGCGGGTCGCGTCGTCGGGCTTGGCGACGAGGATCGGGGTGATCCCCTTCATCTCAGGGCGAAAGCGGATGTTATAGTACCACTCGTCCTTCACGGCGAAAGGCTTCACGCCCCGGGTGATCGGGTGGTCGGGGAGGCTTTCGATGGCGGCGGTCCAGTGGGGGTTGGTCGAGAAGTAGGTCTCGTAGTAGCCGCCGATCCAGTCCTGGAACTTCGCGCCCGGCTCGCCCTTGGGGACCTCGACGCCGTAGTGCATGAAGCCCAGGCCGACGCCCTTGTCGGCGAGCTTCTGGAGCTTCTCCGCGTGGTCGCCCTGGATGGCCGGATGGCCGGAGCCGCCGTCCATGTAGAAGATGAGGGCCTTCGCGCCGTCGAAGACGGACTCGTCCTCGGGCCAGCCGCCGGCGACGACGACGGGCTGGACGCCCGGGACCTGGGCGAGGCACTTGGCGAGCAGCTTGCAGCCGGCGTTGAACTCATGGTCGCCGGGCCCGTGGCTGGGCCGGCCGGCGATCAGGACGATCTTGGCCGGGTCGGCGGCCGAGGCCGGGGTGGAGGCGGCGAGCGTCGCCGCGAGCAGGCCGGCCGCGAGGCCGACGAGTCGATTCCGCGTCATGGTGCGTCCTCTGCTGGGGTGGGTCGTCGGGGTGGGAGGGCCGGCCGGATGCGGCGAGGGGGCGGGACGCCGGGAGGAAGTCCTCGCGGCCTCCCGCCCCCCTCGGCGGTCGGGTCGTCGATCGGGCCGGGGCGGCGGGAGCCGCCCGGCGTGGTTCAGATCAGCTCGGTCGTGCCGGGGCGGGGGAACGGGGGCTCGGCGAGGCTCCCCTTCAGGTCGAGCGACTGGGGGAAGGTGTCGAGCTTGGACTCGAGGGCCTGCTCCCAGGTCACGGCCTTGCCGGTGTAGGCCGACATCCGACCCATGATCGCCGTCAGCGTGCTCTCGGCGACCTGCTTCAGCTCGTTGAGCGGCTGGCCGGCGACGATGCTCTCCAGCAGGTGGGTGTGCTCGTGGACGTAGGCGTTGCCGTCCTGCACGCGAACCCGCTCCTTCTTCTCGCCGGTGAACCGGTAGCCGTTGCTGTGGAACCGGCCCTTGCTGCCGACGATCGTCTCGGAGACGTTGTTCTCGCAGTCGGGTATCTGGCGGCACATCGACATGACGTGCACCTCGTTCGGGTACTCGTAGTCGACGGCGAAGTGGTCGTAGCTCTGGCCCAGCTCGGGGCCGGCCTCCATCTGGCGGCCCCCCATGCCGACGGCGCGGACGGGGTGGGCGCCGATGGCCCAGTTGGCCACGTCCAGGTTGTGGACGTGCTGCTCGACGATGTGGTCGCCGCAGAGCCAGAGGTAGTGGTACCAGTTGCGGAGCTGGTACTCGACGTCGGTCCAGGACTCCTGGCGCTTGCGGGCCCAGATCGCGCCCTGGTTCCAGTAGACCTGGCCCCCCGTCACCTCGCCGATGGCGCCCTCGTGGATCCGCTTCAGGCTTTCCAGGTAGCCGGGCTGGTGCCGGCGCTGGGTGCCGACGACGACGGCCAGCTTCTTGGCCTTGGCCTCCTCGGCGGCGGCCATGACCTTGCGGATGCCGGTGCCGTCGACCGCGACGGGCTTCTCGGCGAAGAGGTGCTTGCCGGCCTTGACGACGGCCTCGATGTGCTGGGGGCGGAAGCCCGGGGGCGTGGCCAGGATGACCAGGTCGCAGCACTCGATGACCTGCTTGTAGGCGTCGAGGCCGGTGAAGCAGCGGTCGTCGGCGACGTCGTACTTGTCCTTCGAGGCCGGGCTGTTCTTGACGCTCTCGCGGCAGTTCTTGAGGTTGTCCTCGAAGACGTCGCCGAGGGCGTGGATCTTGATGTTGTAGGTGGTGCCGGCGGCCTCGCAGATGTTGTCCGCCGCGCCGGTGCCGCGGCCGCCGCAGCCGACGACGCCGACCTTGATGACGTCGTTGCCGCGGGCGTGGGCGTTGGCGTTGCTCAGGAAGCCGAGGCCGGCGGCGGCCGCGGAGGAGGTCTTCAGGAACGTGCGACGACTGGGATCGGTCATGACTCGGCGACTCCCGGGAAAGGGGAAGGCGGGACGCTCCCGGCCTCACGCGGCCGGGGGGCACGTCGCCGCCCCGGACAGGGGACGTTTCCGTGCGAGGCTCACTGCGGATCCGATCGGGGCCGCAAGGCGGGGCTCAGCGCGTCCCCTTCCCCTTGACCACGAGGGACTTCATGCCTTTGAGGGACTCTTGCTCGGCCAGCGGGCGGACGATCCGGAAGCCGACGAACGTCGCGTCGGTGTGCCACCAGATGCTCTGCGGCCGCTGCGGGTCCTGGACGCTCCATTCAAGGTCCGAGCCCCGACGCGCGGCGCTGCGAAGCTTGTCCGCGTCGTCGTCCCACGAGCCGCCGCGGACCACGTACGAATACTCCTTGGCGGTGGGGGCGTTGAACGGCCCCGGGGTCGGCTTGTCGCCGGCGAACTGCTTGTAGAAGTCGGGCTCGTAGTGGTCCAGGCACCACTCGGCCACGTTGCCGTGGATGTCGAACAGGCCCCAGGGGTTGGGCTTCTTCTTGCCGATCGGCATGGGCTTCTCGGCGTTCTCGACGTACCAGGCGTATTCCTCGAGCTTCTCCGGGTCGTCGCCGAAGAAGTACGGCGTCTTCGTGCCGGCTCGGCAGGCGTACTCCCACTCGGCCTCGGTCGGCAGGCGGTAGAGCTGGCCGGTCTTCTCGGAGAGCCAACGGCAGTATTCCATGGCCGAGTGGTGGGTGATGCAGATGGCCGGCTGGTTGCGGTGGCCGTATCCGAAGGTCATGTCGGCGTAGGGGGGCGTGGGCCGGGTCACGGCGTCGGCCTTCATCTCGGTCTCGGCCTGGTTCTTCAGGTCGACGCCGTCGCGGGCCTTCTTCTTGAGGTCGAGCGAGAAGCAGAAGAGGTCGTACTCGTCCCAGGTGACCTCGTGGGTCCCCATCCAGAACGGGGCGATCGAGACGGGGTGCTGCGGCCCTTCGTCCTCGCCGCGGTCGGCCTCGTCCTCGGGGCTGCCCATCACGAACTGGCCGCCGGGGATCGGGACCAGGTCGAACTTCACCTCGGTCCCGGGGATCTCCTGCGTGTAGGGCTTCATCTCCGCTTCGGTCTTCGGGGCGGGCGCCTGGGCCGCGGCCGGTCGCGCCGAACATCCCAGGGCGAGGGCCAGGGCCAGGGCGACGGCGCGGGTCGGGGCATGCGTCGAGCGGCTCACTTTTGATATGCTCCAGCAGGTCGAGTTCCGACCGAGACGCGCGCTCGGACGGCGAATGAGGATCGTCAGGGGAGGTACCGTGGCTCCATCACCCATGAGCGTTCGCCTGAGCGCTTGGTTCTTGGTGTCGACACTCGTCGGTTCGGTTTCGGCGGGCGAGCTCGCGCGTTTCGAATTCGTCGAGACGCACATGGGAAGCTCGTTCAAGATACTCTTATACTCCACCGGCGAAACCGAAGCCAGACGCGCCTCCCGGGCCGCCTTCGATCGGATCGCCGCGCTCGACGCGGTCCTCAGCGACTACGACCCCGAGAGCGAGCTTTCCCGGCTCTCGGCCGCCGCCGGGGGCCCCCCGGTCGCGGTGGGGCCCGACCTGTTCGACGTCCTGGAGAAATCCAGATATTGGTACGACAAGACCGGAGGATGGCTCGATCCGACCATCGCCCCGGTCGGCCGGCTCTGGCGGCGCGCCCGCCGCGATCGCAAGCTCCCCGACGCCGAGAAGCTCGAGGAGGCGCTGGCGCTCGTCGGCATGGACAAGCTCGTCCTGGACCCGAAGGCGCGGACCGTCCGGTTGACGAGGCCCGGCATGAAGCTGGACGTCGGCGGCACGGCGAAGGGCTACGCCGCGCAGGCGGCGATCGACGTCCTCCGCGCGCGGGGCGTCGACCGGGCGCTCGTCGCCGGCGCGGGGGACATCGTGGTCTCGGGCCCGCCGCCGGACGCCGAAGGGTGGACGATCGGCGTGGCGACCCTCGAACCGTCGAAGACCGAGCCCGAGATCTACCTCTCGCTCAAGGACGCGGCCGTCTCGACCTCGGGCGACGCGGAGCGGTTCGTCGCCATCGACGGCCGCCGCTATTCCCACATCATCAACCCCAGGACCGGCCGGGCGATCGAGGATCGGGCGAGCGTCACCGTCGTGGCACCGGACGGCGAGGCCGCCGACGTCCTGGAGACCGCGGCCTACATGCTCGGCCCCGAGAAGGGGCTGGAGCTGATCGACTCCATCCCCGGCGCCGCCGGCGTCTTCACCCGCGAGACGCCCGAGGGGATCAGGCGTTACGAGTCGTCCCGGTTCAAGGACGTGCCCCGGGCCCTACCTCGCCCTGCGCCCTGAGGAGATCGCGGATCTCGGCCAGGAGGGCCTCCTCCCGGCTCGGCGCCGGCGGCCTGGCCTCTTCATCCTTGCGAGTCTTCGTCAGCCAGCCCAGGAACTTGACGACGAAGAAGAAGAGGGCCGCGGCCACGATCAGGAAGTTGACGACCTCAGCGAGGAATTGGCCGTAGGGGACCTGCTGGCCGCGAAGGGTCCAGGCCCAGTCCTGATATCTCTGCTGGGACGGCAGGACGACGCTGAGCAGGGGCATGATGAGGCTCTTCACCAGCGAGTCCACGATCTTGCCGAAGGCCCCGCCGATGATCACGCCGACCGCCAGGTCGATTACGTTCCCCTTGAAGGCGAACTTCTTGAACTCGTCGATCAACGACCAGGCCTTCTGCGTCGGGTCGAGGCCCGAGATAGCCATGTCATGTCCTCCGGAGCCGGGGTGAAGAATCCGCCGGACTCCGGGAGCACACGACGTGCCGGCCCTTCGGGCCGTGCGACGGCGGTGGTCAGCCGCGCTTGCCGACGGGCACGTAGTCGGTCACCGTGGGGCCGGTGTAGATCTGGCGAGGGCGGGCGATGCGAGCCTTGGGCTCGTCGTGCTGTTCCTTCCACTGGGCGATCCAGCCGGGCATGCGGCCGATGGCGAAGATCACCGTGAACATGTTGGTGGGGATGCCGATCGCCCGCATGATGATGCCGCTGTAGAAGTCGACGTTCGGGTAGAGCTTGCGCTCGACGAAGTACGGGTCTTCGAGGGCCATCTCTTCGAGCTGGCGGGCGACGTCGAGCAGCGGGTCCTTGACGCCGAGCTGGCCGAGGACCTTGTCGGCCGCCTGCTTGAGGATTTTGGCGCGGGGGTCGAAGTTCTTGTAGACCCGGTGGCCGAAGCCCATCAGCCGGAAGTCGTCGTTGGGGTCCTTGGCCATCTTGATGGCCTCGGCGGCGCTGATGCCCCCCTTGTGGATCTTCTCGAGCATCTCCAGGACGGCCATGTTGGCCCCGCCGTGGAGCGGCCCCCACAGGGCGCCGACGGCCGCGGCGCACGAGGCGTAGATGTTCGCCTGGCTGGAGCCGACGATCCGGACTGTCGAGGTGCTGCAGTTCTGCTCGTGGTCGGCGTGCAGCAGCAGGATGAGGTTGAACGCCTCCACCACCTCGGGCGCGGCGATGTGCTGCTCGTAGGGCATCGAGAACATCATGTGCAGGAAGTTCGCGACGTACGGCAGCTTGAAGTCGGGGTAGACGAAGGGGAGGCCCATCGCCCGCCTGTAGGAGTAGGCGGCGATGGTGCGTACCTTGCTGATGAGCTGGGAGGCGTCCTCGAGGAACCGCTCCTCGGGGCTCTCGTCTTCCGCGCCCTTGCGGGGGAAGCAGGCGATCGTGTTGACCATCGCCGAGAGGATCGCCATCGGCGGCGCGTCGACCAGGAAGCCTTCGAAGTGGTGCTTGAAGGCCTCGTGGAGCGGGGCGTTGCGGATCAGCCGCTCGCGGAAGTCGTCGAGTTCGGCCTGCCGGGGGAGCCGGCCGAAGATCAAGAGCCAGGCGACTTCGACGAACGTCGATTCCTTGGCGAGCTGCTCGATGGGAATGCCGCGGTAGCGGAGCACCCCCTTCTCGCCGTCGATGAAGGTGATCGCGCTGGTGCAGGCGCCGGTGTTGCCATACCCGGGGTCGAGGGTGATCAGGCCGGTCTCGGACCGGAGCTTCGCAATATCCAGCCCCAGCTCGCCCTCGGAACCTTCCACGACCGGAAGCTGAATCGACCGGTCATTGAACGTCAAGGTCGCAGTCCGCGCCATCGCCTCACACTCCACGCAGTCAAGCCTGCAGGGCTTCCCGCCAAGAAGACCAGGTCGGAATCATTCGCCGAATGTTCCATTCTACACCGGCTTTTCGCCTTGGGAATGATCCGCCGCCGTCGGAAACCCTTACCGATCCGCGAGCTTCGGATCGATCGCAAAGGGCGGGCGGTTCGAAGCTTAGCGAGGAATTCGCCGGACCTCGATCGCCCTTTACATTTGAAGTGCGGTCGGGCAGAATGGCGGTTTGCTCGCGGCGCACGCGGTTTTCAAACGGGGTCGAGGTGCCGAGCCGTGTATGAAGAGGCGATCCAAAAAGCCGACGTCCTGATCGCGGCCCTGGGATACATGCGGAAATTCCACGGGCGGTTCACGGTCATCAAGGTCGGCGGCTCGGTCATGGAGGATCCGGATTCCCTGCGGGCGCTCCTGGTCGACGTGGTGTTCATGCAGACGGTGGGGATGCGGCCCGTGGTGGTCCACGGCGGCGGCAAGGCCATCACCGTGGCGATGGAGAAGGCCGGCCTCACCCCGCGCTGGGTCAAGGGCCGCCGCTACACCGACGACGCGACGCTCGAGATCGTCGCCCGGGTGCTCGCCGAGGAGATCAACGCCGACATCGTGCGGCACATCAACAAGTTCGGCGGCCGGGCGTCGGGCCTGCACCACAAGACCCACCAGTGCCTCTACGGCCGCCGCCTGGCGATGCCCGGCGACGACGGCGAGGCGGCCGACCTGGGCCGGGTCGGCGAGGTCGTCGAGGTCGACGCCACCCCCATCGAGAACCTCTGCCTGGCCGGCGTGGTCCCCGTGCTCCCCTCGCTGGCCGAGGACGACGACGACGAGGCGATGCTCCTGAACGTCAACGCCGATACGGCCGCCGCCGCCGTCGCCCAGGCCCTCCACGCCGACAAGCTCGTCTTCCTGACCGACACCCCCGGCATCCTCCGCGACCGCGACGAACCCTCCAGCCTCATCCGCGGTCTGAACCCGGACGAGTGCCGCGAGCTGATCCGTGAGGGGGTGATCGACAAGGGGATGATCCCCAAGGTCGAGGCCTGCCTGACCAGCCTGGAGGCGGGCGTCCGCAAGACGCACATCATCGACGGCCGGCTCCGGCACTCCCTGCTGCTCGAGATCTTCACCGAGAGCGGCGTGGGGACCGAGATCGCCCGCGACGAGCACACCGACCGGGCCTCGCCCCCGGGCCGCCGCCCCGTCCTGGTCCGCTGAACGGACCCGGCCCCGTCCCCGAATCGACCCCCTCGACGTCCTGACGCCGCACGAAGCTGGCGGGACGCGTCCCCGATCGGTCGCGCCCCTCCCGGAGCCCCCGCCCTTGGCACACGCACACTCCACGCACCCGACCTCGCAGGAGACCATCGCCGAGTTCGACCGCTACGTCGTGCCGAACTATCGACGCTACCCGGTCTCGCTCGTCCGCGGCGAGAACTCCTGGATCTGGGACGCGGAAGGCCGTCGCTATCTGGACTTCTTCCCCGGCTGGGGTTGCAACCTCCTCGGCCACTGCCCGCCCAGGGTGGTCGAGGCCGTGCGCGATCAGGTCGGCCGGCTGATCCACGTTCCGAATACGTGGTACATGGAGGCCCAGGGGGAGTTCGCCCGCGCGCTCTCCGGGCGCAGCTTCGGCGGCCAGTGCTTCTTCTGCAACAGCGGGGCCGAGGCCAACGAGGCGGCCATCAAGCTGGCCCGCGCCTACGGCCACTCCCGAGGCAAGTCCAAGATCCTGACGATGGAGGGGGGCTTCCACGGCCGGACCTTCGCCGCGCTGACCGCCACCGCCCAGCCCAAGTACCACGAAGGACTGGGGCCGATGTTGCCGGGCTTCGTCTACACCAAGTACGACGACCTAGAGGCGGTCGCCGCCGCGATCGACGACGAGACCGCGGCCGTGATGCTGGAGCCGATCCAGGGCGAGGGGGGCGTCCGGATCCCCTCGGCCGGCTTCCTGCCGGGCCTCCGCAAGCTCTGCGACCGCCACGGGGCGTTGCTGATCCTCGACGAGGTCCAGACCGGCATGGGCCGGACGGGGACCTGGTTCGCCTACCAGCATTCGGACGTCGTGCCGGACGTGCTCACCTGCGCCAAGGCCCTGGCGGGGGGGATCGCGGCCGGGGTGATGATCGCCAAGCCCGAGGTGGCGGCGGTCCTCAAGCCCGGCATGCACGCCTCGACCTTCGGAGGCAACCCGATCGCCTGCCGAGCCGGGCTGGCGACCGTCGAGACGATCGACGACGAGGGGCTTCTGGAGCGCGGCCTGGCGATCGGCGAACGATTCCGGGGCCAGTTCCAGGCGCTCCAGGGCGAGCTGCCGGAGAAGATCCGGGAGATCCGGATCCAGGGCGTGATGATCGGCCTGGACCTCACGTTCGACGCCTCAGACGTGGTGGCCCGCTGCCTCGATCGCCGGCTCCTGATCAACGCGACCCACGGCCACGTCGTCCGGCTGCTGCCGGCCCTGACCATCAGCGACGAACAGATCGACCAGGGTTGCGCGATCCTGGCCGACGTCTTGCGGGAGGCAGTGATCTGAAAAGCTCCAAGAATCGCCGCGGGGCCAAGGTCGCGGCCGCGCCCGCCCCCCAGGGGGTCGCGGCCGCCCGACCGTCCCAGGTCGACGGCCGTCCCGGACCTCGACACTTCCTCGACCTCCGGGGGATCGACGCCGACCGCGCCCGCACCCTGCTCGACCGCGCCGTCGCCTTGAAGGAAGGGCCGCCCGAGCCGGGCCGCACCCCCCCCCTGCTCGGCAAGACGCTCGGGCTGGTCTTCGAGAAGCCGTCGCTTCGCACCCGCGTCAGCTTCGAGGCCGCGTTCACGCGGCTGGGAGGAAGCTCGATCTTCCTCCGGGGCAAGGACGTGGGCATGGGCGTGCGCGAGAGCGTCGCCGACTTCGCCCGGGTCATCAGCCAGTACGTCGACGCCCTGGCGGTGCGGACCTTCGCCCACTCCATGCTCGAGGAGCTGGCCGAGTACGCCACGGTGCCGGTCGTCAACGCCCTCTCCGACGACGCTCACCCCTGCCAGGCCATGGCCGACATGCTCACGCTGTTCGAGCTGAAGGGCCGCCTGGAGGGCCTCAAGCTCGGCTTCGTGGGGGACGGCAACAACGTCGCCATGTCGCTCGCCGAGGCGTCCGCCCTGCTGGGCGTCGAGTTCGTCCTGGCCTGCCCCGAGGGGTACGAGTACCCCGAAGCCTTCACCGCCGCCTTCGCGTCGCGGTTTCCCGGATCCTGCCTGCGGGTCTCCAACGACCCACGCGACGCCGCCGAGGGGTCCGACGCCGTCTACACCGACGTCTGGGCCAGCATGGGCCAGGAGCACGAGGCCGACCAGCGCCGGGAGATCTTCTCGCCGTTCCAGGTCGACGAAGAGCTGATGTCGCTGGCGAAGCCTGACGCCGTGTTCCTCCACTGCCTCCCCGCCCACCGCGGCGAGGAGGTGGCCTCCGGGGTGCTCGACGGCCCCCGCAGCCGGGTCTTCCAGCAGGCCGCCAACCGCATGTACTTCCAGATGGCCCTGCTGGAATGGCTGGTGGGCGACCGCTCGGCCGCCGACCGGCTCCGGGGCTGAGGAGCATCGCCATGACTCGCCGCGACGGACGACAGGACCACGAGATCCGCCCCGTGCGGATCACCCCCGGCTTCGCCGCCAACTGCGCCGGGAGCGTCCTCTACGCCTGCGGAGGGACGACCGTCCTCGTCACCGCGCAGCTCGCCGACTCGGTCCCCCCCTTCCTCGAAGGCAAGGGGGTGGGCTGGCTCACGGCCGAGTACGCCATGCTCCCCGGCAGCACGCCGACGAGGATCTCGCGGCGCACCGACGGCCGGGCGACCGAGATCCAGCGCCTGATCGGCCGCAGCCTGCGGGCGATCGTCGACCGCCAGGCCCTCGGCCCCTGGACGATCCACGTCGACTGCGACGTGGTCAACGCCGACGGCGGCACCCGGACGGCCGCCATCACCGGCGCCTACCTCGCCGTGGCGTTGGGTCTCCGCAACCGCTTCGGCCCGGAGCAAGCCGCGGCGGTGCTGAAGGAGTCGATCGCGGCCGTCAGCGTCGGGATCGTCGCCGGCCGGCCGATGGTCGACCTCGACTACTCCGAGGACTCCAAGGCCGAGGTCGACTGCAACGTCGTCCGCCTCGGCTCCGGCGGCCTGGTGGAAGTCCAGGGGACCGGCGAGGGGGGCGTCTACTCTCGCAAGCAGCTCGACCAGCTCCTCGACATGGCCGAGGCCGGCATCGACCAGCTCGCCCTGGCCCAGAAGGCGGCGCTCGGCGACGCCTGATCCGCCGACCGACGGAAAATCCCCAGGCGTGCCGACCTTCGACGACCTCGGCATCCCTTCATGCTCTTCGCGGAAGGCTCAAGGCGCCCTGATGGAATCGAGGAGCTGATGATGAGCGGAGTCCGTCGAGCGATCGTGATCGGGCTTTCCATGCTGGGCGTCGGCGTCTCGGCGACTCGGGACTTCGAGGACGGGGAGCCGCCGCCGTCCTGGAAGGCCGGGACGGCCACGGTCGTGATCACGCCCGAGCGGCCCCTGACCCTGCTCGGCTACACCGACCGCAAGGGGCCGTTCGAAGGGGTCGCCGACGACCTGTCGGCCCGCGCGCTGGCCCTGGAGGACGCCCAGGGCCGCCGCGCCGTGCTCGTCGCGGCCGACCTGGTCGCGTTCCAGTCCGCCATCGTTACCGACGCCGTGACGCGCCGGATCGCCGAGCGGACGGGCCTGGGCCGCGAACGGCTGATCTTCAACGCCTCGCACACCCACACCGGGCCGGTCGTCAGCCTGGATCCGAACCTGAAGCTCAACGTCGCCCACCCGGACATGACCCCCGAGCAGGCCGAGGCGACGATCGCCTACACCCGCCGGCTGCAGGATCAGCTCGTCGACCTGGTGGAGCGCGCCCTCGCCTCACTCCGACCGGCGAAGCTCTCCTGGGCGGCCGGACGCACGAAGGTCCCCACCAGCCGCCGGCTCCCGAAGTCGGGAGGGGTCGTCATGGTGCCCAACCCGGCCGCGTCGGTGGACGACGCGGTCCCCGTCCTGCGGGTCGACTCGCCGGAAGGGAAGCCCCTGGCCGTGGCCTTCGGCTGCTCCTGCCATGCCGTGGCCGCCGGCACCCGGAACGTCATCAGCGCCGACTACCCCGGCTACGCGCGACGCGTCGTCGAGGAGCGGCACCCTGGCGCGACGGCCCTGTTCCTGGCCGGTTGCGGCGGCGACGCCAATCCGGAGCCTCGCGGCACGATCGAGGCGGCCCGGAGTCACGGCGAGGCGCTGGGCGGCGAGGTCTGCCGGGTGCTCGACGGGCCGCTCGCCCCCGTCGTCGGACCGCTCCAGGTCGCCTACGCGCAGATCGATCTGCCCCTGCAACACCTGTCTCGCGAGCAGATCGAGGGCTATCGGGATCGCCCGAACTTCCAGGCGTGGCAGGCCCGCCACATGCTCGCGGTGCTGGACGCCGGCGAGCGGCTGCCTACCCGCTACACGGCGCCCGTGGCGGTCTGGCGGCTCGGCGAGAGCCTGACGCTGGCGGCGCTGCCGGGCGAGCCGGTCGCCGAATACGCGACGCTGTTGCGACAGGCCCTCGGACCGGACGGGCTCTGGATCTCCGGCTACAACAACGACTGCTTCGGCTATCTGCCGACGGCGAAGGTTGTCGCCGAGGGGGGCCACGAGGCGATCGGCGTGACCCTCTGGGCGTGGAGTCGGAACCTGGGAGCCATGGTCGGCTTCTTCGAGCCTCGCGTCCAGGACGTCGTCGTCGAAGCCGTCCGTCGGCTGGCGGACGAAACGCGGGCCGGGGTGAAGTAGCGAAGCGCCGCGGGAGGCCCCCGTCCTCGCTGCATGCGGTTCGGCATACGACCGACGGCCCGGGCGATGAGGCGGGCGACGGGCGGAAAGCCTGCCCGCCCGGGGAGGCGCCCGGCGGGGCGGACCGGCTGGGATTTCCCCTTCGATCGATCTGGGCGGTTTTGCGACCTTCTGCTAAAGTCCCGCGCGTGTTCCGCCGGTGGGCGGCTCGATCCGACGATCGGCCCCCGCCCCGCGCGGCGACCTTCGGAACCAGTTCGGAATAACGCCGGGCGCCGGCCCCCCTCGGGCTTCGACGCGTGCCGGCCGTCGATGATCCGACAAGGAAGGGGATCGTCCATGAAGAAGCCTCTTGCCACGATGGCACTCCTGGGAGCCCTGGCGGGCGGGCCCGCCTGGGCGCAGTCCCTCCCGGTCCGGGGCGGCTCGAACGCCCCCGCGGCGGACGAAGGCCCGGCGCCGGCGGCCTTCGAGCCGACCCCCGTCGACCAGCTCCACGCGCCGACGATGGACCTGCCCGACGACCCGATCGAGCCCTACCTCCTCACGAAGGAGAACGGCCCGTTCATGGTCCTCGCCAAGACCTTCCAGGGCCCCGACTCGCAGCGTCTGGCGCTGGCGCTCGTGAAGGAGCTGCGGAGCGAGTACAACCTGCCGGCCTACATCCTGCGCAACAAGGATAGGCCGGGGGGGAGCAACATCCGCGGAATCCCCCCGCAGGCCGACCCGCAGGTCGTCCAGGCCAACGTGAACGTGCCGGAGAAGATCCGGACGCTCGACCAGGCCGCCGTGCTCGTGGGCGACGAGAAGACCGAGAAGGCCGCCTCCGCCCTGCTCCACAAGGTCAAGAAGATCAACCCCAGCTGCCTGGAGAACGTCTCCTCGATCTTCCACTGGCGGAAGGGGCTCAGCAACGCCATCCGGACGACGAACCCCTACGTCGCCGCCCAGGACCTCTACCAGGTCAAGAAGGACCGGCTGATCCTCCAGATGAACTCGGGCGAACAGAGCATCGCCCACTGCCCGGGCCGCTACAGCCTTCAGATCGCCGAGTTCTCCGGCCGCTCGACCTTCGACGAAAAGGACTCGAACTTCCAGGGGAGCCTGGCGCTGCTCAAGAGTCCCCTCCGCACAGCCGCGAGCGACGCCGAGAAGATCGCCAACGTCATGCGCAAGGACAAGGACGTGGCGCAGCTCGGCCAGCCCGTCTTCGTCTACCACGACCGGACCTCCAGCAAGGTCTTCGTCGGCTCGTTCGAGTCGCCCGACGATCCCCGCGCCGGCGCCATGCGCGACGCCCTGTTGAAGCTCGCCGTGCCCCTCATGGACGGCAAGTCCCGGTCCAAGACCCTCGACACGATGATCGCGCCCGCCTCGATGCTGACCGACCTGGCGCCGATCAAGCAGAACTTCGTGAAGTGAGGTGAAATGAGCCCCGGGCGGTCGCGCCCCTTCACGGCGTCCGAAACGCCGGAGACAATGAGTCGTCGCCCCTCGCCCCGGGGGGCGGCGACTTCGCGCTTCGAAGCCGGCTCGCGGCCCCCCGGCCCGGCCTCCCGAACCCGGAACGACGATCGACACCATGAGCGTCCCCTCGCCGCCGATCCATCTCGTCCTCGGCTCCCGCAACGTCAAGAAATGCCGCGAGATGGCCGAGCTGATCACGCCGCCGTGGGAGCGTCGGCCCTGGATGGACCTCCTCCGGATCGAGTCGATCGCGGCCTATCCGGACGTCCCCGAAGTGGTCGAGGACGCCGACACGTTCGCCGGCAACGCCCGCAAGAAGGCTTCCGAGACGGCGCTCGCGCTGGGGGCTTGGGTCCTCGCCGACGATTCCGGCCTGGCGGTCGACGCGCTCGACGGCGCTCCGGGGGTCTACTCGGCGCGGTACGCGGGCGAGCCCTGCGACGACGACGCCAACTGCCGAAAGCTGCTGGAGGCCCTGGCCGCCGTTTCCGACGACCGCCGGGGCGCCGCCTTCCGCTGCGTCCTGGCCGTCTCCGACCCCGAGGGCCGCATCCGGCTCGAAGCCGAGGGGGCGGTCCGAGGCCGGATCATCCGCGAGCTTCGCGGGCCGGGGGGCTTCGGATACGACCCGATGTTCCTGATCCCGGAGTATCACCGGACGTTCGGCGAGCTGTCCTCGCTGGTGAAGCACCAGTTGAGCCACCGCTCGCGGGCCTTCGCCCACCTCCGGCCGGGCTTGGAGAAGCTCGTCCTGGAGGTTGCCGAGGGCTGAACCGAACGGCAACGCGAAAACGCCCCCCGACGGTTTCCCGTCGGGGGGCGTTCGCCGATTCAGGGAGCGCCGAAAGGCTGACCTGAAACGGGGGGCTGGCTTGTCGCGAGCGGTCCGACCGCTCGCGGGATCGGGCTCAACGGAACAGGTGCCGGGCCTTCTTGGCGAAGAACGGGTGCTTGGCGTCGCACGCGTCGCACGCCGGGAGGGTGGTCATCGGCAGGCTCGTGGCCTGCGGCGAGGCGATCACGCTCTGGGACGAAGGGACGACCTGGGCCGACGGCAGGACGGCCGGCTCGCAGACGACCTGGACGGGCACCCGGACGCAGACCTCGACCGGGACCTGCTTGCAGACGGTGCGGGGCACGCAGACGGTCTTGGTCTCGGCCACCTGGCGCTGGACGGTCACCGGGCAGTTCACGACCTTGGTGTCGACCACCTGGCGGCAGGTCGTGTAGGGGACCTGGCGGGTGCAGGCGACCTGCTGCATCTCGCAGACGGTCACCGGCACGCACTTGGTCCGCTGCTCGGTGATGGTCTCGCAGATGGTCTGCGGGACCTGCTTCACGCGCTGCTCGACCACGGTGCGGCAGGTGGTCACGGGGACCTGGCAGGAGCGGGTCTCGGCGACCATCCGGCAGGTCGTCACGGGCACCTGCTTGGAGCAGGTCTCGGTGACGATGCGGCAGGTCGTGATCGGGACGCGCTTCACGCAGGTCTGGGGGACCATCCGCGTGATCGTGCAAGGCACCTGCTTGGCGCGGGTCTCGCGGACCGTGCGGGTGTAGGTGTACGGCACCTGCCGGGTCTGCTTCTCGGCGACGTACGTCGTGACCTGATAGGGGTCCTGACGGTACTCGGTCTTGGCGCACATCTTGGTGACGCTGACCGGGACGCAGCGGGTGCGGGTCTGGGGGACCATCGAGCAGACCGTGTAGGGGACGGTCTTCGTGCAGGTCTCCTGGACCGTCTTGCAGACCGTGACCGGCACCTGCTTGACGACCTCTTGGGGGACGTACTCGCAGACCGTGTACGGGACCTGCTTCGACTGCACTTCCTGCACGGTGCGGCAGACCGTGACCGGCACCTGCTTGACGACCTCTTCCGAGACCATCTGGCAGGTGACGACCGGGACATGCTCGGTCACCACGGTGGGGACCGTCCGGCAGACCGTCACGGGGACCTGCTTGCGGACCGCCTGCGACTCATAGACGGTGCACTCGACGTTGTCGACGACCGTCTGGGGGCACATGACCGTCTTCTGGCACCACGTCCCCGGCGTCTCGACGAGGCAGCCGTTGACGCAGACCGTCTTGCCCGGGACGTAGTACGACTGGACGACCGGCACGCAGACCGTCTTGGAGACCTGCTTGACCACCGTCTTGGGGACGCAGACCGTCTCGCAGACGTCCTTCATGACCGTCTCGGTGACGGTGTTGCAGACCGTCTTTGAGACCGTCTTCATGGACGTCGTCTGGACGGGCCGGCAGACTGTGTAGCGGCATTCCTTCATGACCGTCTCGCGGACCGGGCGGGAGACCGTGTAGGTGCAGGTCTTGTATTCCGTCCGCTGGACGGGGACCTGGACCGTGTACCGGCACTCCTTCATGATCGTCTCGCGGACCGGACGGGACACCGTGTAGGCCACCTGCTTGTAGGCGGTCTGCTTGACGGGGACCATCTCGGTGTACGGCTGGGACTGCATCACCGTCGACTGCACCGGCACCTGGACGGTGTACGGCACGGTGCGGTAGCAGGTCTTCTGGACCGGCCGCTGGACCGTGTAGCAGACGGTCTTGTAGGCCGTCTCCTGGACCGGGGTGCAGATCACCTCGTTCACGGTCTTGAAGATGGTCTCCTGGACCGGGCGGCAGACGGTGTAGGTCACGTCCTTGAACGACGTCTCGCGCACCTGGCGGTTGACGTTGTAGTACGTGGTCTTCATCGTGGTCTCCCGCACGGGACGCTGGACGGTGTAGGTCCGCGTCTCGTAGTGGGTTTCCTTCACCGGCCGGCTGACCGTGTAGGCGACGTCCTTCCAGATGGTCCGGGTGACCGGCTTCTGGACGGTGTAATTCACCGTCTGGTTGACCGTCCGGTAGACCGGGCGGTTGACCGTGTAAGACTCGTCGCGGACGTGGTTCTCGACGACGTTGCGGACCGACTGGATGGTCCGCGGCTGCATCACCGTCTCGGTCACGGTCCGGACGCAGGGGATTTGCTGCGTCTCATAGACGGTCTCCTGCACGTTCTGCAGGACCGTCTGACGCTGGAGCTGGTACTCGACGTGCCCGCCGCATTCCTGGGGCACGGGACAGTGCCTCAACGAGGCCCCGCCAGCGTAACTAGCCTGTGCCGGGTGCGTGGCGGCCCCGAGTCCCAATCCTAGGACCGTCAGGGCGAGCCACGGTAGTTTTCTCAACATCGGACGCTCCACGGTACACTCCCGACTGACTTCGGCGCTCATACGACCGTCGGATCCGAGGCTCCGCCTCAGAGACCCTGGGCCGCCAACCACCCTTACTGTTCGTCTCGCCCCAGCCCCCCCCTTCAGGGTCTTTATCTAAATAACCCAATAGCCCTCTCTACCCAGGATGCATACTCCTTACATCCGTTACGCCAGTAACCTAATCGCCCCGAAGTCCGCGAAGGTTTTCGCAGACACCACAACCGGCAACCTCGAATCAGCCGGGACGTCCGAACCAATCGTCCGGCTTTCGCGTCGACTCAGGAGTCTTGAGGACGGCTGTTCATCCCCCCGGTTCGGCGGTATTTTCGAGGGGCGCGGGGCGAGGTCGCCCCGTCGTCAACCGCCGGTTTCGAGGTCCAGGTCCATGAGCGAAGCGTCGCCGATCCTCGTCCCCAAAGGCTTCCGCGCGTCCGCGGTGAAGGCCGGCATCAAGCCCTCCGGCGGGCTCGACCTGGCGATGCTCGTCGCCGACGTCCCCTGCTCCGCCGCCGGCACCTTCACGACCAACCGCGTCTGCGCGGCCCCGGTCCGATGGTGCCGCCCCCTGATCCCGTCCGACTCGATGCGGGCTGTGGTCGTCAACGCGGGCAACGCCAACGCGGCGACGGGGGCCCAGGGCGAGGCGAACGTCCGGCGCACGGCCGAGGTCGCGGCCGGGCTCGTCGGCTGCGAGCCGAACCAGGTCCTGATCGCCTCGACCGGCGTGATCGGCCACCAGTTGCCGATGGACCGGCTCGAAGCCGGCCTGAACGCGGCCGCCCCCGGCCTCTCGACCGACCCGGAGAGCTTTCGGACCGCCGCGCAGGCGATCCTCACGACCGACACCCGCACCAAGACGATCGCGCGCACGGTCGACGGTGCCTCGCTGTTCGGCATGGCGAAGGGGGCGGCGATGATCGGCCCCCGGATGGCGACGATGCTCGCCTTCCTGACCACCGACGCCCGGATCGCTCCGGCGGACCTCCAGGCGATGTTGTCCGAGGCCGTCGAGGAGAGCTTCAACTGCCTCTCTGTCGAGGGCCACACCAGCACGAACGACACGGTGCTGCTGCTGGCCTCGGGCCTGGCCTCGGACGAGCCCCTACGCGGCGACTCCCTGAAGGCGTTCGGCCGGGAGCTGCACGACGCCTGCCAGACGCTCGCCCAGGAGATGGCGGCCGACGGCGAAGGCTCGACCCACTTCATCACGATCGACGTCGAGGGCTGCACCGACCGCGAGGAGGCGCGGACCCTCGCGCGGGCCGTGGCCGACAGCCCGCTCGTGAAGACCGCCATCCACGGGGCCGACCCGAACTGGGGCCGGATCGTCTCGGCCGCGGGTTACGCCGGAGTGCCGTTCGAGGAGACCCAGCTTTCGCTCTGGATCAACGGCGTCTGCGTCTACGAGCAAGGGACGCCTACGAACTTCGACGCCGCCACCCTCTCGACCGACCTCCGCGCCAACCGCGCCGTCCACCTGCGGCTGCTCTTCGCCCGGGGCCCGGCCTCCATCCGCTTCTGGACCTGCGACCTCACCGCCGAGTACGTCCACCTCAACGCGGATTACACGACCTGAGCGGGCACCCCTTTCGGGACCGGTATGGCGCGGGCCGCCTCCTCAGTCGATCTCGGAGCCGCCAAAAGCTTTCGTCGTGGTGGCCGGCGGCCGGGTGGCGAGCATGGTCAGGGAGACGAGCCCGGACCCGACCAGGATCGCGCCGGCGACGAAGCCCGAGGCCCCGGCGATGACGTCCGCCGGGCCTCGGAGGCTCAGGGCCAGCAGGCTCACGAGCATGCCGAGCCCACCGGCGATGATCGCGAGGGCGGCGAGGGCCAGGCAGACCGGACGTAGGAACGGCGTCGAATCCATGGGCCGCCTCACTTCGCCTCGGGCTTCGGCTCGGGGACGGTCGCGGGCTGGGGAGGCTTCCGCTTCACGCGGGGCTGGCCGTAGGGCATCGTCGGGGCCTTGTCGGCGGGTTCGACGATCTTGTGCTCGCGGTCGAGTTCGGGCTTGTCGATCTCGGTGACGATGCCGGAGGGCCAGACGATCGTCAGCTTCTCGATGGGCTCGGCTCCGACCCCGATGAGCAGCCTCGGGTCGTTCGAGGATTCCATGCTGACGCCCCCCTTGAGCTGGCGGTAGATCGTCCGCCGGGGGGTCTTCACGATCGCCAGCGAGCCGATCGCGTCGCGGTTGCTCTTCGTCCCCTGCAGCGCCAGGCGGACCCAGTGGTTCTCGGTCGGGGTGTCGTTGCGGAGGATCGCGGCGGGACGGTCCTTCTCGTTGACGACGATGTCGATATCGCCGTCGTCGTCCAGGTCCCCGAAGGCCGCCCCCCGGCCGACGTGCGCCTGCTCGAAGTATGGGCCCACGTCCTTGGTGGAGAGGCGGAACCGCTTGCCGGCCATATTCCGGAAGAGGAGCGGCGGCTCCTCGTAGTCGATCGGCTGGCCGAGCAGGCGGCGGTTGTCGTCGACGTGGCCGTTGCTGATGAAGAGGTCGGGCCAGCCGTCCTTGTCGAAGTCAGCCAGGGCCGTCCCCCACTTCACGAACGGCATCGTGTCGGACGCCAGGCCGAAGAAGGCGGTGTTGTCGAAGAACCCGCGGTTGCCGAAGTTCTGGTAGAGCGTCGCGTACTCCTGGGCGAAGTTGGTGACGAGCAGTTCCGGCAGGCCGTCGCCGTCGACGTCTTCGGCGTCCACGCCCATTCCCGACTGGGCCGAGCCGTTGTAGTCGAACGCGGCGCCGGACAGCTCGGTGGCGTCGTCGAAGGTGCCGTCGCCCCGGTTGAAGAAGAGGAAGTTGGGGGTCATGTCGTTGGCCACGTAGATGTCGATCAGGCCGTCGTCGTTCAGGTCGGCGGCGACCACGCCGAAGCCGTGGCCGTCGGTCCTGGGGTTGGGCTTCCGCGACCCGTCCGTGGCGTCGACTGGCTTCGCCTCGCCAGCCTGGGGCTGGCCCTCGGCCTTCGGTTTCTGCGCCGCGTCGGACTCCACGGTGATGACCTGGTCGTAGACGTCGGTAAAGGTCATGTCGCCGTTGTTGCGGTAGAGCATGTGCTTGACGCCCACGATCGTCCGAGGCGAGGCGTAGAGCCAGACCTTCTTCTCGAGGTCGCCGACGAGCTGGTGATCCTCGGGATAGTTCCAGCGGCCGTAGTTGGCGACGTAGATGTCCAGGTCGCCGTCGTTGTCATAGTCGAGGGTCGCCCCGCCGGAGGACCACGAGGGCCGATCCACGCCGGCAGCCGCACTGACGTCCTCGAACGTGCCGTCGCCCTGGTTTCGATAGAGCCTGTTCGACCCGTAGTTGCACAGGAAGACGTCGGGGTCGCCGTCGTTGTCCAGGTCGCCGACGACGATGCCGTGGCAGAACCCCCGGAAACCGAGGCCGGAGCGTTCGGTCGCGTCCTCGAAGTGGCCTCCTCCCAGGTTCCTGAACAGGCGGTTGGGACCCTTCTCGGCGGTCCCCAGCGGAAGCAGGGTCTGGGTGGCGAAATAGAGGTCCAGTAGGCCATCGCCGTCGAAATCGAAGATCGCCACGCCCGAGCCGTTGGCCGTCGGGAAGTGCTTCTCCTCGACCATGCCGGAGAAATGGACGAAGTCGACCCCCCACTCCTTCGCGACCTCGGCGAAGCGGAAGGGGCTCGACTCGGTCTGCTTGGAGAGCTTCGTCGAGGACGAGACCAGCGTCACCCGGTCGCCCGCGATCGACGAGACCTCGCGGGCCGGCTTCTTCGCCGCCTGCGCGGCGGGAGCCTTGACGTTCGGGGCGAGCGGCCCTTTCGCCGCTTCACCACGGCCCTCGCCGGCCCCGCCCCCACAGCCCGCAGTCGCGAAGGCGATGGCGAGCACGGCCGCCCCGCCGAGAGCATATGGCCGACCCTGACGATTGGTGCATCCCATGACGGAACCTCGCATCGCCCGCGGGACTTCGGCGGGGATGAATCTCGATGATGACGAAGCGCTCGGAGGACGCTCCCCCCGGTCGTCGAACCCGTCCCTCGCACGGAGACTGGTCTCGTGGGCCGGAGCGACCCGGTCATGGATCGTAACACGCGAGGTCCGTGCGACGCGACCACATCCCCCGATCGGAAGCGGCCTGGCAAACCCGCCGCCGGTTTTCGTCGCGCCGGAACGTGGTTCGCATTCTCCCCCGGCTCCGGAATCGGCATCGACCGCGCATCCCCCCGTCGCGGCGGGGATCAAGCCGGCCTGCTTACTCATCCGCTACATTCTGTGTATCTTAAATTAACCCTGTATCACCGGCGTCCGTGCATCCGTTGAAACGATCAGGTTGGGTCCGCCAAGGCGGACGGCGACCGGGAAACCGTCAACCGAGTGTCGCGGCCGAGCGATAAAGCGTCTGATAGGCTTCTCGCCGGAGGACGCAACACCACCCTGGGAGCGAAGTAATGCAACGAGTCGTGTCGAGAGCGATCCTGGCGGCCTCCGCCGTCGCCCTGGGCCTGTTCGGGCCGCCGCACGCGACGGCCGCACCGGCGCCCTCCACCTACGCCAACGTCGAGAAGGCGATCCGGGACGTCAACGAGGCCTGGGCCCGTACCGACGTCCCCAGCGATCCCAACGCCCCCGGCTGGGGGGCTTTCTTCCAGGCCATGCTGGGCCAGCTCAAGGCCTACACCGACGCCCAGAGCCCCGAAGACCGCCTGGCGCCCCTGGGGCAGCTCTATCAGATGTCGGCCGCCCTGGCGCCGGTCCCCTGGCAGCCCGCCCAGGTCATCCGCGAGGAGCTCCGGGCCTGGCTCCGCCCCCGCGTGCAACTCGCCTGGGCCGAACGCCGGCTCAATGACCGCCTCCGCGGCCTGCCGCCGACCGACGACGCCGCCGTGCAGGCCAACCGCCGGCGCTGGGCCGAGTTCGTCGGCCAGGATCTGGGACAGGCGCTCTCGAAGTACCACGCGGCCTCGACCGTCACCCAGCGTCAGGAGGGCCTGAAGGAGATCCATAAGGCCCTCGGCGAGCTGAGCCAGCGGAACGCCACCCAGCCGTGGCAGCCCTCGGCCGACCTCCAGGCTGCGGTGAACGGCCTGTTCAACCAGCCGAACCTGGACATCACGGCCGACCTGTCGATCGTCCAGCCCCTCTTCGACGCCCCGCTGATCACGACCGGCCCGGTCTACCGCAAGGGCTACTGGTCCCAGGTCACGGCCGGCCCCAAGACGGGCTTCGGGCTGCTCCCCAGCGACGACGGCATCCTGTTCTACAACAAGCAGATGCTTCAGAGCACGACGCCCATCCACGACTTCCAGCAGCAGGTCGCCTCCGACGACCAGGGCCGTCGCGCCGCTAAGATGTATCAGTTCTCCGCGACCTCCCTCGACTGGGCCGAGCAGACGATCTACGCCCTGATCAGCACCTCCGGCCTGTCGCTCACCCCGGTCGCCTCGCACAACGTCAACGCCCAGATCTGCTCGACGCCGCAGCCCGGCGGCGGGCTGATGCGGGCCGTCGCCGGCCTGGTCGGCTACAACCAGGACCGGATCAACAACGAGGTCTACCAGAACGCCGTCAAGGAGTTCCAGCAGCGGATCCCCCAGGAGGCCCAGGAAGAGGCGCTGGAGCGGATCGCCGGCGAGACCGCCCAGCGCAACGCCCAGATCCAGCAGTTCCTGATCGGCAACAACCTCCTGGCCATCCAGGAGTTCCTGGTCTCGGGACTGTCCATGCGGTCGCGGCCCGAGGCGGTCTACGTCGGCGGGCTCTTCCAGTCCCGCACCGGCGCGGCCCAGCGCGGGGCCGACGCCCCGCAGCCCGCCCGCCTGGCCGTCCCCGACGCCGGCCTCACCGCCGACCTCCATGTCGGATCGGTCCTGACCAGCGCGGCCGACGCCCTGTTCCTCCGCCCGGACGTGCAGGCGGTCGAGAACCTCATGATCGTCACCCATGACGTCCCCCCCGGCACCCCGCCGGCTCAGGCGGTCACGGTGACCCGGAACGTCAACTTCCCGACGTATCTCAAGGCAGTCGAAGAGGCCCAGAAGGCGAACAATCCCAAGGTCCAGGCCCTGCGGATCCGCCGACCCTCTCAGCCGCCCGAGTTCGCCGCCGACGCTCGCGGGTTCCTCGTCGCCATCGTCAAGGACCTCGAACTGGACGTCCCGGCCCCCGACCCGTCGTCCCAGGCGGGGAGGGCCGTCGGGGCCGGGGCCAAGGTCCTGCGCATCAAGCTGCCCCAGGCCGAGATCGCGCTTTCCTACAAGGTCGAGCCCCGCTCCGCCTCGTCCTACCACCTCGGAGCCAAGATCGAGGACATCACCGTGCCGCCGACCGCCCAGGTCGTGACGATCCGCGACAGCGAGGATCAGGCCCAGCCCCTGAACCGGTTCAGCGGGGCCCTGGTCATCACCGCCCTGCTCGGCCGGATCCGCACCCAGCCGATCGACGCCAACCTCGACAACGTCCGCATCCCGGGGCTGGCCATCCAGTCGGTCTCGTCGGTCGACCCCTCGGGCTGGGTCCGCGTCAACCTCGTGCGGACCAACGAGCCGATGCCCGCGCCGCCGGTCGCCATGCAGGCGAACGATCCTCAGTCGCAGGCGGTCGTCGCGGCGACCGAGACCGAAAACGGTTCGATCCCGATCCAGGTCCAGGTTCCCCAGCAAGCGGCCGTCGTGACCTACGAGCAGTGATCACGGCCTGAGATCCACTCGGACTCGCCATGGGCCGAGGCGCTCCGGAAACTTCTGGGGTGCCTCGGCCTTTCTTCGTTCCGGGCACTTCGTCCCGAGGCTCAGTAGACGACGGTTTCCACCGCGAGGGCCTCGGGCGTGATCTCGCGGATGATCGCCGAAGCCCGGTCGACGTCGGCGCGGGAGACGTCCAGGTGGGTGCAGGCCCGGAGCGTCTGCTCGCCCAGGGCGGCCACCAGGACGCCGTGGGACCGCAGGTGCGCCGCGATCTCCGCCGCCGTCCCCAGGTCGGGGTCGACGGCCACCCAGACCAGGTTGGTCTCGACGGGCCCCGATTCGAGCGTCAGGCCCTCCACGTCCTCGAAAGCCTCGGCCAAAAGCCGGGCGTGGGCGTGGTCCTCGGCCAGCCGGTCGACGTGGCGGTCGAGCGCGAAGAGCGCCCCCGCCGCGAGAATCCCCGCCTGGCGCATCCCGCCGCCCAGGAGCTTGCGGAGCTTCCGCGCCTCCCGCATCGCCTCGGCCGAGCCGGCCAGGGCCGAGCCCACGGGCGCGCCGAGCCCCTTCGAGAAGCAGATCGCCACAGTGTCGAACCAGCGAGCCCACTCGGCGGCCGGGACGCCCGAGGCGACCACGGCGTTCATCAGCCGGGCACCGTCGAGGTGCATCGCCAACTTCTCCTCCCGGGCCCATTTCGCGATCGCCCGCACGCCCTCGATCGGGTGAACCTGGCCGCCGCCCCGGTTGTGGGTGTTCTCCAGCGCGACGAGCCGGGTGCGGACCATGTGCGGGTCGTCGGGCCGAACCGCGTCCGCGATCTCGGCGAGGCCCAGGAGGCCGAACTCGCCGGGGAACGTCCGCGCGGTGACGCCCCAGTGCCGGGCGATCCCGCCGGCCTCCCACAGGTAGACGTGGGACGTGGACGAGCAGATCAGTTCGTCGCCGGGCCGGGTGTGGACTCCGATCGCGACCTGGTTGGCCATCGTGCCCGAGGGTGTGAAGACCGCCGCCTCCTTCCCCAGCAACTCGGCGGTCCGGGCCTCCAGGGCCAGGACGGTCGGGTCCTCGCCGTACACGTCGTCGCCGACCTCGGCCTCGGCCATGGCTCGCCGCATGGCGAGGGTCGGCCGGGTCACGGTGTCGGACCTGAGGTCGATCGGCGGTCGGGTCATCGTCCTGCATCTCCGCTGCGTCGGCTTCTGGGATCTCGGCGCCCGAAATTGTCCGGCCCGGCGGCCGGGGTGGTCAACCCGGAAGCCTCGGCGGTCGACGAACGGGCCTCTCGACCGTATGGTTACTTGGCCGCCTTCCGCCCCACCTTGACACCCCCGAGGAACCGCCCGGATGGGCTACCGCTCGCTCGCCGAATGCGTCCAGGATCTCCGCAACACCGGGCAGCTCATCGTCGTCGACGAGGAGGTCGACCCGCACCTGGAAGTGGCCGCGATCCAGCGCCGGGTGTACCAGGCGGGGGGGCCGGCGATCCTGTTCAGCAGGGTCAAGGGGACGCCGTTCCCCATGGTCGGCAACCTGTTCGGGACCATCGAGCGGGCCCGGTTCCTGTTCCGCGACACCCTCGAATCGGTCCGCCGCCTCGTCGAGCTGAAGGTCGACCCCTCGGTCGCGATGAAGCGCCCCTGGCGGTATCGCGGGCTTCCCCTGACAGCCCTCCGGCTCCTCCCCCGCAAGGTCCGCCGGGGCCCGATCCTGGCCCACCAGACGACCCTGTCCCAGCTCCCCGCCTTGCAGTCCTGGCCGGACGACGGCGGGCCGTTCGTGACCCTGCCGCTGGTCTACAGCGAGGACCCCGACCGGCCCGGCCTGGCGAAGTCGAACCTGGGGATGTACCGGGTCCAGATCGCCGGCAACTCCTACGAGCGGGACCGGGAGGTCGGCCTGCACTACCAGATCCACCGGGGGATCGGCGTCCATCACGCGGCGGCGATCCGGCGGGGCGAGCCCCTGCGGGTCAACGTCGTGGTCGGCGGCCCCCCCGCGCTGACGGTCGCCGCCGTGATGCCCCTTCCGGAAGGGCTCCCGGAACTGGCCTTCGCCGGGGCGCTCGGCGGTCGTCGCGTAACGATGGTCGCCCCCGAAGGACGCCTGGCGATGCCCGCCGAGGCCGATTTCGTCATCTCGGGCGTCGTCGACCCGGACGCCCGAAAGCCGGAGGGGCCCTTCGGCGACCACCTCGGCTACTACAGCCTCGCCCACGACTTCCCTTTCCTCCGGGTCGATCGGGTCTACCATCGCGAGGGGGCGATCTGGCCCTTCACCTCGGTCGGCCGGCCCCCGCAGGAGGACACCTCGTTCGGCGAGCTGATCCACGACCTGACCGGCCCTTTGATCCCGACCGTGATCCCCGGCCTGCACGCGGTCCACGCCGTCGACGCGGCCGGCGTCCACCCGCTCTTGCTGGCGATCGCGAGCGAGCGATACGTCCCCTACGCCGAGGTCCGCCGGCCCCAGGAGATCCTCACGGTCGCCAACGCCGTTCTGGGCCAGGGCCAGCTCTCGCTGGCCAAGTACCTGCTGATCGTCGCCCGCGAGGACGACCCGGGGCTGGACATCCACGACATCGGCGCGTTCCTCGGCCACCTCCTCGAACGGATCGACTGGCGGACCGACCTCCACTTCCAGACCCAGACCACCATGGACACCCTGGACTATTCCGGCCACGGCCTGAACCAGGGGTCGAAGGTCGTCATGGCCGCCGCCGGCCCCAAGCGTCGGGAGCTTCCCCGCGAGCTTCCCCCGGGGCTTGGCCTGCCCGAAGGGTTCCGCGACCTCCGCCTGGTGCGTCCCGGGATCCTGGCCGTCGCCGGCCCGAAGTTCGACCCGGACGCGACGCGGATCGAGGCGTTCGCCGACTCGTTCGGCCCCGACGACCCGATCCGGGCCTTCCCGCTGATCGTGGTCGTGGACGACGCCGAGTTCACCGCCCGGACCCTCAACAACTTCCTCTGGGTCGTGTTCACCCGCTCCAACCCGGCCGCCGACGTCCACGGCCTCGGGGCCTTCACCCGCGACAAGCACTGGGGATGCACCGGCCCCCTGGTCATCGACGCCCGGATCAAGCCCCATCACGCCCCCCCCCTGATCGACGATCCCGAGACCGAACGCCGCGTCGATCGCCTCGCCGCCCCCGGCAGGCCGCTGTTCGGCGTCTATTGAGCCGCCGATCGGCGGGATTGGCTTCGATTTGGGTTCGTTCGTCTCATGGCGAGCAGGCATGGTTGGACGTATTCCGTGACGCGCCAGGACTTTGCAACGCCCAGAGGCTCGGTTGAAATTGGCTTCGTTCGCGCGCTTTTCGCGACTCCCACTCCTCACAGACGCGGGGGGGTGCCGGCGCACGGAATTGGGTCCGTTCGCCCGCCAGCAAAACGAAGCCATCGGATGTAACATGTTTCCCCCGATCGCCTAACGCGAACGCCGCGTCTCCAGAATTGGCTTCGTTCGGCGCGAACTCGACATCTCGTAGTCGCATCGAACATGAGATGGAACCTCCCCGACGTGAGCCTCCAGACCGAGTCCCCCCCCCGCTGTGACGGCCGAACGGGAACGCCCCACCTTCATCATGGGACGCATCGACGAGATGGAGACGCGGGGTCGCGCGGGCAGGGCCGAAGTCTGACACAGGCCATCGGACGGGCCGCCCCGTCGGCGTGGGCCATTTGACGACGAGGGGTCGAGGCGATAAACTGAGTCTCCCCTTAAGCAAGGGGCGATGCGCGGGCGGTGCGCGAAGTCCACGCCGGGCCTTTGTGGTTGCGACCTCGATCCGAGGTCGACGTGCGACCCTGGGCGTTCAAGCTTCGCGCAGGTCACTGCCTTCCTTGGATTTGTGGTAAACCTTCGTTCCGTTCGACCCTCGCAAGGCCGCCCTGGGCGCGACGCTCCGGGGATCGCGGCTGGATCGAAATCGTCGTCAAGAGAGGTGGAATTCGTGTCCCTGGTCGTCAAAGATCTGATCGACGCCGGCGTGCACTTCGGCCATCGGGCCAGCCGCTGGAACCCGAAGATGAAGCCGTACATCTACGGCAAGCGCAACCTGATCCACATCATCGACTTGAAGGAGACGGTGCGCGGGCTGCTTCGCGCCACCAAGTACTTCAACAAGATCGCCTCGCAGAACGGGCTGATCCTGTTCGTGGGGACGAAGCGGCAGGCCTCCGAGACGCTCGTCGAGGAATGCACCCGCAGCGGCATGCCCTACGTCACCGAGCGCTGGCTGGGCGGCACGCTGACCAACTTCCGGACGATCCGCAGCCGGCTGGAGCGTCTCGAGGAGCTGGAGACGATCCTCGACGGCGAGCAGGCCGCGAGCTACTCCAAGAAGATGATCTCGACGCTCACCCGCGAGCGCAAGAAGATCGAGCGCAACCTGAGCGGCATCCGCAACATGACGCGGCTGCCCGAGGCCCTGCTGGTGGTCGACCCGCGCCGCGAGCACATCGCGGTCGCCGAGGCCCGCAAGCTGGGCGTCAAGGTCGTGGCGCTTTTGGACACGGACTGCGACCCCGACATGGTCGACCTGCCGGTCCCGGCCAACGACGACAGCATGCGTTCGATCGAGCTGCTGATCAAGCGGCTGACCGACGCGATCATCGAGGGCAAGGCCACGGCCCCCGACCTGCCGCCGCCGTCGGCCGAGGACGAGCGCGACGCCCGCAGCGGCCCCCGCGACCGTCGCGATCGCGACCGGGGCGGACGCGGCGGCGACCGTCGCGGCCCCGGCGGCCCGCGCGACGGCCTCCGCATGGGCGGCGGCCCCCGTCCCCCGGCCGGACCCGGCCAGGCTCCCGTCCCCGCCCCCACGCCGGCCCCGGCCCCCGTGGCCGAAGCCGCCCCCGTGGCCGAGTCGGCCCCCGCCGCCGAGCCGACCGTCGAGTCGACCCCGGCCCCCGTCGAGTCGGCCCCCGAGGCCGCTCCGGCCCCGGCCGAGCCGCAGGCCGACGCCCCGGCTCCCGAGCAGGCCCCCGAGGGCGCCTGACCCTCGCCCCGCGAGGGCCCGCCCCGCGACCATCGCCCGGCCGCCGTCCCCCGACGGCGGCCGGGCCCGCGCCGTCGTGAAAAATCCCCCCCCGCTCGGCGGGCCGACCCCCGACGGGCCGGCCGGCCGTCGCGACCGGGTTCGATCGGACGCGCGACCCCCACCGCCCCCATCCGCCGAAGACACGAAGACGACCGAACGACGAAAGAGGAGAGTCCCCGATGGCCGCGATCACGGCTCAGGCTGTCAACGAGTTCCGCAAGAAGACCGGGCTGGGCCTGATGGAGTGCAAGAAGCTCCTGACCGAGGCCGACGGCGACCTGGCCAAGGCCGAGACCCTGGCCAAGGAGCGCGGGCTCAAGCAGGCCGAGCTTCGCGCCGGACGCGCCGCCACCGCCGGCCGCGTCGAGGCTTACATCCACCACGACTCCAAGTCCGGCGTCCTGGTGGAGCTGAATTGCGAGACCGACTTCGTCGCCCGCAACGACGAGTTCAAGCAGCTCGCCAAGGACCTGGCCCTGCACGTCATGGCCGTCAACCCGAAGTATGTCCGTCGCGAGGACGTGCCCGAAGAGGCCGTGGCCGAGCAGAAGCGGATCTTCATGAGCCAGGTGGGCGACAAGCCCGAGGCCATCCAGGAGAAGATCGCCGTCGGCAAGCTCGACGCCTGGTACGCCGAGTCGGTCCTGATGGACCAGCCGTTCATCCGCGACGACTCGAAGAGCGTCAAGGACGTCATCATGGCCGTCAACGCCCGCGTCGGCGAGAACATCTCCGTCGCCCGCTTCGCCCGCTTCATCGTCGGCGAGGCCCACTGAGTCGACGCCCGAACGAAGCCGACCTGAGATCGACGCGCCGGACGCCCTCGGCCCCGGCGTCCGGCGCGTCCCCCCCGCCCTTCCCCCCGCACCGAGGCCGGACGGACCCGTCGCTCCGCACCGCAACGAAGGATAAGGACATGGACTCCCCCGTCTCGACCGAGAAGCCCGCCTTCCGCCGCATCCTCCTGAAGCTCTCGGGCGAGAGCTTCTGCCGCCCCGGCGAGGGGGGGATCAGCGTCGAGGAGGTCAGCCGGATCGCGCGCCAGGTCACGCGGGTCGCCTCGCTCGGCGTCGAGATCGCCGTGGTCGTCGGCGGCGGCAACATCCTCCGCGGCGCCCAGCTCAGCCGGGGGTCCGACGTCATCAAGGAGGCCACCGCCCACTACATGGGCATGACCGCCACCGTCATCAACGGCCTCGCCCTGCAGGACGCTTTGGAGAGCATGGGCTGCGAGACCCGCCTCCAGACCACCATCCGCATGGACGAGATCGCCGAGCCGTTCATCCGCCGCCGGGCGCTCTCCCACCTGAGCAAGGGCCGGGTCATCATCCTCGCCACCGGGACCGGCAGCCCGTTCGTCACGACGGACACCGCCGCCGCCCTCCGCGGCAAGGAGCTGGGGGTCGACGTCCTGCTCAAGGCCACCCGGGTCGACGGCGTCTACTCGGCCGACCCCGAGAAGAACCCCCACGCCCTGCTCTACGAGTCGCTCTCCTACGACCAGGTGCTCCGCGACGAGCTGAAGGTCATGGACATGACCGCCATCGGCATGTGCATGGAGAACCGCCTGCCGATCCTCGTGTTCAACTTCAAGAAGGAAGGGAACATCGAGCGCGCCGTCTGCGGCGAGCCGCTCGGCACCTGGGTCGGCCCCGGGCCCCGCCCCCGCGCCGGCGCCGCCTCGGCCTGAGGCCCGCGACTCGCCCCCGCGCCCGATCCCGACCGATCCCCGCCGCCTCGACCCGATCCAACCCAACGCGACCGACGCCGATCCTGGGAGCCGACCCGATGAGCATCGAAGAAATCGCCCTCGAAGCCGAAGATCGGATGGAGAAGAGCGTCACCCTGCTGACCGACCAGCTCCGCGGCATCCGCACCGGGCGGGCCAACGTCGGCCTCGTGGAATCGGTCCGGGTCGACTACTACGGCTCGTCCACGCCGCTCAAGCAGCTGGCGAACCTGAGCACGCCCGAGCCCCAGCAGATCCTCATCCGCCCGTTCGACCCCTCGGTCGTCGGTGACATCGTGAAGGCGATCCAGGCCAGCGACCTGGGCCTGACGCCCAACTCCGACGGCAAGGCCGTCCGCCTGAACATCCCGCCCCTCTCGGTCGAGAACCGCAAGAAGCTCGTCGGCCGCGTCAAGGACCTCGCCGAGGAGGCCCGCGTCTCCATCCGCAACATCCGCCGCGACGCCAACAAGCAGGCCGACCAGGAGCAGGCCGACAAGATCCTCACCGAGGACGACGTCACCACCTGCAAGGACGAGATCCAGGGCCTCACCAAGAAGTTCGAGGGCAAGGTCAACGACCTCGCCGACAAGAAGGCCGCCGAGATCCTCGAGTCCTGATCCGCCCCCACCAAGCCCCGGGGGACGATTTCGCGACGTCCCCCCGCCACCCCCTTGACCCCCGGCTCGCCGATCCCTATATTAGGGCTCCCGGGGCGATCAGCCCCAAGCCAGAATCCCGGGCGATTAGCTCAGTTGGCTAGAGCGCATGCTCGACACGCATGAGGTCACAGGTTCGAATCCTGTATCGCCCATTCCGCATTTCCTCCGCAAGCCGTGAATCGTACGGCCTTGCGGGGCGAGACTCCTCCGAACGACGGCCGAAGCCACGAGGCACGCCGTCTCAGGCCCCACGCAGGCGGCCGACTCTCCAGGTCGTTCGCCTTCCTCGTTTTACAGCCAATCGCCCGCCCCGACTACGGATCTCCGTACAGCGTCGATTTCCGTAGCGATTCCGTAGCGGGAAAGCGACACGGTCGGTTCGTCGGCCTGCCGTCCTCGATCCAACGTCGACGGGCGTCGTCCCATTCGTTCGTCGGGATGAACAATGTCTGCCCGTAGCCATTCACGCCGCTGGGTCGCACGCCGACTTGCGAATCTCCGACGCCGGTGCCTTCCGAAGTGCAGCAAGCGAGGTCGAACCCTTTGAGGTCGTACTTGAGGTAACACGCCGCGATCCACTCCCCCCGGCGGTTTCGCCCGGCCGCCTCTGAGCGGACTGCTTCTGAGCGGAACTGCTGGCTGCGAAGCTTTCCGACAGCGGAAAGCACGAGTCGGGCGGACGCAACGCTTAACGACCGCTACCCATGCCCCGCCGTGCGGCGTTGGACGAGGATCATGTCATCAGGTCCGTTCGCGGTCACGGCCTTCAGCAGAATCTCGAACCCCGCGAGCGCCCCCGCCTCGTGGATCGTCAGGCCGTCCTCGGCTGTTTTCGGCTTACGATCAGGCCCGTTCAGCAGTTCGAAGCCCGACCGGGACTCGGATTCCGGACCGGTCGGATCGTCGCGCACCTCGTCGAAGTCCCGCTGAAACTCTTCCCAGGGGATGGCTCGTGCCCGCCGACTCCCCTCGGTCATGACGTGGACGAACGGCTCGCCGCTCATGAACTCCCGGCCCATCTCGACGTGAAGGGTCGGCTTTCGGCGGTATCGCTTCTGGCTCATCGGTCTCGTTCCTCGATAGGGTCGTTCGGGTCTCTCATCAGCCTGGGCCGCTCGTCGTGCCACTCGGTCGTCTGGGCGAACTTCCGCAGGTGCCGCCGCAGCTCGGCGACGTCGGCTGCGGCCTCCCTCAGCGCGGCCAGGAGCGAGTCACGGCCGTTGGCGAACCCCACGAGCCGCGCCGCCTCGGCCGGGTCGACGCAGAACGCGACGTTGTCATCCTCGGAGTCTTTCACGTCGGCCAGCCCGCCGAGGGCGTTCGGCACGATGCGCAGCGGGAGTTTCATTGGGTCGCCGAAGCCACCTTCGGCTCAGGGAGTCGGGTCAGATCTTTCAGGTCGTCGGCGGGTCCAGAGTCATCCTTTGAAGCGTCGGCCGCGCACGTGTTCGCGAGGCGGTTGAGCTCGACCACTTCCTCGTGAGAAATTTTTAAGACACTCACCTTAGCTCGCATCTTAGGTTGTTTGTGGGACCAACCACTCACCTAGGATGAAATCGATGGTCACGATACTGGTCGCCCTCTATCTGTGCTCGGTCGCGCTCGTCCTGTCGGTGCTCAGCGTTTCGAGCCAGAGCGAGGAACGTTTGGGCGTCATGTTTGAAGTCGCGACCGAACTCCCCCGCCTCGCGAACCAAGACGCCGCCTGATCGCGACGCGGACGTCGATTCGAGAGCATCCTGGTTCCTCCACGTCCGGTCAGGCCTTAGATTTCCTCAAGAGGCGGGGAATGATCCCAGGGAATCAGGGGCGCATGACGGTCCAAATCAGGATCTTGGCCTCGCTCGGCTGGTGGGCGGCCGTGTACATCCTCCTGGGGCGTTGGAAGAAGCCTCGGTGATGCGCACGGCGTCGCGACGGATAATTTCGACAACTCGTGATGCCCCGAGTCACCAATCCTGCATGAGTGCGTATGCTTAATGAAACACGCCCGCGTCGGATGCGGGCGGAATGAAGACCTCTATGCAGAGGTTTGAAAATGGCCTGGCTCTTGATGACGAATATCGTCCTGTGGGCGATCTCGGCCCTCCTCCTGAATTGGATCAACCGATGCGGGCACGAGGAGAGCAGTGGCTCGGAGTGGGCCGACCGCCTTCGAGGTCGATACGTCCTGCCTTCCTCGTCTCCCTGGACGGCCGGACGGCCGAAGCCGACGGGCGCGATCCGCCGTGGGAGTATCATGGTCCGTACCCCTGCCTCCGTCGCGGCAATGGGTTAAAGTTCCCGACGATCGGTCGCTTCCCGCCGGCGGCGCACACACGCCCGCGAACCTCATCCGCCCGCCGAGCTTCTCTCGCTTTCCGAGAGCCGCGAGGCCTCGATGTTCCCCGACTTCGACGAGGGGGCCATTCGGGAGCTTACACGCCTCGACTTCGGCCTCGACCGGCGGGCCTCCTCGATCAGAGCGTTGTCTCGGTCGATCGAGGCAAGCGCCGCCGCCTGACGACGAACCGCGAGGCTCGCATTCCGGGATCGGTCCATCGCGTCAGACGCCGGCTGTTTCTTTCCCGGCGCCGGTGAGCCGCAGCGTCGGGGCCCTGACCGCGTCGGTGAGCTTCCGCTGCCAGGCCCCCTCGCGGCGGGACCAGTTCCAGCCTTCCGCCTTCAGCCGCGCCCGTAGGTCGGCCGGGGGGATCCCGTCGGACACGATCTGGACGCGGTCGACGAGCGGGTTCGCGAGGATCCGCAGGGCTTCGACCGCCCCCACCGTCTCGGGCTCGCCGGCCGGCGCGTTGGCCTGGACGGCGGCGACGATCCCGGCCAGCGCGGGGAAAGTCCAGAACTTGTGCCGCGGCGTGAACGCGGGCTTGGCCCTCTCCTCCTGCCAGGCCTGGACCAGCTCGACGGCACGCTCCACCAGGCGGACCTCCCCGGCCTTCGCGAGGCGTTCGACCTTGCCCGCGATCGAGTTCGCGAACGCCGAGCGGTCGTACCCACGTTCCGTACCGTCGTCGATCCCCGCGATCGTCGCCAGGGACCGGCGGACGTCCCGCTGCAGCCGGCCCCACTCCTCGGCGTCCACGGCCTCCACCGGCCGGGCGGCCAGCACCTTCCTGCGGACCGCCTCGGCGGCCTTCTTGCGGTAGTCGATCAGCTCGTTGAGCCTGTTGTGGGCCGCGTCCCCGCGCTTCCGCATACGCTCGACGGGGAAGTTCGACGGGCCGGCGATGAAAGACGAAACCACCCGCGAGTAGCTGGCGTGGAACGCGATCACCCGCTGGTAATAGCCGTCGCGGAATCGGTGCATCTCGCGGTCGAGGATCACGCGCTGCTCATCGGTCTGGGCGAGCAGCCAAAGCTCGGCGTACAGACCGATGACCGTCGCGGCGTAATCCTCGCGGTCCTGGTCGCCCCGTCGATCGGGGTCCATGCTGATACGGGGTCT
>NZ_JAALJI010000129.1 GCF_011064595.1 Paludisphaera soli | reverse complement strand
TGCGGCCGAGGCCCGGGTTCGCTGGCGCGAGGCCATGCCCGGGCTGGATCCGGCCCGCCTGGTGTTCGTCGACGAGACCTGGGCGAGCACGAACATGACCAGGACGCGGGGCCGGGCCCCCGGCGGCGTGCGGCTGGTCATGGCCGTTCCGCACGGCCACTGGAAGACCACGACGTTCGTCGCCGGCCTGCGGGCCGACGGGGTCGTCGCCCCGGTCGTGGTCGACGGCCCGATCAACGGCGAGCTGTTCCTGGCCGACGTCCGCCAGCAACTCGTCCCGTCGCTCCGCCCCGGCGACGTGGTGGTGATGGACGACCTGGCCTGCCACGAGCGGGCCGGCGTCCGCGAGGCGATCGAGGGGGGCGGGATGCCGCCTCCTATACCTCCCGGCGTACAGCCCCGACCTCAACCCGATCGAGCGGGCGTTCTCGAAGCTCAAGGCCCTGCTGCGCAAGGCCGGCGAGCGGACCGTCGACGGCCTGTGGAGGCTGCTGGGCCGCCTCGTCGACGAGTTCCCGCCCGAGGAATGCCGCAGATACCTAACGCATTCTGGATACCGGGCTACACCTTCTTGAACACAGGTCTAGCATCGCCGGCTTTCCTGATCCGACACTTTTTCTACATCTGCCGCCCGCGCCTGGCGCGATGCGAGGAAGGTGGTCCAATTTTCTGCACCCCATCGACTGGCGCGCATTCTTGCAAGCGGCGAGGCGATCGCTCTGGATGCGGCGATCGTACGGGGGAGGGCTGGTAGGCGAATGGCGAACCTTGCTGGCCTTTGGGGGTTCGTGGT
>NZ_JAALJI010000128.1 GCF_011064595.1 Paludisphaera soli | reverse complement strand
ACGAGCCTCCTGCAGGCGGCCGCGACCGCCGCCGGGTCGCGGACCTCGGCCTGGATCGTGACGATGTGTCTCATGATCAGATCCTCCTGGACGTGCCCGGGCAAGGCCCGGGATGAAGGGCCGTCGAGCGACGGCTCGACTCTCCTCCGACGGTCTATGACGCGTCCTCGGATGGAATTAAGCGGCCACGGCCCTTGGACCGGCCTCAGTCCGGTCGCGTGGGATGCAGGGCCGGGAAGCGGGTCGGACCGACCGCGCCCTCTCGACGCCGTCACGCCGTCGGAGCAGGGCCGCGATACGTCGTCCCGCCCACGGCCGAGCTCGGGAGTGGAGCGGGACGCCGGAGGGCCGGGCCGGCGAACTCCGCCACGTCCCGACAGTCCCGTCGAAGACGCGATGCACCCCGGCGATCCGGTGCGAGGCCGGCCCGTGAATCACGTCATTCATCCGGGCGAGGCGAGGGCGGGCCCGACGACGCAGGCATGAGGCCGAGCGGTCGAGTCATCTTGAATCGGAGCCTTCGCCCGATCCCGCGTCATTCGGCCGAGAATCGCCCTCGGTGCGGCGTGCGGCCTCGAGGGATGAAGGTGATCGAGATCGGGGCGGCGACGTGCCGGCGGCCGACGGGGCGGGGGCGTATCGAGGATCTGCGGCAGGGATGGAGCGAGCCACGACCGGGGACGAACGGCTGGAGAAGATCTAATACTAGTTTGCGGTGCGAAATGGAAGTCCCTGAGGCGGTGGAATTTGCGTCTCGCCAGCCGGGATCCGGCCGGGTCGGACGGCGATCGTCGCCGGGT
>NZ_JAALJI010000127.1 GCF_011064595.1 Paludisphaera soli | reverse complement strand
CCCCACCTCGGGCCGGGGGACGTCCTGGTCGGTGACCGCGGCTTCTGCTCGTTCCTCCACCTGGCGCTGCTGGCCGCCCGCGGCGCCCATGCGGTCTTCCGGGTCCACGCGAGGCAGATCGTCGACTTCACGCCGCACCGGCCGCACGTCGGCCGCGACGTCAAGGAGGGGGCCAAAGGCCGCCCGCGCTCGCGGTGGCTGCGACGGATCGGCGAACACGACCAGCTGGTCGAGTGGTCCAAGCCGAGCAAGCGGCCGCAGTGGTCGACCCAGGAACAGTTCGCCGCCTTGCCCGCGACGCTGGAACTCCGCGAGTTGCGGTACGACGTCGGCCGGCCCGGCTACCGCACCCGCTCGGTCACGCTGGTGACGACGCTGCTCGACGCCGAGGCGTACCCTCTGGAGTCGCTGGCCGAGCTGTACGGGACGCGGTGGCGGGTGGAACTGTACCTGAGGCGCCTGAAGACGACGATGCGGATGGACGTGCTCAAGTGCAAGACGGTCGACGGGGTGCTGAAGGAGTTGACCGTCTACGCGTTGGTCTACAACCTGGTCCGGGTGGTGATCCTGGAGGCGGCCCGGCACCAGGGCCGGGAGGTGGAGCGGGTCAGCTTCGTGGACGCCCTGCGCTGGCTGGTCCACGCCGTGGGAGACGGGCGGTCGCCGAGGTTGGTGGTCAACCCCGACCGGCCCGGCCGAGTGCAGCCACGGGTCGTGAAGCGGCGTCCCAAGAAGTACATGTGGATGACGAGGACCCGGGCCGAGTGGCGTGAACGCCTGACGGCACAGTCGGTCGCCCCTTAGCTTAATGGCGTTC
>NZ_JAALJI010000126.1 GCF_011064595.1 Paludisphaera soli | reverse complement strand
AGGTTCTGTCTGACGGCTCGAGGAGGCGGAAGCAACGGCGGATCATGGCCAGCTTCACCATCGCCAGGAAGTTGACCGCGAGCTTCTCGAACCGGGTCGCCAGCCGCCTGTCCTCCTTCAGCCAGAGGATGCACCGCTCGACGATGTTGCGCCGGCGGTAGGCCTCGGCGTCGAACTTCGGGTTCCTCCGCTGATCCTTGCGGGTCGGGATCACCGCCCTGATCCCCCGCCGTCCCAAGTAGCGGCGGATCCGCCGATAGCTGTAGCCCTTGTCGCCCGCCAGGCGTCGAGGCCTGCGACGCGGTCGGCCCCGGCCGGGCCGCTTGATCCGCACGGCCTCCAGGGCCGGCTCCAGCGACTTCGACTCGTGGGCCTGGCCCGCGGTGACGACGGCCGAGAGCGGGACGCCGCCGGAGTCGACGACCAGGTGCAGCTTCGTCCCGAACCCGCCCCGCGAGCGGCCGAGGGCGTGGTCGGCGGGCTCGGCCGGCCCCCTTTTCCCCCCCGGCCCCGGCGGCCGCGCGGCTCGCCCGGATGGAGGTCCCGTCGATGCACCAGAGGTCGAAGTCGATCCGCCCCGAGGCGTCGAGCTTCAGGTGGAGCATTTCGAGCATGCGGCCGATCGTGCCGTCCCGAGCCCAGCGCTTGAAGCGGTCGTAGACGCTCTTCCACTTGCCGTAACGTTCGGGGAGTTCCCGCCACTGGGCTCCGGTATGGAGGATCCAGAGGACCCCGTCGAGGGTCGTGCGATGGTCGTTCCAGCGACCGCCCGGCCTCCCGACCGGCGGCAGTAGGTCGGCGATCGCGGCGAATTCCTCGTCCTTC
>NZ_JAALJI010000125.1 GCF_011064595.1 Paludisphaera soli | reverse complement strand
TATCGCTTGATCGATGATGCTGATATCCGCTATGGCGGAACCAGCCCATGACGACGCCGGGGCGTACCGCCCGCAGGGCGTCTCCCATCGCCTCGATCAGCCCGTCGATCGTCCGTGCCCCGGCCGAGCGGAGCCGGGCCTTGAGCTTGGAGAACATCCGCTCGATCGGGTTGAGGTCGGGGCTGTACGGCGGCAGGAACCGAAGCTCGGCCCCGGCCGCGGCGACCAGCCGCGCCGCCTCCGCGGTCTTGTGGCAGGCGAGGTCGTCGAGGATCACGACGTCGCCGGGCCGAAGCGTCGGGACGAGGCATCGCTCGACGTAGGTCTCGAACGCGGCCGAGTCGGTCGCCCCGTCGAAGGCGAGGCAGGCCCCCACGCCGCCGAGGCGGACGGCCGCCGTGAGCGTGAGTATCTTCCAGTGGCCGCGTGGCAGCGGGCCGTCGACCCGCACGCCGCTCGAGGCCCGGCCGTGGGTCCGGTCCATCGCCGTGCTCGCGCCCGTCTCGTCGACGAAGACCAGCCGGAGCGGGGGGAACGTCGGTGAATTCCTCGCGCCAGGCCGCCCGCTGCGACTTTTTTTGCGAGTGATCCCCAGCCGCTTCAGCGCCCGGTGCACGGCCGAGACGCAGCACGAGACGCCGGCGGCCCGGGCCAGCTCCTTCAGCGTGGCGTCGTCGTCGGCCCGGACCGCCTCGCGGAGCCGCCGCTCGGCCTCGGCGTCGAACGCCGGGGCGTGGCCGCCGCCGTGCGGCCTGGGCTCGATCCAGCCGGTCCCGCGGCGTTGCCGCATCAGCTTGCGGATCCAGGCGACGCTGACCGAGAAGCGGGCGGCGACCCGCTCGCGG
>NZ_JAALJI010000124.1 GCF_011064595.1 Paludisphaera soli | reverse complement strand
TCCGCCGACCTGCGCGAGCGCGTGCTCGCCGACTGCGACGCCGGGACGCCGACCGCCGAGGTGGCGGCCAGGTATCGCGTCAGCCCCAGCTGGGTCCGCCGCCTGAAGCAGCGTCGCCGCGAGACCGGCGAGGTCGCCCCGCGGCGGCAGCGCCACGGCTCGCCGCCGAAGTGGGCCGAGCACGCCGAGGCCATCCGGGCCTCGGTCCGCGAGGCCCCCGACGCCACCCTGGAGGAGCACCGCCGCCGCCTCGGCCTGGACCTGGGGATCTCCACGCTCTGGCGGGCGATCGACGCCCCGGGCCTGACCCTGAAAAAAAAGTCGTGAGGGCCGCCGAGCAGCACCGCCCGGACGTCGCCCGGGGCCGGGCGCGGTGGCGGGAGGAGGCCCCCGCCCTCGACCCGGCCCGGCTGGTCTTCACCGACGAGACCTGGACGAAGACGAACATGGCCCGCGCCCGCGGCCGAGCGCCCAGCGGCGTCCGCCTGGTCGAGGCCGCCCCGCACGGCCACTGGAAGACGACGACCTTCGTCGCCGCCCTCCGCGTCGACGGCCTGACCGCCCCGCTGGTGGTCGACGGGGCGATCAATGGCGAGACCTTCGAAGCCTACATCCACCAGTTCGTCGTCCCGACCCTGACGCCCGGCGACGCGGCGGTGATGGACAACCTGGCCGCCCACAAGCGGGCCGGCGTCCGCGAGGCGATCGAGTCCGCGGGCTGCCGGCTGCTCTTCCCGCCGCCGTACAGCCCCGACCTCAACCCGATCGAGCAGGCCTTCGCCAAGTTGAAGGCCCTGCTCCGCAAGGCCGGCGAGCGCACCTTCGAGGGCCTCTGGCGTCGCCTGGGACGCCTCGTCGGCGAGTTCACGCCCCGCGAATGTCGCAACTTCATCGCGCATTCCGGGTATCGCG
>NZ_JAALJI010000123.1 GCF_011064595.1 Paludisphaera soli | reverse complement strand
CAGGCCGAGTACTTCGTCAACGACAGCCTCGTCCTGCGCCAGTTCTGCCGCGTCTACCTCGAGAAGGTCCCCGACGACACCACCCTGATCCGCTGGGCCCAGCTCATCGGGCCGGAGACGCTCCAGGCGCTCAACGACCGGGTGGTCCGGCTGGCCAGGTCCCTGAAGGCGACGCGCGGCCGCAAGCTCCGGGTCGACACCACGGCCGTCGAGACGAACATCCACTTCCCGACCGACAGCGGCCTGGTCGGCGACGGGGTGCGGGTGGTGTCGCGGCTGCTGCGGCGGGCCAGGGCCGCTCTGGGCGAGGCGTTCCGCAGCCGGTTCCGCGCCGTCCGCAGGCTGTCGCAGCAGCTGCACCGGATCGCCCGTCGCAAGAACGACGAGGGCCGCGCGGCGCCGAAGGCGGCCTACGGCCGGCTCGTGGCGGTCGGCAAGCGTACCGGGGCCCAGGGCCGCCGGGTGCTCCAGGTCCTCGAAGGGCACGGCGACGAGGCGGCGCGTCGCCTGGCCGGGCAGCTCGCGGAGATCCTGCCCCGGCTGAAGCGGGCCGTCGGCCAGGCCGAGCGGCGGGTCCTGGAGGACGACCCGGTGCCATCGGCCGAGAAGCTGGTCTCGGTGTTCGAGCCGCACACGCAGGCGATCCCGCGGTTCAAGGCGGGCAAGCCGGCCGAGTTCGGCCGGAAGCTCCGGCTCGACGAGGTCGAGGGCGGGTTGGTCGCCGGGTTCGCGGTGCTGCCGCAAGGCGGCGGCCAGGACCAGCCCTACCTGCCCGAGGCGCTGGCCCACCACGCCCGGCGGTTCGGGCGTACGCCGCGGCTGCTGGCCGCCGACCGGGGGATGGCGTCGGCGGAGAACGAGCGACTGGCGAGGGAGGCGGGGGTCAAACACGTCGCATTGCCGCACGTCGGCAAGGCGCCTCCGGGTCGGCGGGC
>NZ_JAALJI010000122.1 GCF_011064595.1 Paludisphaera soli | reverse complement strand
CCTTCTTTGAACCCATCCCGCGGCCTCCCCTACCGCACCGCCTACGGCCACGCCAGGGCAATCGTCGACGCGAGCAAATACCGGATGGGCGGCAATGTCTGGGCCACCGAGGACGTGCCCGCGGAGGCCGCCCCGATGGTCGCCGCCATCGCCCGCAAGATGCGGGCGGAGGGGGAGCCCGCTCTGATGCGCCTCGTGCGGATGGCGGTCGACGACCTGCTGGAAGGTCGGCCGCCGCGGCATTAAGGCTTGGCGACGGCCCCGCGGTCATGGAATGCGAACGGCCCGCGACTCCCGAGTGAGGAGCGCGGGCCGGCGTCGTTTCGAAGGCGGGCGATCGCTCAGGCGCTGCGACGCCGCAGCGCGAAGGCGGCCGGCGCGGCGAGCCCGACGAAGGCCAGGGCGAGGGAGGAGGGCTCGGGCACGGCGGTGCCGGCGGCCCCCACGCGGAGGGCGAGGAATTCTTCGAAGACGCCGAACCTGCCTGCGAGCAATTCGCCGTTCGGCCCGTCGCTGGCCGCGACCCCCCAGTAGGGCGAATCGCCGACGATGGAGGCCACGAACGAGTACGTCTCGCCGACGGACAGGAGGACCGACGAGAGGTCCACGTCGTAGAAGCCTCGGAACGCCCCGTCGACCACGAACGACTGGCTGAACAGCGGTGCCCCCGACGTCCCCGCCCCCGCGTACAACTGGAACAGAATGGGATCGGAAGGCTCGAACGTCTCGTTCATGACGACGAGCCAGAGGGCCGCGGAGACCGTGGCGTCCTCGGCGATGAAGCTGTTGCCGATCGGCTCGTAAAAATTGATCTGAATCTCTTGATCATTCCGGGGATTGAGGATCGTTCCGGCCCCGGCCGTCCCCGCGGACGCCGCCAGGCCCAACAATGCCGTCGCCGCGATCCAGGTCCGTCGCATATCGATCCTCATCGTGCCGCATCCTC
>NZ_JAALJI010000121.1 GCF_011064595.1 Paludisphaera soli | reverse complement strand
CGCCCTCACACGCTCACGCGGGGCGAAGTCCCTTCTCGGATGCAGCCCGCTCTATACCCCTGCACGGCGAGCCGTCGGCCCGATCCGCTCGATTCCTCCGCTACCGCCCGCCGACGTCCTCACCCGAAGTCTCGGGAAGTCTCGTCCCGTACCCGCCTCGGCCGCCGTACCGGCCTCTCAACCCCTTCGCGAAGTTCGAGGACCGCTTCATATTGCGAGGTCGTCCGGTCAGGCGGGAGCGTCGTAAGTTGTTGCGACGGAAATCCTTCGCGGGTGGCCCCAATGAGGGACGTCGAAACGCAAAGCTCCAGCTGGGTCGCCTGAGCCGCCGGTGCGAGTTGCTGCCGCAGGAGTGACTAGAGCGGTTTCTTGTCGAGTGTATCGCTTGATCGATGATGCTGATATCCGCTATGGCGGAACCAGCCCATGACGTCGCCGGGGCGTACTGCCCACAGGGCGTCTCCCATCGCCTCGATCAGCCCGTCGATCGTCCGGGCCTTGGCCGAGCGGAGCAGGGACTTGAGCTTCGAGAAGGCCCGCTCGATCGCGTTCAGGTCGGGGCTGTACGGCGGCAGGTGCAGGAGGCGGCATCCGGCCTCCTCGATCGCCTCGCGGACGCCGGCCCGCTCGTGGCAGGCGAGGTCGTCCATCACCACGACGTCGCCGGGCCGCAGGGCCGGGACGAACTGCTGGCGGACGTAGGCGGCGAACAGCTCGCCGTCGATCGCCCCGTGGACCACGACGGGTGCGACGACGCCGTCGGCCCGCAGGCCGGCCACGAAGGTGGTCGTCTTCCAGTGGCCGTGCGGCACGGCCATGACCAGCCGCACGCCGCCGGGGGCCCGGCCGCGAGGGCGCGTCATGTTCGTGCTCGCCCAGGTCTCGTCGATGAAGACCAGGCGGGCCGGGTCCAGCCCTGGCATCGCCTCGCGCCAGCGTCGGCGGGCCTCGGCCACG
>NZ_JAALJI010000120.1 GCF_011064595.1 Paludisphaera soli | reverse complement strand
GGAGCCGGCCCTTGAAGCTGATCGCGCCGGCCCCGCAGACCTTTCGCACGGCGTCGCCCGGCCCGTACTCCCACTCCGGCGGCGTCTCGGGGAACGGCCGATCGCTCGGCCGGTAGCGGCTGGCCGGCACGGCCAGCCGCAGGGCCTCGTGCGGCCGCCGGTGGTTGTACGACTCGCGCCAGGGGTCGAACCGCCGCTGGCACGCGTCCAGGTCGTCGAACGTGCGTCCCTGGAGGACTTCCGCCTTGAGCGTCCGGTGGAACCGCTCGTCCTTGCCCTGGGTCTGCGGGTGGTAGGGCCGGCCGTGGCCGACCCCGACGCCCAGCCTCAGCAGCCAGACGCCCAGGCCGGTGTATCGTCGGCCGGGCGCGGCGGCGACCCCCCAGGGGGAGCCGTTGTCGCAGAGGATGCGGTCGGGCAGGCCGTAGCGGCGGAACAGGGCCGCGAGGCGGCCGCGGACGGTCGCGTCGCGCTCGTCGCCGCAGGCCTCGACCCCCAGGGCGAACCGCGAGTGGTCGTCGAGGACGGTCAGCGGGTGGCAGCGTCCGGCGGCCGTGGCGAAGTGGCCCTTGAAGTCCATCTGCCAGAGCCGATTGGGGGCGTCGGCCTCGAACCGGACGAAGGGCGCGGGGGCGGGGGCGTCGGCGAGCCGGCCGCGTCGGCGGAGCATCGCCGTGATCGTGCCGGCCGCGGGGACGTCGGCGTGGCCCAGGTCGGCCAGCCGCCTGCGGAGCTTGCGCCCGCCCCAGGCGGGGTTCTCGTCGCGGAGCCGGAGCACCTCGGCCTCGACCGGCTCGGGCGTGCGGGCCGGCGAGGCGCCGGGCCGCCGCGAGCGGTCGGCGAGGGCGGCGGAGCCCCCCTCGCGGAACCGGGCGACCCATTTGTAGGCGGTCTTGGGGCTGACCCCGTAGCGTCGGCACAGCTCGCGGACGTTGGCTCCCGGGGAGGAGGCCAGGG
>NZ_JAALJI010000012.1 GCF_011064595.1 Paludisphaera soli | reverse complement strand
GAACTCCAGAAAGGAGGCGATAACATGCCTTCCCCGTTCGTCGTCCGCGCCCCGACCGATCGTCTCGACTGGGGCGCTTTGAAAGACCGCATCGACCTGGAAGCCGTGGCCGTGGCCTTGCTGGGGGAGCCGCCCGGTCGGAAGGGGGGTGGCCGCCTGTGGTGGTCTTGCCCGTTCCACCCCGACCGCAACCCGTCGTTCGTCGTCGATCCCGACCGGGGCCGATGGAAGTGCTGGGGATGCGGCGAGCATGGGGACGCGGCCGCCTTGGTGATGAAGCTGGACGGATCGACGTTCCCCGCGGCCGTCCGGCGCGTGGTCGAACTGTGCGGACTGGCGACCTGGGAAGCGAGCCCGCACACTCCGATCGTCCCGAGGCCCGTCAAGGCCCCGGACAGGCCCCAGGAGCGGCCGTCCGGCCTTTCCCCGGCCGACGCCCTGGCGCTGGTGGAAGACGCCGCCGAACGCCTCTGGAGTCCTAATGGAGTGGAGGCGATTGTCTACCTTCGCGGCCGCGGCTTGAACGACGAGACGATCCGGGCCGCCCGGCTGGGATTCGTCGAATCCGCCCGGGTCCCCACGAAGGACGGCGTTCGATCCTATCGAGCGTCCGGGATCGTGCTGCCCTGGTTCGACGGGGAACGACTGGCCCTGGTGAAGATCCGCCAACTCAAGGGGGCGAGGCCGAAGTACGTCGAAGCCTTCCGAGATCGTCCGAGGATCTTCCCCGGCCCCGAGGCGATCCAGACCGGCCTTCCGCTGATCGTGGTGGAAGGCGAATTCGACTGCCTCTTGATGGCCCAACAGCTTCACGACGTGGCGGGCGTGGTCACCCTGGGGAGCGCGGCTTCTCGCCTCGATGAGGACGTTCGCCGAGCCGTGAAGTCCTGCCGCTCCCTGTTCACTGCGCACGACGCCGACAACGCCGGCGACATGGCCGCCGAATGCTGGCCTTCCCGCGCCGTGCGGGTCCGGCCCCCCGAGGGATGCAACGATTGGACCGACGTCCACGCGAGCGGATTCAGTCGGATTCGCTACAGCTGGGGGCGGCACCTGCCTATGTCGGTCCCCTGGGAGGAACTGGCTGGCCGGCGCTGAAGATCGGCAATGACCGACCGAGGCCGACGACCACGAACCCGACGCCCACGCCGCACGGCTGGCGATCCAGTCCGAGCCCCTCTTGACGGGCCGAGCGTGATTGATGGACAAGGAAGGGGCGGGAAACGGGACCGCTGCGAACGGCCCCGCCCCCTTGATTCGACCCCTGTTCAGAGCAGGAGAAGAACCCAATGGCGAGTCTACGAAAACGTGGGAAGACGTGGTACTACCGATTCACCGACGCGGACGGTGTGAAGCGCGAGCAGAAGGGATGCTCCGACAAGCGGGTGACCGAGGAACTGGCGAGGGCGGCCGAGTCCGAGGCGGCGAAGATCCGGGAGGGATTGCTGGACCCTCGGGAACTGGCGTACCGTGCCCACCAAGCCCTTCCGTTCGTCGAGCACGCCGAGGCGTGGGCCGAGTCGCTGCGGGCTCGCGAGACGACGCCTCGGCACGTCTCGCTCTCGATGGGGCGGCTGCGTCGGCTGGTAGCGATCGCCCGCGGGGCGGACGCTTCGGAGGTCGAGTATCCTCGGGCCGCCTCCGCGGCGGATCGGGCGCGGCGGGATGAGAGGCTCGCGGAGTTGCTCGCCCCGGCTCGACTGTCGGACCTCGATGGCGAGCGGGTCCAGCGAGCCCTGGCCGAGCTGCGCGGGCGCGGGCTGTCGCTCCAGTCGCTCAACCACTACCGGGCGGTCGTGCGGAGCTTCGCGATTTGGTGCCATCAAACGGGACGGGTCCGCGACGACGTCGTCCGAGGGGTCCGGACCTACAACGCCCAGGAGGACCGGCGGCACGACAGGCGGACGCTCGGCGTCGACGACCTGCATCGGCTCGTCAGGGCCGCCGAGGAGGGCCCGACCGTCCTGGGGATGACCGGCCCGGCCCGAGCCCTCTGCTACCGGCTCGCGGTCACCTCGGGCCTCCGCTACTCCGAATTGGCGAGCATCCGCCGAGGCTCGTTCGACTGGGACGCCGATCCGGCGACGCTGGCAGTCAGCCCCGCCTACACCAAGAACGGCCAGCCTGCCCTCGTCTTCATCCCCGCCGATCTGGCGGGCGATTTGTTACCGTTCGTCGAGACGGTCGCGGCTGAGGAAGCCGTCTTCCCGCTTCCGCCGGAGCGGGGGGCGGAGATGCTGCGGGCCGACCTGGAGCGGGCCGGGATCCCGTACGTCGACGCTTCGGGGCGGTTCTTCGACTTCCACAGCCTGCGCTGCCAGACCGCGACGCTGCTCGATGCCGCCGGGGTCACGCCCCGGGTGGCCCAGCGGGTGATGCGGCACAGCACGCCCGGCCTGACAGACCGCTACACGAAGCCCCGCGCCGTGGACGTCGAGCGGGCGGCACTGTCGCTGCCCTCGCTCAAGCCTTCGCCGGAGGCCCGGAGCGCCTCGACGGTCGCCCTGGCGACGGGGACCGGCGGATTTGCCCACCGGGGAGCCGAAGGAGGGCAGGAACCGACCGAGTCCGACACCGAAAATCAGGCGGGGGAAGGCCCACACATCAGCAAACTCTTTGCCCACCATTTGCCCACCGGAGGGGACGGATCGGGGCGGTTTCTGTCGGATTCCGTCGTGATGACGGATTTGGATGAGCATCCGACGATGAAGCGTTTCACCCCGGAAAAGACGGGGGAAAACGCAAGGAGCCGCCTTGCGGCGGCTCCTGTCGCGAGTGACCGGGGTGGGGCTCGAACCCACGACCAACGGATTAACCTACCTCATCGGCTTTCACCGACCACCGTCCCTTGGGGGCGGCTTGATGGTCTGGACTATCTCTTCGCCGTCGCAGGCGTGCCGCGTCTAGTCTCTGAGGCTGAAGCCGGGGATCCCCCGGCCCCTTGCCTGCTGATGGCCCAATCCCCCCGCTTCTCGAACCGTCACGATCGCCGTCGCCGGCCGCGTTGTGGTGCGAGGGGCTCTCAGGGCGTCCCAGCATATAGCGGCATCCACTCGTCGCGGTTCGGATTCTTCCCGCGCGAGGCTCCTATTTTCGCGGCTCCCGCCGCGCCTTGAAGTCCGTTGCTCTACCGACTGAGCTACCCGGTCGCGATTTGTCAAAGACCCCTGTAGGGTACGCTTTCCGGCCCGATTCGTCCAGCCCCGCGGCTCACGAAGCGGGCGTCGGCTTGGTCGATCGGACCAGCCGGGCGAGGAAGCGGGCCTCGCAGTCGTGGGCCTGGGGCCAGAGCTGGAGCATGCCCGTGGTCTCGCCCTCTTCCAGCGGGTGCGGGAAGGGGTCCAGGCGGAAGCCGGGATGCTCCGCGAGGAACTCGTTGATGAGTCCCTGCGTCTCGCGGAGCGTCACCGTGCCGACGGTGTAGACCAGCGTCCCGCCCGGCCGGACGGCCGTCGCGGCGAGGCTCAAGAGCTGCTTCTGGCGGGCGGCGAACTCGGCGATCTGCTCCTTCTTGACGATCCAGCGGACCTCCGGGTGCCGCCGCCACGAGCCGACGCCCGAGTTCGGCGGGGCGACCAAAACCCCGTCGAAGCTCTCGGGCTTGCCGGGGGGCTTGCGGCCGTCCCAGGTCTTGGCGGCCACGTTGGTGTAGGGGCTGGTGCGGAGCCGCTTGGCGGCGGCGAGGCGGGTCGGCTCGTGCTCGAAGGTCGAGATGATCGTCCCCTTGCCGCGCATCTCGTCGGCCAGGCCGAGGGCCATCAGGCTCGACCCGTCGCCCAGGTCCCACCAGCGCTCGCCGGGGTCGGGGTCGCAGACCTTCGCCACGGCCTGGGAGCCCAGGTCCTCGACGACCAGGGCGCCTTGCTGGAACGACTCGAGGCGGCGGAGGTCGGCGTCGCGGTCGAGCCGCGCGGCGGTCTCGATCTTGCGCTGGACCCAGGGCTTGAGGTCGGCCTCGTGCAGCTCGTCCCAGACCTCCTTGGCGGGCCTGCCGCGGACGGCGACCCAGAGGCTCGGCGGGGCCTGGACGGCGTGCAGGAAGTGGAGCTTGCGGACCTTGGCCGACTCCTCGCCCGGGGGCAGCGGCAGCTCGTCGCGGAGCCAGGCGGGGAAGGGCATCCAGGGGTCGGCGGTCACGGCGCGGCCGGCGACGAACCGCTTGAGCGTCTCGGCGCGGGCCGTCCAGTGGGGGGCGTCGCCGCCCGAGAAGAGCCGGCTGGCGTCGCGGCCGGTGCGGCTCGCCCAGAGCCTGGGGACGGCCGGCAGGTCCGGGGAGTCCAGAAGCCAGGCCAGAAGGAGCTGATCCTCCACCTGCACGAGCTTCAGGGGCTCGATCCAGCCCCACCAGCGGACGAGCGAGGCCAGCGAGCGGTTGATCATCATTCGGTCGGCGCGGGTCGAGCGCTTCTTGGCCTCGTCCCCCTGGGCGTCGACAATCGCCGATTCCAGCCGCTTGCCCCGGTCCAGCACGTCGCGGAGCACCTTGGGGGCGATCTGCGCGATCAGGCCCGCGAGCTGCGGCATGGTCTTGCCGCGCGGGGCCGCGCCCGACCGGGGCCGCCCCCCCGGGGGCGATGGCTTCGGCGGGTGAAGGGGCCCCTTGGGACGCGGCCGCCCCCCCGACGGCTTCGAGCCGGGCGACGAGGAGCGGCGACGATCGGGACGCGTGTCTCTGCGGGGCATGGTCGGGACGACCTCGGGAGGAAAGGGCCGGTCGGACGGATCGGGATCGACTCGGCGGTTGATGTATCCAAATTGGCGGGGCCGAGACGGGCGACGTCTCAGCGAGGCTTGCGTTTCTGGGCGGTGCGGCGATGGGGGCGATAGCCGCCGCCGGCCTTGGGCGAATCGGCGGGGATCGGGCCGGAGGCGGGGCCGGGCCGCGGGCCGCCTGGCCCCGACTTCGCCTTCGCGGCCGGGCGGGCCTGGCCCTCGCCGTCGACCTGGTGGACGTAGCGGCCTTCGCCCAGCGAGCGGCGGGCCTCGGCCTGGCGGGCCTCCATCGCGGCTCGTGGCGGGGTGGCGGGGATGAGGGCGTCGCAGCCGCCGCCGATCAGGTCGGCGCGGCCGGCGGCGAGGAGGGCCTTGCGGACCTCGAAGTAGTTCTCGGGGCGGAAGTACTGGAGCAAGGCCCGCTGGAGCTTGCGGTCGCGCAGGTGCTGGGCGACGTAGACTTCCTGGCCGGTGAACGGGTCGATGCCGGTGTGGTACATGCAGGTGGCGATGTCGAACGGGGCGGGGATGAAGTCCTGGACCTGGTCGGGGCGGTAGCCGTTGCGCTTGAGGAAGACGGCCAGGTCGATCATCGCGTTCAGGTCGCTGCCGGGGTGCGAGGCGATGTAGTACGGCACCAGGAACTGCTTCTTGCCGGCCTTGCGGCTGGCCTCCTGGAAGGCCTCGGCGAAGCCGTCGTAGTCCTCGGAGTTCGGCTTCTTCATCAGCTTCAGGACGTTCGGGTCGGTGTGCTCGGGGGCGACCTTGAGGTGGCCGCCGACGTGGTGCTTCGCCAGCTCCTCCAGGTACTCGGGCGACTTCTGCGCCAGGTCCATGCGGATGCCCGACGCGACGTGGACCTTCGACACCCCCGGGGTCTCGCGGCTCTGCTTCATCAGCTCGATGAGCGGCCCGTGGTCGGTCCCCAGCAGCTTGCAGACGGTGGGGTGGACGCACGAGAGCCGCTTGCACTTGGCCTCGACCTCGGGCCGGGTGCAGCGCATCTGGTACATGTTGGCGGTCGGGCCGCCGATGTCCGAGACCACGCCCGAGAACTTGGGGTCCTGGCCCATCTGCTTCAGCTCGGCCAGGATCGACTCCTGCGACCGCGACTGGATGATCCGGCCCTGATGCGCCGTGATCGAGCAGAAGGTGCAGCCGCCGAAGCAGCCGCGCATGATCGTCACCGAGTCCTTGACCACCTCGTACGCCGGGATCCGCTCCCCCTTGTACATGGGGTGGGGCCGACGGGTGAACGGCAGGCCGTAGACCCGGTCCATGTCCTCCTGGCTGATCGGCAGGCCGGGAGGGTTGCAGACGACGGCCTGGCGGTCGTGGTACTGGACGAGCCGCTTGGCGTTAAGCGGGTTCGTCTCCAGGTGGATCCGCTTGGTGGCCTCGACGAACTTGAGCTTGTCGGTCTTGACCTGTTCATACGTCGGCAGGGCCAGGGCGTCGGCCGGCGGGGTCTCGCTGGCGCCCATCGCGTAGGCGACCCCGCGCATGTCGCGCAGGTCCTTGACGGTCTCGCCGGCCTTCAGGCGGCGGGCGATCTCGACGATCGGCTGCTCGCCCATGCCGAAGACGACGAGGTCGGCCTTGGAGTCGAGCAGGATCGACCGCTTGACGGTGTCGCTCCAGTAGTCGTAGTGGGCCAGGCGGCGGAGCGAGGCCTCGACGCCGCCGGCGATGATCGGCACGCCGGGGAAGGCCTCGCGCGAGCGGTGGCAGTAGGGGATCGTGGCGCGGTCGGGCCGGAGCTGGATGCGGCCGCCGGGGCTGTACGCGTCGTCGTTGCGGACCTTCTTGTTGGCCGTGTAGTGGTTGATCATGCTGTCCATGTTCCCGGCGCTCACGCCGAAGAACAGCCGCGGCCGCCCGAACTGCCGCCAGGGCTCGGCGCTCCGCCAGTCGGGCTGGCTGAGGATCGCCACCCGGAACCCGGCCGCCTCCAGGACCCGGCCGAGGATCCCCATGGCGAAGGCCGGGTGGTCGACGTAGGCGTCGCCGCTGACGAGGACCACGTCCACGGCGTCCCATCCCCGCGCGTCCATCTCGGCGCGGGAGGCCGGCAGGTGCGGCAGCGAGAGCGGGACGAGCGGCAGCACCGGCAGCTGCGTGGGCGCTTCGTTCCGCGAGGAGCACGGGGGTGGGGCGATCGCCTCAAGCGTCATGATTCTCGGTCGATGCCTCGCGAAGGAGTGTCGGTCCCGGATGCGGTTCGGGGGAATCCTATCATTATGCCCGGGAGGTCAATCCCCCGACAAGCGACGCCGCCCGACCACCTCCGGGCCGGGCCGGGCGACATCGGCTTCGTTTGGCTTCGTTCGCGCGTCGGGGTTATCGTCGCAAGTGTCTTTCTGGTTTCAGGTTGAGGTCTCTGGAAGATTGGCTTCGTTCGCGCGAATCTTCGCATGTCGGGGTCTCTGCGGCCGGTTCCACGAATTGGCTTCGTTCGCCGGGGCCTGGAAGCGAACCCATCGGATGCAAGTCTCGGTCGTTGCTGAAGATCGGATCAAGGAAGGTCGTCTGGAATTGGCTTCGTTCGGCGCGCTTTCGTGGGTCGGCAGATCGAGGTCGGGCGTCGGAGGTTCGACGGGCTGGAGGATCGGCCGAGTGGCGACCCGGCGCGGAATCGCCCATCGTGACAGTGCCTCACGATGGGCGAATGCGGACGACGGCCGCGGCGATCCGCCTCAGCGGCCGGACACCCGCATCTTCCGGAAGCGGAGGAGGGCCTCGCGGCGGCTCGTCGAGGGGCGGAGTTCGTTCGCGAGCAGCACGGCCCCCAAAACCGCCATGACCAGGGCCGCCTTCCGGAGCGTGGGGTAATCGCCGAGGTCCGAGATCAGCCAGAGGGCGTTCATCCACATCCAGGCGTTGAGCGCCAGGTCGTCGCTCAGGCGCGACCAGCGCAGACGGTTCAGCCACATGAGCGTCGCGCCCGTCGCGAGGGTCAATCCCGCGGCGACGTACGCCGGCCAGGCCAGCTGGGCGAGCCAGAGCCCGTCCATGGCGAACCAGGCCACCGAGTTGACCGGGTCGACGACCCTCCTGGAGAACACCGCGGCCCGCTTCATGATCCACCGCCCGACGTCTCGACGCGGCGGCCGGCCGACGCAAGGCCCCCTTGCACCCGACCCGCCGCCCGGCGTCATGCCTTAAGCATAGCCGCGCGGCGGGCGGGAAAGGGCCGACGCCGGCTCGGGACCATCGATGGGCGCGAAGGGGGGACAGGAGTCACGCAACACCTGGGGACCGGCGAATGATCCGGCAAGTTTCCGAGCCGAAATCGTGGGCGAAGACGACCGATGACCCGTCGGCGAAGATCAGCCGGGCCTCGGCCGTCGCCTCGATCACTTCGGAGGTCCAACGGGACAACTCGCCGCCCCGGATGCCGAACCGCGAGGCGAGGTCGACGTGCGGATAGCGGAAGGAGGTCCCGTCTTCCTCGATCCAGCCTTCCCCCGGACCTGGCAGGAGGGCCACGTCGATGGGCTCCAGCCTCCAGATCTCTACGTCGTCGTCGAGCCACCACCCGAGAGCTTCGCCATCGGAAAGAGAAAGGGCGACGTAGCAGGCCGGGCTGATCCGGCGATCGCCGCGCCAGAACTCGCGGGCGACGAGGGCCTCGCAGTGGAGATGCCTCAGTGCATACACGTTGAACCCCCTCTCGGGAGCGGTCCACCGCACCCGTGGCACCCGGCTCGACGCTCAGGCGGGGCCGCGAACGGGTCGTCCAGGCCGGCGACCTTGGCCTGGAATGGGTCGAGACCGAGGTGCGGCCTCGGCCGTAGAGTCCAACCACCTCGGCGTACGCCAAGGTCCAAGTTGGCGTCGTCGATCCGGTCAAACGCCGGATCGAGGTACCTGCACCCGTTCTCTTCCTCTTTGAGTCGAAACGCGGAACGGCGTCCAGGCGGCGAACCGTCTGCCCCTGTCTTGATCGGCTCGGCCATCCGTGGGCCTTGATCCATGGAAGGACTTCGGAAACCGACCGATATCAGCGGCTCGGGATCTCGCTCGCGTTAATGGTCCTGGGGCGGCCCCATTCTTCGCGTCGGATCCCGAAGGCCGCTTCCGCGGTGGCATAGGCGTCCTCCAGGGATTCATGCCAGGTGTCTGCCGAGTACACGCCGTCCATCGAGTAGAAGGCCAGATGATAGCCGACAGCCCCGTCGTCGGTGATGTCGAAACCGAACGTCATGGGCACGGCCGACGGGGAAGAGGCGTCGCCGATGCCCCAGGGAGAGTAAGTTCGACCCTTGCGAGGCCGTCCCGTCAGCCAGGCCGGCCGATCACGTATCGAGGCGAGAGTGTGCACGAATTCTCCTCTCCTGACGATCGAGATGCACGGAGTCACTGGAGGGTTACAATCGCGATTCCCACACGAGGCGAGCGACCGGACCGGACCGGGCCGGCCGCGCTGACACCCTCTCATCCGACGCTCGCCCCCAGCCATGGGTTCGCCCATCTCGCCGGGCCGTTCGACCAGCTCCAGGCGCCGGGGGCAGCTTTGGTGTACGAAGGCGTCAGGTGGTTTTTAAGGACAGGAGCGGCCGGAAATCCGGTCCGATCCCGTTCCGATTCAGTGATGCTTCACGAGCAGGACGACGGCCGCACCGTCGACCTCATCCCATTCGCTGCCGCTGTAGAAGTATTCGCCGGGCCAGTCCTCGAGCCGCGTCCCCCGAACGTGGACGCTCCAATCGATCAGGTGGGACTTCACCTCCTCCTTCCAAAAGCGGAAGGAATCTTCGAGTGCGATCCATCGGATCGTGCGGCCGCAATCCGCGATCACGAACCGGACCGGTCCATCTCGAAGCAGCTGTCGCACCTGCTCGCAGCCGACGTCCCGTCTCTCCTTGATCGGGAGGGTCCCGCGAGCGTCCCACAACTCGGTGAGCGGGGTTTGCATGATCAGTCGCTGCTCAGGTCGAATCATCGGCGACTCCTGGTCCGGTCGATGCGGCCTCCAGACCAGGATCGCACTTTCCGGCAGGTACATCCACTGGCCTGGATGTCAGGTGCTCGCCAGGGCCGGCGCGGCGACGATCTCCTGGCGGGGGCCGAAGAATTCGAAGCGGATGCGGTCGTCGTCGACACCCAGTTCCTTGAGGGCCGTGTAGGTCGCCTGCATGAACGGCTTCGGGCCGCAGAAGAAGAACGAGGCGCGGTCGCAGGGGGCCCAATCGCGGAGGAAGTCGGCGTCGAGGAAGCCGACGCGGTGGCAGCGGCCCGACTCCAGGTCGTCGGCGAGGGCCGCGTCGAAGAGGACGTGGACGTGCACGCCGGACGCGGCCAGTTCCCGAAGCTCGTCGGCGAACGGCTGGACGCGGCTGTTGCGGGCGGCGTGCAGGAAGTGGATCGGGCCGGCGACGCCGCGATGGACGAGGTCCTTGGCCATCGCCAGCAGGGGAGTGACGCCGATCCCGCCGGCGAGCAGGACGATCGGGCCCCGGGCCGCCTCGTCGGGGACGGTGAACTCGCCGCAGGGGGGGCCGAGTTCCAGCTCGTCTCCGGCGCGGACCTCGTCGTGCAGGTAGTTGGAGATCAGGCCGTCGGGGGCGTCGGCGGCGAGCCGGGGCTCGCGCTTGACGCTGATCCGGAAGTGGTCCAGGCCGGGGCGGTCGGACAGGCTGTAGTTGCGCGGCGAGGTCGGCGTGATGGGGTGGTCGACCTTCACGGTGACGTACTGGCCGGCCTGGAAGGGGGGCAGGGGGCCGCCGTCGGCCGGACGCAGGTAGAAGGAGGTGACGAGGTCGCTCTCGGGGACCTTGCGGTCGACGACGAACGTGCGGTAGCCGTTCCAGCCGCCGGGGGCCTCGCGCTGCTCGCGGTAGATGGCGGCCTCGCGGTCGATGCAGACCTGGGCCAGGAAGCCGTAGGCCTCGGTCACGGCGGCGACGATCTCGTCGGTGACCGCGTCCCCCATCACGTCGCCGATTGCCGCCAGCAGGTGCTTGCCGACGATCGGGTAATGCTCCGGCTGGATCCCCAGCGAGCAGTGCTTCTGCGCGATCAGCTCGATGGCCTCGCCCAGGACGGCCGGATTGTCGATGTGCGAGAAATAGGCGCAGATTGCCCCCGCGAGCGCCCGCTGCTGCCCGCCCGAGTGCTGGTGGGCCTGGTTGAAATACGCCTGGACCTGCGGGTCGCCGGCGAACATCCGCTGGTAGAATCGCCGGGTGATCGCCTCGGCGTTCGCGGCCACGGCGGGCGTGATCGCCTTGATGATCTCGATCGTCTCGGGGCGGAGCATCGGAGGTCCTCCTGGCGGCCGGGGGACGCGTCGTTCCCTCGCGGCGGGGGGCGGGTTGAAATCTACACCTGAATATACAGAATAGAATCTGGACGTCAAGGTGTAGGATAGGGAGGGGCGATGATACGCCGGGACACGGTGCGGGTCGCGCACTGGATCTTGACGCTGGTCCTGGCGGGCCTGGCCGGGTGGATGTTCGTGGAGACGTTCGTCGCGAAGGCCCATATCGTCATGGCCGAGGACCAGACGGACGTCTTCGACCAGATGCGTCGGCAGGTGGAGGAAGGGGAAGGCGCGGACCCGAGCCTTCTGGGGTATGTGCTCTGGTATTATCCTTCGGGGACGAAGCAGGTCGAAGGCTCGCATCTCGACCGGATCGTCGAGCGGGACAGGCAGGGGGCGGTGCGGGAGATCCTGGCGATCTTCCGGGCCCGCACGGGGGAGGACTTCGGCGACGACCCCCGGCGGTGGATCGTGGAATTGGAGAAGCGGAAGGCACCGGGACCGGGCCCGAAAGGCGACTGACGGAAGGCGGAGAGACCATGCTGCCGAAGACGGCGGAATACGCGTTGCGGGCGGCGGTGTGCCTGGCGGGGGAGCCGGGGCGGCCGGCGTCGGCGGACGTGCTGGCCAGGAAGACGAAGACGCCGAGGTCTTACCTCAACCGGGTCCTGCAGGACCTGGCGGCGGCGGGGCTGGTGCATTCGCGGCCGGGTCCGGGGGGCGGATACGAGCTGGCGAAGGCCCCGGCCGACGTGACGATCCTGGACGTGGTGGAGGCCGTCGCGCCGATCGAGCGGATCCGGCACTGCCCGCTGGGACTGCCGTCGCACACGGCGCTCTGCCCGCTCCACCGCGAGCTGGACCAGGCCTACGCCACGATGGAGGCGGCCTTCCGCAACGTCACCCTCAAGTCGCTGCTGGAATCGACCAGCCCGATCATCCCGCTCTGCGACGTGGGCGTGCCGAAGTAGCGGGCCCTCAGCGCGCGAACCAGCGGCGGGCGAGCCCCGGGGCGACGGCCAGCGTCGCCATCTGGGCGGCGAGACGCGGGTCGGCGAGGATCGCGGCGAGCACGCGGCGGTCGAGCCGCACGGCCAGGCTGAGAGCCGTGCGGGCCAGGTCGACCCGCCCGGCGCGGAGGGCGTCGTGCGCGCGGTTGAGGTAGGCGCGGGCGAGGCGGCGGCCGGGGCGGATCGACCGGCTCGCCAGCAGCCGCTCGGTCTCCTCCAGATCGTCGAGGCCGACCTTGAAGCGGTGGGTCTCGCTGGCGGCGTGCCAGCGGATGGAGACTTTAGGCTCCTGGGCGATCCAGGTCACTCCGTAGCGGTCGGCCGCGCGGAGCCAGAAGTCCCAGTCCACGACGTAGCGGTAGCTCGGGTCGAAGCCGCCGAGGGCCTCGTGCGCGGCCTTGTTCGTCGTCACGGCCGAGCATCGCAGGATGTTGGCTTCTTCCAGCTGGGCGGCGAACGCGCCGGGGGGGAAGTCGACGAAGCGGCCGGCGGGCTCCTCGGCCAAACCGCCGGGCTCGACGATCGCGGCCGGCATGGGGCGGGCTTGCTCGTCGATCACGTCGGCGGGCTCGGCGATCAGGCCCAAGGCGTCGGCGCCCGGCCGTTCGATCGCTTCGAGGCGGGCGGCGAGGTCTCCGGGACGCATGACGTCGTCCTGGTGGAAGACGGCGACCCAGGGGGTTCGGCTCAGGGCGACGGCGCGGTTCCAGTTGCCGGCCAGGCCGAGGCGCTCGGGGTTGACCGCGATCCGCGCGCGATCGCCGGCCAGGTCGCGAACCAACTCGACGGTCCGGTCGTCCGAACGGTCGTCGCAGACCAACAGGTCGAACGTCGCGCCGCGCTGGGCGAGCACGCCGGCGAGGGCCTCGGCCAGGTGGGCCTCGCCGTTGCAGGTGGGGATCGCGACGGTGATCTTCGGCGCGGGGGCGTTCACTCGGGTTTGGGGATGGAGAGGGCGGTCTCGCGGAGCATGTCCCAGGTGAAGATGCCGCTGGAGTGGCCGTCGCTCCACGAGGGCTTGATCGCGTAGTTGCCGACCGGCTCCAGGCCCTCGAGCTTGACGTCCTCGCGGACGTGCTCGATCTGGATGATTCGCTCGCCGCTCCACTCGTCGCGGCAGCTGGCGCAGGGGCACTCGGCGCGGAGGAAGCGGTAGGGGAAGCGGTCGACCGAGCCGTCGGGCCAGGCCACTTCCAGGATCTGGTCCGCCTGATGGGCCCGGATGTTGCTGGGAGGATCGATCATGGGACGATTGTCTCGAAGGACCGGGGAATGGCCCGGACGGGTCGGCGGGGGCGCGGTCATGCTGGACGTCCAGGATACCATCGGCGGGCCTGGGGACGAAGGGGAGGGGGCCGCGGCGATCGCCGAGGACGCGGCGGCCGCGCTGCGGTTCCACGTCGCCGCGCCGAGCGTCAGCGCGGTGCGGAAGGCGTTGTTCCGCGCGCCCGGCGGGGCCCGCGTGCTGGGCCGTCACGACCGCGAGACGATCGCCTGCACGCACACGATGGACGAGCGCAGCTTCGCCCGGCACTGGCCGATCCTGCTCAGCCGGCTGGAGAAGGTCGGGCTCCGCGTGGTGCCCCGGCCGCCGTCGGGCTGAACCAGGCGTCCGCTACGCTCAGGGGCGGGCTGGGGGCTTCGGCTGGGGGCCGGGAAATCGCAGCTTCGACGCCTCGAGGAGCACGGGCGTGAGGTCGCCCGCCCGTACGATCGAGGGCTGCGGGGCGATCCATGTCATGTTGCCGGGATTCGCCAGGCGGACGTCGCCCCGGGGGAGGGTCGTGCAGCGGAAGCGGCCGTCGTCGTCGGTGACGAGTTCGGCGTTCGCATCGAGGTCGACGAGGCTCTGGGCGGAGAAGCGGACTCCGGGGATCGGCCAGCCGCTGACAGCCTCGACGACCCGGCCTTCGAGGGTCCGCCCCCGTTCGGCGCGGACTTCCAGCGCGGGCCCGCCGGGGGTCAGCGGGGCGTTGATCGGGCCGTAGTCGGCCTCGAAGGCGAAGCGGAGCGTGTAGCCCGGCTCGCCCAGGGCGAGGTCGTCGATGCGGATCCGGCCGTCGGCGTCGGTCTCGCCGTAGGGCCAGGTGCGGGTCCCCTCGGCGGGTCGATCGAGGCGGACGAAGGCGGTCTCGCCGGGGATCGGCCGGCCCTCGGGATCGACGAGCCGCACCTGGGCCGAGGCGGTCTTCGGGAGCGAGATCTCCATCTCGTAGCGGGGCGTCCCGTCGTCGAGCCGGACGGTCTCGGCGTGGGTCCGGAAACGGCCGCGTTCCACGGTGACGCGGCAGGGGACGTCCAGGGGCCAGGCCGCGATCGTGAAGCGGCCGGAGGCGTCGGTCGCCGTCGGCTCGGGCGGGGCGTAGGGGGAGGACCGGACGAACGAGGCGAAGCCCCCGGGGCCGGTCGGGCCCGGCTGGTGCATCGTGGCGACCCAGGCGGGGTCGAACTCGGCCAGGACGGTCGTCCCCTCGCCGACGGGCCGGCCGTCGGCGTCGACGACCTGGCCGACGATCGAGCCGGCGGCGAAGACCCGGACTTCCACCGAGCGGTCGCCGCCCCCCGGCGCGGGGTCGATCCGCGTCGGTGCTGTCCAGAGCCCCGGGATCGCGTCGGCCTCGATCTGGAAGGAGTCGCCCCCCAGCGCCCGGAAGCTGCCGCGGCCGCCCTGGATCTCCACGAGGCGCTCGATCTTCAGGTTGGCCCGCTCGGGCGGGCGGTTGACGAGCTGCAAGGTCAGCGAGTCGACGCGGGACCTGACCGCGTCGTCGCCGACGATCCGGATCTCCACCTGGCGTTCGCGCCCCTCGGTCGCCGGCGGGGCCTCGATCGGGATCGGCGCGGCCGGCGGCGGCCAGGGGACGGGGACGATGCGGCCGGCGACCTCCAGGCGGCTCTCGGAGGATTCCCAGACCGGGTATTCGAACCGGCCTTCGGCGTCGAGCATCAGGCCCTGGTCCCACGCGTACTCGGTGAGCGCGCCCCCGCGCCTGCCGTAGCCCTCGAAGCCCGTGGGGATCGAGGAGCGGACCCTGACGATCGACGGGCCGGGCTGGGGGGGCTCCGGGCCTCGCTTGACGATCCCCCGGACCACGCGGCGCGGGCGGAGCGTCGCCCGGACCTCGCGGCCGTTCAGCCGGACGCCCGGCGCGTAGCCGGCGGAGCCGTCGGGCCCCTCGACCCGGAGCAGGTAGACGGAGTCCTTGTGGAGGTCCGGGATGACGAAACGGCCCTCGGCGTCCGAAGTCGCCGCGATGACCCGTTCCAGGGGGTGGATGTCGGTCCGCTCGGTGGACGCGTCGAACTCGGCCGCGATCAGGACCAGGGCGTCGGCGACCGGCCGGCCCTCCTCGTCCAGCGCGAGCCCGGAGAGGGGCCCCCGGTCCAGCCGAATCGTCGTGTCGACGCCGGGCCGGAGGGTCGCGAACACCGTGTCGTCCGGCAGGGCGAAGTCGTGGACCTTGACCTCGAACTCGTACTCGACCTCGCGGACGTGGGGGATCAGGGCCCAGCCGTCGTCGTCGGTGTAGTATCGCGGCTCCAGTCCGGCGGGCCGGTTCTCGACGGTCAGGCTGGCGTGGACCTCGGCCCGGGCGATCGGCGCGCCGTCCGCGCGGACGACCCGGACCCGATGCGGGAAGCCCTCCTCCAGGACCACGGAGATCTCGGGCTCCTCCTCCTCCGGGGGCGGGGGCGGGGCCTCGCCCGGCTTCGAATCCGGGCCCGACCCAGCTTTCGCCCCGGGCGGGGCCTCGGCCTTGGCGGCCCGGGGGCCGATGGGGCCGACGGCCGCGGCGGCGTAGCCGTCGGCCTCGATCACGACCCAGCAGCGCTCGCTCTGGGGCTGGAAGGAGAACCGGGGGGCGGCCACGCTCGCGTCGGCCCCGGCCGAGTAGCCGAAGCCCCCGCCGCCGACGTGCAGCGTGGTGAGCCGGAAGTTCCCTTCGAGCGGCGAGCCGTCGGGCTTGCGGACCACCCCCCGCCTCGGAGGCGTGGGGGTGGGGGTCGCCATGAATCCCCGGTTCATCGGCGGAAACGGATGGCGGCCGTCGCCGGGGGCGCGGGGCCCGGGCTGCGAGGGCGACCACCACGACCGCGTCCAGAGGGCGGCGGCCTGATCGAGCACCCCCACGACCGGCGCCGGCCAGAGCGTAATGGCCGCGGTCCCGGCCAGCACCAGCATCGGCGGCACCAGCAGGGCCGTCCACAGGAACCGAGACCCCGTCGTTCCGCCCATCGGCCCCGCCCCCTTCGGCCTCGATCCGACTCCGGCCCGCGCCCGACCTCCAGGATCCCGCCCGCCGTCGCCGATCGCAAGGCCTCGCCGACCGGCGCCTGGCAACCCCGACGGCGATCGTCGAGAATGACGGCGCGATGATCGTCCCCTTGACGCCTGCGCGGAGCCCTCCCATGACGTCGATCCTGCTGCTGTCGTTAAGCCTGGCGAGCTTCCAGGCCGAGCCGTCCGGGGCGGAGGTCCTCGACGTCAAGAAGGTCTGGGACGGCGCGAATCACAACGCCTTCACCGACCTCGTCCGGTTCCGGGACCGCTGGTTCCTCACCTTCCGCGAGGGGGCGGGGCACGTCTCGCCGGACGGGGCGATCCGGGTCCTGACCTCGACCGACGGCGACGAATGGACCTCGGCGGCGACCCTCACGTCGGAGACCGGCGACCTGCGCGACCCGAAGCTCTCGATCACCCCCGACGGCCGGCTGATGCTCGCCGGGGCCTCGGCCCTCCATCAGCCGGCGGCATCCCGGCACCGGTCGCTGGCCTGGTTCTCGAGCGACGGACGCGAGTGGTCCATGCCGACGCCGATCGGCGATCCGAACGTGTGGGTCTGGCGGCCGGCCTGGCACGAGGGGACGGCCTACGCCGTGGGCTATTCCACGGCCGGAGACCATCTCACGCGGCTCTACGCCAGCAAGGACGGTGCGAGCTTCGCCCCGCTCGTCCCGACCCTCTTCGCCGAGGGCTTCCCCAACGAGGCCGCCCTGGCCTGGCTCCCCGACGAGACCGGCCTCTGCCTCCTGCGTCGGGACGGCAAGCCGGGCACGAACCAACTCGGGATTTCCAAGCCTCCTTACACCGAATGGAGTTGGAAAGACCTGGGCGTCCATCTGGGGGGGCCCGCCTTGCTCCGGCTCCCGGACGGCCGGCTGGTGGCCGGCGGCCGTCTCCATGCGCCGAAGGTCCATACGGCCCTCTGCTGGCTCGACCCCGAGGCCGGCAAGCTCACCGAGTTCCTGGCCTTCCCCTCCGGCGGCGACACCAGCTACCCGGGCCTCGTGTGGCACGACGGCCTCCTCTGGGTCAGCTACTACTCCTCGCACGAGGGCAAGACTTCCATCTATCTGGCCCGCGTCCGGCTCCCCGAGAAGGCCCCGGAGGCCCCTTGATCCGGCGGACCGAGTTGCAATTCGCGGGGAATTCCGGATAATGGACCTTTCGTCCCAGTCTGCGCCGAGCGGTAAGATAGTCGGGAGATGCTGACGTGGCCGTACCGAAGAGACGTAAATCGAAGTCCGCGAAGGGGAAGCGCCGGAGTCACGACTTCCTGACGCCGATCAACCTGACCGTTTGCCCGATGTGCAAGCAGTCGGTCCCCACCCACAAGGTGCACGAAGAGTGCCTGGCCGAGCACCTCAAGAACGGTGCCCCGGGCCGCATGCCCTTCTGACCTGACCCCAATCGCCCCCGCCCCGCACGACACGCCCCAGCGTCTCCCGCCGAGCCACTTTCCGAGGGTTCGGCGTTTTCGCGCGCCGAGCGAAATCGCCCGAGGTTTGACGGCGTCGCAACTCAGCCGCGGCGCGCAAAAAAGCGGAGGCTCGTCGCAAGGGACGAGTCTCCGCTGGTTGATTCATGGCCCGACGGCCCGGAACCGCGACGCGATCGATCAGATCGGGTAGAGGTTCTTGAGGTTCTCGCGGGCGGTGGCGCTCCCCTTCGAGGCCTTGATGAGGGGGAAGGTCTGGACCTTGCCGTCAACCTCAAGGGTCAACTGGCCGCTGCGGATGACCGAGGTGGCGACGCGGACGTGGGTGGTCTGGCCGTTGGGCAGCCACACGTGGATCGTCTGCAGATTCGGCTTGAAGGTGCGCCGGCTGATGCCGGTCGTCTTCTTGCCGACGCCGCCGAGGTACTTCGCCTTGCCGCGCTCGGTCTTCCGGTTGCCGAACGTGGTCTTCTTCCCGCTGACTTCGCAAACGCGGCCCATCGTTCCTGACTCCTGCCCTGCGACGACCTTCCCCAACCGGGCGGCCGACGTTTGATTGCGATTCCGTGGCGTGAACGCGTCCATCGCGGAGTTGGGCCGACGCGTCGAGCCGAGGCCGCGAGGCCCGCGGGCGTCCGTCTCGGCGCAGACCGCGCACGGGACTTCCGCGGGAAAGAGTCCCATTATCGCGTTCCCCGCCCAACTTTCAAGCCCGACCTGACGATCGGCCTGTCCGGGGAGGCCGACCGGGCGTATCCTGCCGCCCTAACGGACCTGATGCCCAGGGGAAACGGGAGCCTGCCATGCCTTCGCGACGCGCGGAACTGGTCGCCTTCGGCGTCGTCCTGGCGGGACTCGTCGGGGCCTTCCTCCACGACGCGCTCCGCCCCGGCCGCGTACTCAGCCCGGCCGACGTCCTGCTCGTCGAGGCGAGCTTCCGCGAGCCGGGCGAGGCCGCCCACGAGCCCGCGAATCGGCTCCTCATGGACCCGGTCCTCCAGTTCCAACCCTGGCTGGCGTTCAATCGCGACGAGATGCGTTCTGGCCGACTGCCTCTCTGGAACCCGTACGCCGGCTGCGGGGCTCCGCATGTCGCCAACGGTCAGAGCGGGGTGTTCGACCCGTTCAACCTCATCCTCGTCCTCAGCCCCTGGCCCGACGCCCTCGCCTGGACGGCCGCGGCGCGGCTCTGGTTCGCCGGCCTCGGCGCGTTCCTGCTGGCGAGGTCGTGGGGCTTCGGCCCCTGGGGACGCTGGTTCTCCGGGCTGACGTTCCCGTTCTGCGGGTTCCTGGTCGTCTGGCTGCTCTACCCCGTCACGCCGGCCGCGATCTGGCTCCCCTGGGTGCTGCTGGCGACGGACCGGGCGATCCGCGATCCCGGGGCCCTCGCCGCGGCCCTGCTGGCGTTCGCCGTCGGCGGCGTGCTGGTCGCCGGACACGTCCAGACGAGCGCCCACGTCCTGCTGGCGGCGGGCCTGCTCGCGGCCTGGCGGCTGGCGAGGGCCGAGCCTCGGCGACGGGCGGCGATCGCCTGGGGGGCGGGGATCGCGCTCGGGGTCGGGATAGCGGCCGTGCAGATCGTCCCGCTGGCCGACTACCTGGCCAAGAGCCCGGTCTGGTCCGAACGCCGTCGCGAGCACCCGCCGTTCTGGAAGGCCACCCGGCCGAGGATCCTGGAGGCCGCCTGCACGGCGTTCCCCTATCTTTACGGGAGCCAGCGGCGGGGGCATCCGAACCTGGCTCGCGGGCTGGGGCTGAACAACCTGAACGAGTCCGCCGGGGGCTTCGCCGGGCTGGCGACGCTCGCCTGGCTGGCGCCCTTGGCGGTCTTCGTCGGGCGGCGTCGCCCCGAGGCCGGCTTCCTGCTGGCCTTGCTCGTGATCGGGGCGATGGGGGCCTTCCGGATCGCGCCGGTGGATAATTTGTTGCGCGCCCTGCCGGTCGTGGGCGTGATGGACAACCGCCGACTGACGCTCTGGGTCGCCTTCGCCCTGACGTTCCTCGGCGGGATCGGGATCGACCTGGCGGCGCGTGGCGAGTCGATCTCGCGACGCTGGGCCGGGGCCTGGATCGCGGCCGGCGTCCTGCTCGGCGCGGCGGCGTTCGCCGTCCCGTTCGCCGAGCCTCGACTGCGCGAGCGCGCCGAGCGGCACTATCGCGAGGCGGCCGAGCGGCTCGAACCCGCCGAGGTCGCGCGCCGGGTCGAGGCCCAGGTCGGGACGATGCTGGGCTTCACCCCGCGCTATCTGGCTATCGGCGCGACGGCCTTCCTCGCCCTCGCCGCGACGGCCGAGGCCGCGCGCCGACGCCCGGGGATCCGCCCCGCGATCCCCGGCCTGCTGCTCGCCGCGACGCTCGCCGACCTGTTCGCGTTCGGCGTGGGGCTCAATCCTGCGATCGACCGCGCGACCCAGGAGTTCGAGCCGCCGCTGATCGCGCGGCTGCGCAAGGGCCTCGGCCCTGGGCGTCGGGCGATCGGCGTGGGGGGCGAGCTGCCGCCGAACGTCCTGATGCGGTTCGGCCTGGCCGACGCTCGGAACTACGACTCGGTCGAGCTGGCGCGGAGCCTCGACTGGTTCGAGCCGCTGTACGAGCCGACCGACGAGGCCCGCAGCAGCCGGCGCGCCGTGTCGTGGGCGACCGTTGCCGCGGCCCTGCCGAGGCTCCGCGAGGCGGCCGTCGGGGCCGTCGTCGCCGCGAGCCCGCCGCCGGATCCGTCGCTCTTCACGAAGGTCGAGCCCGTCGGCGAGGCCTGGATCGCCTGGCTCGACGCGGCCGATCCGGTCGCCTTCGAAGGACCCGGCCGTGCGACGGCCGCGCCGCGGGCGGAGCCCGGCGCGATCCGCGTCGAGGTCGACGCCGAAGGCCCCGGGCGGCTGGTCGTCCGCGAGACGTGGGACGAGGGCTGGCGGGCGCGCGTCGACGGGAGACTTGTGAAGGTCGACAAGCATCTCGACGTCTTCATGAGCCTTCCGGTCGATTCGCATTCGCGAGTCGTCGAACTTGAATATGCTCCGACGCCGTTCCGAGCGGCCGCCGCCGCCTCGGCGGGGGCGGCCGCGGCGGCGCTTCTCGCCTTGACAGGGGGGGCCTTCTTGCGGATTGATGGAAAGGCCAGATGAGGGGCTTGGACGGACCCGAGCCCGCCGGTTAAGATCGTCTTAGAACGATCTCGGCCGGGGCAGTCGACCGGCACGTCGCTATTGAGGATGAAACGCTGATGGTCCACTTCACGTGCGATCTCTGCGGCAAGGACATGACCTCCTCCGGGGAAGACCGCTTCGTGGTCAAGATGGAGGCGTTCCCCGGGTTCGACCCCAACGAGATCAAGGAAGAGGATCTGGACGACGACCCGATGGAGGCCGTCTCCGAGCTGCTCGAACGCGACGAGGACTTCGCCCACCGCGAGCAGGCCGACGACGCCTGCCGCCGCCAGGGCTTCCGCTTCGACCTCTGCCCCTCCTGCCACCGCAAGTTCCTGCGCAACCCGCTGGGCAAGTCGAACGCCAGCGTGCTGAACTTCAGCAAGAACTGATCCGGCCGCGACGTTCGGTCAAACAGCTTCCGAATCCGGCGGCGAGCCGCCCGCCTCGAAGGGCCCCGTGACATGGATTTCGGAGGCTTCCTCCTCTTCGGCCTCCTCGCGGCGGCCCTGATGGTCGGAGTCCTCGGCCTGATGGTCGCCTTCGCGGCCCGATGGCCGGGTCGCCGGGGACCTCTGTGGTTCTGGATGTGCGGCGCGGTCCTGCTCGCCATCCTGGGGAAGTATCTTCACCAGGAGTACTTGCTGAACGAGCCGTTGTTCATCGCGTCGGCTTCGGGCGACCGTGCCCGCGTCGAGTCCCTGCTCCGCGCGGGGGCCGACCCGGAGGCGCAATGGGAGGACGGGACCACGGCCCTCTCGGCAGCCCGCAGCCGCGGCGACCGGGACGTCGCGACGATGCTGGAACGGGCCGGAGCGACCCGGTAGGCGGGCGTCCCACCGACGGCGAGACGCCCGTCTTCACTTCGCCACGAGCATCAGCACGTTGGTGACCATCGACAGGCCCAGGACGATCGCCAGGGCGGCGATGATCTGGTTGCGGCTGTTGACGTAGCCGGCCATCTCGATCATGTGGGCCTCGTCGACGGCGGTCGGGGCGTACTCGTCGGTCTCGCCTTCGGCGAGGGCTTCCAGGCTGTCGGGCTTCTGGCCGGCGATCATCGGGCTGTCGCCCTGGAGCAGGCACTTGAAGTCCAGGATCAGGTCGTCGGGCGTGGTGTAGCGGTTCTCGCGGTTCTTGGCGAGCATCGTCTCGATGACCATGCCTAGGCCGCTGGAGATCTTCGTGTTGAGGTGGTCCGGCGGGACCAGTTCCACGCGCGGGTCGACGTGCTTCCGCATGACTTCCGACGGGGTGTCTCCGCCGTAGGGGACCTTGCCGGTCACCATGTGGTAGAGCGTGGCGCCGAGGCTGTAGATGTCGGCGCGGATGTCGACGTCGGTCTGGCCCCGCACCTGCTCGGGGCTGATGTAGTAGGGGGTGCCGATCGCCATGCCGGCCTCGGAGAGCCCCCAGGTCTCGTCGCCGGTCAGCCGCGCCAGGCCGAGGTCGGCCAGCTTCACGCCGCCGTCCTTGGTGAGGATCACGTTCTCCGGCTTGACGTCGCGGTGGATCAAGGCTCGCTGGTTGGCGTGCTTGAGGGCCTCGGCGACGGCCATGGCGATGCGGACGGCGTCTTTCTCCTCGAAGACCTTGTTCTTGTCGAGGAAGTCCTTGATCGTCGGCCCCTCGACGTACTCCATGACGAAGAAGAACCGGCCGCCGGCCTCGCCCGCGTCGATGGCGTTGACGATGTTGTTGTGCGAGAGCTTGGCCGCGATCTGCGCCTCGCGTTCGAACCGGCGGATGAACTCCTTATTCTGCGCCAGGCTGTCGAGCAGGATCTTGACCGCCACGGTCCGATTCACGCTGTTCTGCCGGGCCTTGAAGACGACCCCCATGGACCCCTTGCCCAGCTTCTCGATGATCGTGTAGCCGGGGATCTCCAGCTTCCGGGTCGCCTCGCCGCGCTCCTGGAGGAGCCGGGCCATCTGGCCCTTGGTGAGGACCTTGGCGCCGACCATGACGTCGAGCAGGCTCTGGCCCGGCGTCCCGTCCCCCTGCGCGGCGAGCTTGGCGCGATGGGCCTTGCACGCCTCGACCTCGCCGGGCGTGGCGAGCCCCCGGCGGATGATCGAGCGCTCCAGGTTCGATTCGTCCAGCGACGAGAGCCCCCGGGCGTCCCTCGGCGTCGTGCCCGAGGCCGAGGGGGGGGATGCGGTCGGGTTGCTGCGATTCTCGGCGTCGGCTGGGGCGGCCATGCGGACGTCTCCGCGCCCTCCGCCCGTCGCGATCGGGCGGGGGCTTTGTCTGGAACCACGGATCATGGGTCGATGCGGCGAGGCCGAGATGGGGCGGACCGCGCGGGCTCGCCGGCCCGACGTCGCGTCCGCTCGACGACGCCCCACTTAGGATACCATCGCCGTTCCGGTTTGTGTCGCCCCTGGCCGCTCGCCCGTCCGAAGGATCTCGGAGGGGCGGCCGTTGACGGCCGACGCCCGGCCTCCCTAACCTGGGATGACCTCTCTTCAACTGCCGCCAAGGCCCGCGTCCCCGGACGTGGAAGGAGCCCCCGTGATCTCCCGACCCGCCTCGCTGCTCCCGGCGATCGCCCTCGTCGCGCTCGCCGCCCCCGCTGTCGCCGTCGCCTTCGCCCAGGAGGCCCCCCGATCGGCCGAGGCCGTCCTGAAGGACCTCGACGCCGCCCGGCAGGAGCCCTACGACCAATCGCGGCGCGAGGACAAGCCCTACACCGACGCCTACATTGAAGAGATGGGCAAGGTCCGCGAGCGCCGCTCGGCGCTGACGCGGGAACTCCTCCAGGTCGACCCCAAGAATCCCCGCCTGACCAGGCTCCTCTTCGAGCGCTGGCAGGCCATGTACGACAAGCCCGAGGAGCTGGATCGGGAGATCGAGGAGGCGGTCGCCCTTTCGGGCGACGAGAAGATGCGGGTCGAGGGGGCCTACGTCAAGGTGATCCACGTTATCTCCCGCCCCGGCGAGGAAGCGGACCGGCTCAAGGCCATCGATGCCTTCGCCGCGATCGCCCCGAAAGGCGACCCTCGCGCCGGGGGCTTCCTTTGCTCGATCGCCGAACGCACCAAGGATGAGGCCCTGCGGCTCGCTCTCGAGGAACGCGTCCTGAAGGAGTTCCCCAAGTGCGCCGAGCGGGTCATGGGGTCGCGCCGCCTGCGCGAGGCCGTCGGCAAGCCGTTCGAGCTGGAGTTCGCCGACGCCGTCTCCGGACGGTCGATCCGCATGGCCGACCTGAAGGGGAAGGTCGTCGTCGTCGACTTCTGGGCCACCTGGTGCGGCCCCTGCGTCGCCGAGATGCCCAAGATGAAGGAGCTGTACGCCAGGTTCAAGGACCAGGGCGTCGAGTTCCTCGGCATCTCGCTCGACTACCCCGAGGAGGAGGGCAAGGGCCTGACCAAGCTGAAGGCCTACGTCGCCGAGAACGAGATCCCCTGGCCCCAGTACTACCAGGGCAACGGCTGGGAGAGCGAATTCTCCAAGTCGTGGGGCATCACCGGCATCCCGGCGCTCTTCCTGGTCGGCCCCGACGGCGTCCTCGTCTCCACTGAGGCCCGCGGCAAGCTCGAAACCCTGATCCCCGAGCTGCTCGCCAAGGCCCCGGCCGACGAGCGCAAGGGGGACTGATCCTGATCGAGAGCGACGCGTAACGCCGCTGCTGAACGTCCTCCCCCACCAGGGGGGAGGACGTTCAAAGCTTCAGCTCCGCTTCGGCTCGCGGGAACGCCGCCGCATTCCTTGTCGGTCGCCGGGGCGCGAGCTATCATCGAACCCGGACGGGCGACCGGCCCGCGTGTACTTCCTCTATTCGGACCCACCGAAGCGTCTGGAGCGGCGATGTCGTTGTTGAAGATTGGCGTGATCCCCGGGGACGGCGTCGGGCCCGAGGTCATCGAGGTCAGCCTGGGGATCCTGGAGAAGGTCGCCAAGCGCGACGGCATCGCCTACGAGCTGCAGCACTTCGACCTGGGGGGCGAACGCTACCTGAAGACCGGCGAGGTCCTCCCCCAGGCCGAGCAAGACCGCCTCCGCGCCTGCGACGTGATCCTGCTGGGGGCCGTCGGCCACCCCGGCGTGCCGCCGGGCGTGCTGGAGAAGGGCGTCCTGCTCAAGCTCCGGTTCGACTTCCACCAGTACATCAACCTCCGACCCGTCCGCCTCTTCCCCGGCGCCCAGACCCCGATCAAGAACAAGGGGGCCGACGACATCGACATGGTCGTCGTCCGCGAGAACAACGAAGACCTGTACGTGGGCGCCGGCGGCTTCACCTACAAGGGGACTCCCGAAGAGGTCGCCATCCAGACCTCCATCAACACCCGCGCCGGCGTCGAACGCTGCATCCGATACGCTTTCGAGGCCGCCCGCACCCGCGCCAAGACGGGCGCGTTCAAGGCGCTGTCCGAGGCCGACCGGGCCAAGGGTTATGTCCGCCAGGTCACGCTGGTCGCCAAGACGAACGTCCTGACCTTCGCCCACGACCTCTGGATGCGCGCGTTCGACGAGGTGGCCGCCGACTACCCGGACGTGAAGCCGAATTACATGCACGTCGACGCCTGCTGCATGCGGATGGTGACGAACCCCGAGTGGTTCGACGTGATCGTGACCACCAACATGTTCGGCGACATCATCACCGACCTGGGCGCCGTGCTCCAGGGGGGGATGGGCCTGGCCTCGTCGGGGAACCTGAACCCGGACAAGACCGCTCCCAGCATGTTCGAGCCGGTGCACGGCTCGGCGCCGGACATCGCCGGCAAGGGGATCGCCAACCCGCTGGCCGCGATCCTCTCGACCGCCATGATGCTCGACCACGTCGGGGCCGGGGCCTCGGCCGACCGCATCCGCCGCGCCGTGGCCGCCGTGCTGGCGGCGGGCGAGCCCAGGACACCCGACCTGGGGGGCAAGAACTCGACCGTCGAGGTCGGTGCCGCCGTGCTGGAAGCCCTCGACCGCGAATGACTCCCGCTGGCGGCGGGACCGAGCGTGGGGCCTTGACTCGCTCGGGTTCGCCGCCGACAATGACTTCATGCACTCAGTCGGCCGCTGATTCCCGCATTTCCCTCCCAGGTCGCGTGGCGGGGGGATCGGGAATGGTGTAGCTTGAGGAGAGGACACTTGTCCGGCTGAACGGACGGCCCGGACGGCATGCGCCCTTCCCTTCTCCGAGGAAATCTCGATGCGCCGCATCCCCGACAGTCGGCACGAGAGGACGGCCTTCACCCTGATCGAGCTGCTGGTGGTGATCGCCATCATCGGCGTGCTGGTCGCCCTCCTACTGCCGGCCGTCCAGTCGGCGCGCGAGGCGGCGAACCGCTCGCAGTGCCAGAACAACCTGAAGCAGCTCGGCCTGGCGGCGCAGGAGTATCACGACTCGTTCAACGCCTTCCCCGCCGGCTGGTACTGCACGCCGCCCCAGTACGACCCGATCAACCCCAACACCTTGATCGGCGGCGACGTGACGGGTTGCGCCAACATCTACACGCCGTACCAGCCCTACCAGTGGAACGGCATGGTCGGCCTGTTCAACAAGCTGGAACAGGGCAACCTGTTCAATATGATCAACTTCGACCTCGCCCCCAACCACGTCGGCAACTCCTCGGCCGTGCGGACCACCCTGACCGGCTTCGTCTGCCCGTCGAACCGGCGGCCCGAGACGACGACCCAGACCGGCTCGACGCAGAAGATGGGCCCTTCGGACTATCGCGGCAACATGGCGGCCGGCATGATCCTGCCCGACTCCGCCGGCAACTGCCCGACCCAGGACCCGACCAACGTCTACTGCCTGAACTTCGACAACGGCCTGACCTACCAGAACTCCAGCGTGGGCATCGCCGACGTCACCGACGGCACGACGAACACCTGCCTGATCGGCGAGACCATCGCCCCCAACGGCGTCTGGGCCCCCGCCACCAGTTGCTGCGTACGCACGAACAACGACCGCACCATCAACCGGCCGATCGTCTCCGGGGGCGTGAACTATTACACCTACTGGTCCAGCAAGCACCCCGGCCTGGTCAACTTCGTCAACTGCGACGGCAGCATCCGCTCCGTCAGCGCGACGATCGCCAAGCCGGTCCTCAACAAGCTGATGACCCGCAACGGCGGCGAGGTCATCTCGTCCGACGAGACGAAGTAAGCGGCAATCACGCCGCATCCGTCTCGTCCGCTCAATCCAGCAGCGCGTCGGCGACCGCCTCGATGGTCCCCGGCGCGTTGCCTTCCAGCCGGTTGTTCACGAACACGAACGCCGGCTGCGCCGCCTCCCACGCCCGCTCCGCGAGCGCCCTCAAGGCCTCGCGCACGGCCGGGACCGGCGACTGGACGCTCCGATACGGGCTGTAGCGCTCGACGGCGTCCTCGTATGCCTGGCCGTGCCGCAGCAGCGCCCGGACGACCGTGAAGTCCGCCGTGCGCGAGCCCGGCATGTCGACCTGCTCGATCAGCTCGGGCATCCGCGTCCAGGAGTTGAAGACGTGCGCCGCGTTGCGGGCGCGGAGCGTCTCGAAGTAGGGCTCGCCCAGATACTCCGGGTTGCGGATCTCGACGCCGTAGCGGAAGCCCGGCGGCATCGCGTCGAGGAACGCGCCCAGCCGCTCGCGGAACTCGTCCACGCCGGACATGCTCGACTTCGCCATCGTCCCGAACTCGAACATCAGCACCGCCACGCGGTCGCGGTGCTTCCAGAGCGGCCGGGCGAACAGCTCCTTGAAGACCTTGGGGTCGAGGAACGCCTCATTAGGCTTCCCCGCGCGCGTCCCGTAGCGGGCGTGTCGCGGCCAGCGCGGGACCGTCACCTCCTCCGGGACCTTGAGTCCGAACCGCAGGCCCTCCGGCGTCCCCTCGAACAGGCTCTTCCAGTAGCCCGCCGAGGGGAACTGGTAGAAGCTGAAGTCGCCGCCGACGACCGGGAAGACCCGCGCGTACTCCGCCAGGCACTCGGATTCGAACTTCTTCATCGAGAGCTTGCCGCGGGTTTGATACCGCTCCGGGCTGTAGATCGAGCCCAGCCAACCCTCGTATTTCCACGACGAGGTGCCGAAGAACAACTCCCGAGCCGCCAGCGTGCGGAGCTTCGGCGCCAGCGAGGCCGCCTGCGGGGGGAGCTCTTCCGGAGAGTCGAACAGGGAGAGTTGATTCATGTTCACCCGGTGGTCCAGAGCGACGCCGTCGACCCTCGCGCATCGTACCGGTTCGACGGCCCCGTGACGAGCCTCCGCCCATTCTCGCCACAGTCGGACGCAAAAGCCGCCTGATTAGGCTTCCTTGGGACGCCCCCAGGCTCCTGGAACGCCGACTCGACGGGATCCGACCCTGGATGACGGCTGGGGCCGGCGAGATGACACTCCGAGTGCAGCTCGAGGGCCAGGAGAGCGTTGGCGGAAGCTTGGCGCGTTAACGCCGCCGGATGCCGTCTCAACCGACGGAGAAATTCGGAAGGATGGATCAACTGATCCGATTGCTGGATACATGAGATTTAGCGAGTTTGACGGGTGATTGCTGGACTTTTCCTGGAAAGTGAACCTGGGGGGTTGGCATCTTGGGGTTCATCATATAACCTACGTTCCAGACACACCTGCGATACCACCGACGACTTCCTACCTGGTGGGTCGAGCAACGGTTCAGAGATTCACCCTACCCGATTGATCCCTTGGGAGAGATTTTACGATGAAGCGGCACCTGTTGGGCCTGGCTCTCGGCGCTCTGGTTGGTTCTTTCGTCCTCGTCGGCGACGCCCAGGCCTGTCACAAGAAGAAGGCCACCTGCACCCCGGCCTGCGCCCCCGCCCCGGCCCCGGTCTGCGCCCCGGCACCGGCCCCGGTCTGCGAGCCGGTCGCGGTCGTCGAGACCTGCGCCCCGGCCCCCAAGAAGCACTGCTTCAAGATGCCGAAGTTCAAGATGCCGAAGCTGGGCTGCCACAAGAAGGCCGCCGCGACCTGCGCCCCGGTCTACGGCGACGTCGTCTACTCGGCCCCCGAGGCGGTCTACGCCGCCCCGCAGGCCGCCTACGCTGCTCCCCAGGCCTACGCCGCTCCCCAGGCCACCGGCCAGAACTGAGCGGACGGCGATCTTTGATCGCTGACCCGACACTCGGCCGGATGCGAGCCCCAGGGCCTCGCATCCGGCCGAGTTCGTTTCGAACCATCTCGGTGGAGCCGACCGGCCCAGGCCGGCTCAGGTGAGGTCTGAGGTGAGGACGACCTCGCGGCGGGCGGTCCGCGCCGGCGACCGAGGCGAGGCCGGCGGGGCGAGGGGGAGCGGGGGCGGCCCGAACTCGGCGGCGAGCCGGGTCGGGTCGAGGTCGGCGATGGAGTCGACGACCTGGTCGGGCTGGTAGGCGTAGTCGGCGAGGTCTTCGCGGCGGGTCCCCCCGCTCAGGACGAGGACCGTCTTGAAGCCGAGTTGGACGCCGCCGAGGATGTCGGTCTCCATCGTGTCGCCGATGACCACGGCCTGATCGGTCGTGAGCCCGAGCGCCTTGCGGGCGCCCCGGAGCATGAGCGGGCTGGGCTTGCCGGGGCTGAACGCCCTCGCGCCGCTGGCCGCCTCGATCATGGCGACGATCGCCCCGCAGCCGGGACGCAGGCCCTGCTCGGTGGGGCAGTTGGGGTCGGGGTTGGTGGCGATCAGCCGGGCCCCGTCGAGGATCATCCGGACGGCCGACTCCACCATCTCGAAGCTGATCGTCCGCCCCTCGCCGACGACGACGTAGTCGGGGTCCTTGTCGACGACGGCGTAGCCGTTCTCGTGCAGGGCGTTGAGCAGGCCCCCCTCGCCGATGACGTAGGCCGTGCCGCCGGGGCGTTGGCGGGCCAGGAATCGGGCCGTCGCCATCGCGCAGGTGTAGACGTGCTCGTCGTGGACGGGGATCCCCATGCGGCGGAGCCGGGTCGCCACGTCGCGGCGGGTGCGCTGGCTGTTGTTGGTCAGGAAGCGGAAGGGGATGTCCGCCTCCAGCAGCTTGGCGATGAACAGGTCGGCACCCGGGATGAGCCGGCCGCCCCGGTAGATCACCCCGTCCATGTCGATCAGGTAGCCGAGCCGGGCGGGCTTGTCGGCCCGGGCGTCGAGGCGAGGGGTCGCGGGCGTCGCGTGGGGTTCGTGCACGGGCGAAGGCCTCCGTGGTGATCGCGATCGGCGAGGCGGACGGCCCGCCCCGCTCAGGGGAGTCTAGGGAGACGGTCCGTCATCGGCTAGGTGTAGTGGGCGTCGAGTGGTAATATTCCTGTCATGACAGCTCGGACAAGCTGTAAGGTGTATTCATGACTCACGACGTCAAGCACGAGCGGATCACGAGGGCCCTGCTGGCCCAGATCGCGGCGGGCGAGTTCGCCCCGACCGGCCGGCTCCCCAGCGAGGCGCAGCTGGTGGAGCGGTTCGGCGTCTCGCGGCCGACGGCCGCGCGGGCCCTGCGCGACCTCCAGGAGCAGGGCCTGGTCGAGCGCCGGGTCGGCTCGGGGAGCTTCGTGAAGCCCCGGGCGGATGAAGCTACGGCCTCGCGGCAGCTGGGGTTCCTGGTCCCGGGGCTGGGTACGACCGAGATCTTCGAGGCGCTCGGCGGCGAGCTGGCCGCGCTGGCGAGGGGGCGGGGCTACGGCCTGGTCTGGGGCGCCGGGCGCCGGGCCGCGGGCGAGGACCTGAGCGTCCGCGACGCCGAGGAGCTTTGCGACCAGTTCGTCCGAAGCCGGGCGGCCGGGGTCTTCTTCGCCCCGTTCGAGCACGAGGCGGGGGTCGGGCCGGCCAATCGCGACCTGGTCGAGCGGCTGCGTCGGGAGGGGGTCGCGGTCGTGCTGATCGACCGCGACCTGGCGCCGTTCCCGATGCGCGAGGGGCTGGACCTGGTGGGGCTCGACAACTTCGCGGCCGGCTTCCTCGCGGCCGACCACCTGCTCAAGCTGGGATGCCGCCGCCTGGCCTTCGCCCGCCGGCCGGGCTCGGCCGCGACCGTCGCCGCGCGGGTCGCCGGCGCGCGCGAGGCGATGCGGGCGCGGGGCGTCGCCCCGCCGCCGGACTTCGCGCGCGAAGGGGAGTTCGAAGACCCGGCCGAGGTTCGCGAAGCGTTCCTGACGGGGCCCGTCGAGGCGATCCTCTGCGCCAACGACCGGATGGCGGCCGTCCTGATGCGTTCGCTGGCGAAGTGCGACCGGCGGGTGCCCGACGACGTCCGGCTGGTGGGCTTCGACGACGTCCGCTACGCCACGATCCTCTCCGTCCCGCTGACGACCGTCCACCAGCCCTGCCGCGACATCGCGGCCGTCGCCTTCCGCACCATGCTCGAACGGATCGCCGACCCGACGCTCCCCCCCAGGACCGTTACGCTCGCCCCCCGCCTGGTCGTCCGCGAGTCGTGCGGCGCGTATCTCCCCGGGGGCGGGTGAGGTCGGCGCGATGGGCGAATTCCTGGTAGGCTTATCGATGGCTTGACGGACGATCGCCCTTGGGAGGTCCCCCATGCCTTCGCCATTCCCCGGCATGAATCCCTGGATCGAGCAGGACGACATCTGGCCGGACTTCCACTCGGCCTTCATCCCCGCGCTTCGGCATCGGATCGCAAGCCAGGTCCTCCCGAAGTACATGGTTCTCATGGAGGAGAACGTCTACGTCCACGAGGAGCCCGGGCGGCCCGTCCGCTCCATCCGGCCCGATCTGGCGGCGACCCGCCTCGACGAGGGGCCGGCGCGAGGGGGCGCGGCTCTCGCGGAACTGGAAGCTCCGACACGTCTGGAGATTCCGGCCGAGGAAATCGTCCGCCTGCCGTTCCTGAAGATCCTGGATCGTCAAGATCGCGAGTTGATCGCCGTCGTCGAACTGCTGAGCCCTGCGAACAAGCGGCGTGGCAACAACCGCGGGGGCTATTTGCAGAAGCGGCGGGAGATCCTCGGGAGTGCGGCGAATCTTGTCGAAATCGACCTGCTTCGAGGCCATCCCCCGATGCCGCCGACCGACCGGCCGCCCTGTGCGTATTCGGTGCTCGTCAGTCGAGCGGAGCGACGTCCCGGCGTCGGCTTCTGGCCGATCGGGTTGCGCGACCGCTTGCCGATCATCCCGATCCCCTTGCGTGCGCCCGACGCCGACGCCCGGGTCGATCTGCAGGAGGCCTTGAATCAGGTGTACGACGAGGCGGGCTACGCCTACTTCCTCTACCACGGCCTTCCCGAGCCGCCGCTGTCGGCGGAAGACGAGGCCTGGGCGCGGGGGCTCTTGCCGGCGCCGCCGGCGACGTGATGGGGGCCGGGTCGGTTCAGAATTCCCAGACCCGTCGGCCTTTCAGGAACATGGTGACGTAGCCGTCCTCGCTGACCTTGAGGACCGGGCCGAACTGGGAGGCGGCGAGGGCCGCCAGGGTGCGGGCGCCCTGGACGGAGCGGCCGAGGTCCAGGACCTCGGGGTTGATCCGGAGGATCGCGCCGAAGGTCACGAGCCCGCCGTCGGGGTCGGTGACGACGGCCCCGTCGAGGCTGGCGATGGCCTCCAGGACGGTCGGTTCGAGCTGGCTGACGGTCATACCGCGCACCGCGTGGTGGAGCGCCCGCTTGGCCAGCCGGGGCGAGAGGTTCTCGGGGTCCTGGGGGTCGTCGACGGCGATCTCCTCGTTCATCCGGTCGACCGGGGCGATGAGCTGGGGGATGGATTTCTCCGGGTCGCGGGCGACGACCAGGAGCGCGCCGACGCGGGATTCGCTGAGGTTGATGGCGGCCTGGAAGAGGCGGCGGGCGAGGTCGTCGTCGCTGGAGCGCTGGACGGCCTCGCGCCAGACGGCGAACTTGCTGGCGATGTCGAGCAGCCGCCAGCGGCCGTCGCTGAAGCTGAAGGTCATCTCGCCCCGGGAGAAGACCTTGATCTCCTGCGAGGGGGTCAGGGCCACGCAGACGTGCCCGTCCGAGATCGTCGCCCGGGCGTGGCTCTGGTAGGGGCGGGGGCAGAGGTGGGCCTGGGTGTGGCGGGCCTGGGTGCGCTCGGCCCACTGGTCGATGTCGGCGATCCGGACAAGCTCCCCTTGAGGGTCGACGACGAAGACGGTTCGCAGGCCGTCGCAGAGGCGGTGGAAGCCCTTGATGGCGGTGAGCCGGGCGTTGAACTGGGGGGCTCCCTGGAGGTTCTCGCGGCCGGGGGTCGTCGGGTCGTTGGGAGTGCCGAGGAGCAGGGCGCCGGTGGTGACCCGCTTGTTCTCGTAGGTCGAGAGCGCGGCGACGCGGAGGGCCTCCAGCGCCGCGGGGATGCGGAACGGGCCCTCGGTCGCCAGGAAGTCGGCGATGATGAGGTCTTCCGTCAGGTAGTTGAAGCGTTCGACCCGGTCGTTGACGTCCTGGTCGAAGAGCGATCGGAAGCGATGGTCGAGGGCGTGGACGATGACGTCGATCATCCGCCGCTCGGACGGGAACAGGGGGACCGGGCTCCCCGGCTGGAACGTCAGCCGCGTGCCGCGCCATTCGATGTCGATCGCCAGGCGGTCGGTGTCGTCGCTGAGCTTATAAGGGGTCTCCTGCATCACGACGTCCCAGTCGATGATGCTGCGGTCCCCCTGGATCTCCAGGACCGAGTCGGGGAAGAAGTGTTCGAGCGTGCGCCGCATCACCGACTGGTAAAGGCCGACGACCTTCGAGACGGGGCCGTAATGACGCTCGGATCGGGCCAGCAAGGTCTGCTCCGCGAGCGTCGGCGCGTCGAACCGGACCGCCTTCCGCATCGTCTGATTCACCATGATCGATCGGTCCTCCGGCCTCCTCGCCGACGAGACGCCCAATCCTAGGGCTCGGCCCCGAGAATACCAAGGGGCGGGATTTTGACGACGCGAAAAACCGTCGCCACTCGTTCGGGCGGCGGATTTCTTCAACCCGGCGTCCGGGGGGGCCGATGCTGGAGGGAGGCCGAGGCCCGACTTGTGGCTTCCGGCGGGTCTTGCTAGGATCCGCCGCCCTCGTCCGATCGACGTCCTCGGGGGCGCCGCCCCAGGGAAGGGGATGTTCGTGATGGCGGACGAGCGGTCCGTCGGCCGGCTGACAGGGAGATTTCGCCCGATGTCCAATCGTCGTAAATGGCTGCGTATCGCGCTGGCGGTCGGCCTGGCCGTCCTGGCGGTGCACCAGACCTGGCGGCACGGCTCCGACTACGTCTTCGCTCAGCAGTTCGCCGAACTCGAGCCGGGCAAGGTCTACCGCGGGGCCTGGCAGAAGGAATGGCCGATGCGCCGCATCGCCCGCGACTGCAAGCTCAAGACGATCCTGGCCCTCGCCCACCCCTATGACAGCGCCATCGCCACCAAGGAGCGGAACCTCGCGAACGAGTTGGGGATCCGCTGGGTGCACGTCCCGATCATCGACCAGCGCGGCCAGGAGGACCCTAAGTCCATCTTCGAGCTGCTCGACGAGGCCGCCGCGGTGGTCAACGACCCGGCGAACCACCCAATCTACTTCCACTGCCACCACGGCCTGAACCGGGTCTCGATGGTGCAGATGGCCTACCGGATGAAGTACTGCGGCTGGACCCTGGAGCAGGCGACCGAGGAGGTCGCGTCGAGCTTCGGGCTCGTCGAGGCCAACCACGGGCCCGACTATCGGACCATGGTCCAGTATTACGCCAAGAGCATCCTGCCGGCCCGCGAGGCCGAGAAGGCCGTCGCCGTCACGGACTCCGCCAAGCCCGCCGAATCGGCCCCGGTCGAAGCCGCGACGGCCCCCGTCCGGCGCTGATCCTCTGGGCCCCACCCGGAGGATCTCGGCGGAAGGCCGCTTGATTCCGGAGATGAGCGCCCTACAATAATCGTTCCGGCCCGAATCGACCCGGCACGCATCCCCAAGACACGGCTCGCAAGCCGATAAGGGAGGTTCCTCGATTGAACATCCGCCCCGCACGCGTCGGCGACGTCCCCGCCATCTACGAGTTGATTCGCAAGTTCGCGGACCGCAAGGTCATGATCCGCAGGTCTTTAGGCGAGCTGTACGAGTCGATCCGTGAGTTCCTGGTCGCGATCGACGGGGACGGCAGGGTCGTGGGCTGCGTGGCGTTGCATGTGTTCTGGGAGGACCTGGCCGAGTTGAAATGCCTCGCCGTGGCCGAGGAGGCCCAGGGGGCCGGCGTCGGCCGCTTGCTGGTCGACGCCTGCTGGGATCAGGCCCGCGAGCTGGAGATCAACTCCGTCTTCGCGTTGACCTACGCCGTCGGCTTCTTCGAGCGTTGCGGCTACGGTCAGATGGACAAGGCGGACCTGCCGCACAAGATCTGGAACGAGTGCGTGCGCTGCCCGCTCTTCCCGAACTGCACGGAAGTCGCCCTGATTCGCTCGCATCGGCCGATCGAGCGGAGCCTGGAGCCGGTCGACGCCCTGGCGCTCGCGCCCGTCTGACCCGTCCCGATCCGACCCGGAGGGGAGCGGCGTCCTTTGAGCGGCCCTGAATCGACGAAGAACAGCCCGGTCGCCCCGACGCTCGCCGTCGAGGCGGGCGGGCTTTCGCTTTCCCCGGACCCTCGCTCGTCGCGCCGGCGGCTCGTCGCCGCCACGCTCGTCGGCCTGGCGACGCTGGCCGTCATGGTGGCGACCGAGCCCCGCCTGGCGATCGTCTGGGACGAGGGCTACACGCTGGGCCGCGAGGCCCGCCTGCGGACCTGGTTCCGGGCCCTGCGTGACCCCGCGGCCTTCGCAGCGACCTGGACGCCCCCGGCCCAGGAGCTGGTCCAGCAGGTCGGGGCCCCGCCCCCGAGGTCCGATCAGGTCGACACCCGCGGCAAGCTCCTGTTCGACGCGCAGGTCCTCGCCTACTTCTGGCCCTTCGCCCGCGAGGAGCCGCACGGCCACCCGCCCTTCTATGCCCTGCTCGGGCTGGTCGGCGACGTTCTGACGCCGGGGCTGCCGGACCTCTCGCGTGCCCGGCTCGGGCCGATCCTCCTGTTCAGCCTGGCCTCGGGGGTCCTGTTTCATTTCGTCTCGCGGCGCTGGGGGTGGTGGGCGGCGGCCGCCTCGGCCGGGGCCTGGGTCTTCCAGCCCAACCTCTTCGGCCACGGCCACTATGCGGCCTACGACGGCCCGCTGAGCGCGCTCTGGCTGCTGGCGATCTTCGCCTTCGTCGCGGCGGTCGAGAGCGGCGAGGAAGCGGCGAAGCCCCGGCGCCTACCGTGGTTGCCGGCGATGGCGTTCGGGGTCGTGCTCGGCTGCGCGATGGCCGACAAGCTCACGGGTTGGTTCCTGCCGCTGCCGTTCCTCGCCTGGGCGATCCTCCAGCGCCGCCGACGCCCCTTCGAGGTGCTGGCCGTCGGCCTGATCCTGGGCTTCTCCGTGCTGCTCCTGCTCAATCCTCCGTGGTGGACGGAGCCGGTCGCGGGGCTCTCGCGGTTCTTCCGCTCGAACCTGACGCGCGGAAAGACGATCCCGATCCCCGTGATGTTCCTGGGCCGGGTCTATCAAACGCCCGTCGAATCGCTCCCCTGGTACAACACGATCGCCTGGACGTTGCTGGCGACGCCCGTCGGCTTCCTGCTGCTGGCGTCGGCCGGCGCCTATCGGGCGGTCGCGCGATGGAAGGCCGAACCGGTCGTCCTGCTGATCCTGGGGCACTGGCTGTTCCTGCTGGCGCTCCGCGCGATGCCCAACACCCCGGGGCACGACGGCGTCCGCCTGTTCCTGCCCGCGTTCGGCGTGCTGGCGCTGCTGGCGGGGCCGGGGGTCGCGCAGGTCCGCGACTGGTTTGGGAAGGCCTCGCGCTGGGTCGCTTCGGCGAGCCTGGTCGAGGGGGTGGCGAGCGTCGCGCTGCTGATGCCCGTCCCGCTGGCGTACTTCAGCCCGATCGTCGGCGGCCCTCCCGGCGCGGCGAGGCTGGGCATGGAGCCGACCTACTACTGGGACGCCCTCGACGCCGACGCCCTGGCCTGGCTCCGCGCCGAGACCGCGCCCGGGCGGACGATCCAGTTCTCCACGTTCCCGACCTCGTGGCTCTACCTGCGGCAGGTCGGCTCGCTCCCCGCGCGGATCGCGCCGGTCGATCGCGGCGTCCCGCAGTGGTACGTCCTCCAGAACCGCCCCGGCGCCTGGAACTCCTGGGACCACGTCCTGGCGAGTCGCGGGAAGCCGGCCTATACGGTCTCGAAACTGGGCGTGCCGCTGATCTGGGTCTTCCCCTACGAGGCCTTGCAGGAGGCCGCGCGCGAGGCCCGGCGATGAGCGTGGAGACCACCCCGGCCCCCGAGCATCGCGCGATCTACCTGACCGGGCCGACGGCCTCGGGCAAGTCGGCGGTCGCCGTCGAGCTGGCGCGGCTGCTCGACGCCGAGATCCTCGCCCTCGACTCGATGACGCTCTACCGAGGCATGGACGTCGGCACGGCCAAGCCGACCGAGGAAGAGCGGGGGGGCGTGCCGCATCACCTGATCGACGTGCTGGACCCCTGGGAGTCGGCGAGCGTCGCGCAATACCGAGAGTGGGCCGTCGCGGCGATCCGGGACGTGGAATCGCGAGGCCGCCTCGCCCTCTTCGTCGGTGGGACGGCTCTCTACCTCAAGGCGATGCTCCGCGGCCTGTTCGACGGCCCGGGGGCCGACCCGGCCGTCCGAGGCCGGCTGGAAGCCGAGGCCGAATCGCTGGGCGACGCCGCGCTCCACGCCCGGCTGGCGGCGTTCGACCCGGCGACGGCCGCGCGGCTGCACCCCAACGACCGACGCCGCGTCGTCCGGGCGCTCGAGGTGATCGAGCTGACGGGAACCCCCTTCAGCAGCTTGCAGAAGCAGCACGAGCGGCCGGCGGCGGGCGTCAGGGTGTTCGCCCTGGAGCTTCCCCGCCCTGTGCTCCACGACCGCATCAACCGCCGGGTCTCGGCGATGTTCGAGGCCGGCCTGGTCGAGGAGGTCCGTCGCCTGCAATCGGCCGAGCGGCCTTTGAGCGGGGTGGCCGCCCAGGGGGTCGGGTACAGCGAGACGATCGCCCATCTGGGGCCGGGGGGGCCGGACCTCGACCGGACGATCGAGCTGATCCGGGCCCGGACCCGCCAGTTCGCCAAGCGGCAGGGGACGTGGTTTCGGGGGCTCTCGGAAGTGGTCCCGCTGGCGGTCGAGCCCGGCGAGCCGGCCGGGGCCGTCGCCCGGCGGCTGGCCGATCGGATCGAGGCCGTCGCGGACGACCCGAATCCCCCGGATTGACCTTCCGGGGCGGGGGCTCTTCTGCTATCTAACCGGCGGTGGATCGGCCGAGGTCCCGGACGCGCGGCGACGCGCGCACGCTTCGGCGGCCGTTCCCGATCGCTCTCGTACCCGTCGCGACGCGCGCGGCGTCGACGAACGGGCGTCCCAAGGAGGGGATGATTACCCATGGGCCGGCGACTCTTCTTCCTGATCGGCGCGGCGCTTCTGATCGCCTGCGGTCCCGCGCGCGTCCTCGGCCTGCAACAGGCCGCACCGGCCCCGGCGCCGATCGAGCAGCCCGGCGCGCTCCTCCCGCCCGCGGATGCGATCCCTGCCCCCGAGGAGCCGGCGGACTTCCCGCCCGTGGACGACGAGCCGGCCCCGGCGCCGTCGAAGGCCCTTGGGGGCCTCGCGATCCCCGGCTTCAAGCCCTCCCGACCGGCGGAGGCCGCACCCCGGGACGACGAGGTGGAGCGCGTGCAGGCGCCCGCCCCCGCCCCCGGACCGGCCTCGGCCCCGCCGTCGGGAGACGGCGGATTCCTGCTGCAGCCCGACCGGCTCGCCCTGGGCAAGCACGAGGTCCTCGTCAGCGTGGAGGTCCAGGCCCCGCCGGTGATGAACGTCAACAAGGAGGCGACGGTCAAGCTCGTGGTCGCGAACGCCGGCTCGGCCGACGCGTACGGCGTCGTCGTCCGCGACGAGCTGCCGCCCGGCCTGACCTTCGTCTCCAGCGCGCCGATGCCCGAGAACGCGGAGCAGGGGGGGCCCCTCGTCTGGAAGCTCGGGACGCTCCCCGCCAGCACCAGCCGGGTGATCCAGATGAAGGTGACGCCCACGCAGGTCACGCCCATGGACCAGGGCGCCACCGTCTCGTTCCTCGCCGGCAGCAAGGCCCGGACCCGCGTCCTCCAGCCCAAGATCAAGGTCGAGGTCGTCCAGACCCCGAGCATCCCCAAGGTGCTGAAGGGGCAGAAGGCCGAGTTCCGGATCTCGGTCACCAACACCGGGGACGGCCCGGCGCGGAACGTCGTGGTCCTGGCGAAGCTCAGCCCCGGCCTCGCCCACGAGAGCGGCGAGCGCAACGAACAGAACAGCTTCGACATCCCGCTCGACAGCCTCGGCCCCTTCGAGCGCCGGGACCTCCCCCCCTTCGTGGTCGACACCAAGCAGGGGGGCCGGCAGACCTGCACCGTGAAGGCCACCAGTCCCGACGTGATCTTCGACCCGGCCGACGGCGAGGTCGAGCGGTTCGTCGAGGTGGTCGAGCCCCAGCTCAAGATGCAGCTCGCGGCGCCCGAGAAGCGATACACCGACACGATCGCCCCGTACGAGCTGACCATCGAGAACCCCGGCACAGCCCCGGCCCGCAAGGTCCAGGTCGTGGTCTCGCTCGGAGTCGGCGGCCGGCTGGTCAAGGTCCCCCCCGACGCGACCTGGGACGGCAAGACCCATCGACTGAGCTGGTCGATCCCCGAGATCGCCCCTGGCGAGAAGGCCCGCTCGCTGGCCTTCGACGTCCGCATGGGCGACGTCGGCTTCTACGAGGTCACCGCCGAGGCCCGCGCCGAGAACGTCGCCGACGTCCGCGAGAAGCGGTCGACCGACGTCCAGGGCATGGCGGACCTGGACCTGATCGTCCGCGAGGTCAAGCGGGTCGTCGACGTCGGGAGCGAGACGATGTTCCTCATCACGCTGCAGAACTACGGCACCAAGGACGCGACCAACGTCGTCGTCCACGCCAAGGTCTCGCCCAACCTCCAGATCTTCGAGACGTCCGGCGGGCCCGAGGGGGAGAGCAAGGGGAACAAGAACGGCACCGAGGTCGCCTTCCCGAAGATCGAGCGCATCGGCGCGAACAAGAAGGTGACGCTCGGCATCAAGGTGAAGGCCGTGACGGCCGACGACCCGATCGGCGTGTGCACGGTGGACGCCAAGCACGACGACCTCCCGAAAGAGCTGCAGGGCATGGCGAACGTCAAGGTCACCGAGGGGCGCCGGACGGCCGGCGCCGCGGAGCCGACGGCGAAGTGAGCCGGGCGCGGCGAGGCCGGGCGGGTTGGACCGCCGTGCGGTTCCGCGTACAATCGGGTCGGCTCGTCCGCCCGTCGCGCCGCGACTCGTCGCGAGGGGGGCGCCGCCAGGGCTGAGGTTTCGTGATGCCGCGATCGAGGTCCGTCCGCACGCCCGCCGCGTGGCTCCTGCTCGCCCTGGCCTCGGGCCTGGCCCCGCCGGCCGCCCCCGGGCAAGAGGCCGCGCCGGCCGGGGGGAACCGGCTCGGCCGCGAGACCAGCCCCTACCTGCTCCTGCACGCCGACGACCCGGTCGACTGGCTCCCCTGGGGGCCGGAGGCGTTCGCCAGGGCGAAGGCCGAGGACCGGCCGATCTTCCTGTCCATCGGCTACCGCGCCTGCTACTGGTGCCACGTCATGCAGCGCGAGTGCTTCCGCGACCCCGAGATCGCGCGAGCGCTCAACGCGGGCTTCGTCTGCATCAAGGTGGACCGCGAGGAACGCCCGGACGTGGACGAGGTGTACATGGCCGCGCTCCAGGCGTTCAGCTCCGGCGGCTGGCCGATGTCCATGTTCCTCCTGCCCGACGGCCGGCCCTTCTACGGCGGCACCTACTACCCCGCGCGGGGGAAGGCGGGCTTCACCGGCTTCGACGTGGTGCTCGCGGGCATCCTCAAGTCGTGGCGGGACGAGCGGCCGGAGATGGAGCGGGCCGCCGCCGGCCTGACCGAGATCGTCCGTCGCAAGCTGGGGGACGGCCGCCCGGGGCGACGCGCCCCGTTGCCGACGACCCTGGCCGCCGAGGGCCTGGCCGGGCTCGCCGAGCGGTTCGACCCCGAGTACGGCGGCTTCGGCTACAACCGCGAGAACCCCCGCCGGCCCAAGTTCCCCGAGCCCGCGAACCTCGCCTTCCTGCTCGACCGGCACGCCCGAGCGCCCGCCGAGCGCCCCGGCCGCGACGACCCGCTGGCCATGGCCCTAACGACGCTCGACCAGATGGCCCGGGGCGGCATCCGGGATCAGCTCGGCGGCGGCTACCATCGCTACGCCACCGACCGCTTCTGGGGCTCGCCCCACTTCGAGAAGATGCTCTACGACAACGCCCAGCTGGCCGCCGTCCACCTCCGCGCCTTCGAGCTGACGGGCGACCCCCGCTGGAAGGCCGAAGCGGAGTCGACGTTCGCCTTCGTCGCCCGCTCGCTGACCACCCCCGAAGGGGCCTTCGCCTCGTCGATCGACGCCGAGACCGAGGCCGGCGAGGGGGCCTATTACATCTGGACCCGCGCGGAGGCCCGCAAGATCCTGGGCGACGACCCGGACGCCGACGCCTTCCTCCAGGTCGTCGGCCTGAAGCGCGAGCCGAATCTCGAGGGGGGCCGCTACGTCCTGACCGAGCCCCGCCCCCGCGCCGAGCAGGCCGAGGCGATGGGGATGAGCGTCGAGGACCTGGCTCGGAAGCTGGAAGGCCCCCGCGCGCGGCTCCTGGCCGCTCGCGAGCGCCGGCCCGCCCCGCCGTGCGACGACAAGGTCCTCGCCGCCTGGAACGGCCTCATGATCGCCGCCTACGCCGAGGGATACCGCGTGCTGAAGGACGAGGCGTACCTCCGCGCCGCCGAGAAGGCCGCCGACTTCGTGCTGGAGAAGCTCCGCGACCCCTCGGGCCGGCTCTTGCGGTCCTACCGCGCCGGGGCCGCCCACCTGCCGGGGTACCTGGAGGACTACGCGTTCCTCGTCCACGGCCTGCTCAGGCTGCACGAGGCCGGTCGCGACCCGCGCCGGCTGGAGCAGGCCCGCACGCTCGCCGACCGGATGATCGCCGACTTCGCCGACGAGCGGGACGGTGGCTTCTTCTTCACAGCCGATGACCACGAGACGCTCCTCGCCCGCTCCAAGGACCCGTTCGACGACGCCCTGCCCGCCGCCAACGCCGTCGCCGCGAGGGCCCTCCTGGCCCTCGACCGCGCGACGGGCGAGGCCCGCTACCGCGAGCTGGCGGGCAAGACGCTTGAAGCCTTCAGCGGCTTTCTCGCGCAGGACCCGGCGTCGATGCCGACCATGCTGACGGCCTTGCAGGAATTCCGAGACCTCCCGCCCCCTCCCCCCGGCGACCCACGTTGAACCCCCGACCCGCGAGCCGAATCCCCGAAGTGGACCGTCCGCCGTCGCGCCGCCAGGCCGCCCGGCGCTGGCTGCTGCGGCTCGCGCTGGCGGCGCCGGCGGCGGTCGCGGTCACGACGATCGTCTCGCTGCCGGGATGGCTGCCGCTCCTGTCGCGCCCCGTCCGCCGGGCGCTGACCGAGGGCTTGCTCGAAACGGCCGTGCTGTTCCACGCGGTCCTGATCCTCGTCGGCCTGGTCGGGACGCCGTCGTTCGCCTGGCTCGGCCTGCGCGCCCGCCGCCTTCGCCGGCCGGCGGGGGCGAATGGGCGGCTGTTCCTGCTCGGCGTCTCGTGCCTGCTGGCGCTCGGCTCGCTGGAGCTGGGCGCGGCGGCGGTCCGCTCCCGGATCCATCGGTTCCCGGACCTCCCCGCGACGTTCCCCGCGGAGGACCCCGCGACGTATCGCATCGTCGTGCTCGGCGGCTCGAGCGCGCTGGGGGAGCCGTATCGGCCCTGGGTCTCGGTCGGGGCGATGATCGCCTGGAAGCTCGGCGAGGCGGTCCCGGGGCGTCGCTTCGAGGTCGAGACGCTGGCCTGGCTGGGCGAATCGCTGGAGCAGCAGCACCATAAGCTCGCAAGGATCACGCGCCGGCCCGACGCGGTGATCGTCTACTCGGGGCACAACGAGTTCGTCGCGAGGTACGAGGAGGATCGGGCCTACGAGCCGGGCCTGGACGCCTCGTCGGTCGTCCGCCTCGTCCACCGGCTGGGGGCCGCGTCGCCGTTCGTCCGCCTGACGCGGGAGCTGATCAGCAAGAACCGGCTCGACGCCCCGCCGTCGCTCAAGGACCGGCATCAGGTCGTCGACCCTCCCCTCTGCAGCCCGGCCGAGGCCCGCGAGGTGCTCGACGACTTCTCGGCCCGGCTGGAGGCGATCGTCGCCTACTGCGAACGGATCGGCGCCCAGCCCATCCTGATCATCCCGCCCGCGAACGAGGCCGACTACGAGCCGGGCCGGTCTACGGTCGAGCCCGGGGTCGACGAGGCCGAGCGGGCCCGGGTCGCCGACGAATTCCTGGCCGCCCGCGCGAGCGAGGCGTCCGATCCCGACCGCGCCCACGCGGCCTATCGGGCGATCCTCGAACGTCACCCCGGGTTCGCCGAGGCCCATTACCGGATCGGCCGGCGGCTGAGGGACCGTGGGCGGATCGACGAGGCCCGCGAGGCGTTCCTGCGGGCTCTCGACCTCGACGGCCTGCCGATCCGCTGCCCCGCGCCGTTCCGCGAGGCGTACCGCGCGGTCGCCGAAGGGCGCCCGAATTGCATCCTGGTCGACGGTCGTCGCGAGCTGTCGGAGGCGAGTCCCACGGGCCTGCTCGACGACCAGGTCGTCGAGGACACGCATCATCCCAACCTGAGGGGCTACATCGCCCTCGCCGCCGCCGTCCTCCGCGAGCTGAAGGTCCGAGGGACGTTCGGCGCGGAGTCGGCCGCGATCGCCGCGCCGGACGTGGCCGGCTGCCTCGCCCGGTTCGGGCTCGACGCCGACCGGCTGGCGCAGGCGTGCGACCGGACGAGCCTGCACTATCAGCGCGTGGCGGGCTACCGCTACGATCCGACCGAGCGTCTGGCCAGGTCCCGGCGGTTCGCCGAGGCCGCCCGACGCCTCCGCGCGGGGGAGCCGATCGAAGGGGTCGGCCTCCCCGCATTCGATCCCGAAGGAAGCCGCAAGTGAGCGTCGAAATCGTGAGCGCGAAGCCGGACTGGGAAGGCATCCTGAACCTCGATAAGCCGCCGGGCGTGACCTCGCGCGACGTCGTCAACCGGGTGGGGCGGCTGCTGCCCAGGAAGATCAAGGCGGGCCACGCCGGCACGCTCGATCCCATGGCGACGGGCGTGCTGGTCGTCTGCGTCGGCCCGGCCACCCGCCTGATCGAGTACGTCCAGCGGATGGGTAAGACCTACCGGTCGACGTTCCGCCTGGGCGCGACGAGCGACACCCACGACGCCGACGGCACGGTCGCCGCCACGCCCGACCCCGCGGTCCCGACCCTCGCCGAGGTCGAGGCCGCGCTGGCCTCGCAGACCGGCGAGATCCTCCAGCAGCCCCCGGAGTACTCGGCCCTGAAGGTCGGCGGCCGTCGCGCCTACGACCTCGCCCGGGCCGGCGAGGCCGTGGAGCTGGCCCCGAGGCCGGTCCACGTGGGCCGGATCCAGATCCTGGGCTACGCCTGGCCCCGGCTGGAAGTGGAGATCGACTGCGGGAGCGGCACCTACATCCGCTCGATCGCGCGCGACGTGGGCGAGGCGCTCGGCTGCGGGGCCCTGATGGAGACGCTCGTGCGCACCCGGATCGGCGTGTTCACGCAGGAGGAGGCGACGGCCCCCGACGACCTGGACCGCGACACCTTCGCCGACCTGCTCCGGCCCGCGCTCGACGCCGTCCCCGGCCTCCCGAGGATCGCGCTAGACGAGGCGGCGGTCGCCGACGTCCTGCTCGGCCGCCGGGTCGCCGCCCAGGCCGCCCCGGGCTCGCAGGTGGCGCTCCTGGCCCCCGACGGCCGCCTCCTCGCCCTCGGCGAGGCGGGCCCCGACGGGCTCTGGATCCAGCCGAGGAAGGTCCTGGGATGAGGCCGCCGGCCCTCACGCATCGCGCGGTCGATGCGTGAGGGCGCGAGCCGTTCGGGCGGGCCCCCGCGCGGAAGGGGCCGGTCGATCCACTTGACTTTTCGGGTGGTCGCAGAGTACTATCTCCATAAGTTCATTCTGGCGTCGACCGGGACCCTCCTCTCTCCCCCGGCCCCGACCCCGCTCCACGGGATGAACGGCGCCCGGCCCCTCCCGGCCCGCGGTGCCAAGTCGGTCTCCGACCTCCCCTGGCAAGATCTTCTCAACCACGACAACAAGCATCGTCCTCCTCGGCGGCCCTCGCCCGCCGTTGGTCCCCTCGCGTCCGGCCCTCGCCCGCACGCGCGTCGACCGACGTTCGAGCTGGTCCGTTCGAACTCGTGGTCTCGGGCTCGGCGTGGCGCCGCGTCTCCGGGCGGCCGCGCGGACCGACCGCGCGGCCGCCGTCCTCGGTCCTGATTTTTGATCATCTCTATTCATGAGGAAGTCCATGCCCCTTCGATCGGGCCGTCGCCGCGGCTTCACGCTCATCGAGCTGCTGGTCGTCATCGCCATCATCGCCGTCCTGATCGCGCTCCTGCTCCCCGCGGTCCAATCGGCGCGGGAGGCGGCGCGGCGCTCGCAATGCACGAACAACCTCAAGCAGATCGGCCTGGCGCTGGCGAACTACGAGAGCGCCCAGGGGACGTTCCCGCCGGGCGCGGTCGCCCGCGGGAGCGCGCCCAACGCCGATTGCTCGAACGAGCGCAAGCACACGTTCTTCTCGCTGATCCTGCCCCAGATGGAGCAGGGGGCGATCTACAACGCCATCAACTTCAGCCTGCCGGCGATCGACCAGGTCGGGCCCTTCGGGCTGCCCGGCAACGGCGGGGCGTCGAATCGGACGGCCCTGCACTCGACCATCGCCGGCTTCATCTGCCCCTCGGACATGGTGGTCCCGCCCGACCCGGCGGCGCCCCGAGGCCGCGGCCAATCGTCCTACTCGGGCTCGGTGGGCCACAAGGACGTGCGGCACTGGTGGTACGGCTGCCCCGCCAGCCCCTCGGTGATCCAGTCCGACGGGATGTTCAACGCCGACTACAACTACGGCGTCAGCGACGTGAGCGACGGCCTGAGCAATACCCTGTTCGTCGGCGAGGTGGCGAAGTTCCGCAAAGACCCGGACCCGAACCTGAGCAACCAGTGGGGGAACTACGCCTACTACGGGTCGTCCGTCTCCGGCGTCACCCGTCCCAGCGCGCTGGCCTTCACGCTGGCGAAGCCCAACTCCAGCATGCTGGTCCCCGACGTGCCCGGCGACGGCTCCTACAGCACGAACTGGGAGCGGAACCCGGCCACGCGATTCCAGGACTTCGGCCAGTGGGGCTTCCGGAGCATGCACCCGGGCGGGGTGAACTTCCTCTTCGGCGACGGCAGCGTCCGCTACATCAAGGACTCGATCGAGGTCGTCGGGGCCCCGAACCCGGTCAGCGGCTACGCCTCGCCCGGCGTCTTCCGCAAGCTGGCAACCCGCGGCGGCAACGAGACGGTGAGCGCCGACGCGTTCTGACGCGGCCCCCGACTTCCCGACGAATCGACACGTAAAGGTAGCCTGTTATGAAATCACGGCGATTCTTGATCGCGGCGTTCCTGATGGCTTGCTCCGTCGGCCAGCCCGGCTGCGGGGCGCCCGACGACGAGTCCGGCGGGGCGACGGCCGTCCCTTCGGCCGGCGCGGCCCCCGCGGGCGCCGCCGCCGCCAACCCGCCGACGCCCCCCAAGACCTCCTCCAAGGCCAAGGAGGCCCCGACCGAGGTCTATGACTGAGCGCAGCAGCCGCAGCCCCTCGCCCGCCCCGCCCCACCGGGGCGGGGTCGATCGGCGAATCCCTACTTATCGATCCGTCCGTTTCCGTCCCCGTACCGAGGTCTCCCCGAACATGAGTCATCCCGCCAGTCGGCGCCGCGGCTTCACGCTCATCGAGCTTCTGGTCGTCATCGCCATCATCGCCGTCCTGATCGCGCTCCTGCTCCCCGCCGTCCAGTCGGCTCGCGAGGCCGCCCGCCGCGCCCAGTGCACCAACAACCTGAAGCAGATGGGCCTGGCCGTAGCGAACTACGAGAGCGCGCAGGGGACGTTCCCGCTCGGCTCGGTCCGCAACGGATCGGGCGGCGGCCAGGACTGCTCGGTGCCGCGTCGGCACACGATGTTCGCACTGATTCTGCCCCAGATGGAGCTGTCGACCGTCTACAACGCCATCAACTTCTCGGTCCCCTCGCTCGACACGGCCAGCCCGTACGGCGTCGGCTCGGCGAACGGCGCGGCCATGAACAGCACGGCCTACAACTCGGCCGTCTCCGCGTACATCTGCCCCTCGGACATCAAATCCCGGACCTATCCGACCAACGTCGCCGGCCGTTCCCAGTCCTCGTACGGCGGAGTGCTGGGCAACAAGGACGTCATGCACTGGTGGAACGGCTGCCCGGTCTCCGGCGCGGCGACGGCCGAGTCCGACGGCATGTTCAACGCCGACTACAACTACTCGGTCGCCTCCGTCACCGACGGCCTGAGCAACACGCTGTTCATCGGCGAGACCTCGAAGTTCCGCAACGACGCCGACGGCGACTGGTTCTACCAGTGGAACCAGGACGCCTGGTACGGCTCCTGGATCGCCGACGGCGTCAGCCGCATCTTCGCCTTCGCCAGCACGGTCGCCCGTCCGAACGCCAGCGTCCTGATCCCCGAGCCCGGCGGCGACACCACCTATTACACCGACTGGGACCGGAACCCCTCGCTCCAGCTCCAGAACATGGGCCAGTGGGGCTTCCGGAGCATGCACCCGGGCGGGGTGAACTTCCTCTTCGGCGACGGCAGCGTCCGCTACATCAAGGACTCGATCCAGGTCGTCGGCCCGGTCAACCCGGCCAACGGGCAGCTCACGCCGGGCGTCTATCGCCAGCTGGCCACCCGCGCCGGCGGCGAAGTCATCAGCTCGGACGCGTATTGATCCACGACCGGCTTCCGAGCCCGGCACCCCCGCAAGATCGAGGAGCTTTCGCCTTCATGAGATTTCGACGCCTCGTCGCGCCGGCCGTCGCCTGCGCCGTGATCCTGTCCCTCGCCGGCTGCGAATCCGGCGGCGTGGACGCCATCTCCGCGAGCAGCGCGGGGACTAAGACCGCCGCGCCCGCCGGCGAAGGGGCGGGGGCTCCCAAGGTCCTCCCCGCCTCCAAGCGCAAGAGCCAGCAGGAGGCGCCCGGCCCGCTTCCCCCGCCGGACGTTTGATCGACCGGCCTGCACCGCCTGAATCGAAAGAAGCCCGGATGCGACCCGTCCGGGCTTCTTCGCGCGCAGGCCGGGCTCCGGTCCACGCCCGTCCTCTAAGCTTGGGCGTCTCGACCGTCGCGACGTTCCGCCGCCGTCCTGACCTCGATCACATCTCGGAGCGCGGGGGACGGCGTATCGGCCCTGGGCCCGACCAGGCCGACGGCCGCCACCATGTCCCGGAACAGCACGATCGGCGTGCCCAGCAGCCCCATCGGCAACCCCCACCAGCCGAAGGCCATGGAAAACAGGCCGTCGCGAAGCTGATTGCTCCGGCCGCAGGAGCGGCAGCAAACCTCCGCGCGGGAGCCGAACCGGGTGAAGAACATCGCGGAGTAAACCCAGCAGGAGAAATGCACGTCGACCGGCCCGGGGCCCTGGCATTTCGGGCATTGGCCTTCATGCGTCCGGCGGAGCCGCTCCTCGATTACGGCCGCAGGGATCGCCCGTACCCGAGGGGCCCAGTAGGCTTGGTGGGCGCAAGCCTCGCCGCAGAAGCGGCGGAGGCCTTGGTTCACCCCGCCGAACAAGATGCGGGAGCCGCACTGGTCGCATGCCTGCATGGTTCGTCGCCTTCGGAAGGGAGCCGGGAAGCGAGAAGGAGGATTGGGAGCGGAGATCCGCCGGGAGTCTTCCGGCGGATCTCCGCGAACTTTCACGCCCCGGTCGTCGTCTAGTTCTTGTGCGTAGTATGATGGACGATGGCGGTCGTCGCGAGTCGCGAGGGTCGATCGGGTTCTCCGGTGCCTTCGCGATCGTCGTTGACGGACCTCCGCGGCCTCCTTAGAATCCGTCCGCCGTGCCGGACGGCCCTTCTTCGCCGGTTTCGCCCCTCACCCAACAGAGGTTTCAGCCTATTTTGATCGATACCAGCCGCAACGAGCATGAGGGTCGCGAGCGCGCGATCCTGGTCGGGGTCATCCTGCCGGGGGGCGTGTACAACGCGGACGACCCCCTGGACGAGATCCGTGGCCTGGCCAAGACGGCGGGCCTCGAGGCGGTCGGCTCCATGCTGCAGAAGCGGCAGCAGGTCGACGTCGCGACGTACATCGGCTCGGGCAAGGTTGAAGAGCTGAAGGGCTTGGTCGAGGCGTTCGAGGCCGACGTCGTCGTCTTCGATTCGGACCTCGGGCCGGCCCAGACGCGGAACCTGGAGAAGGCCCTGGGCTGCAAGGTCGTCGACCGCACCGAGGTCATCCTCGACATCTTCGCGGTCCACGCCCAGACCCACGAGGCCCACCTCCAGGTGGAGCTGGCGCAGCTCGAATACGCCATGCCCCGGCTGAAGCGGATGTGGACCCACCTTTCGCGGTACAAGGGGGGCATCGGCGTCCGCGGTCCCGGCGAAAAGCAGCTCGAAGAGGACAAGCGGCTGGTCGTCCACCGCATCCAGGAGCTGAAGGCCAAGCTCGGCAAGATCCAGGCCCGGAAGGAGCGCGAGGTCGCCGGCCGCGGGGATTTCCCCACGGTCTCGCTCGTCGGCTACACCAACGCCGGCAAGAGCACCCTCATGAACGCCCTGACCGACGCCGGGGTCCTGGTCGAGAACAAGCTGTTCGCCACCCTGGACACGCGGACCCGCAAGTGGCGGTTCCGGGGCGGCGGCGCGGCCCTGCTGTCGGACACGGTCGGCTTCATCCGCGACCTGCCCCACTCCCTCGTGGCGTCGTTCAAGGCCACGCTGGAGGAGGCCCGCCAGGCCGACCTGCTGCTCCACGTCGTCGACGCGTCGAGCCCCGACGCCGAGATGCAGGTGCAGGCCGTCGTCGAAGTCTTGGAGGAGCTGGGGCTCAAGGACCACCCGACCCTGCTCGTCCTGAACAAGGCTGACAAGGTCCCCGACCGTTCCTTCCTGGACGTGCTGCGCGCCCACCATCGCGACTCGATCGCCATCAGCGCGGCGAAGGGCGAGGGGCTGGACGCCCTGGAGCAGAGGGTCCGGCTCGCCCTGCTCGAATCGGCGCTCGACGCCGAGGTCGAGACGAGCGTCGCCGACGGCCGGGTCCTCTCCTACCTGGCCCAGCACGCCCAGATCCTCGGCCGGACCTACGACGAGGAGAACGACCGGGTCGTCCTCCAGTGCCGCCTCCCGCGACGCTGCCTGGACTTCCTGTACGAGCACGGCGCCCAGGTCCGCGAGAAGGAAATCCGCGTCTACGCCTGAGTGCAATGGAGAAAACGAAGCCGCGCGAACCGAGGGGGCCTTTCCGGCCCCCTCTTTTCGCGCGCCTCGCGCCCATCACCAGTTCACGGAGAGCGTCGGCAGGCCGTCCGCCAGGCGGATCTGGAAGCCCGAGGTGTCGATCATGAAGCTTGACGAGAAGCCGACGCTTCCGAGCCCGTCGATCTGGGCCGAGCCCGAGGCCGATCCGCTCCCGCTCAAGGAGACCCCGTCCTTGCCCGCCTGGAAGTCGATCATCGCGTAGATCTGGCCCTTCATGGAGCCGACGCCGAGGTTCTGCGAGAACGAGGCCCGCAGGCCCGCGTAGAAGCGGAAGTTGCCGGCCGTCTGCTGGATCAGCAGCTCGATCGTCGCGTTGAGCCGCGTGACCTTGGCGTCGAGGGAGGCCGAGGCCGAGGCGTACAGGCTGAAGTTGCCGTTGGTGTAATCCAGGTAGCCGTTCATGGTCACCGTGGTGAACCCCAGCGGCGGCGAGAACCGGGCGGACGCGGTGATCGTCCCCCGGGTGCTGTCGCCGCTGAGCGTCACCTGGCCGAATGAATGCCCGTTGACGCCGGCCGTCGAGGAGGTCGCGTCGAAGAACCAGGAGCGGGTGCTGAGGCTGTACAGGCCCTGCACGTCGTAGGAGGAGAGCTTAACCGCGCCTTCGAGCGGGGTGCCCTTGAAGAAGTCGGCGCCCGTGGCCCGGAAGGCGATGACCGAGGGGCTGATGATCGCCGAGGCGTAGGAGAGGTCGAGCGACAGCTTCACCACCTCGGCGCCGGAGCTGTTCTTCGGGGCGAGGCTCAGCGAGGCCGCGCCGTTGAGCCCGATGCGAACGTCCGTGAGGGCCCCGACGATCGTCCCCAGGTCCAGTTCGCCCCGGATCACCCGGGCGAGGTCCGCGCCCGAGAGCCCGAGCATCCGGCCGTCGTCGTTCGCGTCCAGGTCCAGGACGGTCTCGCCGTTGATCTTGATGGGGTAGTTGCCCAGCTTCACGCCGGCCATCGCGTAGACGTTGCCGTAGACCGCCTGGCTCGCCGTCGCGATCGGCGTCCTGGGGGTGAACGGGATCCGGCCTCGGGTGGACCATCCCAGAGCGAACTCCTCCAGCGGGTTCTTGCCGATCTCGGGGTCGACCCGGACGAACAGGAACGGGTCGGACGGGTCGAACGCCCCCTGCACGCCGATGCTGCTCCCGGGCGTCTTCACCGTCGTGCCGCCGAGCTTGATCCCGGCCGAGGTGCTCACCCGGAAGCTGAAGTAGGGGACGGCGTCGTTGAGCGGCCCCTCGATCCCGTTCGCCTTGAGGGTCGAGCCCAGCCCCACGGTCAGCTCGGCGCCCGTCGGATTGAGCTGGATCCCCAGGCCCGTCGCGTCGGCGACGGCGTGCAGGGGGCTCGTCGGGGTCACCGTGTCGAGTCCCAGGCCGGGCCAGTAGGCGGTCAGGAACGTCCCGACGTCGGCGATCCCGGAAGCCCTGGCGCCGATGTAGACCATGCCGGGGCTCATCGGCAGCTCGCCGGCGGCCGTCTCCAGGTAGACGGGGCTGAAGCTGTAGTAGAAGTTCTGGCCGCCGGCGGAGAAGGCGATCCAGGATCCCCGCAGCCGGAATCCCGCGCCGCTGGGGCCGTTGAGCGTGACGTAGTCCCCGCTCCGGGAGACGGTCAGCTCGCCTTTCGCCGACAGTTCCTCCGGGGTCAGGGCCCCGGAGACCAGGCCGATCGTCTGGCCGGGGCCCGTGAGCGTGCCGCGGAATCCGTTGCGGTCGAGGAGGTCGGAGCCGCCCCGCCAGGAGATCGTGTCGTAGACGTCGCGGCCGTCGCTGCCCAGGAAGAGGTCGTCGCCCGTGCCGCCGGCCAGGTGGTCGTCGCCGGGGCCGCCGTTCAGCCGCGACGGCAGGCTCGTGGCGTTGCCGAAGTAGTCGTTCCCGGCGCCGCCGTCGAACTCGATCCGGCGGAAGCCGGCGAGGCCGTCCACGTAGACCTCGTTCAGGTCGACGCGATACGTGTTCGGCCCGGACGCGGAGACGCCCGCCTCGTCGTTCCAGGGGCTCCCCTTGATGGTCAGCACGCCCGTCGTCCGGTCGTTGACGGCCAAGGCCGAGCCGCGATTCTGGAAGACGTCCACGGATTCGAGATCCGTGACGACGTTCGTCCCCGTACCGCTCACGTAGCGATCGGCGCCCGCCCCGCCGGTGAAGGACGTGGGGATGGCCGTCACGTTCAGGAGGTAGTCGTCGCCGGCGCCCCCCCGGAAGTCGATGGAGGCGACGTTGCGGTACATCCGGCTGTAAACCGTGGCGTCGGCGGAGCGGTCCATCACGTAGACCGCGTCGCCGCTGGGGTAGACGACGACGTCGTCGTTCCCCGCGCCGCCGACGATCGCGAGCTTGCCCCAGGGGTCCAAGTTCGCGGAAACCGACAGGAGGACGCGCTCGTCGAGCGCCTCGACGCCGATCCGTGCGCGGCGGGGGGCGATGGTCCGAGAACGGCGGGACGGGCGGAGTTTCGTCAGGAAGGACATCAGGGACGCTCCCGGCGGATGGACCGCCATGCTGGTTGGCGAGGCGAGGATGCGATGGAGCTGAGGGGGCGTCCCCTCGACCCCGCATCTAACGCCGGGAGCGTGACAGCATTTTTCGACGGCGGGCCGCGGAGCTAGGCGATCAGGTCGCCCAGCTCCTGCTTGAGGCGGCGCAGGACGCGCGACTTGGCCTGGCGGACGGCGGCGGTGCCGATCTTCATCTCGCGCGCGACGGCGTCGGCGGAGAGCCCGTCCACCGCGACGCGCCAGAAGGTCTTCCAGGTCTTCTCCTCGAACTCCCCGCGCACCAGCTCGAGGGCCCGATGGTACAGCCCGGAGAGTTGCTCGATCGGGTCGTCCTCGTCGGGGAGGGCTTCCGGGTCGGGGGCCTGGGCGATCTGCCGGAAGGCCTCGGTCCCGCCCCGGGCGGCGGGGGCGCGGCCGCGGCGACGGAGCGCGTCCAGCCGCTTGTTGCGGGCGATGGTCCGCAGCCAGGCGCGGAAGGCGTCGCCGGGACGGTCGCGGCGGAAGGTCGGCAGGGCGACGGCGAGGGCCAGGAACGTCTCCTGCACGAGGTCGTCGGCGTCGGCGCCGAGGCATCCCCAGCGCGCGGCCCAGTGCCGCACGAGCGGCTCGTACAGGAAGACCAGGCGCGACCAGGCCTCGGCGTCGGAGGCGCGGGCGCGATCGAGCAGGGTCGGAGAAGTCGGCAAGTCGTCGGGCACCGGTCGCGAGGCCTCCCTTGTCGCCACGCCTCGGGGATGGACATGATCATAGTCTCGCCGCGAGGTCGCGTCGACGACCGCGGGGCCGTTTCCCGGAGACCTGGCGTGCCCACCCCCACCCATCCCTGCCCCGACCCGCGGCGGCTCGCCGCGGCGGCCTCCGGCGAGGCGGACGAGGCCGAGGAGACCTGGATCTTCGCGCACGTCGACGCCTGCCCGGGCTGCTCCGCACGCCTCGCCGAGCTGGAATCGAACCCGCCCACGATCCTCGCCGCGCTCCGCCTCGCCGGGCCCGAGACGCCCCCCGTCGCACCCGGCGAGACGTTCCCGCGCGAGGAGGACGTCCCGGGCTATGAGATCCTCGAGCCGCTGGGATCCGGGGCCATGGGAGTCGTCCACAAGGCGCGGCACGTCCGCCTCGGCCGCCTGGTCGCGCTCAAGCGGCTGCGGGTCCATACGCCGAACGGGCTCCATCGCTTCCGACGCGAGGCCGAGACCGTGGCCGCGCTGCAGCATCCCGGGATCGTCCAGATCTTCGAGGTCGGCGACCTGCGCGGGTATCCGTTCCTGGCGATGGAATACGTGGCCGGCGGGACGCTCTTCGAGTTCCTGCGGCGCGGCCCACGGCCCGCGCGAGAGGCGGCGGCCTTCGTGGAACTGCTGGCCGGCGCCGTGCAGCACGCCCACGGTCGCGGGGTCGTCCATCGCGACCTGAAGCCGAGCAACATCCTGCTCCGGCCGGCCGACGAGCGTGCGTCCCGAATCGATTCCCTGCATGCCGCGACGCCCAAGATCGGCGACTTCGGCATCGCGAAGTGGATCAGCCAGGAGCCGCTCGGCGAGGGGCGGAGCGACGGCGAATGGGCGACCCTCGCGGACGTCGCGCTCGGCACGCCCCCGTACATGGCGCCCGAACAGATCGAGCGTCGGGACGTGGGGCCGCCGGTCGACGTGTACGCCCTGGGCGTGATCCTCTACGAGGTGACGACCGGCCGGACGCCCTTCGTGGGGGAGTCGCCCCACGACCTCCTTCGGCGGGTTCTGGCCGAGGAGCCGTCGCCGCCGTCGCGGATCCGGCCCGACGTGCCCCGCGACCTGGACGTGATCGTCCTGAAGTGCCTGCGCAAGGACGCCTCGCGACGCTATGCGTCGGCGTCGGAGCTGGCGGCCGACCTGCGGCGGTTCCTCGACGGCCGGCCGATCCTGGCCCGTCCGGCGAGCTTGCCCGAGGTCGCGTGGAAGGCGGCGCGACGGCGGCCGGCGGTCGCCGGCGCCCTGGCCGTCGCGCAGGCGTCGCTCGTCGTCCTGGCCGTCGGCGCGTGGTGGTACAACGGCCTCCTCCGCGAGGCCCTCCGGTCGACGAGGGCCGCCGAGCGACAGGCCGAGGGCAACGCCCGCGTGGCCCTGGAAGCCCACGAGCAGCTCATCGAGCAGGTCCGCAAGGCGCTCCGCGACGCCCCCGCGACCCGGACGCTGCGGCGGGGCCTTCTGGAGACGGCCGTCGAGGGCCTCCGGCGCGTGACCACGGCCGACGCGACGGCCCCTCGCCTGAGCCGGGCCTCGGCGCATCAGCTCCTCGGCGAGGTCCACTGGGAGCTGGGAAGGACCGGCGAGGCGATCGCGGAGATGGAGCGCTCGCTCGCGATCTCCGAGGCCCTCCTCGTGGCCGACCCCGGGCTCGACGACGCCCGCGACCAGCTCCTCGCGACCTGCCGGCGTCTGGGGAGCTTCCACCTGCGGGCCGACCGACCCGACGCGGCGCGGGCGTTCTTCCGCCGCGCCGTCGACCGGGCCGAGACCTGGCGGGAGGCCTCGCCGGCGGACCCCCGCGCCGAGATCGCCCTGATCGAGGGGCTGGGTCATCTGGGCCACGCCGCCCACTGGGTCGGCGACCCGGCCGCGGCCCGACCGCCCCTGGAGAGGATGCTCGCGCTGGCCGAATCCCGCCTGGCCGCCCACCCCGACGACGAGCGGGCGGGCGTCCTGCTCGCGCAGGCGCTCGACCTGCTGGGCGGCATGGATGAGAGCGCCGAGGACCTCGTCTCGGCTCGCGAGCGCTATCAACGCTCGCTCGACCTGAGCCTGGCGGCCGAGGCGCGGGCGGGGGGGGCCGAGGCGGATTCCGCCCTCCGCGACATCATGGTGGGGCTGAACAACCTGGCGCTGATCCACCTGCGGCTCCGCGACGTCCCGAAGGCGCTCGTCGCGATGGACGCCGGCCTGGACCGGGCGAGGCGATGGGCGGAACGCGACCCCGAGGACGTCCAGCGCAAGCTCGACCTGATCGACGCGCTCTGCAATCGCGCGTCGGTCTCGATGGGCGACCTGGATTTCGCCGCCGCGATCCCGTTCCTGGAGGAGGCCGGCGGCCTCCTGGAACGGCTCCACGCCGAGGGCAGGCTGACGGGCCTGCCGATCTACGACCTGGAGCGTCGCGAATCGGCGACCGCCGACCTCGCCCTCTGCCGCCGGGCCCTGGTCGCGGTCGACGACGAATCCGTCGTCTGGGCCGCCCCCGAGGAATTGGCCCCCCGCGTGGCCGAGGCTCGCATCGCGCTGCTGCAGGCCGCCGGACAACCCGCCGAGGCCGTCGCCACCGCCGAACGGCTCCTGGCGTCTCCGCCCGAGGGGGCCGGCGGCTGGATGGCCCGGGCCCGCTCGTGCTCGCTGCTCGTCGGCGGCTTCGAGGGCGATCTCGCCGAACGTCTCCGCGACGAGTCGGTGCGCTCGCTCGCCAGGGTGTACGACCTCGCCGAGAACCCCCCGAAGCGCCGGGAGCTGGAGACCGACGACCGACTCGCCGCCGCCCGCCGCTCGCCGGCCTTCGCGGCGATCCTCGCCCGGGCGGCCGGCGACGTCTCCGACCCGACCCCTTGACTCCTGAGAGACGGGGGTCGGGGGGCGGGACCTGGCGGATGCTGCGGAAAATTCGGGGGAGGTGGCACGGGCTGGTATGGGTTTCGCCATCGTAATGGAGGAACTGCACGGATGTTTTCCGACGAGATCGCCCGGAGGGCATAGAATAGACCGACGACCGATGCACATCTCGCTGCGCGAAAGGGGCGATTCATGATAAGGCAAACAAGGGGGGTGGCGATCGCGACCGGTCTGGCCACGGTCCTCGCGTTCTGGCCCGGCGGCGAAGTCCTGGCCCAACGCGGCGGGATGCGCGGTGGCGGCGGCGGGATGCGGGGCGGCGGCATGCCAGGTGGTGGGATGCGCGGCGGCGGCATGCCAGGTGGTGGGATGCGCGGCGGCGGCGGTATGGGCGGCATGCGCGGTGGCGGAATGCCGAGCGGCGGCATGCGGGGCGGGATGCCCGGCGGCATGGGCGGCATGCGCGCGCCTGGCGGCGGGATGCCTGGCGGAATGCGGGGCGGGATGCCCGGCGGCATGGGTGCGATGCGTGCGCCCGGCGGCGGGATGCCCGGCGGCATGCGTGCCCCGAGCGGCGGGACGGGTGCGATGCGCGGCCCGAGCGGCGGCATGGGCGCCATGCGCGGTCCGAGCGGTATGCCCGGCGCGGGAGGAATGCGAGCCCCGAGCGGCATGCCTGGCGGCTCGATGGGCGGGATGCGAGGGGGTGCTCCCGGTGGCATGGTCAATCGTGGTGGCCCCGGGATGGGGGGGACCTCGCGGCCGGGGATGAGCAACCCGGGTTCGATCAACTTCGGCAACCGAGGAGCGATGCCCGGAGGGATGCGTCCCGGTGGGGCCGGCGGGCCCGGCTCGGTCGCGGGGATGCGTCCCGGCGGCTCGGGCTTCGGCGGAGCGCGACCCGGCGTCGGCGGTCCCGGGCTGGGCGGAGCGCGACCCGGCGTCGGCGGTCCCGGCTCGGTCTCGGGCATGCGACCCGGTGGGGCCGGCGGCCCTGGCGGTGGTTCGATCAGCTGGGGCAACCGAGGACCCGGCGCCGGTAACGTCGCGGGGATGCGACCCGGGGGCGGCGGTCCGGGCCTTGGCGGCAACCGACCCGGCGGCGTGGGAGGTCCCGGATTCGGCGGGCGTCCCGGCGCGGGCGGCCCCGGCCTGGGAGGGATGCGTCCCGGCGGAGGCCCCGGTTCCGTCGCAGGGAGCCGTCCCGGCGGCTCGGGCGGCCCGGGCTCTTTGAACTGGGGCGGTCGCGGGCCTGGCGCGGGAGGCATGCGTCCCGGCGGCGGTCCCGGCTCGATCGCCGGCAACCGTCCCGGCGGGGGCGGCCCTGGCCTGGGCGGACGTCCCGGTGCCGGCGGTGGGCCGAACGGGGGCGGCAGGCCCTCGTTCGCCGACATGCGAGGCCCCGGCGGTCGCTATACGCCGACGAGCTTCAATCGCAATGTCAATAATGTCAACAACATCAACAATATCAACAATATCAACAACCTGGGTTCCCGCGGCCTCGGCTGGCGAGACAACTACGCCGGTATGCACCGGAACTGGAACCGGCCCGGCGGCGGCTGGAATAACGGCGGCTGGGGACACGGCGGCTGGAACAACGGCGGCTGGGGACACGGCGGCTGGAACAACGGCGGCTGGGGACACGGCGGCTGGAACAACGGCGGCTGGAACAACGGCGGCTGGGGCGGCGGCTGGAACAACGGCGGCTGGGGCGGCGGCGGGTTCGGCAACGGCTTCGGCTGGGGCCTCGGGCTCGGCCTCGGCAGCAGCCTGGGATGGGGGCTCGGCGGCTGGGGTCTGGGGGGCCTCGGCATGGGCTGGGGGCTCGGCGGTCTCGGCTGGGGCAATGGTCTCGGCTGGGGGCTCGGCTGGGGCAACGGCCTTGGCTGGGGGCTCGGCGGGCTCGGCTGGGGCAGCGGCCTCGGTTGGGGTATGGGCGGGCTCGGCTGGGGGATGTCGTCCTGGGCTTACGGGCCGATGCTCTACGACTGGGGCTACACCAGCTACTACAACCCGTATTACGTCGTCCCGCAGACGGTCGTCGTCCAGGAGCAGCCGGTCGTCTACGACTACACGCAGCCGATCAATCCGACGGCCGCGCCGCCCGAGGCGACCGTGGTCGACGGGGCCGTGGAATTGTTCGACAAGGCGCGCGAGGCGTTCCGGACCGGCTTCTACACGGCGGCCCTGGACTTCACCGACCAGGCGCTCCGGCAGATGCCCAACGACCCCACGCTCCACGAGTTCCGCGCGCTGACGTTGTTTGCGACGGAGCGATACGACGACGCGGCGGCGGCGCTCTACCCGGTCCTCTCGATCGGTCCCGGCTGGGACTGGGCGAGCCTGATCAGCCTCTACGCCGACCCGCAGGTCTACACCAATCAGCTTCGGACCCTCGAAGCCCGGGTGAAGTCCGACCCGAACGCCGCCTCGCCGCATTTCCTGCTGGGGTATCACTACCTCTGCCAGGGTCACGGCGAGGAGGCGCTGGGGCAGTTGCAGTCCGCGTCGCGGATGCAGCCTCGCGATCGACTTTCGTCGCAGCTCGTGCAGCAGCTTGAGAAGGCCCGGCGCGAGGCCCTCGGCCCCGAGGCCGACGTCAGGGCGGCGGCCGCACCCCCGGTCGGTGCCGCGGCCGCATTCCCCGTCGGTGCCGCGGCCGCACCCCCGGTCGGTGCCGCGGCCGCGGCCCCGGCTCTCGTCGCCCCGGCGGCCGAGCCGCTCCCCATGCCGGCCGTGGCCGTCCGCGAGAACGCCCTGGAGGGGACATGGGTCGCCGCGCCCGAAGACGGCGCCAAGATCACGCTCGACCTCAGCCAGCCCGGCAAGTTCGCCTGGATCGTCGATCAGGGAGGTGCGACGAAGCGATTCGAAGGCGTGCGAACCAGCGGCAACGGCCTGCTGACCCTCGTCCAGAACGCCGATGAAACGCAGCCTCCCATGGTCGGTCGGATCGCCTGGAAGGACGAGGACCACTTCCTCTTCCACCTGATGGGCAGCGGTCCCGGCGACCCCGGCCTGGCCTTCAGCCGTACCCGTTAAATCGGGCCGCTCCAACGTCGTCGTCCCGACGCGCCGTCCGGGGGGAGAGGATCAGGAGGGAGCTGGATCAGCTCCCTCCTCTTCATCCCTCCGGACGGCTCTTTGTTTAAACAGGCTGTTTTTTATCGATTAAGGCGACCGGGAGCCGTCGTGCCGGGTTCTCTCCGAGTTCCTTGGTACTTCTCGAAACGCAAGCGATCGTTCTTGATTCGACGGGCGGCTCGGGTAGAATCCCGGCTGAACCTCTCCCGGCCCCGGCGGGGCTCGCTGGCCGACGACCCGCCCTTTCATCGGGACGACTTCCGCCTCCTCACGCGACGACGCGTCCCGGGGCGAGTTCGATGAACCCTCCGACCCCGCTGATAAGGGGCTCCCCATGCTCAACTTCACGACCTCCGAGACGGCCGGCGTCTTGATCGTCTCCTTCGAGGCCGTGGACGAAGAGAACATGGACTGGCAGTTCTCCCAGCGAGACTGGCTTTATAAGACGATCGAGTCGCGTGAAGACGGGCGGTTTGCGCTCGATTTGACCGATGTCGGCTACCTCGCCAGTTCCGAGATCGGCTTCCTGGTCACGGTGAAACGTCGCGTCGATCGCCGGCAGGGGCGTCTGGTCCTGTTCGGCGTCGCCCCTTACGTCTTCGACATCTTCCGCACGATGAACCTGCAGAAGATCCTCGACGTGGCGGACAACCGCACCGCGGCCCTGGCGCGGCTCAAGCCCTGACGCCGGCGCTTTTCCTGGACGATCGACCTCGACAGGCTCGATATAGAGCTTGCCACGGCGCGCCCCGGCGGTCGGACCGCCCCCGCCGCGCGCCGTGGAGGATCCCGGTCGTCGTTGCAGGATGGGAACATATGCTTGACGTGCATGGGACGGATGGGCCTCCCGAGGTTTCGTCGCGCGCCGGCTTCCACCGCCGTTTCGGCGTGCTGCTGGCGTTGCTGGTGCTGGCCCGCGGCGTGGTCCTCCTGTGCGCCTTGCCCCCGTTCGAGGGCTGGGACGAATACCAGCACGTCGCGTACGTCCAGCACCTCCACGAAGGCGGCCGGACGCCGGTGGTCGGCGAGACGCGGGTGCCGTCGGCCGTGCTCGCCGAGGCCGTCAAGTACCCCCAGCCTGGATCGGCGGTCCGCGACGGCCTGGGCGGGGTCGGCGGCGTGGGGTATCAGCAGTTCTGGGCCGATCGCCTGGACGGCCGGACCCGCCCCTTCCGGGACGCCCCTGTGATGATGTACCAGTCGCAGCACGGCCCGCTGAGCTATCGGATGCTCCAGCCGGTTTACGCGGCGTTCGGCGGCGTGGACTCGGTCGGATCGTCGATCGCTGGGATGCGCCTGCTGAACCTGCTGCTGACGGCCGGGGCGGTCGCGGCGGCGTTCTTCTGCCTGTCGACCTCTCTCCGGGAACGTCGCGCCGCGGCTTGGGTCGGGCTGGTCCTGGCGACCTACCCCCTTTTCCTGATCAACGGCGTGCGGGTGGCGAACGACGCCCTGGCCGTGTTCCTGGCGACGCTCACGGTCTGGCTGGGCCTGTCGCTCTCGGCGAGGCCCTGGGCGAGCCCGGGCCGCCTGGCGCTGGCCTGCCTGGCGACGGGGGTCCTGGCCGGATTCGCTGTGCTGGCGAAGGCCACCAACTACGCCCTCGCGCCGTTCCTGGGCTTCTGCATGCTGGCGATAGCCGCGCGGCCCGAGATCACGCTCCGGCGCTCCGCCGGGCTGGCGATCGCGCTGTCGGTCGGGTTCCTGGCGGTCACGCAGGCGGAGATGCGGTTCAACCTGGCCCACTACGGCTCGATCAGCTCGATGCAGGAGGCGGCCGTCAACCACAGCCGCGGGCTCGGCCGGGCGGACCTGCTGAGGACGGCGATGGCGATCCCCTGGACCGACTGGATCGTCGACCTCTGGACGCGCCTGGTGTTCTTCGCCGGCGCCTGGAGCTTCCAGGGCACTCACCCCAAGACCATCTTCGCCCACCGCGACCTGGTGATGATCGGGCTGCTGGGATGGGTCTGGGGCGGACTGGCCTGGGCGGCGATGCGCCGCCGGGGGCTGCGGCCTTCGCGGATCTTCGCCGACCCCCGGCTGCCGCTCGCCTGCCTGGTGCTCGTGGCCGGCTATACGGGGGCGCTGGGCTACCACCTGGTGCAGTCGAAGCTGGCCTGGGGCCAGTGGTCGACGGGCGCCTGGTACGCGAGCGCCGCGATGCCCTGGTTCCTGACGCTCGTCGTGCTCGGCCTGATGCGCTGGCCGCTCTCCGGGCGTCTCCGGGGGCTCGCCCCGCTCGCGCTGATCGGCACGTCGATCGCGGCGGAAATCCTGGGCGTGTTCGGGAGGATGGTCCCATTCTACACCGGCTTCGCGCGATGGCCGGTCGACGCCGAGCGGCTGGCCTCGCTCCAGCCGGCGTGGCTCGGCCTGCCGACCATCCTGGCCGCGATGCTCGTCGAGGTCGCCGCGCTGGCGGCCTTGATCCTGATCCTTCGCGACGACGCGCGGGCCGAGCGCGCCGGCCTGGTCGAGCCGATCGCGATCGACATCGCGAAGGGCCGAGGCGAGGGTCAACGGGCGATCGACCTGGACGACTCCCGCGCGGCGGCCTGAGCGGCCCTCGGCCTTCGGATGATCTCGATCGAGGCCGCGAACGCCGCCCGGGCCTCGGGGCGGCGCAGGTCGTAGACGAAAATGGAGCGGCCGGCCCGGAAGCTCGGCGCGATGCGGCGAAGCTCGGGATAAACGTCGGCGATCGCACGCCGACTCTCCCCCTCGCGAGGATAGACCGAGTGCAGCTTCGTGATGGAGATGGCCAGGGCGTCGTACTCGTCGAGCGGTCGGGCCAGGGCGTCGGCCGGATCGGCCTGGATCCCGTACTCCGCGGTCGAGGCGGTGCCGAAATAATCGAGCGCCACCCTGCGCAGGCCCTCGCGGTCGATCACCGACTTGAGCGCGGGAAGGTCCTGCCCCCAGTCGATGTTCGAGTCGGCCAACAACTTCCACTCGCGGTCGGGGCCGCCGGCCAGGGGGTTGAAGTAGGCGAGATAGTCGGGAACGGCCAGGAGGCTCGTCGCGACCTGCCCGCCGATCAGGGCCGCCCCCCAGAGCCGTCGCGAGGGGACCGCGGCGGTCGCCCTCGCGAGCGAGTCGACGGCCAGCACGACGATCGGCGGGTAGAGGGCCAGCGTGTAGCGGTGGCCGATGCTGATGGGCGATCGGACCAGCGTCGCCCCGGCAAGGACGACGAAAAGGAGGAGCATCGCCCGTTCGCGATCGGCCCGCCCGTCCATCCGAAACCGCTCCCGGGCCGCCAGGCCGAGGCCGACCACGGCGAGCGCCAGTTCGGGGAGCGTACTCTTCACCAGCATCGTGAACGGATGATAGGCCCGCCATCCCCGCAGCGAGCGCTCGCCCAGGAAGAACGCCGGGTGGCCGATCCGGTCGTGGAGCAGCTGGATCTCGAACGCCCGCACGAAGGCCGGGGCGGGGAGGCCGAGCCAGGTCCGGGTCGGGTCGACCTGGAAGCCGTGGCAGGCCCAAGCGACCAGGAATGCGAGGGCCAGGAACGCGGCGGCGTCGGCCCCGGCTCGGGCCGTCTTTCGTCGGAGATCCCGGGCGTCCTCGGCCGTTCGAACCTCGCGGAGCAGGCCCGCGAGGCGGCCGATCACGAAGCAGGGGACCAGCAGGATCCCGGTGTACTTGGCCGAGAACGCCAGGCCGACGGCCGCCGCGGCGCAGGCGAGCCGCGCGGGCGAAGGGGCCGCGAGGTGACGCCCCATCGCCAGCGCCGCGAGCGTCGCCAGGAAGGCGAAGGCCGCGTCGCTGGTGGCGAGCGAGGCGTGCGCGAGCAGGGCCGGGGAGAACGCCAGCATCCCCGCGCCGACGGTCGCCGCCGCGAGCCCGCGCCGCCGGCGTAGCCATTCGAACGCCAGGACGACGAGCGGGACCAGGGTCGTCAGCGTGGTCAGGAGCCGAGGCCCGGCGATCGACTCGCGGTCGCCCGAGCCCTTCCAGGCCTCCGCGCGGGGGCGAGCGCCGCCGAGCCAGGCGGCCGGTACGACGTTGGTCAGGATCGGCAGCGGGGCGGTGCCGTGGGCCGCCAGGTCGGGATCGAGTCTTCCCTCCTGAAGCGTCCTGACGCCGGCGCCGAGGTAGAAGGTCTCGTCGTAGGTGATGCTGCTCGACTCGCGGGACCAGCCCGTCTGGACGACGACCGCCAGGGCGAGCAGGGCGGGGACCGTCGCGGCCGGGAAGCGCGAGCGTCGCGAGGCTTGGGTCGTCATCGCGGGTCCTCGATCAGCGGCGGGCGGGTTTCGCGGGGGCCTCGGCCGGGCCGGCGTCGGCGAGCGCCGCGGGGACGACCTCGCGGTCGAAGATGCGGATCTGCACCTGCCCCGGCTTCGGCTCCGCCGGGAGCGCGGCGACGGGCTCGCGGTCGCCGATGAGGGAGCGGAGGGCGTCGGAGTAGGTCGATTCGCCTTCGACCTGGGACGCCAGCGCGACGACCCATCGGACGTCCGGGTCGGCGGCGGCCTCGCGGACCTGGGCGAAGGACGAGCCGGGGAGCCGGCTGAAGTAGAGCGACCAGTCGGTGAGGTCCAGGACCTCGCCGTCCGCGGCCGACCTCGCGAGCCAGCGTCCGGCGTCCCAGTAGACGTTGAACGGGCCGGGGGTCTCGACGATCGGCTGCTGGAACCGGGGCGCCGACACGATGAGCGCCAGGGCCGCGGCCCAGACCACCGGCCCCGGCCGCAACCGCTCGCGAGGGAGCCCGACCAGCCGGCCGGGGATCGTCAGGCGCGTCATCAGCCGGTCGATCCCGCGCGCCGCGACGAGGATCAGGACCATGCCCGGCACCAGCGCGTTGCGGGGGGAGCAGTAGCCGGCGGTCGCGTGCAGCCGGACCAGCGCCAGCGACGAAGCCGCGAGCAGGACCGCCAGGAACAGCCAGGTCCGCGAGGGCGTCGCGCCGCCCCGGCTCGTCGCGACGCCGAGGATCGCCGCGGCGAGCAGCGCGAGCGGCAGGTTGGCGAGGAGGACCTCGACCATCCGCGACGCGGCCAGCCGATAGGTCTCGAAGGTCGTCTGGCCGGGCGCCATCGGGGCCTCGCGTTCGAGCGCGAAGGCCGGCGAGCGCGGCTCGAGCCCCAGCACGCGGGCCGGGCCCGGACGCGGGGTGAGCGTCCCGCTCGCGGCGATATACGGCCCCGCCAGGGCGATCGCGCCGAGCACCAGGAGGGCCGTCGCGCGACGCCACCGCGGCCAGTTGATCCGCGTCGCGTGGTGGAAGGGGATCAGGAGCATCGTCGCCAGGACGCTCGCCGGCAGCAGCAGGCCCTCGGGGCGGGCCAGGTAGGCCAGGACGCCGAAGCCGACGGCCCCCAGCAGCCAGCCGAACGAGCCTTCGCGGAGGAACCGGATCGCGGCCCACAGCCCCCACGTCCAGGCCAGCAGGAACGTCGACTCGCTGAGGACGTTGACGACGACCGACCCCAGGATTGGGTTCGCCAGGAACAGGACGCAGCCGAGCCACGCGGCGCGGTCGCCGAACAGGTCTCGGCCGACGAGGTAGAGCGGGACGACGAGCAGCACGACCGCGGCGAAACTCGCCGCCACCGCCGCGCGCTGCCACCATTCCGGTCCCTCGCCGCCGATCAGCCGGTGGGCCGAGACGATCGCCAGCGGGTGCAGCGGATGCTCGATCCCCCGCAGGCCCTCGCCCCACGCGCCCGCGTCGATCTGACGCGCCGCCTGGATCGAGCGGAGGCCGTCGCGGAGGCTGGCCTCGCCGTGCCGCAGGGTCCAGCCCATCAGGGCGGCCGTCGCGGCCATCAGCAGGACGACGCGGATCAGGTGCGGGAACGGGCCGGCCGGGTCGAGGTCGGCGGGAGCGGCGACGGTCATGGGGGATGCTTCGGTGTTCACGTCGACACTCCTTCGTCTCTGCGGTCCGTCAATGCGTCGCGGCCGATCCCGGGGCCGGCTCCGAGCGGGCCAGGCCCGGGGCCAGTTCGAAGACGTGGACCTGCGCGATCCCCTTGCGCCTCTGGGGCGGGAACGACGCGACCGGCGATCTCCCGCCGACGAGGTCGCGCACCGTCTGGCAGTAGGGCCATTCGCCGATGAGGAAGGCGTCGTGAGCGACGAGATACCCCAGCTTCGGGTCGCGGGCCGCCTCCCCGTAGTCGGCGAACGAGTAGCCCGGGCGACGGCCGTAGTACATCGCCCAACCCTTGAGGTCGAAGACCTTCGCGTCGGGGGCGGCGTGCGAGGCGAGCCAGTCGCCGGCCGCGCGATAGCCGTTGTAGTCGGCGTTGATCGGGGCCAGCGTCCGCGGGCCCCAACCGATCGCGACGACCGCCACGCCGGCGGCGCAGGCCAGGCCGTGCACGAGCCGACGGTTCTCGACGCGTCCGGCCGCGAACCGCTCGGCAAGCCGTTCGCCAAGCCGCGAAAGCCCGTGAGCGGCGGCCGCCGTGATCGGTAGCGCCAGGATGAGGGCGTGTCGGGGCGTGCAGTAGCCGCCGGTGGCGTAGAGGCGGACCAGGGCGAGCATCCAGGCCCCGGCGACGATCGCGACGAACAGCCGGCCGCGCGACTGGCCGGCGTCTCGCGCCGGACCTCGGGACCAGAGCCCGAACGCGGCGAGCGCCAGGAGCGGCGTCGTGACGGCGCCCTGGACGGCCCGGAACATCCCCCGCCAGGAGACGGCCAACGCCTTCAGCGCGGTCTGATCGGCGTCGAGGGGACGCTCGCGCTCGACGGCCGTCGCCGACGACTTCGGCGCGGTCCCCAGCAGTCGCGCCACGGCCGGCTTGGTGCCGATCCCCCCCTTCATCGCGACGTAAGGCCCGACGATCAGCGACGGGCCGACGACCACCAGGGCCGTCGCCCGCAGCCAGGCGGCGCGGGACAGCCGGAGCCCGGCGGCGAGGGGCGTCAGGAGCAGCGCCGCGGCGAGCGCGGCGGGGAGCAAGAGGCCCTCGGGCCGGGTCAGGTAGGCCGCCCCGGCGCAGGCGATCGTGGGGATCAGCCAGCGCACCGCCCCGGCTCGGAAGAAGCGGAGGGCCGTCCAGCATCCCCAGGTGAAGAACAGGAGGAACGTACCCTCCGAGAGCACGTCGGCCAGCACATGCCCGGTCGTCGGGACCAGGAACGCCAGCAGGCAGGCGAGCCAGGCGGCGGTGCTCCCGAACAGCTCCAACGCGACGAGGTAGAGTGGGGGGACGAGCATCGCGCCGGCGAGCACCGAGACCACCTGCGCCGCGGACTGCCAGCCTTGCGGGCCGTCATCGAGGCCGAGGGCCCGGTGGGCGGCGGCGATCGCGACCGGATAGGCGGGGTGGTCGACGGCGCGGACGACGGACGCCTTCCAGTCGCCCCGGGCGACGGCTTGGGCGCCGGCGACGTATCGGAGCCCGTCGGCGTACATGACCTCGGTGGTCGCGGCCAGCCGGCCGAGCAGGGCGGCGGCGAAGGCCGTCAGGAGGGCGATCCGCAGGGCGTGTCGCGCGGGGGTCAAGTCGGTTCCGTCCTTTCGCCGTGCGATCCTCGGCGGGCGGATCCTCCGCCCGTCCGCGTCAGCCGTCGGAGGCCCGCGACGCCCGCGCCGGGCGTCGGGCCCTGGCGGGGTTGGGACCGTCGCCGAGGCGTCGGCCGCCGTCGTCGACGCCGGGCTCCCCGGACTCGGCCCGTTCCGCCAGCTCGATCACGCGACGCCCGAGGGGGCCGCCGCCGCGGCGGAGTCGCCTCGCGACCTCGCCGACGACCTTCCAGGCCCGCCGCTCCGCCTGGAGCTTCCGCACGGCCGCCCAGGCGCCCCGGGCGGCCGCCTCCAGCTCGACGATCCGCGCGAGGGCGAGGAACTGCCGGCGGGGGGCGTGCTTGCGGAAGTACAGGAGCTTGCTGTGCCGGATGACGACCCGCATCTTGGGCGAAATCGGCCGATCCTGCAAGGGCGCTCGGTGGACCACCGTCACGCCCGGGTCGTACTCGATCCGCCAGCCCCGGTCGCGGGCCCGGCGGCAGAAGTCGACCTCCTCGTGGTACAGGAAGAAGTCCTCGTCGAGGCCCCCCAGCTCGGCCATCAGCGCGCCGTGGATCAGCATGCAGGCCCCCGTGACCCAGTCGACCTCGCCGGGGCGCAGGCGATCCGACGGGACGTACTTCCGCCGCCGACGGGGCGTGAGCTGCTCGCGGAACGATCGAGCCAGGCTGGGGAAGACGCCGACCGAGCCCTGGTGCGACCCGTCTTCGTTGCGGAGGCCGAAGCCGACGACGCCGGGGGGGCCTTCGGGGCGGGCCTCCAGGGCGTCGAGGCGTTCGAGGATCCGGCCGAGGGTCCCGGGTTCGATCGCCACGTCGGGATTGAGCAGCAAGAGCCAGGGCGCGGGACTTGCGCGCCAACCCGCGTTGACACCGACGGCGAATCCGCCATTATCGGGCCGCAGCACGAGCCGGAGGCCCGGTCGGCGGAAGACTTCCGCGTCGGGCCTCGGCGAGGGCGAGGCGTTGTCGACCACCACCGCCCGGCAGGCGCCCGAAAGGAATTCGGGCTCCCGGACGAGCCGGTCGAGCAGCCCCGCGACGTCCGGCCAGCCGTCGTAGTTCACGACGACGACCGTCAGCCGGGGCGGCTCGGGACGGTTCTGCGGCTGGCGGGGGGAAGGGTCCACTCGGTCGACCTCGTCGGGTTTGCCGGCCTTGCCCGGATCCGGGGTTTTCCGGATTCACTGGATGATTCCGTCGGATGCGCCGATGGAGAAGCTTGAACAAAACCGCGCGGGGCGGTGTTCGCCAAGGATGGTACGGGGAACGGCGGGGGTCCGCAAAGGCCAATCGGGCGACCGAAGGCCTGGGCGATCGCCCGGAGTCCGACCGAGGGATCGGTGGCGCCTCATGAATGATTCCCTGGAAGTCGTGGGACGGGAGCGGGTGGTCGACCTGGCCGGGCGGACGCGCAAGCGGATCCTGGTCGTCGGCGCGCCCCGCGACGCCCGAAGGCTGCTTCGCGACCTCGACGGCGGGCCGGTCCCGATCGTCGGGTTCATCGACGCCGGCCATCACCGCAAGTCGGGGCCGAGGTTCCGGGGCCGCCACCTGGCGGTCAACCCGCGCACCCGGCCGCTCCCCGTGCTGGGCGACATCGACCGCCTCGACGAGATCGTCGACGAGGCCGGGGCCACCCACGTCGTGGTCGCGCACTCCAAGCCCAGGCGGCACCTGCGGCCCAGCCTCGCCCGGCTGGCGAACCCGCGGGTCAGCGTCCACTGGGTGTCCGTCGGCGGGGGAGCCCCCGACCTCGCAGGCCTGGAGCTCGACGCCGAGGGCCCGGCCGCGCGCCCCGAGTTCGACTGGCGGACGGCCGCCTCCCGGTTCCGCAAGTGGGCCCGCTCGGACGGCGCGCGGCTCGCCAAGCGCGGGGCCGACGTCCTGGTCTCGGCGACGCTGCTCGCCCTCTTCGCGCCCCTGTTCCTGACGGTCGCCGCGGCGATCCTGCTCTCCTCGGGCCGGCCCATCTTCTACACGCAGGAGAGGATCGGGCAGGGGGGGCGTCGTTTCCGGATCGTGAAGTTTCGGAGCATGACGAGCGACGCCGAGAAGGAGACCGGGCCGATCTGGGCCTCCGACCACGACGCTCGCTGCACCCGCATCGGCGACTGGCTCCGGCACACGAACGTCGACGAGCTGCCGCAGCTCTTCAACGTCCTGAAGGGGGAGATGAGCCTCGTCGGACCCCGGCCCGAGCGGCCGGTCTTCGTCGAGCAGTTCTCCGCCGAGATGCCCGACTACGACCTGCGCCACGCGGTCCCCTGCGGGATGACCGGGTGGGCCCAGGTCCACGGCTGGCGCGGGCGGACTTCGCTCCGGAAGCGGATCCAGTACGACCTCGACTACATCAACCGCTGGTCGTTCTGGATCGACTTCCGCATCCTGCTGATGACCATCCAGCACGTCGCCTGGGGAAAGATCTCGTGGAATCACTCGCGCCCGCCGAAGCCGCCGGAGGCCTGAGCCGGCCCGCCTGCTCGATCGTGATCCCCACCTACCACGGCCGGCGGCTGCTGGAACCCTGCCTGGCGAGCCTTTTCGAGAACCTCCCGCGCGAGCCCGAACTCGCCTGCGAGGTCGTCGTCTCGGACAACGGCCCCGGCGAGGAGACCCGCCGCTGGCTCGCGGAGGCCTATCCGCAGGTGCGAGTCGTCCGGCTCGCCCCCGGCCAGGGCTTCTGCCGCGCCGCCAACGCCGGGATCGAGGCGGCCCGGGGCCGCTTCATCCAGGTCCTCAACGACGACACCGAGCTGACGCCGGGGTGGATCGAAGCCGGCCTGGAGCCGTTCCGCGACCCGACCGTCGGCGCGGTGACGCCGCTCGTCCTGGTGCGCTCGACGCCCGGACGCGTCGACTCGGCCGGCGACTCTTACAGCCTGGCCGGCTGGCCCTCCAAGCGGGGCCACGGCCAGCCCGCGGCGCGATGGGCGTCGCGCCCGGTCGAGGACGTCATGAGCGCCAGCGGATCGGCCTCCTTCTATCGCGCCGACGCGCTCCGGGCGGCGGGCGGCGGCTTCGACGCCTCGCTGGTCTCGTATTACGAGGACGTGGACCTGGGTTTCCGGCTCCGCTGGGCGGGCTATCGCGTGGTCTTCACGCCGCACTGCCGGGTGCTCCACGACATCTCGGCCACGGCCGACCACCGCAGCCCCCGGCTCCAGCGTCTGATGGCCCGCAACGCCGAGCTGGTCTTCTGGTCCAACCTTCCGGCGAGCAAGCTGGCGGTCGCCCTCCTGCCCCACGTCGGCCTGGTCCTGGCCCAGGCGGCGTGGCGAATGGCGCGGCTGCGCTTCATCCCGTTCTTCCTCGGCAAGGTCGACGCCGCCCGCGAGCTGGGCCGGCTCGGAGCCCGCAGGAAGGTCCGCTCGGGCCTGGGGCTCAACGCGGTCCGCCCGCCCCACTTCCCGATGGGCCTCGGCTCGTTCGAGGACGTCGTCAACCACCTGCGACGGCCCCGCGAGGCCTCGGCCGCGAGACGCGTCGCGGACGACTGACTCACGCCCCATTGCCGACCCCGTTCCGGCCCCGCGCCGTGCGGGGTCGCTCCGCGCGCCGGGGCGTAGCGTCTTGACACGCACGCGCGGCTCGGTACTATGCAATCCGAGGTACATGCGGCCGGAGGCGAGAGTGGATGAGTTCCTGGGAGACGCAACTGCGTAAAGGCTTGGTCGAGCTGGCCGTCCTGGCGACGATGGACGGCGGCGAGGCCTACGGATACGGGATCGTCGAGCGGCTGCGAAAGATCGAGGGGCTGGAGTTCACCGAGAGCACGGTCTATCCGGTGCTGGCGAGGCTGGCGAGGGAGGGCTTCCTGGCGATCCGCGCCGAGCCCTCGCCGGCCGGGCCGACGCGGCGCTACTATCGCCTGACCCCGGAGGGGGAACGACGCTTTCGGGAGATGACGCGGGGCTGGCGGACGGTGGCCGCGAGCCTGAGCACTTTACTCGAAGGGGGGCGAGGATGAGCACGGCGGAGATGAACGCGACCCGGAATTCGGCGCGGATCCTGATCGACGCCCGGCTCGACGCGATCGACCGGGCGCTCCTGGGGCGGGTGTCGCGGGCGGAGCGGCTGGACGTCGTTGGCGAGGTCGAATCGCGGATCGACGAACTGCTCCAAGGGCGGGTCGGGTCGGGGCGGGAGGCTTCTCGCGACGACGTCCTGGCCGTGCTGTCGCGGCTCGACCCGCCTGAGGCCTACCTGGGCGACGAGGCCGTCGAGCCCCACCGCGATCCGTTCGCGGGACGCCCGACGTCCGCTCCGCGCGTGGTCGCCGCCGAGAGGGACGGGACGTCGCCCATCGCCAGGGCGTCGGCCATCCTGGGAGGCGCGGCCCTGGCCTCGTTCGCCTTCCTGCCGATCGGGTACGGCGTGGCGGTCGGACTCGGGTCCGAGACCTTCCTGTTCGCGGTCTGGGGGCTCGTCGGCCTGTTCATGCTCCTCGGCGGCACGGTGGCCGTCGTGCTGGCGAGCTTCGGCGGCGTCGAGAGGCCGGCGTCGCTGGTGGGCCTGATCTGCGGCATCCTGGCCGTGGTGCTGGTCCTCGCGTCAGCCGGCTGCCTCGTCCTGATGATTTGAACGCGAGCCAGGGCCCGTCGCGACGGGCCTGACGCTGGGGATCAACCGTCAAGGATCTCGGCCAAGTCGAGCGTGAAGCCGGGCAGGACGTCCTCGCCGGAGATCTCCTTCGGTGCCGTCAGCGTCTCGGGTTCGCGGCCGGGACGATAGACCTCCACCGTCCGCGACTGCGGATCGATCAGCCAGCCGAGTCGCACGCCCTGAGCGAGGTAGTCGGCCATCTTGGCCCGGAGGTCCGCGATCGAATCGCTGGGGGAGCGGATCTCGGCGGCGAAGTCGGGCGTGATGCGGGAAAATCGCCGACGCTCTCTCTCGTCGAGCGCCTCCCAGCGGTCGCGGCGGATCCAGGAGGCGTCCGGGGCGCGAATGGAACCGTCGGGTAGCGTGAATCCTGTCGACGGGCTGAAAGCCTTGCCCAGGCCCGTCGCCTTGTTCCAGTTTCTGAGCTGGGCCCCGAGCTCAAGCTCTCGGCCGCCGCCGTCGGGGGATGCGGGCGTCATCACGATCAGGCCTCCATCGGCCGCGCGTTCGAGCCGCAACTCGGGGTTGGCGGCGGACAGGCGCCCGAAGTCGTCGGCGTCGACGGTCAGGCGGACGTCGGACGGGACCGAGAGCGAGGGGGGGAAGCCCTGGTCGGGCTCGGTCCGCACGTCCTTGATCGTGCTCGTCGCCATATGACCGCCCCCCCGTCTCGACCTCCGATCCTCGAACCGCCCCAACCTCCAATGTGTCCGCGACGATCGGGGTCGTCAACTCGTCGCCCCTCTTCCGCCTTCATCAGGGCGGCGACTCATCCCCCGGTCGACCCCGGCAGAAGGGGCTGTCGGGCCTTGGTCATCTCGTCGAGGATCGTCGGGTGGGCCTCGTCGCCGACGAACGTGCCGTGGCACTCCACGACCTGGCTGCCGTACGCCTCGTGCCGGCACTTGAGCAGCTCGTGCAGCTCCGCCAGGCGGTAGTGCGGCACGGTCGGGAACAGGTGGTGGGGGATGTGCATGTCCTGCCCGTAGATGAACACCGCCCACCGCGTGAACGGGTCGACGAAGAACACCCGCGAGTTCGTCAGCCGGCCGGAGTCCGCGTTCGAGTGCTGGTAGACGTCCCGGAGCAGCATGAAGAACGGGAACGTCGAGATCAGCGGGACCAGCCAGAGCAGCACGACGTAGATCGGCGATCGGCCGTCGGTGGCCCATCGCGTCATCGCCAGCGCGGCCAGGACGACGGTGAAGAACCAGAGCCGCGCCGAGCCCGCGAACCGCGTGGAGTAGGCCTGGCGGAACGGCGACTGGAAGACCGCCCAATCCGGCAGCGCGTAGGCGACGAGCGTCCCGGCCACTCCCGAGAGCAGGGCCGCGGGGATGATCCAGTGCGGCCGGTCGGACGCGGTGAGCGCGATGAAGACGGCGTTGATCGCCAGGACGTACAGCACGCCCAGGATGGTCGACAGCCGGGGGAGGTAGACGTCGAACCCCCGCCCCTTCGCCGTGCCGTTGTAGATGCTCCGCCCCTTGCCGAACGTGTTCACCGTCATGTAGGCGAACTGGTACTCGGTGAACCGCAGGGGCGCGACGATCATGCAGAAGTAAACCAGGGCGATGAACCGCTCGCGAGTCATCGGGAACTCGAAGGCGCGCTTGCCCCGGCCCAGGTTGAGCAGGTCGGGATCCTTCTCGGGGTCGTTCGTGTGCTGGTGGTGCGCCATGTGGAAGACGCGGTAGTAGTGCACCGAGGTCAGGATCGGGAACATGCAGAACAGGTCGGGGATCAGGTCGTTCAGGAACCGATTCTTGACGAACGTGTAGTGGGAAGACTCATGCCCCAGGCCCGCAAGGCGGTGCTGCAAGGCCCCGACCAGGACCATCGCCGCCGCGAACACCGGGACGTTCCACCACCACGACAGCCCCCATCCCGCCCGCGACTCCGCGAAGACCACCGCCGTCCCGATGATGAAAGCCAGGCAGACGTACTCCCGGCCGAGGTAGAGCAGGTTCGTGACGTTGTCCGGCCGTCGCAGCTGCATGATCCGCTTTTGCAAGGCCATGTCGTCGAACGACGGACGGACGACCTCTGAAACGCTCATTCGCACTCCTCTCCAAGTCACCGGGCCGACCCCTCGTCGAAACCCGCCCAGCCACAGGGATTCTACTCCTTTTTATCGGGAGCCGGGCTTGTCTATTTGATCTATTTTGCCCGAATCCCCATGCCGGTGCATGAGAGTTTATACTCCGCTCTTTACTCAGGCCGCCCAGATTGCCGAGGCGAGGTCCTGCTCATCCTCGTCCGGCAGCTCAAAGTGAGGCGGTCACCAGGCCTGGAGAGGCCCGTGTCCGTTTCGGTCGGGAGCGACGGGATCTCCCTCGCCAAAGTCTTCACGCAGAAAACCTTGAAGAGGACGCCTGGACTTCTCGGGGTCTGATGAAATGAAGAAGGCATGGAGAGACGATGGCTATTCCATATAAATCCTATCGGAATTATGAAAGAGAGCTTGATTGGCGGGCCGATGCCGGCTATGGTTAGGTCGTCGCAGGTCACGCGGCTCGATCGGCCCCTCCTCCCAGGCAGGCCGTCGCGGACCTTTTCACGGAGACTTGCTCATGCCCGCCCGTCCCGCCCGAGGCTGTTGTTGTTGACGCGGCTCCGCTGAGGCGCGCCAGAAGGGCCTCCGCCGTCCGGCGTTGAAGGCTCCGGCCTCCCCGAACGGTCGACGACGAACGGTCGACCTCGCGGCGATCATCCCCAAAACATCCCAACGAACACGCAGGGCCCGAAGGGCTTCGGACGCGAGGGTCGCGTCAGGCCCGGGACGGCCTCGTCCCGCACACGAAACACGAAAGCGAAAGACGTCATGAGCAAGAAATTCCTTTCCGTCGGCGACATCCTGATCAACCCGGATCTGCTGACCTACGCGGTGGTCGAGGACGACGGCGACCACCTGGATGGGCTGGAACTCCGGCTCGGGTTCGCGTCGCCGGGGGGGAGCCCGCACGACCTTCGGCTGCGCGGTGAGGCCGCCGGCGAGGTCCTTCGCTGGCTCCGCCTGAACGCCGACTTTTTGGGCAGGCCGGGGACGTTCGGCCCGAACGCCCCCTTGCGCCCAGCCCGTCGTGACTCTCGTCGCGACGCCTCGGCCGTCCCGGCCTATGACCGCCCCCCGGCGATCGGTCGCTCGCCGGAGCTGATCGGCCGGTATTGAGACATCGGTCCTCGACGGGGAAGGAGCCCCCGGGCCTCGAAGCACCCTACGCGTTGGGCCCCTCTTGGCAAGGGGGAGGGGCCGGACGCCATCTCGCCCCCGCCTCGCACGACGGAGATCCTCTTTTTGCAAGGGGGAGGATCTCCCACCATGTCCGACGATCCCACCCCACGAGGGCGGATCTCCCCAAGCAAGGGGGGGAGATCCGCCCTTTCTCGCGCGCCGCGAGGACCTCGGGCGCTCGGACGGTTGCCGGTCTGCCCGGCGTCGCGCACCATGGGGTGAGCCAGGCCCACGCCCCAGGAGCCGACCCGTGAACCGTCCGCGCCATCCCGCCGCCCTGCGATTCAGTATCCTCGTCACGCTCGGGGCGGTCACCTTCCCGCTGCCCGCGGCCGGCCCGGCGCGCGCCGAAGGGCCGGCCGACGGCACGGTCGCCAAGGCCGTCGTCCGCAACGGGGACGGCGGCCCGAACCGGCTCGACCCCGAGAAGTGGATGCCCTGGGAATCCGGCTTCGTCCGGGAGGGGGACGCGTTCGTTTGCGACAACGCCGCCTCGACCAGGGCCCGTCGCGGGGCGTCGCAGCGGGTCGTCCTGGATCAGCGGGCCCCCGCGCCGATCGTCGCGAGCGTCTGGAGCCAGGCCGAAGGGGTCTCCGGGGGCGCCGATTCGGATTATGCGCTGTATCTCGACCTGATCTACGACGACGGCATGCCCGTCTGGGGGCAGGCCGCGCCGCTCAAGGTCGGCACTCACGACTGGCAGGAGGCCCGGGTGACGTTCGTCCCGGCCCGGCCGATCCGCGAGGTTTCGGTGAATCTGCTCTTCCGGAACCACGCCGGCAAGGTCCAGTTCCGCGAGCCTCGGCTGGGGGTCGTCGCGGCCGAGTCGGGCGGCGCGGTCTTCGACGGTGTTTCGGTCGTCCCGCAGGGCCCGGCCTGCGAGGGGTTCCAGGTCCGCGACGCCGCCGCCGACGGCGATTTCGTCCACGTCGCGAAGCGGGCGATCGGCCTCGACCTGGACGCCCGACGCGACGAGGTGGACGGGGCCTCGTTCCTGGACGTGACGCTCCGCGAGACCACCGGCCGCGACCGGGCGATCACGCTCGTCTACACGATCCCCATCGCCGCCCAGGGCTCGCGATGGCTGGAGGACCCGAGACGGTCGTCGGCCGTCGAGCCGGGGCGTGAATTCACGAAGGCCTCGACGTTCCGGGCGGGGGCGAACGGTCGCCTGTCCTCGTATCCGTTCGGGGCCGTCGTGAGCGAGGGCCGCGGCCTGGCGCTGGGGATCGACATGGCTCGCCCGGCCTTCTTCCGGGCCGGCTGCAACGCGACGACCGGCGAGCTGTTCCTGGCGTTCGACATCGGCCTGACCCCGGAGAAGCCCGAGGCGACGCTGCGGTTCTGTCGGTTCGGCTTCGACCCCTCCTGGGAGTTCCGCTCCGCGCTCGACGCCTACTACCGGCTCTTCCCGGCCGCGTTCGAGCGGCGGGTGGCCGAGCAGGGCCTCTGGATGCCCTTCGCCGCGGTCAGCAAGGTGAAGGGCTGGGAAGACTTCGGCTTCCGGTTCAAGGAAGGGAACAACGAGACGGCCTGGGACGACGACCACGGCATCCTGACCTTTCGCTACACCGAGCCGATGACCTGGTGGATGCCGATGCCCGCCGACATGCCCCGCACGATCGAGGCCGCCGCCGCCGAGGCGCATCGGCTCGCGGCCGCAGGCAAGGCCCAGGCGAAGGCCTGGATCTCCAGCGCCTACCACGACCGCGACGGAAGTCCGGTGGCCCTCTTCCGCGACGAGCCCTGGAACAAGGGGGCCGTCTGGAGCATGAACTCCACGCCGGGCCTGGCGGCCGACGACGACTTCGCCGTGAAATGGAACCCGGCCCTCCGCGATCGCCTCTACGGCGAAGGGGCCCGCAGGGGCGTGCTCGACGGCGAGTACATCGACTCCAGCGAGGGGTACGTCACCGACGAGCTGGACTTCCGTCGCGACCACTTCGCCCGGTCCGAGGCCCCACTGACCTTCGCGCTGGAGGACCGTCGCCCGGCCGTCTTCCGGGGGACGATCGCCTTCGAGTACGTCCGGGGGATCGGCCGCGACGTCCACGCCCGGGGCAAGCTCATGATGGCGAACGCCACGCCCGACCGGCTTTGCTGGCTCGCCCCGTTGCTCGACGTGACGGGGACGGAGTCCGACTGGAACCCCGGCGGCCGCTGGCGGCCGATGCCCGACGCCGACCTCCTCCTCCGCCGGGCCCTCTGCAAGGGGAAGCCGTTCTGCTTCCTGATGAACTCCGACTTCGACCGGCTCGGCCCGGACAAGGTGGAGCGGTACATGAAGCGGGCCGTCGCCTACGGCATGTTCCCCGGCTTCTTCAGCCACAACGCGTCCGACGGGGCCTATTTCACCAGGCCCGAGCTGTACGACCGCGACCGGCCGCTGTTCCGCAAGTACGTCCCGCTCTGCAAGCTCGTCGCCGAGGCCGGCTGGGAGCCGATCACCGGGGCGCGGTCGAGCGACGACCGGGTGTACGTGGAGCGGTTCGGAGAGCGACACCTGACCGTCTTCAACGACTCGGCCGAGCGACGGACCGTCGAGATCCGGCTCGACGCGCCGAGGACCGGCGAGGGCCGCGACCTGGCCCGGGGCGAGGCCGTGTCGTGGCGGGACGGCCTCGCCGTACTCTCCCTGGAGCCCGAGGGCCTAGCGATCCTGACGCTCCCGGCCGACGTCGATGCACGACCATCGCCCTGATCCGGTGCGCCCGTCGAGCGGCCATGAGGCGTCGTGAGTCCATGATCGGCCCGTCGGACGCCCTTGCGGGGCGCGGAAGGGGGTCGATACACTAGCCGTCTTCGAGCGGAATCGGGGCGGGGGCCCGTCGACCCCCGCGAGGCGCGACGAGCCTTTCATCGAGGGCGCGACAGGCGTTGCGTCGGATCATGACGTCGGAATCGAGAGCCCCCGCGAACGACCCGCCCCGGGTCCTGATCGTCAGCGAGCACGCCTCCGTGCGGTTCGGCGGCGAGGCCATACTCCCCTGGCACTACTTCCGGCTGCTTCGCAAGCGGGGCGTGGAGGCCTGGCTCGTCGTCCACGCGCGGACCCGCGCGGAGCTGATCGATCTGCTGCCCGAGGAGTCGCACAGGCTGTATTTCATCCCGGACACCCGGCTGAACAAGCTCGCCTTCAAGGCCGGCCGGCTGATGCCCGATCGCGTCGCCTACCTGACCACCGGCTACGCGAGCCGGCTCAGCACCCAGATCACCGCCCGCTCGCTGGCTCGTCGGCTCGTCGCGGAGCACGGCGTCGACGTCGTCCATCAGCCGATCCCGGTCTCCCCCCGCGAGCCCTCGTTGCTCCACGGCCTGGGGGCGCCGGTGGTCATCGGGCCGATGAACGGCAACATGACCTATCCTCCGGCGTTCGAACGGGGGACTGGCCGATCCGTCATGGCCGTCTCCCGCAAGGCGTCGGAGCTGCTGCATCGGCTCATGCCCGGGAAGCTCCGTGCGGCCGCGCTCCTGGTTGCCAACAAGCGGACTCGCGAGGCCCTGCCGAAGGCTTCCCGCGCCGAGGTCGTCGAGCTCGTCGAGAACGGCGTCGATCTTGAAGTCTGGACGCTCCCCGCCCGTCCCGCGCGTCTCCACGGGCCCGCCCGCTTCATCTTCCTGGGCCGACTCGTCGATTGGAAGGCCGTCGACGTGCTCCTGGAGGCGCTGGCCCGCGTCGACGCCCAACCGCCGCCGGAGCTTGAGATCCTGGGCGACGGGCCGATGCGAGCCTCGCTGGAGGAACGAGTCGTTGCGTTGGGGCTGCAAGGGCGGGTTCACTTCCGGGGCTGGCAACCGCAGGTGGAATGCGCCCGGAAGCTCCGCGAGGCCGACGCCCTGGTCCTCTCCAGCCTCTACGAATGCGGCGGCGCGGTCGTCCTGGAGGCGATGGCCAGCGGCCTTCCGGTGGTCGCTACCGACTGGGGCGGGCCGAGCGATTACCTGGACGAATCGTGCGGCTTCCTCATCCCGCCCGACTCACGCGAGAAGCTCGTCGCTGGCTTCGCCGAGGCAATGGGCCGGTTGGCCGTCGACCCGGATCTCCGCGCGCGACTCGGCAGGGCCGGTCGCGATCGCGTCGAACGCCTCTTCGACTGGGAGGGCAAGATCGACGAGATCCTGGCTGTCTATCGTCGAGCCATCGAGACGGCCAGCCCGGACGCCCGGTCGACGCCCGCCGCATCCCGAACCTGAGACGGCGTCGGGCCGATTCCGTTCAACGCCGCTCGGCCGGCTCGCCCGAGGGGGCCGGCACGTCGGTCGCGGTCGAAAGCGGCTTGCCGAGGTTCGGCGTCCCGTCGGCGTCCCAGGTGATCTTCTGGGCGCGGGTGGAACGGTCGGCGTAGGACCTGGCCGTGCCCGACTTGGCGTGGTAGGCGATCCAGTCCTCAAGTCCGTCGGGGGACTTGAAGAACGAGTTATGGCCCGGCCCGTAGACGCCGGCCTCGTCGTCGCGCTGGAAGACCGGGCGGAGGTGCTGCTCCCACGATGCGCTCTTCATCGGGTCGGCGTCGGGGGCGATTGAGACCATGCCGAGCTTGTAGTCGGGCGTGTCGGCCGGGCAGGTCGAGTAGACGAGGAAGATCCTACCCTGATCGCCGCGACGCAGCGCGACGGGGCCCTCGCGGACGACGTCGCATCCCAGGCCGTCGACGTCCAGGTACACCCGGGGCCCGGTCAGCGTCCAGGGGTTGGTCATCTTGCTGATGTAGAGGCCCTGGCCGGTCGGGCTGGGGCGTCCGCACCAGATGAAGCAGTTCGTCCCGTCGGGCATGGGGAAGACGGTGCCGTCGATGGCGTAGTGGGCGTCTTTGGGGTCGGTCCGGAGCTTGGCCTTGAAAGTGTACGGCCCCATCGGGTCGTCGCCCGAGGACTCGGCGACGTACATCCGGTGGCTCGGCTCGCGGCCGTCGCCGGCCGTGAAGTAGAGGTACCAGCGCGGGCCGTCGCCGCCGTCGAGGCGGTGGAACTCGGGCGCCCAGAGGTCGCGGTTGCGGCTGGCGTCGTCCTCCTTCCAGACGACCTGATCGGGGGCCGTCTTGAGGTCGCCCAGCCGCCGGGCCTTGCGGAGCTGCACGTCGCGGCCCGTGGTCGTCGCCAGGTAGTACCAGCCGTCGTGGAAGCCCAGCCAGGGGTCGGCCCCCTGGACCTTGATCGGGTTCCGGAAGGTGGGCGGCGTCGCGGCCTCCTGCGCCGTCGCCGGGGCGTTCGCCGTCGCGAGCCAGCAGCCGAATCCGAAAGCAAGGGCCGTCGCCGGCGAGGCGAGGCGTCGGGACCTGATCATGGAGAGGCTCCGTCGAGAGGCTTCAGTGATAGCGGCGGACCGCGGGGTCGACCGCGACGGACCAGGCGTCGATCCCGCCTTCGAGGTTGAGGACGCCCCCGAGGCCCTGCTCGGCGAGCCAGCGCGCGGCGTGCATCGACCGCACGCCGTGGTGGCAGTAGGCGACGACCGACCCCCGGCCGAGGGCCTCGCGGATGTCGTCGAGGCGGCCGGGGATCGCGCGCATCGGGATGAACAGGTCGCCGGCCGGGGCCGGCGCGGGGATGGAGGCGAACTCGCGCTCGTGCGGCTCGCGGACGTCCAGCAGCGTGATCGCGCCGCCGGCGGCGAGCCGATCGCGAAGCTCCACGGCGGTCAGCTCGACGATCGGCTCGCGGGCGTGGTGGGTCATCGGGTCAGCTCGCGTCGAACTGGGACCGGAGGAACTCCAGGTCCAGCTCGGGATAGACCGGGAACGAGCCGAGGAGCTTGGCGACGCGGTCGCTCGCCTGCTTCTCGACGGCCGCGTCGAGCGTGTACTTGGCCTTGTCCTTGCCGCCCGTCTTGTTCGCGCCGGGGACGACGTGAGTCAGGACGAGGTGGACGACCTCGGCGATCTCGCGCATCTCGGCGGCGCCCATGCCCAGGGTGGTCACGGCGGGTGTGCCGAACCGGAGGCCGCTGGTGTACCAGGGGCCGTTGGGGTCGAACGGGATCGGGTTGCGGTTGAGCGTGATCCCGCAGCGGCGGACGGCGTCCTCCGCCTGGCGGCCGGTGATCCCCAGGGCGGAGGCCACGTCGACCAGGACGAGGTGGTTGTCGGTCCCGCCGGAGATCACGTTGAGCCCGACGCTCACGAACGCCTCGGCCAGCGCCCGGGCGTTCTCGACGATCTTCGCGGCGTAGGTCCGGAACTCGGGCCGGAGGGCCTCGGTGAACGCCACCGCCTTGGCCGCCATGACGTGGGGCAGGGGGCCGCCCAGGACCATCGGGCAGCCCCGGTCGACGTGCTCGGCGAACTCCTGCTTGCAGAGGATCAGGCCGCCTCGCGGCCCGCGAAGGGTCTTGTGGGTGGTGGTGGTCACCACGTCGGCGAAGGCCAGCGGGTCCTCGTCGCCGGTCAGGACCTTGCCCGCCACCAGGCCCGAGAAGTGGGCCATGTCGACCATCAGCACGGCGCCCACCTTGTCGGCGATCTCGCGCATCCGGCGATAGTTGATGTTCCGAGGGTAGGCGCTAAAGCCGGCCACCAGGATCAGCGGCTTGACCTCGACGGCCTGGCGCTCGATGACGTCGTAGTCGAGCAGGAAGGTCTCGCGGTCGACGGTGTAGCCGTGGGCCTCGAACATCTTGCCCGAGACGTTCAGGCGGTAGCCGTGGGTCAGGTGCCCGCCCGAGGAGAGGTCCATGCCCAGCAGCCGCTGGTCGCCCAGGGCTCGCCGGACCTGGTTCCAGCGCTCGATGGGCATCTTCGTCCAGTCGGCCGGGGTCAGGGCCTCGGCGTTCTCGACGCCCAGGAGCTCGACCATCTTGGGCACCTCGACCCGGGCGCGGAGGATGGCCCAGAAGGCGACCATGTTGGCGTCGGCGCCGCTGTGGGCCTGGGCGTAGGCGTGCTCGGCGCCGAACAGCTCCTTGGCGCGCGCGTTGGCCAGGTCCTCCACCGCGTCGACGTTGTCGCAACCGGCGTAGAAGCGGCGATGCGGGATCCCCTCGGCGTACTTGTCGGTCAGCAGGTTGCCCATCGCCAGCTGGGTGGCGAGCGACGAGTAGTTCTCGCTGGCGATCAGCTTGATGTTGCCGCGCTGGTCGGCCAGCTCCCGGACGATCGCGCGGGCGACGGCCGGGGAGACGGACGCGACGGTCTCCAGGCTCGCCAGGTAGGCGAGGAACGCGGGGGAGGCGTCGCCGGCCGACTTGCCGGAGAGATAGCTCTGGATCAGGGAGGGTCGCATGTCGTGCCTTGGACTCGTGCCGGGGGGGTGGGGCGAACGCCCCGGGCTGTCGCGTGGACCCGGCCCGGCTATAATCGCCCCGTCTCAAAGTCGAATTGTATCGCCGGGCTCTCCGAAGGCTCAAGACCACGGGGCGGGCCCGGCCCCCGCCGGGGCCCCCGGGCCGCAGCTTGAGGACCGCCGTGATGGACCTGCGAATCGGACCGAGTAAGACGCGGATCGGCTGGATCGGGACCGGCGTGATGGGGGCCGCGATGTGCGGCCGGCTGATCGAGGCCGGATACACGGCCACGGTCTTCAACCGGACCCGGGCCAAGGTCGAGCCGCTGGTCGCCCGGGGCGCGAAGCCGGCCGGCTCGCCCGCGGAGGCGGCGGCGGCGTCCGACGTCGTCTTCTCGATCGTGGGCCATCCCCAGGACGTCCGCGAGGTGATCCTCGGCGTCGACGGCGTGCTGACCTCCGCGCGGCCCGGCATGGTCCTCGTCGACATGACGACGAGCGAGCCCGCCCTGGCCCGGGCGATCGCCGAGCACGCGAAGGCGAAGGCCGTCCACGCGCTCGACGCGCCGGTCTCCGGCGGCGACGTCGGCGCCCGGGAAGGCCGGCTCTCGATCATGATCGGCGGCGACGCCGAGGTCGCCGAGGCCCTCCGGCCGCTGTTCGAGGTCCTGGGCGAGACGATCGTCCACCAGGGCCCCGCCGGCTCGGGCCAGCACACCAAGATGGTGAATCAGGTACTGATCGCCGGCAACATGGTGGGAGTCTGCGAGGCCCTGCTCTACGCCTGCAAGGCGGGCCTGGACCCCGAGACGGTCCTCCGCAGCGTCTCCAGCGGCGCGGCCGGCTCGTGGAGCCTCGGCAAGCTCGCCCCCCGCATGATCGCCGGCGATTTCGAGCCCGGATTCTTCGTCGAGCACTTCCTGAAGGACATGGGGATCGCCCTGGCCGAGTCCCGCCGTATGGGCCTGGCGCTGCCCGGCCTGGCGCTCGCGGAGCAGCTCTATCGGGCGGTCGCCGCGCAAGGGCTGGGACGAAAGGGGACGCAGGCCCTGATCCTCGCCCTGGCGGATCTCTCGCGGGTCGACTGGAACAATCGCTTGAGCCCCGAGGGGGCCTGAGGTATAAAATAGAGTTTTGCACCGGTGGGCGGGCCCGTCCCCGCCCCCAGTCCGCATGCCGCCGCTTCCGGATTCCAAGGAGAACGCATGGCCAGTCGTCGTCGAGGCAAGGGTCGCCGCAAGGTCGGTCGCAAGAAGCGTCGGATGCGCAGCAAGATTCGCCACCGCAAGAAATAAGCCGTCGCGGGACCCCGGCGCGCCGCACCTTCCGGCCGGACGACGATGCGTCTGCCAGGCCCGCCGCCGGATCGAGTCCCGCGACCGCCCCCAGCAGATCCGCCACGGTCAGCCTCGCCGCCAGCATGCCTCGGCGTCGAGGCTGCTCTTTTTTCGAACGCCGCCGCGAGCCCGGGGGAAAATCGAGGCGACGGGTTCCCGAAGCGATCGGCGTTCGGTATGATGATATGAGTTCCGTGTGCGGACTCGAACTCCGCCGTTCCTGGAGCCCAGGCATGGACAGTCGCCCGGATCATCGACCCTCGGTGGACCTCCTCGAATCGACCCACCTCTTCCCCGGCACCTACACCATCAAGGCGATCGGCCGTGCCGAGGACGATTTCGAGGACCGCGTGGTCCGGGCCGTGACGGCGCACCTGGCCGCCCCCTCCGACCTGGAATACACGGTCCGCGCCACCCGGGGCGGGCGGCACGTGTCCATCACCCTGGAACTCACGGTGCAGAACGCCGAGCAGGTTCGCTCGATCTATGCCGAGATCCAGGACGTCATCGGCCTCACCCTCCTGCTCTGACGAGCTCTCCGCCCCATCCGCCGGCGAAGCGCCGGCGCTCCACCCGAGACTCATGACGGATGCTCCCGCCCTACCCAACTGGATCGACCTCGCGCTTTGCGATGACGCGCGCGATGTGGTGCACCGGGTGGTGGCGTGCCTGGCCCAGGGCGGGGTCGTCGGGCTGGCCTCCGAGACGGTGTACTGCCTGGCCGCCAGCGCCCTGAACCCCCGGGGCGTGGCCCGGCTCCGCGAGCAGCGGGGCGACGCCGAGCCCCGGCCGTTGACCTTGCTGGTGAAAGGGGCCTCGGAGGCGGCCGACTGGGTTCCCGAGATCCCGGCGATCGGCGCGCGTCTGGCTCGCCGGTGCTGGCCCGGCCCGGTCTCCCTGGTCTTCCCGCGGCCCATCCGCGAAGGGCTCTTCGATCGCCTCCCCGAACCGGTGCGATCGATGATCTCCCCCGACGGAGACGTGGCCCTCCGCTGCCCGGAGGATCGCCTCATGAGGCAGGTCCTGCGGTTCTGCCCCGCGCCGCTGGTCCTGAGCCTCGTCCGCAACCCCGACCGCTCCCCCGCGACGACCGCCGAACCCCTGCGGGCGATGTCCGACGTCGACATGGCGATCGACTCCGGCCCGACGCGACTCGGCCGGGTCGCCACGGCGGTCCGCATCGACGGCGACCGTTGGTCCGTCGTCCGCGAGGGGGTCGTCGACTCTCCGACCCTCGCGAGCCGATCCGGCGTCGTCCTCGCCTTCATCTGCACCGGCAACACCTGCCGCAGCCCGATGGCCGAGGCCATCTGCAAGGTGCTGCTGGCGCGTCGCCTGGGCTGCGGGATCGCCGAACTGGAGGGACGAGGCTACCTCGTCGTCTCCGCCGGCGTCGCGGCGTCCCACGGCGCGGCCGCCGCATCCCACGCCGTCGAGGTGCTCCGCACCATGGGCGGGACGCTCGAACAGCACCGGAGCCGGCCCGTCAGCGTCGAACTGCTCCGCCAGGCCGACCGCGTCTTCGCCATGACCCTGGACCATCTGGACGCCCTCCTCGCCGCGGCCCCTGAATCGGCCCCTCACGCCTTCCTCCTCGATCCCGACGGGGACGACGTCCCCGACCCAATCGGCTCGGATCAGCCCACATACCGACGCACCGCCGAGGCCATCGAGCGGATGCTCGCCCGCCGCCTCGACGAACTCGGCGTGCCGCCCCTCCCGCCCGAATCCGCCTGAAGCGGCCTCTCGGGCCGCCCCGCCCATCGACCCTCGCCCGCCCCAATCCCTCCGACTCGACTCCCTGCTTGACATCCAGGCATTCAGGCTCCTGGATCGGCTGGATCGAGAGCCGTCCACTTGAAAAAAAATTAAGCTTCACTCTCCTCAGGCATGCGTTATATTAGGGTTTGACTCTCGCTTGTGCGCATACATTGCGTTAAGCAATGATGCATGGATGCAAAAACTGCGAGTCGAATCCATCTCGAAGTTCCGCCGGATTGACCCTTCTCCCCGCTTGTTGCTCGCGAAATCCTCGGAAATTGGTACCGCCTGAGAGAGCGTGTGCGCCATGACCCATCCTTCTCTCTTTCGACGTGTCGCGATTCGAAGGCGAGCGCGACCTGATCTCGGACCGGGCTTCGGTGATTGACGGATTCAAGGATTGCGTGCGTGCCCGGACCAGCCTGCCCTCCCATGTCGGTCCCGCGTCCCACGCCGTGGGTCGCCACGTTTTAAGGATTTCGCCATGTCTGAGGTTTCCTGCAATGTCACCCTCCCCATTGTCCGACCCGCGATCAAGCCCGAGGTCCGGCGTTCGTTGCCCGAACTCGTGACCGACCTGCTGGGCTGCTTGTCCAGCGTCCGTTCGCGGAAGGGGTCCGACCCATCGAAGCGTTCCGTGCATCGATATCGGGATCAGGATTTCAACTACCTGGAAGTCGCGCTTCCCGGGCTTGAAGGCGTCGAAGCCGACATCTGCATCCACGAAGGCTGCATTTACATCCGCGTCCTGCGCTGAGAGCGGACCCGCGACGTCTGCGGGGTGAGGTTCGTCGATCGTGCTCGCCGAGGGTGTGGCGTCGCCGCGCGCGCCGATCGGCCTTGGACCTCCGCAAGCCGAGAGTTCCGAGCGGGATGCGTGGCGCGATCGGGGCCCGTGAGTCGGGCTTGTCAACTTATCGAGGAATGTTGAGAATGACCGGACGACGCCGATCGTCGAGCGATCGGGGCGTCGGGGCCGAGACGCGGCCCGGGGCGGAGGGCCCCGGCCTGGGATGGGCCTGCGATTTCAGGGAAGGGATGCGGGCATGGCCGTGGCGACGCTCAATCCGGAAGCGGACGCTGACGAAGGCCCGGAAACGGCGGTCCACCGCCTGGGTCAGCACGTCTTCGACCGGGTGGCCGAGATCGGCGACGTGGGCCTGTTCTCGCTGAAGACCCTGGGCTGGATCTTCCGACGCCGACCGCGCTGGTCGGTCCTGGTGCCGATCTTCTACGCCATCGGCGTCCAGAGCGTCTCGGTCGTGGCGATCACCGGGACGTTCATCGGCATGGTCCTGGCGGTCCAGGCCTTTCACGAGTTCCAGATGATGGGCCTGGCGACCCGCCTGGGCTCGGTCATCAACATCTCCCTGGTGAAGGAGCTGGGCCCGGTGCTGGCCGCGACGATGCTCGCCGGCCGCGTGGGCTCGTCGATGGCGGCCGAGCTGGGGACCATGCGGGTCACCGAGCAGATCGACGCCCTCTCGGCTCTGGGGACGGACCCGATCTATTACCTGGCGGTCCCCAGGTTCATGGCCTGCCTGCTGCTCATCCCCCTGCTGACCCTGATGGCCGACTTCATGGGGGTCATCGGCGGGGCGGCCGTCTGCACCCAGGTCATGGGGGTGGATTCGTTCGCCTACTGGAAGCACTCGCGCGACTACGTGGAGGGGCTCGACATCCTGGCCGGGGTGCTCAAGAGCCTGTTCTTCGGGGCCGCGATCGCCCTGATCAGCTGCCATCGCGGGTTCAACTCCACGGCCGGCGCCGAGGGCGTGGGCAAGGCGGCGACCGAGGCGTTCGTGTTCTCGTTCATGGCGATCCTCTTCCTGGACTTCGTCCTCGGCCTGGCCTGGAACACGACCTACCGCGCGATCTGGCCTCAGGCCTCGGGGCTGCTATGAGCGATGCCGCGCCCACGGCGATCCAGGCGGACCCCCCCGCCGCGGAACTGATCGAATTCCAGGACGTCTCCATCCAGTTCCGCCACCAGAAGGTCCTGCGCGGGCTCAACCTGACGCTACGGCGGGGCGAGACCGTCTGCGTGATCGGCGAGAGCGGGTGCGGCAAGACGGTCCTCCTGAAGCTCATCATCGGCCTGCTCCACCCCACCAGCGGGCGGATCCTCTTCGACGGCCAGGACGTGACTCGGCTGGCCGGGCGCGACCTCGTGAAGCTCCGGCTCCGGTTCGGCTTCCTGTTCCAGATGGCCGCGCTGTTCGACAGCCTGAGCGTCTACGACAACGTGGCCTTCGGGCTGCGCGAGCACCACGTATGCGACGAGGATCGGGTCGCCGCCATCGTCGCCGAGAGGCTCCAGGACGTCGGCCTCCCCCAGGGCCTGGAGCACAAGAAGCCGGCCGAGCTCTCCGGCGGCCAGCGCAAGCGCGTGGGCCTCGCCCGGGCGCTGGCGCTCGACCCCGAGGTCATGCTCTACGACGAGCCGACCACGGGCCTCGACCCGATCATGACCGACGTCATCAACGAGCTGATCCTCCAGACCCAGCGGGGGGGCGACAAGACCGGCGTCGTCGTCACGCACGAGATGCGGACGGTGACCAAGGTGGCCGACCGGGTCGTGATGTTCTACCCGCTGGCTCGGATCGGCCGCGGCGAATCCCAGATGATCTACGACGGCCCGGCCGAGGGGCTGGAGGACGCCGCCGATCCCCGCGTCCGCCAGTTCGTCCGGGGCGAGGCCGGCGAGCGGCTCCGCGAGCTGGCGGCCCAGAATCGCGCGGCGAGCCCCTGACCCGGACGATGCGGCCGACCCCCGCGGGAAGAGAAGAGGGTGCTCATGAATGAACGCGTCATGCAGTTTCGGCTCGGCATGTTCGTCATCGTCGCCGGCCTGGTGCTGACGATGCTGATCGTCTGGTTCGGCGAGTCCCCGCAGATCCTCCGCGAGCGCGGGTTCATCAAGGTCCACTACGCCGAGGCCCCGGGCGTGCTCCAGGGCGTCGCCGTGCGCAAGAGCGGCATCCGCGTGGGCGAAGTCGTCGGCATCGACTTCGACGACCGGGCGAACCAGCCGGACGGCGTGCTCGTCACCCTCGCCCTGGAGAGCCAGTTCAAGCTTCGAAAGGGGTCGATCCCCCGGCTGACCAAGTCGCTCATCGGCGACGTCACCATCGACCTGCTCCCCGGCGTGGGCGAGGGCCCGATGGAGACCGGCCCGACCCCGGCCCAGGCCCCGATCGTCGAGGGTGAGGTGGCCGCCGACCCCTCCAAGGCCCTCGCCGCCGCCACCATCGCCTTCGAACGCGCCGGCGACACCCTCACCACGATCCAGGAAGCCGCCTCGGGGCTCGCCAAGATCTCCAAGAGCGCCGGCAAGCTCGACGAGTTCCTCGCAACCTGGGACGCCACCGGCAAGGACCTCTCGGCCGCCTCCACCAGCATCCGGGGCTTCGTCGACCAGAACGAGGCCGGGGTCAAGGCGGCCCTGGCGAACATCCAGCAGGCCTCCGACCGGCTCAACAGCACCCTCGACCCCGCCACCCAGGACGCCCTCAAGACCGGCGTCGCCAAGTTCTCCGCCGCCTCCGCCCGGCTGGACACGGCCCTCGCCGACGCCGCCCCGCTCATGAAGGACCTCGGCTCGCCGGTCGACCGCACGCCGGCCACCGACTTCGGCCAGACCGTGCGCCGGGTCAACCGCATCGCCTCCGACGTCGAGCTGCTCTCGAACACCCTCCGGAACAACCGAGGCGGCCTGAACACCAACGGCTCCATCCAACGATTGCTCACCCAGTCCGACCTCTACGACAACTTCAACGCCCTGGCCGCTTCGGCCAACCAGGCGCTCCAGCAGCTCAAGATCGCCCTGGCCTCGTTCCGCGAGTTCGCCGAGAAGGTCTCGCGCGACCCGGGGGCGATCTCGCGAGGGGCCCTCAGCCGCTGACGCCCGCCGCCGCCGACTCGCCGGCCAGCCAGCCGGTGCTCCAGGCGGCCTGGAAGTTGTAGCCGCCGATCAGGCCGTCCAGGTCCAGCACCTCGCCCGCCAGGTGGAAGCCCGGCGCCAGCCGGCTCTCCAGGGTCTTCGGATCCACCTCCTCCAGCGCGACGCCGCCGCTGCAGACCTCCGCCTTCTCGAACCCCAGCGTCCCCGCGATCGGCATCGCCAGGCCCTTGAGCGCCCCCACCAGCCGGATCCGCTCGGCCCGCGACAGGTCCGGGCCGATCCGCGACCGGGGGATCGCGCAGTGGTCCAGCACGCACTCCGCCAGGCGATGCGGCAGGTCGGCCGAGAGGATCGAGGCGACCGCCGCGCGGCCGCGACGCGTCGCCGCCTGGAGCCGCTGGTCCACCCCCTCGCGGGACTCGTCGGGCCGGAAGTCGATCCGAAGCTCCAGCCGATCGGCGTCCGCCCGTCGCGCCTCGGCCCGGCTCACGTCCAGGATTGCCGGGCCGCTGAGGCCTGTGTGCGTGAACAGGATCGCCTCCCGCCTTTGCGCCAGGGCCGGGCCCGAGGGCCCGTGGACCGACGCCACCACGTCCTGCAGGCTCAGCCCCCGGAGCGTCGGCACCCATTCCGGAACCACCTTCAACGGCACCAGGGCGGGGCGGACCTCGACGATCGTATGCCCCAGCGCCCGCGCGATCGCGTAGCCGTCCCCGGTGGTCCCGCATCCCGGGAACGACCTCCCGCCGACCGCCAGGATCACCCGACGGGCGCGGATCTCGCCTTCCGGCAGGCCGATCCGCCAGCCCTCGCTGTCGCGCTCCACCGACCGGGCCGGGCAGAGGAATCGGACCTCGGCCCCCGAGCGTCCGAGCCGACGCAGGAGAGCCTCCAGCACGTCGACCGAGCGGTCGGAGGCGGGGAAGATCTTGCCGTTGGCCTCGACCTTGACCGTCACTCCCTCGGCCTCGAACAGGCGCACCGTCTGGTCCACGTCGAACTTCCGCAGCGACGGCCCGAGAAACGCACCGTTGGCCCCGAAGGCGTCCTGGATCGCCCGGACGCCCCGGAGCAGCTTCGGGTCGAACCCCGGGTCGATCGGCCCCGAGACCGACTCCAGCCGCCGCAGCCCCCGGGCGTTGGTGATGTTGCAGCGGGTGCCGCCGGAGATCAGAATCTTGACTCCGGCCTTGCGGTTCTTCTCCAGCAGGGCCACCCGCGCCCCGCGCTCCGCCGCCCGCATCGCGGCCACCAGCCCGGCCGCCCCGGCGCCCAGGACCGCCACATCGTAAACGTCGGATTCGGGCGAGGTCGTCACGAGGGCCACCGTCGTTGAATTGAAGATTCGTACATCGCCACATTACCGTTCGGGGTCCCCGCCTTCCAAGCCGAGGTGCCCGGGGCCCCCCTCCAGGGAAGCCTCGCTCTTCGGGCCTCGGCGGCGGTCTGGGTGGTGACAACTGGCTTCGATTGGGTTCGTTCGCACGCGGGAATCGACGGGTTTTCAGGTCGCAAGGTACAATAGGATAATGTTTTACGTTCGGTCGAGTGGTTGGCTTCGTTCGGCGCGATTCGACGGTGCCGTTGCCACCTCGATCGGCCCGGCGGTCCGACTTCGATCGTCGCCGGCCGCCCCCTCCACCGCCGCCCCGGGATCGGCTTCGATTGGGTTCGTTCGCGCACAAGTTTTGAGGGCGGGGAGAGTCGCAAGTTGTTTTGGTTTAAGCATTTGAGATCTGAGTGAAAATTGGCTTCGTTCGGCGCGTATCGCCGAGGTTTCACGGCCGCCCGCACCGGATCCCTTGTCGTCGGAGGTCTGCATGTTGACGTCGCGTTTCTTGGACCCGAGAGGCGCATCGACCCACCTTCAGGATGGTTCGAGTCGCTCGATTCGCGACGCCGAATTCTGCTACCCTCGACCGATCGGGAGGCCCGGGACCGAGGCGGCCTCAAGTGGGGTGGAGGGGGGCGAGGGAGGCGTCGTCGTGCGACAAGCAGCATTTCGGATTCCCGCCCGGCTCGGGCTGGCGATCGGGCTCCTTCTCGCGTCGATCGCGGGAGAGGCGCGGGCGTCGGGGCTCCAGGCCGAGGGCCGTCGCCCGAACATCGTCGTCGTCATGCTCGACGACCTGGGCTTCAGCGACCTCGGCTGTTACGGCGGCGAGATCCAGACGCCCAACATTGACGGCCTGGCTGCGGACGGGCTGCGTTTCACCCGGTTCTACAATGCCTCGCGGTGCTGCCCGACTCGGGCGTCGCTCCTGACCGGGCTGTATCCCCACCAGGTGGGGCTGGCCCAGAACGGGAGGGACCTGGGCCGCGACGGCGCGACGATCGCCGAGCTACTGCGCGAGCACGGCTATCAGACCGCCATGGCCGGCAAGTGGCATCTCTCGGAGACGTCGCCGATCGACGGCAAGCCGGACGGTCTCCGGCAACTGGCCTGGCTCGACCACCAGGCGGACTTCGACCGGCCGTTCGCCGACGTCCGCAGCTACCCGATCAATCGGGGCTTCGACCGCCACTACGGGCCCATCTGGGGCGTGGTCGACTACTTCGACCCCTTCTCGCTGGTCGAGGGGACCGAGCCCGTCCGCGAGGTCCCCGACGACTTCTACCTGACGGACGCCATTACGGCGAAGTCCGTCGATTACATCCACACGATGTCACGCGAGGATCGGCCGTTCTTCCTCTACGTCGCCCACTGCGCCCCGCACTGGCCGCTGCACGCCCGCCCGGAGGACGTCGCCCGCTATCGCGACACCTACCGCGACGGCTGGCACGCTCTGCGCGCGTCCCGATATCGCCGGCAGGTCGCGATGGGCCTCATCGACCCGGTGACCCATCCGCTGCCCGAATTGGACGGGCGCGGGCCCGACTGGGACGCGCTCGACCACGCCGGCCGTGAGCACCAGGCCGCGCTCATGGCCGTGCACGCCGCGATGGTGGACCGGGTCGATCAGGGGGTCGGGGCGATCCTTCAGGCGCTCCGGGAGACGGGGCGTGAGCAGGATACGATCATCCTCGTGCTGGCCGACAACGGGGCCTCGCCCGAGCGCTACCTGGAGCGCGGGTTCGACCGCGCCTCGCGGACGCGCGAGGGGAAGCCGATCCGCTACGAGGCCCCGTTCCAACCCGGCTCGGAGGAGACCTGGGGTTACATCGGCTCGTGGTGGGCCAACGCGGCGAACACCCCGTTCCGCTACTGGAAGGCCGAGTCTTTCGACGGCGGCTGCCACACGCCCCTGATCGTGCGCTGGCCGAAGGGGCTGCAAGCGGCCCGCGGGGCGACCGCCGATCGCCTCGGCCACGTCATCGACGTCATGCCCACCTGCCTGGAGTTGGCGGGGGTGGACTATCCCGCGCGATACGACGGCCGCGTCCTCAAGCCTCTCGAAGGCGAGAGCCTCACGCCGACCCTCGCCGGCCGCCCGCGCCAGGACCGCCGGACCTTGTATTTCGAGCACGAAGGGGGCCGGGCCGTGATCGAAGACGGCTGGAAGGCCGTGGCCCAGGCTCGCGGGTACTGGCAGCTCTACCACGTCGCCGAGGACGCCGCCGAGACCCGCGATCGGGCCGCCGACGAGCCGGAACGCCTGGCGGAGCTGACGGCCGCCTGGCGATCCTGGGCCTCGCGGGTGGGGGCGCCGATCCCGGCTCGGGACGGCCAGCCCTGATCGCTTCGCCATTTCGCGGCCCGGCGTCAGGCCGGCGGGGTCAATCCATTATCCAGCCGCCGTGACCCATGCCCGGTGGGGTGGTCCCGTCGACGAAGGACCAGGTCCCGTCCTGGAAGACCTTGTATCGCTCGATTGAATGGTCGAGGAGGACGAGCTGCCCGCCGCCCGGCGGCCCCATCCGGGGCTGGATTCGCAGGGAGACGAGATGGCCGTTCTCGATGGGTTCGACGGCCAAAAGCTCGGCCGTCCAGTTCAAGGCCCCGAGATCCTCGGTCTTCATCCCGGACTCGTCCGTCTTTATCCAGGAGAAATGCCGGGCGCGGTGCTCGGGGATGACCCGGTTATCCGCGAGGGCCTCGCGAATCTGCTCGAACACGCACCTCTCCGCCGCCTTCATCCGACGGTTCCGGGTCCAGACCTCGAAGGCCGGGGGCGGCGTCGCCTCGTTCGGGATCACGATCTCGGGCACGTCCGGGGGGCCGTCGTTCCGGGGATGGCTGCGGGTCGGGGGGGCGGTCTGATTCGCGATCGGAGGAGGGGCTTCGACCCGGGCCGGAGGCTGATCGGCGACGGGTCGGTCCCGAGGCCGCTCCTCCGCGCGGGTCAGCAACAGCACATAGATCGACGCGATCGCGACGGAGGTCAGCCCGAGCCGCAGTCTGGACTTGTTCAACGGTCACCTCGCCTCATGCCGGTGGCGGCTCGTATCGGACGAACCCTCCCTCGCGTACCATGTCAGTCGTCCTGGTTCAGACGTCCGGGGCCGCGGCGGAGTTCCCGAAATCCGGCATCCCGGTCTCAAGGGCGAGGATCGCGTGAGGCCGCGAGGTGGCGGTCGAACCAGGCGAAGGCGTCGCGCTGCATGTCGAGGTCGAAGCGGTGGCCGCCGGGGTAGTAGCGGCAGTCGTAGGCTTCGGGGGCGCCCCCCTTGGCGAAGGTTTCGCGGAGGATCGCGTCGGCTCGTTGCATCTCCGGGAGCGTGTAAAGCTGGTCCTCGCTGCTGTTGAGGACCATCGTCGGCAGGGGCGCGCGGAGGGCGAGGATCTCGGGGAAGTCCAGGTCGCGCGGAAGGAGCGGGGCGTAGGCCATCCAGGTGTGGGTATACGACTTGTTGAGCAGGAAGTCCCGCCAGGTGGTCATGAAGCCAACCGCCACGGCGCACTTCACGCGGTCGTCCAGCCCGCCGAGGTAGACGGTCCGCATGCCGCCGCCGGAGAGCCCCGCGCAGCCGACGCGGTCCGGGTCGACTTCGGGCCGGGCGCAAAGTACGTCCAGCGCCCGCTGGTCCTCGACGACGTAGACGCCCGGCCAGGTCGTCCCCGCGCTGATCAGGCCTTTCTCCATCACGTCTTCATGGGCGCCGGCGAACTTGTTGTAGCGGGCCACGCCCTCGGCGTCGGTCGGCTCGGGATCGACGCCCCCCTCGCGGATCCGCTGGGGGACGTCGGCCGCGCGGACGCGGCGGCTGGCGAACGGGAAGGTGTCGTGGACGAGGACCGCGTAGCCGCGCTTCGCCAGCTCGTTCGCCCAGGCGACCCCGCCGTAATAGTGGTCCTGATGGTCGACGACGATCGGCCAGGGCTCGTCGCCGATCCGGGCGATCTTCCGCCAGCCCAGGAACTTGTTGCCGCCGTGGTCGTGGAGCGCGAGCACGGCGGGGAGCTTGCCCGTCGCCCCGGCCGGCTTCAGGAAGACGGACTCCGTGCGCGGCCCGCCGGGGAGCTGCCACGAGAGCCGCTCGATGTGCAGGCCGTCGAACTCGCGCGTCTCCTCGACGCGGACCTCTGGGACGCCCCCCTGGTCGACCGGCGCGAGGCACTCCCAGACCCGCTCGCGGCCGACCTTTCGCCACTCGTCGAGCGACTTCCACCGGCCCGTGCGGAACGAGAGCTTCGCAGGGCCGTCGCCCAGGACCTTGTCGGACAGCCAGGGCCCGTAGGCGCCCACGAGGCTGGGCTTGGCTTCTTCGGCTGGGGTGCCGTCCTCGGCGTGGGCCGTCATGGCGAGGGCCGCGAGGAACATGGACCACAAAGCCCTTCCCCCCTGGCGGGGGAAGGTGGCTCGAAGGGCCGGATGAGGGGGGGACGAGCGAGAAGGCCGCCGGGTTTCGAGGAGGTCTTTCCCGCGCCTCGGCCGCGCGGGTGGGGCTTCGAAGTTCGAGACTCCCTGCGTGCGTCCCCCCCTCATCCGGCCTTCTGCCACCTTCCCCCGCCGGGGGGGAAGGAATTCAGCGACGCGATGAAAGAGTGATCTTCGAGTACGCGACGGGCAGTTCGGCGTCATGGTGCTTCCTTCGGTGCGAGGGCCTCGGCGAGCCGGTTTCGGACGTCGGCGGGGGCGGCGATGCGGATCGTCCGCCGGGACTCGTCGACGGGTGCCATCGTGATCCACCAGGCGTCGGGGGGGAGCGAGTCGGGGACGCGGTCGGCCCACTCGACGAGGCAGACGCCGCCTGCGGCCCAGTAATCGGCCGCGCCCAGGTCTTCGAACGCCGCGGGCGAGGGGAGGCGGTAGACGTCGAAATGGTAGACCGGGATCACGCCTTCATATTCATGGATGAGCACGAAGGTCGGGCTGGCGATGGCGGTCGGGTCGACGCCGAGGGCCTCGGCGATCGCGCGGGAGAGCCGCGTCTTGCCCGCGCCGAGCGGCCCGACCAGGCCGACGACGACGTCGGGGGCGAGCAACGTCGCGATCGCGCGGCCGAGGGCCTCGGTCTCGGCCTCGCCCGCGACCTCGACCTGGAGGGCGTCTTCGAGCGGCTGCACGTTCATCGCGGAGACGGGCCTTTCATGTGGTCGAACCCCCGGCCCTCGATCGCCCACGTGCGGCCGTCGGCCCCTCGGAGCCGGAGGCCGGGCTCGGCGACGATCGCGCCGATGCGGCGGAGCCAGACCCCGTCGGGAGGGCGCGCCGCCAGGGCGTCGGCCGCGTCGGCGGGGACGGTGAAGCAAAGCTCGAAGTCCTCGCCGTCGTTCAGGGCGTGGTCGAGCGCGGGGACGCCGTCGGCGCGGGAGTGGTCGATCGCGTCGTCGTGGATCGGCACGGCCTCGGCGTCGAGCGCCGCGCCCAGGCCGCCGCTCTCCTCCAGGATGTGGCCCAGGTCGGACGAGAGTCCGTCCGAGAGGTCGATCATCGCGTGCAGGTCCGTCGCGGCCGATAGGGCGAGGGCCTCCGCCACCCGGGGCTCCGGCCGCAGGTGCCGGCCCCGGAAGAGGCTGCCGCCGAGCGGCCCGGTGACGAAGATCGCGTCGCCGACCCGGGCGTCGGAACGTTTCGCGACGCCGCGGGAGGTCGCGGCCCCCAGGAGGGTGACGGTGACGACGAGAGGCCCGTCCCAGGCGTTGGTGTCGCCGCCGATCAGCTGCACGCCGAAGCGGTCGGTCATCCGGCGGATCCCTTCGTGCAGGCCCTTCGCCACGTCGACCGCCGAGTCCCGGGGCAGGGCGACCGCGACGACCGCGAACCGGGGGACGCCGGCCATCGCCGCGACGTCGGAGAGGTTGACCCCCATCGCCTTCGCGCCAACCGCCTCGGGGCCGTCCTCCGCCAGTCGGAAGTGGCGGCCGTCCATCAGCATGTCGACCGTCACGAGGGCCGGCGCGCCTTCGAAGTCGACCATCGCGCAGTCGTCGCCGATGCCGAGCGTCGCGCCGGCGGCCGAGTTCCGGCGACGGATCCAGTCGATGAGGCCGAATTCGCCGATGACGGGATGTTCACTCATGAGCCCGATCTCCTCGCGAGCCGCGGCGGACCCCGGCGAGGAACCCGCGCACCGCCTGCTCGGCGGCCGAGGCGAGGAGTTCCGGCGCGCGGGCGAGGGACTCGTCGAGCGTCGCCGGCCCTCGGCCGATCGCGTAATAGGCGTCGATCCCCTCGGCCAGGCAGGCCTCGGCCCCTTCACCGAGCGAGCCGACGAGGGCGAAGGTGGGCACCCCCAGCGACCGTGCGAGCCGGGCGACCCCCACGGCGGTCTTGCCGAAGGCGCTCTGGGCGTCGAGCGAGCCCTCGCCGGTCAGGCAGAGGTCGGCCCCCCGGAGCTTGTTCTCCAGGCCGACGGCCGCGATCACGAGGTCGATCCCGGGTTGCAGGCGGCCCCCCGCGAACGCCAACAGCCCCCCGCCGAGGCCCCCCGCGGCCCCCGCGCCGGGGACGTCGGAAATCGCGACGCCGAGGTCGCGCTCGATCACCTGGGCCAGGTGCTCCAGATTGCGGTCGAGTTCCGCGACCATCTCGGGGGTGGCCCCTTTCTGCGGGCCGTAGACGGCCGAGGCACCCGTGGGGCCGTAGAGCGGGTTGGTCACGTCGCAGGCGACGGCGACCTCGACGCGCCCGAGCGCGCGCGGCTCGCCCGGCGGGACGATGCGGTCGAGGTCCACCAGCGCCCCGCCGCCCGGGCCGAGGTCGCGGCCCCGCGCGTCGAGCAGCCGGAACCCCAGCGCCTGCGCCATCCCCGCGCCGCCGTCGTTGGTCGCGCTGCCGCCGATGCCGACGATGAGGCGTCGGACGCCCGTGCGCGCGGCGGCCAGGATCAGCTCGCCGACGCCGCGCGTGGTGGTCCTTCGCGGGTCGCGGCGGTCCTCCGGGACGAGGGCCAGTCCGGCCGCGGCGGCCATCTCCACGACGGCCGTGCCACCGTCGCCGAGCAGCCCGAACCGCGCGGTGTGGGGGGACCCGAGGGGGCCGACGACGTGAGCTTCCTCGTAGCTCCCGCCGGTGGCCACGACCAGGGCGTCGACGACGCCCTCGCCGCCGTCGGCCATGGGGGCGGCGACGATCTCGGCGGAGGGGAGGGCTGCGCGGACGCCTCGCGCGAGGGCGTCGGCCGCCTGGGGGGCCGTCAGGCTCCCCTTGAACTTGTCGGGTGCGATCACGATGCGCATCGGTCGGCGTCCGGAGGGCCTGCGCGGGGCGATCATCCGCCCCGCGTCAGGCCGTCCAGTGTGGGCGCGCCGGGGAGGGGGTCGTCAAGCGCTCACCGCCTCCATCAAGCGGTCGGCGTCGCGCTCGGAGGGGAGCTCGAAGCAGATTTCCTGACGCTTGATCGAGACGCTCATCGGGGCCTCGATGCCGATGCGGACCTGATGCCCGTCGATCTTCGCGACGACGATGCGGATGTCCGGACCGATCTGGATCGCCTCGCCCAACTTCCTGCTCAGGACCAGCATGTGACTTCCTCCTTGTGTGATCGGGGATCCGTTATCGTTTCTCGGCGGAGCCGAGCGTCGCTCCGGGTTGGTCTCGCCTTCGATGCCGGGTAGTTAAAGCAGCTCGCATGCCAAGACCGACGGAAGGGGGACGAGGTTCGCCATGAGGCCCGAATTCGGCGGGAAACAGGGCTCGCGAGGGCCTCGAAGGTCGCGCGGGCCGTGACGGTCAAGGCGGATTCCTGTAAGATCGCCCGGGAAATTGCAAAAGTTACCTGCAGCGGGGGCCGACAAGGCGTGGACGAGACGATCCGATCGGGGAAGGCGGATGCGCCCCCGCGAGGCGTCGGGCCCCTGGTCGGGGGTCTCGCGGCCCTTGGCGTGGTCCTGGCGCTTCTCGTCTGGCTCCTGCCGTTCAGTTTGGGAACCGCGATGCCCATCGGGGGCGACGTCACCCAGTTCTTCCTGGGTTTGATGAGCTTCCTGGCCGAATCGATCGCCGCCCGTCGCCTCCCCGTCTGGAACGATCTCTGGGGATACGGCTTTCCCGGCGTGGGCGAGAGCCAGATGGGCGCGTTCTATCCCCCCCATCTCCTCCTTTATGGGCTGTTGAGCGTCGAGCGGGCCTACGTCGCGAGCCTCGTGCTGCATACGACGTGGGCCGGGTTGGGGGCTTACTGGTGCTCCCGGACGTTCGGCGCGGGGCGCATGGGGGCGGCGCTCGCGGGATTTGCGTACGCCGCTTCCGGTTTTTTCGTGATCCACATGCCCCACCCCTGGGGTTACACGACGGGGGCCTGGCTCCCCTGGGCCTGGGGCCTCGCATGGTCGCTCGCGAACCACGAAGGTCCCGGGACGGCCAGGCGGCTGTTCCTGCTGACGCTGGTCCTGGCGATCCAGGTGCTCCCGGGCCATTTCCAGATCGCCTTCATGACGCAGGGGACCATCGCGGTCCTGGCCGGCTGGATGGCTCTGGAGGCCCTGGTTCGCAGGCGTTCGGTCGCGGGTTTCCGTCGGCCGGGCCTTCTCGTGCTGGGGCTGGCGGTGGTGCTGCCGCTGGCGGCGATTCAGGTCTGGCCCACGGCGAGGCTGGCCGGGATGGCCGCCGATCGCCGCGACTTCGAGTACCTGTCGGGGTTCGCCGCGACGCCGCTCCACCTCGTCAGCCTGGTCGCGCCGAACCTGTTCCACCGATCGCCGCTCTGGCGGCCGCTGGTGTGGGATCCGTTCCATACCTCGCCCGAGGAATACCTGGCTTACGTCGGGACCGTCCCGCTGTTCCTGGCCTTGCTGGCGATCTTCCGCGAAGGCCGACGCGACCCGGCGGTGCGTTGCCTGTCGGTGCTGGGGGCTGTTTCGCTGATCCTCAGCCTGGGGCCGTACGTCCCGGGCTTCCGGGCGCTGATCGAGCTGCCGGGCTTCTCCTTCTTCCGGGCCCCCGCGCGTTGGGGACTGCCGATGACCCTGGCGCTGGCGCTCCTGGCGGGCCTGGGCGTCGACCGTTGGCGAGCCTGGGAGCGGCCGGCGCGGGGGCTCCTGATCCTCGCGGCGGCCGCCCTGCTCTGGATCGCGGCGGTCGTGGGGCTGCTCGAACTGGCCCTCTGGTCGACGTCCCCCTCGGGGAGCCGGGGCGCGGCCGAACTTTTCGAGGCCGCGTTCCGGGCCCGGCCGTGGCAGGGGGACCCGGACTTCCGGAGCGTCGTGAACCTGGCGCGGCGGCCGGTCGCCGGCCTCGGCTCCTTCGAAGCGAATCGGTTCGCGATCTACGCCGTCGAACTGGGCGAGGCGCTGGCGATCCTGTCCGCCGTGGCCTTGCTTGCGGGGCTGGCGACGATCCCTCGCCTGCGGCCGATCGTCCCTGCGGCGCTCGTCGCTCTGACCGGGGCCGACCTGATGCTCCTGGGGCGTCACCGGCTGGTCGACGTCGGCCCGCTCCGGCCGCTGGCCGAGCAGAGCCCGGTGCTGGCCAGGCTGGCGCAGGAGCCGCGCGGGACGCGCACGATCGACCCGCTGCGCAACCTGGCGATGGCCGCCGGGCTGGCCCCGGTGCAGGCGTACCGCACGCTCGACCTCCCGGCCCTGACGGCGCTCGGCGCGCTGGCGCGAACGCCCCTGGACGGCCCCGGCGGGGAGACGGCGTTGAGGGCGATGCGCGCGACCGGCGCCGGCCTGCGCGTGCTCGACCCGCTCGAAGCCGGCTCCCGGCCGCCGGGCGAGGTCGAGACGATCGCCGACCCGAACCTCGCGCGGTGGCTGCTCGGGCCGGACTGGAACCCGGATCGACGTCCGGCGGCCGACGCGTTCCGGATCGTCCGGCCGCCCGGCGACGCCCCGCGCGCTTGGCTGGCGGCCGGGGACGTGCCGGAGGAGTCGAACGGCGACCCCCGACCGGTGCTCGACCTCCTCGCCGCCGCCCGGCCGCTGCACGCGGTCGCACGGTCGCCGATCGGCTGGGAGATCCCGCTGGATGAAACGGTCCACCCCGGCATCGTGCTCGTCTCCGTCCTGTTCGACCCGCAGTGGCGGGCGACGGTCGTCGAGGAGGGGGGGGCGGAGACGCCCGCGAACATCCGGCCGGCGTTCCGGGTCGGGAAGGGGGGCGGGGCCTGGATGCGGGTCGCGGTCGATTCGCGGCCGGCGAAGGGGGCGGTGTTGCGGCTGACGTACGACGCGGCCGTCGTGCGGCAGGGGCTCTGGTTCTCGGCAGCTTGCTGGGCGGCCTGGTGCGCGGCGATACTGGAAGCGTCGCGGCGGGAGCGTCGAAGGGCCTTGACCGCGATGGGTTGAAGCGAAGGGAAGCGAAGCAGCGGAAGGGGATCGAGTCGTGGCGGAACCAGTCGGCGTGGCGGTGGTGGGGGCCTCGGGATACGCGGCCCGCGAGCTGATCCAGATCCTGTTGAAGCACCCCGACGTGCGGGTGACCGTGGCGACCTCGCGCCAGGACGAATCGCCCCGGCTCGACGCGATCCACCCTAGCCTGGCGAGGCGGATCGACCTGGCCTGCGAGCCGTTCGACGCCGACCGCGTGGCCGAACGCGCGCAGTACGCCTTCCTGGCCCTGCCGCACACGGCCAGCATGGCGGTCACGCCGTCGCTCCGCGATCGTGGCGTGAAGGTCGTCGACCTCAGCGCGGACTATCGGCTGAGCGACGCGCAGGTCTACGAGGATTGGTACGGCCACGCCCACACCGATCCCGAGGGCCTGCAAGCCGCCGTCTACGGATTGCCGGAGCTGTTTCGCGAACAGATCCCGGCGGCCTCCCTGATCGCCAACCCCGGCTGCTACACCTCGGCGAGCATCCTGGGCCTCGCCCCCCTGATCGCCGAGGGGCTGATCGAGCGCACGGGGGTGATCATCGACGCCAAGAGCGGGGTCTCGGGCGCGGGGCGGTCCCCCAAGCTCGGGACGCACTTCCCCGAGTGCAACGAGAGCCTCTCGGCCTACAACGTCGGCCGGCACCGCCACACGCCCGAGATCGACCAGATCCTCACCACGGCCGGCGGCGGCGGCGAACCCGTCGAGGTCATCTTCACGCCCCACCTCGTGCCGATGGACCGCGGCATCTTCGCCACGATCTACGCGAGGCCGGTCGGCACTCCCGTCGAGCACGACCTGCTGGAACTCTACCGGTCGTTCTACGCCGACAGCCCGTTCGTCCGCGCGATCAACCACCTGCCGGCGACCAAGGACTCGGCCTACACCAACTTCTGCGACATCACCGTCCGCGTCGTCCGGGGCCGGATCGTCGTCCTCGCCTGCCTGGACAACCTCATCAAGGGCGCCGCCGGCGTCGCCGTCCAGAACCTCAACCTGATGCTCGGCGCGCCGGAGACCACGGCGCTGTTCTGACGGGGGTGGCGGGCCTCCGGGAGCCTTCTCCCTGGCAGTGCCCTTTCAAGAACCACAGGCCGTCGGCGGCGAAGGTCCTTCCCCCCTGGCAGGGGAAGCTGGCCCGAAGGGCCGGATGAGGGGGGGACGAGCGACAAGGCCGTCGGAGGTCCGTCAAGTCTTCCCGAGACCGACGGCCATGCGGACGGGGCGGTGAAAGGCCAATCGCCCCGCGCGCGTCACCCCCTCATCTGACCGCTGCGCGGTCTGTCTTCCCCCGCGAGGGGGGAAGACCGTCGTCGAGTCGGACGACGCCTTCTGCGTCAGTCCCTCATGGCAGATCGGCGTCGAACTCGATGCGCTGCCCGGGGACCAGCCGGTCGGACTCGATGGTCAGCGTCGGAGCCGGGCCGCCGGCCGCGATCGGGAACGTCCGCGACTCGACCGGCAGCAGGCCCTTGAGCGACTCCTTCGACCGCACCCCGTTCACGGCGGGGAACGCGTCGTGGTAGATCGGCGCGATGCCGACGTTCTCGATCGCGACCTCGGAGCGACTCTCCGAGGCGTCGAACCGCGTGACACGGAAGCGGTAGCCGCAGGCCTGCCCGGCCTCGCGGATGCGGTCGGGCTTCTGGTGGCGGGGCTGGGCGTCGCCGATCATGAAGGTGATGTGGAACTTCGCGGCGTGACGCTCGAAGGGGACGCCGTGCGGCCCTTGGGGGGCCAGGGCGAGCTTCTGGTCCTTCGGCTCGTAGAAGCTGAATTCGCCGCCGGTCGGGGCGACCTTCCAGCGGTCGCGGCCGAGGGCGTCCCAGTTGGGCTCGTTGACCTTGGCGTGGTCGGCGTGGTTGAACGAGTCGTCGAACAGGCCGAAGGGGAGGGCCAGGAGCTTCGGGTCGTCCGCGAATGGGGCCCAGTCGGAGGCCGCGTCGACCGAGATCATCCAGGGCGTCTCGTGGAACCGCGCGGCCATCCGCTCGGCGAACTCGCGCTGGTATTCGAGGGAGGGGAACGTCTTCCCCAGCTCCATCGGCCCGTCGTAGATGTGGTACTCGGACCAGAGGCCGAAGCCGACTTCCAGGAACGCCAGGCGTGGGTCGCGGTCGTACTTCGCGGCGAAGCGGTCGAAGAAGTCCAGGACGAACCGCCGCAGCTCCGGATGCGAGTAGTCGGGGAACCCGGTTGGCTTCTTCTCGCTCGGGGCCACGACCTCCTTGTAGTCCGGAAGCGACCGGATGGAATCGGGCACCCCCGAGGGCTGGCCGACGTACGTGTCGTGCCAGCGGAGCACGGCCTGGTGCTTACGGCCGGCGACCTCGTCCAGGAACTTCTCGACGGGCGACCAGTCGTACTCCCCCTTCGCGTCGACGACCTCGCGGTAGGAGAAGTAGCGGAATTCGAGCTGGATCGGCGCGGTGCGGACGGCCGCGTTGGTCGACCAGAGGACGATGCCGGTCATCGGCTGGACGTTCTCGACCTTCGCCTTGAGCGGGACGGGGCGGAGTTCGTCGGCCGACGCTCTCGTCGAGACCAGTCCCAGGGCGAGTCCCAGAATCACCGGCAGGAAGCTGTGATCTCGCACGATGGTCCTCGTCTCCGGAGCCTCGCGCCCGACGACGGACCCGAGGTGTGCAGCCTGGATTTGGGTGAAAATGCGATCATGTTTACATAATCAATAAATCTTGCGTGTTTCAGCCTCGCCTGCGAAGGTCGCTCGATTCCACTCCCATGCCGAGAGCGTCGCAGGTCCGCCGCAACGGCCCCTCGTCGATGAAGCCCTCGGCGTGGAAGCGGACCAGGGCCCGATAGAAGGCGTCGCGGAGTCGACCCCTCGCCTCGGCCAGCTCCCGACTCGGGACGCGCCTCGGCCCGGCGGGCTTGCCCGTGAGGCCGGGTTCGTCGAGGCGGAACTCCAGCGTGCCGTGATCGGCGACGTATCCATCGTGCGCCGCCTTCATCCGCTCGAACCGCGGGCCGTAGCCGTCGATCACGCCGAGGACGTGCCGCACTTCCCCCGTCCAGAAATCGAGGTTCGCGGCGTGTCCGACCAGTTGATGCCGGTTCAGGGTGACGATCTTCGCGAGCTGATCGGTCAGGATCCGGGCGATCTCGATGGAATAGGCCATGCGTCCTCCCCGCGGGACCGGACCGAGGACCGACGATTGGCGCGCCGCTCGATCGCGTCCTGTGAATCTAAGGGGGCGTCGGCCCGGGATCAACCTCGGCGAATCGGAAGATGGGCTTGGACGAGCGGCCGGATTCGTCGAACGACGCGAGGGCCTCGCGCCAGTATTCGATCGGGAAGGGGCGGACGCTGGGGATCGTCGCGGTTCGGAGGCGGGGCCAGAGGCTTTCGAACCAGCCGCGCCAGGCGTCGGCCGAGACGCCTTCGAGGCGGTCGCGGAGGTGGAAGCGGTGGACGGTCGGGCCGGCGGGGGTCGGGAGGAAGGGCTCGCCGGAGAGGAGGCCGTAGGAGACGAGGTCGCCGCGGCGGGGCATCTCGGCGAGGAGGCGGGCGGCGAGGCGGCCCCCCACGGCGTCGAAGGCGAGGTCGGCGATCGAGGCGGCGGCGGCCAGCTTCGGGTCGTCCTCGCGGATCGGCGTCAGGCCGAGCGCGGCCAGGGACTCGGCGTGGGCGGGGGAGCGATGGACGGCGAGGACCTCGCGGGCACCCGACTCCAGGGCCCACGCGCCCAGCAGCCGGGCGCACGTCGAGCCGGCGGCGGTCAGCAGCACGCGACGACCGGCCGGGGGCCACGCCTCCAGCATCAGCAGGGCGGCGAGCGGGTTGATATAGGCCCGCGCGGCGAGGTCGTCGGGGATCTCGTCCGGCACCGGGATGGTCCATTCGGGATCGGCCTGGACGAAGGACTGCCAGGTCCCCTCGCCGCGCAGGGGCAGGACGCGGCGGCCGAGGAGCCTCGGATCGGCCGACTCGACGACCACGCCGCAGCCCTCGTGGCCGGCGACCCGGGGCGGGACGACGCGATGCCGGTAGGCCCCGGTGATCGGGATTAGGTCGGACGGGTTGATTGGCGCGGCGGTCATCTGGACGCGGACGCGGCCCGGATCGAGGGGCGGGATATCCGAGGCCTCTAAAGCGAGAGCCTCGGCCGGCGGGCCGAAACGGCGGTACCAGAGGGCCTGGTTGATCGCTGCGGACGGCATGGTTCAGGCGATCCAGAACTGCGCGGCCTCGCCGTCGACGAGGACGAATCCGTCGCCGGAGCGTCGGGCGACCGTGCGGAGGCCGTCGCCGACGTCGAGCCAGCAGCCGCCGAATTCCACGTCGAAGTCGCCGTCCTCGCGCGGATCCACATCCAGGCGGAGGCCGCAGGGCTCGAACGGCCTGAGGATCTCGGCCAGCGGGGTCGCGGCGAGGTCGATCCGCCGGAGCATGTCCGTGCAGAGGAGGCCGTCGACCTGGCCGAGGGCGGCGAGCAGGCTGCGGACTCCCTGATTGGAGAACCGCTCCACGAGGTCGGCGATGAAGTCGGTTTGTTTGCGGTCGCGTTCGTCGGGCGGCCCGTAGAATTCGGCGAGCCGCCGTTCGGTCTCGTCGTCGTGGAGCATCGCGGGGCCTCGCGTCGTCGGGAGGCGGGCGGAAGGGAGACGGCCGGGACGCCCCGGGCGTCGGCGCCCGGCGTCCCGGCCGTTCATGAGTCCCTCGGTGGCGGGTCGGTCAGATGACCTGATCGCCGCCGGCGGAGGTCTGCGGGCCCTTGTGGGAGTGCAGGCGATCGAAGGTCGACTCGATAGCCCGGAAGAGCTTCTCGGACGCGCCGTCGACCGACTCGTCGACGGTGGCGGCCTGGTGGCTGGCGACGATCGGCTGGTGGCCAGCGAGGCGGGCTTCCATCAGGCAACGCTTGTCGTTGTCGGCGCCCTTGGGGCCGTTGACGTCGGCCAGGTGGACTTCCACCCGGGTGATCTGGCCGTTGAATCGCTCCAGCGTGCCCTCCAGGGCCTGGGTGATCCCTTCGATGAGGCGTTCGCCGCCGTGGATATGGTTGTCGGTGGTGACCTGGATCTGCATCGTACACCTCGCTGGCACTGCGTTCGAAGCGGAGGGTCTCGCGCGACCCTTTTGGTGGAAATGGTACGTCACGGGGCCTCGATTGCAAGGGAGGCCCCCGGCGACGCCCGCCCTATGGTATGGAAGTCACGAGCCGAGCTTCGGGATCGGCTCGCGGTCGCCCAGGCCCCCCTTGAGCGGGACCTTGCGTTCGGGCTTCGGAGCGGCCGGGACGTCGTCCTCGCCCTCGGCTTCGTCCTCGGCGGCCGGCTGGTCCTTGCCCGACGGGAGCAGCGAGAGGCTGATGCGGCGGGCGTCGGCCTCGACCTTGAGGATCCGGACCTCGACCTCCTGGCCGGGCTGGACGATGTCGGCGATCCGGCGGACCCGGGTGGGGGCGAGTTCCGAGACGTGGATCAGGCCCTCGACGCCCGGCTCCAGCTCGACGAACGCGCCGAACTCCATGATCTTGGTGACCTTGCCGGGGACGGTGGCGCCGCGGGCGTAGTTGTCCTCGGCGTCGTCCCAGGGGTTCTTCTGGAGCTGCTTGAGGCCGAAGGTGAGCTTCTTGGCCTCGCGGTCGATCCGGAGGATCTTGACCTGCACCTTGTCGCCGGCGCGGATGAGGTCCTCGACCTGGTTGACGCGGACCCAGCTCATCTCGCCGATGGGGAGGAGGCCGTCGACCCCGCCGACGTCGACGAACGCGCCGAAGGGCTTGACCGAGCGGACGACGCCGTCGCGGACCTGGCCCTCTTCGAGAGTCTCCCAGGTCTTCTCGCGAAGCTCGGCGCGCTCGCGCTCCAGCAGGTCGCGGCGGGAGACGACGAGGTTCTTCTCGCGCTGGTTGGCCTCGGTGACGATCGCCTTGACCTTCTGGTTGATGTAGTCGCCGGCGTCCTCGACGCGGTTGAGGTCGATCTGGCTGATGGGCATGAAGCCGCGGATGCCGTCGACGTCGACCTCGACGCCCCCCTTGACGGCCTTGGTGATCTTGGCCTCGACGATGACGCCTTCGCGGAGGTTGCTCCAGTCGGCCTCGATCGCCGAGCCCTTGAGGCGGAGGTGGATGATCCCCTCGGAGCGGTCGAAGTGGTCGAACTGGACCTCGATCTCGGCGCCGGCGGCGGGGACCTCGCCCTCGAACTGGTCGAGCGGGACGACGCCCTCGCTCTTGCCGCCGAGGTCGATGAACAGGCTCCGGCCCCGGACGCCGATCACCCGGCCCTTCCGCAGGCCCTGCTGGGCCTCCTGGCCGCGGCCCTTGCCGTCGGCGGGGAGCCGCTCCTCGCGCTTGCGGCGAGCGGGGGCGACGTCGAACGTGTGGGGGTCGAAGCCGCTCAAGGCCGCTTCGAGCTCGGCCTCCAGCTCGTCGTCCCACAGCTTCTTGAGCGGGGGCTCGGAGCCCGGCCGGGCCGGGACGCTCCCCAGGGCGGCCTCCATCGCCTGGTCGATGGCCGCGTCGCGCGAGACCGGGGGCTTCGACTTGGGGCCGGAGGGCGGGGGCGGGGGCGACGGCGTTCCGGGGGCGTTCGGGGCGTTCGATTCGTCGGGCATGGGATCAGGTCCGTCTTCCAGGCTGGTTCATGACATGACAGGGATCGCGGCCGTCCGCGCGCGCATCCGCGAGATTTCCGATCCGGCGGGATCGCCCGGCCCCAGGGTATCCGCTCGGCGGGACGGAGCCAAGCCGTCCCCCCGGGGCGGGGCCTCAGCCGAGCTGGCGCGGGTTGCGATGGACCACGGCGACGGGCTCGTAGCGGCGGTTGCGGCCGACGGCCTCGTCGGGGAAGATCTGGTCCAGCCGCTTCCCCTCGGCCCGCCAGCGCCCCTTGGAGAACTCGAAGACCGCCGTGGCGTGACGCCGGGCCTGGGGCGGCTCGAAGAGATCGGGCTCGAAATGCACGCAGACCAGGGCGAGGAACCGCCGGGTCTGGCGGTCGCGCGCCCAGAGGATCTCGTCGTGCCACTGGGCGTCCTCCCAGCGGGCGCCTTCCTCGCGGTCGAACCGGCCGAGGCTGGCGACGAACGCGGCCTCCAGGTGCTCGCGGCGGCGGCGGAACGCCTCGCGGGCCTGGTCGACGTGCAGGTCCTCGAAGAAGAGTCGCAGCGGGCGTCGCAGGATGAACCACCCGGCGAAGACGCAGGAGGGGAGGACGCCGGCCGCGATCAGCCATCCCATAGATAGAACCCTCGCCCTCGCCCTGGACAGGTCGGCAGGATGTTGCATTCTAGTGGAGTTCCGGCCCGATCCGCAAGGGACGCTCCTCGGGGAACGTCGCGGATTCGCCGCTTTCCGCCCGTCCCGGACCCGAAGCATGCCCCGAAAGCCCGCGAACCCCCGCCGCCAGGCCGCGTCCCCTCCCAAATTGGGGGCGCACATGTCGATCGCCGGCGGCTACGACCGGGCCGTCCGCGCGGCCGCCGCCGTGGGGTTCGAGACCGTTCAGCTGTTCACCAAGAACAACAACCAGTGGAACGCCCCGCCGATCACCGACGCCCAGGCCTGCGCCTTCCGCGCCGCGATCGCCGAGACGGGGGTCGTCGACCCGGTCTCGCACGCCTCCTACCTCATCAACCTGGCGAGCCCCGACGACGCCCTCTGGGAGAAGTCCATCGACGCGATGGTCGTCGAAGTCGAGCGTTGCGCCCGGCTGGGGATCGCCGACCTGGTGGTCCACCCCGGGGCGCACGTCGGGACGGGGGAGGAGGCGGGCCTCGCGCGGGTGGCGAGGGCGCTCGACCGCGTGCTGGATCGGACCTCCGCCTGCGCGGTGACGATCGACCTGGAGACCACCGCGGGGCAGGGGACGTGCCTCGGGCATCGGTTCGAGCATCTCGAAGCCATCCTGGGACTTGCGGCCGACGGGGGGCGTCTCGGGGTGTGCGTGGACACCTGCCACATTTTCGCGGCGGGCTATCCTTTGCACCTCCGGGAGTTGTACGATGAGACCGTGGCGGAGCTCGATCGGACGGTCGGGCTGGGCCGGATCCGGGTCTGGCACCTCAACGACAGCCGCCGCGAGCTCGCCAGCCGGGTCGACCGCCACGCGGGGATCGGCGTCGGGACGATCGGCCTGGACCCGTTCGGATTCCTCCTCAACGATCCGCGGTTCCGGGGCCTGCCGATGATCCTCGAGACTCCCAAGGGGGTCGAGGACGGCGAGGACCTGGACGCCCGCAACCGGAGGATCCTGCTCGGCCTCGTCGCGGCCTGATCGCGCCGCCGGCCGCGGCGCGGGCGGGGAGGGCGGGGCCGCCCCTCCCCAGACGTCATCGAACCCCTGGACGGTGGTCAAAGCGTGGGCAAGCCGAAGCACTCCCTCACCAGCAGCGGGCCCTCGACCGTGCCGGCGCCGCCGGTCGTCGTTGACTCCAGCCTGTTCATCAACCGCGAGCTGAGCTGGCTCGAGTTCAACGAACGGGTCCTCGAAGAGGCCCGCGACCGCTCCAACCCGCTGCTCGACCGGCTCAAGTTCCTGGCCATCTGCTCGTCCAACCTCGACGAGTTCTTCGAGGTCCGCGTCGCCGGCCTCCAGGCCCAGCTCTACGAGAGCCTGGAGCCGCAGGACCCGCCGCCGGACGGCATGGGCCCGCTGGCCCAGCTCCTGGAGATCTCCAAGCGGGCCCACGACTTCGTCGCCCGGCTCTACGAGGTCTGGCTCAACGAGGTCCGCCCCGAGCTGGAAGGCCACGGCATCCGCATCTGCACCCCCGCGGAGCTGACCGAGGCCCACAACGCGTTCCTCGACGACTACTTCACGAACCAGGTCTACCCGGTCCTCACCCCCCTGGCGATCGACCCGGCGCACCCGTTCCCGCACGTCCACAACAAGAGCCTGAACCTGCTGCTGCGGGTCGAGTCGCTCAACCAGCACGGCCGGCTCCTCTACGCGGTGCTCCAGGTGCCGTCGGTCATCAGCCGGCTGGTGCCGCTGCCGGACGAGCCCGGCGGGGGCAAGCGGTTCGTGCTGCTGGAGGACGTCATCGGCCCCCGGCTCGACGCCCTCTTCGGCGGCTACCGGACGGTCGAGCGCGTGGCCTTCCGGGCCACCCGCAACAGCGACCTGTCGATCCAGGAGAACGAGGTCAAGAGCAGCCTGCTGTCGACCATCGAGGAGACGCTCCGCCAGCGCAAGTGGGGGGCCCCCGTCCGGCTGGAGATCTCCGAGCGGGCCGATTCCGACTTCCTCGCCCAGCTCCTGGCCGGCTCGGCCCTGGAGCTGGAGGAGCGCGACGTCTACAAGGTCCCCGGGCCGGTCGACCTCACGGTGCTCGGCGGGCTGTACAAGCTCGAAGGCTTCCGCGACCTGCGCGAGGCCCCGTACGAGCCGAAGATGCCCCCCGCCTTTACCGGCCGCCACAGCGTCTTCCGGGCGATCCGCGACCAGGACTTCCTGGTGCACCACCCCTACGAGTCGTTCGGCGCCGTCGTCCAGCTCATCGAGCAGGCCAGCGAGGACCCCAACGTCCTGGCCATCAAGATGACGCTCTACCGCACCGCCGACTCCAACCCGATCATCACCGCGCTGGCCCGCGCGGCCGAGAACGGCAAGCAGGTGACCGCCCTCGTCGAGCTCCAGGCCCGGCTCGACGAGGAGAACAACATCGACAAGGCCCGGATGCTCCAGAAGGCCGGCGTGCACGTCGTCTACGGGATCGTCGGCCTGAAGACCCACTGCAAGGCGGCCCTGGTCGTCCGCCGCGAGCACGACGGCATCCGCCGCTACGTCCACCTGGGGACCGGCAACTACAACCACACCACCGCCCGGCTCTACACCGACCTCAGCTACTTCACCTGCCGGCCCGAGATCGGCGAGGACGCCAGCGCCCTGTTCAACCTGCTGACCGGCTACTCCCAGGGCAACACCTGGAAGCGCCTGGTCGTCGCGCCGATGAACCTCGCCGACCGCCTCACCGCCCTGATCCGCCGCGAGGCCGAGCACGCCCAGGCCGGCCAGCCGGCGCGGATCATCGCCAAGATGAACTCGCTGGTCGACCCCCGGATCATCACCAGCCTGTACGAGGCCTCGCAGGCCGGCGTCAAGATCGACCTGATCATCCGAGGCATCTGCTGCCTCCGGCCGGGGGTCCCCGGGGTCTCGGACAACATCCAGGTGCGGAGCATCGTCGACAAGTTCCTGGAGCACTCGCGGATCGCCTACTTCGCCAACGGCGAGGAGCCCGAGGTCTTCCTCTCCTCGGCCGACTGGATGCCCCGCAACTTCCGCCGCCGCGTCGAGCTGATGTTCCCGATCGAGGCGCCGGCCCTCCGGTCGCGGGTCGTCGACGAGATCCTCGCCATCACCCTGGCCGACAACCTCAAGGCCCGCGAGCTGCGGGCCGACGGCACCTACGCCCGCGTCAAACCGAAGCCCGGCGCCCCGGTCGTCCGCTCGCAGGACGAGTTTCAGAAGCTGGCGACCGAGCACGCGTCGAGCATCACCATGACCCCCGTGATCCTGCCTGACGAGGCGAGCGAGCGCCGGGGGCCGCCGTACGGCTGACCGACCCTCACGCCGGCCCCTCCGGGGACTGCTCGCGGGGCCCGGCGACCGCGACCCAGACGACGAACGCCATCATCAGGGCGAACGTCGGCACCCCCACCCACTCGACCAGCGGGCCCGGGTCCTCGCGCGCGAGCCGCAGGTCGAACCAGGAGATCCAGGCGAAACAGGCCAGGAAGGCCGTCGCCAGCGGGCCCCGATGCGCCAACCTCGCGAAGTCCCGGACGAACCAGTACGGGGCGATCAGGAACAACACCATGTAGTACTGCGGGAACCCGACCTTGTACATCAGCAGCGTCGTCGCCACCGCGAGGACGCACGAGGCCAGGGGCTCGAAGCCCATCCGCCGCGTCCACGACCAGGCCCGGTACAGCGCGAGCAGCAGCAAGGGCGTGGCGTACTGGTCGGGCGCGAAGAACAGTGTGTCGCGCCCGATCGGCGAGTGCGGCCCGCGAAGGTAGCGGAAGATCGAGAGGGCGGCGGACTCGCGGTTCACCGCCAGCGTCAGCGGCCGCAGCAAGGAAGGCCCCCAGTACGCCCCGGCGGCCGCCATCCCGGCCAGCGACAGCCCGACGATCGCGGCCAGATACCGCCAGCGGACCCGGCCTCGATCCAGCGCGAGGAACGGCGCGAGCACCCCCGGGAAGAACTTCAGCAGCACTCCCGCCGACAGCCAGCCGAAGCTCGCGCCCCAACGCCCCCGCAGCCGCGCCTCGGCCGCCGCGACGGCGAGCAAGGCGACCAGCACGTCGAAATGGCCGAAGTACGCGATCTCCACCCAGGCGAACGGGCCCGCGAACCAGATCGCCAGCGCCAGCCTCCCCCACGCCGGGAAGCCCCGCCGGCCGCCGAGGTCCAGCACCAGCCACGACGCGAAGAACCAGTAGGCCGCGGCGAAGATCAGCTTGGGAGCCAGCGGGTTCCACAAGACGGGCAGGGCCAGGACGTTGTAGAGGGGACCGTAGGCGTTGAGCGAGAACGCCCCGATCCCTCCCAGGACGAGGAACCACGGGTCGCGTCCGCCCAGGACCTCCCGCCAGATCTGCAAGTACAGGAAGTAGTCCTGGATCGCGCCGGCGAAGATGGTCGCGATCAGGAAGGCCAGGCTGGCGAGGATCAGGAATCCCGACGTCGCCCCGCGGAGCCAGACTCCCCCCTCCGACGCCCCCTCCCGGCGACGGCCCCAGCTAAGGATCGCCAGCACCAGCACCGCATGCACGACCAGGGCCGCCGCGACCGCCGAGGAGGCGTCCCGCCATTCCTGCTGGACGACCGGGAGCGCCCGCCCCTTCGCGATGAGCGGAACCAGCCGGTCCAGGGTCGGCCCTCCCTCGCCGGACAGGGATCGGGCGATCAGCCCCGGGGCGACCGCCGTCGCGAACCAGGACCAGGCCGCCAGCGCGACGGCGTAGGTGATGAGGATCGCGGCCGTCCATCGCCAGGAGCTCGCGGTCATGCGGTGGATCTCGATAGCCTTTCCGCCCGTCCGATCCGTCCCGGACGGCGGGTCTGGACCCTGCTCCCGACGTGGCGTCAGAACCACCTTGGCCGCTCTCGTCCCGATTATCGACCTTTTTTTCGATTTCGCGCGAACTCGATCCCGAGTTAGGATGTCTAGGGCGTTATCTCGAACGAACCCCGCCCCTCGAGGGTGGCCGGGCGTCCCGCGCCCGATCGAGACGAACGTCGAAGAATGCAGCGGGACGGCCGGAAAGCCGTCTCATTCCTCGTGGGGCCTCGCCGCCCTCGCCCTCGGGACCCGGCCTCATCCGCCGACCCGACGCGAAACCGACGGCCGACGCCCCACCACGTGATCCCGCCTCACCTGAAGGCGGATGCGAGGGTATTGCCATGTTGAACCGCAACAACCTGACGCTGTCGGCCCTTTCCAACCGGCTGAATCTCGGGACGCGGTCGCTCGTCCTCAACGCGAGCGTCGACAACGGCAAGGCCCTGCGCATCCGTCACGCCCATCAAGACGTCATGCGCAAGACCATGGCGGCGCATTTCTTTGTAGGCGAGCCCCTCGTAGCCGCCTATCCCGCGCCGCCGATTACCGGGCCGTCGACGCCGGTGACGCCACGCCTCAGGGCGTGGTCCGATCCGACGCCGACGGTGGACGACGCGACCACGGAACCGCTCCGGGCCTGGCGAGGTTGGCCGTGCCAGCCCTCGCCGAGCCTCGGAGCGTGTGCCGCGGCCTCCTCCCGACTTCGACGATCCGCCGCGGCCTCGGCCGCAGCCCGGGCCGTCGCTACCAAGCCCCGGCCGGCAGGCCGGGGCGTCGGTAAGGTCGAGAAGGCCGGCGCGGCTGGGGCCGCAAGTCGTCGGACGGCGAGCATCGCTGCCATAGCGGCGATCGCCGGGTCTTAACGAGTCGCACGTCCTGGAAAGAGGCTCGCCGTCGGCGACGACCGGCGGGTGTGGCGGCGGAGAGGGGAGCGTTCCCCGTCCGGCGTCCCCCACCGTCACCCCGAAGGCTCGCCGATCGATCCGGCGAACGACGACTCCGCGTAGGTGCGATTCGGAATCGGGTTTCTCGCTCGAACCGGCCGCGCCGCGCACCGCGCATCCTTGCGTCGCCGCGTCGAGTCGCGGGAACGCCAACGGTCCATCCCCGTCCACATCGGGGGGCCCGTGCCGGCGATCCGCGGACCTCCGCGAGCGTTTCAGGTTCGTGACGTCGCCGGAAACTCGTCGCATCGCGTCGGCCCAGGGATCATCGGGCCGATCGCGCGAGCCACCGGCAACTCCCCCGATCGGGGAAGGTGGATCCCTTGGCCGCCATGATGGAGACGCGAGAGGAAGAAACGCCGAGCTGGGTCGAGGTCGCGGCCCTGGTCCGCAGCGCCCAGGACGGGGACCGCGACGCCTTCGGCCGCCTGGTCGAGCAGTTCGAGCCCACGGTCCGGGCGATCGCCCTGCGCCGGCTGGGGAACGTCGGCGAGGCGATGGAGCTGACGCAGGAGGTCTTCCTCCACGTCATGCGGCGGATCGACCAGCTCCGCGAGCCCGAGCGGTTCGCCGGCTGGCTGCGTCAGGTCGCCGTGCGGATGGCGATCAACCACGTCACCCGGCGATCGGCCCCATTCACGGTCGAGGCGGTCGTCCTGGAGGGGGCCTTCGAACAGGCCGACGAGCCGATCGACGGGCTGATCGCCCGCGAGCGCGCCGCGCGGCTCTGGGAGGCCCTCGGGCGGCTGAAGGCCCTGGACCGCGAGACCCTCGTCGCCTTCTACATCCGCGACCTGTCGCTGATCGAGATGGCGGAGGAGCTGGCCGTCCCCCTGGGCACGATCAAGCGCCGGCTCCACACCGCCCGCAAGCGGCTCCGCGACGAGCTGGAGTCGAGCTCGCCCGAAGACGAGTGGACCGAACGCTCCGCCTTCGCCGAGGACGCCGACGAGGAGGACGACGCCCGCTGCGTCGCCGCCGGATCGGCCCGGGGCTGGTGAACGGCGGACGGATTAACATGTCTTCCCTTCCCCCTCGGTGGGGGAAGGTGGCCCGAAGGGCCGGATGAGGGGGACCATCAAGGTGGACGACACGAGGGGGCGACGGCGTTCACAGCCGCCGATTTCTCCGACGGCTTCCGTGCTCGTCTTCCCCCTCATCCGGCCCTGACGGGCCACCTTCCCCCGCCAGGGGGGAAGGATTTATAGGGAAATCGCTCGATGAATCACAAGTAACGCAGCCAGGTCGACCCTCGGTTCCGATCCTTGTAGCGGGCGAACCAGGCGCTCGGGAAGTAGAGGATCGCCAGGATGAGGAGCCACCAGAGGTAGAGCGAAGGGAGGCCGAAGGCGGACGACGGCGGCGGCTCGATGGGGAACGCGTCGACGAAGAGCCAGCCGGTCGGCTCGCCGCGGGCGAGGGCGACGGCCAGGGCGAGCCCGTGGATCACGTACCACTGGAGCAGGTAGAAGAACAGCGGCGCCCGGCCGAGCGTCGCCAGCGGCCCGCCGGCCGTCCCCGCGCCCCGATCGAAGGCGGCCAGCGCCAGGAACGCGGGGCCGAGCGTCATCAGCAGGAACTGGAGCGACGGCGGATACTTCGTGCAGTTGAGGAACGACAGGATCGTCCTGGTCGGGTCGGCCTCCGGCTGCCAGGGCCTGGGGTCGCCGTAGACTCCCGAGGCTCGGAGCGCCGCGAAGAGCCCGATCGCCGCCAGGCCGAGCCACGTCAGCAGGGGCCGACGTCGGCCAGCTTCCATCCCATAGATCCCGCCAAGCCAGTAGCCGACCGCGACGACCGCGAACCATGGCAGCAGCGGATAGCCGATGAAGGCGGTCATCCCGCCCGGCAGCGGGTACTCCCCGGGACGCAGGAGGAACGTCGCGAGCGGCCGCAAGGCTCCGCCGAGGTCGGGCGGGAGTCGGTCGAACCCATTGTGAAGGGCGATCACCGCCGCACCGATCAGGCCGACGACCCAGCCCGGCGTCCGCGTCGCCACGAACGCCGAGAGCAGCACGAACGCCCCGCCGATGGCCCAGAGGACGAGTCCGACCAGCAGGCTCGGGCTCGGCCGGAAGAACAGCCCGAATTTCACGACGGTCGCCTCCAGCAGGATCAGCCAGAGACCGCGCGTGAGCAGCGATCGGGCGAGCGGGCCGGGGGCCGTCCCGCGACCGCCGGCCAGTCGCGCCCCAACGCCGGCGAGGAGGGCGAACGTCGGCGCGCAGAAGTGCGTGACCCATCGGGTGAGGAAGAGCCCGGGCGTCGCCCGATCGAGGTCGACCGAGGAGCCGACGAAGAAGTCGCGCGTGTGGTCGAGCACCATTAGGACCATGACGAGCCCGCGCAGCAGGTCCACGCCCTCCAGGCGGGGGGATGGAGACGGGGCTTCGGCTTCACTCGACTGGGACATGGAGGGGCCCTCGTGCAGGTGACGGGCGCGTTCAGGAGGGCGCGGGGCCGCCCTCGTCGGCCCGTCCGGCCAGGTCGTCCTCGTATTCGCGGACGACGCGGGAGAGCCGGGCGTGATCCCACCAGGAGACGCCGACGACCGGCAGCCAGAGCAGGGCAGCGAGCCCCAGCCCGAGGTCCGGCCGGTCGAAAGAGGCGAAAAGCGCGAGGAAGCCGGCGGCGATCGCTGTGGTGATCGAGGTCAGGGCCCAGCAGGCGGCGTGACGGCGGGCGAGCTGCACGTCGAGCGGCTCGGCTTCGAGGCGCAGCCGACCCAGCCTGTCCTGCCAGTAAGCTCGGCGGTCGTTCGGCGCAGGGTCCATGAGCGATCAGCCCGCCAGTTCGCGGAGCCGCCGGAGCAGGTCGAGGGCCTGATCGGGCGGCAGGGCGTCGAGGTCCACGTTTCGCAGTTCGGTCAGGAGCGGGTCCGGGAGTGCGGCGAACAGGCTCGTCTGGAGCGCCCGGCCGGACTTCACCTTGCGGCGGATCGGGCCTTCCGGCTCGGGCAGCCCCGGATCGGGCCCGTGCTGCTTCTCCAGGAAGGCGAGGATCTCGCGGGCGCGGTCGAGCACCGGCGATGGGACGCCGGCCAGCCGGGCGACGTGGATGCCGTAACTCTGGTCGGCGCCGCCGGGGGCGATCCGGTGGAGGAAGACGATCTCCCCCTGGCTCTCGCCGACCGCCACGTTGGCGTTGCGGAGGCGGGGCTTGGTCTTCTCCAGCTCGACCAGCTCGTGATAGTGGGTGGCGAAGAGGGCCCGGCAGCCGACGGAGTCGTGCAGGTGCTCGGTGATCGCCCAGGCGAGCGAGACGCCGTCGAACGTGCTGGTGCCGCGGCCGATCTCGTCGAGGATCACGAGGCTTTGCCTCGTGGCGTTGTTGAGGATGTTCGCGGTCTCGGTCATCTCGACCATGAACGTGCTCTGGCCGCGCGACAGCTCGTCGGTGGCGCCGACGCGGGCGAACAGCCGGTCGACGACGCCGATCCGCGCCCGCTTGGCCGGGACGAAGCTGCCGATCTGGGCGAGGATCGCCATGAGCGCGACCTGGCGGATGTAGGTGCTCTTGCCGGCCATGTTCGGGCCGGTGATGAGGAGCAGGTCGCCGCGGTCGGGGGTCAGCACGGTGTCGTTGGGGACGAACTCGCCGCGCGGGAGGATGGCGTCGAGCACGGGATGGCGGCCGGCCTCGACCTCGAAGACCGGCTCGGCGACGACCTCGGGGCGGCAGTAGCCCTGCTTGGCGGCCAGCTCGGCGAGCGCCGACAGGACGTCGACCTGGGCCATCGCGGAGCCGGCCTGGATCAGCCGGGGGGCGTCGGCCGAGACCCGGTCGCGGAGCGTCGTGAACAGCTCGTATTCGAGGGCGTTGGCGCGTTCGTCGGCGTTGCGGACCTCGTTCTCGAACTCCTTCAGCTCGGGCGTGTAGTAGCGCTCGGCGTTCTTGACGGTCTGCTTGCGGATGTAGTCGGCCGGGACCTCGCCGCGCTGGGCCTGGGCGTGCGAGATCTCGATGTAGTAGCCGAAGACGTTGTTGAACCCGACCTTGAGCCCGCCGATGCCGGTGCGGCGGATCTGCTCGGACTGGTAGCGGGCGATCCAGGCCTTGCCGTCCTTCGATGCGGACCGCAGGCGGTCCAGCTCCTCGTGGCAGCCGGGGCGGATCAGGCCCCCTTCCTTGATCGAGAGCGGCGGGTCGTCGACCAGGGCGGATTCGATCGCCGCGCGGACCTCGGGGCAGAGTTCCAGCGCCTCCTCCAGCTCCGCGAGCCGCCTCGAACGCCGGGCGGCGAGCCGGGCCTTGACCTTCGGCAGCAGGGCCAGCGTGCGGGCCAGGGCGCCGAGGTCGCGCGGGGTGGCGCGGCCGGTGGCGGCCCGGGCGGCCAGGCGTTCCAGGTCGTACGCCTCGCCGAGCGCGTGGCGGAGGTCCGCCCGGAGGCCCGAGTCCTGGTACAGCTCCTCGACGGCCGCCAGCCGCGCCTCGATCAGCTCGGGGGAGGTCAGGGGGGAAGCGACGTACTCGCCCAGCAGCCGCGCGCCCATCGGCGTCGCGGTGTGGTCGATCACCTGGAGCAGCGAGCCTTCGCGCTTCCCCTCGCGGAGGGTCCGGGTCAGCTCCAGGCTGCGGCGGGTGGTCTCGTCCAGGGCCAGGACGTCGGCGCGACGGTAGGGGGTGAGGCGAGCGATGTGGCCGAGCGACGACTTCTGGGTCTCGCGCAGGTAGGCCACGAGCGCGCCGGCGGCCTGGATCTCGGGGCTGCGGTCGTCGACGCCGAAGCCCTCGACGGTCGCCACTCCGAACTGCTCGAACAGCGTCTTCCGCGCCTGCTCGACCTGGAAATCCCAGGAGGGTCGGGTCGTGACGACGTGCTGCTGCTGCGAGCGCAAGGCGCGGAGCCAGGGGGCGTCGAGGGCCAGCTCCGACGCCAGCGTCTCGGCGGGGTTCAGCCGGGCCAACTCGTCGGCCAGCTCGGTGCGGAGCAGGCTGGTGAGCGAGAACCGGCCGGTGGAGAGTTCCACCCAGGCCAGGCCCATCTTGGAGCCCGATTCCACGACGGCGGCCAGGTAGTTGGCCGATCGGGGGTCGAGGAGCGCCTCGTCGGTGAGCGTGCCGGGCGAGACGACCCGGACGACGTCGCGCTTGACCAGCCCCTTGGCCTGCCTCGCGTCCTCGACCTGGTCGCAGACGGCGGCGCGCTGGCCGGCCTGGACGATCTTCGCGAGGTAGGTCTCCAGGGCCTGGTGGGGGAAGCCGGCCATGGGCACGGCCCCCTCCTTGTCCTTGTCGCGGGTGGTCACCGCGATGCCGAGGAGGGCCGAGGCGCGGACGGCGTCCTCGCCGAACATCTCGTAGAAGTCGCCCATCCGGAAGAGCAGCAGCGCGTCGGGGTCGCGCGCCTTCATCTCGCGATACTGCTGCATCATCGGGGTCAGGGCAGGGTCGGCCATCCGCGCTCCGCCAATGAAAAAGCGGTCCGCGTCCCCCAGAGGGTGCGAGACCGCCACGCCGAAGATCCCCCGGTCGGGCGGCCGACCCCCGTCCCAGCGCGGGGGTCGTCGGACGCGAACGCGGGAGGGCCCGTGAGCCCGGATCGGGTCGGGATCAGAACTTGTCGAGGGCCGTCTGCTCTTCCGGGTAGATCTCGAAGACCTGGTCGAGGCGGGTGATCCGGAAGACTTCGAGGAGATCGGGGTGGATGCAGCAGAGCTTGAGCTTCCCCTTGACCGCCGAGACCTTCTTCTTCAGGTTGATCAGCTTGCCGAGCGCAGCGCTGGAGAGATACTGGACGTTGCCGAAGTTCAGCAGCAGGCTCTTGTGGCCTTCGTCCTCGACCAGGCTGTAAAGCTGTTCGCCCACTTCCTGGATCTGCTCTTCGGTCACGATCTTGGTGTCGACGAAGCTGACGACGGTCACTCCATCGACGGTTTCCAGGCGGAGGAGACGGCGAGGGCCTTGCGACATCGGGGAACTCCTGTCGGGGACGGGAACCGCACCAAAGCATTCGGGGTTACTGGGAAGCGATCGGGCCGGTCCCGCACGCGAAGCCTCCCCGAGCCGGCGCGAAAGGCGCAAACGAGCCCGAGAGGCCAGAAACCTGCGATACCAACACATTTAGCAAAAAGCGACGAGGAATCAAGGGTCCACCAATGAAAAGCCTCGACGTCCGGCGACGCCTCGTCCGAGGGGGCGGAAGTCCGCGAGCGAAGGCGGTCGCGCCGGGCCGATCATACCATGCGGGGCCGGACGGCCGCCGCGCGAAAATCCCCGCCCGCCGCCGGCCTCGGGCCCGGTGCCGGCTACGAATCGCCGCCGGCGCGGCCTACAATGGGAGCGGCGGGCCCGATCGAAGTGGCCGGGTCCCGCGTGTATGAGCCGGACGCACCCCACGGAGGTCCCGATCGACATGGCAGGCGCGGTGGAGACGTTCCCCAACCAGTTCCCGGATCGCGAGTATGAGATCGAGATCAGCTTCCCCGAGTTCACGGCCGTCTGCCCCAAGACCGGCCAGCCCGACTTCGGCACGATCGTCGTCACCTACGTCCCGGCCGAGACCTGCCTGGAGCTGAAGAGCCTCAAGTTCTACCTGAACGACTACCGCAACAAGGGCATCTTCTACGAGCATTCGATCAACACGATCCTCGACGACCTGGTCGCGGCCTGCCGGCCCCGGCGCATGACGGTCGTCGGCCATTTCAACCCGCGGGGCGGCATGACCTCGAAGATCACGGCGACGCACGAGGCCGGCCGCGGTTGAACGGCCCCCGTGGGCCGGGCCGCGTCGGATCGGGGGGCGGGAGACCAGCGGAGGTCGCATGAAACCGGGAATCGTCACCCTCACCACCGACTTCGGGCTGGAGGGGCCGTACGTCGCGGCGATGAAGGGGATCCTGCTCGGGCTCGCGCCGGGCGTGACGATGGTCGACGTCTGCCACTCGATCGCCCCCCAGAACGTGCTCGAAGGGGCGTTCGTCCTCACGGGGATCGTCGACGCCTTCCCGCCCGAGACGATCCACCTGGCCGTCGTCGACCCCGGCGTGGGGACCAGGCGTCGGCTCCTGGCGGTCCGGGCCTCGGGCCAGTGGTTCGTCCTGCCGGACAACGGCCTGATCACCGGGGTGGCCCGGACGCACGAGGTCGAGGGCGTCTGGGAGATCACCAACCGGAGCCTCGCCCGACGCGAGATCTCGCCCACGTTCCACGGCCGGGACGTGCTGGCCCCGGCCGCCGCGCACCTCTTGAAGGGGGGCCCCCCGGCGGATCTCGGCCCGGCGACGACGAAGTACGTGGCGATCCGCAACTTCGAGCCCACGTCGGCCGAGAGCGGCTGCATCGGCGAGGTGATCTTCAAGGACGCGTTCGGCAACCTGATCACGAACATCAAGGAGGACCAGCTCGCGGGCCGCGAGCCGGGCGCCTGGGCCGTCGAGATCGGCGGCCACCGGATCGAGGGGGTCGAGCGGACCTACGCCGACAGCGCCCCGGGCTCGCTGATTGCCTTGCTCGGCAGCGGGGGCTGGGTGGAAGTGGCCGTCGTCAACGGCGACGCGGGCCGGCTGCTCTCGGCCGGTCCGGGCGCCACCGTCTGGCTGCGGCCGAAGCACTGACGTTCCGACGATCCCGATCCGACTTCCGGGACCTCCAAGATGAATCCCCGCCCGCCCTCCTCGTCCGCCGATGAACCCCGGACGCGCTCCGACGACCCCGACGCTCCGCCCGGGCCCAGGTCTTCTCGGACTCCCCGCAAGCCGGCCGGCGAGCCCCACTCGGGCGCGAGCGACGAGATCAGCGTGATCCTCTCGTCGGCGATCGCCGAGCCCGATCCCGACCCCATGCTCGGAGGGTCCAGCTCCTGGGACCTCCAGCGGATCGCGGCCGAGCAGGCGGCGAGGGAGTCGCGGGTCGGTCGGACCGACCGCCTGGACATCGGCGTCGAGACGTCCTCGCCGGCCTCCTCGCTCGCGCCGGACGCCCCGCTGACGCGCAGCGAGGCGGCCCCGTATTCCTGGTCGAGCGTCCTGCTCAGGAGTTACGCCAGCGCCGTCACGATGGCCCTGGTCTGGGTCCTCTGGAGCGGCCGGACGATCCCGAGGGAGCCCGCCCCGGCCCCAGCCTCCCGCGACGTCTCCGCGACCCGTCGGCGGGCCGTCGAGCCCGCGCCCGCCCCGTCCGCCGCGCCCCTCGCCGACGTGCCGGCCTCGCGGACGACGACGCTCGGCAAGTCGATCGTGGTCGACGACCTGGAGGTCACCCCGCTGGTGATCCTGCACAAGAGCGTGCGGATTTCGCGCGACCTGGGCGAGGAGCGCCTGGTGCGCGATCACGACGGCTGCCTCGTGCTGACGCTCCGGCTCAAGAACCTCTCGCCCGACGAGGCCGTGCGGCCCCTGGAGGCCGGCGACCTGACCGATGGCGAGGCCTTCGCGATCGAATCCCCGCCGGGCCCGCGCCTGGGCCTCCTCGCGTTCGACTCGGGGAGCGAGTGGACGATCGACGAGCAGCAGTTCCCGACGATCGAGCCGGGGGCCGTGGAGGACGTCGTCCTCGTGAGCGAGCCGGCGCCCCGCTCGCGCCTGGGCTCGACGACGACCTGGCGGTTCCGGCTGCGCGCCGACGCGGGCCGGGACGCGCGGGCGGACGTCGCGGTCCGGTTCGGCCGGGACGAGGTTCACGGCGACGGTTTCTGAATCGCCTCCTCGCGCCTCGCCGCCAGCCTGGCGTCGAGCGAGGCCGACCAGGCGGTCCATTCGGGCAGGCATTCGAGCAGGTCCTCGGCCACGCCCCCGCGGCCGAACTTCACACGATCCCCCGCGCCGAGGATCGCCACGAGTCGGCCCAAATCCTCGGCGTCCAGCCGCTCGGCCAGCCGAGGGTCGGCGGCGATCTCCTCGGTCGTCCGCGCCCGGAGGGCAGGGCCCAGTCGAGCGGCCATCACCTTGCGAACGAAGACGCCAAGGGCCACGAGCCGCGTCTCGGGCGAATCATCGGACTCGGCGGATAAGCCCGGCGCGGCGGCCCCGCCCGGCCGTCGCTTTCGGGCGATCCAGGCCGCGACGCAGGCCGCCAGCAACGCCAGGGCGATCCAGGCCGGCCAGGACGCCGCGGGCGAGTCGTCCCGCCAGGGCTCGGGCCCGAGGTTGGGGCGGGGCGGCACCAGCGCCTCGGGCCGGCCGGCCTCGACGGCGAGGCTCACGGCTTGCCCCGACGCGCGGCCCGACGTTCGAAGACTTGCATCAGGGTCTGGAGCGGATCGGTCTCGGTCGACAGGTCGTGGCCGTCGACGGCGGCGGCCGTGCACCAGCGGACGAACGCCCGCCGACGCTCCTCGGCGCGGCGGGCGTAGGCGGCGCGTCGGCGAGGTCGGTGGCTGTCGACGAGCATCCGGCCTTCCCCCTCGGCGTCGCGGACGGCGAGGAGGCCGACGTCCGGCAAGGTCTCTTCCAGGGGGTCGACCAGGCGCAGGGCCACCACGTCGTGCCGCCGGCTGGCCTGCCGCCAGACGCCCAGCGGCTCCTCGGGCTGGAAGTCGCCGAGGACCACGAGCATCGCCCGCCGCGAGGTTCGGCGAAGGCGGGGGAGGGCGGCCTGGAGCTGCGTCTCGCGCGAGGTCGTGGGGGTCGCCACGAGCGCCCGCACGATCCGGGAGAGGTGGCGGACGCCGCCGCCGGCCGGGATCTCCAGCTCGACGCGGTCGCTGACGATCAGCAGGCCGACGCGGTCGCCGTTGTGGACCGCGACGGTCGCCAGCAGGGCCGCCGCCTGCGCGGCGCGGTCGGCCTTGGTCCGGCCTTCGCGGCCGAACCGCATGCTGGCCGAGGCGTCGACCACCAGCCAGAGGACGAACGACCGTTCCTCGACGTAGCGGCGGACGAACGGCCGGCCCTGGCGGGCGGTGACGTTCCAGTCCAGGTGCCGGACGTCGTCGCCGGGCTCGTAGGCGTGCAGCTCGGCGAAGGTCAGGCCCTCGCCGGGCCTCGCGCCGTGGTAGGCGCCGGCGAGCTGGAGCACGGCCTGGGGCCGGACCCGGAACCGCAGCCGACGCGCGCGGCGGACGATGGCCGCGGCGTCGATCGCCGGGCGTCCGGGCGGCTCGGGCTTCGGTCGCCGCCGGAACGGCCAGAACATGCGACGCTCCTGATCGTCGGGCCCGCTCGAGTTCAGACCCCGGCCAGGCTGGCCCGGTGCCTCGCGGCGGGTTCGGCCGCGGGCTTCCGCGAGTCGAAGGCCATGCGGATGAGGACCTCCCAGCGGCCCGCCTCGTCGCCGACGACGTGCCAGTGCGGGATCACGGCCGAGGACTGGTAGACCCCCTCGAAGCCCCCCTCGCTCTGGCTGACGGTCTCGATCGGGAAGCACCAGACGCCGCAGGGTTTGGTCCAGGAGATCTCGGCGGCCAGGTCGAGCCACTCGTCGGTGAGACTCAGGCCTTCCATGTGGGGGCGGTCGATGCGGGCGTCGAGCATCCCCAGGCGTTCGCCCGAGGGGGCCGAGTAGTAGCGGTCGTCGGCGTGGCCGGCCATCCCCGCGAGGTTGATCTCGACCGCGAAGTGCAGGCAGGCGTCGGGGGGCAGGTCCTCGATCTCGTACCGGATCTCCAGCGCCGGCGAGCCGGCGACCGTCTCGATCGACTTGCGGACCTTCACCGGCCGGCCGTCGGCCAGGCCGGGCCGCTCCATCACCACGCCCACGCGGTCCCCCTCTCGGCGGATCCGGGCGAGGTAGGCCCCCGTGGCGAAGTCGCCGCGCTCGATGCTCCGGCAGGCGATCAGGTCGTCGAGGGTCGCGTCGAGCGGGTAGAAGTGGTCGACGAGCGCCTTGCGCGGGTGGTCGTCGTAGACGATCCTGTCGTCGAGGTTGTCCTGCTTCAGGACCACGTGGCCGTCGCCGTCGTGGGTCGCGCCTTGCTCGGCCGAGCCTCGGGCGCGAATGACGTCGCGGATCGTCTGGTGGTACGCCTCGGGCCGGCGGTCGAGCGTGGCGAGGACGTTGACGCCCGCCTTGCGCACGTCCAACTCGTAGAGGTGCCCTCCCAGGGCCGGGCGGACGAAGGCCACGAGGCGGTCGTTCTCGATCCGGACCTCCTGGCGGGCGTCGAGGTTGAAGTCGGCGACCTCCAGCGCGGCCCGCGGCCCGACCTTCCCCTCGGCCTCGTCGAGGGCGTCGTGGCAGGCGATGAGCGCCTGGTAGATCGCGCCGCGGAGGTGGGGGAGGTAGAGCCCGCCGAACGCGCCGTGCCAGTACGGGCAGTTGCACTGGCCGCGGTACAGCTCGCGACGGGCGGCCTCCAGGTAGTCGGGGTCGACGTCGGGCCGGGCGGAGAGGTCGGCGAGCCGCCGCGAGAGCCAGAGCATCCGCGTGTACATCTCGTCGCTCTCGGGGTAGCGGGCCTTGAAGTTCCGCCAGAAGCCGCCGGCGCGGAAGAAGGGCCTGATCTCGGCCGAGCGGTCGTGCTGGCGGACCGACTTCGCCGCCTGCTCGTAGGCCTGGTGGCGGGCCGGCGGGAGGGCCCACTCGGTCATCTCGCGGTAGGAGCCGTCGGCGATGTAGAGCTTGCCCAGGGGGAGCGTCGCGTCGACCGTCCGGCCGAAGGTGGTGGAGGCGAGCCAGTCGCGGTTGCCGACGAGCATGTCGCAGAACCGCTTCAGCCATCCGCGCTTGTAGACGTGGTCATGGGTCTCGGGCCACGAGCCGAACTTCTCGCCGTCGTCGGCGAACACGACCGTGGCCCCGGGGCGGCGCGCGGCCAGGTTCCGGAGGAACTCGTAGGTCGCGTGCGGCTCCTGGAACGGGATCGTGTAGCGGAGGGTCTCGGAGCCGGGGAAGACCTTCAGCAGCCGCCCCTCGTCCTCGGTCAGGTAGTAGCCGAACAGGTCGTCGCCCGAGACGCCGGCGCGTTCGAAGTGGAAGTCGTCGAGGACCGTGTACTCGACGCCGGCCTCGGCGAAGGCCGAGACCAGGTGCTGCTCCCAGACCCGCTCCGGCGTCCACATCCCCCGGACCTTCGCGCCGAACACGTCGTCGAGGTAGGCCGCAAACGATCGGATCTGTCCGACCCGGTCGGCGTGCGGGATCATCGTCATGATCGGCTCGAAGTAGCCGCCGCCGAGGATCTCGACGCGGCCGGCCTCGACCAGGGCGCGCACCCGGGCCACGTAGTCGGGCTTCTGATCGACGAGCCACTCCAGCAGCGGCCCCGAGGTGTGCAGCGCGAAGGCGATCTCGGGGTAGCGTTCCAGCACCTCCAGAAACGGCAGGTAGCTGTCGCGATAGGCGGTCTCGAAGACGTCTTCGAAGTTCCCCACGGGCTGGTGGTTGTGCAGCGCGAGGATCAGGCGCAGGTTCGACATGGGGCGGCCTCGTGGAAGACGGAACCCCCCGACGCCGCCGGCCGGGGCCGGATCGCCGAGGGGCGTGAAGCTGTGGCGGTCGCGGGGGCTGCGACGCGCGGGGCCTGGAGGCCGGAGGGGGGCCCGAGGATTCGCCGGGGGGGCAGGGCGACACGGCCGGCTGAGGGGTCCATCGCGCGTCCCGGAGGGGCCACGGATCGGCGTCGATCCCCCGTCGGTCAGGGGACCTTGGACGCGTGCGGTTGAGGCCGAGCCCCCGAGACCCGTTCCCGCGCCGCGGCGCCCGGCTGGGGCGTCGCGACCTCCACCTCGCGCAGGAAGGCCGCCGCGTGCTCGGGCGGGACGGGGTTGATGTAGAACCCCGAGCCCCACTCGAAACCCGCGACCTTGGTCAATCGGGGGATCACTTCGATATGCCAATGATAGTGCGGCAGCCCGGAATGGTCAAAGGGGGCGGTATGAACGATGTAGTTGTACGACGGCGAGTCGAGCGCCAGCTCCAGCTTGCCCAGGACCTGGTGCAGGACGTGGGCCAGGTCGTCGACGGCCGGCTTGGGGATGTTCTCGAAGTGGCTCTCGTGAGTCTTGGGGACGATCCAGGTCTCGAAGGGGAAGCGGCTGGCGTAGGGGCAGAAGGCGGTGAAGTGGGGGGTGTCGAGCACGACACGCTTCTCGACGGCCGTCTCCTGCTGCACCATGTCGCAGTAGATGCAGCGGCCCCGGTAGTTGTAGAACTCCAGCGAGCCGGTCATCTCCTCCCAGACCGAGATCGGCACGATCGGCGTGACGATGAGCTGGCTGTGGGTGTGCTCCAGGCTGGCGCCGCCCCCCTCGCCGACGTTCTTGAAGAGCATGCCGTGGACCAGCCGACGGTCGCGCTTCAGGTCGACCAGGCGGTCGCGGTAGACCCAGAGGACGTCGCGGATGTTGGCCTCGGGGAGCGACGCCATGGTGAGGTGGTGGTCCGGACTCTCGATGATGACCTCGTGCGCGCCGACGCCGGCCATGCGGTCGTAGATGCCGTCGCCGCGCTTGTCCAGCTCGCCCTCGATCTTGAGCGCCGGGAACCGATTCGGGACGACGCGGACCCGCCAGCCGGGGCCGTTGGGGCGGCTGCCGAAGTCGCGGTAGGCGAGGATCTCGGGCGGGGTCATCTCCTCGCGGCCTTCGCAGAACGGGCACGTCTGCGCGCCGGCGATCGGCGCGGGGGCCGCCTTGAAGTCGTGGGGGCGGCGGGCCCGCTCGTGAGCGATGATCACCCAGCGGCCGACGATCGGGTCCTTCCGAAGCTCGGGCATCCGTCTCCCCCTTCCTTCCTGGTTGGGATGGGCGTCGCGCCGCCGCGACCCCCGCTCGGTCTCGGTCAGACTTGCCAGAGGACCCGCTCGAAGTCCGGGGACGGGGTGGTCAGCTCGAAGACCCCCTCGCGGGGCGCGCGGTCGAGGCTGGCTTCCCCCTTCAGCAGCTCGACGTAGAAGCGGATCGGGTCGCCGGGCTTCAAGCCGAGGCGATCGAACGGCACGGCCAGTTCGAAGATCGCGCCGGTCGCGGCCGAGACGGTGTCGCCGTTGGCCGGCTCATGCCCCGCGTGGTTCAGGTAGCCGATCGGCCGCTCCAGGCAGGGCTGGATCACGATGATCTCGCGCTCGGCTGGGTCGACGAAGCCGATGCGGAGCCGGTCGACCTCGGCCAGGCGCTCGGCGGCCGGGCCGCCGTCGGCGTCGATGCGGACCAGGAAGCGGTCGGCGTCGAACCCGAACCAGACGACGTGCATCAGGCCCCGGGTGACCAGCGTCATCGTGCCGCGGTCGTTGCCGCAGACGTAGCGGGCCCCGTCGATCCACTCGAAGTAGGTGGCCCGGCCGTCGACCTTGACGTTGAGGAAGCTCCGGGGCTGGTCGTTGGCCGCCCGCGTCGGCGCGGCTTTCGAGATCGGCGCGAACAGCGAGCCCGGGGGGTCGCAGCCGAGGAACGCGTAGACGTTGCGGAGGTGCTTGCGGAAGAGGTGGTCGAAGAGGGCGTCCTGGGCGCACGAGTGGTCGTCGCCGTACCACCAGAACCAATCGGAGCCCTCGGCGATGTAGATCTCCTCCCAGGCCTTCGCCAGGCTCGCCTCGTCGTGGCGGCCGGTCTGCTGCTCGCGGACGAGGAACTCGCGGGTCTCGTGAAGGGCGTCCCAGCCGCTGTTGTCCTCGGGGTGGCCGATCCAGATGGCGAAGTTGTGGCTGATCCAGCTGCCGGCGAACAGCCGCTGGAGCGTGTCCACGGGCCGATTCTCGCGCAGGTGGTCGCCGATCTTGACCGGCCGGACGCGGGGGTCGCGGACGGTTTCCTGGTAGAGCGAGCGGAGGAACGAGACGCCGCCGTCGGGGAAGTACTCCCAGCAGTTCTCGCCGTCGAGGACGACGGGGACCACGGTCGACGGGTTGTGGCGGCAGGCGTCGCCGATCGCGTGGAGCTTGCCGAGGAAGTCGGCGGCGGCGATCGGCCCCGGGCTGCGCTGGTAGTGGAAGCCGACCTGGTCCGACATCGAATGGTCGCGGAAGACGATGCCGAGCTGCGAGTCCCCCTCGCGGACGTGCCAGCCGCGGTAGAGCAGGTCGGGCCGGCGGACGTGGCCCCGGCCGTCGCGGCCGACGACGCCCCCGGTCGAGCAGCCGAGGATCTCCTCGTCGGTCGCGATCCACTCGATGCCGTGCTTCGCCAGCAGCGGGATGAGCGCCTGGCAGACCGACCCTTCGCTCGGCCACATGCCCCTCGGGGCCGAGCCGAACCGCCGCTCGTGGCTCTCGACGGCGCGGCGGACGTGCACCTCGGCGTCTTCCGGGTAGCCCTCGCGGTAGGACGGCAGGGCGACCTCGGGCATCGCCTCGCGGGCCAGCTTCTTGTCGAGCAGGAGCGGCAGGATCGGGTGGTAATAGGGCGTGGTCGTCAGCTCGACCTGGCCGCGCTCGGCGAGCTTGCGGTGGAGCGGGATGACCTGGCCCAGCAATTCCCGCTGCTTGTCGAGGAGCCAGTCCTTGTCCTGCTCGGTGTAGTTGCGGTCCTTCGCCTTGAACTCGGCGAGTTCCGGGTCCTTCTCGAAGAGCAGGGGGTGGAACCAGGCGAGGTTCGACCAGACCTGCAGGTCGCGAAGGTCCCTGGCGCGGAAACGGGTCCGGGCCTGCTCGCCGGTGCTGCTCCACGACGAGCGCAGCATGTACAGCTCGTGGTAGCGCGGGTGGGGGCGGATCATGGCGTCGGCGAACGCCATGAAGAAGTTGTCGAGCACGTAGAGCAGGTCGTCGCGCGAGAGGCCGTCGGCCGGCATGCGCGAGACCGTCAGGTGCTTGTCGGTCGCCCCTTCGACGTAGGCCTCAAGCTGGTTGAGGAGGCTGGGGACGAGGTTGATGGTGCACTGGAACTCCGGGACCTCTTCCAGGTGGAGGGCCATCCCGAGGTAATCCTTCACCGCGTGGAGGCGGACCCAGGGCATCGGGTTCTCGCCGGTCGCATCGTCCGGGTAATACGGCTGATGCTGGTGCCACATCAAGGCCAGCGCGACTTGCGACATTCCGCGGTCCCTCGTCTCGATCACCCCGGCCCGTCCCTGGCCTGCGCCCGGGGCTACGATACTTAGGCTCGGAATGTCGGCGAGAGGACTTGAAGCGAACCCCCGGCCTCAAGGAAGAACGGGATCCTCGCTGAGAGTCTGGGCAAGTTGCGGGCGACGCCTCCGCTGGATCTCCCGGTAGAGATCCACGTAACGGCCGGCGCTCTGCTTCCAGGACCAATCGGTGGACATGCCCGACCTGACGAGCCGGGCCCAGGTCTTCCGGTCGCCCCAGACGTCGAGGACGCGTTCGAGGGTCCGCCAGAGTGCATTCGAGGTGGGTTCGTGGAAGATGAAGCCGGTGGCCCGGCCGTCGGCGATCGTCTGCGGGTTGACGTCGACGACGGTGTCCACCAGCCCGCCCGTGGCGTGGACCACCGGGACCGTGCCGTGGGCGAGGCTGTAGAGCTGATTCAGGCCGCAGGGCTCGAAGAGGCTGGGCATCAGGAAGACGTCGGCCCCGGCCTCGATCTGGTGCGCCAGGTCGTCCGAGAATCCGAGGTGCGCCCAGACCTTGCCGGGATGCCGATGCACGAGGGCTTCGAGGAGGTTGTGGTACTTGGGATGCCCGGTGCCCAGGACGATGAGCTGGACGTCGTGAGCCAGGAGGCGTTCGGCGACCTCGGCGAGGAGGTCCCAGCCTTTCTGCGGGTCGAGGCGGCCGATCTGCGCGAACAGGGGGACGTCGGGCCGGACCGGGAGCCCGGCGTGCTTCTGCAGCCACGCCTTGCAGGCCGCCTTGCCCTTCGACACGGTCTCGACGTCGTATCGCTCGGCGAGCATCGCCTCGTTGCGCGGGCTCCAGGACCGCTCCTCGATGCCGTTGACGATCCCCCGCAAGTCGTCGCGGCGGTCGCGGAGCAGGCCGTCGAGCCCCGCGCCTTGCACCTGGGTCTGGATCTCCCGGGCGTAGGTCGGGCTGACGGTGGTGAGCATGTCGGCGAACACCAGCCCGGCCTTCATGAAGCTGAGCTTGCCGTGGAACTCCAGGGCTCGGTGGTTGAAATAGCCCCAGTCGAGCCCGGTGACCGGGACGTCCCAGTGCCAGAACAGCCCTTGATACGCGAGGTTGTGGATGGTGAACAGGCTCCCGGCCGACTCCAGCCCGGGCGTGTCCTTGTAGAGCGACCGGAGGTAGAGTGGGATGAGCCCGGTCTGCCAGTCGTTGCAGTGGAAGACGTCGGGCCGGAGGTTCAGGGCGGCGGTCGCCTCCAGCACGGCGCGCTGGAAGAACACGAAGCGTTCGCAGTTGTCTTCGAAGTCGTGTCCGAGGTGGCCGTACAGCCCTTCGCGATCGAAGTAGCCCGGCTCGTCGATGAGGTAGACCGGCACGTCGGAGTCCGGCAGGCGGGCCTCGAAGACGTGGCCGAGGACCGTGGACGAGCCGACGGGGATGCGCAGAGTGAGGCCCGTCGCGGCGAGGTCGCGCTTGGAGTCCCAGACCTTGCGGTAGCAGGGGAGGAAGAGGCACGTCGCGTGGCCCAACTCCGCCACGGCCCGCGGGAGGGCGCCGGCGACGTCGGCCAGGCCCCCCGTCTTGGCGAACGGGACGCCCTCCGAGGCGACGAAGACGATGTTCACGACGGGCCGTCCCTCGACAACGACAAAGGCTCGGACGCCGGCCCCGCGATCGACCTCGCGACGATCGGGGCGACGATCCGAGGCCGGGGCCGCTCGACAGCGGGGGTGGATGGGCTTCGCGAGCGAATCGACCCTACTGTAGAGCAGCTTCCCCGGCCTCACAAGCCGTCATCGGCCCGAGGCCGACGCCGACTGGAGCTTTGACGCCGCCATCGCCTCAGCGACGGGGGCCGGCCGCGGCGACGGCGCCGTTCTCGGCGTGGTAGTTCGAGAGCACGCGGAGGGCCTCCGAGTGGCCCTGGTCCACCTGCTCGCCGCTCCACTGGACCATCCGGGCCGGGAAGTGGTTGTTCTTCCCCCAATCGCTGAGGGTCCTCAGCAGGTCGACGCCCAGCTTCTCGTCGCGTTCCTTGACCCAGGCGAACAGGGCCTTCCCCGACTTCGGCGCGGGGCTCGGGCCGGTGTCGTGCGAGGGCGCCTGCCGCGGGGCGGGCTGCAGCGGCTCCGCGGCGATCCTGTCGGACTCGGCCGGGGCCGGCGTGGCGGCCGCGGCGGACTGCTCGCGACGGGAGCGGACCAGGGCCTCGCGGATCGACTGCGGGACGCCGTCCCCGTAGAGGTAGCGGCCCACGCCGAACTTGACGGCGGCCCGCTTGAAGGCGTCGGAGAAGCCGCTCTTCTCGTAGTCGCTCGTGTCGGCCGTGGTGGTGAACCCGCCGGCGTCGCTCTTGGTCAGGGTCGTCCCGTCCGCCAGGCGGATCGTCAGGCGGCAGATGATCGCGTTCTCCATCGGCGTGTACTCGTCCCACCAGTTCGCGGGGCCGAGCACCTCGTCCAGCCGGTTCATGACCGTCCGGGCCGTGACGTAGGAGAACTCGCGGCCCCCCTGGCTCCGGGACCGCACTTCGTCGTTCGCGAACGGGGCGGCGAGCGCCGCGAAAATCTCGATGTGCTGGGACATGGGTGGTCGCTCTTTCCACGTTAAGGAGCGGGGAGTCGACGACGCCTGAGCGCCCTGATCCGATCTTCGGGCGTAGCGAGCGACGATCCTTCTCGGCTCAATCGTCATTTCCCTTACGACCCATTGTATACGGTTCATCTGTACAGTAAAGGGCCTGGTCAAAAAAAATTCGCCCGCTCCCTCCGGCCGTGGTCGGCGGGAGGGACGGGCGACGATGGGTCACGGCGGGAGAGGGCCTTCGGGGTCAGCCGACCGAAACCTTCCACTCATACTGCATGAGGAGGATGGTCATCAGGATGCAGCCGATGAGCAGGGCGGCCAGCGAGATCCCCAGGAGGGCCACGTAGATGTCGCTCTTGGGGGCCTGGACGAGGACGCCGCGCTGCCGGGGGGCGGCGGCGGAGCGGGAGGCCCCGGCGTTAGAGGCGCGGCTTGATCGTAGACGAGACAATGTCGCCCTCCTGCAGCTTTTTGCCTTGGTAAGTGTTGCCGATGACTTGAAGGACCGAGTGGTTCGGCTCGACGGCGATCACCTTCGCCTTGCCCAGGTATTCGGGGCGGGGCGAGGTCCGCATGATGTACACCTCGTGGCCGACGACCAGGCCGTCGTTGGATCCGATCGACGATTCGAACCGACGGTTGGTGGCGTCGACCCGGTCGACTTCGCCCACGACCGGCGGCGGGCTCTCGATGCCGGTGATCTGCGTGATGTCGTCGGAAAGCCCGTTGCTCCGCAGCAGGGTGGAGTACTTGGCCACCCGCTCGCGGAGGTCGGTGTTGTTCTTGGTGGCCGACTCCAGGGCGCGTTCCATCTCGCGGATCTTGTCGTTCTGCTCGGCATTGTGGAGCGCGAACTCGGCCGCCTGGGCCTCGACCTTGGCCTTTATCTCGCGGAGCTGGAGCGTCTCCTTGCGGTTGGCCTCCGCTTCGTCGAGGGCGGTCTTGGCGTTCTGCTGGGCCGTGGCGACCTGGCCGGCGGCGGTGGTGATCTGCTGCTGGGCCAGCAGATTCTGCTGCTCGACCGCCGCGACCTTGTCCTCCAGCTGCTTGGCCTGGGCCGCGTAGTTGCCCTTCTCGGTGTCCAGGTCCTTCTGGGCGGCCGCCACCTTGGCCTCCGCGTCGCGGAGCTTGGTGGTCAGGTCGTTGACCTTCTTCTTCTCCGCTTCCGTCGCGGTCTTCCAGTTCTTCGAGGTCGTGAAGACCACCGTAGAGACCGCGCTCAGGATGAGCGAGAAGGCCATGATGAAGAGGACGAGTATCTTTCCGACGGTAGTCATGGTCCCATCCTACCATTCAAAGTAAGACGGCCGGCCAACCACCCGCGCGACGAATCCGCCGTGCGCCGAAGACGGGATTGGGCTGGACCGTGGTAATCCCTGGAGATGTGGCGGGACCCCCCGACGACGCCGGGCCGTGGGGGCGAAATCCCTTCAGTTCGAATGTAACGCCGCGTCGCCCGGAACGACAAGCCCCTCACGTCGCAACACGAGGTTGCCACAAGAGAAACTGGATTCTTCGCTCGCTGGCGCAACTTGCCCAAAATCTACCCCACGACTGGAGAGAAGGCAAGCGGCGTAAACTGGAGAGATCAGCGACCCCTCGGAAGATCAGGCCTGGGTCGGTCGTCGCGGTCGCAGCCGTCGGGAGGCCCATCCGGCCGGGACCAGGCCGAGGCAGACCGCCAGGCAGGACCAGCCCAGCCAGTCGCCCCAGGCGATGTAGAGGCTGGACCGATCGTCGAGCGGGACGTCCGCCTGGAGCACCCCCTCGGTGCCGCGGGGGAGGACCTGGAGGATCCGGCCGTCGCCGTCGATCAGCGCCGAGAGCCCCGTGTTGACCGCGCGCGCCAGCGGCACGCGGTTCTCCACGCTGCGGAAGACGCTGACGGCCAGGTGCATGTCCAGCTCCTCGGACTCATGGAACCAGCCGTCGTTCGAGAGGTCGATGAGCACGTCGGGCTGGCGGCCGTCGCGGGGGTCGTGGAAGAAACGGCGTATCAGGTGGGGGACCGTGTCCTCATAGCAGATGCCGACGGCGAGGCGGTATCTCCCCAGGTCGAGTGCGTTGGTCTCCTCGCCGAACGTCAGCGTCGGCAGGTAGCCGTCGCGGTAGGGGGTGAAGAAGGTCAGCCAGGGGAGGGTTTCCAGCAGCGGGATGTACTCGCCGAACGGCACGAGCTGGATCTTGTTGTAGACCTGGATGGCCCGGGACGTGGGCTCGAACAGGATCGCCGAGTTGTACTTGCCGAGGCCCTCCGGGCGATGGTCGTAGCGGAGGTTCCCGATCAGCAGGGGGACGCCCGCGGCGTCGGTCATGGCGTGGATGATCGCTTCGATCCGCTCCTTCCGATCGCGCCAGAACTCGGCGGTGAGCCCGTCGGCGACCTGGCCGAGCTGCTTCGCGAAGGCCTCCTCGGGGAGGTTCGGGGCGATGGCGATCGTCTGCCAGGGGAACGACGTCTCGGGCCAGACGACGAGGTCCGGCTTCGGGTCGGCGGCGGCGGCCTTGAGCGTGAGGCGGTCGAGCGTGTCGAGGATGTCCTGGGCCTTGTGCTTGTCGGATTTGTAGACCTGCTCGAAGTTCGTCTGGAGCAGGGCGATCCGGGGGCCTTCGGTGAACTTGGCGGCCGAGAGCCGGTAGGCGCCGTAAGCGAACGTCGCGATCAGCGACACGGCGACGATCCAGACCCGGGCCGCCTGCCTCGGCCGCAACCGGGGACCGCTCGGCGACCGGCGGAGCAGGGGGAGCGTGAGCAGGTCCACGATCAGGGCGTTGACCATCACGATCAGGAAGCTCAGGCCGAGGGCCCCGGTCACGTCGGCGATCTGGATCAGCGGGATCGCCCGGTACTGCGAATGGCCCAGGTAGTACCAGGGGAATCCCGACAGGATGAACGCCCGGACGTGCTCCAGCCCGACCCACAAGATCGGCGCGGCCATCATCAGCGGGATCTTGAGCGTGAAGACCGCGTGCCGCGTGAGGGCCAGGAAGCCCGGCCACCAGGCCGAGAAGATCAGGGCCATCGTCACCCAGGCGGTCCAGGCGGTGGCGTCGGTCAGCCGGACCCATTGCAGGCTGCAGAGCCAGAACGCCAGGCCGCCGGCCCAGGCGCCGAGATAGACCCGCCACCGCGCGACCGGCTCGACGGCCAGCCGGAGCAGGGGCGTGAGCGCCAGCCAGGCCAGCACGCTCCATTCCAGGGGTGGGAACGACGCCCAGAGCAGGAAGCCCGAGAGGGCGCCCGCGAAGATCGGATGCCGCGACGCCCGCTCGCTCAGGGTGAGCCGGCGTTCCTCCTCCGGGCTCTGTGTGACGGCGGTTCCAGCATCCATCGTTCGTCGTCCTTCCGGTCGATTGCGAGGCGTCGGGGGCGAAGCGGTCGGGCCCGTACCTTAATGCAAAGGGAGGAAGCCGACAATTTCACCCGGCTCGACCACGGTCTCGCGATCGGGGAGGACGAGGAAGCCGTCGGCCCGGACGACGGCCATCAGGTCGGCCGAGCCGCTCCAGTCGACGGGCTCGATGGTGGGCATGGCGGGCCCATGCGGCTCGCCGACGATCCGCGCCGGCAGGTAGGTCTCCAGGTCGCTCCGGTGTTCCAGCCTGCCGGCGGAATGGGCCGGGACGACCCCCGCGGCCCTCGCGGGGCGGCCGTCGAGGACGTCGAGGGCCGGGGCGACGAAGATCCGGAAGTTCACCAGGCCGCTCAGCGGATTGCCCGGCAGCCCGAAGACCAGGGCCGGCGGCCGGCCCTCGCGGTCGGGCCCCACGCCGAACCAGAGGGGCTTTCCCGGCTTGAGGCGGACTTTGTGGAAGACCTCGCGCACGCCGAGGTCCCGCAGCGTCCCGGGGACGAGGTCCTTGCTCCCCGCCGAGACGCCGCCGATCGCCAGCACCACGTCGGATTCGAGCGCCCGGCGCAGCCCTTCGCGGAGCGCCTCGGGCTCGTCGGGGAGGATCGGCGACGTCCAGGTTTCCACGCCTCGACCCGCCGCCAGGGCTTCGAGCATGAGGGCGTTCGAGTTGCGGATCCGGCCCGGCCCGGGCGTCTCGCGGAAATCCACCAGCTCGTCGCCGGTGGGAACGATCGCCACGCGGGGGCGGTCGACCACGCGGACCACGGCCGAGCCCACGGCCGCGAGCAGGCCCAAGCGCGACGGGGTCAGCACGACGCCGCCGGCCAGCAGCCGGTCCCCTTCGCGGTAGACCCGGCCCCGGGGCAGCCGGTTGAGGCCGGACCTGATCTCCTGGGGGCGGATCGCCACGAAATCGCCGTGACGGTCCGTACGTTCGTGCATGACGACGGCGTCGGCGTTCGGGGGCAGGGGGGCGCCGGTGGTGATCTCGGCGGCCTCGCCGGCTGCCAGGGGGCGGGTCGGCGGATGGCCGGCGAGGATCGACTCGACCACGAGGAGGCGACGGGGCAAGTCGGCCAGGTCCTCGGCGCGGACCGCGTAGCCGTCGACCAGGGCCTTATCGAAGGGCGGCTGGTCGGCGTCCGCCCAGACGTCGTCGGCGAGCCATCGCCCGAGGGAGGCCTCCAGCGGGCGATCGACCACCGGCAGGGGGGCCGCGTGTTCGAAGACGAGGGCCAGCGCTTCGGAAACCCTCAGCATGACGATGCCCCGCCCAGGCCGGTCCGGGGTCGGCTCACGCCCCTTGCTCCAGGAAGTTCTTCAGCAGTTTGATCCCTTCGAGCGTGAGGAAGCTCTCGGGATGGTACTGGACGCCTTCCATCGGGTAGGTCTTGTGCCGCACGCCCATGATCTCGCCCTCTTCGGTCTGGGCGACGACCTCCAGGTCCTCGGGCAGCGTGCCCGGCTGGATGATCAGGCTGTGGTAGCGGGTGGCCTGGAACGGGTTCGAGAGCCCCCGATAGACCCCCTTGCCGTCGTGGTGGATCATCGAGGTCTTGCCGTGCATGATCCGCCCGGCCCGGACGACGTCCGCCCCGAAGGTGTGGCCCATGCACTGATGCCCGAGGCAGACCCCCAGCAGCGGGATCCGGGGGCCGAAGGTCTTGATGACCTCGTTGGAGATCCCCGCCTCGCGGGGCGTGCATGGGCCCGGCGAGATGATCAGGCGGGAGGGGTTCTTGGCCTCGATCTCCTCGATCGTGATCCGATCGTTGCGGACGACCTCCAGGTCGACGCCCGGGTCGATCTCGCCCAGGCGCTGGACGAGGTTGTAGGTGAAGGAGTCGTAGTTGTCGATCAGCAGGATCATGACGGAACCTTCCGCGGCGCGTTCTGTTTCGGTCGCGAGCGACGGATCCGATCGTAGCGTCCGGGGCGGGCGCCGTGAAGAGTTTCCAGGCGGATTCGCCGCCGCCGCACCCTTCGCATGATAGGGTCTCTCGGAGCCTCGCCCGGAGGCGGGCTCGCGCGCTTGCAGGGGTTTCGACAAGGAGGATCGAACGATGACCGCCGCGATCATGACGTTGGGGTTGGCGCTGGCCGTCGGCGGCGTGGGGCAGGGGCCCGCCTGCCCGGGATGCGCCCAGCGGGTGCACCATCATCACCAGGGGCACGGCGGCCACGCGGCGCACGGCCACGGGGGTCACGGCCGCTCGGCCGGCTGGATCCTCCCCCCGGGGCCCGGCGACGGCTGGGGGTTCCCCAACGGCGACCCCCACAACGCCGGCTGGTATTCGCCCGGCCACTACCTGCCGCTGGGGGCCGATCGCACGGCCGACTACCACTTCCCGCGCTATCTGGCCGTCCCCCCCGAGCAGATGTTCCCGGGGACCGACTACAATCCTTACGTGAATCGCGGCCAGCGCTACCTGCCGTTCGCGGGGGCCGGCGGCGACCATCCGGCGGGCGGGCCGCCCCTGGACTCCTCGACGACCTCCGTCCAGCCCTACACTTCGATGGACGGCGCGAAGCCCACGTCCCCCGTGCCGACCTTCAGCGGCCGGGTCGACGCCCCGCCCCTCCCCGCCTCGGGCGGCACCGGCCTGACCCCCTGACCCCGCGCCGCGAGCGTCGCGACGAGGCGACGCGACCCCGACGCCCGCGCCGACCCGACCGCGGGCGTGCACGGGCGTCGCCTTGGCGGTGCTTGCCAACGTCCTAGCATTCCTTTAGGATCGAACGATCCGGATGACGCCATCCCGGCGGCGCGCCGATCTCGCGGGCGGGGAAAGCCTGCGAACTTTTCGGCCCGCCGGGTCGTAGCACCCCCAAGCGACGGCCGTCGAAGGCCCCGAAACCGCCGCGCACCGAGTGCGCGGCCGTCGGGGATTTCGGCCTTGTCGCCTTCGGACCCGCCCCCGATCGACCCGCCCTCGCGCCGCCACCCGGCCGCGGGCGTCGCCGGCCGGCGGGATCTTCGCTCTCATCCATCTGGTATTCTTGTCAATCGACCGACCGTCCCCGACTTCGGCCCCGGCCGAGGGCGCCCGCATCCCGGCCGTCGATCCGTCGCCGCTGTTCCGAGTTCCCACCTGAGTTGAGGCTCCGTCTTACATGAGTTCCGAAGTCATCATCGAGACGCGGAATCTGACCAAGGTTTATCGCGACTTCTGGGGACGGCCGAAGGTCCAGGCGCTCAAGGCCCTCGACCTCCAGGTCCATCGCGGCGAGATCTTCGGCCTCCTGGGCCCGAACGGGTCGGGCAAGACGACGACGATCAAGCTCCTCCTGGGCCTCCTCTTCCCCACCGAGGGGGACGCCCTGATCTTCAACGAGCCCACCTCCAACGTCTCCAAGAACGAGCGGATCGGCTACCTGCCGGAGGAGACGTACCTCTACAAGTTCCTCAACGCCGAGGAGACGCTCCAGTTCTACGGCCGGCTGTTCAAGATGCCGGCCTCGGAGCGGAACAAGCGGGTCGGCCAGCTCATCGACATGGTGGGCCTATCGGCCGCCAAGCACCGCCAGCTCCGCGAGTACTCCAAGGGCATGCAGCGCCGGATCGGCCTGGCCCAGGCGCTGATCAACAACCCGGAGCTGATCCTCCTCGACGAGCCGACCTCGGGCCTGGACCCGATCGGAACGGCCGAGATCAAGGAGCTGATCCGCGAGCTTCGCGAGCAGGGGAAGACCATCGTCCTCTCGGGCCACCTCCTGGCCGACATGCAGGACATCTGCGACCGGATCGCGATCCTCCACCGCGGCGAGCTGAAGGAGATGGGCAAGGTCACCGACCTCCTGACGGTCCAGGACGTGACCCAGATCAAGGCCCGCAACCTCCCCGCCGAGGCGCTCCAGGAGGTCCGCGAGGTCATCGCCCGCCACGGCGGCGAGCAGATCACGATCGACCACCCGACGACCACGCTGGAGGAGTTGTTCCTTCGGATCGTCCGCGAGAGCGAGCTGCACCCCGGCCGCCGCAAGGTCGCCGCGAGCTCGCCCCAGCCGCCGACCGCCGAGGAACTGGCCGAGGCCGCCTCCAAGTCCTCCTGATCGCGACGCGATCCCCGGCGGGCGCCTCGCGGTGCCCGCGGCCTCGCGGCCTCCCGCGACTTGATCGAATCATCCCGAAATCGTCATCATCCCCGTCATCGCGAAGCCCGACGACGAGCCCGGCCCCCGGCGGATCCGCCCGGCGAGGCCTCGGCCCGGCGACGGGCCCCCGGACGCAGCCCGTCCGGCATCCGAGGAGCACCTCCATCGATGTCCGCGTTCCCTAGTTGGCCCCTCCTCTGGGCGCAGGCGGCGGCGACGCCCCCCCCGCCGCTCGAGATCTCCCCGGCGCTGAACAACGCCCTCGTCTGGTTCTTCCTCGCGGGCGAGCCGTCGCTGACCCTGTCGGGCCTGGTCGGCGGACTGCTGACCTGGCTCAAGGCCGTCGGCCTGCTCTCGCTGTTCGGCTGGGTCGGCTACTGGGTCGTCACGGCGGTCAAGGAGCGGGTCGTCGGCGTCGGCCGGTGGTTCGACTACCTCGGCCTGGCGGCCCTCGCGCTGATCCCGCTGACGGTGCTGGTCCAGGTCATGCAGGAGCAGAAGTGGGTCAAGGCGGCCAGCCTGGCCGGCGTCCCGCTCACCAGCCTGATGAGCTTCGCGGCCGTGATCTTCCTGGGCTTCTGGGCGCTGATCGGGGTCTGGCGGACGATCGGCCGGCTCGGCCGGCGGGCCGACTACCTGGTCCTCGTCGGGATGGGCCTGGCCTTCCTGCTGGGGCTGGGCGTGGGCCTGGTCATGGCGCGGGTGAACCTGCTGCCGCAGATCATCGGGTCGCCGACCAGCGGCTGGCGCGACGGGATCGTCTACGGCGCCCGGCTGAGCGTGACCTACATGGGCTTCGTCGTGCTGCTTCGGGTGGCCGGCCTGCTCCTGGGCGAGGTCCTCGCGGTCCGGGGACGGCGGCTCTACGCGATCGCCCGCGTGACGCTGTACGAGTCCAACCGGAAGATGTGGGCCCCCTGGGTCGTCGTCATCGTCTTCGGCATGGTCCTGGCGTTCACCCACTGGTTCCTGCAGCCTCCCCGGGCGGCCGAGATGGGCCGGCTCTACGTCGGCACCCTGACGCTGCTCTGCTCGCTCCTGCTGACGTCGATGGTGACGATCCTCGCCCCGATCAGCCTGCCGACCGACATTCAGCAGCAGACGATCTACACGGTGGTGACCAAGCCGGTCCGCCGGCTGGAGATCGTCTGGGGCCGCATGCTCGGCTATATGGCGCTCGTGACGGTGCTGGTGGCCGTCTTCGGCGGAGTGAGCCTCGCCTACCTCTGGCGGACCGTCCAGGGCCAGCGGGTCCTGACCACGCAGGCCGCCGAGAAGGCCCAGGCCGAGGGCCGCACCCGCGACGCCGCCCAGCTCTTCGAGCAGGCCGACCAGCTCGCTTCCCGCATGGCGGCCCGCGTGCCGGTGAAGGGCTCGCTCTCGTTCCTGGACTCGAAGGGCAATCCCCACGCGATGGGGATCGACGTCGGCCAGGAACAGTCGATGAAGGAGCCCCGCAGCCACATCGAAGGCGCCACCCCGGCGACCGCCATCTGGCGCTACGGCGTCGTCCCCGACCCGTTCTCGCCCCCCAACCGCCCCGTGCTGCTGGACCGCCGGATCGACGTCACGCAGTTCCTCCCCAGGGGGACCGTCGAGGGCGAGCAGAATCGGATGTTCGAGATCCAGGCCCAGATCGCCGCGGCCGAGCAGGAGAAGTCCCAGCCCAGCGCGACCCCGGCGCAGGTGAGCCGGCTCGAGGGGGCCATCGCCCGCAACAAGGCCGAGCTGGAGCGGGCCAAGGCCGACTTCGAAAAGCTCGCCGCCCAGTCCGACGAGCTGAAGGCCGCCGGCAAGGAGGAGGAGGCCGCCGCCCTGCACGCCCCGCTCGCCCGCATCGAGATGACGTTCAACATCTACCGGACGACCAAGGGCGAGCCCGGCAAGCCGGTCTACGCCGAGATCGAGGTCACCAACTCGTCGACCGGGGCCTCGGTCGCCGACGTCTTCCCGATCAAGGAATACTACACCAACCGCCGCGACATCGACCCGGGCGTCCTGGTCGGCTCGCTCGGCAACCTCAAGATCGAGGTCCGCTGCATCAGCCCCACCCAGTACCTGGGCATGGCCGAGAGCGACCTCTACCTGCTCGCGGACAACGGCAACTTCGGCGTCAACTACATGAAGGGGCTGTTCGGCATCTGGCTGCAGGCCATGGTGCTGACCGCCATCGGCGTCTTCGCCGGCACCTTCCTGAGCTGGCCCGTGGCCCTGCTGACGACGATCGCCTTCTTCATCGCCGGCCAGCTCGCCTTCGGCTTCCTGATCGACTTCACCCGCCAGGCCGTCCTGGGGGGCGGGCCGTTCGAGTCCCTCATCCGCCTGGTCACGCACGACAACCAGATGTCCGAGCTGGCGCCCACCGCGGGCGTCGTCGTCGCCAAGACGCTCGACTCGCTGGTCATGCCGATCATGTCGATGCTGGTCTACGTCGTCCCCAACTTCCAGGTCCTGGACGTGACCAACACCGTGGCCGACGGCTTCGCGGTCGACGGCGGGCTGATGGTCAGCAACACGCTCCTCGCCCTGGCCTACACCTTGCCGTTCTCCGTCGCCGGATACTTCATCCTCAAGAATCGCGAGGTGGCCGCATGAGGCCCACGAACCAGACGAAGAAGATCATCTACGGCCTGGTCATCGTGCTGCTCTTCAGCGCGATGTACCCCTACACGCAGTGGCTCGACCGCGTGAAGGACGAGAAGGACCTCGGCGAGGCCGCCATCGGCCAGGTCGACTCGGGCAGCTTCATGATGAAGCTCTTCCTCCTCGGCGGGTTCCGCGGCATCGTCGCGAACTACCTCTGGATCCAGGCCGAAGACCACAAGAAGAATCACGACTGGGACCGCCTAAAGGCGACCGTCGACCTGATCACCAAGCTCCAGCCCCACTTCCTCTCGATCTGGACGTTCCAGGGCTGGAACCTGGCTTACAACGTCTCGGTCGAGTGGGACGCCCCCGAAGACAAGTACGAGTGGATCAAGCAGGGGATCAAGTTTGTCCAGCGGGGCGTGGAGAACAACCAGCGCTCCCCCGACCTGATCTGGGACACCGCCTGGTTCTACTACCACAAGCTCGGCTTCTCCGACGAGTCGATCATCCTCCGCCGCCTCTTCCGCGACGACGAGGACGAGGACTTCAAGAAGTACGTCGACCCGGACAGCGGCCTGGAAGTCGTCCGCAACGACAACTTCCAGCTCGGCTACGGCTGGTTCAGCCGCTCCGTCAAGCTCGTCGACGACGGCGGCACCCGCCTCGGCGGCGGCACGTCCGAGAACATTCAGTACATCGACCCGACCCCCCAGCGCAAGGGCCGGGCGGACGACATCGCCTTCCGGTCGATGCCCTCGCACGCCCAGACCCACTACGCCGCGGCGCTCGAGAAGATGAGCATGGCCGGCATCGAGGCCACGTTCGGCGAGGTCGCCAAGAACGAGTGGACCCGGGCCCTCGCCGAGTGGGTCAAGTTCGGCTCCCACGTCTTCCAGTCGCATAACGAGGTCATCCGCGACGGCAAGCTCGTCCGCGACGAGGTGCGGCTCGACGACGCCACAAACCCCGAGCGCTACAAGACGCTCACCGAGAACGCCCAGTACTGGACCGACCGCTGGGCCAGCCAGATGAACTACCGCTACTGGAAGGAACGCTGCGAGGCCGAGCGGACCTCGGAAGGGGTGGCCGCCCGCCAGCTCTTCTACGAAGGGACCAAGGCCTACAAGACCGGCGACTTCAGCCTGGCCGCCGCCAAGTTCCGCGACGGTCTGACCATCTGGAACGAGAACCTGAAGGGCTTCCCGACCTACCGCGAGGACGACCTGAACAAGAAGGACACCGGGCTGGTCGTCAAGCGATACGTCCGCGTCCTCCGGCAGCTCGGCGAGCCGGTCCCCGACACCCTGCCGTTCAAGGACCTGCTGGCCGCGGCCGAGGCCGACAACACCGTCGACCCGTTCGACGCGATCGAGATGCTCGGCGTCGGCGCCGGGCTCGGCGAGCCCTCCTCGGGCCCCCCGCCGACGACCGGCCAGCCGGCTTCCGCCCCCGCCGCCCCCCCCGCCGGCCTCTGACCGGGCCGGGCGCGTCCCGGCGACATCCTCCGACTTCCACTCCGGCTCCGGCCGCCTCCCGAGGGCGCCCGGGGCCGGAGCGTTTTCCCGCCGGGGGACGCCCGGCGGCCCCCGAGAAAGGCCCTTCGATGAGCACCGGAGAGACGATCATCCGGGTCGGCCACAGCCCCGACTCCGACGACGCCTTCATGTTCTACGCCCTGACCCACGACCGGATCGACACCGGCGGCCTCAAGTTCGTCCACCAGCTCGAGGACATCGAGACCCTCAACAAGCGGGCGCTCGCCGGCGAGCTGGAAGTCTCGGCCGTCAGCATCCACGCCTTCTCCCACATCGCCGACCGCTACGCCCTGCTGGCCTCGGGCGCGAGCATGGGCGAGCGCTACGGCCCCAAGATCGTCACCCGCGAGCCGACCACGCTGGAGCAGCTCAAGGGGAAGACGATCGCCGTGCCGGGCAAGATGACCTCGGCCTTCCTGGCGTTGCAGCTCTGCCTGGGCAAGGACACGCCGGTCGTCCAGATGGCTTTCGACGCCATCCTGCCGGCCGTGAAGTCCGGCGAGGTCGCCGCCGGCGTCATCATCCACGAGGGCCAGCTCTACTACCAGGACCAGGGGCTCCATCAGGTGCTCGACCTGGGCGTCTGGTGGAACGACGAGACCGGCCTGCCGCTGCCGCTGGGCGGGAACGTCGTCCGCAAGGACCTGGGCGAGGAGATGATCGCCAAGATCGCCCGGCTCCTGAAGGAGAGCATCGAATTCGCGCTCGCCAACCGCCGCGAGGCGCTCGACTACGCCCTGAAGTACGCCCGCGACCTCGATCCCGCGCTGGCCGACGAGTTCGTGGGGATGTACGTCAATCAGCGGACGGTCGACTACGGCCCCGAGGGCCGAGAGGCGGTCAAGCTGTTCCTGGACCGCGGGGCGGAAATGGGTTTGGTCCCGGGGCCGCTTGCCCTACAATTCGTGGGATGATCCCGAGGGCGAGGCCGCGACCGGACGCGCGCCGCGCGTCCGGATGGTCCCGGACGCCTCGCCCCCGCACCGCTTGAATCGAGGCTCGCTCCCGGATCGGAGCGGGGCCTCCCGAAGCTTCGAAGGGACGGGCGATGCCCAAGTCGTACGGCGCTCTCACGCCGCTTTCCGTGGACGGTCGGACGTATCACTACTACCGCCTGGGCGCGCTGGCCGATCACGGCCTGGACGCCTCGCACCTGCCGTTCTCGCTCAAGGTGCTGCTGGAGAACCTGCTCCGCTTCGAAGACGGATCGACCGTCACGGCGGACGACGTCCGCGGCCTGGCGAAGTGGGACCCCCAGGCGACGCCCGACCGCGAGATCGCCTTCCGCCCCAGCCGCGTCCTGCTCCAGGACTTCACCGGCGTCCCCGCCGTCGTCGACCTGGCCGCCATGCGCGACGCCGTGAAGACCCTGGGGGGCGATCCCCGCAAGATCAATCCGCTCCAGCCGGTGGAGCTGGTCATCGACCACTCCGTGCAGGTCGACGAGGCCGGCACCTCCCGCGCCCTGCTGGTCAACGCCGAGCTGGAGTTCGCACGCAACCGCGAGCGCTACGCGTTCCTCCGCTGGGGCCAGAACGCGTTCGACAACTTCAAGGTCGTCCCCCCCGACACCGGGATCGTCCACCAGGTGAACCTGGAGTACCTCGCCCGCGTGGTGATGGTCGACGACGCGGCGGAGGCGGGCCTGGCCTTCCCGGACACGCTCGTCGGCACCGACTCGCACACCACGATGATCAACGGCCTGGGCGTGCTGGGCTGGGGCGTCGGCGGCATCGAGGCCGAGGCCGCCATGCTCGGCCAGCCGGTCTCCATGCTCGTCCCCCAGGTCGTCGGCTTCAAGCTCAGCGGCAAGCTCCCCGAGGGCGCCACCGCGACCGACCTGGTGCTCACCGTCACCCAGATGCTCCGCAAGAAGGGCGTCGTCGGCAAGTTCGTCGAGTTCTACGGCCCCGGCCTGGCCCACCTGCCGCTCGCCGACCGCGCGACGATCGCCAACATGGCCCCCGAATACGGCGCGACCTGCGGCATCTTCCCCGTCGACGCCGAGACGATCCGCTACCTCCGGCTTTCGAACCGCCCCGAGGCGACGATCCGCCTGGTCGAGGAGTACTACAAGGCCCAGGGGATGTTCCACGAGGCGGACACGCCCGAGCCCGCCTACTCGGACACCCTGGCGCTCGACCTGGCGACGGTCGAGCCCAGCATCGCCGGCCCCCGCCGTCCCCAGGATCGGGTGGCCCTCAAGGACTCCAAGCCGGCCTTCACCGCCGCGCTCAAGGAGATGGTCGAGGCCCGGCCCGCCAAGGTCAAGCCGGCCGACCAGGCCGCGGCCGACTCCGACGACGTCGCCGCCGACCTCAAGCACGGCTCGGTCGTGATCGCCGCCATCACCAGCTGCACGAACACCTCGAACCCCTCGGTCATGCTGGCCGCCGGCCTCGTGGCCAAGAAGGCCGTCGAGCGCGGGCTGGAGACCAAGCCCTGGGTCAAGGCGAGCCTCGCCCCCGGGTCGAAGGTCGTCACCCAGTACCTCGAGGACGCCGGGCTCGACACGTACCTGGACCGGCTCCGGTTCAACACCGTCGGCTACGGCTGCACCACCTGCATCGGCAACTCCGGCCCGCTCGCGACCGAGATCTCCGAGACGATCCAGAAGAAGGACCTCGTCGCCGTCGCCGTCCTCAGCGGCAACCGCAACTTCGAGGGCCGCATCAACGCCGACGTCCGGGCCAACTACCTGGCCTCGCCCCCCCTGGTCGTCGCCTACGCCCTCGCCGGCACGATGGACCTGGACCTGGCCGCCGAGCCCCTCGGGCACGACAAGCAGGGGAACCCGGTCTTCCTCAAGGACGTCTGGCCGACCCAGCAGGAAGTGCACGACACCGTCATGGCGGCGGTGAAGTCCGACCAGTTCCACAAGGAATACAGCGCCGTCTACGAGGGCGACCCGCAGTGGCGCGGCCTCCCCACGCCCGAGGGCGACCTCTTCGATTGGCAGGGCGACTCGACCTACGTCAAGAACCCGCCGTACTTCGAGGGCATGGAGCTGAAGCCCACGCCGCCGAAGCCGATCCAGGGCGCGCGGGCGCTGGCGTTCCTGGGCGACAGCATCACGACCGACCACATCTCGCCCGCCGGCTCCATCAAGGCCGACGGCCCGGCCGGCCGATACCTGATCGCCCACGGCGTGAAGCCGGCCGACTTCAACTCCTACGGCTCGCGCCGGGGGAACCACGAGGTCATGGTCCGCGGCACGTTCGCCAACATCCGCCTGCGGAACAAGCTAGCGCCGGGCACGGAAGGCGGCTGGACGCGCCACCTCCCCGACGGCGAGGTCATGAGCATCTTCGACGCCTCGATGAAGTATCAGGCCGAGGGGACGCCGCTGATCATCCTCGCCGGCAAGGAGTACGGCTCGGGCTCCTCGCGCGACTGGGCCGCGAAGGGGCCGAAGCTGCTGGGGATCTCCGCCGTAATCGCCGAGACCTATGAGCGCATCCACCGCTCGAACCTCGTCGGCATGGGCATCGTCCCGCTCCAGTTCGAGCCCGGCCAGAGCGCCGAGGGCCTCGGGCTGACCGGCGAGGAAGTCTTCCGGATCGAGAACCCCGACGGCACGCTCGCCGAGCGCGTCGCCACGGCCAAGTCCGTGGTCGTCGCCGCCGAGAAGGCCGACGGGACCACGATCCGGTTCCCCGCCCGCGTCCGGATCGACACCCCCCAGGAAGTCCACTACTACGAGAACGGCGGCATCCTGCCGTACGTCCTGCGTCAGCTGTTGGCGGTCAAGACTGACCTCTGAGGTCGGCCCCGCCCCACGAACGCCGCGACGCCCCCGGTCTCCCCGGGGGCGTTCGCGTTTCGATGCCGTTCGAGCCCGGGGCTCAGGTCCGGAGGACCATCGCCGTGATCGTCCCGGTGCCCTGGTTCGTCCACATCGGGTCGATGGACGCCCCCGAGACGCCGACCGTGTAGGTGCCGGCCGCGAGCCCGGTGATCAGGGCGTTGAGCGGGAAGATGGTCTTCTCGCCCGGGCCGACGCTCAGTCCGGCATACGACACGACGGGCGTCAACGCACCGCCTCCGGAGGAGTAGTTCAGGCTCAGGGTGAGCCCCCCCGCGCCGAGGGAGATGAAACTCCCCATCGTGGCGGTCGCCTGGATGTAGATCTGGTCGCCGTCCTGGATCGTGACGTCGACCGTCGGGCCGATGAAGGTGTTCCCCGCGTCGGGATTCGCCATGGTCCCCGTCGCGAAGGCCGTCTGCACGACCCCGGTGGGACCTTGCGGGCCGACCGGCCCCGTCGGCCCGGGGTCGCCCTGCGGCCCCTGGACCCCGGGATCGCCCTGCGGGCCCTGGACGCCGGGGTCGCCTTCCGGGCCCTGGACGCCGGGGTCGCCTTGCGGGCCTCGCATACCCGGAACGCCTTGGGGTCCCTGGACGCCAGGGGTTCCCTGCGGCCCCTGCGGGCCTTGAGTCCCGGGTTCGCCCTGGGGGCCTGGTTCGCCCTGCGGGCCGGGAGGCCCCGGGACGGGGTCGGGCGTCAGCGTGAAGGCGGACGCCGCCAGGGCGATCCGCTGACCGAGTGGATGCTGGGGACGTCCGGCACGGGCGACGGAGACGTAGAGCGAGTCGCGGCCTACGCCGAGCGAGGGCGGGAGGCCCTCGGCCGTGCCCCGACCGAGATACGCCTGATAGCCGCCCTGGGCGACGGGGACCGTCTGGACTTCCTGATAAAGCGCCGTCCCGCCGCTTGCCCTGTCGTAGACCGTGAAGACGAGCCGGGCGTTGCCCGAGCCTCGGGTCGGCAGCCGGCCGTTGAAGAGGACCGTCGCCGAGGTCGGCGTCGTGCTCGTCGATGCGCCGGCGGCCTGCGACGCGAGGCCGTTCGCGCCGCGGAGCAACTCCCCGACCAGCGCCGGCCGGTGGAGGCCGGCGACGCTCATGACGATCCGGTCTTCCAGGCGGTCGGACAACGCCGGGCGGAAACTCAATCGCCTGTTCATCTGGTTCGTTTCCTTGAATTCGTGGCATCCGCCTCGATGCACGGGCCGTCCGCGACTGCGGCCCCCAGAAACCATAAGGCGCTGGCGGATCGCTTGAGAACCGATCGCCCGGAGCGAACCGAACCTAAGTTGTGGATTGCGGAACCCGCTTCGTGCATGGTCAAAGGAGAAGACGGGCCGGATGGAGGGCCCGATCCAGGTCGAGGCCGATTCGGAGCCCCCATGCGCGATCCCCGAAGGAAGCGATCGGACCGGCAAGACCTCGGCGTGCTGCTCGCCGAAGGTTCGATCGGGCCGAAGGCCGACGCCGACCTGCTCCGGCTGTTTCTGCACCGGGAGGGCGAGTCCGCCGAAGCGGCGTTCTCGGCCCTGGTCGAGCGTCACGGGCCGATGGTCCTCGGGCTCTGCCGGCGCGTGCTCCGCGACGAACACGCCGCCGAGGATGCGTTCCAGGCCGTCTTCCTGGTCCTGGCCCGCAAGGCCCGCTCGGTCCAGGTGGACGACTCGCTCGGCCGCTGGCTCCACGGCGTCGCCCGCAAGGTCGCCGCGAGGGCCCGTCGCCGCGCCGCCCGCCAGGTCCCGGCCGAGGCCGATCCGGGCCGGGTTCCCCAGGATCCGGCCGTCGACGCCGCCCGCGCCGAGATCCGCGACCTCGTCGCCCGCGAGGTCGCCCGGCTGCCCCGCAAGTATCGAGAGGTCGCGTCGATGTGCCACCTCGACGGTCTCTCGCACCTGCAGGCGGCCGAAGCCCTCGGCCTGCCGGTGGGGACGGTCCGCAGCCGTCTCTCGCGGGCCCGCGATCTTCTCCGCCCTCGGCTGATCCGCCGCGGCCTCGCCCCGGCGTCGGCGACCGCGTTGGTAGCCTCGCGTGCGACCGCGGCGACGATCCCCGCGGTCCTCGCCCGGTCGACCACCCGGCTCGCCGTCGGGAGAGGGGCGGCCGTCGCCTCCCCGGCGGTGCTCGCCCTGCTGCATGAAACCCTCCGGAGCCTGACCATGGGCGTCGCGACGCGGACCTCGATACTGCTGCTTGGCCTCTGCGGATTGACGGCCGGGGCCTTCACGATGGCGCGTGACCCGGACTCGCCCCAGCAACCCCCGCCGGCCGCGGCGCGTCCCGAACCCCAGGCACCCTCTCTGGAGCAGGAGATGCAGCGGATCATCCGGGAATACCAGGAGGCTAAGGCTCACGCCGCGGATCTCGGGAAGGCCAAAGCGGACTCCCCCGAGGAGCAGAGGAAGGTCGTCGACGACGCGTTCCCGAAGCTCGCCGAGTACGCCGGTCGGATCAACGACCTGGCCGCGAAGTCGCCGAAGGAGACCGCCGCGCGCGACGGCTTGATCTGGGTCGCGACGGCCGCGCGAGGCTTCGAGGCTGCGGAGGCGGACGACGAAGCCTTCCGCGCCGCGCGGCTGCTCCTCGAACATCACGGCGACGACCCCGAAACGGCTCGCGCCGGCCTGGAAATGGAGGCTTCCCCGTCCTGGAGCCGGGACGCCTTCCTGCGCGGGATCCACGCCGTCGCCGAAAACCGCGAGGCCCGGGGCCTGATCCGGTACGGCCTGGCCACGTATCTTTACAGGAAGGCGAAGCTTGCGGCGGACCTGAGGAAGGCAGCGCTGCCACCATCGACTTTCACGACCTACGGCCGCGACGAGCAGGGGCGGGAGCAGTTCGTCCAGCGAGCCTTGCCCGTGCTCGCGCGATCGTATCAAGGACACCTGCGATCGCTGGATTCCGCCTCCCTGCAGGCCGAGAGCGAACGCCTCTTCGATGAAGTCGTCGCCGACTACGCGGACGCCCCCTATATCTCGATCCTCCGCAGGAACCTGGAACGAGAGACGGCCAAGGGGCCCTCGGCGGCGATCGCGGATCCCGCGGAACGCAAGAGTCGAGAGAGGGCCGAGAGTTTCGTGTCGAGGCCACCGACCTTGCTGGGAGATCTGTCGGCCGAGCTCCTGGACGAGTCCCGCCACCTGAGCGAGGGCAAGCCAGCGCGTGAGATCGAAGGGGCGGGCGTCGACGGGACCCCCATCAAGCTTTCGGCCCTTCGCGGGAGGGTCGTGGCCGTCTGCTTCTGGATGCCCGGCTGCGAGGACTGCCGGAAGACGTTGTCATGGCAACGTGCCTTGATGCAGAGATGGCAGAGGAGGCCGTTCACCTTCCTCGGCGTAGCCCTGCAAGACTCGGGCGACGCCCGCAAGATCCTTGAAGGTGAGAATGCGAACTGGCCGAGCATTCTCACCGGCGGGTCGGCCGTCGCGAAGCGATACCATGCCCAGGGCCATCCCACCTACTGCATCGTGGACGAGGAGGGGACGATTCGACGGCGGGGCCATTTCCTCACGTCAAACGCGTTCGAAACGTTCGTCGGGCGACTCCTCGCGGAGGTCAACCACGAGGGCCCCCCGGCCGATCGAGCCTCCAAGACCGGTAAGGCCGGTTGACGGCGAGGGGGTCGAAGAAATCCTTCAAGGCGACGCCCCGGTGTCGGCGAGGCGTCGCCTTGCGGAGGGCTCACACGGAGACCGTTCGGAGCGCCCGCGCGCGGCCCAGGTAGGCCGGCATACGCGGGCTCCCGACCTGGCCGGCGCCGGCCAGGTTCATCGCCGAAGCGGCGCGGGTCGAGAACCTGCCGGCGAAGGACGGCGTGTTGGCGACGCGAGTCGGGACGGCTTGCGAACCCAATCGCCCGTGGGGCGAACTGGAGCGCCCCGCGAGCGAGCTCTTGGAGATCGTCGTGACGTAGTTCGACCCCGGGACGCCGGAGCCCTGGCCGTCGAGGAGGCCGCCGTCGGCGCTCGTCACGCCCCCCGGCGGGGTGCCGCGGACGGTCAGCTGATAGAAGCTATAGAGGTTGAGCCGCTGGGCCAATCGCAGCGTGACGGTCCGAGCGATCGGATCATACGTCGCCCCGGTCACGTTGATGACGACGCCCCTGCGGTTCCCTCCCTGCCCGGGGCCTCCCAGGGACGTAATCCCATAGTTCGCCACGTCCTGAGCCCGAGCTGCATCGAGCGGGGTGCTGAACCCGATCACCAGGATCGTCGGCTGGGCGTGGATGCCGAACCGCTCGACGGCCACGACGACGGGCGACGTCGGCGTGATCGGCGGCACGACCGCGCTCACGGAGGCGGTGACCGACTGGGTGTTGTTCGCGAGATTCGGGTCGAACGTGGCGGCCGAGACGGTGGCCGTGTTGACCACCTGGGTCCCCTCGGGCGTCGCGGCCGACACCAGCACCGTGATGGTGAAGCTCGCCGAGGCCCCCGAGGCCAGCGTCCCGATGATGCCGGCGATCGAGCCCGTGCCGCCGACCGCCGGGCTGGAAAGGCCGAAGGCCGGCCCCGAGGTCTGGACCACCGAGAGGAACGACGTCCCGGCGGGGACGAGGTCGGCCAGCGAGACCGTCGCGGCGTCGCTGGGGCCGACGTTCGTCACGGTGATCGTGTAGACCAGCGGCGCCCCGGCGGCGGCCTGGCCCGATGCGATCGTCTTGACGACCGCGACGTCGGCCCGGGTGGCCACGAGGGCGGCGGCCGACTGCGAGTTGTTGGCGGGGTCGAGGTCCGTCGTGGCCGCCGAGACCGAGGCCGTGTTGACCACGACGGCCCCATCGGGGGCTGCGGCCGACAGCAACATGGTGACCGTGAAGCTCGCCGAAACGCCGGCCGCGAGCGAGGCCAGCGTCCCGGAGATCGATCCGGCTCCGCCCACGGGCGGCGTCGTCAACGTGAAGGCCGGTCCGCCCGTCTGGACGACCGAGAGGAACGTGAGGCCGACGGGAGCGAGGTCGGCCAAGGAGACGCCCACGGCGTCGCTGGGGCCGACGTTCGTCACGGTGATCGTGTAGACCAGCGCCTCGCCGGCGACGGCCTGGGCGGACGCGATCGTCTTCGTGACGGCCAGGTCGGCCAAGGCGGAGACGGCTGCGGCGGCGGTCTGCGAGTTGTTGGCGGGGTCGAGGTCCGTGGTGGCCGCGGAGAAGCTGGCCGTGTTCGCCACCTGCGTCCCGGCGGGGATCGATGGGGAGAGCATCACGGTGACGAGGAAGCTGGCCGAGGCGCCCGAGGAGAGCGTGGCCAGCGTGCCGGAGATCGCGCCCCCGCTCCCCGCGGCCGGCGTCGTCAGCGCGAACGCCGGGCCGGTCGGCTGCGCGATCGAGATGAACGTGGCGCCGGAGGGGATGAGGTCGGACAGCGCGACGCCCAGCGCGTCGCTGGGGCCGACGTTCGCCACCGTGATCAGGTAGGTCAACGACTGTCCGGCGACGAGGGGGCCGGACGCGATCGACTTCGTGACGGCCAGGTCGGCGAGGGCTGAGGCGGCCGCGCTCGCGGTCTGCGAGTTGTTCGTCGGGTCGGGGTCGGTGGTGGCCGCGGAGAAGCTGGCCGTGTTCACCACCAAAGTGCCTTCGGGAAGCGACGGTGGCAGCAGCACGGTGAGGACGAAGCTGGCCGAGGCCCCCGAGAGGAGCGTGCCGAGCGTGCCTGAGATCGCTCCCGTGCCGCCGACGGCCGGGGTCGTCAACGCGAACGCCGGGCCGGTAGTCTGCGCGATCGCCAGGAACGTGGCACCTACGGGCACGAGGTCGGCCAGGGCGACGCCCTGCGCGTCGCTGGGGCCGTCGTTCGTCACGGTGATCAGGTAGCTCAACGCCTGACCGGCGACGGGCGGTCCGGACGTGATGGTCTTGGTGACGGCCAGGTCGGCTGACGTCGCCGAGGAGATGGTCGCCGTCTGGGAGTTGTTCTCGGGATCCGGGTCGATGGTGGTAGAGGAGACCGAGGCCGTGTTCGAGATCACCGTGGCGTCGGCGAGCGACGGCGCGATCATCACGGTGATGGTGAAGGTGGCCGATGCGCCCGATGCCAGCGACGCGAGCGTGCCGCCGATCGCCCCGGTGCCGCCGACGGCGGGCGTCGCGAGGGTGAAGGTCGGCCCGGCGGTCTGGACCGCGGACAGGAACGTCGTCCCCGCCGGGACGAGGTCGGCCAGGGCGACTTCGAGGGCGGCGCTCGGGCCGGCGTTGGCCACGGTGACGGTGTAGGCGAGCGGGGCCCCGGCGACTGCCTGGGCGGACGCGACGACCTTGGTCGCCGAGAGGTCGGCCTGGGCGGCGGTGATCTGGTTCGTATCCAGCGTCACCGCGCCGTTGATCGCCAGGGCGCGACCCTGGAGGCTCGCGCCGGTGGTGATCGTGATGCTCTGGTCCGCCAGGATGTTCCCCTGGAAGGCGGTGTTCGTCCCGAGGGTCGCCGACGTGCCGACCTGGAAGTAGACGTTCTCATTCTGGCCGGAGTTGATGAGGACGACCGAGGATCCACTCCCGGTGATCAGCGTGGACCCGATCTGGAAGTCGAAGCGGGCGTTCGGGTCGCCGCCGGCGTCCAGGGTGAGGATCCCCGTCAGCGCGGCCGAGGTGTCGAAGGAGTAGACTCCAGGCAAGAGCGTCAGACCGCGGAGGTCCTGGCCGGTCAGGTCGTTGGCGGGGGGCGATGTCTCGCCCGCGATGATCGCGTACGCCGCGGCGGCGGCGGAGTGGGCCGCGACCGCCCTGGCGTCGTTCGCGTGGATCGTCCCGCTCGTCACGACCCCCGGCGGGAAGCCGGTGACGGCGGAGCCGGGGCTCACCCCCAGGTCGCCGACGATCGCGGTGGGGCCGGTGTTGGTCACCGTCGAGCCGCCGAGCACCGCGAAGGTCTGCGCCGCGCCCAGGATGGACGCCATCAGGACGCGCTCCTCGCAAGGCTCCAGGCTCGGCCTGACGGGCGATCGCCGCGTCCGGGACCCGGCCTGCCCCGCCGAGGCCGCCGTCGATCGAGATTTCCACGCTGCGCTCTGATCTTGGAAAATCATGGAGTTCCTCAGGTTGGGAGTGCCGTCGCGGCGGCGGGCGGGCCTCGGCTCCAGGGAAGGCCGCCCCGCGCATCCGCTCGAAGCGGTCGAGATCCGTCGGCCCGATCGCGGGGGAAGTCGCCTTCCGACCCGGGACGGACGGACTGGGGAGGAGGTGTCGGCTCACTGGGGAGCACCGGTCGACGCGGAAGCCCATCGTGAGAGCCTCGACGGGCTCGACGAAAAGGCAAAGTAGAAGGGTCGCGTCGCTGTCCAGCCGATCGCGGGGGTCCTTTCGCCCCGCGACCCGGAATAACTGAGCAGGCAAATATATCCTAAGACAAGAAAGTGTTGAAGCCAACAAAATCTTAATAAAGAAGCCGCGTCTTCGGACGACCCGGGGGCCGGTCGCCGTCCCGGGCCCGACGCTCCCACCCGATCGGGCGACGGCGGCGTCCGCGGCGGAAGAGGTCGGCGGTCGGCCCCCTCGGTCGACGGGGCGGATGTGACGGATTCAGGGGCGGCCTGGAAGGTCCTCGCGGGGGGCGCCGAAGCCGACGTCCTTGTCCTTCTCCAGGTCGCCGCCGTCGTCGACCAGATCCTTGCCGACGGAGTAGACCAGCCAGCCGCTCGGGAGCTTCTTGACGAGGAGCGGCCTGCCCGTGAACGGGTCGACGGTCGCCTCGCGGGGGAGGCCCAGGGAGTCGAGGGGCGGCGGGGCCTCGGCTTCGGTCGGGACCCTTGACTGGATCGCGTTGAGCACGCGGAGCGAGCGGGTTGCGGCGCGGAGTCGTTCGGTCGCCTCGCGAGTCGAGGCCAGGGCCGGTTTGAGAAGGTCGACCAGCGTCCCGAAGGGGGACCACCGTCGGCCGGTCGCGGAGGCTGTGGCCGCCGCCTGGGCATAGGGGAGGTCCAGCTTACGGATCTGGTCGTCGAAGAGGTCGAGCATCAGGGCCGTCAGGTCGTTGCGCATCCATCCCGTGAGCCAGAAGAGGTTCGCGGACATCTCGTTGACGCTCGTCAGCGAGTAAGCCCTCTCGTTCTTGAACGCCCGCCGGACCAGGGCCGGGTCGTCCAGAAGGGCCAACTCGGCGTCGAGCGCCCGGCGGCCCGCCTCGGAGACCGGGGCCGACTGGAGCACGTCGTTCACGCCGGCGGCCGCGACGCGGGTGCAGGCGATCCCGACGAGGTAGTTGGACATCGTCGGCTCGCGGAACGGGAGTCGTGCGAGCCGAAGCGCCACGATCTGGAGCTCGAGGGCCTCGTCGGGGAGGCCCTCGGCGACCAGGAGCGCCGACCGGCTCTGGAGGATTCGCGAGGCTTCGCGATGTCGAGACATCAGCTCGAAAGACCGCTTCAGCATCTCGGTCGTGGTGGCCGCCGCGTCGAACGGCGGCGCGTAGCCGGGTCGCGAGGCCGCGTCGCGCAGGAGCGGGACGATCTCGGGTTGGGCCTCGAACAAGGCCCTGAGCTTCGCTTGCTCGCCGGGGCCCAGGGGGAGGTCCGCAACGCCCCTTCCCGGGAACAGTGCGGTCAGCTCCTTCTGGAACGCGCCCTGGGCCGCTGCGACCCGCGCCAACGGGACGGCGGCGTCTTCCGCCGGCGGGACGGGGGTCGGGGCGAGATCGGCGATCGTGAGCGGGTCGCCCGCGGCCCGGAGGGCGGCGAGCCGGGCTTCAAGCCTTCTGCCGGTGATCCAGGTGAGGCCGGCGCTCGCCAGCAAGCAGGCGGCCAGCAGCAGGCCGCAGGCGATCGCGGCCCACTTGAGGAACCTCGCCAGGCGCTTTCTCATCGTCACTCTCCAGGGAGTCGGAGGTCGGTTCGCGGGAAAGGCGGCCCAGGTCGGCCGCGTGGCGGCGGAAGTCCGCCTCGGTGGCGGGCCTCCCGGGTGTGGCGAGTCGGTCGAGGACCAACCGTCCCGCCTCGGGCCCGGCGGCCTCGGCGACGTCGCGGGCCAACTCCAGCGCCGCTGGCGGGAGCGGGCGGGGGCCGAAAACTCTGGCCAGCCGTTCGTCGACCGCCCGATTCGCCAGATGATTCAAAAAAACGCCGAGAAGCAGGGCGGCGGCCGTGGCGGTCCAGGCCGGGAACCTTCGTCGGAAAGGGCGGGCGGCGTCCGGGGCCGCCAGTTCGCGGGCGACCGACTCCAGGATCCTGCCGCGGAGTTCGGGGGGGGCACCCCGGGGCTTGAGTCGGCGGAAGCGGGCCTCCAGGTCGTCATTCATCGTCTCTCTCCCGCCATCAGGGTCCGCAGGCGATCCAGGGCCGAACGATAGCGCGTGGCGACCGTCCCCAGGGGGCGGCCCAGGATCGCGCCAATCTCGCGAAACGTCAGGCCTGTAAATATCTTCAGCACGACGACCTCGCGGTCGTCGGCCTCCAGACCGGCGAGGCCCAGGGCCACCGATTCGGCCGTCTCGCGGGCCCCAAGTTCGTCGGACGAGGCCTCGGCGAAGAGGTCGCGGGCGGTGGCGGCCAGGGCCTCGCCGCGCCGTCGTCGGGCGTCGAGCCAGCGGTTGGCCTCGTTGCGGGCGACGGTGAACGCGAACGCCGTGAGGTCGTCGACCTCGCGCATCCGGCCGCGATTCCGCGCCAGTCGGAGGAAGGTCTCCTGGAGGACGTCGTCGGCGTCGGCCGATGCACCTAGACGAGACACCAGATAATGGTGCAGACGATCGGCGAGCGCCGCGTACAATTCGCCGAACGCCTCGGGATCGCCGCTCGCCAGCCGCTCGCTCAATTCATCCATGCTCGCCCTGCGTGGTGGCCCTGACTACGGCCGGCCCCGGTATGGGGCGGTCAGGGGAGGAGACCCGTGCGGCGGCCGGATTTGCGGGGGATTCTCCGAGGAGGGGGAAGGTTTGGGACAGGCGGCGGGGCCGACGGGTTCGCGCCTTCCTGCCTGGCGGAGGTCTGGATCTTTCGGATAAGATGAGCTGATCAAACATAATCGGCGGACGGTGGACCTGGAATCCGGCCCGGTCGCGGCTTGCCCTGTTTGAGCCGCAGAGGTCCCGGGCCCGGGAAAGAAGAATCATCGCCCCCTCGGGCGGGCGATTCGCGCGCGAAGCTCCTCCCCGCCGCCCCGCGATCGCCGACGGATCGGCCTTCCGAACTCGCCGTCGCCGGCCCCACCGGCATCCGCTTGGTCCGCCGTTCACTCAGGAGTCTGGTTGTTATGGCCTCAGTGCAAACGGAAGCGCAGCCGATCGTCGACAAGTCCCGCGCCTTGGACTGGCTCCGACAGATGCTGCTGATCCGCCGGTTCGAGGAACGGGCGGAGATGCTCTACCAGAAGGGCAACAAGATCGGCGGATTCTTCCACCAGTACAGCGGCCAGGAGCCGGTGGCGGTGGGGTCGATCGGCGTCCTCCGCGAGGACGACTGGGTGATCACCGCCTACCGCGACCACGGCCACGCCCTGGCCCTGGGCATGACGGCGAGGGCCGGCATGGCCGAGCTGCTGGGCAAGGTGACGGGCTGCTCCAAGGGCAAGGGGGGCTCGATGCACTTCTTCGACGCCCCGAAGGGGATGATGGGGGGCCACGCGATCGTCGGCAGCCACATCCCGCTGGCGGCGGGCTTCGCCTTCGCCAGCAAGTACCGCGGCGAGGACCGGGTGGCCCTCTGCTACCTGGGCGACGGCGCCATCAACCAGGGGAGCGTCCACGAGGCCCTGAACATGGCCGCCCTGTGGAAGCTGCCGGTCATCTACATCGTCGAGAACAACCTCTACGCGATGGGCACGTCGCTGGTCCGCTCCAGCTCGCACCAGGACCTGACCATCCGCTGCGCCACGCCGTACGGCATCCCCGGCCACAAGATCGACGGCAACGACATCGAGCTGATGGCCCGCACCACGCTGGAGGCCGTCGAGCACGCCCGCGCCGGCGAGGGGCCGAGCTTCATCGAGGCCCTGACCTACCGCCACAAGGGCCACTCGATCAGCGACCCGGGCAAGTACCGGCTCCGCGACGAGCTGGACAGCTACATGAAGAAAGACCCGATCATCCGCTACGAGGCCGTCCTCAAGGAGCGCGGCTGGATCGACGACGAGGCCTTCGAAGCGATGCGCGAGGAGGTCAAGGCCGAGATCGAGGAGGCGATCGAGTTCGCCGAGAAGAGCGAGAACCCGCCCCTCGAGGCCCTCTACGAAGACATCACGGTGGCCCCCTTCATCCCGCAGGAGTGATCATGGCGGTTTTTTCGTATCGAGAGGCGCTCAACCAGGCGATGACCGAGGAGATGGAGCGCGACGATCGCGTGTTCCTGATGGGCGAGGAGGTCGCCGAGTACGACGGCGCCTACAAGGTCAGCCAGGGGATGCTCAAGAAGTTCGGGCCCCGCCGCGTGATCGACACCCCGATCTCCGAGGAAGGCTTCGCCGGCATCGGCATCGGCGCGGCGATGGTCGGGCTGCGGCCGATCATCGAGTTCATGACGTTCAGCTTCAGCCTGGTGGCGATCGACCAGATCGTCAACAACGCCGCCAACATGCGCTACATGAGCGGCGGCCAGTTTTCGGTGCCGATCGTCTTCCGCGGCAGCTCGGGGATGGCCGGCAGCCTGGGGGCCACCCACTCGCACCGGCTGGAGGCCTGGTACGCCCAGATCCCCGGCTTGACCGTCGTCATGCCGGCCACCCCGGCCGACGCCAAGGGCCTGCTCAAGACGGCCGTCCGCTCCGACGACCCGGTCGTCTTCATCGAGCACGAGGTGCTCTACCACGAGCGCGGCGAGATCCCCGACGGCGACCACGTCGTCCCGTTCGGCAAGGCCGAGATCCGTCGTCCGGGCGCGGACGTGACCCTGATCACCTACTCGCGCTCGCTCAAGACGACCCTGGCCGCGGCCGAGGAGCTGGCCGCCAAGGGGGTGGAGGCCGAGGTGATCGACCTCCGCAGCATCCGCCCGCTCGACATCGAGACCCTGGTGCAGTCGGTCTCGAAGACCCACCGCGCCGTGATCGTCGAGGAAGACTGGCCGTACTGCGGGCTCGGCGCCGGCGTCTCCGACCGGATCACTCGCGAGGTGTTCGACGAGCTGGACGCCCCGATCCTCCGCGTGGCCTCGGCCGACGCGCCGGCCCCGTACAACAAGCAGCTCGAAGCCTCGATGCTGCCGTCCGTGCCGCGGATCCTGGCCGCCGTCAACGACGTGGTCTACCGCTGACCTGACCCGCAACCAACACGATTTTTCCGCTCTTCGACAGAGCGAGGGGGCCTTCGCAACGGCCCCGAGGAGCCGACTCGTGCCGATCGAAGTGACAATGCCCAAGCTCAGCCCCACGATGGAGAGCGGGGTCATCGCGCAGTGGCTGGTCAAGGTGGGGGACGCGATCAAGGAAGGCGACGTCCTGGCCGACATCGAGACCGACAAGGCCACGATGCAGATGAAGTCGTATGAGGACGGCGTCATCGCCCACATCGACCACGAGGCCGGCGACGAGGTCGCGTTGGGCGATCGCGTGATGGTCCTCGCCAAGAAGGGCGAGGACCCGAAGCAAGTCGCCGCCGGCCTGGGCGGCGGCGCCAAAAAGGCCGACCCGAAGGCCGAGGGCCAGGCGCCCGCCGCGGCCTCCGGCGAGAACGGCAAGCGCAAGCCCGCCGAGGCGCCGGCCCCCGAGGCCGAGCCCGAGGTCGAGGACGACGAGGATGAGCTGGCGGCCGTCGGCACCGGCGGCCGCGTGCGGTCCAGCCCGCTCGCCCGCAAGATCGCCGCCGAGGCCCGGATCGACATCGCCCGCGTGAAGGGGACCGGCCCCGGCGGCCGGGTCGTCCGCCGCGACGTCGAGGAGTTCCTCGCCGGCAAGGGCAAGGACAGGGGGGCGTCCCCGGCCGCCGCGAAGGCCCCGGCCGCCTCGCCCCAACCGGCGGCCGTGCCGCCCCGCCCCGCCGCGCGGATCTCCACCGCGCCGCTGCAGGAGCAGCGCATCCCCAACTCGCGGATGCGCAAGACGATCGCCCAGCGGATGTCGCAGTCCAAGCAGACCGCGCCGGAGATCCACGTCACCGTGGACGTCCGGGTCGACAAGCTCGTCGCCCTCCGCGAGACGCTGAACAAGGAGCTGGCCGCCGAGAAGGTGAAGCTCTCGGTCGGCGACTTCGTGACCAAGGCGGTCGCCGTCTCGCTCCGCCGCCACCCGGCCCTGAACGCCACGTTCGAGCCCGACGCCATCACCCGCCGCGGCGAGGTGAACATCGGGATCGCCGTGGCCCTGGAGGAAGGGCTCATCGTCCCGGTCCTCCACCACGCCGACCAGATGGGCCTGATCGAGGTCCGCAAGGGTAGCGAGGCCCTGGCCGCCGCGGCGCGCGGGGGCAACCTATCGGGCGATCAGCTCTCGGGCGGGACCTTCACGATCAGCAACCTGGGCATGTACGGCGTCAAGCAGTTCGACGCCATCATCAACCTGCCCGAGGTCGCCATCCTGGCCGTCTCCGCCGCCGAAAAGCGGCCGGTCGTCGAGGGCGACGCCATCGTCGTCGGAACGGTGATGTCGCTGACCCTCAGCGCCGACCACCGCGCGGTCGACGGCGCGACGGCCGCCGACTTCATGCGGACGCTCAAGAACCTGCTCGAAGAGCCGGCGCGGATGCTGCTCTGATCCCGCCGATCGCGCACGTAGGCCCCGCCCCGGCCCTCGCCGACCTCGCGAGCCCGGAGGCGGGGCCGTCGCGCTTCGGGCCCCGCCGGGCCCGTCCTCCCGTATAATGTCGCGCAGGAGGCCGGAGGTCGGCCGAGACGAGCCAAGCCGGGCCGGCGCGAGGGCGGCTTTCGATACACCCCCTTTCTGGAAATGCGGCGAACACGAACATGGCCAACGACTACGACATCGTGGTGATCGGCGGCGGCCCCGCCGGATACGCCGGGGCGATCCGGGCGGCGCAGCTCGGCAAGAACGTGCTCTGCATCGAGCGCGACAAGCTCGGCGGCGTCTGCCTCAACTGGGGATGCATCCCCACCAAGGCCCTCCTCTCCAACGCCCACCTCGTCGAGATGGTCAAGCGCCACGGCGAACGGTTCGGCTATCACGGCAAGGGCGAGTGGAACTTCGGCGAGATGATCGGCCGCAGCCGAGGCGTCGCCGGTCAGCTCAACAAGGGCATCGAGGGGCTCTTCCGCAAGTACAAGGTCAAGTCGAAGTTCGGCGTCGCCCAGGTGATCGCGCCGGGCAAGGTCAAGGTCGGCGACGAGGTGGTCACGGCCGACGCGATCGTGATCGCCACCGGCGCCCGGCCCCGGCCGTTCCCCGGCGTCGAGTTCGACGGCAAGACCGTCATCACGTCGAAGGAGGCGATGTCGCTGGAGGCCCAGCCCAAGTCGATGCTCATCATCGGCGCGGGGGCCATCGGCCTGGAGTTCGGCTACTTCTACAACGCCATCGGCACCAAGGTCACGGTCGTCGAGATGCTCGACCGCGTCCTGCCGATCGAGGACGAGGAGGTCTCCGACACCCTGAAGAAGAGCCTCGTTGCCAAGGGCCTGGAGATCCACACCAGCTCCAAGACCACGAAGCTGGAGAAGTCCGCCAAGGGCGTGAAGGCCGAGATCGAGACGCCGCAGGGCAAGAAGACGATCGAGGCCGACGTGGCGCTGGTCGCCATCGGCGTGACCGGGAACGTCGAGGGCCTGTTCGCGCCCGAGGTGAAGGTCGAGATCGACCGGGGCCACATCAAGGTCGACCGCGAGAACGGCTTCGCCACCAACGTGCCGGGAATCTACGCCGTCGGCGACGTCATCGGCCCCCCCTGGCTGGCGCACGTCGCCCACCACGAGGCGGTCTACTGCGTCGAGCGGATCGCCGGCCACTCGAAGCACACGGTGGATTACTCGATCATTCCCGGCTGCACCTATACCGAGCCGGGCGTCGCCAGCGTGGGCCTGACCGAGAAGGCGGCGCGCGAGGCGGGCCACGAGATCCGCATCGGCAAGTTCCCGTTCGCGTTCAGCGGCCGCGCCCTGGCCGCCGGCGAGAGCGAGGGCTTCGTCAAGCTGATCTTCGGCAAGAAATACGGCGAGCTGCTGGGCGCCCACATCATCGGGGCGGTCGCCACCGAGATGATCTCCGAGATGGTCATGGCCATGCGGCTGGAGGCCACCGAGGAGGAGATCGTCCACGCGATGCACCCGCACCCGACGTTCTCCGAGTCGATCATGGAGGCGGCCGGCCAGGGCCTGGGTGAATCCGTCCACATTTGACCGCCGGCCGGGCCGCTGGTTTCGAACCGACGCGACGCCCCGCCCTCCGATGTCTCGGGGAGCGGGGCGTCCTCGTTTCGAAGGCGAGTCGAAAGGGTCAGTCTCGAGGCGTCGCCTTCCGGGCGCGATACGTCGCGCCGGCCGCCAGGCCGGAAGCCCCGACGAGGAGCGAGACCACGCCGGCCGGCTCGGGCACGGCCGTTGATCCGTTGCTCAGGAAAAGCTGGGAACTCCCCTCGGGGGCCGGCGAGCCGATCGCTCCGCCGACGATCGCGAACGCGCCGAGGCCTTCGAAGTCGGTCAGGGAGCCGGACTCGAAGCCGCCGCCCGACAATCCGACGCCGTTGATCCGGAAATCGTCCAGGAGGAGGGCGGAGGACAACAACTCGTCGACCACGTTGACGACGCCCAGGCCCAACGTGTAGACACCCGACGCGGCCAGCGTCGTCGAGAACGACAGGAGCCCGGACTCCACCGAGAAGAGCGTGGACGAAGCGGCGGCGAACGGGGTCGTCGCCACCTCGGCGATCACGGTCGGGTCGGCGCCATTCAGGGTGATGAAGGCGAAATCGTTGATCAGGTCGCCCAGGAGGTCCGGGTCCTCGTTCGTCAGGAAGTTGAACCGGAACGAGAGCACGTCGCCCGCGGCGGCCGTGAAGCTCGTCCGCAGGGCCGATCCGTTGAAGGCCGGGCCGCCGATGCCCTGGAGGGCGTCCGTGGAGAGGCCCAGGAACGACTCGATCTCCGGGGCTGACACGGCGTCGCCCGCGCGGGCCGGGGCCGCGATCAGGGCGAACGCGACGGCGAGGACGGCCGCCGCGAGGAGCGGACGACGCGGGAACACGTATGAAGCGGGCATGGTTTGGAAGGCTCCCGATGATGACGACGTGGGGGGATGAAGGGGAACGGCTCGCCCCGGCGGGCCGACGGATCGGGTTGGCTCGGTCCGCCGACGACGCCGGGGCGAGATGAAAGCTCCGCGCGTCCCGGGCTCAGAAGAAGCGCGGGACGTTGAGGTTGTAGAACTCGGCCTCGAGGTACTCGAGCGCCAGCGCGAAGTTGAAGATGTCCACGTCGTTCATCAAGGGGAGGAGCGGCGGACCGCCGTTCAGGTCGGCGATGAACGGCCCGGCCAGCTCGACGACCCGCTCCGGGGTCAGGGGCTGGTCGAAGCTCGACGTCTCGCCCTCGGCGTTCAGGTTGATATTCTGATTCAGGAGCGTATTGAGGTAGCCGGCGTGCCGGGCCTCGATCAGCGCGATCGAGCCGGCGGCCGCCACGTACGCCTGCGATTGGATCAGCGGCAGGGCGCCGAGGTAGGCGCCGACGCCGACGTTCTCCAGCACCCGCGAGACGTTCGCGAACGCCTGCGCGTTGGGCTGGATCAGGTTACGGAAGGTCGGCTTGGGTCGCGCCAGGGCGCCCAGCGTGGCGACGATCGCCTCGACGTGTTCGTTCTCGTCGTCCTTGATGGTGTAGAAGTTCTTGGCGTTCCAGCCCCGGTACAGGGTCGGCAGGTAGTTGGGGTTCGTGGCGCCCTCGGCCGATCGCGAGAGGGCCGCCGCCGCGGCCGGGATCGTGGCCGCGGCCATCGCCGACTTCATGAAGGACCGGCGTCCGTCGCGGGGGCGGGATTCCGATCCGGCGTCTTCCTGGCTGTCCATCTTCATCTCGGAAACTCCTGGTGGTTTTCGTCCTTGGCGTCGAGTCGAGGCGTGCGAGGCGAGGCGGAGAATCGATGAAAAAATGAAATTATGATACGATCTGGATGAAACAGTCCGCATGGCCGCGGCGCGGCCGTCGAGGCGTGTGCTGGGGCTAGCCCGGCGAGGGGGCCGGGGCGATTCGACGGGGCGGCGGGCGACGTTTGGACGGTCGCCGCCCCGAAAGGAGCGGCTTCGGGTCAGGTGCAGTGCACGCCGAGAACGTCGGTCAGGTTCGCCGGCAGATCCTCTAAATCCTCGGCCGCCGGCGTCGGAGATGTGGGGAGGATGACGGCGGCGGCGGCGGTCGCCGCGACCGCGGCGGCGACGGCCAGGATGAAGACCGCGCGGCAGATCGCCGCCCAGCCGGAGGACGAGGAGCCGAGCCGGCCGTAAGGCCGCGGGGCCTCGGCGGCGTGCCGGATCGGTTCCGTGTTTCGCACGACGGACGTCGCCTGGAGCGTGGATTCCAGAAGGTCCGGCGCGGTGGCTCCCGCCTCGCGCCTCCACAGGAGGATCAGTCCCGAGGCGAGGGCCACCTTTCGGCGGTCGAGTCGCTCTCGGAGCAGCTTGCGGCCTCGGACGAGCCGGACCTTGACCGTGCCCGAGGCCCATTCGAGCTGGGCCGCGGCCTCCTCGTGCGTGAGCCCTTCCAGGTAGCAGAGGATCAGCGGCGCCCGGTACTTCTCGGGCAGCCGATCCAGCTCCTCGCGGACGAGCAGGAAAAGTTCGTAGTCCGTCCCGGGGGCCTGGCCGCCGTCGCTGGGGTCCACTTCCGTGGCCCGCTCCCGCTGGGCTTGCCGGATCGACCGCTTGCGGATCCGGGAGGCCGTCTTGTAGGCCGTGCCGCAGAGCCAGCCCCGCAAGGCGTCGGGATCCTGGATCGCCGCGGCCTTCTGGAAGAGCGTCAGGAACGTGGCCTGGAACGCATCCTCGGCGTGGTGGACGTCCGGGAGGATCGTCCGACAGACCCGCAACACCGTGGGCCCGTGCCGGGCTACCAGGGCGGCGAACGCCTCGGGGTCGGATCCATCCTTGAATCGGGCCAGGAGTTGGGGATCGTCTAGCAACATATATCGGGGCTCGCTCGGATCTTTCCGGTCGAAGCTGATCTCCATTCTTGTATCATTGTTCTGCACGCCGAGGGCCTCGCGGGTTCATCTTTTCAAATTGCCTGGAAATCCGAGGCGAGCCCGACCATGATCGAACGGGCATCGCATCGTCACGTGACGTCGCATGCACGCCGACCTTCTCGCAAGGATGAGGCCGGATGCCTTCAATATCCGGGAGATCCCCGAGAGAATCGCTCGACCGAGGCGCGTCTCGCTTCCTGTTCCCGGCGCTCCTCGCGTTGATCGCGGGCTGTTCCGAGCCGGACCCCCTGGGACGAGTCGAGGTGACGGGCGAGGTGATCGTGGACGGCCGGCCCCTTGACGCGGGTGCGATCATGCTGGAGCCGGGACCTTCCGGGCCGCCCACCGCGGTCGGCTCGACGATCAGGGCGGGGGCCTTTACGATCGCCAGGCCAGAAGGGCCGGCCCCGGGGAGCTACCGCGTCCGCATCTACGCGAGCAGTCGCGAGCAGGCGCCGCCCCCGCGAGGGGCCTCGGACAAGAAGCCCAGGTCGATGATCGAGAAGATCCCGGAGGACTACAATGCGAAATCGACGCGCATGATCGAGATCCGGGCGGACGAGCCGAACCATCTGCGATTCGACATCGCCACTGGAGCCGTCCCCCGCTGATCGGGCGGGGGCCGGGGACGGACATCGCCACGCGGGGAGACGCCGATGAATGCGACGAGCGACGGCCGAAGGGGCTTCACGCTGATCGAGCTGCTGGTGGTCATCGCGATCATCGCGGTGCTCATCGCCCTGCTCCTGCCCGCCGTCCAGGCGGCCCGCGAGGCGGCCCGACGCGCCCAGTGCGTGAACAACCTCAAGCAGATCGGCCTGGGGATGCACAACTATCACGACGTGCACGGCGTCCTCCCGCCGGGGAAAAAGGGATGCTGCTGGGGGACCTGGCTGATCTTCGTTTTGCCCCATCTCGAACAGCAGCCCCTGTACAACGCCTGGAACCAGGGCGGGACCAACGCCCCCGGCTGGCCCGCGCAGCTCGACGAGGACCTTCGCTACTTCGGGACGGCCAATCGCACCGTGACCTCGCAATGGGTGGGCGTCTACCTCTGCCCGAGCGACGGCCGCAACGCGCCGATCTCCGAGACGATGCACGGCGCGACCTTCGCGTGCACGTCGCAGAATTACGCGGTCAACTTCGGCAACTCGATCCAGACGCAGGTCGATTTCCAGGACGTGAAGTTCGGGGGCGCGCCGTTCGTGGACGTGGGCGCGCCATTGACCGACCAACTGCAGCCCGGGAAGCGGACCGTCGGCTTCGCCGCGCTGACCGACGGCCTCAGCTCGACGCTGCTGGCGTCCGAGGTCGTGGTCGGCCAGGGGCGTGACCTGCGCGGTTTCTCGTGGTGGGGGGACGCCGCGGGGTTCGAGGCGTTCCTCGCCCCCAACAGCTCCTTCCCCGACGTCCTGTTCAGCCCCTTCTACTGTTCCAGCCGGAAGCCCAACCCGCCGTGCGTGGGGACGACCACCGCCCTGCCGGACAACTACGCCGCGCGAAGCCGCCATCCGGGAGGCGTCAACGCGGCGACCGCGGACGGCGGCGTGCGGTTCATCCGGAACGAGATCGCCATCCAGGTCTGGCGGTCCCTGAGCACGTCGTCCGGCCGCGAGATCGTCTCGGCCGACCAGTACTGAATCGAGCGAGCGACGCGAGCGACCGTCAATCGTCCTGGTGACGGCCGTTCATCTCGGATCGTCGCGCCGGTCCCTCGGCGTCCTCCTCGTCCAGTTCGACCGGAGGGCCGGGGATGACGTGCGCCTCGTCGATCCAGCGACCGAGATCGACGAGGCGGCAGCGGTCGGAGCAGAACGGGAACGACGGCAGGTCGTCGATCCGGTCGATCTCGAAGGCCTTCGAGCAGGTCGGGCAGCGGCCTTTGATCATCCGGCCGACCCGCCGCCGGAGGGGGTCGGGGCGCTCGGGAACGCCGGGGGCGCCGGCTTCGCCGCGTCGCCGCCGGAACCGGAGCCGGACGACGATCCGCCGCCGGAGGAGTCGGCCTTGGCGGCCTTCTTGTACGAGTCGCTGCGGTAGTCGGTCTGGTAGAAGCCCGAGCCCTTGAACAGGATGGCCGCGCCGGGGCCGATCTTGCGACGGAGGGTGTGCTTCTCGCAGCCCGGGCAGAGGGTCTGGGGGTCGGCCTTGATCGACTCGTAGGCCTCGAATTCGTGGCCGCAGGCGTCGCAGATGTAGTCGTAGGTGGGCATGGCGTTCCTCCGCGTCAGGGCTTGACCGAGACGGCGACCTTGCTGGGCCTGAGCACGCGTTCGTGGATCCGGTAGCCCTTGCCCAGCTCGGCGACGACGGTCCCCTCGGGGACGTCGGCGGAGGGCTGCTGCATCAGGGCCTCGTGGAAGTTGGGGTCGAAGGGCTGGCCCAGGGCCTCGATCGGCGCCACGCCGTACTTGGCGAGCGTGGCGAGAAACTGCTTGTGGACCATGTCGAGCCCGGAGGCGACACCCTCGGCGGCCGTCCCCCGCATGGCTTCGGTGGCGCGCTCCAGGTTGTCGAGGACGTCCAGCAGGTCCCGGCCGAGGTTGCCGACGGCGTACAGGCGGTCGGTCTCGGCCTGCTGCTTGCTGCGCTTCTGGTAGTTCGCGAACTCGGCGCGGGTGCGCAGGAGCTGGTCGCGGGCGTCGTCGCGCTCCTTCTCCAGGGCGGAGGTCGGGCTCGCGTCACCGGGCTCGGCGCCCGGCTCGACGGCCGGGTCGTCGCTGGGGGGGGCTTCGGGGCGGTTGGAGGCGTCGGACATCGTGCGGGTCTCCTGGCCTGGGCGGACTTATTCGGTACGACGGCCCGACGGGGGCGGCGGGCGAGGGGCGGGCGGGGGCGGGGCCCGGACGCCTCAGGCCTGCGCGGTGACCTCGGGCTCGTCCTCTTCGGTGAAGTAGTCGCGGAGCTTCTCGAAGAAGCTCTTGCGTCGGGGGCTGACCTGCAAGTGCTCGATCTCGGCGAACTCGCGGAGCAGCTCCTCCTGGCGTGGGGTGAGGTGTCGCGGGGTCTCGACGACCACCTCGACGATTTCGTCGCCCCGGCCCCGGCCGCCGATGTCGGGCATCCCGCGACCCTTGAGCCGGATCGCGTCGCCGCTCTGGGTGCCGCGAGGGACCTGGACTCGGCCCGGCCCTTCGAGCGTCGGGACCTCGACCTCGGCGCCGAGCGCGGCCTGGGCGAAGCTGATGGGGACTTGGCAGAGCAGGTCGTTGCGGCGGCGTTCGAAGAACTCGTGCTTGCGCACCATGATCTGGATCTGGAGGTTGCCGCGGGGGGCGCCCATGTCGCCCAGCTCGCCCTGCTGGCGGAGCTGCAGCCGCATGCCGGTCTCGACGCCCGGCGGCACGTCGACCTGGAGTTTGGCCGTCTGGGGGAGCCGCCCCGAGCCGTGGCAGGAGTGGCAGGGGTCGGTGATCTTGACCCCCTCGCCGCCGCAGGAGGGGCAGGTGGTCGCGACCTGGAAGAAGCCCCGGGTCTGGACGACCTGGCCCCGGCCGCCGCAGTAGTTGCAGGTGGAGGCGACGGTCCCCTTTCGTGCGCCCGAGCCGCCGCACTCGCCGCAGAAGTCCTGGCGGTTGACCTCGACGGTCCGGGTGGTCCCCCGGGCGGCCTCGCTCAGGCTGATCTCCAGCCGCATCAGGAGGTCGGGGCCCTGGCGGGGGCCCCGCCGCCGGTCGCCGCCGCCGAACAGGTCGCCGAGCAGGCCGCCGCCGAAGATGTCGCCGAAGGTCGACATGATGTCGTCGGCCGAGCGGAAGTCGTGGAAGGCCGCGCCGTCGAGGCCGGCGTGGCCGTAGCGGTCGTACCGCTGGCGCTTCTGGGCGTCGGAGAGGACGTCGTAGGCCTCGGCCGCCTCGCGGAACTTCCGCTCCGCCTCCTTGTCGCCCGGGTTGCGGTCGGGGTGGAACTTCAGCGCCATCTGCCGATAGGCGCGCTTGATCTCCTCGTTCGAGGACTCGCGCGTGATCTCGAGGACTTCGTACAGGTCGCGTTTGGTGGATGCCATCGGCGCGGCGTCTCGACGGTCGGGGTCCCGGGACGCGTCGCGACGGCCCTCTCTGAGCCGCGCGCGATCCCCTGTCCAGTCCAGAATCAAGATCTTAACATGCGCGGCCGCGTCCTCCCAGCCGGACCGTGCCGGTCGGGCGGGGGCGGGGGCGGAGCACGGGCGGGCGTCGGAACGAAACGGGCCGGGGCGGCGCTCGATCGATCGAGCCCGCGCCCCGGCCTCGGGCGGTCAGGTGGGACTTCGGCTCAGCGGACGGACCCCTCGACGCGGGGGCCGTTCTCCTTGTCGTCGTCCTTCAGGTTGGTGATCAGGGCCTCGGTCGTCAGCAGCAGGCCGGCGATCGAGGAGGCGTTCTGCAGGGCCGTGCGGGTGACCTTGGTGGGGTCGATGATGCCGGCCTCGAACATGTCGACGAACTCGCCCTTGTTGGCGTCGTAGCCCATCGACGCCGAGCCGGCCTTGACCTCGTCGGCGATCACGCCGCCGTCGTAGCCCGAGTTCGACGCGATGTAGCGGACGGGCTCCTCGAGGCCGCGGAGGACGATCCGGGCGCCGAGCTTCTCGTCGCCTTCGAGCGTCTCGATCAGCTTCTCGACGGCCGGGGCGACGCGGAGCAGGGCGGTGCCGCCGCCGGGGACGATCCCTTCCTCGGCCGCCGCGCGGGTGGCGTGGAGGGCGTCCTCGATGCGGGCCTTGGTCTGCTTCATGTCGGCCTCGGTCGGGGCGCCGACGCGGATCAGGGCGACGCCCCCGGAGAGCTTGGCGAGCCGCTCCTGGAACTTCTCCTTGTCGTACTCGCTGTCGGTCTCCTCGATCTGGCGGCGGAGCTGGTCGATCCGGCGCTGGATCTCCTCGCGCTTGCCGGCGCCCTGGATGATCGTGGTGCTGTCCTTGTCGACCTTGATCTGGCGGGCCTGGCCGAGCTGGGCCAGCGTGAGGTTCTCCAGCTTGAGGCCGAGGTCCTCGCTGATGACCGTGCCGCCGGTGAGGACGGCCATGTCGCCGAGCATCGCCTTGCGGCGGTCGCCGAAGCCGGGGGCCTTGACGGCCGCGATGTTCAGGATGCCGCGGAGCTTGTTGACGACCAGGGTCGCCAGCGCCTCGCCCTCGACGTCCTCGGCCACGATCAGCAGCGGCTTGCCGGACTGCGCCACCTTCTCCAGGAGCGGGATCAGCTCGCGGAGGCTGCTGATCTTCTTCTCGTGGAGCAGGATGAGGGCGTCCTCGAAGACGACCTCCATCGTGGTGGGCGAGGTGACGAAGTAGGGGCTCAGGTAGCCCTTGTCGAACTGCATGCCCTCGACGAACTCGAGGGCCGTCGAGGCGGTCTTGCCCTCCTCGACGGTGATCACGCCGTCGCGGCCGACCTTCTCGACCGCGTCGGCCAGCATCCGGCCGACCTCGGGGTCGTTGTTGGCGGAGATGGCGCCGACCTGGGCGATCTCCTCCTTCTTCGACACCGGCCGCGAGACCTTGTCGTGCAGCTCGGCGACGGCCGCCTCGACGGCCTTCTCGATGCCCCGCCGCAGCGCCGTCGGGTTGGCGCCGGCGGTGACGTTCTTGAGCCCCTCGCGGTAGAGGGCGCGGGCCAGGATGGTCGCCGTCGTGGTGCCGTCGCCGGCGACGTCGGACGTCTTCGACGCGACGACGTTCACGAGCTTGGCGCCCATGTTCTCGAACGGGTCCTTCAGCTCGATCTCCTTGGAGACCGTGACGCCGTCCTTGGTGACCAGCGGCCCCCCGAACGACTTGCTGAGGATCACGTTCCGGCCCGTGGGGCCGAGGGTCGAGCCCACGGCCTGGGCCAGGACGTCGACGCCTTCCATCAGCTTGCGGCGGGCGGCGTCGGAAAAGAGCAGTTGCTTAGCCACGGAAGGGAGCTCCTCGAACCAGGGATGAGTTCAGGCCGGTCGAAGCGACCCGGCTCACTTGACGACCTTGGCCAGGATGTCGGACTCGCGGAGGATCTTGATCTCCTCGCCGTCGACCTTGATCTCGGTCCCCGAGTACTTGCCGAAGAGGATCTCGTCGCCCACCTCGACGCCGATCGGGCTCCGTTCGCCGGAGTCCAGGAGCTTGCCGGGGCCCACCGCCAGGACCTTGCCGCGCTGGGGCTTCTCCTTGGCGGTGTCCGGCAGGACGATGCCGCCGGCCGTCTTCTCCTCGGCCTCGATCTGCTGGATCACGACGCGGTCTTCCAGGGGACGAATCGTCAGCGTGGCCATTGTCCGTGTTCCTTCTCGTCTTCTCGAATGGATCGAATGATTGTTCGTGGATCGTTCGTCGGGGCTGCGGGCGGGGCCCCGCGCCGGTTTCGGCGGGGGGCCCGGGGGGGCGACGCCGGGGCGTCGCTCACATCATCCCCATGCCACCCATGCCGCCCATGCCACCCATGCCGCCCATCGGGTCCATGCCGCCGCCGTGGTGATGGTCGTGGCCGCCGCCGGCTTCCGGCTTCTTCGGGGGCTCGGCGATCATGCACTCGGTGGTGAGCAGCAGGCCGGCGACCGACGCGGCGTTCTGCAGGGCGGTGCGGGTGACCTTGGCCGGGTCGACGACGCCGGCTTCCAGCAGGTCGCCCCAGGCGCCGTTGTCGGCGTTGTAGCCGAAGTTGGGCTCGGTCGACTTCTTGACCCGGTTGACGACGACCGCGCCGTCGACGCCGGCGTTCTCGGCGATGTAGCGGGCGGGCTGCTCGGCGGCGCGACGGATCATGTCGATGCCGAACTGCTCGTCGCCGTCCGCCTTGAGCCCCTCGATCGCCTTGGAGGCGCGGATCAGGGCGGTGCCGCCGCCGGGGACGACGCCTTCCTCGATCGCGGCGCGGGTGGCGTGCAGGGCGTCCTCGACGAGCGCCTTGCGCTCCTTCATCTCGGTCTCGGTCGCGGCGCCGACGTTGATCTGGGCGATGCCGCCGGCGAGCTTGGCGAGCCGCTCCTGGAGCTTCTCCTTGTCATACTCGCTGTCGGTGGTGCCGATCTCGCGGCGGATGGAGTCGGCCCGGCCCTTGATGGCCTCGGTGGTCCCGGCCCCTTCGACGATGGTCGTGGCCTCGCTGGTGATGGTCACCTTGCGGGCGCGGCCGAGGTCGGTGAGCTGGACGGCGTCGAGGTCGATACCCAGGTCCTTGAAGATGGCCTTGCCGCCGGTGAGGATCGCGATGTCCTCCAGCATGGCCTTGCGGCGGTCGCCGTAGCCGGGGGCCTTGACGGCCGCGACCTTGAGGATCCCGCGGAGCTTGTTGACGACCAGGGTCGCCAGCGCCTCGCCCTCGACGTCCTCGGCGATGATCACCAGCGGCTTGTTGGCCTTGGCGATCTTCTCGAGCAGGGGGATCAGCTTGGTGGGCGAGCCGACCTTCTCCTCGTGGATCAGCAGGTAGACGTCCTCGAGGACGACCTCCATCCGGTCCTGGTCGGTGACGAAGTGCGGGCTCAGGTAGCCGCGGTCGAACTGCATGCCCTCGACCACGTCGACCGTCGTCTCGAAGCCCTTGGCCTCCTCGACGGTGATCACGCCGTCGGTGCCGACCTTCTCGAACGCGTCGGCCAGCTTCTCGCCGATCGACATGTCGTTGTTGGCGGCGATGGCGGCGACCTCGGCGATCTCCTTCTTGCCGTTGATCTTCTTCGCCTGCGACTTCACGTTCTCGACGATGGCCGCGACGGCCTTGTCGATCCCGCGCTTGATCGCCATCGGGTCGGCGCCGGCGGCCAGGGCCTTGAGGCCCTCCTTGAAGATGGCCTCGGCCAGCACGGTGGCCGTGGTCGTGCCGTCGCCCGCGGCGTCCGACGTCTTCGAGGCCGCTTCCTTCACGAGCTGCGCGCCCATGTTCTCGTAAGGATCGGTCAGCTCGATCTCCTCGGCGACGGAGACCCCGTCCTTGGTCACCGTGGGGGCTCCCCACCCCTTGTCGATGACGGCGTTCCGCCCCCGCGGGCCCAGCGTGCTGCGGACCGCCTTGGCCAGCTTGCCGACGCCGCTGGCCAGCTTCTGGCGGGCCTCTTCATCGTATGCCAGTATCTTCGCCACGTGGATTCTCCAATCGACGACTCGAACGTGTCGGCCGAGGGCGCTGTCCCGGCGCGACGCGGGGGCCGTGCCAAAAACGACTCCCGAGCTTACTCGACCCTCGATTAATGCAAGTGGCGTACCGATGGTTTGTGATCGCCGTAAGTTTAGTTTTGGTAATTGATTACGACCTGAGTCAGTCGTTGAGTCCTCAAGGGGGACTGCCGTTTTGACAGGGGTGGACGCAATTGGCGCGGGGGCCGGCGGGAGGTTGCCGGGCCCCCGGCGATCTTCTACGATCGGGGCCGTTGCGAGCTTTGGAGAGGTTCTCAGACAAGAGGCGGAGGTGACATCGTGCGCGGCCGAGACTTCTTTGCACGAGGAATGCTGGCGATGACCGCCCTCGGGGCGATGGCCCTGGTCGACGCGAGGGCCGCCGACCCGCTCGACGGGGCGTCCGAGGTGGTGAAACTCTGGCCCGAGGGGGCTCCCGGCGCGAAGGGGGACGACCCTGCCAAGGACGTCCCGACGCTTTCCGTGTTCCTCCCCCGGCCCGACGTCGCCACGGGCTCGGCGGTCGTGGTCTGTCCCGGCGGCGGGTACGGCGGCCTGGCGATCGACCACGAGGGCAAGGAGGTCGCCGATTGGTTCAACTCGATCGGGGTCACGGCGTTCGTGCTGAAGTACCGGCTCGCGCCCCAGTATCACCATCCGGCCATGATGCACGACGTCAACCGAGCGATCCGGGTGGTCCGCCAGGGAGCGTCGAAATGGGGCGTCGACGCGGGTCGGATCGGCCTGATGGGATTCTCGGCGGGGGGGCACCTGGCCTCGACGGGCGGGACCCACTTCGACGCCGGCAAGCCCGACTCCGACGACCCGATCGAGCGGATCAGCTCGCGACCCGACCGCCTGATGCTGATCTATCCGGTGATCGCGATGGCGACCCCGTACACCCACCAGGGCTCGAATCGGAACCTGCTGGGGGAGAACCCGCCCGAGGACCTGTTGAAGTTCTACTCGAACGAGCAGCAGGTGACGCCCGAGACCCCGCCGACGTTCCTCGCCCACACCAACGAAGATAAGGCCGTGCCGCCCGAGAACAGCCTGCTGTTCGCCCTGGCCCTGCGCAAGGCGGGCGTCCCGTTTGAGCTGCACGTCTTCGAGAAGGGCCAGCACGGCCTGGGCCTGGGTTCCGGCGCGAAGCAGTTCAACATCGGCCCCGACCCCGCGTTCCAGGCCTGGCCGAAGCTCTGCGAGACCTGGCTCAAGGGCCAGGGCTTCCTCGATAAGAAGGCCGCTCAGTCGCCCTGACCGGCCGCCGATCCCGCCCGGGCGGTCGGCGATACGGCCGGCCGCTCGGCGAACGCGCGGAAGGCCCACTCGATCGCGACGGCGTCGGCCGTCTCCAGGCGTTCGGGGGCGATCAGCCGGGCCAGCTCGGGGGGGACGGATCGCTCGTCCCCCCCGGGGACGTCGATCATCGCGAACGACCACGAGACGGGGATGCCCGCGAACGTCCGCGCCTTGACGTGCAGCGGCCCGTCCACGATCGCCGGCGGGTCCAGTTCGCGGATCACCGGCGCGGAGCCGTCCGGCGACGGCTTGCAGGCGAAGAGGCGGAGCCGTCCCGTCGCGGGGTCGAGGAGCATCGCGTAGAGCACGTCGAGGGTCGCGTGCTCCTTCCCCGAGACGCAGGTCGTCGGCGTCCGCAGCAGGGCGAAGCCGGGGGTCGCCGCCGCGAGCGTCGACTGCCCAAGTTCTCGAGAGCCTGCGGCGAGGATGATCCGTTCCTTCGTCGACCACTCGCCCGAGGCGTCCCCCACGTTGGTCGCGGTGACCACCACGTCGCCGGGCTCGCCCACGGTCGGCGCGGCCAATCCGACCCCGACCCGTGCCAGGGCGAACGGCCCCTCGTTCGAGGTCCGCTCCACGTCCGCCAGGATCACGAGCCGGATCCGTCGGGCCGTCTCGAAAGCCTCTTTCGACAGCGTGTCCAGCGCGCCCGAGCTCAGCATGGGCGTCGACTTGAGGACGAGATGGCTCCAGCCCGCGGGCGGCCGGACGTCGGTGAATCGCGTGCCCGAGGCGAGTCGGATCAGGCGGGGGCGGATCGCGGGAGCGGCGAAACCGGCCGTGTCCGTCGCAGCGGTCGATTCCGCCTCCGAGGGCGACGCGGGCTCCGGCGGCGACTCTCGCGAGGGCCCGAAGCCGCCGGCCAGCAAGGGGACGGCGATCAGCAGGACCACCGCCCCGCGCAGCCAGACTCGGGGCGTCGCCTTCACGAGGATGCTCACGGTGTCACTCTCCAGGGCCCCGACTTCGCCTGACGCATTCGCCCGCCTCGCCGGTCGTGGAACCAGAAAGGAGCGACAGATGGTGCCGGAGCTCCGGATGACGGCTTCGGTCCATCTTTCCTGTGTTGACTAATTTACCACGCGACTCGGGGGCCATCGAGGCCTTGAGCGAAATTGCGTCGGGCCGATCCGAGGGCCCCGTCTGGGCCACGGCCGCCTCGCGTGGGGGCGAAGTCGCGAAGGTAACCCCGCACTCGTCGCAAAGCCTGTTCCGTCGCCGTTCGGTCGTGCGACGCTAGGCCAGGGGTCGACGGGGGAGGGATGATTGTATCGGGGGGAGAGGTCGTCGGGCTACCCGGATCTCGGGCGGGGTGACTGGCGGCGACATGATCGCGCGCGATGCGGCGCGCCTGAGGAACGCCGACGGCCCCGATGGGAGTCGGGGCCGTCGGAAGGGGAGGTTGACGACAAAAGTGGCTCAGCGGACTTCGGTGCGGACCTGGCTCTCGCCGCCGGGCCCTTCGTCGTGGAGGAGCAGGATGAGCGACTGTTCCAGCTCGGCGGGCTTGAAGCCGAAGGGACCTCGGGCGTTCTTGAAGGCGATCTTGCCGGCCTTGTCGATCAGGTAGAAGCGGCCCGGCATGCCGCTGTAGCGGGCCCCGACGGCGTCGTCGATGGTGTCGACCAGCATCGGGAAGCCCAGCCCGAGCAGCTTGCCGCACTGCTGGGCGACCCCCGCGCGTTCCTCATAGGAGGTGGGCTGGGCGGTCGAGACTCCCACGGCGTCGTTCGACTGCATCCGCCAGCCGTCGCTGGGATGGGCCTCGCGGACGTAGACCATGACGAACGTGGCGCGGTCGCCGTAGCGGCGTTGGAGCTTCTCGAAGTTGCCGGCCATGCTGCGGAACGGGCCGCAGGTGAAGTTGCCGAAGATCAGCACGACCGGCTTGGGGCCGACGAGCTTCGAGAGCGTCAGCTCCTCTTTCCCGTCGGCCGTCTTCAGGGTGAAGTCGGGCGCGGTCTCGTCCAGGTTCGGGCCGCTCTGGAGCGAGCCGATCTCCTGGCGGAACAGCCCCTTGATGAGCTGCTCCTTGGTGGGACGGTCGCCGGGTCCCATCGATCCCGACGGGGCGGGCAAGGCCCGTTCGAGGTCCATCCGCGAGAGGAACCCCGCTTCGTCGGCGTCGGCGGCCTTGAAGAACTTGGCGATCTCTTCCTTGACGACCTTGCCGTCGCCGTCGCGGTCGAGGCGGGAGAAGAGCATGGAGCCGGGAGTCGGCATGTAGGCGCGGGAGAAGTCGAAATCGGCCTCGGTCAGCCCGCCGTCGCGGTCGCGGTCGAGCCGGGCGAACGCCTCGTCGCCGTCGGGGTACTCGGCGCGGGCGATCTTGCCGTCGCCGTCGCGATCGAATCGGGCGCGGACGGCGTCCCAGGTATAACGGGTCTGGGTGGTCGACGTGCGGAACCAGCCGTTCGTCGGGCCCATCGGCTCTTCGTTGAGGATGGCCGTGTACATGTCGAGCCACTCGGGGCGGTCGGGCCAGGCCTCGCGGAGGGCGCGGGCGGTTTCGTCGGGGGCGGCGGCCTGGGTCGGGGCGGACGCCTGGGGCTTCGTCGGCTCCTCGGCGGCGGCCGAGAGGCCGGCGGCGAGGGTCGCGGCGGACAGGGCGGTTCGAAGGAGCATCTTCCTGGTCCTCGGGGGCTGGTCGGGATTCCTGACGACGGTCCGACGGATCATCGCATCATATCTCGGAAGACGGTGAGGGCGGGGCTCGTCGTGACGAGGTAGTGGGCGTCGCGCTGGGCCTTCTTGCCCTTGGCCGCGAGGTTCAGCTTCACGCGGACCTGCAGATTGGCGTCGGCCGGGACGCCCTCGCCCTGCACCTCGTAGCTTTCCAGCTTCGCGCCCGAGAGCCATTCCAGGTCCTGGACGACGATCGGGGGCGAGGCCTCCTGGAGGGAGTCCGGGGCCTTCCCCGCTTTCCAGGCGTCGAGCGTGGTCTTGAGGGCGTCCATCGCGGGGCCGGGATCGACCGGATGGGCGACGCCCGACGAGCATCCCGTGGCGATCGCGGCCAGGGCGACGGCCAGGGTCGCGGCTAACCGCCGCGCTGGGATCGGAAATCGAGTCGACATGCGAGATCCTCCCGATGGGCCGTTCAATAGGCGTCGCTGCTGATGACCTCGCCGCCGGAGATCGTCCCCAGGGCTCGCCAGGTCGCCAGGTCGATCGAGTCCTTGACGAATCGCACCGAGCCGTCGGCCAGCAGCAGGTTGACCCCGCCGGAGTGGAAGCTGCTGGGGGGCATGATCGCGCGGTTCGTGACGAAGAACCCGCAGGAGCGGCCGTTGGGCGGGTTGATGTGCTGGAAGATGTGCTGGCCCGTCAACCAGGGGGCGCCCATGAAGAGCGGGAACTGGTTCGAGAGGTTGGACACGTCGACCGCGCGGCACATGGAGTACGCCTCGTCGACGGTCGTCGGCGCCAGCGGCGAGAAGAAGACGTCGGCCACCTTGCTGACGACCGCGTTGTTGCCGTCGGCGAGGATCCGCTCCGAGAACATGCCGGTGTTCGAGAGGCCGTCGGTCACCTCGGCGAATCGCTTGGAGCTGTTGCCGTGGAACAGCCCGTTGGGCTTCGGCAGGGCCGCGTTGCCGGCGACGGCCTCCTGCCAGACGATGCCGCTCCCCATGTCGGCCATGTAATTCGTCTGGCCTCCCAGCGCGGGCAGCGGGTTGCTCTGGTCGGACGGGCAGACGAACCCGGAGACCACGGTGAATTTTGAGGTCGAATTGACCGCGTGGCTGAAGCTGAAGTTGAAGTTGATCGCGTTGTAGACGGCCGTCTGCTCCATCTGCGGCAGTAGCATGCTGAGGGCCGAGAGCCCGGTGGTCCCGAACACCATGTTCGCGCCGGGGAGCGCCCCGCGCGACTCGTGATAGTTGTGGCAGGCCAGGCCGATCTGCTTCAGGTTGTTCGTGCACTGGATCCGCCGGGCGGCCTCGCGGGCCGACTGCACGGCCGGCAGCAACAGCGCGATCAGGACGGCGATGATGGCGATGACGACCAGCAGCTCGATGAGCGTGAAGGCCGCGCGGCGGGAGGGGTCTCGTGTGGTCATGATGGAGGGATCCGTGAAATGATGTCAAAAATCGGAACGATCGGCGTCGATGCGTCGCGAGCGGGCCGGTCGGGGTACCGTCGCGGATGAACGGTCTTCCCCCCAGGCGGGGGAAGACAGACCGCGCAGCGGTCAGATGAGGGGGTGACGCGCGCGGGGAGCCTCGGATTTCGAAACCCGGCCGGCACGACCATCGGCCCCGGAAAGACTTGTCGGATCTTCGACGGCCCTCGTGCTCGTCCCCCCCTCATCCGGCCCTTCGGGCCACCTTCCCCCGCCAGGGGGGAAGGCCGATCGGTGCCGGAATGGTGGAAGTGCCCCGCGGAGGCGGACGCAAGTCGATGCGCGCAAGCCGTCGACGACTTCGAGAATGCCGGCGGTCTCGCCTCAGATCGAGCGCGGGGGTCGTTCGAGGGCGAGTGAGGCGAGCGTGGGGGTGAGGAGGGGGTCGACCCAGGCGGTGGCCGTCGGGTCGGCGGCGGGCCGGGGGATGGCGACGAGGGCGAGGCAGCCGTCGTCGCGGTCGGGCAGGGCCGGCGGCGCAGGGGCGTCGGCCGAGGGGGCCTTGGACTTGCAACGCGGGCCCGTGCAGGGTCGGCCGGGGACGGCCCAGGTCGTCGCGTCGTCCGCTTCGCCGAGTTCGAGGATCTGGAGCGAGGCCGACGCCCGATGCATCGCGGTCGCGCCGGCCGGATGGGCGCAGTCGGCCAGCGATCGGGACGAGGACGCCGCGCAGACGATCAGCCACGCCAGCCAGGGCGCGGTGCGGAGGACCAGCTTGGTCGTTCGCGTCGTCATGAGGGCAACAGGTGGCACGAGGCCCGAGAGCCGGGACGGAAGCGTGATTTGCGTGAGAATGAATGTATATCAGGCCGGCGACCTGTCAACCATTTTCCGGGCGATGAGGCCGGGAAACGACGAACGCCGCGGGGACGAGGTCCGCGCGGCGCTCGCGAGGTTCGGTGCGGGCTGACGCGAGAGGCTCGGGTCAACTCGACCTGATGTGTAGTTCCTTGAGCTGCCGGGGCTCGACGAGGCCCGGGGCGCCGGTCATCAGATCGGTCCCCTTGGCGGTCTTGGGGAAGGCGATGCAGTCGCGGATGTTGGTCAGCCCGGCGTAGAGCATCACCATCCGGTCGTAGCCGAAGGCGACGCCGCCGTGCGGCGGGGCGCCGTTGCGCAGGGCGCTCAGCAGGAAGCCGAACTTCTCCTCGGCCTGCTCGGGCGAGAGGCCCAGGAGGGCGAAGATCTTGGACTGGATCGCCGGGTCGTGGCAGCGGATCGTGCCGCCCGCGCCTTCCTCGCCGTTGATGACGAGGTCGTACGCCTGGGCCCGGACCTTCGACGGATCGGTGTCGAGCAGGTGCAAGTCCTCGGCGAGCGGCATGGTGAACGGGTGGTGCTCGGCGGCGTACCGGTTTTCCTCGGCGTCCCAGTGGAGGAGCGGGAAGCGGACGACCCAGGAGTAATGGAACGTCTTGGGCTCGTACATCTTCAGCTCGGCGGCGAGGCGGGCTCGGAGGTTCGAGAGGGCCTGGCTGGTGACGGCCTGGGAGTCGGCGACGATCAGGATCAGGTCGCCGACCTTGGCGTCGAACCGCTCGCGGAGCTGGGCCTGGACCTCGGGCTTGAAGAACTTGGCGGTCGGGCCGGCGAAGGTCTCGGCCTCGACCTTCAGCCAGACGAGCCCCTTGGCGCCGAAGGTCGCGGCGAACTCGGTCAGGCCGTCCAGGTCCTTGCGGCTGTACTTCTCGGCGCCGCCGGGGGCGCAGAGGCCTCGGATGCGGTGGCCCGCCTCCTTCGCCATCTGGAAGACGCGGAACTCGGTCTGCTCGGCGATGTCGGCGAGGTCCTTCAACTCCAGGGCGTAGCGGAGGTCGGGCCGGTCGCTGCCGAACCGCTCCATCGCGTCGTGGTAGTCGAGCCGGGGGAGGGGGAGCCTCAGCTCCTCGCCGCCGAACTGCTTCGCCATCGCCGCGATCAGCGGCTCCATCGCCGTCATGACGTCCTCGTCCTCGACGAACGACATCTCGACGTCGAGCTGCGTGAACTCGGGCTGCCGCGTGGCGCGGAGGTCCTCGTCCCGGAAGCAGCGGGCGATCTGGAAGTAGCGGTCGAAGCCCGACACCATCAACAGCTGCTTGTAGAGCTGCGGCGACTGCGGCAGCGCGTAGAAGTGCGACGCGTGCACCCGGCTCGGCACCAGGAAGTCGCGCGCGCCTTCCGGCGTGCTCCGGCCCAGGATGGGGGTCTCGACTTCGAGGAAGCCCTGCTCCGAGAGGACCCGGCGCATCGTCTGGCCGACCTCGTGCCGCAGGATGAACACGCGTTGGAGGTCCGGCCGGCGGAGGTCGAGGAAGCGGTACTTGAGCCGCAGCTCCTCGTTCGGCTCGGGGCCGTTGATCTCGAAAGGGGGCGTGGGCGAGGCGTTGTAGACGACCAACTCGACGGCGCGGACCTCGACGGCCCCGGTCTTGAGCTTGGGGTTCTCCTTGCCGGCGAGCCGGGCGGCGACCGTGCCGCGGATCCCCACGACGTACTCGTTGCGCAGCTCGCGGGCCTGCGCCTGGAGGTCGGCGCCGGCCTCGGGCTCGAAGACGACCTGGGTGACGCCGTAGCGGTCGCGGAGGTCGATGAAGACCAGGCCCCCGAAGTCGCGCCAGGCGTCGACCCAGCCGTTGAGCGCGACGGCCTGGCCGACGTGCTCCTTGGTCAATTCCCCGCAGGTGTGCGTCCGTTTCAGCAGCATGGTTCGCTCGGCGGCCTGTCGATGCCGTAAAATCCAACGCCGTCCGGGTTTGGGTCGCCCCGATGGTGTCCCGGACGGGCCGTCGTCAAGTCGTTCACGATACCCCGCGTCGTTTCGGAGCGTCAAGCGGTCGGGCCGGTTCGGGGGTGACGCACGATCCCGGAGATCCGTTCGAGGCCCCCGGACCCGACCGAAGGGTGGCCCGGGCGGTCCGCCCGGGCGTTGAAGGCTCGGGACTCTCGACGTCCGGGCGGGCCGCCCGGACCACCTTCCCGTTCGTCCAACGGTCCTCGAAAAATCTCCGGAACGAAGGCTATGCAGAGCCGGTTCGCGTCGCGGCCAGGTCGTCCCAGAAGCGCGGGTAGGTCTTGGCGACGCAGCCGGGGTCGAGGATCGTTACGCCTGGGATCTTCAGCCCGGCCAGGGCGAAGGCCATCGCCATGCGGTGATCGTCGTAGGTGTGGATGGCGGCCGGGGTCAGGGCGGAGGGATCGGGGGGGATGATGAGCAGGCCGTCAGGCTGCTCGTCGACGTGCGCGCCCAGCTTGCGAAGCTCGGCGGCGACGGCGGCGACGCGGTCGGTCTCCTTGTGGCGGATGTGGGCCACGTTGCGGATCCGGCTGACGCCGTCGGCGAAGAGGGCGACGACGGCCAGGGTCATCACGGTGTCGCTGATGGCGTTCATGTCCACGTCGACCGATCGCAGCGGGCCGCCCGTCACCGTGATCTTGTCGCGGCCGCGGACGACCGTGCAGCCCATGTGTTCCAGAATGTCGACGAACTGCACGTCCCCCTGGACGCTCGTCGAGCCCAGGCCCTCGACGGTGACCGTGCCCCCCGTGATCGCCGCGAGGGCGAAGAAGTAGCTGGCGGCCGACGCATCGGGCTCGATCGCGTAGTCGCGGCCGTTGTAGCGGCCCGGGTGGACGACGAACCGCTTGTTCTTGCGGTTGCTGGGCTCGAAGCCGAACTCCCGCATCACGTCGAGCGTCATCGCGACGTACGGCAGCGAGACCAGCGTCCCCTCGACCTCGACGACCGACTCGCCCCGCGCGTAGGGCAGGGCCATCAAGAGCCCGCTGAGGAACTGGCTGGAGACGTCGCCCCGGACGAACGCGAAGCCGCCGTCCAGGCCGTCGGCGTCGATCACGACCGGCGGGCAGCCCGTCCCCAGCTCGCTCCGGGTGAACGCCCCCAGGCCGTTGAGCGCCTGCAGCAGGTCGGCCACCGGCCGCTGGCGCATCCGGGGGGTGCCGTCGATCCGGTACTTCCCCTTGCCGACCGCCAGGGCCGCCGTGAGGAACCGCAGGGTCGTCCCCGAGTTGGCGACGTACAGGTCGGCCTCGGACGCCGGGAACCGGCCGCTGCAGCCCTCGACCCGGATCGTCGCCGTTTCCTTGTCGTGCTCGACGTCGACGCCCAACTTGTTCAGGGCGTCGACCATGACGCGGGTGTCCTCGCTGTCCAGGGCCCCCGTGAGGACGCTTTTGCCCCGGGCCAGGGCGGCGACGATCAGGGCGCGGTTGGTCAGGCTCTTCGATCCGGGCACGCGCACGGTCGCACTCGGCGCGGGGCCGGTCCAGGGTTCGATGGCGAGTTCGGCGGGATAGTCGGGCATCGTTCGTCCGTTGGAGAGGCGGGTCAGGAATTCTTGTCGGTGGTCTTGGGTTCGGGGAGGGCCGCGGCGATCCGCCGGGCTGCTTCCTCGGGATCGATCCCGGCGAGGAGGACGCGCTTGTGACGCGAGGTCTCGCCGGAGACCAGGGCGATCGCCGACAGCCGCAGGCCCAGGGCTTCGGCGAGGACTTCGAGGATCGCGGCGTTGGCCTTCCCCTTGTCGGGCGGGGCGGTCACGGCGACGCGGAGCGCGCCCGCGCGTTCGCCGATCAGGCCGTTGCGGCGCGCGCCCGGCTGGGCGTGGACGTCGAGCAGCAGGCCTTCCTTGCTCGAGGTCAGCTCGATCACGGCTCGACCCCTTCGAACAGGGCCGAGCCGACCCGCACGAGGGTCGCGCCTTCCTCGACGGCCGCCTCGTAGTCGTTCGACATGCCCATCGAGAGGTGCGGCAGGGGCCGGCCGATCCGTCGGACGAGGTCGTCGCGGAGGGCGCGGAGGCGGACGAACGACGGCCGGGCGGTCTCGCCGTCGGTGCCGTAGCCGGCCATCGTCATGAGGCCGACCACGTGGATCCGCGAGCAGGCGGCGATCGCCTCGGCGTCGTCGAGGACCGCGGCGTCGCGCCAGCCGTGCTTGGCCTCCTCGGCCGACGTGTTGACCTGGAGGCAGACCGAGGGCGGGTCGGCGACCTCGGCCGCCAGCTCGTCGAGCGTCGTCAGCAGCTTCAGCGAGTCGACGGCGTGGATCGTCCGCACGAGGGGGAAGGTCCGCCGGGCCTTGTTGCCCTGGAGGTGGCCGATGAGGTGCCAGCGGATCGGCCCGGGGGCGTCGACCAGGGCGTCGACCTTCTCCCAAAGTTCTTGCGGGTAGTTCTCGCCCAGGTCGAGCGAACCGGCCTCCAGCAGGGGCCGGATCATCTCGACGCTCCGCTTCTTGGTCACGGCGACGAGGGTCGTCGCGGCCGGGTCGCGGCCGGCCCGGCGGGCGGCCTCGGCGATCCGGCCCCGCACGGCCAGGAGGTTGTCGCGGATTCGGTCGGTGTTCATATCGGGGTCGATCGAGGGTCGGGGGCCGGGGTGACTCGGGGGGGCGGCATCGGGTATCTTCAGGCTTCCGACGGGCCCTCAACGCGGACGGTCCGCAAACCAGACTCAGGCCGAGGCGAACTCCCGATGAAGCCGCTCCTCATCATAACCGGAATGCTGGCCGCGGTCCTGATCACGACCCAGGCCGTCCTCGGACTCCTGATCCGTCGCGGGGCCGACGCCAGCCTCGCCGCCACCCATTTCCACACCGGGATGCTGACGGCCGTGGTGACCCTGGTCTACGTCGCGCTCTCCCTGACTGCGATCCTGGCGAAGCCTCGCAACCCGACCTTGTAAGGCGGCGGCGGCCGGGCGGATCAGTCCAGGGACGCGATCACGTCCACGTCCCCCTCGGGCGTGAACCGGCCGATCATGAATCGGGCGGTGGTCGTAAAGCCCAGGAACGACCTCCGCGCGGCCGGGCCGAGGCTGCGGTAGATCACGAAGGTCTCGGCCTTCGCCCAGCTCACCCGAGCGGCCCAGGCCGTCTCCGGGGAGCAGGCCTTGCCCTGTTCGGCGACCGTCAGGGACTTCCACACCAAGGCCTTCTTGTTCCGCGCGTGGTCCCAGGAGACCAGCAAGGGGAGCCACGCCCGACCCCCCGACGTCGCCTGGATCAGGCGGATCTCGCGCGTCGAATCGTCGTAAGTGAGCCGGCCGGTCCCGCCGAGAGTCTCGGCCGGCTGGCCGATCGGGATGATCTGCGCGGAACGGGCCGGGGCGGCGGGACGCAGGCGCAGGGCCTTCGTGCCGGGCAGGGCTTCCACGGTCCTCCCCTCGGGGATCGTCAGCCGCATCTCCCTCGCAACGGCGCTCGATCCGCCTTCGATCAGGTCGGCGAGGATCGCCGCGCGTCGGCCTCGGAGCATCAGGGCCAGTCTGGTGACGCGCAGGTCGCCGGCCTGGAACGTCCACTCGGCCACGTCGGCGCCGGAACTGGTCGACCAGGCCGAAGGGACGGCTTTCGAAGCGGTCGTCGGCTCGTCCCCGGCCGCATCGGTCGTCCGCCATCGCGGCCCCAGCCAGGAGACGCCCGAGCCGAAGACCTCGAAGCGGGCGGCCGACGACTCCTCGCGTTGATCGAACGCGACGAGATCCCCCCTCGGCGTCCAGTCCGCCCGCAAGACGCCCAGCGCCGAGTGCGGGCTCGACCAGGCGGGGAGGGGTGGCGGCACGGGCTCGACGTCGCGGCCGGGGAACCACCAGTCGAGGACCCGGGCCACGTCGGGCTCGGGGAAGGCCGCGGCAAGGCCCCGCCAGAAAGCGCGGGGAGCAGGTGGCGCGGGACGATCGGATTCCAGCGCCGCCGTCCGCCCGTCGGGGCGGGAGAACCGGAGGAGCATCCTCAGGAAGTCGGTCAGCCGGCGGTCGAGCCCGCGCGGCCAGCCGGCCCGCGAGGTCCGGGCGCGGGCGAGCAGCCCGAGAGCTTCGGCCCACTCCGCGAGCGGGAGCCGCCCCGGGTTTCCGGGCTCGTCGAGTTCCCGGCCCAGCCAGCCTTCCAGAGAGGAAGCTTCGCCCCGATCGTTCCAGGCGTCGACGGCCCGGGCGAGTTCCTCGCGCGGGGCCGGACGCGGCTCCTGTCCATCCATCATGTTCGGAGTCGGCCTCCACGTCTCTCTCGCAAGCGAGGAACCTGGGCCGGAATGCCCAGAGATTCCCTCTCTCGCTCCCCTTGAACGACCCCGCGACCCCATGGCCTCCCCCCGAACTTCGAATTGCGAAGGCTCGAGCCGCTGATCGAGCGTGCGTCCGAGGGGCGTTGTTGATCTATTCGGCAGGCCGTGCCTGGATCTTGTGCGGCCGCCCGTGTTCCGCTGATGGAGAAGTGTTGAAGAAACGTGGCCGGGCGAAAATTCGCAGCCCCGATCGAAAATTCTTCGAACGTCTTAAGATTCGGAATGGCTTGGGATTCCGCGAATCCGCCGGCCGCCGATCGGGCCCCGTGCCGACTTGAGACGCCGCGATTCCTGGTTCTGGCACTGCCTTTGCTTTTTACTCCTGGCGTCGAGACGAGAGACACGAAAGTGTGAGACGAAAAGTCAAACCAGTTCAGAGGTTAGGTCAGGAACCACTCGCGGGCCGAGAGGCTCGAAACACTTACAAGAAGCCACCCCACTGGCGACGATCGTTTTTAACGATTGCCCCGCCAAAGGGCGAGCGGGATGCCTCGCACGACCCCCCGCTCGCCCTTTCTTACAAAGGTTCCGATCCCTCGCCGGCACGAAAGGCGGGGGAGACGTCGAGCCTGATGGAGCCAACCGGTCGGTGGAGACGGTTCCCCGCGGCGAAGGGAGAGGTCGTCGCGGGAAGTCGGTTCTCCGGCCGGTTTTTACAACGGGTTCCGCCCCCTCGGGGGGCGTCGAGCCAGCGAGCCAACCGGCAGTTCGATGAGGTTCGTCGCGACCGAGGGAGAGGCGGTCGCGGCGGAGCGGATCTGCTGTTCGGTTGATACACGAGTGGGTTCCGGGCCGTGACGCGGCCCGTCGAGCCCGATGGAGCCAACCGGTCGGTGGAGACGGTTCCCCGCGGCGAAGGGAGAGGTCGTCGCGGGAAGTCGATTCTTCGGCCGGTTCGGACAAAGGTTCCGCCCTCCCTGAGTGGGCGTCGAGCCAGCGAGCCAACCGGCTGTCGGCCTGGTTGTCCGCGACCGAGGGAGAGGCGGTCGCTGGCGATCAGACTGCATCCGGTTTCTTCCAACGCCTCAAGGCTTCATGCCGAAGAGTATGCCGAGCCAACCGGTCCGTTGACCGGAACTTCCACGACGAAGGGAGAGGTCGTCGTGGAAGTTCCGGTCGGCGGCCGGTTTTTTTCATTTCGAACGCCGGCGACGTCGGGTCCGGCACCCCGATTTGGATCGAGTCGAGCCTCTCGCGACCCCTCATGCCAGGGAGGCGCGGGACCTTCGATCCGCCGTTAGAATGGGGGCTTCGGTGCCGCCGGGGCCTCACCTGATCCTTGAGTCGACAACACGGGTGGAAAGATCGTGAAACAGTGGTACGGCAAGCAGGTCGCGGCGTGGGTCGCGGCCGCGACGATCGGCCTGGGCGGGACGATCGCGCGAGGTTCGGAGGTCACTGCGCCGACGGCCGAGACCGCGGCGCAGCTCGGCTTCGACGCCGACCGCCTGGCGAGGATCGACGCGGTCGTGGAGAAGGCGGTCGCGGAGGAGCAGATCCCCGGGGCCGTGGTCCTGGTCGGTCGCGGCGGCGGGGTGGCGTACGCGAAGACCTTCGGCCGCCGGGCCGTCGAACCGACCTCGGAGCCCATGACCCGCGACACGATCTTCGACATGGCCTCGCTCACCAAGCCGATCGCCACGGCCAGCTCGGTCATGGTCCTGATCGAGGAGGGGAAGGTCCGGCCGTCCGACCCGATCGTGAAGTACTTTCCCGAGCTGGACAACCACGGCAAGGGGCGGATCACCGTCGACCACCTGCTGCGTCACCGCGCCGGGCTGATCCCGGACAACGCGATCGGCGACTACAAGGACGGCCCCGAAGCGGCCTGGAAGCGGATCGCCGAGCTGCAGCCGGTGGCCCGCCCGGGGACGAAGTTCCTCTATTCGGACGTCGGCTTCATTATCCTGGGCAAGCTCGTGGAGAAGGTCTCGGGCCTGCCGCTCGACCAGTTCGCGAGCGAGCGGGTGTTCGGCCCCGCCGGGATGGTCGACGCCCACTTCCGGCCCGTCGGCGGCGACGCCTCGAAGTGGCCGGCCCTGGAGCGCGTGGCCCCGACCGAGAAGGAAGGGGACGCCTACGTCCGGGGCGTCGTCCACGACCCGCGCTCGCGGGCGCTCGGCGGCGTGGCGGGCCATGCCGGCCTCTTCGCCACCGCCGACGACGTGGCCGCCTTCGCCCGGATGCTCCTGGACGACGGCGCAGCCCCCTCGGGATCGCGCGTCCTCGCCCCGCTCACGGTCCGCCTGATGCGCGACCCGGCGACCACCCCGGCGGGGCAGCGTCGCGGCCTGGGATGGGACGTGGCGACCGGCTTCAGCAGCCCCAAGGGGGACCTCTTCGGCCCTTCGAGCTTCGGCCACACCGGCTTCACCGGCACCAGCATCTGGATCGACCCGGAGACCCAGACGTTCGTCGTCATCCTGTCGAGCCGCCTGCACCCGAAGTCCAACCCCTCGCCGTCGTCGCTCCGTCGCGAGGTCGCCACCCTGGCCGCCGCGGCGCTGGTCGACCCGCCGGCCTACCAGGCCCCGGCCGAATCCGAGTCGGCCGCCGAGCCCGAATCTCGCCCAGAACGGCCCTCGCCCGTCGTCTGCGGCATCGACGTGCTGGCGGCGCGGGGGTTCGATTCGCTCAAGGGGAAGAAGGTCGGCCTGGTGACGAACCACACCGGCCGCTCGGCAGACGGCCGATCCACCATCGACGTCCTGTTCGCCGCCCCCGAGGTCCAGCTCGTCAAGCTGTTCAGCCCCGAGCACGGGATCCGCGGCGCGCTCGACCAGGAGAAGATCACCGACGCCGTCGACGAGGCGACCAGGCTCCCCGTGATCAGCCTCTACGAGGGCAAGAAGCGCAAGCCGCAAGACGAGGACGTCGCCGACCTCGACGTCCTGGTCTACGACATCCAGGACATCGGCGTCCGCTACTACACCTACATCGCTACCCTGGGCCTGGTGCTGGAGGCGGCCAAGGCCAACGGCAAGAAGGTGGTCGTCCTCGACCGCCCCAACGCGATCGACGGCGTCTCGGTCGGCGGCCCGCTGCGGGATGAGAAGGTCGAGTCGTTCGTCGCCTACCACCGGATCCCCATCCGCCACGGCATGACCGTGGGCGAGCTGGCGAAGATGTACAACGCCGAGCGGAAGATCGAGGCCGACCTGGAGGTCGTCCCCTGCGAGGGCTGGAACCGAGCCGCCGCCTACGACCGCACGGGCCTGCTCTGGGTGAACCCCTCGCCCAACATGCGGAGCCTGACCGAGGCCCTGCTGTACCCCGGCGTGGGCTGGCTCGAAGGGACCAACCTGGCCACCGGCCGCGGCACCGACACCCCCTTCGAGCGCGTGGGGGCGCCCTGGATCCGGCCGGTCGACTGGGCCCGCTCGCTCGACGCCCAGGGCGTGCCGGGGGTCAGCTTCACCCCCCTGGAGTTCTCGCCGACCGAGCGTCAGTACAAGGGGGAGAAGTGCGGCGGCGTGCAGATCCAGATCACCGACCGCGCCGCCTTCGACCCGCTCAAGCTGGGCCTGGCCCTGGCCCTGACGCTCCGCAAGGACTACAAGGATGCGTGGAAGCCCGAGCGCATGCCCACGCTCCTCGCGAACGAGGCCACCTACCAGGCGATCCTCGACCTCAAGGGCCTCGATCAGATCGAGGCCCTCTGGACCCAGGGGCTCGCCGAGTTCGAAGCCGTCCGCGAGCGCTACCTCATCTATCCCGAATGACCGGGTTCCCAGGCTCGCCGCGCCGCCGTTCGCGGGTTCAGATCGCGTAACGGGGGCCGGCGGGGAACGGCGGTGGGTCGGCCGGGGGATCTTCGGCGCGATAGTCGTCGCGGACCCAGGAGCGGAACCGCTCGGGCGTGTGCGCCAGCCCGGCGGACTTCAGCCAGGCGGCGTACTCATTGATCGGCTCGTGCAGTCGCTGCGGGCCGAACAGCGGGACGTGGCCGTGGTAGAGCGTGAAGCCCTCGATCGCCGCCTCGGGGGGCTGGCCCAGGATCATCAGGTTGTACACCACCGTCGCCAGTCCCGTGCGGTCGGCCCCGGCCCGGCAGTGGATCAGGAGCGGCTCGGGCGTCTTCGTGATGACGTCGATGAGCAGCAGCAGCTCCCGGCGCGTCGGTCGCCTTACGGCGCTAAGGGGGAGGTCGTAGAAGTCGACGCCGGCCTCCCGAGCGGTGCGGACCTCGTGGACGTACCAGGCGTCTTCGGGATTTCCACCCCGCAGGTTGAGGATGGCCGCGAGGCCGTGGTCGCGGATAAGCTCCCCCAGCCCCGAGGTCGGCTGGGCCGAGCGGTAGGCGCGGCCGGGGGCGACGACGCCGAGATTCTGGCTGTAATAGGGCCGGAGCGCGAAGGCCGCGACGGCGGTCGCGACGCCCAGTCCGAGGATTCGGGCCGCCCGTCGCAGTCGCCCGCGGGCTCGTCCCGTCGCGGGGGCGTCCGAGGACGTGGTCGTCGCCTCGCGGGCCGAGGCCGCCGATCGAAGTTGGAACAAGCCCGGGCTCCTCGTGGATGGAATCCAATCCGTCGTTCGCCATCTTGGGTCGGCAGGGCGGTCCGGTCAATGGCTCTCGCCCGCCGCGAACGACGCGGACCGATCCGGCGTCGGGCGGGGGCCCGCGGCCGGATCGGTCCGTGAGTCGAGTTGGAGACCGTCTCGCCCGTTCGGGCGGTCAGCGGGCGCCCGGCTGGGTCAGCAGGGACGGCTGCGTGGCGGCCGCCCCGCCGCCCACGCCGCCGAGGCCTCCGGCTCCCTGGGCTGCGAACTGCACCGACCGGATGGTGAAGGCGCTCTGGAGGATCGACTGGAGCACGGTCTGGAACGGCGCCGCGACGCGGTCGAGGAAGATCGTGGTCCGGACGATCGGGTCGCGATAGACCACCACGCGGTCGCCGGGCATGAGTTGGTAGTTGGTGGCGGGGTCGCCGCCGCTCGTGATCGCCGCGATGTTCACGGGCAAGAGCTGCTCGCAGCAGGCACCCGGCGGCGCGGGGCGGACCAGGCGGATGTTCTGCGGCGCGGCTGTCGGCAGCAGGCCGCCCGCGTACTGGATGGCGTCGAGCACCGTCTCGTTCCCGGTGATCGGGAGCTTGCCGGGGGCGCCGACGTCGCCCAGGACGTAGTAGTTCTTGCTGTTGTAGGCCGTGACGTCCACGAAGACCCGGTCGGTATCCTTGGGGTCGATCGGGATCGGCTTGCCCGTCTTGGGGTCCTCTTCGAAGAGCCCGAGCAGCTCGTCGCTGAGGTACTTCCGCAGGTGGAGGACAATCTTCTCCTTCACCTCGGGGATGGTGAGCCCGGCGACGTAGACCTCGCCGTAGAAGCCCAGGGTGATCTTGCCGTCCGGGCGGACCAGTCGCTCGCCCGAGATCGGCCGGCCTTCCAGGGCTTCGAGTACCTCGACGAGGATCAGGTCGGGAGGCTCGACCACGTAGTCGGGCATCGAGACCTTTTTGAACTCGGTCGGGATGTTGCTGTTGGCGATCGCTTCTTCCGGCGTCTTGACCGTCTGACAGCCGCAGGCGGCGCAGGCGGCCAGCAACATGACCAGCCAGCCGGCCCGGCGGATACTCCCTGAGCGTTCCATGCCTTCTCCTCCCGGCATTCCGAGACCGGCTCGGCAGAGATCCCTTCTCCTGCATCGAGCGGCCGCCGCGATCCTTCGCGACGTATCCCGCTCGCCGGATCCCAAACTCTCTCGACTTCTCTTGATATCGGCGGCTTGCGCCCCGAACGCCGAGCGGCGGAATCCGCGCTCGGCCTTGACACGACTTAAAATCGGCACGATCCGCCCCCCGCTCAAATGGAAAGGGGACGAATCCGCGTTATCGCCGACCTTCGGGGAAGAAACCGGCCGGGCGGTTGTAGAAATTCCGGGTCGTCGCCCGGCTCGTCGGGGCCGAGACGTTCGTCGCCGTTCCGCCGCCGTAGCGGTTGAAGAAGACCGACGCCTGGCCGCCCGGGGCCCCCAGCGTCGCCCGACGCGGGGCCGCCGGACCCCCGCGCCCCGGCGCGACCCCCCGCACGCCGCTGGCCCGGCCCGAGCCGATGCCCGTCAGCCGCTGCGCCGAGGCCGCCGCCGCCAGCCCCGCCTCGCCTCGCGTCAGCGGGATGCCCGTGCCGGTCATCATCTGCGCCGCCAGCGGGTCGATCAGGATCGGCCGCATCGACGGGTCGAACATCACCATGGGCTCCGAAGACGCCGCCGTCTGCGCCCTCGCCCCGCCGCCGATCGCCGCCGCCACGGCCATCGCCGCCGCGAGTCGCCTCATCAGCCGGATTCCCTCGCTCATCAGTCGTCCTCGTCTGGAAGGATCGGCCCGAGGCCGAACGGACGCCCGACGCGCCGGACCCTCGAAAGACGAGAGACGCGACCGGGATCAAGCTCCGACACTCCCTTCATCGGCCTCCACGGCCCGCCGTTTCAATCATTCGCACGCGACTGACCCCGACCTTCCGCTCATCCCCTCCTTCTCGTAGATTCCGGATCTTCGCTATTTGCGCAAAGCCCTGGTTCTACGCCTGTTATCCAGTTTATCTGGAGGCTGGGGCCGGGCGGACCCGATCCAAGAGCCCAAGAGCCGTGAAGGCGAAGTCGAGCTGGGTCGGCCTCCCCCAGGAGTACCGGAGGCGAAGCGTGCACCCCGATCGGACGAGGCAAGGAATGCACACGAAATCGTGGAGAGGGCTTCTCGGGCCGCTGCTCGTCGCCGTCGCGGCGAGCGTGGTGCTCACGGAGTCGGCCCAGGCGCAGCAGACGGGCCTCTTCCCGCTGCACCCGATCAAGCGGCAGCGGGTCCCGTGCAGCCAGGAAGACCCGGTCTACCGGATCTATAAGGACCAGTACTTCGGGTATCACCCGACGCTCTGGCGGCGGTTCCCCAGCGGCTGGGGCGCCCCCAGCCCCGAGGCCCCGGACGCCAAGGCGTCGTTCAAGGAGATCCCGCTCCAGTATCCCGAGGACTACAACGACGGCGACGAGCCCGGCGCCGACCCGGGACCGGACGCCCCCGCCCGCCCCGGGGGGGCCCGGCCGGAGCTGCCGACCCCTCCCAACGAGGACGAGCGCAGCCCGTTCGAGATGGACGCGCCCCGGCCCGGGGCCACCCCCCCGGCCGCCGCGGAACCCGCCCCTCGCAACGAGCCCGCGGCGCCGGCCGAAGACCCCAATCGGTCGCCGTTCGAGATCAACCCGAGGGCCAGCGCCCCCCGGCCCAAGCCCCCGGAACTCGCGCCCCCGGCCGTCCCCTCCGCGTCCCGGAACGGCCGCGGCCGTCGGCTGACCGACGACGACGCCGCCCTGGCCGGCAGCCCGCTGCTCGCCATGCCGGACGGGGGCGTCGACGACGCCTACGAGGCCCCGAGCCTCGGCGGACCCTCGCCGTCGCCGGAGACCGGCCATGACCACGCCCACAACCACGGCTCCGCCGGCCAGGCCCCGCGCCGCAACCGGTTGGCCGCGATGATGGACAACCTCGGCTGGGGCGTCAGCCGACGCTGAGTCCTCCCGAGCGACCGGATCGCCGACGCGAGGGCGGGACCTCGAAGCGACGTCCCATCCCGGGACGACCGCCCGAGATCCCGCCCTCGCCGGCGTTGACGACGGGTCGATTCCCGGCCTGGGCCCTGGCGACCCGGGGCCGACCGTCGTCACAATCGGAAGGAGTCTCGACCAACCTTACCGGCCCGTCGTCCGGCGAGGGCGTCGGCCTCTCTCCCGAGAAGCGACCCGGAATGCCCAGCCCTCGAAACCGACCGCGACCCCTCGCCGAATCCGCCGCCGCGCTAGTCGCGGGGCTTTTCTTCCTGGCCGTGGCGGCGAGCGGCGACCGCCTCGGCGCCTGGCGGCCCGCGCTGCTGATCGGACTCGGCCTCGTTCTCTCCCTGGCCGTCGCCGCGCTCGGCCGGGCGCTCCTCCGAGGCCGTCGCCCGGCGGAGGTGGAAGACGAGGCGCCGCCGCGGCTCGACCCCGTCGTGCTCGCCCAGGCCGCCGAGCAGCAATCCGCGAAGGCCCGGGAGTACATCGAGAAGATCCGCGACGCCGCGCGCCGGCAGGAGCTTCAAGGCGAACTCGCCCGGCTGGACGAGGGCCGGCTGGCGACCTCGGGCGCCGGCGAGCTGGACGTGGTCGTGTTCGGCACCGTCTCGGCGGGCAAGACCTCGCTGGTCAACGCCCTCCTCGGTCGCGAGGTCGGCCGCACCGGCGCGGTCATGGGGACCACCCGCGAGGGGGAGAACCACGTCTACACCCTCGAAGCCGCCGAGGGGGTCGTCCGACTCGTCGACACCCCGGGGCTCGCCGAGGCCGGTCCCGGCGGAGCGGAACGCGAGCAAGACGCCCGGAGGCTGGCCGAGCGGGCCGACCTGCTCCTGTTCGTCGTCGACCACGACCTGATCCGCCGCGAGTACGCCGCGCTCCTGGAGTTGGCCCGTCTCGGCAAGCGATCGATCGTGGTCCTCAACAAGAAGGACCGCTTCCCCGACGCCGACCTCGCCGCGATCCGCGCCAAGCTCCGCGAACGGCTGGAAGGCGTGGTCCCGGCCGACGACGTCGTGACGGTCGCCGCCGCGCCCCGGCCGCTGGAGGTCCGCGAGCGGCTCGGCGACGGCACCTCGCGCACGGTGTTCGAGATCCAGGAGCCCGACGTGCAGCCTCTCCGCGACCGCATCGCCGCCGTGCTCGCCGACGAGGGCCCGCTGCTCCGACTGGCCAATCTGCTCCTCAAGACGAAGAACCTGGGTCGCGATGCCGAGTCCGCGCTCGGCGGGGAGCGGGATCGGAAGTGCCGGGAGCTGGTCGACCATTACCAATGGGTCACCGCCACGACCGTCTTCGCCAACCCCGTCCCGGCGCTCAACCTCGTCCAGGGAGCGGCCGTGCAGCTCGACCTGATCGCCGACCTGGCGCGCGTGTACGACCTGAACCCGAGCCCCGTGCAGCTCCGGGCGCTGGCCGCGAAGCTGGTGCAGGCGATGCTCAAGGCGGGATTGGCGGAGGCCGCGTCGTCGGTCGTCGCGGGGGTCTTCAAGCGGACGCCCATGACGTTCGTCGCGGCGGGCGCGGTGCAGGCCGTGACGATGGCCTACCTCGCGCGGATCGCCGGCGAGGCCCTCGCGGAGTACTTCCGCGAGGGCGAATCCTGGGGCCCCGGCGGCGTCGAGGGAGCGGTGCTGCGCCGGTTCGAGGCCAACTCCCGCGCGGACTTCCTCCAGGACTTCGCCCGCCAGGCGTTCGACCGGGTGCTCTCCCGCGTCTGGTCCCGGCCCGCCGCCCCGGAAAGCCGATCCACCTGAGAAGGGCGAGAAGCGATGAACCCCACGCCTGACGACGACAAGCCCGAGCGGGACGCCGCGGCGGCCCTCGGCCCGCTGCTCGACGACCTGGAGCGCGCCGCCGACGCGGCGGCCCCGAACGCCGACCCCGACGCCATGGAGCGCGCCCGCGACAGCCTCAAGGCCACGCTCGACGCCCTCAAGCTCACGCCCGAGGAGGAGCGGGCGATGGCCCCGGAGCTGGCCCGGCTCCGCGAGCTGGCCCGCAAGCTCGACGAGACGACCGTCGAGATCGTCGCCTTCGGGATGGTCAGCCGGGGCAAGTCGTCGGTCCTCAACGCGCTGCTCGGGCGCGAGCTGTTCGAGGTCGGCGCGACGCACGGCACCACGGTCCGGCGCTCGTCGCAGGAGTGGGCGGACGAGGGGGGCCGGGCCGGGTTCGCCGGGGCCCGGCTGATCCTGGTCGACACGCCGGGGATCGACGAGGTCGGCGGCGAGGTCCGCGAGGCCCAGGCCCGCGAGGCCGCCCGCCGCGCCGATCTGATCCTGTTCGTCGTCTCGGGCGACATGCAGCGGATCGAGACCGAGGCCCTGGCGGAGCTTCGCCGCCACAGGAAGCCGATGATCCTGGTGTTTAACCAGGTCGACCGCTACCCCGAGGCCGACCGCGACGCGATCCACGCCATGATCGAGGACGAGCGCGTGAAGGGCTTCGTCCGGCCCGAGGACGTCGTCCTCTGCGCCGCGCGGCCCGACCCCGTCGCCGTGAAGGTCCGCGACCCGGACGGGACGACCCGGATCGAGTGGGAGCGGCCCGCTCCCGTGATCGAGCCGCTCACGGTCCGGATCCTCGACGTGCTGGAGCGCGAGGGCAAGGCCCTCGTGGCGCTCAACGCCCTCCTGTCCGCCGGCGACGTCCACGCCGAGATCCTCGACCGCAAGGTCCGGATCCGCGAGGAGGCCGCCGGCCGCCTGATCTGGAATTACTCGCTCGCCAAGGGGGCGGCCGTCGCGCTCAATCCGATCCCCGTGGCCGACCTGGCGGGGGGGCTGGCGGTCGACGTGGCGATGATCCTGGCCCTCAGCAAGGTCTACGACATCCCCCTCACGCGGCCGGCCGCCGTCCGGCTGGTCCGCGACATGACCCTGGCCCTGGGGGCGACCGGGCTGGTCCAGGTGGCCACCCGGCTGATCGGCAGCGGCGTGAAGGCGTCGATGGCCGGCCTCACCGTCATGTCCGGCGGCCTCGCCGCGCCGCTCACGGCGCTGGGCTACGGCGCGATCGGGCTGACGCAGGCGGCGGCCTCGGCTTCGGCCTCCTACGTCATCGGCCACGCCGCCGGGACGTACCTAAGGCAAGGGGGGCAGTGGGGCCCTCGCGGCGTGAAGACCGTCGTCCAGCAGCTCCTGGCCCAGGCCAAGGACGACTCGATCGTCGACCGCCTGCGCGACGAGCTGAAGTCGCAGATGAAGCCATGAGCCCGAAGACCCGGAACATCCTGATCGCCGCGGCGGGCGTCGCGGTGCTGGCCGGGGCCCTGGCCTTCGAGGTCGTCTCCACCCGCCCCGTGCGCCAGGCGGTGCGTGCCTACGCCGAGCTGATCGCGGTCGCCAACCGGCCGGGCCTCTCGGACGAGGCGCGGATCGAGGCCGCGCGGCCTTACTTCTCCTCGCGATACCTCGCCTCCCGCCCGATCCGTCCGGCCGCCGAGGGGGGGATCGTGGGCCTCCCGCGCTCGATCAGCAAGAACTTCCAGGCCTGGCGCGAGGACGGGGCCGTCTGGATCTGCCCCGCGAACCGAGTCGGGCTGGTCCACCGGCTCGTCGAGGAGGACGGCCGCTGGCGGTTCGACGGCCTGGTCGGCCTCCTGCGGGGCCGCAACGAACTCGTCCCCGTGGCCGAGAATCCCGACGATCCGGCCTCCGATCTTTCCCCCGAGGGCCTCCCATGAACCGCCTCGATCGAGCCTTGTTCCTGCTGCTGGCCGGCGCGATCGGCTTCTCCACCTCTCCCGGCCGCGCCGAGGAGGGCAAGCCCGGCTCCGCGATCCGCAACGGCGAGCTGACGGCCGAGGAGCTGGCCGACTTCCTGGGCGTGGGCTCCTGGGTCTTCGAGTACGAGGGGGGCCGCCCCCGGTGCTGGCTGGAGGTCGAAGAAGCGGGCCAGAAGACCGTGAGCCAGAAGCGGGTGATGCAGGTCGAAGAGTCGAACAAGGGCCCCGAGGCGAGGCGCGGCAAGGTCCTCTTCTTCCTGCGTCGCGGCGACCTGCAGCTCCGCATCAATTCCGGAGCGTCGCGCGGCGGCGCGGGCGTCGCCCTCCCCGCCGACGCCCTCTGGTGGGGCTGGCCGTCCTTCTCCGGCTCCACGACCCGCCTCGAAAAGCCCGCCGCCCCCAGGCCCGGCGAGGAGGTCGTCCTGCTCCGCCACGAGACCGAGGAGCCCAGGCAGGACGGCAAGGATCCCCGCAAGGTCGTCCTCACCCTGAAGATGACCGTCGAGGACGAATGAGGCTGTCTTTATGTCTGAAATCCTTCCCCCCTGGCGGGGGAAGGTGGCCCGCAGGGCCGGATGAGGGGGGGACGAGCACGGAAACCGTCGGAGTTCCAGGTCTGATCCGAACCGAGGTGCCTGATGCAAGGAGATCGCGACGAGTCCAACGCCCCCCTGGATCGCGCCCGACGCTTGCGCCGCGACATGACCATGCCTGAGCGAATTCTCTGGCGCGAACTCCGCGAACTCCGTCGGCTCGGCCTGAAGTTCCGACGCCAGGTGCCGCTCGGATCATAGGTGGTCGATTTTTTCCGAGCCGGCGCGTCGGCTCGTGATCGAACTCGACGGCGACAGCCACGTCGGTCGGGCGAATGACGACCGGATTCGGCAGGCCTGGCTGGAATCTCAGCATTTACAGGTCGTGCGGATCTCAAACGACGACGTCGTCCAGGATCTTGGAGCAGTGATCGAGGCGATCCTCGCTTACGGCCGGCGAGTCCCCGGCGGATCGACTTGAGCAAGCTCCGACGGTCTCCCTGCTCGTCCCCCCCTCTTCCGGCCTTCGGCCAGCTTCCCCCGC
>NZ_JAALJI010000119.1 GCF_011064595.1 Paludisphaera soli | reverse complement strand
AGTGCTCCAGCCGCTTCTTCTTCCAGTTCGACATCCTTCGCTTGATCACCCGTGCGTGCCATCGGTCGCGACGCGGCCGGAGCCTCTGGCGTCGGACTTCCTTCAACAACAACCGATACCACGCCTCGGGCTTGAGCCCGGGCGACTCCGGCAGTCGGCATTGCAGCACTCGCAGCGAATCGATGAATGAGATCCGATCCGGGTCGTGCATCGCCACCACCGCCGCGTCATGGATGACCCGACGCACCACATAGTGCGCCAGCATCAGGCCGTAGATCTCCTGGACCACGCCCGCCGGCGTCTTGCTCCGGATCGGCACCTCCCGGCCGCTCAGGTGGGTCTTGATCTCGTCGAAGGCGAGCTCCTGCTCCCAACGCTCGTGGTAGGCCAGTGGGGCCTCCGGGGCCGGCAAGTCATCCGGGTTGAGCAGATCCGTGATCAGCCGATGCCGTTGGCCGACCCCGGGTCGGTTCGGATCGTCGTGGGTGTATTCGATCACCCGGACACTCCGGCCTCGCGTATCGCGCCGGCGATCGGCCGGACTCGGGTAGACTTTCGCCAGGTACGAGCCGTCGGCCAGATGACGGACCGGCCGGAGGATGGCGTTGCTCTTGGCCCGGGCGAGGAGATGTGCCCCGCGTCGGCAGACCGAATCGATCAGATCGAAGCCGAAGAAGCCGCGGTCCCAGACCAGCAGCATGCCCGGGCCGACCTCTCCGAGCAGGGGTGCGAGCATCGAGGCCTCGCCATGGCGGATCGGCTTGATGGCCAGGCCACAGACGGCATGAGTCCTCAACTCGCACAGGGCCAACAGCCGGACCTGCGGGAAGGCGGCATCGGCGCGAGGGCCTTTGGGCCGACCGAAGGTGCGGGCATTGGCCCGGGTGTCGGGCAGGTCGAGCGTGGTGCCGTCGATGCCCATCAAGTGCCAGCGGCGGTGGAGGGCCCCGCAGGTCTGATGGGTCGCCATCGGGCGGGCGACCTGGAGGAAGAGGTGACGGAGCGGGGCGA
>NZ_JAALJI010000118.1 GCF_011064595.1 Paludisphaera soli | reverse complement strand
ATCGACCCGATCCGTCGGTCGAGGCACTGGCGGGAGAGGACCGACAGCTCGATCTCGGCGACGTTCAGCCACGAGCCGTGCTTCGGCGTGTGGTGGATCTCCAGCCGCTCGGCGATCCGCCGGGCCTGTTCGGGCGGGAACGCCTCGTAGAGGCTGGCGATCTTGTGGGTGTTGAGGTTGTCCATCACCAGCACGACCTTGTCGGCCTCCTCGTGGACGTCCTCGACGAGCCAGCGGACCACCTCGGCGAAGTCCACGGCCGTCCGCCGGTCGGTGGCCTTGACGGCCCGCCAGCCCAGCAGCGGCTCCGTGACCATGAACAGGTTGGTCGTGCCGTTGCGGACGTATTCGTAGTCGAACCGCTCGGGGCGGCCGGGGGCCGCCGGGATCGGCAGGATCGTCTCGCCGATCAGCTGGCGGCTCGCCTCGTCGAGGCAGACCAGCGGACGCTTCTCGTCGTAGGGCCGATGGTAGACGTCCAGGACGTCCTCCATCGCCGCCACGAACTCGGCGTTCCCATTCGGCGGGATGCACCACTGCTTCTTCAGGTGGGGCTTCAGTTCGCTTTTTTCAAACAGCGGCGGACGGTCTCGTCGCAGACCGCCGGGACGACCTCCAGCTCGACGAGCTTGTCGGCCAGGAGCTGCATGGTCCACGCCTTGCGGCCCCCCGGCGGCGGCGAGCAAGCCAGGGCGATCAGCTTCGCCTCGGCCCGGCCGTCGAGCGTCTTCGGCCGGCTGGGACGCTCCTGCGGCTTGCGGACCGGCGCCGCTTCCAACCCCTGCTCGACGAACCGCCTGCGGACCCGCTCGACGGTCGCCGTCCCGACCTCGACCGCCTCGGCGATCTTCGAGTCGCTCCACGCCGACCTTCCGGGAGAAGAGTCGGCCTTCAGGAGAATCCGGGCGTGCGCCTGCTTCAACGCCGAAGACTTCCCGCCGGCCAGCATCGCCTCCAGCTCCGCCCGCTCCTCGTCCGTCAGCGTCACGATGTATCTCTTCACGGCGGCCCTCCTTGCGGCGTAAG
>NZ_JAALJI010000117.1 GCF_011064595.1 Paludisphaera soli | reverse complement strand
ATAATTCCGCATGATCCGCATCCACCTCGACGACGACACCCGAGACGAACTCCGAGCCCTGCGGCGGGAGCCGCTGCCGCCCAAGGTCCGCGACCGCATCGAGATCCTCACGTTGGCCGACGCCGGATGGTCGGCCCCCAAGATCGCCCGGCACCTCGGCCGCTGCGGCCAGACCGTCCGCGACCTGCTCAAGGACTTCCTCGACCGCGGGGCCGCCGCCCTCAGTCCTCGACGTCCCGGGCCGCCTCCGGACGCGGCCCGCCGCGACCGCGTGGCCGAAGAACTCCGGAAGCTGCTGGCCGAGGGCCGGACCTGGACCAGCCGTCAACTCAGCGAAGCCCTCGCCGAGCGAGGCGTCGCGATCGGGCCGCGCCAGGTCCGCCGCCATCTCAAACGTATGCGGGCCCGCTACCGCCGGACGGCCTCGACGCTCAAGCACAAGCAGGACCCGGCCGAGGCCGACCGGGCCGGGCGGGTCCTCGCCAACCTCAAGGCCAAGGCGGCGGCCGGCTCGATCACGTTGTACTACCTCGACGAGTGCGGCTTCTCGCCGACCCTGCCGGTCGGCTACAGCTGGAGCCTCCCCGGCGAGCGGAAGTTCGTCCGATACGAGGCCCCGCAGGGCCGCCGCGTCAACGCCCTGGCGGCCTATCGGCCTTTCGGGAGGACGCCCCGCCTGGAGGTCTTCACGGCCGAGCGAACCTGGGACTCGTACGACCTGATCGCCTTCCTGAAGGCCCTGCCGTGGTCGAAGTCACCGCGAGTGGTGGTTCTGGACAACGCCGGCTTCCACACGAGCAAGGCGGTCCGCTCCGCCAGGAAGGGCCTGGCCGACGCGGGCATATACCTGTTCTTCCTGCCGCCGTACTCGCCGGAGCTGAATCGGATCGAGCCGGTGTTCCGGCAGATCAAGCATCAAGAGATCCCGATCAGGAGCTACACGACGCGGTCGGGACTAAGGGAGGCCGTCGACCGAGGCTTCTCGGCCTACCGGCGGAGACTCCTCGTGAAAAGCCAAAGTGAACTACGTCCAGCTGCT
>NZ_JAALJI010000116.1 GCF_011064595.1 Paludisphaera soli | reverse complement strand
GAGAGCTTGCCGTTGAACGACTCGACGTAGCCGTTCTCCCACGGGCTCCCCGGCTCGATGAACAGCGTCGCGACCCCGACCCGGCCGAGCCACTCGCGGACCGCCTTGGCCGTGAACTCCGGCCCGTTGTCCGAGCGGATGTGCTCGGGCACGCCCCGCCGAACGAACAGGTCGGAGAGCCGCTCCAGCACGTCCTCACTGGTCAGCCGCCTCGCCACGTCGATGGCCAGGCATTCCCGCGTGAACTCGTCGATGATGTTCAGCATCCGGAAGGCCCTCCCGTCGCGCGTCCTGGCCTGGACGAAGTCGTAGCTCCAGACGTGGTCGCGGCGCTCGGGGCGGAGCCGGACGCACGACCCGTCGTCGAGCCACAGCCGACCCCGCTTGGGCTGCCTCGCGGGCACCTTCAGGCCCTCTCGCCGCCACAGCCGCTCGACGCGCTTGTGGTTCACCTCGAACCCCTCCGCCCGCAGCAGGGCCGCGACCCGCCGGTAGCCGTAGCGCCCGTACTCGCTCGCCAGCTCGACCATCCGCGCCACCAGCCGCGGCTCGTCGTCGGGCGTGGCGCACGCTCGCCGCTGCGTCGAGCGGCATTGGCCGAGGACGCGGCACGCCCGGCGCTGCGAGACGCGGTCCGGGCCGAGCACGCCGCGCACGTGCTCGACCGCCTCGCGCCGCTTCGCCGGGCTCAGTATTTTCCCGAGGCGGCCTCCTTGAGGATCGCCTTGTCCAGCTCGGCGTCGGCCAGGAGCCTCTTCAGCCGGGCGTTCTCGCCCTCGAGCTGCTTGAGGCGTTTCGCCTGGTCGAGCTTCATCCCGCCGTACTCCTTGCGCCAGCGGTGGTAGGTCTGCTCGGTGATGGCCAGGTCCTTGCAGACCTGCGCGATCGCCGTGCCCTTGGCCGTCTTGACCTCGGCCTCGCGGAGCTTGGAGATGATCTGCTCGGGAGTGTGACGCTGCCGCTTCGCCATGGTGCTTCCCCTTCGGTGAGAATCGCCTCGATCATCACATCGAGGCTGGACTCGTTTGAAGGGGGCAGGTCA
>NZ_JAALJI010000115.1 GCF_011064595.1 Paludisphaera soli | reverse complement strand
CGGGCGTCGGCGGTGGTGAATCGCCATCGGACGCCGACGCCCTCCTCGTTGCGGGCTTCCTCCCAGGCGGCGACCTGCCGCTCCAACTCCTCCCGCGTCTCGATGCGGCGGTCGAGGCACTGGCGGGAGAGGACCGACAGCTCGATCTCGGCGACGTTCAGCCACGAGCCGTGCTTCGGCGTGTGGTGCACCTCCAGCTTCCGGACGATCCGTCGGGCCCGCTCGGGCGGGAAGGCCTCGTAGAGGCTGGCGAGCTTGTGCGTGTTCAGGTTGTCCATCACGAGCACGACCTTCTCGGCCTCCTCGTGGACGTCCTCGACGAGCCAGGCGACCACCTCGGCGAAGTCCTTCGCCGTCCGGCGGCCCGTGACCTTGACGGCCCGCCAGCCCAGCAGCGGCTCGGCGACCATGAACAGGCTGGTCGTCCCGTTGCGGACGTATTCGTAGTCGACCCGCCCGGGCCGGCCCGGGGCCGCGGGGATCGGCGCGGCCGCCTCGCCGACGAGCTGCTTGCTCGCCTCGTCGAGGCAGACCAGCGGCCGTTTCTCGTCGTAGGGGCGGCGATAGACGTCCAGCACGTCCTCCATCGCCGCCACGAACTCGGCGTTCGCCTCCGGCGGGATGCACCAACGCTCGGTCAGCCAGGGCTTGATCTCGTTTTTTTGAGGGCGACCCGGACGGTCTCGTCGCAGATCGCGTCGACGACCCGCAGCTCGACGAGGCGGTCGGCCAGGAGCTGCATCGTCCACCGCTTGCGGCCGTCGGGCGGGGCCGAGCAGGCCAGGGCGATCAACGTCGCCTCCGCGCGGCCGTCGAGCTTCGGCTCGCGGGCCGGCCGCCCCCGTCGCTTGCGGTCCAACGCCGCGTCGAGGCCCAGCTCGACGAACCGCCTGCGGACCCGCTCGACGGTCGCCGTGCTGACCCCGAAGGCCTCGGCGATCCGGGCGTCGGGCCAGGCGGGTCCGCCCTCGGCGGCGTCGGCCTTCAGCAGGATGTGGGCGTGGGCGAGCTTCCGGACCGCCGACTTGCCGGCGGCGAGCATCTCGTGAAGCC
>NZ_JAALJI010000114.1 GCF_011064595.1 Paludisphaera soli | reverse complement strand
TGATCAGCCCCGCGTCGAGCCACTTCGCGACGGTCCAGGGTCGCACGCCGCCGAGCGCGGCGGCCTGGTTCATAGTCAACTCGCAGGCCGAAGCCGCATCCTTCGCGTCCACCTTCAGCATCGTCGCCATCGGCCAGCCCTCGCTTCGCGTCCCTGGTAAATCCGCCGGTCACTCCGTCACGGCGGTCTCGGTCTCTCGGGGCCGCCCGCACGTCGGGCAGCACCCCACTTCGCGGCAGATCGTCACCGGCACCCACGAGCGGGACCGGCCGTCGCGGGGTCGCTTCAGGAGGCCCTTCTTCGCGAGGGCCTTCAGGTGGCACATCACCCCGTTCGGGCTCTTGATGGCCAACGCCTCGCCGATCTCGCGGACGGTCGGCAGGACGCCGTTCGCGTCGCGGTAGGCGACGAGGAACGCCAGGATTTCCAGCTGCCTCGCGGTGGGCGGCGACGGCGGGGCTTCGGTCGCGGTCGACATCGGCGGTCCTCCGTCAGTTGTTGGAAGGGGCGGCCCTCAGGGCGGCGCGGCCCGCGTACACGCTCGCGGGCGGGTTGGTGGCGGTCGCCAGGGCGTCGGCCGCGGTGCCGGCCTGGCCGGACAGCGCGGCGATCGTCGCCAGGGCCATCAGGACGGCGGTGTCGTCGTCGCCGGCCTGGTACGGGGTCTCGACGGCCGAGGCAAGCGCCCGCAGGATGATCCGGCGATCGTGGGCCGTCGCCGATTCGAGCCTGGCGTGGCACAGGCATATCGCGGCGTCCACGAGGCGGTCGACGTCGGCGTGCGTTCGGGGCTCGTTCACGCGGATTCCCTCCGAGTCTTGAGGACGTGCATCTCGGCGATCGGGACGTGGATCACCGGCTCGCGGTCGGTCCTCGCTTTCACGAGCTGCCGACAGCCGGCGATCTCGAGGCGGCGGGCGTCGATGCGGTCGACCTCGATCCAGCGGACCTCGTCGCCGGCGAACCGCACGGCGAAGATCGAGGGGACGGCGGTGTAGACGAAGCTCATCGTGAGGGCGAGCCACTTGCGCTGGTTCAGGAAGACGGTCGGGAAGGCGTCGGGGCCGTGGCTCCGCGTCTTCAGCTCGACGTAGGCGACGATCCGGCCGTCCCGCAGGGCGTACCAGTCGATCGGGTTGAACCGCCCGC
>NZ_JAALJI010000113.1 GCF_011064595.1 Paludisphaera soli | reverse complement strand
TGATGTGACACGGAAGTTTCTTGAGGTTTCGCCGGGTAGAGGTGGGCGAGCTTGACCCGGGCGTCGGCGGGGCGGAAGGTCCAGTCGATCCTGGCGCGGGCCGCATTCCGGCACCGCTCCCAGGCGGTCAACTCGCCGGCCAACGTCGCCGCGTCGGCGATCCGCCGCGAGAGGCATTGCCGGCACAGCACGCTCGGTTCGCACTCCGCCATGTTCAGCCAGCTGGCGTGCTTGGGCGTGAAGTGGAACTCCAGCCGACGCGCCAGCCGCCAGGCATCCTCGGGCGGATAGGCCGCGAAGAGCGACTGCGGGCCGTGCGTGTTCAGGTTGTCCAGCACCACCCGGATCACGGCCGCCTCGGGATACCGCTCGTCGCACAGCCGGCGCATCTGCTCGGCGAAGTCGGCGGTGCCGCGACGCTCGGTCACCGTCAGGCGCCGCACCCCGGCCAGCGGCTCGACGGCCGTGAAGATGTTGGCGGTCCCGCACCGGGCGTGCTCGTAGTCTCTCCGGGCCGGCCGTCCCGGCACCGCCGGGATCGGCTCGCGGACCTCGGCGTGCAGCTCCTTTCTCGCCTCGTCGAGGCAGACCACCGGCCGGGCCGGGTCGTAGGGCTCGGCGTAGAGCGACAGGGCGTCCTCCAGCCGCCAGCTGAATTCGCCGCTGATCCCCTTCGGCAGGCACCACGAGCGGACCTGCCACGGCTTCAGCTCGCTTTTTTCAAGAGGCGGCGGACCGTCTCGCGCGAGACCGACTCGACGACCTCCAACGCCACGGCCCGCTCGGAGAGGCGGCGGACCGACCAGCGGGCGAAGCCGTCCTCGGTCGGGCTGCAAGCCAGGGCGATGATGGCCGCCTCCTGCTTGCCGTCGAGCTTGGCCGGGGCACCGCGGCGGGGCCGCTCGGCCAGCGCGGCCTCAGGCCCCTCCTCGGCGCATCGCCGGCGTACGTTGGCCACGGTGCCGGCGGAGATGCCGAGGGAGTCGGCGATCTCGTCGTCGGTCTCGCCGCCGTCGGCCCGCAGCAGGACGTCGACTCGGTTACGCTGGCGAAGGGTCAAGGGTCCGGTGCGGCGGGCCTCCAGGGCGTGACGCTGGTCGTCGGTCAGGTCGACATGGTATTTCTTGGGCATGGCGTCCTCCTTGACGCGGTAGGATCGCCGAATCGCAAGGGTTTTACAAGCAGAAACTTTCGTGTCAGACCA
>NZ_JAALJI010000112.1 GCF_011064595.1 Paludisphaera soli | reverse complement strand
GGTCCGCCACACCTGAGTTGACGGCTTCCAGGACGGGATACAGCCGCTTGAGTTTGACCCGGGCGTCCGCCGTCGCGAACTGCCAGTCGACCTTCACGGCGGCCGCGTTCCGGTCGGCCTCCCAGGCCGCCACCTCCCGCCTGAGCGACTCCATGTCGGGGATGCGGCGGTCGAGGCACTGCCGGGCCAGGACCGACAGCTCGCACTCCGCCACGTTCAGCCAGCTGCCGTGCTTCGGCGTGTAGACGAACTCCAGCCGGCCCAGGATCCGCCGCGCCTCGGCCGGCTCGAACACCTCGTAGAGGACGGCCGGCTTGTGCGTCGAGAGGTTGTCGACCACGAGCGTGACCCGCTCCGCGTCCGCGTACCACTCGTCGGCGATCCGCTTCAGCAGCCGGGCGAAGTCGGCCTTGGTCTTCCGCTCGGTCACCTCCACCCGCCGCTTCCCCGCCAGAGGCTCGAAGGCCATGAACAGGTTGGCCGTCCCGTGCCGGACATACTCGTAGTCCTCCTTGGCCGGACGCCTCGGGCGCACCGGCAGCGGCGGCCGGGCGTCGCCGACCAGCTGCTTGCCCCCCTCGTCGGCGCAGACCACCGGCCGCCTCGGGTCGCGCGGGCGGGCGTAGACCTCCAGCACGCCCTCCATCGCACAGACGAACTCGGCGTTCGCCTTGGGGGGGATGACCCACTGCTGCTTCAGCCAAGGCTTGAGCGCGTTTTTTTGAGAACCCGGCGGACCGTCTCGTCGCTGACGGCGTCCACCGCCTCCAACTCCACCAGCCGGTCGGCCAGCATCTTGAGCGTCCACCGGGCCTTCCCGTCCGGAGGCGCGGAGCAGGCCAGCGAGACGAGCTGGGCCTCTTGGGCCCCGTCGAGCTTGCGGTACTGTCGGCCGGTCGGCTTCCTGCGGTGCAGGGCCGCGTCGAGCCCGCACTCGGCGAACCGCTTGCGGACGCGGGCGACCGTGCCCTCCGAGCACTCGATCGCCTCGGCGATCGCGGCGTCGGCCAGCCCGGGCCCGCCGGGGCCGACGTCCGCCTTGAGCAGGATGCGGGCGTGGACGAGGGACGCCGCGGCGTGGCGACCCCCGGCGATCATCTTCTCCAGCTGCGTCCGCTGATCGTCGGTCAGCCGGACGAGGCGCTTGTCCTTCAGGGCCATGGCGGGGCTCCTCCTTCGTGGAAGAGATCCTACCAAAGCCGTCAACTCAGGTGTGGCGGACCACTA
>NZ_JAALJI010000111.1 GCF_011064595.1 Paludisphaera soli | reverse complement strand
GAGTGGACTTCCCCACCGATGGCGGGCGCGGGGCTAACGGTTTTTACGAGGCTTCTTCGTACTCGGCGGGTGACTTGTATCCCAGCGACGAATGACGCCGGATCCGGTTGTAGAAGACCTCCAGATACTCGAAGATGCTCGCCTTGGCCTCCGCCCTCGTCGCGAAGATCTCGCCCCGAGTCAGCTCCTTCTTCAGGCTCGCGAAGAATGATTCCATCGGCGCGTTGTCCCAGCAGTTGCCCCTGCGGCTCATGCTGCAGGTGATCCCGTGGCCGGCCAGGAGCCGCTGGTAATGCTCGCTGGCGTACTGGCTGCCACGGTCCGAGTGGGCCACCAGCCCCGCGCCGGGCAGACGCCGGGCCACGGCCATCTCCAGGGCGTCGACTACCAGCCGGCTGTCGATCCGCGGGCCCATCGACCAGCCGACGATCCTCCGCGAGTGGAGGTCCTCCACGACCGCCAGGTACAGCCAGCCCTCGGCGGTCGCTATATAGGTGACGTCGGCCGTCCAGGCTTGATTCGGGGCCTCCGGCTCGAACCGACGATCCAGCACGTTCTCGGCCACGGGACGGCCGTGATTCGAATCGGTCGTGACCAGGAACTTCCGCCTGGTCTTGGCCGCGACCCCGTGACTTCGCATCAGCCGGGCCACGGTGTTCACGCAGCAGGGATTGCCGCGAGCCGCCAACTCGGCGTGCACCCGCGGGCTGCCGTAGCGGGCCTTCATCTCGACGTGGATGGCCTTGATGGCCACGACCAGGGCGTCTTGCCCGGCCGCCCGGCTGCTCCGCGGCCTCCCCCGCCAGTCGTAGTAGCCCCCGGCGGAGACGCGCAGCACCCGGCACATCAGCCGGACCGGCCATCGACCGCGGTGGCGTTCGACGAAGTCGTACCTCATGACGACTCCCTGGCGAAGAAGGCCGTCGCTTTTTTCAGCACGTCGCGCTCCATGGTCAGCCGCTTGACCTCGGCGCGGAGGCGACGCAGTTCCTCCTCCAGGGCGGGCGGGTTCCCCTTGCCGGGGAAGGCCTGGTCGCCGCCCTTGGCCAGGGCCGCCTTCCAGGCCCTCAGCATGCTCTCGCCGAGGCCGAGGTCGTGAGCGACCTCGGCCAGGCTCTTACCGTGGTCTGTGACGAGCTTGACCGCTTCGGCCTTGAACTCGGGTGTGAACGTCCTTCGTGTCTTCGCCATCGGTGGACTCCTGGGTTCGAGCTTATGCTCTTTACCCGGCGCCCGCCATCCGTGGGGAAGTCCA
>NZ_JAALJI010000110.1 GCF_011064595.1 Paludisphaera soli | reverse complement strand
ACATATCGCACCCGACATGCCGTGCTACACCTGGTTGAAAATCGCTCGTAATAGCGATACTTGCGGTCGTCCTCGCCTTCGGCCGAGCCCAGGTTGGCGCGGAGGCACCGCGCCCGCTCGGAAGCCGAGGCGTCGGCGGCCACGGGGCGGAATCCGGGGGCGAGCACCACCGACACCTCGACGCGACGCTGCGCGGTCTCGACCGTGACGGCGTTGACGATCGACCGCGAGTCCCTCCGGAGGTGCAGCGAGGAGACGTTGCAGCGGGCCGGATTCAGGTCCGCGCCGGGGCCGGGGAGGAGCAGGTCGCGGACGGGGCCGGCGGCGTCGGCGTCCTTCCGGTAGACTTCGATCTCGCTGCGGGGAGAGCCGGCACCGTCCTCGCCGGTGATGAACCGCATGCCGAAGCCGGCCAGGTCGAGCTGGGCCGCCAGGGCCTCGGGCCAGGGGGTGTTGGTCGCGTCGTAGTCGCGGATCACGACGTCGGCCGCGGTGCCGGCGGCACCGCCGACCGGGCTCCCGTCCGGCGACGGCCCCCGCGATTGGAGGAGGGCGTCGAGCCGGTCGAAGTCCGGGTTGTGGACGTAGGACTCGTCGTTGTAGACCCCCAGGATGTAGCGAGCGAACTTGCCGAGCGTCCAGAAGGTTCGGGGGTCGGGATCGCGGTCGACGTCGGGGTCGAGGAACACCGGGTGTCGGGTCGAGGCGTCGGCCTGCTCCACGTCGTAGCCGTCGGGGGTGCAGTTCGGCTTGCCGTCGGGGTTGAACCGCGAGGGGAGGTCGACCAGGACGGATTCGCCGTGGCGGGGGTCGTCGGCGTGCCGCTGGAGCCGGCCGCCGATGGGCTCGTCCCAGCACCGCGAGGCGACGCCGACGGCGACGAAGCTCACCCGCTGCGACTGCGGCGTGAGGTCGACCTGGGGCGACTGCGCGAAGCCGTCGAAGAGGACGTGGGCGTCGCCGTCGCGCGTGGTCGCCAGGACCACCAGCCGCTCGTCGTTGCGGATGACGTACGGTCCGGCGGACTCCAGCGGCCAGAGGCGTCCGAAGTCGGCCGGGGCCGCCGCCTCGGGGTCGGCGTCGTCCAGGATGTAGCGGAACCGGGCGGTCGGGGGCTGGGGGCCCTCGGCGTGGCGGATCCGCTCGCAGGCGACGTTGGGGAGGACCTCGTAGCGGGCCTCGCCCTCGGCCTCGGGCCGGAAGCGGCAGACCCGGATCGTCGCCGCCGGGCCCGACAGGGGGACGTCGTACGGATCGAAATCGAAACTCCCAGG
>NZ_JAALJI010000011.1 GCF_011064595.1 Paludisphaera soli | reverse complement strand
CCCCCGCGAGGGGGGAAGACCGTCATCGCCCACGCCCCCGGAGGGCGTCGTCGGCTCGTGCTCGCTGAGAGGCCCCGGATCCAGGCTGAGGCGAGGGCCGACCCCACGATCCGGAATCGTTGGCACTTCAGCGCGGTGGATCGGGCTGCGGAACGCAATCGCTTTGACGGGTGGGTCGTCTATGCCATGCTGATGAAGGCGGCGGGGCGGGAGCCCCCGCGTCGCCGACGCCGCCGTTGACGCGGCGACGCGATCCCGACTCCGACGGGGGGATAGGTGTGGAAGTTCCCGATGGCGGCGTCCCGCAAAAGCCCAAGGGAGTTCACCGGCTCGAGGGGCGAGGCCGCCTTGGGCGGAAGGTCGACGGGGCCTGGTTCGTGGACGTGGCGGACGTAGCGGCGTCGAACTCGCTGGCCTCGCACGCGAAGGTCCTGCTCTTGCTCTTCCTCGCGGCCTTGCGGGACCGGGCGAGCGAGATCGACCTCCACCCAGCCGAGGGGGAGGCCGGCGAGAGGGAATACCGGCTCTGGTCCGTGATCGACGGCGAGCATTACTACGCCTCGCTCCCGGTCCATCTCGCCCCTTTGTGGACCAAGGAGCTGAAACGCCTGGCGGGCCTGCGATCCTGGAACGCACGCCTCGCCGATCGTCTCCGCGCGGCCGCCGATCTGATCGGCGGCCGGCCGCCGGGACCGAGTTCGGTGGGGGCCCGCGTCGGGACGCCCGATTGGTCGGTCGAGGTCGCGGCGCGGTTCTATCGCGCGGCGGCGGATCGGATCGACGGCCGGCCGCCGGCGCCGAGCTCGGGGACGTTCCGCCTGGGGACGCCCGATTGGTCGATCGAGGTCGCGACGGCCTTCTATCCGATGAATGACGGCGATCGCTGCATCCTGACCTTCGCCCCGGCCGACGCCGCCCGGTCGGCCGAGGCTCGGGCGATCATGGACCGGCTTGGTTGATCGAGCGACGCCTGAGCGGATGCTCCTCGCGACCGATCGCCGCTCAACCCCCGAGGGCGACGAGGGCGTCGGCCAGCCGGTCGGCGGCGCCGGGGGCGTGGGCGAGGCCGAGGTAGGGCTCGTTGATCTCCAGCTCCATCAGGAGGAAGCGGCCGTCGCGGAGCACACCGTCGACCCGCGCGAAGAGGAGCGGGGAGGCGACGCACGCCAGCACCCTGGCCGCCTGCTCGACGAGCCCGGCGGGGGGCTCGGCCGGGCGGACCATGCCGCCGTAGCGGAACTGGACGCGGAAGTCCCCCTCGGCCGGGGCCTTGGTCAGGGCGTGGCTGAACGCGCCGCCGAGGAAGACCAGCGACCATTCGCCCCCCTCGGCGATCTCGGGCAGATAGGGCTGAATGAGCATGTCCCGATCCGCGAGCGCGTCGGCCAGCATCCGGCCCGACCGCTCGACGTTGAAGCACGCGGGGCCGGCGTCGACCGGGTCGTCCGAGACCTTCCAGGTGTTCGCCGCGCCGGCGGAGATCGCCGGCTTCACGACGGCCCGCGTCCAGCCCCGGCGGGCGAGGATTTCGCCGAGCGCGACCTTCTCCCCGGCCCTCGCCAGGACGGTCGGCACGATGGGGATCCCGTCGCGCTCCAGGTCCAGCAGGTAGCCCTTGTGGACGTTCGCGAGCACGGCCTCGGGCGGGTTCCAGAGCCGTCCCGGGGCGGCGCGGAATGTTTCGAGCCAGGCGCGGTAGGCCTCGGGATTCTCGTAGTACCACCAGGTCGAGCGGATCACGACCCGATCGAACCGCCCCCAGTCGACGGCCGGGTCGTCCCAGACGCGGGGCGCGACCTCCCAGCCCCGGCGGACCAGGGCGTCGGCGAACAGGCGGTCGTCCTCGTAGAGGCTGGGAAACTGGTCGCAGGTCGCGATCGCCGCGCTGGGCATGGGATCCCTCGATGGCCGGGCCTGGGGGCGCGGCTCCGATCGCCCCCGTCGTCCCAGTGTATCGCGAGTCGCGGCGGGGGGGCAGGTCGCGGCCGATGCCGGAGGTTCGATCGGTCGAAGACTCCGTGACGAACCCACGAACTCCAGTCCCGTCGTCGAGCCGGCGGGCTTGACGATTCACGCCGCGCCGGCCACATTGCCGGGCCTTCGGGGCCGGCGGGACATCGGCCGGGTCCGATCATCGTTCGGGCGAGGGTGCCTTGGACTGGGAGAAGCGGAGCGTGGACCAGACGTACGACGTGGATCGCGAGTTCCTCCGCTACGTCCGCCGCTACCTCGCCGAGATCTTCGACGAGGCCGAGAGGCGGCGGTTCGCGGACATCGAGATGATTCGCGGGATCCGAGCCTCGGAACCGTAGCACGGTCGGGAGTTCCGGGCGATCCACTGGTGGCGGGTGGCGGATCCGGGCCTCGATCGGCTCACGGATCGGGAGCTGGACGAGTTGGAGGCGAAGACCTGCCGCGACGCCGTCGCCCGCGTCGGGCCGGTGACGATCCGGCTCTGCGGGCGCTGCCGACGCATCCTGAAGACGCCGAAGGCCCGGCAGTGCTTCCATTGCGGGAACGACTGGCACGACGAGGCGGAGCCTTGATCGCGACGCCGGCGAGGGTGGCCCCTCGCCGGCGCGTCGACCTCCGCAACCGCCCCGCCGGCTTCACCAGCCGAGCCCCTCGGACTCGCTGAGGAGCTGGTTCAGCCGCTTCTGGACGATGTCGTCGCGGTTCTCCTGGCGCTTGTCGACCAGGGCCCGGAGCCGGGCGACCTTGGCTTCGAGGGCCTCGATCTCGTCGACGTAGCGGCGCTGGCGGGCGTCGAACTGCTGGCCGAGTTGGCCTCGGATCGATGCTTCCATCTGCCGGATCGCCGAGTCGGATTCGGGCGAGGCGGCGGCGCTGCGGACCTCGGCCAGCTTTCGGATGTAGCGGCGCGTGAGGGCCTCGCCATCCTCGGCCGGGGCCCCGGGGACGCGATCGCCGGGCGTGGGGAAGACGGGGTCAAGGTCGGTCGAAGGGCTGTCGTCGAGTTCGAACGGGCTGCGTTCGCCGGGCAGGCCGACGGCTCGCGTCGGCTCGGAGGGGCGAGCGACTCGGGCGGGGGCGGGCTGGCGGCGGAAGAACGGGTCCCTCGCCTCCTCGGCTAGCGGCGGGACGTCGGCGGGGATCGGCGCCTCGGCCGGTCGGGGCGCCCACCTCTCCGGACGTCTGACCGACGGGGTCGTGGCCGACCTTCGTCGCACTGTGGGTCGGCTTGGCGATTCGGGGTCTCCGCCTTCGACAGGCGCGAGCGACCCGCGGGCCGGCGTGCCGGTCGTCGGGGCCTCGCCCGGCTGCGGCAAGGGCTCGAGGGAGTCCGGGGCGTCGGCCGGAACCGCCGCGGGCTGCGGGGACGCCGGCTGGGCGTCGATCATCGGGGCCGGCAGCGTCGTGGGCCCGGGCAGCGGGTCCAGAGGGGTCGGGGGCTCCTCGGTCGTGGGCGGCAGGGGTACCGGCTGCGGAGCCGGCGCGTCGGCCGGCAAGGGGGAGGCCGCCGGAGCGGGGAGGGTCGGGGACGCGGGAGCCGCTTCGGGCGCCGCCTGGGCGAGCAGGGGGTGGGGAGCGTCGTCGAAGTCGACGTAGGCGGCGGCCGCCTTCGAGGCGTTCGCGAACCGGACCTGGGTCACGCCGAGCAGGCCCATCGCCCCGAGTGCGGCGGCGGATGCGGCGAGGTATCTCCGTTTCATGGCGGCGGCTCCAACATGCGAGGATCAGGGACGCGGGTCAGCGGGGCGGGGCGATCGAATGCTCGAAGGCGTCGAGGTCGCGATTCAGGTCGGCGATCTGGGCGGAGAGCTCGTCGGGGTCTTCCGAGGCCGGCCGCTCGCGTTGGGCGGCTTCGAGGCGGTCGGCCTCGTCGGACGCCTCGCGGAAGCGAGCCGGGAGGGCGTCGATCTCGGGCCAGGGGACCGGCGCGGGCGGGGCGGTCGCCATCTCGGAGACCTCGACGGAGGGCCCGTCGAACGTCATCGGGGGGACGGGCGGCGCGGGACGCGTCCCGACGTACACGCCGGCCGCGATCACCGTCAGCCCCGCCAGGGCGGCCAGCTCGCGGAGGAGCCGACGGCGGGCGCGGGCGTCCGGCGGGTCGGCCAGCTCGGGGGGGAGAGGCGCGGCCAGCGGCTGCTGGACGTGGGCCAGGCAGCGTTCGAGGAGGTCGGCCACCTCGTCGGCGGTGGCGAAGCGGTCGTCGGGGTCCTTGGCGAGCAGGCGGTCGATCAGGGTTTCGAGCCAGGCGGGGACCTCGGGGTTGATGGCGCGGAGCGGGCGCTGGCGGTCGTCGCAGACGCGGCGGAGCACGCCCAGCGGGGTCTCGGCGCGGAACGGCGGGTGGCCGGCGGCGGCGGCGTAGAGGGTGCTCCCCAGGCTGAACAGGTCGGCCCGGTGGTCCACGGCCGAGCCCGACGCCTGCTCGGGCGCCATGTAGTGCGGCGTGCCGGCGATGACCCCGCTGCGGGTGAGCGCGGCGTCGGCCACCACGCGGGCCAGGCCGAAGTCGGTCAGCCGGACCCGCTCCACGCCGTCTTCCAGCAGGATGTTCGCCGGCTTGACGTCGCGGTGGACGATCCCCTGGGCGTGGGCCGCGGCCAGCCCGGCGGCGGTCTGGCGGCCGATGCGGAGGATCTCCGCCAAGCCGAGCGGGCCGAAGCGGTCGATCCGCTCCTGGAGCGAGCGGCCGGGGACGTACTCCATCACCAGGAACGGCAGCCCGGCGGACTCGACGACGGCGAAGACCGAGACCACATGTTCATGCACCACCGCCGCCGCGGCGCGGGCCTCGCGGAGGAACCGGCGCCGCGAGGCCCCGCACGTCGCCAGCGGGGCCGAGAGGACCTTGATCGCCACGTTCCGCCCCAGGGCCGGGTCGTGCGCCTTCAGGACCACGCCCATCCCGCCCCGGCCGAGCACCCCCTTCACCTCGTACGTCCCCAGCCGGCCGAGCGAGTCGGGCCAGTCGGTCGGCGCGAGGAAGTCGAGCGGCTCGGGGCCGGCGAGTTCGGTCTCGGGGTCGTCGAAGTCCTCGTCGCCCGCCGGCCCGAGCTTGGCGGCGGCCAGGCAGTCGTCGACTCGGACGATCCGGTCGAGTTCGTCGCGGCACGACGCACAGGCGTCCAGGTGCCGCTCCAGGGCGGCGATCTCGGCGGGGGCCAGGCGGTCCCAGTCGATCGACCGGAGCCGGGCCGGGTCACACGCGTTCGGGGTCGTGTTCATCACGCAGCTCCTCGATCTTGCGACGGACCTTCGCCAGCGTCCGGCTCCTCGCGATGTAGACGGCGCCCACGGTGGTCCCCAGCTCGGCGGCGACGTCGGCGGGGCTCCGGCCCTCGATCGCGGTCTGTTCGAAGGCCCGCCAGGCCGAGGGGGTGGACTCGCGCCGGACCTCGTCGGCCGCCCATCGGAACAGGCGACGTTGGTACTCACGCTCGAAGAGGGCGGTGGCCGACGGGTCGTCGGACGGCCGGGCCTCCAGCAGCTCGATCATGCCGGTCGTCCCCGTCCCGCGCGGCTGGTGGCGGCCCCGCGTCAGGAAGTTGACCAGCAGGTTGCGGGCGATCCGCGAGAGCCAGCCCCGGAAGCTGCCGCGGTCCGGGTCCCAGCGGTCCACCGCGCCGGCGACGGCGCGGAAGACCTCCTGGCAGACGTCCCGCGCGTCGGCGTCCTGCAGCCCCTTGCGACGCGCCAGTCGCAGCACCAGCGGCTCGTAGAGCGTCACGAATTCGTGCCACGCCCGCGAATCCTCCGGCTCCCTCAGCCTGACGATCAGCGACCGCCGCGTCTCGGGCGACTCGTCCATGCTCGGTCCTCCCGACCTACTCTACACAGGCCGGCGCGAACCCTTTCACGGATTTCGCCTCCACAGGTAGGCTGGAGGCGGGGCCGCGCGGGCGGCCCCGAGAAGCCGGGCCCGGGGGGACGCGCATGAATGAGGAATCGGACGCCGTCGAGGGGATGAATCCGGCCGCCGAGGCGATCGTCCGGCTGGTGCAAGAGGCCAGGGCCTGCTGGGAACGCCGGGCCTGGGGCGACTCGGCGGGGCCGCTCGCCGAGGCCCTGCGGCTGGCCGAGGCGGAGGCCGGGCCGGACTCGCCTTTGACGGCCTGGGTGCTCCGCCACACCGCCTGGCTGGCGACGACGACGGGATGCCACGCCGACTCGGTGGCCGAATACCGCCGCGCCCTGGCGATCTACGAGGCGACGTCCGGGCCCGAGCATCCCGACGTCGTCTCCACGTGGATCCAGCTGGCGGAGGCCCTGTTCTCCCTGGGGAGGTCGGCCGATCGGGCGCTCGAACCGGCGGGGGACCAGGAGGCGGACGAGCTGGCCCTGCGGGCGGTCGCGGCCTTCGACGCGGCGGGTCGCGAGGACCTGGAGCTGGCGCAATGCCTCGACGAGGCGGGCTGGCGTCGCTACTTCATCGGCCGATACGACGACGCCGAGCCCCTCCTGGCCCGCGCCCTCGACCTCTTCGAGCGGCTCGCCGGCGCGGCCGACCCGAGGACGGCCCGGGCCGCGCAGAGGCTCGGCATGGCCTACGAGCACGGGAGGCTCGAAGTCGACGCCGCCCCTTGCTATCGCAAGGCCCTGGCCGGCTGCGAGGAGCGGCTCCACGACGCCCATCCCGACGTCCTCGACGCCCGCGCCCGGCTGGCGAAGTATCTGGGGAAGACCGGCCGCGGCGAGGAGTCGGCCTTCCACTTCGACCGTCTCGTCGCAACCTTGCTCGACGACGCGGCCGAGGTCGACTGGTGTGCGCATCGCTGGTATCTGGGGGGATGCGGCCAGTATCTCCGCGACGCAGGGCGCCTTGAAGAGCTGGAGGAGTTGGAGCGCCGGGCCGCCGACTACGACGTGATGGTGGCGATCCACCGCGAGGGGCTCGACGACGCGGAGGCTCAGTACGGGACGGGATCGGTCGAGTACGCGACGGCCCTCGGGGAGCTGGCGAACAGCCTGGCCGACGCGGGGAAAGGCGACGAGGCCTTCGAGGCGGCCGATCGCGCGCGGGCGATCCTCGTCGCTCGCCTCGGCCCCGACGACCCGGCCGTCGCCGGGGCCGAGGAACGCGTGGAAACGGTGCGCAAGGCGGCCGAGTTCCACGCCGGTCGCCCTCGCCGGAGTCGGCGGCTCGGCCGCGAGGAGCCGACGCTGTTCGGGCCTCTGTCCACCCCCTGGGCCGACGAGCGCCGGGGAGATTTGATCCGCGCTTACCTGGACGCCCTCGCCCCCACGGATGAAGACGAGGAGGGCGACGAGGTCGCGGACCCCACGGGCGCCCTCGGGGCCGTGACGATGCTGACGTTCATGGCGGACGCCGACGAGCAGTGGGGTTTCCTCCGCGAGCTGATCGCCGCCGCGCCCGACGACGCGGGGGTCCTCCAGGCCGTCGCCGCCGGGCCGCTGGAAGGCCTCCTCGGGCGGTTCGACGGGGAGGTGATCGACCGCGTGGAGGCCGAGGCGGCGCGTGACCCGAAGTTCCGCCGGGTCGTCAGCGGCGTCTGGCAGCACGGCATGTCGGACGTCGTCTGGGAACGCGTCCGCGCGATCCAGAAGACCGTCGCCGATCCGCTCCCGGAGATGCGGCCGTTCGAGGACTCGGGCGACTGAGGGCGTCGGCGTGCGAGACGGAGAAAGCCCCCGGCGCGTGGTCGCGCCGGGGGCCCTTCCCCTCACGCGATCAGCGACCGCGGCGGGTGTAGCCGACCAGGCCGGCGAGGCCGAGGCCGAGCAGGACGACGGTCGAGGGCTCGGGGACGGCGGCGATCCGCAGGACCTGCCCCTGGCCCGGAGCGGTGCCCATGTTGGTGACGTAGATCGCGCCGTCCGGGCCGAAGGCGACCGACGTCGGGAAGACCAGGCCGTCGCGGGCGATCACGGTCCGCTCGCCGGTCGCCGGGTCGATCCGGGTCAGCAGCCCCGGCACGGGGCCGTCGGGCGAGGCCAGGCCGTTGGCCGAGAGCTGCAGCGCGTACAGGGCTCCGTCCGGGCCGAAGGCCAGGTCCATCAGGTTCGTGAAGCCGTCGTGGGCGAGGGTCAGCAGGCCGGTCACCGGGTCGAGGCGATAGATGTTCGCGGCGCCCGGGGGGAACGGGCCGCCCGTCAGCTCGCCGAAGTAGATCCCCCCGTCGGGGCCCAGGACCGCCCCGGTGGGGACCGCCTGGTAGACCGGCGGGCCGAACGGCAGCGGGTTGTCGCGCGGCGGCAGGACCGCCAGCGTGGAGACGACCCCCTGGTCGGTCACGCGGACGACGGCGTTCGCGCCGGCGTCCGTGACCACGAAGCTGCCGTCGGGGAGCGCCACCACGCCGAACGGGTTGGTGTCGAGGAGCCCCCCGTCCGGGTTCTGCGACTCCTCGTAATCGGCGAGGTTCGCGATCGTCGTCAGGGGGCCGCCGTCGAGGGGGATCCGGACGAGCAGGCCGAAGCCGTCGCCGGCCGATCCCAGCTGGGAGCGAAGGGTCGGGTCGGCGCCGAGGCCGATGACGCCGTACAGTTCGCCCTTGCTGTTGAAGGACAGGTCCTGCAGCCCGGTCGCCCCGCCGCCGCCGGCGGGCGCGAGCGAGGGGAGGCCGGTCGTGATCCGCTCCTGCACCCCGTTACGCAGCCGGCTGATCGCGCCGGTGGCGCCGTAGGAGACCGTCTGGCCGTCGCCCGAGGGGATGCTGGGGCCGTCGCCCCCGCGGCCGGCCTCAGCGACGTAGAGGCTGCCGTCAGGGCCCCAGGCGAGGCCTCGCGGATTATCCAGGCCGCTCATCACCACCGTGGTCGTATAGCCCGCCAGGGCGGCCCCCGGCGCGAGCGCGAGGCCGACGATTCCGACGAAAAGGCTCAATCCTAGACGCATCATGCAATCCATCTCCTTGGAACATCCTGCGAACAAATCCTCAGACCGACCGCACCGGCGCGAGTGAGAAGGGCGGATCGCGTCTCGCGGCCGTCCGTCCCCGTCGTTTCCTCGTCGCCCGCGGCCGGGCGCGCCGGCGATCCCCCTTCGCACCGGGGGCGTCGCGCGGTCGCGGCGAGTCGCCGGGAGGCCCGGCGTCGGGCGAGCGACTCTACAGCAAGATCGCCGTATCCGCATCAACCCAGCGAGGCGAGCGTGGTCGCTTCGGGCCGCAAGCATTGGCGAGACTTCATGATCCGCGACGGACTTTCCTGGCGGAATTGGCTCCGCTCGGGAAGCCCGGCGAGCGCCGCCCTCCCCAGGTGATCCGAAGATGGCCGATCGGAACGCGCCGCGGGCCGGGTCGGTCCATTCAGGTGGGCTCGATCATCCAGGCGAGCTGCTCGGCCTGCTTGCGGGCGACGAAGCGGGAGCGGAGGAGGGCCTCGCGGAGCTTGCAGGCGAGGGGGTTGGACCACTGGGCGATCGTCCCGGCCTGGTGGGACGCGCGGACGATCCGCGAGGCGCGGGGGATACGCCGGGATTCGTAGGAGCGGAGGGCGGCGGGGACCTCGGCGGGGCCGACCTGGGCGAGCGCGTCGGCCAGGGCGACGGCGTCCTCGATCGCCTGGCAGGCGCCCTGCCCCATGTCCGGGGTCATGGGGTGGGCCGCGTCGCCCAGGAGCGCGACGCGGCCGTCGGACCAACGCCGGAGGGGCGGGCGGTCGTACACGTCGTTGCGGAGGATGGCGGACTCGTCGGTCGCTCGGATCAGGTCGGCGATCGGTTCGTGCCAGCCGTCGAACAGGTCCAGGAGCCCCCGCTTGCGGCCCCGGGGCGGGTCTCCGCCGCCTTCGGGGACGGTCTGCGTGGCGTACCAGTAGGCCCGGCCGCCGGTCATCCCCCACTGGCCGAACCGGCGGCCCCGGCCCCAGGTCTCGCCGGGGACGAGGCGCGACGGGTCGAACTCGACGACGGCGCGCCAGGCGGTGTAGCCGCCGTAGCGCGGCGGCTCCGCGCCGAAGAGCGCGGCGCGAACCGTGGAACGGAGGCCGTCGGCGCCGAGGAGGACGTCCCCGCGCGCCTCGCGGCCGTCGGCGAACCGGGCCGTCACGCCGTCCGCGTCCTGCTCGAAGCCGACGAGCCGCGCGTCGGTGCGGACCGAGTCGCGGCCGAGGGCGTCGATCAGCACGCCGAGCAGCTCGGCGCGGTGGAGCAGGAGGATGACCCCCTCGCGCGAGGTGTCGATCGGCCCGGCCTTCATGTCCAGCAGGATCGAGCCGTCGGGCGCGCGGAAAGCTCCCGTCTGCCCCTCGACGCCCAGGCCTTTCAGCGCGGCCGAGACGCCCAGGCGGTCGAGGGCCGCCAGGGCGTTCCGCCAGAGCGAGATCCCCGCGCCGACCTCGTCGAGCCTCGTCGCGCGTTCGAAGACCTCCACGTCCCAGCCGACGCGCCGCAGGCCGATCGCCGAGGCCAGCCCGCCGATACCGCCGCCGATGACGAGGGCCTTCATCGGGTCGTCTCGCGGCTCACGGCAGGTTGCGGATGCGGAGGTTGCGGAACTCGATCGGCGCGCCTTCAGCTTCGAGGCAGAGGAAGCCTTCGGACGGGTTGCACTCGGCGCCGCCGGAGACTTCCTCGCCGTTGACCCAGAGGCGGACCTCGCCGTTGACGCCGCGGATGTAGTAGTGGTTCCACTCGTTGAGCCCGCGCGAGCGGTTCTTGGTGGGGAAGCTGCGCGAGCCGTCGGGGGAGATCGGGGGGAACGGCTTCATCTTCGACGAGCCGACGGGGAAGACGTCGCCGTGGGTGGTGAACCAGTCGGGCTTCTTGCCGGTGCTGAGCTGGTACTGCTCGGCGTAGCCGTGGTCGAGGATCTGGACCTCGATGCCCCCCGGCGGCAGGTGGCCGGGCTTCAGGCCGGTCAGGACCTTCTCGGGCGCCCAGACGAAGACGCCCGAGTTGCCGCCCGACTTCAGGTGCCGCCACTCGACCACCAGTTCGAAGTTCTTGACCTTGTCCTTGGTGCGGATCACGCCGACGGGCATGCCGGTGCCGTGGATCTCGGCCTGGTCGTCCAGGAACTTCCAGGTGTCGGGCTCGTCGTTGACGTGCGTGAAGTCGGCCTCCTTGAGCGGCCGCCAGCCGGGGCCGTCGCCGACGACCAGTTGGCCGGCCGGGGGCGCGGGGGCGACGTTCGGCTCCTCGGCCGTCGCCGGGCCCGTCAGGGCCGCCAGGATCGCCGGGGCGCAGAGCGTAACGAAGCGAGTCTTGAACATCGGTGGATCTCCTGAGGTGGCGGGGAGTGCGTCGTTCAGCGGACGACGTGTTCGTAGGCGGCGCGGGCGACGTCGGCGACGAGCTTCCGCGAGGCGTCCTCGGCCTCGATCCCCCGGGTCATGACGACGAGGACGAACGGCTTGCGGCCCTCCGGCTCGACGATCCCGGCGTCGTGGTAGACCTTCGCGAACGAGCCCGTCTTGTGGGCCACGACGGTCCCTTCCGGCAGGCCGGCGGGGATGCCGTCGTTGAACTTCTGGGCGCGGAGGACTTCGAGCATGGCGTCCGACGCCGATCTGGAGACGGCCGTGCCCTCGGCCAGCCGCGTCAGGATGGTCATGGTCCCGCGCGCCGTGCCGACGTTGTTCCGGCCCAGGGCGACGGCCTTGTCGTCCTCGACGCCGCGGAGGACCTTCAGGTCCCCGGCGCCCAGCTCCTTCATGAAGGCGGTGACGGCCTCGCCCGTGAGCTTCTCGACGAGGATGTTGGTGGCGAGGTTGCTGCTCTCGGTGATCATCAGGAAGACCAGCTCGCGGATCGTGGCCTTGCCGCCGACCCGCTTGTAGAGCGTGGTCTCGGAGTCGTCGGCGACGTCGAGCGCGTAGTGGCTGCCGTCGACGATGCTGGCGAACGTGTTCTTGACCTCGATCTCGTCGTCCAGGCCGAGTCCGCCGGCCTCGGCCCGGCGGTAGACCTCCATCATGACCGGCACCTTCATCGTGCTGGCCGGGTGGATCGGCTCGTCGGCGCGGATGAGCACGGTCTCGCCGGTCGCCAGGTCGTGCAGCGCGACCTCGACGACGGCCTCGGGGCCGTGGGGCGCGACCAGGGCCACGACCTTCTCTTCGAACGATTCGGCGCGGGCGGGGGCGGGGAGGCAGGCGGAGGCGAGCGGGAGGGCGATTGCGAGGGCGAGGCGGGCGACGAACGGGCGTCTCGTCATCGGCGGGCGATCCCCGGGGGCCTGTGGGACGGAGGATTCCAAGGGCCCCGAGTCTAGCCGCTGGCCGCCGGTCGATCTACAGGCCGGGCCTGGCGACGGCCGCGAACGGATGCGTCCGAGGCCGTCGACGTCCGGCCTTCCCCCTGTCGGGTGAAGGCCGTTCCCGGACGACGAGCCCATGGTCCGAGCGAGAGCCGGGTCGTCGCCGAGCGTGCCCGAAGGCCGCCTCCGGGATCGGCCCGCGCGACGCCTCAGGGCTCCGGCTCGCCCTCGGCGCGGGTCCAGGGCCGGCCCACGTCCGGGCGGCGGGCGTGCCAGCCGACGGGGAGGTCGGCCAGGTCGGCGAGCGTCGGGTCGAGCTGCAGGGCCTCGCCCAGGAGCACGACCTCGCCGTCCTCCTCGAAGACGTGCTCGCCGTCGAGGAACTGCCAGCCGTCGTCGTCGCGGGCGACGAGCAGGATGGGCGACTCGCCGCGGACGATCCGGTCGAGCGTCACGGCCTCGTCGTCGGGAGGCTCGGCGAAGGGCCAGGCGGCGGCGGAGTCTTGTCCTTCGGGCGGCGTGCTCATCGGGGCGTCTCCTCTCCCGCGTCGGCCGGGCCTGTCGCGGACTTGAGGGAATTTCGACTTGGCGAGAATCGCGATCCCGCTATTCTAGCCGGCCGGGGCGGCGGGAAGTCCGCCCTTTCCCCCAAGGAGGAGATCGGGATGACGCCCCTGTACCGCACGGCCGCGTTGGTGATCGCGCTCGCCCTGGCCTCGGGCTGCACGGGCTCGAGGCGCTTCCAGCCCCGGACGGGCGACGTCCGGCTGCCGTCGGCCCCCGTCCTCGAGCCCAGCCCGGCCGTCGTCGACCCGGACAAGGCCGGCACCGTCGGCTCGCCGGCCCCCGCGCCGGAGCGCCGGGATTTCCCCGCCACGCCCACGCTCTCGCCGTTCGGCGAGTGAGCCTGAGCGCGACGGAGAGGGACTCCGCACGGAACGCCGCTGGCTTGTGACCGTCGGCATGTTCGGATCGGGGTGCCACGGGTTCCTCGAACCCGTGGATCGGCGTCGGACGGGTCCCGAGCCGGCGCCGAGATCCCGAGCCGGTCCACGGGTTCGAGGAACCCGTGGCACCCAGGAAACCACCGTCCCGTCTCGGTGGTGTTGAGCGGGGAGCGTCGACGGAGGCCCCCCGCCCGGGCTCAGCCGGCCTTGCGCTCCTCGACCTTCTTGCGAAGCTCGCGGAGCTGACGCTCCAACTCGTCCACCTGCTTCTGGATCTCGGCCCAGGGCTCGGCCGTCGGGGCCTGGGCCTTGGCGGGCTCGGCCGCGGGCTTCGCGGGGGCGGCCGCCGGGGCGGGCTCCTTGAGCGCCTTCACGGCCGCTTCCAGCATGTTGCGGGCGCCCGCGTTGAAGCCGAAGTCCTCGGTCTTCAACCGCTCCTCCAGGATCGGCAGGGCCTTCTGGATGCGATGCGTGCGGATCAGGCCCCAGGCGCGGGTGCGAATGCCGCGATCGGCGTCTTCCGCGAGCGGGACGATGAGGTCCTGGAGCGAGGCGTCGTCCTTGGCGAGCGACTCCAACGCCTGGAGAGCGGCGTAGCGGAGCCGCGCCGGGCGACCCGACGCGACGTAGGCGGCGGCCACCTCGCGGGCCCGGGCGCCGGGCTGGTCGAGCACCAGGCCGAGGGCCGTCGCGGCCAGGACGTGCTTGCCGACGTCCTGCCCCAGGGCCGCGTCCACCAGCTTGTCGGCGTCGGCGACCTTCCACGCCACCAGCCCCCGAAGGGCCGCGCGACGGGCCCCGTAGGAGGCCTCGGGGTCCTCCCAGACCTTGCGCAGCAGGGCCTCCGAGTTGTCGTCGCGCGGCAGCGCGGCCAGGCCGGCGACGGCCGCCGTGCGGACGCGGGCCTCGGGCGAAGCGGCGGCCGCGACCAGCGTCGCGCGGGACGCCTCGTCCCCCTTCGGCAGAGCCTCCAGCATCCTCACCGCCGCCGTCGGGCGCTTCTCCCTCGCCCACGCGGCGGCGAGCGCCGGCTTGATCTCGGGATGGTCGGCGACCTTCTTGGAAAGCGCCTCGGCGGCGTCGAGCCGGGCCAGGACGTTGGGGCCGTGCTCCAGCAGGAACAGATCCTCGGCCACGGGCCGCTCGAACTGCATCTGCTTCGGGAGCCAGCCCTTCGGGTCCAGTAGCACGGCCTTCGGCTCGGCGTCGACGGGGATGACGAACTCGTGGGTCGGGCCGTCGATCACGACGGGGACGGTCTTCGACTTCCCGGGGGCCGCGACGATCTCGACGGTCGTCGGCAGGCGGAACATCGGCGTCTGCTCGTCGAGCTTCTGGAGCTGCTCCACCTTGAGCCGGACGCTCGCGTCCTCGGGCTCGTACCGCCACGAGGCCTTCAGCTCGGGGTGGCCGGCCTTGTAGACCCACTGGTCGAAGAACCAGCCCAGGTCCTTGCCCGTCGCGGACTCGAACGCCTTGCGGAGGTCGTCGGACTCCACGTTGCGGAACTTATTCGCGGCCACGTACTGCTTGATGCCCTTCCACCAGGCCTCGTCGCCCACCGTCCCGCGCAGGGCGTGCAGGACGCAGGCCCCCTTGGCGTAGGACATCCCGTCGAACATCTGCGTCGGGTTCTCATATCGGGGCTCGACGATCGGCCGGCGGTACATGGAGTCGGCGCCGTAGTAGCCGCGCTGCTCGGAACGCATCTGGAGGAGGAACTCGTCCTCGCCCAGCTCGTGCTCGGCGAAGAGGGGGTCGAAGTAGGAGGCGAAGCCCTCGTTGAGCCAGAGGTGCGACCAGTCCTTGCAGGTCATCAGGTCGCCGAACCACTGGTGGGCCAGCTCGTGCGCGACGAGGCCGTCCATGTCGCGCTCCTGGGCCTCGATCCGGTCCAGCAGGGCGTCGTCGGTCATCGACGTGGCCGAGGTGTTCTCCATCCCGCCGTTGAACTCGGGGAGGCAGACCTGCGCGTATTTGGGGTACGGGTAGGGCTGGCCGGTGACCTCGTTGAAGAAGGCGATCATCTTCGGGGTCTTGCCCATGAACCGCCGGGCCGTCTCCTCGTCCACGTTCTTGAGGACGTAGTACTCGACCGGCAGGTCGCCGACCAAGTCGCGGAAGGCGTTGAACTCCGAGGCCGCCACGGTGATCAGGTAGCTGGAGTGGGGCTGCTCCATCTTCCAGTGGAACGTGCGGGTGCCGTCGGGGTTCTCCTTCGTCTCGGCGAGCGCGCCGTTGGAGACGACCGAGTAGGGCTTGGCGACCGTGATCACCATCTCGGTCGTCGCCTGGTCGTTCGGCGAGTCGTAGCAGGGGAGCCAGTAGCGGGTCTCCTCGGCCTCGCCCTGGGTCCAGACGGCGCGGGGGCGGTCGGGGTTGGCGGCGTCGGGGGGGATGAAGTGCAGGCCCTGGTCGGGCTGGCCCAAGTACGCGATGGTCACGAGGAGGTCCTCGCCGGCCGGCTTCGGCGGGTCGAGCGTGATCGCCAGCGTCTCGCCCTTGTGCTCGAAAGGCAATTCGACGGCCGCCGCGCCGAGCGTGACGCGCTCGACCTTGAGCTTGGGCCCGCAGTCGAACTCCAGCTTCGCCAGCGGCGCATGCAGCGGGGCGACGGTGTGCGCGACCGTCCCGGCCACGGTCCCCTTCTCCAGGTCGAGCTTCAAGTCGGCCTTGATGTGCTTGACGTCGTAGGAGCGGATCCGCTCGGTCTTCCGGGGCACCCCCGGCTTGGCGAACGGCTTGCGGGCCTGCCCCACCGGCGCCTGGGCGAACGCCGCGCCGGCGAGGGTGATGAGGAAGGCCGTCAGGATCGAGAGTCTCTTGATGTGCAGCATGAATCCTTCCGAATGAGAGCTTCAGGAGTACGGCCGAGGCTTCAATAAAAAGATGCGGTGAGCGTGTAGTCATGGGCGAAGGCCCAGGCCACCCAACCCGCTCCGAGCAGGAGGCCCGTCAGATCCAGCCACCCGGAGGGCCGTCGCCCCCGTCCGGACAGGGCCAGGACCGCCCATGCGGCGACGACCACGACCGCGATCTTCTGCGAGGTCGTGAAGAGGACGAGCCAGGGGAGCGGACGGGGCCACGCCGCGTAAGGCTCGATGATCAGGCCGACGGCGATCTCCCAAGGCGAGCGCCCGGACCATTGGCCGCGTCCGTATTGCGTCACGATCGACTCCGCGAGGATGCTGAACGTCTGGAAGCCGAGCGCCGCGACGGCCGCCAGAGTCGCGGCGCCGCCGTAAGTCCGTGTCGCGCGCCTCAGGCCTCGCCGACCTCCGGCCGCAAGCGACACGGCGAGCAAGAACGTCCAGAATGTCAGCTCGGCGGCGATCAGGTAGAGAGCATCCGCCGGATCTTCTCCCCACGCGAAGTTCGGGTCCTTGATCAAGTTCTTGAGCACCGGCACCAGGGCGTACGCCAGCGCGACCGCCACGACCAGGGACATCAGATGGCCGAGGCCGAACGACCACCCCCCCCGCGGTCGTCGCCGGGCCTTCGAGCCGGCGACGGGCGGGGAGGGGGCAGCCTCGGATTCTGGCGGCATGGTCGTCCCTCCACGCGATCGATGAAGCGAGGTTCCGGCACTTCGCTCGTGTTGATGCCCGTGACGAGATCGCTTGAAGTGACGCATCAATCCTTCCGAACGGAAACTTCAGGAATACGGCCGAGGCCGTCGGCGCCGCGTCAGAACTGGATCTCAAACGAGTGGAAGTAGTGGCGGGATCCCATCGCGACCGCCAGGAAGCCGTTCAGGGCGTGGAACGCGACCCAGGCCAGCCCGAAGGCGAAGGAGGACCACTCCAGCCACCCCTTGGGCCTGCGCCCGGCCCCGGTGAGGGCCAGGATCGCCCAGACGGCGAGGATGGCGCAGCCGGCGTTCGACGCCCCCTGGATCAGCTGCTGGGCGACCGGGCTGTAATAGGAGCCGGCCGCCGGGAAGATCAGGCGGGCGAGGCCGACGCGGGACGTCGGCGGATAGAGCCCAGCCGACGCGTAAAGCTGCTGCCGGACGGCCTCGGCCCCCAGGCAACGGACCGTCAGCCAGGCGGCGGACAGGGCGATGGCGACGACCGCCGCCGTCCCGTACGATCGCGCGGCGTCCCGGCGACGGTCCGCGGGGCCGGCCAGGAGGAGCGCCGCGATCACGGGCGACCAGAAATAGGCGGTGAGGACCAGGCACGCCACGGGCCGGATCGTCGATCGCGGCACGGCGTTGTCGAGATAGGGAACCAGGGGCCAGGCGGCGACCGTCACGGCCGCCGCCGCGACCAGGAAGGTCAGGTGGAGGATCGAGGGGCCTCGGGGTCGGGCCGCGACGGGCCCCGGCGCGGCGGTCCCCGCGATCGAAGTCGACGGCTCGGGCTGCATGGCCTGGACTCCGGGTCGTCGGTGAGGGTGGACGCCCGGGGCCGGCGGGGAGGCGCGGCGGGAGGCCCGGGATCGGGTTCGGCGCCCCGGTTGCATTGATGCCGGGGTCGTCCTGTTTTACTCTCGGTGGGACGGATTGGTCAATCGGCTGCTCGAGCGCTGCGATGGGGATGACATGAACGCTTTCGGCCTGCTCCGCGTCGCCTGCGCGTCGCTCAAGACCTCGGTGGGGGACCCGGCGGCCAACGCCCGCGAGGTCGTCGGCGTGCTGGCGAAGACGGAGGCGTGCGACGTCGTCCTCTTCCCCGAGCTTTGCCTCACCGGCTACACCTGCGCCGACCTCTTCTACCAGCCGACCCTGCTGGACGCCGCGCTCGACGCGCTGAAGACGGTCGTCGAGGCCAACGCGGGCAAGCCGCGCGTGGTGGTGGTCGGGCTGCCGCTGGGCGTGGGGCCGCATCTTTATAATTGCGCGGCGGTCATCGACGGCCGGGGCGTGCGCGGGGTCGTCCCCAAGCAGCACCTGCCGAACTACAAGGAGTTCTACGAGCGCCGCTGGTTCCGCCCCGCGAAGGGGGAGGAGCCGGCCGAGGTGGACATCCTGGGCCGCTCGACGCCGTTCGGGATCGACCTGCTCTTCCCCGTCGAGGGCGCCGGGGCGGCGGGCCGCGACGCGGTGATCGGCGTCGAGATCTGCGAGGACCTCTGGATCCCCATCCCCCCGAGCGCCTCGCAGGCGCTGGCGGGGGCGACGCTCCTGCTGAATCCCTCGGCCGGCAACGAGACGATCGGCAAGAGCGCGTACCGCACCGACCTGGTCGTCGGCCAGTCCGGGCGCTGCGTGGCCGCCTACGCCTACGCCGGGGCCGGGCCGACCGAGTCGACGACCGACCTGGTGTTCGGCGGCCACTGCCTGATCGCCGAGAACGGCGGGCTGATGGCGGAGTCCCGACGCGTGGGGGACGGTAAGCCCGTCGAGCGCGGGTCGTACTGGATCGAGCGCGACGTGGACGTCGCCCGGCTGACGTTTTTGCGCCGCTCCGAGGCGACGTTCGAATCCCCCGTCGGCCCGATCCGGCCGTTCCGCCGCGTGCCCGTCGGCCTCGCCTCGTCCGAGCGCGACGACCTGAAGCGGTACGTCGCCGCCGCGCCGTTCGTCCCCACCGCCGGCCCCGAGCTGAACCGCCGCTGCGCCGAGATCTTCGAGATCCAGGTCGCCGGCCTGGCCAAGCGGATGGAGCGGATGCCCGAGGCCTCGACGTTCCACCTGGGCGTCTCGGGCGGGCTGGACTCCACCCTCGCGCTTTTGGTCGCGGTCAAGACGCTCGACCTGCTGGGCCGGGACCGCAAGCTCCTGCGCGGGCTGACCATGCCCGGCTTCGGCACCACCAGCCGGACCCGCACCAACGCGATCGACCTGATGGACCACCTGGGCGTCTCGTCCGAGACCATCGACATCGCCCCCCTCGCCCTGCAGACCTTCCAGGAGCTGGGCCACGCGCCATTCGGGATCGACGCCAAGGGGATGGACGTGGAAACCCTCCGCGCGGCCCTGCTCGACGTGCCCGAGGACAGGCGCAAGGACCTCGTCTTCGAGAACGTCCAGGCGCGGCTGCGGACGTTCCTCCTGATGTCGCGGGGGTTCGTGATCGGCACCGGCGACCTCTCGGAGATGGCGCTCGGCTGGTCGACGTACAACGCCGATCACATGAGCATGTACAACCCGAACTGCTCGATCCCCAAGACGCTCGTCCGGTTCCTGGTCAGCTACGCCGCGATGCACGAGTTCCCCGAGGGGCCCACGCGCGACACCCTGAACTCGATCGCCGAGACCACCATCTCGCCCGAGCTGCTCCCCCCCTCAAAGCGCGGGGAGATCCTCCAGTCGACCGAGGACGCCCTGGGCCCGTACGAGTTGCACGACTTCTTCCTGTACCACGTCGTCCGACTCGGCTACCCGCCCGAGAAGGTCCTCTTCCTGGCCCGGTTCGCCGAATTCTCGAAGCCCTACCCGCCCGAGCTGGTCGCGAAGACCCTCAAGACGTTCCTGAGCCGGTTCTTCGCCCAGCAGTACAAGCGGTCGTGCGTCCCCGACGGCCCGAAGGTCGGCACCGTCAGCCTCTCCCCCCGGGGCGACTGGCGGATGCCCAGCGACGCCGACGCCGCCGCCTGGCTGCGCTGGGCCCAGGGCTGAGCGTCCCTCCGGCCGGGGCGATCGGATCGTCGGGCCTGCCGATCCTCCCCCGATCTTCCGTCCGCCTTCACGCCCCCTTCACGCTCTACCCCTAATCTCTTCGGGGTCGACGCCCCCGGAGCGATCCCGGAGGCCCCGCCGGCCGAGCCCCCGGGCCGTCGGGGGCCGTTGCGCCCGCGGGTCGGGCCGGGCGTCCCGGAGGGGGCGAGGGCCTGATGCTTTGCGATATCCGAGATGCGAGACGCGGCGAGCGGCCGCCTGGCTGGCCGTCGCCCTGCTGGCGGGCGGCGGTTGCGGCGGCGGGGACGGCCTGCCGCGCGAGGCGGTGTCGGGCAAGGTGACGTTCGGGGGCAAGCCCCTGGACCGCGGCGCGATCCAGTTCCTGCCCAGGCAGGCCGGCCAGGAGGGGGGGGCCTGGGCCCCGGTGGTCGACGGGGCGTATTCCATCGCCGCCGCCGACGGCCCGATCGCCGGCGAGTATGCGGTCTCGATCACCTCGGCGCCCGGGGAAGGCGAGGCGTCCGGGGCCCTCCCCGGCGACGACTCCGCCGAGGTCGGGGCGGACGTCGTCCCCGAGGACTACAACGTCAGGACCACCCTCAAGGCCAACGTCGAGCCGGGCAAGCCCAACGCCTTCGACTTCGAGCTGACCCGCAGGCCCGCCCCCCGCAAGGGCCGACGCTCCTGAGCGCCGCCGGCCCCCTCCCCCGATCCCTCCCACCGACCCCCGAGGACGACCCTCCGATGCCCCGATCGAAGCGACGCGGATTCACCCTGATCGAGCTGCTGGTAGTGATCGCGATCATCGCCGTGCTGATCGCGCTCCTACTGCCGGCCGTGCAGTCGGCCCGCGAGGCCGCCCGGCGCATGCAGTGCGCCAACAACCTCAAGCAGATCGGCCTGGGGATGGCGAACTACGAGAGCACCTACGGCAGCCTGCCGGCCGGCGTCAAGGGATGCTGCTGGGGGACCTGGATCGTCTTCGTCCTGCCGGCGATGGAGCAGACGTCCGCCTTCAACGGATGGAACTTCAACGGCGACAACTCCGCCAACGGCGCGGCGACCGGCGCGGGGTCGACGGCCCTCCGCTACGGCGGGGCGGCCAACACGACGATCTCGCGGACACTGTTCAGCGTCTACCTCTGCCCCAGCGACGAGGCGGCCAAGCCGCTCCAGGAGATCCCGTCGTTCAACTACGCCGCGAACTTCGGCAACACGACCTTCTACCAGGTGCCGACCATCGGCTCGGGCGTGGACGAGGTCCGGTTCCAGAAGGCGCCGTTCTCCGACATGTGGCCCCCGACGGCGGTCAACGGCGGCCCGAAGGGCTACACGCTGGAGCAGCACGGCACGGTGAACCTCTCGGCGATCACCGACGGCACCAGCAACACGCTGCTCGTCTCGGAGATCGTCCAGGGCAAGCGGCCGGGCGACCTCCGGGGCTTCGTCCACTGGGGCTACGCCGCCGCGTTCGAGACCAACCTCGCCCCGAACAGCCGCCTCCCGGACGTCCTCTGGTCCACCTACTGCAACCCCAGCAACCTCGGCGGGGCCCCGCCCTGCATCATCCAGCCCCTGGCGCGGAACACCGTGCTGGGATCGCGCAGCCGACACCCGGGGGGCGTCAACGGCGTCTTCGCCGACGGCCACGTCCAGTTCGTCAAGGACTCCATCAGCCTCCCCGTCTGGCGCGGGCTCGGCTCCGTCGCCGGCGGAGAGATCCTCAGCACCGACGCCTTCTAAGCGTCCGCCCCGACCCGACTCCCCCCGGATCCCCTTCGCGGCGCCGCACCGGCCACGGGCGGTGCCGCTCCCATTTCCGCGGACGCCCGGCGCGACAATTCGCCCATCCATCCAATTCTCATTCCACCGCCGACGTCCACTCATTGCGTCCGCCCCCCGGACCGTTTAACATTTGCCGAATGCATCTGATCGAGTCCCGACATCGGGGAGCATGCGCTGATGGGTCGAACGACGTGCGATGACGGTCGGCCGCGACGCGGTTGGTTCTGGCTGGGGAGTTCGGCGGCGGGCCTCGCGTTGATCGCGGGGACGGCGGCCGGCGAGGAGCCGGCGGCGCCGGCGAAGGTCAGCTACGACAAGCAGGTGCGGCCGATCCTGCAGGCCCGCTGCCAGGGCTGCCACCAGCCGGCGAAGGCCGGCGGCGCCTACGTGATGACCTCGTTCGACCGCCTGCTCAAGGGGGGCGAGGCCGAAGGGGCCGCCGTCGAGCCCGGCAAGCCCGAGGAGAGCCCGCTCGTCGAGCAAATCACGATCCATGACGGCAAGGCCGCGATGCCGCGCGACGCGGCGCCGCTGGCCCCGGCCGAGATCGAGACCATCACCGCCTGGATCGCCCAGGGCGCCGTCGACGACACGCCGGTCGGCGCCGGCTCGAAGATCGACGCCGAGCACCCGCCCGAGTACACCCGCCCGCCGGTCGTCCCCTCGCTGGCGTTCTCCCCCGACGGCTCGCTCCTGGCCGTCGCCGGGTTCCACGAGATCCTGCTGTGGAAGGCCGACGGCTCCGAGCTGGTCGCCCGCCTCGTCGGCCTCTCCGAGCGCGTCGACTCCCTCGCCTTCTCGCCCGACGGCGCGAAGCTGGCCGCCGCCGGCGGCGACCCGGCCCGCCGCGGCGAGATCCAGGTCTGGGACGTCGCCAAGCGCAAGCTGACCCTGTCGGCCTCGGTCTCGTTCGACGTCGTCTTCGGCGCGAGCTGGTCGCCCGACGGGACCAAGATCGCCTTCGGCTGCACCGACAACTCGGTCCGCGCGATCGACGCGAAGACCGGCGAGCAGGTGCTGTTCATGGGCTCGCACAGCGACTGGGCGCTGGACACGGTCTTCTCGGCCGACGGCTCGCACCTGGTCTCGGTCGGCCGCGACATGTCGGCCAAGCTGACCGAGGTCGCCGAGCAGCGGTTCGTGGACAACGTGACCTCGATCACGCCCGGCGCCCTCAAGGGGGGCCTGGGCGCGCTGGCGAGGCACCCCAAGCGGGACGAGATCGTCGTCGGCGGGTCCGACGGCCAGCCCAAGGTCTACCGGATCTTCCGCCAGACCGTCCGCGTCATCGGCGACGACTCGAACCTGATGCGCGAGATGCCCTCGCTGGCCGGCCGCGTGATGGGGGTGGCCGTGAGCCCCGACGGCCTGCGGATCGCCGCCGGCGGCAGCCTCGACGGCGCGACCGGCGAGGTCGCCGTCTATTCCTACGAGTTCGGCGACGAGTACCCCGAGGAGCTGAAGAAGATCCAGGCCAAGGTGGCCACCTCGCGCTCCGCCGAGGAGAACGCGGCCGTGGCGGCCTACCACAAGGAAGGCGTGAAGGAGATCTCCCGGTTCAAGATCCCGACCGGCGGCGTCTACGCGGTCGATTTCCGCCCCGACCGCCAGGTCCTGGCGGCGGCCGGCGGCGACGGCCTGGTACGGCTGATCGACCCGGAGACCGGCTCGCTCGTCAAGGAGTTCACCCCGGTCCCGATCGCCGGCTCGGCCGAGGGGAACCTCGCCGCCGCGGCCGCGACCGCCGGCCTGGCCCTCCCCGAGGAGCCCGCGGCGACCGAGACCCTCGCCGCCGGCGCGGTCGTCGCGAGCCTGGAGGTCGAGCCCCGCGAGGTCGTCCTCGGCTCCCCCGCCGCCTACGCCCAGCTCGTCGCCACCGCGACCCTCGCCTCGGGCGAGACCGTCGACGCCACCCGGATGGTCGACGTGAAGATCGAGGGCGACGCCGTCGAGATCTCGCGAGGCGGGCTGGCGAAGCCCCGGGCCGACGGCGCCGCGAAGGTCGTCCTGACGCTCGGCGGCAAGTCGGTCGAGGTCGCGGCGAAGGTCGAGGGCTTCGGCGCGCCGATGCACCCGGACTTCATCCGCGACGTCAACCCGGTCCTCTCCCGCCTGGGCTGCAACCAGGGGACCTGCCACGGCTCGGCCCAGGGCAAGAACGGCTTCAAGCTGTCGCTGCGGGGGTATGACCCGCTGTTCGACGTGACCGCCTTCACCGACGACAACGCCGGCCGCCGCGTCAACCTGGCCTCGCCCGAGGACAGCCTGATGCTCGACAAGCCGACGGGCGTGGTCCCCCACGCGGGCGGGCTGCTGATGAAGCCCGGCGACGCCTACTATGAGGTCGTCCGCTCCTGGATCGCCCGGGGGGCGAAGCTCGACCGCGACGCGGCCAAGGTCGCGAAGATCGAGGTCTTCCCCGCCAACCCGATCGTCCAGCTCCCCGGCGCCCTCCAGCAGATCCGGGTCGTCGCCACCTTCCACGACGGCGTCACGCGGGACGTCACCCGCGAGGCCTTCCTGGAGAGCGGCGACACCGAGGTCGCCGCGACCAAGGCCCACGGCCTGGTCTCGGCCATCCGCCGCGGCGAGGCCCCGATCCTCGTCCGCTACGAGGGGGCCTACGCCTCCACCACGCTGACCGTCATGGGCGACCGCACCGGCTTCGCCTGGGCCCAGCCCCCCAGCTACGGCCCGATCGACGAGCTGGTCGCCGCCAAGTGGGAGCGGCTCAAGATCCAGCCCTCGGACCTCTGCACCGACGCCGAGTTCCTGCGCCGGGTCTCGCTCGACCTGACCGGACTGCCGCCGACCGCCGAGGAGGTCCGCGCGTTCCTCGCCGACCCGACCGAGTCGAAGGCCAAGCGCGAGGCGCTCGTCGACCGCCTGATCGGCTCGCCGGCGTTCGTGGACTACTGGACGAACAAGTGGGCCGACCTGCTCCAGGTGAACCGCAAGTTCCTGGGTGTGGAGGGCGCCGCCGCCTTCCGCGACTGGATCCGCGCCCAGGTGGCCGCCGACGCCCCGTACGACGAGTTCGCCCGCCAGATCCTGACCGCGGCCGGCTCGAACAAGGACAACCCCGCCGCCTCGTACTACAAGATCCTCCGCGATCCCGAGGCGACGATGGAGAACACCACCCAGCTCTTCCTGGGGGTCCGGTTCAACTGCAACAAGTGCCACGACCACCCGTTCGAGAAGTGGACCCAGGACCAGTACTACCAGACGGCCGCCTTCTTCGCTCAGGTAGACCTCCAGCCCGACCCGGCGGCCGGCGGCAAGACCGTCGGCGGCAGCGCCGTGGAGACCCCCCGGCCGCTGTACGAGGTGGTGTCCGACTCCGCGAAGACCGAGGTCGTCCACGACCGGACCAAGCAGCCGACGCCGCCGAAGTTCCCGTTCGAGTGCGAGCACCCGTCGGCCGGCGACGGCGCGACGCGGCGGGCGGAGCTGGCCTCGTGGATCACCTCGGCCGACAACCCGTACTTCGCCCGGGGCTACGTCAACCGGCTCTGGGGCTACCTGTTCGGCGTCGGCCTGGTCGAGCCGCTCGACGACGTCCGCGCCGGCAACCCGCCCACCAACCCCGAGCTGCTCGACCACCTGACGGCCGAGTTCGTGGCGGGGGGCTTCCGGGTCCGCAACATCCTGCGGAAGATCTGCACCTCGCGGACGTATCAGCTGTCGGTCGAGGCCAACCCGTTCAACGCCGACGACAAGACCAACTTCTCGCACGCCGTCGCGCGTCGGCTGCCGGCCGAGGTGCTGTACGACGCGGTGAACCTGGCGACCGGCTCGATCTCGAGGATCCCGGGGGTGCCGCCGGGCACGCGGGCCTCGGCCCTGCCGGACTCGGGCGTGGAGCTGCCCAGCGGCTTCCTCTCGGCGTTCGGCCGCCCCGTCCGCGAGAGCGCCTGCGAGTGCGAGCGGTCCAGCGGCCTGCAGCTCGGCCCCGTCATGGCGCTGGTCAGCGGGCCGACCCTGGCCGACGCCCTGGCCGACCCGGAGAACGCCCTGACGAAGCTCACGGCCGCCCAGAACGACGACGCGAAGCTCGTCGACGACCTGTTCGTCCGCATCCTGAACCGGCCGGCGACGCCCGACGAGGTCGCCGCCGCCCGCGCCGCGTTCCAGGAGGTCGACGAGGACCACAAGCGGCTCGCCGAGACGCTCGGGAAGAAGGAGGCGGAGTTCGCCGCCGACCGGCCCCGGATCGAGCGCGAGCGGCTCGCGGCCCTGGCCGCCGCCGAGGCCGAGCTGGCCGCCTTCGACGCCGACCAGGCTCCCAAGATCGCCCAGAAGGATAAGGAACGGGCCGAGAAGGCCGCCGCGATCGAGGCCGACCTGAAGGCCTACGAGGGGCAGCTCGCCGCCAAGGTCGCCGAGTGGGAGAAGGCCAACGCCGCGTCGGTCGTCGACCCCTGGGTCGCCATCGACGCCAAGGCGACGGCCGCCTCCAACGGCGCGACCTTGACGAAGGAGGCCGACGGCTCGATCGTCGTCTCCGGCCCGAACAAGAACGGCGAGGTGACGATCACGGCCGAGACCGACCTGGAAGGCGTGGTCGCCGTCCGGCTCGAAGCCCTGACCGACCCCAAGCAGCCCAACAACGGCCCCGGCCGCGCGACCGACGGCAACTTCGTCCTGAGCGAGTTCCAGCTTTCGGCCGCCCCCAAGGCGACGCCCGACCAGGCGAAGCCGATCGGCCTGCACGCCGCCCTCGCCGACTTCAGCCAGGGCGAGTTCGACGTCGCCAAGGCCGTCGACGGCAACCTCGACGACCAGCGCGGGTGGGCCGTCTCCCCCCGCACGGGCCTGCTCCACTGGGCCACCTTCCAGACCAAGGAGCCCGTCGGCGGCCCCGGCGGGACCGTCCTGACCTTCAAGCTGCACCATCGGTTCCAGGACGTCTGGACCCTCGGCCGGTTCCGGATCTCGGTCGCCCGGCGGGCCGACGTCGGCCTGGGCCTCCCCGAGCCGCTCCGCGCCGTGCTGGCCACGGCCCCCGACGTCCGCACGCCGGCCCAGACGGCGCTGCTGATGGGCTACCACAGGGCGATGGACCAGGGCTGGCTCGACCGCCAGGCCGCCCTGGCCGCCGCGAAGGCCCCCCTGGCCGCCGACCCGGCGCGGGCCGCGATCGTCGCCAAGGTCGAGGCCGCCCGCAAGCCCGCGAACCCGCCGGCCGCGCTCGTCCAGCTCCGCAAGGACCTCGACATGAGCGTCCAGCAGGCCGCCGCCCGCCGCCTCACCGCGGCGCAGGACGTCGCCTGGGCCCTCATCAACAGCCCGGAGTTCTTGTTCAACCACTGAGTCGGCGTCGATCCCCCGGCGAGGTCGATTTCGAGTTTTCGTTCGAGCCGACGGCGCCGGGGCTCCGATCCCCAGTCAGCAGACAGCGTCACGGCGTGATCCCCAATCTAGGAGCCCCCGCGATGATCATCGTCCCCGGACAGCCCGGCAAGGACTTGTGCGACCCGCAGCTCGGGACGACCCGGCGCGACATCCTGCGCGTGGGGGGGTCGGGGCTGCTGGGCGTCGGCCTCGGCACCATGCTGCAGCTCCAGGCGGCCACGGCCCGCGCCGGCGACGCCGTGGGGGCCAAGTCGGCCCCCGGCTGGGGCCGCGCCAAGAGCATCATCATGGTCTATCTCCAGGGGGGGCCCAGCCACCTGGACCTCTGGGACCCGAAGGACGGCGTGCCGGACAACGTCCGCAGCGAGTTCAAGCGGATCCCCACCAAGGTCCCGGGGATCGACGTCACCGAGATCCTCCCCAAGCTGGCCGCGATCACCGACAAGTTCACGTTCGTCCGGTCGATGAGCTACACCCCCAACGGCCTGTTCAACCACACCGCGGCCATCTACCAGATGATGACCGGCTACACGACCGACAAGGTCAGCCCGTCGGGCCAGCTGGAGCCCCCCAGCCCGAAGGACTTCCCCAACTTCGGCTCGCAGATCGTCCGCCTGCAGCCGCAGACGATCCCCATGCTGCCGTTCGTCATGCTCCCCCGCCCGCTCCAGGAGAGCAACGTCGTCGGCAAGGGGGGGACCGCCGGCTTCCTCGGCAAGGCGTTCGACCCCTACACGCTGTTCCCCGACGGCGACGACATGGACATGGAGAAGATGTCCCGCATCAAGGTCGACGACCTCCAGCTCCGCCCCGAGGTCTTCGCCCTCCGCCTCCAGCGCCGGGCCAAGCTCCGCGACGCCCTCTCCGCCGGCATGAAGGCCGTCGACGAGGCCACGGCCGACTACAAGCTCGACGAGTATTACGACCGCGCCCTCAGCCTGGTCGTCTCGGGCCGGGCCCGCGAGGCGTTCGACCTCGCCTCCGAGGACGACGCCACCCGCGACCTCTACGGCCGCACCACGTTCGGCCAGAGCTGCCTGCTGGCCCGCCGCGTGGTCGAGGCCGGCGCGAAGGTCGTCGAGGTGATCTGGCCCAAGGTCGCCAACTCCGACAACCACTCGTGGGACCACCACACCGGCCTGACCGAGCGGATGAAGAACCAGTCCGGCCCGATGCTCGACCAGGGCCTCGCCGGCCTCCTGACCGACCTCGACCGCCGCGGCATGCTCGACGAGACCCTCGTCGTCGCCGTCGGCGAGTTCGGCCGCAGCCCGCGCAAGGGCGTCAGCACGTCCGGCAACGGCAACAGCGCCGACGGCCGCGACCACTGGCCGTACTGCTACACCGCGGTCCTCGCCGGCGCCGGGATCCGCCGCGGCCACGTCCACGGCTCGTCCGACAAGACCGGCTCGGCCCCGCTGACCGACCCCGTCCACCCCGGCGAGCTGCTGGCGACCATCTACCACGCCTTCGGGATCGACCCGGCCACCATGGTCATGAACCACCTGAACCAGCCCCGCGAGCTGGTCAAGGCCGAGGCCGTCACCCGGCTCTTCGGCTGAGGCATCCGCGCGTCGCCATGATGACCCGCATCCTCCTGCCGGCCCTCGCCCTGCTGATCGCCCAGGCGCCCGAGGCCTCGCCCGAGCTCAAGACCGAGCTGGCGAGGCACCAGGGCGTCTGGCGGGCCGTCTCCTTCCGCCGCGACGGCAAGGAGACGCCCGAGGCGATCGTCCGCTCCATCACCCGCACCGTCGACGGCGACCGCGTCGTCTGGCGTCGCGACGGCAAGAGCTTCTCCGGCTCCACCATCGTCCTCGACCCCGCCGCCGAACCGAAGACGATCGACGTCCGCGCCGACGGCGGCCCCGGCCGCGACAAGGTCGTCCGCGGCCTCTACAAGCTCGAAGGCGACACGCTCACCCTCTGCACCGCCGACCCCGACGAGCCGCGTCCTACGCAGTTCAAGGCCGACGCGGGCGATCGGCACACGCTCCAAGTCTTCGACCGTGAGCAGGCCGACCGGAAGCCGTGAACACTTCGATGACCGGCCTCTCGCCTGTTTCTGGTCCTCGTCAGCCAGCGACAGGCGGGCCCTCGAAGCCACCTGGCGAGTTTCTTCTATTCGGCCTGAAGCCTTTCACCGTCGCGACGGGGCGGCGGGACCTTGGCCTCGATCACCTTCCAGACACGCATGAACCGTTCGAGATCCGCCTTGTCTTCGGGTCTCATGTTGATGGGATCGAAATCGACGGCATGAGTCTTACCGGCGAGGTGCACCCTGAGGACGAACCCGAAGCCGAAGGCTTTACCGTACACTTTCTTGAGCTTGAAGAATTCAGCCTCGCGAACCGCATCGAGGATCTCGTCGAGGTCCTCGGTCTTGAGTCTCACGATCGTCGACGAAGGCTCCTTCGCCCATGGGAAGATCGTCTGGACAGCCGGTTGATCAGCCTCGATGTTCAGCCTGTAGGACGTTTCGCCTGTCATAGCAGCATCGCCGGCGAAGAACCTCGCCATGATCGCAAATCGATCGCCGCGCCCCAGCCGTTCCTCCGGCTGGCTCCAGCCGATTGCCGCGATCACCGCCGCCAGAGCTGAAATCGCCGACAGGCGCAACGCGGCTGGCAAGTTTGCAAATCGAGCTGGCTGCTTCATGGCGGGTCTCCTGCGAAGCCGTGGGGCCACCATTTCAATCGCTCAACTTGATAGACACCTTCATACCCAAATTTGTTTCCCAAACAGCCCTGCCCCTCGGACGCGAGGGTCCGGGCCGACGACGTTGGGTACCAACTCGATCGCCGGAGCCGACCGGCCATGCCCTTGCTCGGACGTGTCGCCCGTCATCCTTGCCGTTCATGGGGCTGACGACCGACGCCTATCGCACGGGACCGGCCGTCGGCGGCAACGCGACGTCCACGGCGACCCGTCCCGCCGGGCGGCTGTCGAGCACGACATCGATCGACCCGCCACGCCGGCATTCGAGGCCCATGCGATAGCTCGCTTGTGCGTCCGGGTCGGCGTAGACTTCGATTGGGTCGTCGACGAGGTTGACGATCCAGTAGCACGGGATGCCGCCCGCCGCATACAGCAGCCGGCCCATGACTTCGCGATCGACGGCCAGGCTCGACTCGGCGATCTCGACGACCAGGCCGACGTCGGCGGCGGTCACGTCCCGCTCGGCGTAATCGCCGATGCCGCCCCGGATCACGGCCAGGTCCGGCTCCGGCTTGCTCCAGTCGGACGCCGTGATCGGGTCCTCCTTCGCGACGTGCCAGCCCTCGGGGACGATCCTCTGGAGCGCCGCGAGGCCGAGCTTGCCGGCCAGGACCTGGGGACGGTTCCGGCCCATTTTGGTCACCAGCAACCCTTCGATCAGCTCGACCTCCTCGGGATCGAAGAGGGCGCCGGCCTCGATGAGGCGATCGTACTGCTCCACGCTCAGCCTCGATAGCCGCGAGTTGAGGTGGGGGCTGACGTCATGCCAGACGACGGGCGTGGTCATGGGAACGGCTCCACATCGGCTCATCCTTCGGGGACGGGCCGTACGCCCAAACTCGCCTCGATTGTATACGCTCCCCCCGGCTCCGTCTCGATCGCGACCGCCTTGCCGGCGCAGCGGACGACGGCCTTGCGGCCGAGGCGGGAGCGGATCGTCGCCGACGCGAGACGGCCGTCCTTCCAGGTGAGGTCGACGTCGAAGCCGCCCCGCGCCCGGAGGCCCTGGACGGAGCCGGTCGGCCAGGCGGGGGGCAAGGCCGGAAGCAGGTGGATCTCGCCCTCGGCCTCGTGACTTTGGACGAGCATCTCGGCCACGCCGGCGGGGAAGGCGAAGTTGCCGTCCATCTGGAACGGCGGGTGGCTGCCGAACAGGTTGGTGTAGACGCCGCCGGGGCCGAGCCGCAAGGTCCGCTCGATGAGCCGGAAGGCGTGGTCGCCGTCGCCCAGGCGGGCCCAGAGGCTGATCTTCCAGCCGGTCGACCAGCCGGTCCCCTCGTCGCTGCGGGCGATCAGCGACTTCCGCGCGGCGTCGAGCAGTTCGGGCGTCGCGCGCGTGATCTGGTCGCCGGGGTACAGGCCCCACAGGTGCGACAGGTGGCGGTGGTGCGGCTCCGTCTCGGCGAACGGTTTCGACCACTCCTGGAGCCGGCCGTCGGGGCCGACCTGGAGCGGGAGCAACTTCGCCAGGGCCGTCTCCAGCCGCTCGCGGAACGGCGCGTCGACGCCCAGGACCTTGGTCGCGGCGATGCAGTGCGTGAACAGGTCGTGGATCAGCATCAGGTCCATCGTGCTCGCCTCGCCCACCGAGGCGGGCCGGCCGTCGGGCGAGACGAACAGGTTCTCCGGCGACGTTGAAGGCGACGTGACCAGCCGGCCTCGGCCGTCGTCGGTCAGGAAGTCCAGGCAGAATTCCGCCGCCCCTTTCATCAACGGATAGGCCGTCTCGCGCAGGTACGCCTCGTCGCCGCCGAACGCGTAATGGTCCCAGAGATGTCGGCAGAGCCAGGGGCCGGACATCGGCCAGAGGGCCCAGCTCGCGTCGCCGTGGCCGTAGTCCCCCACCGGGGCCGACTGCCGCCAGAGGTCCACGTTGTGGTGCGAGACCCAGCCGCCGCAGCCGTAGTTCACGCGGGCCGTCCTGGCGCCGTTGACGGCCAGTTCGCGGATCAGGCCGAACAGCGGCTCGTGGCACTCGGCCAGGTTCGTCGTCTCGGCCGGCCAGTGGTTCATCTGGGCGTTGATGTTGACGGTGTAGTTGCTGCTCCAGGGGGCGCGGACCTCGTCGTTCCAGAGCCCCTGCAGGTTGGGCGGCTGGCCGCCGGGGCGGGCGCTCGCGATCAGCAGGTAGCGGCCGTACTGGAAGTGCAGGGCGACCAGGCCGGGATCCTTCGCGCCGAACCGCCGCACCCGTTCGTCGGTCGGGACGTCCGCCGCGCCGGGCGGGGGCGGGCCGAGATCGATCGCCACGCGTCGGAAAAGACTCCGATGATCCTGGATATGATCGCGCAGGAGATCGTCGTAGGGCTTGGCGACGGCCCGGGCGACCCGGCCGGCGGCGATCGGCGCCGGGTCGACGCCCGCCTTCGCGGGGGACCTGTCGAAGCCGTTGTAGCTCGTCGCCGCCGCGAGGACCAGGGTCGCGGTCGTCGCCCCGGAGACCCTCAGCGCGTCGGCCTCGACGGCGACGTCGCCGTCCGACGCGGCCCGGAGGCGAACCTCGAACTCCATGCCTTCGTCGTCGGAGTAGACGACGGGGTCCGGCCGGTCGTAGTAGATCGGGTCGACGTGCGCGGGGGCCCTGCCCCGCAGGACGAGGGCGCCGTCGTCGGCCCGGGTGCGGAACCGGAGCCGGCTGCCGAGCCTCGCCCCGAACGCCAGCGCGCCGGGGCGGCTCGCGGTCAGCCGCACGACCAGGACCCGGTCGGAATGCGACACGAAGGCCTCGCGCGTGAAGGCGACGCCCCCCGCGGTGTAGGACGTCGACGCGACGGCCGAATCCAGGTCGAGCGACCGTCGGTAATCGGTCGGCGCGCCCGCGTGCCCGCCGAAGTCGAGCGTCAGGTCGCCCATCGGCAGGTACGTCTGCGTGTACGGGCCCATCATCTTCTTCGCGAGCCGGTCGGCCTCGGCGTGGCGGCCGTCTCGGATCAGGCGGCGGAGCTCGGGGAGGGCCTTCAGGGCCTCGGGATTGTCGCAATCCTTCGGGCCGCCCGACCAGAGGGTGGCGTCGTTGAGCTGGATGCGCTCGGACGGCACGCCGCCGTACGCCATCGCGCCGAGCGAGCCGTCGCCCAGCGGCAGGGCCTCCAGCCATTCGGCGGCGGGCCGGTCGTACCAGAGCCGGGGCGGGGCCGGGTCGGGAGCCTGGGCCCACGCATGCTCCGCCAGGAGGATCAACAGCCACGCGAACGCTTGAATGGGACGAGCCGAGCGAGCGACGACGCGCGGTCGGATCCGGCCAGGCTTCGGAGTCATGATCTCGGCCGCCTTCCGCGTTTGTAGAAATGGGGTGCCGCTGGCGAATTTTTGCCCAGGCTGGATGCGATCCTGCCAAGGAATCGAGCGTAGCACGCGCGATGCGCCGTCGCCATCAGGGCCCCGGCCGTGGCGTCGCGACATCGGTCGGTCGCCGATTTGCGGCCTTTTCGCCCGTCCGGGCGGGGCCGACCCTCATCCTCGGCGGTCCCGCCCGGCGCGTCGTCGAGATTTCCGGCGTCAGGCCGCGGCGTGGTACGAGGATTGCGATTGGAGTCGATCGTTCCTGTCTTCTCGTCTTCTCTTTGCCAAGTCCGATCTCCCCACACGGAGGCGACTATGAGCCCGAAGAAGCGTCGCAAGATCTACGGGGTCCGCCGGGAATCTCGCAGGACTCGGGGCTGGACGCGGTGGTTCCAGGAAGGCATGTTCGACGCCGACGCGGCGGGCGGCATCCGACTGCGCACGGTCCTGTGGGGTCAGAAGTAACGACGAGTCCGCATCCCTTCCCAGGAGACTTCCGAGACTTGCCCGCTCCGGGATCGTTCCCACCTTCGAGTCCTTCACCAAAAAGACGCGGCGCCGGGCGGGATCCATCCCCCGGCGCCGCGTCGGCGTTTCCGGCCCGATCGAATCATCCCGACGTCGGCATGCGTCGCCGCGTGGGGCGTCGGCGCTAGGCCAGCAGTTCCTTGCGGACGCGGACGCCGTCCTCCACGCCGATCAGGCGCTGCTGGAGGCCCTGGTAGGGATAGCGGAACGTGAACGGGTCCAGGCCGAGGAGGTGGAGGATCGTGGCCTGGAGGTCGTGCACGGGCATCGGGTCCTCGACGATCGAGGAGCCCAGCTCGTCGGTCGCGCCGACGGTCGCGCCGGGCTTGATCCCGCCGCCGGCCGCCCACAGGGTGAAGCAGTGGGGGTGGTGGTCGCGGCCCAGGAACGTGGAGCCGCCCCGGGCCTCGTTCATCGAGGTCCGGCCGAACTCGCCCCCCCAGACGACGATGGTCTCGTCGAGCATCCCCCGGCGCTTGAGGTCGCGCACCAGGGCGGCGATCGGCTTATCGACGTCCTTGCATTTCTTGGGAAGTTGATTCACGATGTCGTCGCCGGCGCCGGTGCCGTGGCAGTCCCATCCCCAGTCGAAGAGCTGGACGTAGCGCACCCCGCGCTCGACCAGGCGGCGGGCGAGCAGGCAGTTGTTGGCGAACGAGGCCGCGCCGGGCGTGGCGCCGTACTCCTCGCGGATCGCCTCGGGCTCGCGGGAGACGTCCATCACGTCCGGGACGCTGGCCTGCATGCGGAAGGCCAGCTCGTACTGGGCGATGCGCGTCAGGGTCTCCGGGTCGCCGTGCTCCCGGGCCTCCATCTCGTTCAGGCTGTTGATGGCGTCGAGGGTGCGGCGGCGGTCCTCGCGGGTCATCCCCTTGGGGTCGCCGACGTAGAGGACCGGGTCGCCCACGGTCCGGCACTGCACGCCCTGGAAGACGCTGGGGAGGAAGCCGGTGCTCCACAGGGCCTTGCCGCCGGTGGGGTCGGTCCCGCCGCTGATCATCACCACGAAGCCGGGGAGGTCCTGGTTCTCCGAGCCCAGCCCGTAGGTGATCCACGAGCCCATCGCCGCGCCGCCGTTGCGCGGGGAGCCGGTGAACATGAACAGCTCGGCCGGGGCGTGGTTGAACTCGGAGGTGAACATCGAGCGGACGACGGCCGCCTCGTCGATCACGCCGGCGGTGTGCGGCAGCAGGTCGCTCATCCACTGGCCGCTCTGGCCCCGCCTGGCGAACTTGTGGGGGGAGCCCAGCATCTTCGGCCGCCCCTTGATGAAGGCGAACCGCTGGCCCTTCAGCAGCTCCTCCGGGCAGGGCTCCATGTGGTGCTTGTTCAGGAGCGGCTTGTAGTCGAACAGGTCCTGCTGCGGCGGGCCGCCCGACATGTGCAGATAGATGACGCTCTTGGCCCTGGCCGGCCGCCGGGGGATCGTCGGCGCGGCGGAGTCGGCGGCGGCCGACGGGTCGGCGAGGGCGCCGCGGCCCATCAAGGACGCCAGCGCGATCGCCCCCAGGCCGGTCTGGGACCGCCTGAGGAACTGGCGCCGGGTCTCCGCGCGGGCGAGCCGCATGCGGAAGATCTGGTTCAGGTCGAGGTTCGCGTCGAGGCCCACGGCGTCACCCCCTGGTCAGCACGGCGTCGAGGTTCAGGAGCACGTTGGCCACGGCCGTCCACGCGGCGAGATCGGCCGGGTCCATCCCTTCCGGCAAGGGGCCGAGGGGTTCGGTCGCGATGGCCGAGGCGGCGGACGGGTCGGCCCGGTAGCGGTCGCGCTGGGCCGCATGCAGGGCGACGAGCTGCGCCACCTGCTCGTCCCGGGGCGGGCGCCCCAGGCAGACTTCCAGGCCGTACCGGGCGCGCTCCTCGGGCGAACTCCCCCCCTCGCGGACGATCCGCCGGGCCAGCGCCTGCGCCGCCTCGACGTAGACCGGGTCGTTCAGGGTGACGAGCGCCTGGAGCGGCGTGTTGGTGCGGACGCGCTTGACGGCGCAGATCTCGCGGCTGGGGGCGTCGAAGGCGGACATCGACGGATACGGCACGGTGCGGCGCCAGAAGGTGTAGAGTCCCCGGCGGTGGCGTTCGACGCCCGGGCTCGTCGTCCAGGTCCGCTGGCCGTTGAACGCGGCCTGCCAGAGCCCGTCCGGCTGGACCGGGAAGACGCTCGGCCCGCCGACCTTGCGGCCGAGCAGCCCGGCGAACGCCAGCGCCTGGTCGCGCACGGATTCGGCGTCCAGCCGCACGCGGGGCGCCCGCGCCAGCAGCCGGTTCTTGGGGTCCTTCTCGATCATCTCGGGCGCGGCCTTCGAGGACTGGCGATAGGTCGCCGAGGTCACCATCCGGCGGATCATCGCCTTCACGTCCCATCCCGAATCCATGAAGTCGACGGCCAGGCGGTCGAGCAGCTCGGGGTGGCTGGGAAGCTCGCCCTGGGTGCCGAAGTCCTCCTCGGTCTCGACGATCCCCGAGCCGAAGAGGACCGCCCAGGTCCGGTTCGCCGCCACGCGGGCCGTGAGCGGGTTCTTCCGATCCACGAGCCATTGCGCCAGAGCCAGCCGATCGACGGGCCGGCCCTCGGGCGGCGCGTGGAGCGCCTTGAGGAGGCCCGGCTTCACCTCGGGGCCCGGGTCCAGGAAATTGCCCTTCAGCAGGATCTTCGTGACGCGGTGCTTCTCGGGGGGAAGCTCGGCCATGATCGGCAGCGTCGGGACGGCGGCCTTCTCCTTCTCGGCCCCGGCGATCGCGTCGCGGAGCGCCGGGGCGGGGGGGCCGACGATCGCGTCGAGCCCGGCCTTCAGCTCGGCGAGGCGGGCGTCGACCTTCTTCAGCCGTTCGGCCTCCTCCGGGGTGATCCAGGGCATGACGGGGGACTCGTCCGGGAGGTCCGCGTCGGCCGTCTGGTTGAAGACGGCGAAGGCGCTGTAGTACTCCTCGTGCGAGATCGGGTCGTACTTGTGCGAGTGGCACTTGGCGCAGCCCATCGTCAGGCCCATCCAGGCCTGGAACGTGACGTCCACGCGGTCCTTGATCGCGGCGACGCGGAACTCCTCGTCGTCGGTCCCCCCCTCGGTGTTGGTCATCGTGTTGCGGTGGAACGCGGTCGCGGCCCTCTGGCGGTCGGTCGCGTTCGGGAGGAGGTCGCCGGCGATCTGCTCGATCGTGAACCGGTCGTAGGGCAGGTTGCGATTGAGGGCGTCGATCAGCCAGTCGCGATAGCCCCAGATCGTACGGAGCGGGTCCGAGCCGTAGCCGGCGGAGTCGGCGTAGCGGGCCAGGTCGAGCCACGGCCGCGCCCAGCGCTCGCCGAAGGCGGGGTCGGCCAGGTAGCGCTCGACGGCCCGCTCGTAGGCGTCGGGCGCGGCGTCGGCGGCGAACGCGCGGACCTCGTCAATCGTCGGCGGCAGGCCGCGCAGGTCCAGGCTGAGGCGTCGCAGGAGCGTGGGGCGGTCGGCCTCGGGCGAGGGCTTCATCCCCTCGCGATCCAGCCGGGCCAGGATGAAGGCGTCGAGCGGCGATCGCGGCCACGACGGGTCGGAGACGGCCGGCGCGAGGCGGGCCTGGGGGGCGACCAGCGCCCAGTGCTCGGCGTATTCGGCCCCCTGCTCCACCCACTTGCGGAGGGTCTCGACCTCGGCCTCGGCGAGCCTCGGCCCCGCCTTGCGCGGGGGCATGCGGAGGGTGTCGTCCGCTTCGAGGATGCGCTCCAGGGCCGTGCTCGACTCGGGGTCGCCGGGGACGAGGGCGGCGTCACGCTCCTCGGAAGCCTTAACGGCCTCGTCGCGGAGGTCGAGCCGGAGATCCGCCTTGCGGTCCCCCTCGTCGGGCCCGTGGCAGGCGAAGCAGTTCTTGGAGAAGATCGGCCGGACGTCCCGGTTGTAGTCGACCCGATCGTCGGCCCTCGCCGCGAGGCTCATCGCCGTCGCCGCCGTGCCGAACCATGCCGCGTATCGGTGCATCGGAATGCGACTCCCGTCTCAGGCCGATATCTCGTCGAGGGAGGGCGGCCGACCAAGGGTCCAGGCGGGCGGGCGCGGCGGTTCGCAGAGGGTGCTCGGCGGCCGCCACCGTCTCGGCTCATTGTGGCACGATCGCGCGTCGCCGTTCAAGGCCCACTCCGGGCGGGGGCCGGCCGACCCGACCGCGATCGCGAGCGGCCCCGTGGCGAATCGGCCACGCCGCGTCTCATCAGGGCGACGCGCCGCGGCCGGACGGTCAGCCCGGGGCGATTCCCGACCCATCGCGCGTCCCCGCACGCCTGCATGAACGTAGAAAGAGGGTGGGACGGGACGAGGTCGTCGCCCGCCCGTCCATGCGGCCTGAATTCCTTCGAGGAGAGCGAATGCGAGGCATCTTGCGGATGACGGCCCTGGCCTGCCTGATCGTCGGGGCGTCGGCTTCTCGGTCTTCGGCAAACGTGGTGTACACCCTGACGGACGTGAACCTGGCGTTGGGGAGCTTGCCGGCGGGGACGCTCTCGGGCACGTTCACCCTGAGCGACGACCTGACGACCCTGCTGGGGGCCGACCTGACGGCCTCGGCCGCGATGGTCAACGGGTTCAGCTACGCGCCGACGACCTACACGCTGGCGAACTCGACCTTCTACACGAACAATCTCGCCAGCTATTTCCAGCTCACCCAGGGGGCTGCCGAACTCCGCCTGATCTTCGCGACGCCGATCGCGACGACCGGCACCACGGCGCTGTCGTCCGGCTCGTACGAGTGGCAGGCCGCCGCGGGCGTCCGCACGGTGGCCTCGGGCTCGGTCGTCGCCTCGACCGGGGCCGTGCCCGAGCCGTCGGCGCTGGTGCTGTCGTCGATCGGCGTCTGGTCGTCGCTGCTCGTCGTCGCCCGTCGCTACCGACGGCGGCGGAAGGCCGCCTGAGGGCCCGGCTCAGGTGTCGTAGTCGCCCGAATCCCAGGGCTCGAAGAACGCCATGTAGTTGCCCGGCTGGGCCTCGACGGCCCACACGTCGTCCTCGTCCTCCTCCGGCTCGCGGGGGACGAGGCCGAACTCCACGCCGAACCGCTCGATCGCGAAAGGGGCGACCTCGATCCGCCCCAAGGCGACGTCGCCCAACTCGCGGAGACGCTCCTCGTACACCCGGCGCCACTCGGCCTCGTCCACGGTCGCACTCGGGCCGAAAGCGTCGATCCGGGCTTCGAGGAGCTTCCCCGCCGGGTCGAACAGGTAGAGGGCGACGAACTCGCCGCCGCCGTCCGCGCCTGGCTCGTTCGTCGGCACGAAGGGGTTGGTCAGGAAGAACTGACGGCCGTCCGCCGTGCGGCCGACGTGCCTGGCCGTGGACTCGTCGTGGTCGATCGCGATGAGATCCGGCGGGCCGTCGAGCATCGTGGTGGTTTCCGCAAAGGGTCGACTGGAACGAGGATCACGCGACCGCCCCCTTATCGAACCGGCGGGCGGTCCGGGTCGGCCCGTCGGAGGTCGGGCGGGCCGTGGAGGGCCTCGTCGTCTCCGCCGGGGTGTTGGGCGAGGCATCGGTCACGCCAGGACTCCCATTCGCCGGGGAGACCGGCCACATACCAGTCCGCGATCGCGGAAACGATCAGCCGGCCACGCTCCCAGTCCCGGGGCCCTTCCCCGCCGGTTTCGAGGAACATCCGCCTCGCCTCGGCCGGGTCCTCGAAGTGCCGATAGATTGCCATCTGATCCTCCGAGTCCAGGCTCAGGATCGGATGGCGATCGCCGCAGGCGACCCCGACCGGCCTCCCGAAGACGTTGACCAGGGTCGCGCAGCTCGTCCGCCCCCAGACGTGTTGGTGAACCGGCTCGACGTGCTCCGCGTAGTAACGGCTGCACTCGGTCTCTTGATACGCGGTCCAGGTGAGCCCCAGGCTGACGTCACGCCTCCAGAGGCGGCAGACGACGCAGGTGGAGCCCGACCGGCGGATGATCGGGAAGCTGCTCAGGATCGCCAGGGCGAGGAGGCCGAGGACGACGAAGGGGCCGATCTTGCGCATGAAGATCCCCCGAGATCCGAGGTGAAGCGTACGCGGGCCGGACGACCGCCCGCGCCGTCGGCGACGTATCCATCGTATCCGTCGCGACAGACGCCGACGAGGGCCGCCCCGGCCGGAATGCGCTTCCCGGCGGCCTTGCCGTCCTGGTAAAGTTGAAGGGTCGTTCAACAATGCGACGCCCCGCCGAAGAATGATCCCGCCCCCCCTCGGGAGGTTCCCTCGATGGCTCTTGGTTCCCGCCCCTCCGCGGCGGCGCTGCTGATCGCGGCGACGCTCGTCTCGGCCCCGCTCGCACGGGCCGAAGGTCCGGCCGACCCTTCGCCTTCGAAGGGCAAGGTCGACTTCGCCCGCGACGTGCGGCCGATCCTCTCCGACGCCTGCTTCGCCTGCCACGGCTTCGACGAGAAGGAGCGCAAGGCGGGCCTGCGGCTGGACACCCGCGAGGGCGCCTTCGGCAAGCTCGAATCGGGCGACGCCGCCGTGGTGGCCGGGGACGTCGAGGCGAGCGGCCTGGCCTTCCGCATCGAGACCGACGACGAGGGGCTGCTGATGCCGCCGAAGGAGTCGGGCAAGTCGCTCACGCCCGAGCAGGTGGACGTCCTCAAGCGCTGGATCGCCGAGGGGGCGCCCTGGAGCGGCCACTGGGCCTTCGAGACGCCGAAGAAGGCCGAGCCGCCCAAGACCGCCGACGCCGCCTGGCCCCGGGGCCCGGTCGACGCCTTCCTGCTGGCGCGGATCGAGGCCGAGGGGCTGAAGCCCTCCGAGCCAGCCGACCCCGCGACCCTGCTGCGGCGGGCGACGCTCGACCTGACCGGCCTCCCCCCCACCCCCGCCGAGGCCGACGCGTTCCTGGCCGCGGTCGCCGCCGAGGGGCTCGACGCCGCCTACGAGAAGGCCGTCGACCGCCTGCTGGAATCGCCCCGGTATGGCGAGCACATGGCCCGCTACTGGCTGGACGCCGCCCGCTATGGCGACACCCACGGCCTCCACCTGGACAACTTCCGCGAGATGTGGGCCTATCGCGACTGGGTCGTCAGGGCGTTCAACGACGACAAGCCGTTCGACCGGTTCGTCGTCGAGCAGCTCGCCGGCGACCTGCTGCCGAACCCGACGCCCGACCAGCTCGTCGCCACCGGGTTCAACCGCTGCCACGTCTCGACGGCCGAGGGGGGCTCGATCGAGCAGGAGGTCTACACCCGCAACGTGACCGACCAGGTCGACACCAACGGCCAGGTCTTCCTCGGCCTGACCGTCGGCTGCGCCCGCTGCCACGACCACAAGTACGACCCGATCACGCAGAAAGAGTACTACCAGTTCTTCGCCTTCTTCAACAACATCGACGGCCCGGCGATGGACGGCAACAAGTCGCGCTGGGAGCCGTTCCTGAAGACGCCGACGGCCGAGCAGGCGGCGGAGATCGCCAAGCTCGGCGACCAGATCGCCGCCCTCAAGGAGAAGGCCCAGGTCGAGTCCGCCAAGTTCGCGGCCTCGTACGACTTCAAGATCGACGAGGGGCTCCCCGAGGTCGTCACCCGGGGCGACTTCACCTGGATCGACGACGGGCCGCCCGCCGGCGCGACCGCCACCGGCGACGGCGACTTCGTCGACCCGGGCGAGAGCCCGGTCAAGGTCGGCGGCGCGTCGCTCCGGATCAGGGCCACGGGCCTGACGCAGAAGGTGATCGAGACGGCCGGCCCGAAGCTCAAGGTCGGCGAGGGGGACTCGCTCTTCGCCCACGTCTTCCTCGACCCCAAGCGGCCCCCGCGCGAGGTGATGCTCCAGTGGAAGGTCGGCGGCCAGTGGTCGCGGCGGGCCTTCTGGGGCGAGAACCAGATCGACTGGGGCAAGGACGGCTCCGTCGAGCGGCTCCGCGTCGGCGACCTGCCGGTCGACGGCGAGTGGGCCCGCCTGGAAGTCCCCGCGTCGAAGCTGGAGATCGCCCCCGGGACCGAGATCGAGGGCTGGGCCTTCACCCTCTTCGACGGCGTCGCCTACTTCGACGAGAGCGGCCTGCGCACCTGGACGCCCCAGGCGGGCCAGGAGTACGACAGCCTCACCGCCTGGGTCCGCGCCCGGCTCGCCGACGACGGCGCGGGCCTGCCCGACCCGCTCAAGGCCATCGTGAAGAAGCCCCGCGCGAAGCGCACCGAGGACGAGCGCAAGCAGATCCTCGACCGCTTCCTGGCCGACGGCTGGTCGAAGGCGCGCGAGGCCGCCCGGCCGATCCGCGACGACATCGCCAGGGTCGAGGCCGAGAAGATGAAGCTGGAGGAGGCCGTCTCCACGACGCTGATCTTCCGCGAGCGCCAGGGCGACCCCAAGCCGGCGTTCGTCCTCAACCGGGGCGAGTACGACCAGCCCAAGGACCAGGTCGGGCGGGTCGTCCCCGCGTTCCTCCCCCCCCTCCCCTCCGACGCGCCGGCCGACCGCCTGGGCCTGGCCCGCTGGCTGGTCGCGCCCGAGCACCCGCTGACCGCCCGCGTGGCCGTCAACCGGTTCTGGCAGCAGGTCTTCGGCACGGGGTTGGTGAAGACCTCGGAAGACTTCGGCGCCCAGGGCGAGCCCCCCAGCCACCCCGAGCTGCTGGACTGGCTGGCGGTGGACTTCCGCGAGGACGGCTGGGACGTCAAGCGGCTGATGAAGCGGCTGGTGACCTCGGCCGCGTACCGCCAGACCACGAGGTCCACGCCCGAGGGGCTGGCCAAGGACCCCGCGAACCGGCTGCTGGCCCGCGGCCCCCGGTTCCGGCTCGACGCCGAGACGCTGCGGGACCAGGCCTTCTTCGCCGCCGGCGTGCTCGTCGAGAAGATGGGCGGGCCGAGCGTCAAGCCGCCCCAGCCGTCGGGCCTGTGGGAGGCCGTCGCCTACGTCGGCAGCGACACCGGCATCTTTAAGGCCGACGAGGGGCCCGACAAGGTCCAGCGCCGGAGCCTCTACACCTTCTGGAAGCGGACCGCGCCGCCGCCGCAGATGTCCACGTTCGACGCCCCCTCGCGCGAGTCGTGCCAGGTCCGCCGCGAGCGCACCAACACCCCGCTCCAGGCCCTGCTGCTCCTGAACGAGCCCCAGTACGTCGAGGCCTCGCGCGCCCTGGCCGAGCGGGCGCTCCGCGAAGGCGGCTCGACGACCGACGAGCGGCTGGCGTTCATGTTCCGCCTGGCGACCGCCCGCACGCCCGACGCCGACGACCTGGCCGAGCTGTCCGCCGCGCTCCGGGACTTCTCGGCCCACTACGCCGACAAGCCCGAGGCGGCCCGTGCCCTGATCGAGTCCGGCGCGACCAAGCCCGACCCGGCGCTCGCCCCCGGCGACCTGGCCCCCTGGACCATGATCGGCAACATCATCCTGAACCTGGACGAAGTCATCACCCGGGGCTGACGTCGGCTCGCATCGACTCGCCCCGACCCGACCCGATCCGACCGACCGCCCGGCCCCGAGGAGCCCCCGATGGACCCGATCCGCGAACACTCCGCCGTCGAGACCCGCCGCAGCTTCTTCGGCCGAGCCGGCGTAATGAGCTTCGGCGCGGCCGCCCTGGCCGACCTCCTCGCCCGCGAGGGGATCGCCGCCCCGCCGGGCGCCGGCCCGGCCGCGCCCGCCCTGCCGAACGTCGGCGGCGGCCTCCCCGGCCTCCCCCACTTCGCTCCCAAGGCCAAGCGGGCGATCTACCTGCACATGAACGGCGGCCCCTCGCAGATCGACCTCTTCGACTACAAGCCGAAGATGGACGAGCAGTTCGACAAGGACCTGCCCGAATCGATCCGCAAGGGCCAGCGCCTGACCACCATGACCAGCGGCCAGGCCCGGTTCCCGGTCGCGCCGTCCAAGTACAAGTTCGCCCAGCACGGCAAGTCCGGCATGTGGGTCAGCGAGCTGCTGCCGTGGACGGCCAAGATCGTCGACGAGATCGCCCTGATCAAGACGACCTGGACCGAGGCCATCAACCACGACCCGGCCGTCACCTACATCTGCACCGGCAACCAGCTCCCCGGCCGGGCCAGCCTGGGCTCCTGGCTGAGCTACGGGCTGGGCTCGCTCAACCAGGACCTGCCGTCGTTCGTCGTGATGACGCCGTCGTGGTCGAGCAAAACCTCGGCCCAGGCGATCTACAACCGCCTCTGGAGCGCGGGGTTCCTCCCCAGCAAGTACCAGGGGGTGGCCCTGCGCTCCTCGGGAGACCCGGTGCTGTTCCTGTCGAACCCCGGCGGCGTGGACGCGGGCGTCCGCCGCCGCTCGCTCGACGCCATCAACCGCCTGAACCAGAAGGAATACGCGTCGTTCGCCGACCCCGAGACCCAGGCGCGGATCGCCCAGTACGAGATGGCCTTCCGGATGCAGACCAGCGTCCCCGACATGGCCGACGTCTCGTCCGAGCCCCAGCACGTCCTGGACATGTACGGGCCCGACGTCCACAAGCCCGGCAGCTTCGCCCGCTCCGCCCTGCTGGCCCGCCGCCTGGCCGAGCGCGACGTCCGGTTCGTGCAGATTTTCCACCGGGGATGGGACCAGCACGGCAACATGGCCGGCGACCTCCCCGCCCAGTGCAAGGACGTCGACCAGGCCTGCTACGCCCTCATCACCGACCTCAAGCAGCGCGGGCTGCTCGAGGACACCCTGGTCATCTGGGGCGGCGAGTTCGGCCGGACGATCTACTGCCAGGGCCCGCTCACCCGCGACAACTACGGCCGCGACCACCACCCCAAGTGCTTCCCCATCTGGATGGCCGGCGGCGGCATCAAGAAGGGCGTGGTCCACGGCGAGACCGACGACTTCAGCTACAATGTCGTCGAGAACCCGGTCCACATCCACGACATGAACGCCACGATCCTCCACTGCATGGGGATCGACCACCGCCGCCTCACCTTCAAGTCCCAGGGCCTCGACCAGCGCCTGACCGGCGTCCTGGAGCAGAACCCCGTCCAGGCCATCCTGGCCTGAGCCGAACCGAGCCGGAGGGGCGACCGATGGCCAGCACGACCCTGGAGCGTCGCCCCCCCGGGGCCGACGCCGAAGCCGACGCCCCGGCCGCGACCACGCTGACGGTCCCGGCCGGGGCTCGCCTCCTCGTCGACCCCGACGGCTTCGCCGCCCTCTGCGCCGCGAACCGCGACCTGCGACTGGAGCGCGACGCCGACGGAGCCCTCATCGCCATGACGCCCGCATCGTCCGAGGGGAGCGGCCGCAACGCCGAGCTGATCATCCAACTGGGCGTCTGGAACCGGGCGAAGGGACTCGGCAAGGTGTTCGATTCGTCGGCGGGGTTCACGCTGCCCGACGGCTCGGTGCGCTCGCCCGACGCCTCCTGGATCGCCCTCGACCGCTGGGACCGCGTCCCCGCCGAGGAACGCCGACGCTTCGCCCCCGTCGTGCCCGACTTCGTCGCCGAGCTCCGCTCCCCCAGCGATCCGATCCCGGCCCTCCGCGCCAAGATGGCCGCCTACCTCGCCCACGGCGTCCGCCTCGGCTGGCTGATCGACCCGGAGGCGCGGGCCGTCGAGGTCTACCGCCCCGGCCGCGGGGCCGAGACCCTCGCCGGGCCCGCGACCCTCTCCGGCGAGGACGTCCTCCCCGGCTTCACGCTCGACCTCAAGGGCGTCCTCTACGACTGACGGGCGATCCGAGCCCGGCGGTCAGTCGCGGCGGCCCGGCCTCGTGTAGGCGTACGCCCAGAGGATCAGCAACCCCTGGAGCGGCAGCCTCATCAGCAGGAGCGCCGGGGGGACCGCGAACCGATCGGCGTGATGGTACATGAAGACGTTCGCCGGGAAGACGGCGATCAGCAGGGCGATCAGGCCCCAGGCGGCGAAGCGGGAGGTCCGCGGGATCAGCAGCAGGACCCCCAGCGCGATCTCGAACGCGCCGCTGATCAGCACCAGCTCCCGGTGGTACGGCAGGGCCGGCGGCATGATCCGCATGTAGGCCTCGGGCGCGACGAAATGGCCCACGCCGGCGAGCACGAACAGCCCGGCGAAGGCCCACTTGCCGACGATCCGTCCGAGCCGCCCGAGGTCCGTTCCCATGCGATTCCGCCTTCCCGTTCGAACACGACCTACGCCCGGACCGCGAACCGCAGCTTGGCCGACGACGAGCGGGGGTTGTCGCGGCGCTCCTCGGCCGAGGGTCGGACGACGTCGTCGGCGATCGAGGCGTAGACGCCCGCGTGCAGGCCGTCCTTGAACGCCGCCTTCACGCGACGGTCCTCGCCCGAGTGGAACGTCAGGATCGCGACCCGACCACCCGAGCGGAGGCAGCCCGGCAGGGTGCGGAGGAACTCGGCCAGCGTCCCGAACTCGTCGTTCACCGCGATCCGGATCGCCTGGAAGGTCCGCCGCACGGCGTCCTCGGCGACCTCGGCCGGGAGGCCGAGCCGCGTGCAGGCCGCTCGCACGGCCGAGGCGAGGGCCCCGGTCGTCGCGATCGGCTCGCGCGCGCGGGCGCGGAGGATCGCGGCGGCCAGCTCGCGGGCGCGGGGCTCGTCGGCGTTCTCGTCGAGGAGCCGGGCCAGGCCGGGCTCGCCCAGCTCCGACAGCAGGGCGGAGGCGGGCCGGCCCCGCGCGGGGTTCATCCGCATGTCGAGCGGGCCGTCCGCCTTGAAGCTGAAGCCTCGCGCCGGATCGTCGATCTGCATGGAGGAGAGGCCGAGGTCGGCCAGCAGCACGTCGGCGCCCTCGGGGGCCTCCTCGGCCAGGAATCGGGCGAGCGTCGCGAAGTTCGCGCGGCGGAGGACGATCGAGCCGGGGGGATGGCCCAGGGCGAGGAGCCGGGCCTCGGTCCTGGGGAACTCGATCGGGTCGGCGTCCATCCCCAGGAGCCGCCCGCCGGGCCTGATCGCGTCGAGCAGGGCGCGGGCGTGGCCGCCGTGGCCGAGCGTGCAGTCGACGGCGACGTCCCCCGGCCGGGGCGCGAGGGCGCGGAGGATCTCGGCCGTCATGATCGGCCGGTGCGTGCCGGCGGGGGTCTTGCCCCCGGCGAGGACCTTCGCCACGTCGTCGGGGTAGCGCTCGGGCTGGTGTTCCTTGTACTTCTCGTGGAAGAGCCGGGGGTTCCGCCCGCGATAGCGCGGCCGCCGCTTGGGCCTGTCGTCGGGTGTGGGGTCGCTCATCGGCGGCGTCTGATCCGGGGGAGGGGCGGATTCGGGTCGAGCTTCAGGGTACCCACGCGGCCGGGCGGGCGTCCACCGCCGCCGGGCGGCCGGGGACGGCGAAGGCCGCGCGGCGCGTCCCGAGGTGGGGACGTCCGCGCGGCCTTCGGGGGTCGGGTTCAAAGCCTGCTCGGCTCAGTCGAGCGGCTTGATGGAGACGTTGCGGAACTCGACGGGGTCGTTGTGGCCGGCGAAGCCGAAGTAGCCCCTGGTCCGGTCCTTGCCGGGGTGGGGGGAGTCGGCCATGAACTCCTTGACGGTGCTCAGGTCGGCGTCGAGGATCACGGTGCCGTTGAGCTCGACCTGGATCTTCGGGCCCTTGACGGTGACCTTCTCGTAGTTCCACTCGCCGACCGGGCGGAGGTAGCCGCGCTGGGCGGCGACCATGCCGTAGGACGAGCCGTGGTACTGGCGGGGGTCGAGCTTGGCGTACTTCTCGGCGCCGTCGTCGAGGACCTGCAGCTCGGTCATGCCGTTGTAGGCGGCGTCGCCGGAGCCGGGGTAGCGGATGGCCAGGCCGTTGTTGCCGCCGGGGGGGAGCTTGAACTCGACCCGGGCGACGAGGTCGCCGTACTCCTCGCCGTAGTAGAGCGTGCCGCCGTGGCCGGGCTTGCAGCGGATGGCGCCGTCCACCACCTCATAGTTCTCGACCGGGCCTTTCCAGCCGGAGAGGTCCTTGCCGTTGAAGACCTCGGCGAAGCCGCCGACGGCCCCGTCGAGCTTGGAGAGGTAGGCGTTGGCCTCCTCGGCGGGGATCTCGCGGAGCTTGACGTTGCGGAAGCGGGTCTCGCTGCCGTGGGTCTGGAGCTGGATCGGGCCGACGGGGGCGAGGGGGGTCTTGCGGTCCCAGTAGTTCTCCATGACCGCGTCCTGGACGACGAGCTTGCCGTTCAGGTAGATCGTGGTCCGGGCGCCGACCTGGATCACCCGCAGGGTGTTCCACTCGCCGATCGGGTTGTCGGCGAAGACCAGCGGGTCCTTGCCGGGCGCGCCGGGGGAGTTGTTCCAGAGGCCGCCCGAGCCCTTGTCGGCGCCGAGTTCGTGCTTGCCGCCCTCCTCGCGGAAGTCCCAGATCTGGATCTGGGGCGTGCCGCGGAGGTAGATCCCGCTGTCGCCCAGGGGGCCGATCTTGAAGTCGACGAAGAACTCGACGTCGCCATACTCCTTGTCGGTCGCCAGGAAGACGCCGTGGCCGTCGTTGACGATCTCCTCGTCCTCGACCTTCCAGTGCTGGGCGGCGTCGGCGGCGTCCTTCTCCAGCTTGGCCTTCTGATCCTCGGGGCTCATCGCCTTGAACTTGCGCGGGTCGATGGTCGACTCGCCGTGCCAGCCCGAGAGGTCCTTGCCGTTGAAGAGGGTCTGGAAGGCGGGTTCCTCGTCGGCGGCGGCGGGCCGCCCGGCGAAGGCCGCCGAGGCCGCCAGCAGGGCCATCGTCAGGGGGAGCGTCTTCTGCATCAGGTCGATTCCTCAGGGGGTCGGATCGGGGTGGGTTCTGGAGAGGCGGGGGGTTCGTCGCGGCGAAAGGGCCCGGCGCCGGGGGCGGGCCGGGCCCTCTCGCCGATGTGGGCTCAGGGGGCCGCGAAGGTGAAGACGTAGCGGCCGGAGCCGACCTCGGCGACGACCCGGCCGTCCTCGACGCCCGCCTTCGTCACGCCGGGCGCCTGGGCGAGCGCCACGCCGCTCTCGGCGACGGCGGCGGGGTCGGCCGCGGGGATGACGACCCGGGCCGTCGTGTTGGCGGGGATCGTGACGTCCATCGTGACGACGCCGGGCCCGCGCGTCCAGGTGACGGCGACCTCGCCCCGGATGCCCCGGTAAGAGGTCGTCGCGAAGGTCAGGCGGTCGGTCGGCTCGGGGGCGATCGTGATCCGCTTGTAGGCCGACCCGTCGTTGTGGATGCCGCCGATGTTCTCCACCATCCAGCCGTAGACCGCGCCGAACGAGTAGTGGGCGAACGAGTTCATGCCCGGGTCCTGGAAGCCCTTCTCCGGGGTCCACCCGTCCCAGCGCTCCCAGATGCTGGTGGCGCCGTGCTTGATCGAGAAGCCCCACGAGGGGAACGTGTCGTTGAACAGGAGCCGGTACGCCACGTCCCGGCGGCCGATCTTGGAGAGGACCAGCATCAGGTCCTTGGTGCCGATGAACCCGGTGGAGAGGTGCCAGTTCTTGGCCTCGATGGCCTCGACCAGGTGCTGGGCGGCCAGCTTCGCCTTCTCGCCGTCGACCAGGTCGTTGGCGATCGCCAGGACGTAGCAGGCCTGGGTGTCCCCCTTGATCCGGCCGTCCTCGGCGACGAACGCCTTGTTGAACGACGCCTTGACCTTCTCGTACACCTCGGCGTACTTGCGGGCGTCCTCGGGCTTGCCGAGGACCTCGGCGGCCTTCGACGTCAGCCGGGCGGCCAGGGCGAAGTAGGCCGTGTAGATCACGTCCTTGGGCGTGTCGGCCCCGATGCTCAGCCAGTCGCCGAAGCAGTGGTACTTCTCCGGCGGCAGCAGGTCGGGCGTGCTGCGGGCGATCAGGAATTCGACGTACTTGACCATCGAGGGGTACTGCCGCTCCAGCAGCGGCTTGTCGTTGTAGACCTCGTAGATGGTCCAGGGGCAGACGACGCCGGCCTCGGCCCAGGCGGGGCCGCCGTCGTCGCCGGCGACCTTCACCGGCGCGACCATCGGGAACTGGCCGTCGGCGCGCTGGCCGTCGGTCAGGTCGACGAGCCACTTGTCGAAGAAGGCCTGGACGTCGGCGTTGAGCGTGGCCGTCTTGATGTAGACCTGCGCGTCGCCGGTCCAGCCCAGCCGCTCGTCGCGCTGGGGGCAGTCGGTGGGGATGTCGATGAAGTTGGCGCGCTGGGTCCAGACGATGTTGCTGTAGAGCTGGTTGAGCATCGGGTCGGACGACTCGAACCGGCCCGCGACCGGCGTGGCGCTGGAGAGGGCGACGCCGACGACCGTCTCGGAGTCCGGCGGCGCCGTCAGGCCCGAGACCTCCGCGTACTGGTAGCCGTGGAAGGTGAACCGGGGGGTCCAGACCTCCTCGGCGGCCCCCTTGCAGACGTAAGTGTCGACGCAGCGGGCCTCGCGGAGGTTCGTCACGTACATGGTGCCGTCGGGGTTGAGCCGCTCGGCGAACCTCAGGGTGATCGTCTGGCCGGGAGTGGTCCCCCGGAGCCGCAGCCGGGGGACGCCGGCGAAGTTCCGGCCGTAGTCGAGCACGTAGACGCCCGGCTTCACCTCGCTGACGGTCTTCGCGCGCAGCTCGGCGAAGGGGAGGACCGGCGGGCCGGGGTGGGCCTGGACCTTGGGGTCCATCTCGGCGCCCGAGTCGACCGCGTCCCAGCCCGAGGCGTCATAGCCGGCGAGGTCCCAGCCGGCCTTCTCCAGGCGGGCGTCGTGGGTCTCGCCCATGAGGAAGTCGGCCTCGAGGATCGGGCCGACGGCCGCCTTCCAGTCGCCGCCGGTGGCGACCACGTCGGTCGAGCCGTCGGTGTAGTCGACGACGAGCTGGGCCTTGAGCCGGTTCTTCTTGCCGTAGTGGTCGCGGAGCTTGCCGAAGCCGACGTAGCCGCTGTACCAGCCGTCGGCCAGGATCGCCCCCAGGGCGTTGGCGCCGGGGCGGACCATCGGGGTGACGTCGTACGTCCGGTAGTAGACCCGCTTGGTGTAGTCGGTCCAGCCGGGGTTGAACGCGTCCTCGGCCACGCGGGCGCCGTTGACGTGGACGTCGTGGATGCCCAGGGCCGTGGTGTAGAGGACCGCCCGCTTGACGGGCTTCGCGACCTGGAACTCCTTGCGCAGGAAGGCCGGCTTGGGGAGGACCAGCTTGGCGACCGTGAGCTTGCCCCAGGGGCCGTCGCCGTAGGCGGCGACCGCGGCGGCGGCGGGGAGGCCGGCCAGGTCGATCTCGCGGTTGTGCCAGTTCGCGCCGGGGTCGGCGATCGTCTTCCACGAGGCGTCGGTGACCTTCTCGACGACCCGGCCGTCCTTGAGCTTGACGGTCAGGCGGGCGAGCAGGCCGGCGGGGCTGGGCGCGCCGTTCTCGACCTCGGCCCGGACGGTGTTCCGGCCCGGCTTCACGAACCGGAGGGCGTCGGTCAGGACGGGGACCTTGAAGCTGGTCCCGGAGGCGGCCAGCTCGCCGTTGAGGGTGTACTTGTGCGAGTCGTCGGCGACGGAGAGGAGGGTCGCCTCCTCGATCGGCGAGTCGGCCGGGACGTCGAACTCGGCGACGAACAGGCGGTGGCCCTTGGGCTTGTCGGCCCCCTCGTCGGCGGCGTGCCAGATCCAGGCTCCGGCGCCGAAGTCGGCCGGGGCGGTGGCGGCGGACTCGTCGCGAGCCTTGTCGTAGCCGATCCACTCGGCCTTCCAGTCGCCCGGCTCCAGCAGGCCCATCGACCAGGACGCCGGGGCGCTCCAGCCGGAGGCCGCGTCGGCCTTGTCCCACACGCGGACCTTCCACACGCAGCGCATCCCGCTCTTGAGCGGGGCGCCGGCGTAGGGGACGCCGGTGGTCTCGTCGCTGGCGACCTTGCCGCTGTCCCAGAGGTCCCCCTCATCGGCGGCGAGCTTGGCCTCGTCGCTGGCGACCATGATCTGATACGCCGACTGGGCCTCCCCGCGCCGGGAGGACGCGAGCAGCCAGCTCAGGCGGGGGTGCGCCGAGTCGATCCCCCGCGGGTCGACCTTGGCGTCGACGCGCAGGTACGCCGGCGAGAGGCCGAGCACGTCCCCCTGCGCGGGTACCTGCTGCGCCCGGGCCTTCGCCGTGGCGACGCACGCCAGGGCCGCGGCCAGGAGGGCTTTTACGAGCCTTGGACTCGTCATGATGCGGATTCCTTTATTCCAACGAATGCGAGGACGTTCCTGGGAGAGGGAGGTCGGCGACGGGATCTCACTTCACGTCCACGACCGGGGCGGGGCCGGCCGCGGCGGGGCTTTCGGCCGCCGGCGCGGGCTTCTCCGCCAGGGAGTTGCCGTAGCCGATGATCACGGTGGAGGCGATCAGCACGGCGAGGGTGAGAGCGACGAGCCGCTTGGTCCGCGCGCTCGTGCCGGTCCATTCCTTCAGGGCGATCCCCCAGAGGGTGCTGAAGATCATGATGCTGGCCATGTGGAGGGTCCAGCTGGAGAACTTGTAGTCCTCCCCCATCTTGGTCTCGCCCATCGTGTAGAAGAAGAACTGGAAGTACCAGGTCACGCCGGCCAGGGCGCTGAAGAGGTAGTTCCAGAAGAGCGGGACGCGGGCCGAGGCCGCCTCGGCCGCCGTCGCGCCGAGGCCCGGCGCCTGCAGCGCGGCCTCCTCGCCGGGGGCGTCGGTCGGGGTCTCCAGGACCTCGGTCCGGTCGCGCGACAGCTCGTCGCCGGCCCGGACGACCGGGCTGAGGTACTGATACGCCGAGCCGTTCTTCCAGTGCAGGAAGACGCACCAGAGGAAGTTGGTGGTGAAGCCGCCGGCCAGGATGACCACCAGCGACGGCAGGCCGCTCCAGAGGTCGTCGGTGCCGTGGACCTTCGTCAGCTCCTTGATCGGCCCGCTGGCGTCCAGGCCGAAGGCGAAGCAGGCGCTCATCACGCCCGAGAAGGTGGCGACGAGCAGCCCCTTCTTGAAGTCGAACTCCTGGATCGAGGCCTTCTTGGCCTCGTCGGACATCTCCTTCTCCTTCGACATCCCGGCCAGGCCCGCCACGGCGATCCCGCCCAGGCAGACGAGGACGCCGAACAGGACGACCTGGCCCGAGCGGGTCGGCAGGATCTTCGTGAACAGCTCCCCCTTCACGATCGGCGGGACCATCGTCCCGAAGGCCGCCGTGTACCCGAGCGCCACGGCCATGCCCAGCGACATCCCCAGGTAGCGCATGGTCAGGCCGAACGTCAGCCCCCCCATGCCCCAGAGCACGCCGAACAAGTAGACCTTGAACAGCGTGTCCGGCGGCGTCTCGGAGATCACCGCCGGGAGGTCGTTCGTCATCCCCAGCCCGAAGGCCCACGGGGCGATGAGCCAACTGAAGACGCCGCCGGTCAGCCAGTAGGTCTCCCACGACCACTTGCGGACGAACCGATACGGGACGTAGAAGCTGCCGGAGGCCAGGCCGCCCAGCCAGTGGTAGACGAGGCCGAGGAACGGGTTGGAAGTCATGAGAGGTTCTGGATGGCCTTGGGAGGGTTGGTTGGGATCGATCCAGGATAGCAAATATCAGGCGAGGCCGGGGTGAGCGAAGAGGTCGTCGGAGTCATGCCTTCCCCCCTGGTGGGGGAAGGACCGCGAAGCGGTCGATGAGGGGGACCATCAAGGCGGACGAGGCGAGAGACCGACGGCTTCCGAATCTTCCCTTCCCCCCTGGCGGGGGAAGGTGGCCCGGAGGGCCGGATGATGGGGAAGACCAGCACGAGCACCGCACGGAGATTCAGGCGGGCCGGCAAGCCCTCGCTCCCTCGCGCCGTCCACCTTGATGATCCCCCTCATCCGGCCTTCGGCCACCTTCTCCCACGAGGGGAGAAGGACGATTGCGGCGGCCGGCCCGGCTGATTCTCCTCAGGTTTCCTTGCTCGTCTTCCCCCTCATCCGCCCCTGCGGGGCACCTTCTCCCGCCGGGGGGGAAGGACGTTGAATTCAGGAGCTTCCGATCACCCCCGCTTGCTCAGCACGTCGGCCTCGTAGCGCTTGACCTCGTCGACCCAGGCGCGGCCGACGGGGATGTCCTTGGTCTGGAGGTAGTGATCCCACACCGCGCCGAAGGGCATGGTCTTGAGTTCCTCGAGGATCGCCAGGCGGGACGTGTAGTCGCCGTCGGCCTCGTGCTTCCGGAGGGCGTCGATCGGCTCCAGCAGGGCGAGCAAAAGCGCCTTGATCATGGAGCGGGTGCCGATCACCCAGGCGGCCACGCGGTTGATGCTGGCGTCGAAGAAGTCCAGGCCGATGTGGACGCGGTCCAGGTACTCCCCGCGCACCAGCTCCTGGGCGATCAGCTCGATGTCGTCGGTCAGGAGGACGACGTGGTCGCTGTCCCACCGCACGCCCCGGCTGACGTGCATGAGCACTTCGTCGACGTAGGTCAGGGCCGACGAGAGCTTGTCGGCGACGACCTCGGTCGGGTGGAAGTGGCCCGAGTCGATGGTGAAGATCTTCTTCCGGCTCACGGCGTAGCCGAGGTAGAACTCGTGCATGCCGACGACGTAGGTCTCCGAGCCGATGCCGAACAGCTTGCCCTCGACGGCGTCGCGGTTGAGCCTCGGGTCGAGGGCCTCGGCGAACATGGCGTCGAGCGCGTTCAGGAGCCGCTCGCGGGGCCCCTTGCGGTCGACGGTCTGGTCCTTCATGCCGTCCGGGATCCAGACGTTGGTGACGCAGGGGGTCCCCAGCGCCTCCCCCATCGCCGCGCCGATCTTCCGGCAGGCGATGCCGTGGTCGATCCAGAACTGGCGGATGGCCTTGTCAGGGTGGGCCAGCGTCCAACCCTCGGCCGCCTTGGGGTGCGAGAAGTAGGTGGGGTTGAAGTCCATCCCCATCCCCTTCGCCCTGGCCCACTCGATCCAGTTCTGGAAGTGGGCCGGCTCCAGGGCGTCGCGGTCGACCTTCTTGCCGCCGGTCTCGGCGTAGCTGGCGTGCAGGTTCAGCCGGTGGGTGCCGGGGATCAGCGACAGGGCCTCGTCGAGGTCCTTGCGCAGCTCATCCGCCGTGCGAGCCTTGCCGGGATAGTTGCCGGTGACGGCCAGGCCGGCGCCCAGCCCTTCGCCGGCGTTCTCGAAGCCGCCGACGTCGTCGCCCTGCCAGCAGTGCAGCGAGATCGGGATCGTCGCCAGCCGCTCCAGGGCCTTCTCGACGTCGACCCCCAGCTCGGCGTAGCGTTCCTTCGCCAGGGCGAAAGCCTGGTCCACGTTCTTGTTCGGAGAGGTCATCGACATTCCTTCCAGCGATTCGACGCGAGGGCGACGGGTTCGCCCCCGGTCCAGGATTCTCCCACGCCGAGGCCCCCGCTGCCAGAGGCCCGGCCCCGGCGATCAGCGCGCGTCCCGGGTCTCCCAGGCCGACCGCAGCCGGTGGACGACCAGCTTCTCCAGCCGGACCGCCCCCCCCTTCGCCGCGAGGCCCAACTCGTGATCCGTCTCGCCCTGAGTCGCGGCGACCGAGATCGCCGTCCGGCCCCCGCCGGCGAAGACCTCGATCGAGCCCCGGTCTACGAAAACATGCAGGTCCACCACGCCGTCGACCTGGGGGACGAACGTCCGCACCTGCTTGCAGACGACGTCCTGACGCTCGACGTCGTAGACCAGGGGCGTGCCGAGCAGGTCCAGCTCCAGGAATTTCGCCGCCCCCGGGCGGAACGACAGCTCGATCTCGCACGAGTGGCCGTCGTATTTCTCGGCCCTGCCGAGGTCGTTCACCGACTTGCTCTGGATCGGGATCTGCAGTCGGGCCAGCGGAGAGAAGGCTAGGAGGCTGTGACTCCTCCGACTCAACGGGTTGTCCGCGCCGGGCTCCAGCGTCATCCGGGAGAACTCGCAGGAGTCGGCCCGCAGCGCCTTCAGCTCGGCGACCGGCTCGGCGATGATCCTCGGCCCGTCCTTCGTCGACCGCAGCGTCAGCTCGGCCGGCAGGGCCATCTGCTGGTTGAACGGGGAGCCGGGGAACGTCACCTCCCGCGCCCAGCCGATCTGGATGCGTCGCCCCTTCGGCTCGTCGCTGAACGTCTGGGCGGCGTAGAAGTTGCCGTGGCGGAAGGCCAGCTTGTCCGGGCCCGACGTGGGGGTGAAGGTCTTGCCGTCGAACGTGCCGAGCTTGTACTGGGCGTCGGCCCCGTAGACGACCCAGAGGCTCTTGTTGAGGTCGCCGTCGACGGCCAGCTCGAACAGGTCGGGGCACTCGAAGAAGCCGTCGAGCCGGCTGGCGAAGGTCCAGGCCTTGAGGTCGGGCGAGGTGTAGAAGTCCAGGCTCTCGCGCTTGGCCTTCGCGTCCTCATCGTACACCACCATGACCCAGTGCTTGCCGGGGGCGTACCAGAGGATCCGGGGGTCGCGGCCCTCGTGCTTGACGACGGGGTTCCCCTCGAACTCCGTCCAGGTCCGGCCCCGGTCGTTGCTGTAGACGATGCACTCGCCCCGGCCAGTGCTGGTGTAGGCGGCGACCAGCGGCGGCCGGTCCCCCTTCTGGAAGCCGGACGTGTTCTGATGGTCCACCAGGGCGCTGCCGGAGAAGGCCCAGTCGCCGTACTGGTGCGGGTAGATCGCGATGGGAAGCTCGGTCCAGGTGACGAGGTCCGGGCTGACCGCGTGGCCCCAGTGCATGTTCCCCCAGCCCCAGCCGAAGGGGTTGTGCTGGTAGAACAGGTGATATTCGCCGTCCTGCCAGACGAGCCCGTTGGGGTCGTTCAGCCACCCCACCCGCGAGGTGAAGTGGAGCTGCGGCCGGTGCGGCTCCCCATACAGGCCGGGCCGGTCGAGCCCCCGGGCGTCCTGGCCGATCCCTTCGAGGATCTTGGCGTCCTCCAGCTCGTCGACTCGGACGGTCAGGGTCTTCCCCTTGTGGGCCTCCAGGTCGCTGGCGGCGAGGAAGTCGGGCTTCTCCCTGGCGGGGGCCAGCTCGACGTCGAACTCGCGGAGAATCGACCCCGACTCGTCGAGGATCTTGGCCCGGACCTTGGGGGCCCCGGTCTTGACGGGGATGGTCAGATATTGATGCGTGAGCGCGATCGACCGCGAGGCGTGGGCGGGGGCCTTGGGCTCGTCGGTCTGGACGATGTGGTCGACGTTGATGTGACCCCACCCCCCTTTGCGGCGGTCGACGACGCGGAGCGTCGCCTCGCGGCCTTGCAGGTCCTTCACGTCCCAGGCGTCCCAGCGGAGCTTCTCGGAGCCGCCGGGCTCGCGGTTGGGGCCGATCGCCGAGCGGACGACCTTGCCGTCGACGAGCAGGTCGAGGCAGGTCTCGCCGATCCAGCCGCCGCCGCCGATCAGGAAGTTCAGGTGCGTGCGCTCGATGCGGAAGGGCGGGCTGGTCAGCTCGCCGGTCGCGTCGTCGCCGCCGTGGAAGCTGTTCACCAGGCCCTGGCCCCGGTATCCTTCAACGGTCATCTGGCCGGGGAGGGTCCCCCGGGCCGGGGCGTCGCCGAAGGCCTCGCCGGTCGCCTTCCAGGCCCCGTATTCCGGGCCCTCGAAGTCGGCGATCGGGACGTCGGGGCGGGGCTCGTCCGGCGCCGTCGGCGCGGCGGCCAGCAGTCCGGCCAGGACCATCGTGGCAAGCATGAAATCCAGCTCCTCGGGAGGGGCGTCGGGGCGTCTCGCACCCACCGAGGATAGACCGGTCGACGCCCGAGCGGAAGGCGTCGACGCCCGAGCGGGCCGGAAAAATCGGACGGAGCACGGCATGATTCGACCCTGGCGGACGATCCTCGCGGCGGCCCTCCTGACCCTCGCCCCCGTCGCGGCCACGGCCGCCGACTTCGCGCTCCGCGACGGCGACACGGTGGTCTTCCTGGGCGACAGCATCACCGCCGCGCGGACCTACGGGCGGTACATCGAGGACTACACGCTCCTGCGGTTCCCCGACCGCAAGGTCCACTTCCACAACGCCGGCTGGGGGGGCGACACGGCCGCCGGCGGCCTCGCGCGGATGGACCGCGACGTGCTCTCCCTGCGGCCGACCGTCCTGATCGTCGCCTACGGCGTCAACGACATCGGCTGGGGGACGAAGGCCGACGACGCGCACAAGCAAGCCTACCTGGATGGGATCCGCGGCCTCGTCGAGAGGGGCAAGGCCGCCGGCGCCCGCGTCTACGTCTGCTCGGCCGCCGCCACCGCCGAGGACCCCGAGACCGCCGAGCGCGGGTATCTCCAGACGATGTGCGACGAGGGGATGGCCCTCGCCCGATCCCTGGGCGAGCATTCCATCGACGTCCAGCGATCCATGCGTCAGGTCCAGCGGCGGATGGCCGAGGCGAACGCCTCCGACCCGACCCACAAGCACACGCTCCACGTCGGCGACGGGGTCCACCTCAACGACGACGGCCAGCTCGCCATGGCCTTCGCGATCCTCAAGGGGCTCGACGCCCCGGCCGACGTCTCCTCGGTCGCGATCGATCTCGACGCCGCGGGCCCCGTCGCCGAGGCCGTCGGCTGCACCGTGGCGAACCTGGCCGGCGACGCCTCGAAGCTGGAGTTCGACCGGCTCGACGCCGGGCTGCCGCTGAATCTCGGCCTCTTCGGCGCCCTCCGCTATCGCTTCATCCCGGTCTCCGACGAGTTGAATCGGTACATGCTCACCATCCGAAACCTGCCCAAGGGGGACTACGCGATCCGGGTCGACGGCCGGGCGCTGGGGACCTGGCCGGCGGAACGGCTGGCCGAGGGGGTGAACCTGGCCTCGGCCACGGCGAACGGCTGGGAGCCCGGCGGGCCGTGGGAGGCCGCCGCCTGGGCGCTCGCCGACCTGACCCAGGCCCGCAACCGGCTCTTCCAGGGGAGGCAGGAGCTGGCCCACCACCTCCCCGACTCGCCCGCGCTCCCCGCCGTCGACGAGCAGGCCCGCGAGATCAGCGCCCGGTTCGAGGCCCTCCAGCACACCCTCGTCGCCCCCCGGCCCTTCCGGTTCGTCGTCGAGCGCGCGGAGGCCCGGCCGTGAGCGGGATCGACGGATATGAGCGGGAGGTCGAACGCGCCGCCGAGTCCCTCGCGCAGGCCGACGCGATCCTGATCGGCGCGGGGGCGGGCATGGGGGTGGACAGCGGCCTGCCCGATTTCCGCGGGAACGAGGGGTTCTGGAACGCCTATCCGCCCTACGCGCGGCTGGGGCTGGACTTCGTCTCCCTGGCCTCGCCCCGATGGTTCCGCCAGGACCCGGAGCTGGCCTGGGGGTTCTACGGCCACCGCCTGCAGCTCTACCGGACGACCCGGCCCCACGAGGGCTTCGCCATCCTGAAGCGCTGGGCCGACGCCCTACCGCGCGGCGGGTTCGTCTACACCTCGAACGTCGACGGCCAGTTCCAACGGGCGGGGTTCCCGGACGACATGATCCACGAGGCCCACGGAGCCATCGACTTCCTCCAATGCCTGGATCAGTGCGGCGTGGGGATCTTCCCCGCCGAAGGGCGGGCCGCGACCATCGACCCGCGCACGATGCGGGCCGTGGGGAAGCTGCCCGACTGCCCGCGGTGCGGGGGCCTGGCCCGGCCCAACATCCTGATGTTCGGCGACGGCGGCTGGGACGGCTCGCGGACCGAGGCCCAGGCGAAACGCCAGTGGGCCTGGGCCCGCGACCTGGCCCCGGCCGGCGCCCGGCTCGTCGTCGTCGAGTGCGGCGCGGGGACCGCCGTCCCCACCGTCCGCCGCGCCTGCGAGCGCACCGCCGAGGCGCTCGGCGGGACCCTGATCCGCATCAACCCCCGCGAGCCCCACGCCCCCCCGGGCACCCTCTCCATCCCCGCCGGAGCCCTGGACGCCCTGACGGCGATCGACGAACTCCTCGAATCATGAACACGCAAGCACAGTAACAAATCATAACCGCTTGAAATACCGATCCATGATCGCGACCAGCTCGTCGTGGATCAGGCCGTTGGAGGCGAGGACGCTGGTCTTGCGGAGCGTGAGCGGGTCGCCGTGGCAGGTGGTGACGACGCCCCCGGCCTCCTCGACGAACAGGCGGCCCGCGGCGAAGTCCCAGGGCGCCAGCTCGTACTCGAAGAACGCCCCGAACGAGCCGACACCGACGTAGGCCAGGTCGAGGGTCGCCGCCCCCAGCCGCCGCAGGCCGTGGCTCCGGCGGCGGAGGATCTCGGTGCAGGCTTCGAGCGTCGCCTCCATCATGGCGCCCCGGTCGTAGAAGTAGCCGAAGCCCACCAGCACCTCGTCCAGCCTCGTGCAGGGCGACACCCGCGCCCGACGCCCCCGGTGGAACGCCCCGCCGCCCCGGACGGCCGTGTACCAGTCGTCGTGCAGCGGGCTCCCCACCACGCCGACGGTCGGCTCCCCCTTGTGGTAGTAGGCGACCGAGATCCCGAAGTGGGGGATGCCGTGGACGTAGTTGCTGGTGCCGTCGATCGGGTCGACGATCCAGACGTCCTCGCTGTCGAGGATCGCCGCGCCCGCCTCGCCCTCGCCGGCCCCCTGCCCCTCCTCGCCGTAGATCGCGTGGCCCGGGAACGCCTTCTTGATGACCTCGACGACGGCCCGCTCGGCCTCAACGTCGGCCTGGGTGACCAGGTTGTAAGTCCCTTCCCCCTCGGCGTTCTTCACGTCCGCCGCCAGCCCGCCCCGGAAATACCCCGTCGCCACCCCGCCCCCCACCTTCGCGGCGGCCTCGGCGACCTCAAGCTCGGCCTTCCACCTGTCCACGGGATTCCCCCCCTGCCTCGTTTCCCCGTTCGCGACCGCCCCCATTATACCGACCCCACGCCCCCCACGCCCCGCCCGCCGGATCGGCTTCGATCGGGTTCGTTCGCGCCGAAGCACCCACGACGCAATCAATTCCCCACCAACGACTTACCCCGATATCCACGCCCCCGAAATTGGCTTCGTTCGGCGCGTTTCTCGCGAGCCCCGGAGCCAGCCTCCCCGCAGTCCGCCCCCCCCCATGGCGACCCCTCCGCAATTGGCTTCGATCGGGTTCGTTCGGCGACCTCCGAGAACGAACCCATCGAGCGTAACAACCTGCTCAGAAACAGGTTAAATACGGATTCGCGGCGTCGGAAATTGGCTTCGTTCGGCGCGCTCTGGGAGACTTCTCACTCAATGCCGCCAAACGGCGAGGGAAGACCTTCGGGTAGCACGGGTTCGAGTCCCTCAAGCTTCCCGTCGCGTGAGGAGCGCCCGCTTTCGCAAGCTGCCCCGCAGCCGTGGAAACCACGCGAGCCCGAGAGCGACGCGATTGGCTTCGTCCGCCGGCCCCGAAAACGAACCCATCGGACGCAAGCCACTTCGCGGCAGCGATTTAACCGTCGACGACGGGCCCGGAAATTGGCTTCGTTCGGCGCGCATTCGGTACTTCCAGCGAGGCACGCCCCCGTCGCACGAGCGTCCGATCGGCGCGCGGCACGCCCCTGTCCAAATTGCCAAAGACCTCCAGGAAACGATGTACACGGATGCGCGCGACGGACTCGCCTTCCGGTCGGAATCCGCGAGAATCCCCCGTGGACGCGGCTCAGCGCCGCCCGTGTCGGTCGAGCAGCTCGCGGACGTCGGGGCCGGTCGGGTCGCGGACGAGTTCGAAGCGCCAGCCCCGCTTGCGGTAGGCGCGGGTCAGGCGGTCGAGCCAGGCGGGGTCCAGGGGCGAGCCGTAGGTCTCGACGCGGATCGGGGCGAGCGCGGACGCGAGCCGGCCGTTGGAGCCCGAGACCCTCGCCCGGATCAGGGGCCGGTCCTCCCCGTCGCGTCGCTCCCAGGCCTCCAGCCGCACGTCCCACTCGGCCGTGCGGGCGTGGTCGCCGCCGAGGACGAGGAAGAGCGACTCCTTCCGCCCGGCCGCGGCGATGTCCTCATGAGCTTCGTCGAGGATCGCCCTGGTGACGTCCGCCTGGTGGTACATGAGCTGCCGACGCCGCTCCCAGCCTCGCAGGTGAGCGAACAGGGCGAGCGGGAGCGAGGCCGAGGCGACCAGCAGCATCAGCCAGGCGAGGGTCCTGCGGCGCGGCTTCGGCATGGCTGCACTCCGAACGATGAGGCCGTCGCCGTCCGTCCTTCCCCCCTGGTGGGGGAAGGTGCCCCGAAGGGGCGGATGAGGGGGACCATCAAGTTGGACCAGGCGAGGGCCCGACGGCGTTCGCAGCCGCCGATCTCTCCGACGGTTTCCCTGCTCGTCTTCCCCCTCATCCGGCCCTGACGGGCCACCTTCCCCCGCCAGGGGGGAAGGACGTTGGGGTTCACGGCACGCCTTCTCCCACTGTAGGAAACGACGTCCATCCGACGAGGATTACTTCGCCGGCGCGGCGGGGAGCATGTTGCGGATGGCGGCGATCTTCCAGCCTTCGGGCGTGCGGCGGGCGACGATCGTGGTCCACATCGCGCGGACGTCGGTCGCGGCCGCCACCTGCGTGTAGCGGCCGTCGGCGATCGCCACGTCGGGGGCGAGCAGGCGGACGGACTCGACGTCGATGGTCCGCTTCGCCGGGTTCTTGCGCGAGGATTCGAGCATGCCTTGCACGAGCGATTCCCGGCCCCGCCGCCAGGTCCCGTCGGAGACGAGCTGGTCTGCGTCGGGCGTGAGCAGGGCCTCGACGGCCTGCGCGTCGCGCGCCTCGCGGGCTTCGACGTAGCGGCGGACGACCTCGCGCACGGCCGCGTCGTCCTCCTTCGTCGGCCCCTGGCCGAGGGCGGGGACTCCGATGCAGGCGATCAACAGGCAGGCGGTCGCGAGTCGCTTCATGGGGAGGCTCCGAGGAGGGGGCGCGCGAGGGTCGGTTCAGTACGAGTCGGCCCCGACGACTTCGCCGCCGGCGCGCGAGGCGAGGGCTCGGAAGACGGGCGGGGCGAGGGACTGTTTGAGGAATCGGACCGAGCCGTCCCCCATCAGGAACTGGCATCCGCCGGGGTGTCGGCTGGCGAAGCCGTCGGGCCCCGCCGATCGCGGGTCCAGGGGCGCCGCGTCGGGGAGGCTCCCGCTGATCAGGTCGGTCGCGGGACCGGTGCGGCCCATGAGCAGGAACATCAGCGCGACGCACGCCTCCGAACTCCGGCCCGGCTTCGCGCAGAGCGGGACCAGCTCGGCGTGGCTGCCGTGGGTCCCGGACCAGGCCGCCTCGGCCACGTCGCGCGAGCGCTCGCCGACCATCAGGGTCGAGGAGGCGCCGTCGGTCGCTCCACCGATTCCGACCCGGCCGTTCGGGAGCAGGAGGCCCGTGCCGAGGAAAGGCGGGCGAGACAGGTCCAGGTCGCCCGCCGACGCGACGTACTGGCCGGGCGACCCGGCGATCGTGCCCCCGCCCACTTCGAGGGGACCGTCCCCGCCGCCGCCGCTCGGGCAGAGGAAGAGGGCGAGGCCGACCTGCCGGACGGTCCGATTCTCCCGCAGCCCCACGAGGTCGCCGTTCACGTCGCCGAACCCCAGGTCGAAGTTCGCCGCGTCGTACACCGGCCGCTGCTCGGCGAAGGGGAGGACGAGCATCCCCCAGCCCCATCCCGGGCCCAGCTCCGGGCCCGTCGCCGCCCGCGTCGGGCGCGGAGACGAGGCGAGGTAGCCCGGCGGCAGGACCTGCCAGGCGTCGTGGTAGCCGTGGATCGCCAGGCCGATCTGCCGGAGGTTGCTCCCGCACTGCGCCCGGCGGGCCGCCTCGCGCGCCGCCTGCACGGCCGGCAGGAGCAGGGCGACCAGGAGCCCGACGACGGCGAGCACCGTCAGCAGCTCGATCAGGGTGAAGCCGCGTCGCTCACGAGGTTCGCATCCTGGACGCATGGCGGGTCCTTCCGGCGTGGTGAAGAGGGGCGATGTCGCAAGGCGCCGGGCTACGCCGGCTGGCTGAAGCAGAAGCAGTAGCCGTCCTCGTCCTCGCGCAGGAAGAAGACGCGGTATCGCTTGCCGTCCCACTGGGCGGTCCCGATCGAGCCCAGCTCGCCCCCCTTGCCCTCCAGCTCGGCGTGCAGGGCGTCGAGGTCGCGGACGTCGAAGGCGCAGGATCCGGCCTGGCCCGGGTCGTGGTCCTGCTTGCGGACCAGCCCGATCTGGACGTCGTCGCGCGTCAGCCTGGCGGTCGAATCGTCGCGCGCGGCCAGCGTGAAGCCCAGCGTCCGCTCGTAAAAGTCGATCGCCGGCCCCAGATCCTGCACGGGGAGGGCGTTCACGTCCTCGTTCGAGATGGGGTGGACGGCCTGGAGCTGGGTCATGGCGTCTCCTGTCGAACGGATCAAGGTGAGGGCGCGGCCGACGCGGCCGTCGCCTTCCAGACCTCGTGGATGCGGCGGGCGATGGTGGCGTAGCCGAGGGCGTTGGGGTGGGTGTCGTACGGCCAGTACTGGGGGGCGGAGGCCTCGGCGGCTTCGAGGGCGGCGGTCGCGTCGGCCAGGGGGAGCTTCAATTCCTCGCAGACGGCGGCCAGCACGCGGTTCTGGTTCCGGTACTTCGGGTCGACGGAAAGAGATTCGGCCGTGGCGCGGTCCATGCCCAGGTCGACGAGCGCGGGGGCGTATCGGGGATTCACCACGGCGCCGAACGGCGTGTACGCGACCATCATCCGGGCGCCCGCCTGGCGGCAGACCTGGCTCATGCGGTCGAGGAACAGGACGGGCGAGCCGCCGGTCGCGAAGTCGTGCGCGAGCTGGCCGGGGGCGTCCTGCGACTGCGCGTAGAGCCAGGGGTTGAGTCGTCCGGCCTTCATATCTTCATACAAATCTTCGCGGAGCGAGGCGGGCCGGGGGCGGCCGTCGGACCAGGGGTTGGTGCCGTCGGGGACGGGGGAGAAGAAGCGGATGGGGAGGTGGAACCAGCGGCGGTGGATCGGCTCCTCGAGGATCGCGCGGCCGATCAGGTCGACGATCCGAGGCCGAAAGCCTTCCGCCCGGCGCGGGAAGGCCGGCGCGGGGGCGTTGAACAGCGAGGGGACGAACGGGGCCGGCAGGTCGTTGGGATAGAGCGCGACGACGACGTCGGTGGGCTTCAGGAGCAACACGGCGTCGCGCGTGAGGATCCAGAGGTGCGGCAGGCTGGCGGCGATCACGCCCAGGTTGATCACCTCGGCCGGGGTCCCGTCGCCGGCCAGCAGGCGCGACCACGCGGCGGCGATGGTCGCCCCGTCGTCGACCCCCTGCCCCTCCACCACGCTGTCGCCGATCACCAGGATCCGCCGCCGCCCCGGCGCGGGGTCGACGCGGAAGTCGGGCCCCCGGAAGCCGTAGAGGTTGAGGTCGTGGACCTCGGCGAAGCCGTCCGGCCGGCTCTCGATCAGCAGGCGGTCGTAGACCAGCCCGCGCTTCATGGCCTGGCCGATCTGGGGGTGCGACTGCGCCATCTGCTGGTAGTTGATCCGGTTGAATCCGGCGACCTCGGGCGTGGGGAAGAGGGCGCGGAAGAGGCCCTCCTGGCCGATCGCCACCGCCAGCAGGGTGACGAGGCGGAACAGCCATCGGCGGCGTCGCGAGAGCCTCGCGACGGGCCGGGGCGGCGGGGAAGTCGGCTCGGCGTTCGGCGGCGAGGTCATGCGCTCGGGGCCCTTCGATCGGTCGAGTTCGCGGAGGATCGCCGGGCCGACCCCTGGATCCCTCGATGACGCGAGGGGGCGCCATCGGTGGACGGCCTTCCCCCCCGGCGGGGGAAGGTGGCCCGAAGGGCCGGATGAGGGGGAAGACGAGCAAGGTCGCCGTTCGGAGTCGTCGATGACGGCTGCCGAGGCCGCCGGCCGTGCGAGCGGTCTGGAACTCCGAAGGCCCCCATGCTCGTCTTCCCCCTCATCCGACCCCTGGCGGGGTCTGCCTTCCCCCGCCAGGGGGGAAGGCCGTCGTCAGCCATGGATCGGCGAGGATTCCGTGGCAGACCGCCTCGCCATCATAACCGACCGGCGGCGAGATCCGTCCGCGTGTCCGTCGTTTAGGAGGGAGGGCCGATCGTGGCCCTCGACGAGACGACCTCCCCACCTCCCGCCGGCTCCGCCCTCCTGGAGGCCCACCCCGAAACTTTCGAAGAGATCGACCGTCATGGAATTGACGAGAAGGCCGAAGCACGACGTGTTCACCGCGCCCGGGGCCTACCGCGAGCTGGAGGCGAGGGTGCGACGGCGGACCATCGGCGAGGGCGCGCGGACGCTGTTCGTCTCCGCGTTCGACGAGCGGACGAGGCTGGGCCCTTATGTGTTCGTGGACCGGTCGCTGATCCCGGGCGCCGCGAGGGCCGTGGGCTCGGCCCTGCACGCGGCCGGGCTGACGAGCACGCGGCTCGTCCTCCAGGCGTGGTCGCCGCACGTCCGGCCGAGCCGGGCGCGGATCGACGGCGCGGCGCCGGACCTGTTCCTGGTCTCCGGCATGCAGATCCACAGCCGGTCGGCCTACCGGCTGGTCGAGGACGCGTGGAGCCTGGGCGCGGCGCGCCCCTTGATCATCGCCGGCGGGGCCAAGGCGGCGTACGAGCCCTGGGACTTCTTCGGCCTGGGGCGGGACGGCCGCGCGGGGGCCGACGTCGTGGTCACCGGCGAGGAGTTCGTCCTGCTGGAGCTGCTCGACCGGATCCTCGAATTCAAGCGCGACCGCGACTCGTGGCGCGAGGGCTTCGACCGCGCCCGGGCCGCCGGGGCGCTGCACGACGTCGCGGGCCTGGTGTTCGCGCCCGAGCCGGGCGAGGCGGAGCCCGGGGCCCTGGTCGACACCGGCCCCCAGCGGCTGGTCCGCGACCTCGACGAGCTGCCCCTGCCGTTCGACGGCCTCGGCCTGTTCGAGCCCCCGCACAAGGGCGTCGAGCTGGCCCCGCGCCCGCTCGCCGCGACGCAGTTGAAGGACCACGCGGCGCTCCTGACGGTCGTGCTGACGCACGGCTGCAAGTTCCACTGCCCGTACTGCCCGATCCCGGGCTACAACCAGGGGACGTATCGACATAAAAGCCCGAGCCGGATCGTCGAGGAGCTGGCGGGGATCGTCGAACGCAGCGGGATGGCGACGTTCTTCGGCGCGGACGACAACTTCTTCAACGACCGCGCGTCGACCGAGTCGCTCCTTCTCGCCATGGCGCGCGGCACGGCGGGCGGCAGGCCGTTCCGCGACGCGGTGTGGATCGGCACCGAGGCCACCGAGCACGACGTGGACCGCAACCGCAACCTGCTGCCGCTCGCCCGCGAGGCCGGCGTGCGGGCGGTCTGGTTCGGCATCGAGGACATGACCGCCTCGCTGGTCAAGAAGGGGCAGACGCCCGAGAAGACCCGCGTCGTCTTCCGCGAGCTGCACGACCACGGCATCGCGCCGATGCCCATGATCATGCACCACGACGAGCAGCCGCTGTTCACCTTCCGGGGGCTCTACGGCCTCCTGAATCAGGTGCGGTTCCTGCGCCGGGCGGGGGCGGTGAGCATGCAGATCACCTTCCTGACGCCGATGGTGGGCTCGAAGAGCTACGAGCGCTACTTCGAGGACGGCCTGCTGATGCGCGAGGTCGACGGTCAGGAGGTGGACGACAGCCACTTCGACGGCAACCACTGCCTCACCACCGGCAGCGCGCACCCCTGGCGCAAGCAGGCGAACCTGTTCGTCGCCTACGCGGCCTTCTACAACCCGCTGAGCCTCGTCCGCGACCTGTTCAAGCGGCGGGACGGCCTCTGGAAGTTCCGCCTGATGTATCAGGTGCTCGGCCAGCTCGGACTCGCGCGGTCGATCGTCAACGGCTCGCGATGGGTCCGTCGCCTGCGGACCGGCCGGATCGTCGTCCACACGGCCGCGCGCCCGCCCCGGTTCCCGATGATCGCCGCGAACGCCGAGGCCGCCACGCGCTGAGATCGGCCTCCCTACCCTTCTCCCCTGGTGGGGGAAGGACCGCGAAGCGGTCGATGAGGGGGACCATCCAGGCGGACGAGACGTGGCAGCGACGGCTTTTCGGAACGCCCCCCTCATCCGCCGCTGCGCGGCACCTTCTCCCACGAGGGGAGAAGGACGATTCGCGAAGGCCGGATGAGGGGGACCATCCAGGCGGACGGCGAGAGGCAGCGACGGCTTTTCGGGCCGGCTGAGGCTCCGACGGCGCTCGTGCTCGTCTTCCCCCTCATCCGGCCCTTCGGGCCACCTTCCCCCGCGAGGGGGGAAGGGAGTTGGGCTCGAACTCGTCAGGCCTTGAGGGCGCCGATGGCGGCCTCGGTGCGCTTGAGGATGTCGTCGACCTGGTCGGTGGACTGGAAGCCGATGATGAAGGAGTCGACGGTGCCGAGGCCGAGGACGTAGCGGAGGCTGGCGTCGATGCGGCCGGGCTCGTTGATCTTGCCCTCGCCGAGGATCTTCATGCCGATGACGCCCTTGCCGGCGTTGTGCATCTCCTCCAGGACGGAGGCGACCTCGTCGGGCTTCTTGTCGTCCATGATCAGCCCTTCGGGGTTGATCCGGGCGAGGTCGACCTCGACGAACGGCAGCTTGGCGGAGGTGCGGAGCGGGTCCATGCCGTGGCAGCTGGTGCCGTGGGCGCGGATCAGCTTCTCCTCCTTGGCCTGCATCAGGGCTTCCATCGCGCCGGTGTGCTCGTGGTCCCAGCCGTCCTTGGTCATGCAGTGGAGCAGCAGGACGTCGATGTAGTCCACGCCCAGCTCCAGGCGGTAGCGCTGGAGGTGGTCGCGGGCGGTGACGGCGTCGGTGGCGTGGGTCTTGGTCTGGATCTGGTACTGCTCGCGGGGGACCCCCTTGAGGGCCTCGCGCAGGTAGACGTGCGAGCCGTACTGGTCGGCGACGTCGAACAGGGTGACGCCGTGGTCGAGCGCGTGGCGGACGACCTTGGTGAAGCCCTTGACGCCCAGCTTGGTCTGGTTGCTGGACTGGCCGCCGCCGACGGTGCCGCTCCCCATGCCGATGAGAGACGTCTCGATGCCGGTCTTGCCGAGCACGACGCGGGCCTGGGGGCCGGCGGGCAGGGCGTTGCGGCCGAAGGCCCCGGCGGCGCGCGACGTCCCGGCGCCGGCCGTGGCGGCGAGCGTCGCGGCGGCCGCGGTGGAGGCGAGGAAGTCGCGGCGGTTGAGAGCGGGCGTCATGTGCGGGTCTCCCGTATCGTGGCGTCTCGATCCGAGGAAAGGGGACGGATTCCGTCCGCCGACGTGGACCCCCGATTCTATCCCGGCCCGCCCGATGCTACCATGGGGAAGTCGAACATCTCGCGCGGTGCTGAAAAGGGCTGGAGGTCGGTCGTGTTCACGGGTCTGGTCGAGGCGATGGGGCGGATCGAGGAGGCCGCGGACGAGGACGGGGGCCGGCGGTTCGCCGTCCGCTGGGAGGGGCTCGACGCCCCGCTGGCGATCGGCGAGAGCGTGGCGGTCAACGGCTGCTGCCTCTCCGTCGTCGTGACCGGCCCGGAACGCTTCGAGGTCCAGGCCGGGCCCGAGACCCTGCTCCGCACCAACCTCGGGGCCCGCAAGCCGGGCGACCGGGTGAACCTGGAGCGCTCGCTCCGCGTGGGCGACCGCCTCGGCGGCCACTTCGTCCAGGGGCACGTCGACGCCACCGCCGCCCTCCGCGAGCGCCGTCGCGAGGGGGAGTGGGAGTTCTTCGGCTTCGAGATCGACCCCGCCTGGACCGCCTTGATGGTCCCCAAGGGCTCGATCGCCGTCGACGGCGTGAGCCTGACCCTGGTGGACGTGGGACCGTCGTCGTTCTCGATCATGCTGATCCCGCACACCCTGGGCGTCACCACCCTGGGGCTTTTGCGGCCCGGCGACCGCGTCAACATCGAGGCCGACGTGCTGGCCAAGCACGTCCAGAAGCTCCTGGGGCAGGTCCGATGACGAGCGAAGCCCCTACGCCCCAACGCCAGACGCAATCGTACCTCCGACGGCTGTTCGGCCGCCGCGGGCTCTCGCCCCGGCACCGGCTGGGCCAGAACTTCCTCATCGACCTGAACATCCACGACGTGATCGTCGAGCAGGCCGCCGTCGGCCCCGACGACGTGATCCTGGAAGTCGGCCCCGGCGCGGGGGCCTTGACCGCCCTCATGGCCGGCCGCGGGGCGCGGGTCCTGGCCGTCGAGGTCGATCCCGGGATGGCCGCCCTGACCACCGAGGCGATCGCCGACCTGCCTAACGCCCGCGTCCTGAACCTCGACGCACTGGCCTCCAAGCACCGCGTGGCCCCCGAGGTTTTGGAGGCCCTGGACGCCCTCCGCGAAGGTCGGCCCTACAAGCTCGTGGCGAATCTGCCGTACAACATCGCCACGCCGCTCATCATGAACCTGCTGGTCGACGACGCCCACCGGCCGGAATCGATGGTCGTCACCATCCAGAAGGAGTTGGGCGAGCGGATGATCGCCGGCCCCGGCTCGCCCGAGAACAGCGCCCTGTCGGTGCTCATGCAGGCGACGTCCGAGGTCGAGATCGCGCGCGTCCTGGCGCCGACGGTCTTCTGGCCCCGCCCCAAGGTCGAGTCGGCGATCGTGGCGATCCGGCCGATCCCCGAGAAGCGCGAGGCCGTGGGCGACCTGGCCTGGTTCCACCGGTTCGTCCGCGACGTCTTCCTCCACCGCCGCAAGAACCTCCGCGTCGTCCTCTCGAAGCTCGCCCCCGAGGGGGTCGCCAAGGCCGACGTCGACGCCGTCCTGGAATCCGTCGCCATCGACGGCCGCCTCCGCGGCGAGGCCCTGGAAGTCCCCCAGTGGATCGCGCTAGCGAAGGCCCTGCAGGCGAGCTGGGGCGACGTCCGGTCGGCGGACGACGCCGATGAGGAAGCGGCGGAAGCCGAAGCGTCGCCCGACGAGCCCGACGCCGAATGACCGGGCCGGGGCCGGTCGTCGTCGCCGGCGGCAGCGGCTTCCTGGGCGTGTCGCTGGCGACGCACCTGAGCCCGGGCCGACCCGTCGTGATCCTCTCCCGCAGGCCCCCGAAGCCGGCCGGCCCCTGGCGGCACGTCGCCTGGGACGGCCGCACGGTCGGCGATTGGGCCCGCGAGCTGGACGGGGCGAGCGGCCTGGTGAACCTGGCGGGGCGGACCGTCGACTGCATCAAGACGCCCGACCATCGCGACGAGATCCTCCGCTCCCGCGTCGAATCGACCCGCGTGCTGGGCCTGGCCGTCCGCGCCGTCGCGGCCCCGCCGCCGGTCTGGGTCCAGATGAGCACCGCCCACATCTACGGCGACCCGCCGCGCGAGGTCTGCGACGAGGATTCCCCCTTCGGCCTCGGCCTCGCCCCCGAGGTCGGCCGGGCGTGGGAGGAGGAATTCGCGCGGAGCGTCCTCCCCTCGCAGCGGGCCGTGGTGCTGCGGACGAGCTTCGTCGTCGGCCGCGATCGCGGGGCCGGCGGCGGCGCGCTCGCGAGGCTCCGCACGCTGGTCCGCCTCGGCCTGGGAGGGCGGGTCGGCTCGGGCGAGCAGGGGATGAGCTGGATCCACGAACTCGACATGAACCGGCTCTTTGAACGCGCCCTGGACGGCCCGACGATGCAAGGAGCGTACATCGCCTCCGCCCCGGAGCCCGTCCCCTAGCGCGAGTTCATGCGGACGCTTCGCCGCGCCGTCGGCATGCCGATCGGCCTCCCCGCCCCCGCCTGGCTCGTCCGCCTCGGCGCCCCGCTCGTCATGCGGACCGACCCGGAGCTGGCCCTCTACGGCCGCTACGTCGTCTCGAAGCGGCTCGAAGCCGAAGGATTCGCGTTCCGGTTCCCCCGCCTGGACGCGGCGTTGGCCGATTTGCTGGGCGCGAGCCCCCGCCGGGCGTGAAATTGGACGCTCCTCGCTCGACGCCACGACACAGGGTCTTCGCGAGGGCCGGACCTGGGTGCCACGGGTTCCCCGAACCCGTGGCACCCGACGATTTTCCATCGCGTACGGGTCGGGTCGAGTGAGGCGTGTCGAAAAGCGCGCGTTTCAGCCCTTCGGCGGCGGCAGGAGGGAGGGGCGCGGGTGGCGGCGGTCGACGTCGGGCTCGCCGGGGCGGTGGGCCTGGCGGGCGCGGGCGGCGACGGAGTCCCAGAGGGCGGCCAGCTCGGCGACGGCGTTCTCGGGATGCTCGCCCGCGCGGGCGGCGACGGCCTTGACCTGGTCGCGGAGGGCGGTCTGCTCCTCGATCGGCAGCTCGCCCGACGCGGTGGTCGTCGCCAGCAGGCCGTAGGTCGCCTGGACGGCCTCGTCCCAGGCGCGGGAGTCGACGCCGGGGGGCTGGACCTTCCGCAGCTCGAAGACCGTCGGGGCGACCTCCTTGCGGCCGAACTCGGTGCGCTCCTTGAAGCGGTCCAGGCCCGGCCGGAAGATCAGGAAGAGCAAGGCCCAGAGCAGGACCACCCCCACGCCCGACAGGATCACGAACCGGCGCCCGGAATACTCCCGGCCGCCTCGCCCGCCGCGCAGGTCGACCGCCCGCGGCGGCGACCCGGGGATCGGGGGCGAGGGCTTCGGGGTCTGGTGGAGGGGGCCGTTGCGGCCTTCGCTCGGCGTGATCATGCTCATGGGGCGTTCCGTCGGGTGGCGCGTCGGGTCGGTTTCGGGCGTTCCGTCCGTCGTTCCAGTTTATCGCGAAACGCACGTGGGAGTCACTCCGATCCGGGGAAGCCGACGGGATTCCGGGGAGTCCTCGCTCAACCTCACGGATTCATACATAAAGGAAAGCACCTGGGTGCCACGGGTTCCGTGAACCCGTGGACCGGCTCGGGATCTCGGCGGCGGCTCGGGACCAGCCCGACGCCGATCCACGGGTTCACGGAACCCGTCGCACCCCGATCCGGGCCTCTCGACGGCGGCCGAGCCGGTGGTGTTCAGGGCGGACTTTCGGGATCCGCCGCGTCAGGCGTCGCCGGGGCCTTGCAGCCTCGCCGACGGGTCGGGTGGGCGTTTGGCGACCCGGCCCTGAAGCTGGCCCCGCCAGCTCGCGGCGAGGGCCGGGAGCGCGGCCAGCTCGGCCGCGCCGGCGAGGTCGGCCTTGTCGTGGTGCATGATCCGGTTGGCGCGGGCGACGGTCCAGTCCGGGTGGGGGCGCTCGACGACCGTGATCGGCGAGCCCGGGGCGACGAGCCCTTCCTCCAGGACGCGGACGTACCAGCCGGTGCGGCCCGTCTGCTGGACCTGGAGCGTGAGCGTCTTGATCTTCCAGCGGCGGGCGATCTTCCAGCAGGGCTGGCGGGGCTGCGAGACCTGCACCAGCGCCTCGCCCACGCGCCAGACGTCGCCGACGCAAACGTCGGCCTCGGCCAGCCCCTCGACCGTGAAGTTCTCGCCGAAGCCGCCGAAGGCCAGCTCGGCCAGGCCGGTCTCGGCCCGCCAGCCCGGGTAATGGGCCGCCGGGTAGCAGCAGACGGCCTTGTCGGGCCCGCCGTGGTTCACCGTGTCGGCCTGGCCGTCGCCGTCGAGGTTCGTCCGCCGCAGCCTCACCGGGCCTTCGACGGGCCCCTTGACGAAGCCGGTCTCCCAGGGCCGATCCATCGGGTCGGCCGCCCCCTCCTCTCCCCACGTCCGGGGCCGGCCCACCTGGATCGATGAAAGGATCGCCGCCATCGCGTCTCCTCCTCAATTTTAGGCTTCGTGCAAGCCGTCGCTTCGGTCATCGAGGTGGGCCGACGATTACTCGCGACGCCCCGTGGAACAGGAGGCCGCCGATCAGGGCGAGGGCCAGTTGCGGCAGGATGAGGCCGGCGACGACGACGGCGTGCAGGACGATCAGGCCGCCTTTCGTGACGTAACGTCCATGGGTCACGGCCTTGAAGAGAGGCTCGATGACTCGGTCGCACAGGAAGCCTACCGTCTCATCCGGGGACCGGGCCAGTCCGGCGAGGGCGAGGGCCAGGGCCGCCGCCCCGAACGTCGCGAATCCCAGGAGAAACGGGCTGCGGCGTCGCCAGCCGATCGCGAGGCCGAACGCCAGGACGTTCGCCATCGGGAGGGCTCCATAGATCAGGATCGTGAACGTCCGCGACGCGAGGAGCGGGCCGGCGAGGACCAACCTGGACGCCTCCCTCACGAGCGCCCGGATCGCCACCAGTTCGAGGGCGGCGATGCCGATCAGGACCATGAGCCGGGCGATCGGGAGGCGGCCCATCTCCACGCTCCTTTCATCAGACTCGGCGGTGGACCGGGCCCCACGGCCCGGCCGGTGTCCGTAGTTCGCCCGGCCGTCCCCCGCCGGGACGACGCGACCGCGACGATCTCAGGTGCTCAGGTCCGTCTCTTCCCAGGATACGGCGGGGCTGAGGCACCAGGTGAGGCCGTGCCGCCGCTCGTGGACGGCGCCGCCGTCGTGGATCGGGTGGAAGCCCCGCGGCACCGTGTCCCGGCCGAGCTGGGCGCTGCGGACGGCGTTGTGGGCGCAGTAGAAGCGGTATTCCAGGGCGATCACCTCCTCGACCGTCCGCGGCTTCGACCCGGCGACGGCGTCGGCGACGGTCCCTCCCAGGCCGGGGATGAAGTCGACGATCATCGGCCGGGCGACCTCGGGCCCGACCTGCGAGCCCACCGACGGCGGCGGCTCGAACCCGAGCACCCAGGCCAGCGGCCACATGTTCTCGAGCTTCCAGCCGATCGAGCCGGCGTGCGCCTCGTTCGCCCCCGCGCGGTCCAGCGACAGGATCTCCCCCTCCTCGTCCGTCAGCCAGCTCCGCAGGTCGTTCCTGCCCAGAGCCCCCTCGATCCGGTCGGTCGCGACGAGGTCCTCGGGGAGGACCACCCAGGAGAAGAGGGCGTGCAGCGCCATCAGGCGGGCGGCGACCTCTTCCAACGGCCGGAGCGACCGGCCGGCGTCCGGCTCGGGGAGCCATCGGGCCGGGCGGAAGCCCTGCCCCTCCAACTCGGCGATCGTCCGATCCTTCAAGGATTGTCCGGCCATCGTCCAGCCTCCGAACGGTCGCCTCGGTCGAGGCTCGGGCATGAATCGGTCCGGCATGTTAACCCGGAGCGGCCGGCGGAGCCATGGAATCGCGGTCGGCCCGCGGCGGACTTTCCCGGCTTTTCCTGGATACCGCCGCGCGGAGCCATTCCAATCGAGGCCTGGAACGGCGGCGCATCGAAGGCACGATCGGATCGGGGGGTGGGATGATGGGAGACGTCGATCGCGGCCGGACGTGGTCCTGGAACTGGAAGCGGATCGCGGCGGTCGGCCTGGCGATCCTGGCCGTCGCGGCGGGCGTGCTCGGGTTCCGGGCCGACCGGGAGCGGCGGTCGAGGGAACGCATCGAGCTGGTCGTCCGCAACCTCGAACAAGGCGAGGAGATCGCCAGGACCAACACGATCCTCGGCCTCAACGCGGCGGTCGAAGGCCCGGAGGAGTTCGTCCGGGTCTTCCCCGCCCTGCTCGGCGCGCTGGGCGACGCGTCGCCGATGATCCGCGGTGCGGCCCTCTCGGCGACCTCCGGGCTGATCGAGCGATACGGCCGCCAGGGTCAGGCCGGCGCCGGCCGGGAAGCGGAGGTCGAGGCGCTCGGCCGCAGGGCCGAGTCGGCGACGGCGGCGCGCCTCGACGACCCGTCGCCCTTCCTCCGCGCGGCCGCGGCGAGGGCCCTGCAGGCCCTGGCCTCGGCCCGGAGGCTCCAGGACCCGCCCCCCCGGCTGGTGGACGGGCTGGACGACGAGGACGAACAGGTCCGCAAGGCCGCGGCCGCCGCCGTGGCCGCCTACGCTCGCGGGCCCGAGCGGATCGTCCCGGTGGCCCTGCGGCGCCTGCCGACCGAAGGCCGGGCCGCCCGCTCGGAATTCGCGAGGGTCTTCCACTACACCAGGCTCGAACCGTCGGTCCTGCCGCTGCTCATCGAGGGGCTGGCGAGCCCGGACCCGGAAGTCCGCCGCTGCTGCGCGACGGCGATCAACCACATGGGCCCCGACGCCGGCCCGGCCCTTCCCGCGCTCGTCGCCGCGATCCGCGAGGAGCTGGCGCGGGCCCGTTCCGCCGACCCGCCCCCGCTCTCCGAGGCGATCCTGGCGATGGCGTCGGGGGCGATCGGCGAGAACGTCACGGACGCGAGCCCCGCGCCCCCGGGGACGGTCGAGGTCCTGGGCGACGTCTTGAAGCACGCCGGCCCGCCGGCTCAGCCTGCTTCGGAACGCGAGTTCCGGCTCGCCGAGGCCGCCTGGTCCCTGGGGATCCTCGGCCGCTCGGCCGCCTCCGCCGCGCCCCTGCTCCTCGCGACCTACGAGGCGGCCCCGCGCGACGCCGACCTCCTGCGCGGGATCGTCGCCGAGGCACTCGTCGAGGTCGCCCGCGGCACGCCCGACGAGGACCGCGCCCTCGCGACGCTGGCCGGATCCTGGGCGGCCGCCACCCCGAAGCAGCGCCCCGTCCTCGCCCGCGCCCTGCGCGCCTTCGGCCCCAAGGCGCAGCAGCTCGTGCCGGAACTCAAGGAGTTCCCCCCCGACGACGCCCCTTCGAAGATCCGCCGCGTCCGCTATCCCCGGTAGGAGATCGGACCGGCCGGCCCGACGCGAGCATTCCGATCGACCACGGGCGGAATTCTCGGCCTTGAATCGGGCCGACGACGCTCCTAACCTGGATCGGGGAGATCGAAAGGCGCCGAGATCGAGCCAAGCATGACCAGATCGACGATCCGCCGGATGGTCCTCATCGCCGCCTGCGCCCTGCCCGCCGGGACGGCCGTCGCGCGCGAGCCGGGGCCCGAAGGGGCCGACCCCTTCCAGGCGAAGGTGCTGCCGCTGCTGGAGCGGTACTGCATCAACTGCCACATGGAGGGGGACGCCAAGGGGGACCTGGCGCTCGACCTTTACGACGACCAGGCGGCGGCGGTGAAGGACGACAAGGCCTGGCTGCGGGTGCTCGACGCGCTCGACGGCGGGACCATGCCGCCCCCCAACAAGCCCCGGCCGACCCTGGGCGAGATCGAAACCGTCACCGGCTGGATCGAGCGCGACTACCTGGCCGCCCGATTCGGCGAAGGGCGGCCCCCCGCCCCCGTCGCGATCCGCCGCCTGAACCGGCAGGAGTACGACAACACGATCCGCGACCTGACCGGCGCCGACCTGAAGCTGGCCGCAGCCCTCTTCCCGGCCGACGACGTGGGCTTCGGCTTCGACAACGTCGGCTCGGCGCTCAACGTCTCGCCCGTGCTGGTGGAGAAGTACCTGGACGCCGCCGAGGCCGTCCTGGCCGCCGCGATCCGCCCGCCCGACGCCGAGGCGTTCCCGCCCCGCGAGCTGATCGGGCTGCAGACGTACCGCCTGCCGCCGGACAAGCCCGTCGAATTCGCCCACACGCTCAAGCCCGGCCGCTACCTCGTCGACTTCAGCCTGGTCCGCGTGGGGGTCGACGAATCGGTCGAGCCCCCCCGGCTGATCGTCGGCCTGGGGAAGGACCGTCGCACCGTCCGGGCCGTGAGCGTGCAGGACGAGACCGTCGTCTACCGCTACTGGCTGACCGTGGTCGACGGCGACGAATCCGCCTTCGTCACGCTCGCCCCCGGCGAGGAGAAGGGGGAGAACGTCGTCGCGCCCAGGCAGGTCGGCGCGGCGGCCGGCGGCGATCAGCGCTACGGCTCCGACCGCGGCCTGCACGTCGACTCGATGGTCGTCCGAGGCCCGCTGCTCGTGGAGGAAACGAACCTCCCCGAATCGCACCGGCGACTCCTGCCCGAGACGCCGGGCCTCGGCGATGCGGCACGGCTCGAAGCCGCCCGCGCGGCGGTCTCGCGGTTCGTCGACCGCGCGTTCCGACGCCCCACGCCCCCGGAGGAAATCGACCGGGTGATGGCCCTCTTCCGCCTGGCCGACGACCGGGGCGAGAGCTACGAGCGGTCGGTGCAGGTGGCGATGGCGTCGGTCCTGGCCTCCCCCCGGTTCCTCTACCTGATCGAGCCCGACGCCGAGAACCCCGGCGTCGACCGTCCGCTCGATGAGTACGAGCTGGCGAGCCGGCTGTCGTACTTCCTCTGGAGCAGCATGCCGGACGAGGCCCTGTTCGACCACGCCCGCGCCGGGACCTTGCGGGCGAACCTCGCCGCGCAGGTCGGCCGGATGCTGGACGACCCGAAGTCCTCGGCGTTCGTCGCCAACTTCGCCGGCCAGTGGCTCCAGCTCCGCCGCCTGGAAGGCGTGGCCCCCGACCCCGACCGCTTCCCCGGCTTCGACGACTCCCTGCGAGCCGCGATGCGCGAGGAGACCGAGCGGTTCTTCGCCCACGTCCTGCATGAGAATCGCAGCATCCTGGAACTCCTGGACGCCGACTACACGTTCGTGAACCCGGCGCTGGCGAAGCACTACGGGATCGACGGGGTCGACGGCGAGGGCTTCCGCCGGGTGTCGCTGACGGACGGCCGTCGCGGCGGGGTGCTGACCCAGGCGAGCGTGCTGACCCTGACCTCGAACCCGAACCGGACGTCGCCGGTGAAGCGCGGCCAGTTCATCCTCCAGCAACTGCTGGGCACGCCCCCGCCGCCTCCGCCGCCCGACGTCCCCGAGCTGGACGACGACGGCCACGCCGGCGACGCGGACGCCTCGCTCCGCGAGCGGATGGAGCGGCACCGGGCCGACCCCCAGTGCGCCTCGTGCCACCAGCAGATGGACGCCCTGGGCTTCGCCCTGGAGAACTACGACGCCGTCGGCCGCTGGCGGTCGAGCGACGGCGACACGCCGATCGACCCCTCCGGCGAGCTGTCCGGCGGCCGGTCCTTCCGCGACGCGGGCGAGCTGAAGAACGTCCTGCGCGGCACGGCCTCGCGCAAATTCGCGCAGGCCCTGGTGAAGAATCTGCTAACCTACGCCCTGGGACGGGGCCTGGAGCCGGCCGACTTCCGCACCGTGGAAGACGTCCGCTCGCGGCTGGCCGGCGACGGCTGGCGGATCCGGAGCGCCGTCCTCGCGATCGTCGAGAGCCCCGCCTTCCAGAACCGCGGCGTCGCCCCGTGAGCGTTCTCTGGGGATGGGGCCAGATTGAAAAATGGAATCTTGGCCCCCGCCCGGATCAGATCGATGTATGACGACAACTGCTTGTTCATGCTATACAGTCCGACCTCACGCCCGAACTTGTACAACGTCCTGCATTATTATTTATTCCACGGCAAAGACCTGAATACGAGCGACGGACGCCCTATTCGTCCGCTCCAGATCATGAGAAGCGGCCGCCACACCCCCGACGTCACAATCGTCGGAGGCGGGCTCGTCGTGTCCTCGGCGGTCAGATCCAAGCTGTCTCGCTTCAAAGGCGTCGAGTACAGACCTGTGCATTTCAAAAAGCTTGTCGACTGCGATTATCCCGTAGGCGACTTTTCTTATTACGACAGCGGGGACTTCCTCGCCGATCCATTCAGCCACGACCCAGAGACGCTCATCGACCGGCTGCCGGACCATCCTGAGCTGCACGACCACGCAGGCGAGCATTATGAAATCGTAGTTCCGCATTACGAAGACATCAAACCAGATCGTTTTCGCGCCGGCTCGAGCATCCGGGTCGTCGTCCCGGAGGACGACGAGTACGTCGATCTAGGCGACGGCCCATTCCGAGTGACGCGAGACATGATTCAGGAGTATCCGATCTTTCAGAACGGCGATTTCTTCGTCAACGGCGAGTGCGCCAAACTGATAAGCGAGTTCATCGATTCACCATTTTACAAGATGGCGAAGGTCGTTTGAGGGGTTAAAATCGCAAGCCTGAAGCCCAAAACGGCGCGGAGGACCGGCAGCGTCACCCCGGGGATGTGGAGATCGGGCGGTTTTGAAGCCGGCCGTCGCGACAGCGATGCGGATACAGCCGAACACGATCGATCGTCTGGCCGTAGGAATCGGATGGGCCTTTGTTTTGTACGGCGCTTTCCGCTATTGGACCATCGGGTGCGACATGCCGGCAAACGGAAGGGTCGACAGGGGCAGAGAGGTCTTCCTGGAACTAATGCTCCATGGCACCGGGATTTCCATCTTGTTCGCGCATGCAACGATTCTGCGTCTCAAGAGAAACATCGTAGTACCGACTTCGATCTACATCGCGTTGCTTTCTGCTCTGACCATGGCGTGCCTATACAGCCTTCTTGACGTCCTCCCTTCATGACAAACCAGGCCCCTGCGTCGCAGACCCGCCATCGAACCGTCGACGCTTACGAGGAGGAACGGATGAGGAACCCCAGCCGTCGCGACATGCTCCGGGGCCTGGGCGCGGCCCTGGCCCTCCCCTGGATGGAGAGCCTCGCCCCGTTCGCCCGCGCCGCCGGGGCTTCGCCGGCCGAGGCCGGCAAGCCGCCGGTCCGGATGTGCTGCTGGTACGTCCCCAACGGCGTCCACCTGCCGGCCTGGTTCCCCGACCACGCCGGGGCGCTCGTCGACCTGCCGCCGACCCTCGAACCGCTGGCGTTCGCGCGCGATCATTTGAGCACGTTCCACGGCCTGATCCACAACACGGCCCTGACCAACGGCGACGACGAAGGCTGCGGCCACGGCCAGGGCGCCGCCAGCTTCCTGACCGGCGCGCAGGCCGCCAAGTCGCAGGACGCCGTCCGGGTCGACGTCTCGGTGGACCAGCTCTACGCTCGCCACGTCGGCGGGGCCACCCGCTTCCCCAGCCTGGAGCTGGGCTGCGAGTCCCCCCGGTCGGGCAACGCCTTCGGCTACAGCGGCGCCTACAAGACGCACATCTCCTGGCGCACGCCGACCTCGCCCGCCCCCTATGAGCTGAACCCCAAGGTCGTCTTCGACCGCCTGTTCACCAAGGGGACCAACAGCCTGACGCAGGCGACCGTGGCCGACCGCGACTTCTACCGCAAGAGCCTCATCGACTACGTCCGCGACGACGCCGACCGCGTCCGCCGCGCCGTCTCCACCAACGACCGCCGCAAGCTCGACCAGTACCTGACCGGCGTCCGCGAGGTGGAGCGGCGGATCCAGCAGGCCGCGACGGCCGCCGACCTCCCCGGCGACTTCGCCCGCCCCGCCGGCGTCCCCGAGGACTTCGACGAGCACCTGCGGCTGATGTGCGACCTCATGGTCCTGGCCTTCCAGACCGACACCACCCGCGCCTCCACGTTCATGGTGACCAAGGAGGCCTCGGACCGGAACTACCCGTGGCTCGGCTTCACCGACGGCCACCACGAGACCTCGCACCACGGCAACGACCCGGAGAAGAACCGGAAGCTCCGCGCCATCGACCGCTACCACGTCTCGATCCTGGCCTACATGGTCGAGAAGATGGCCGCGGTCGAGGAGGCCGACGGGTCGACGCTGCTGGACAACTCGATGGTCCTCTACGGCAGCGGCATCGCCGACGGCGACCGCCACGACCACGTCAACCTCCCGGTCCTCCTCGTCGGCAAGGGGGGAGGCGCCATCCGCGCCGGCCGCCACCACAAGCTCCGCGCCGAGACCCCCATGGCCAACGTCCTCCTCACCATGCTCCAGCAGGCCGGCCTCCCGATCGACCAGTTCGGCGACAGCACCGGGACCATCCCCGGCCTGGCGGTCTGACCAGGCCGTCCAACCCTTCCCCCCTCGCGGGGGAAGGTTCCCCGAAGGGGCGGATGCGGGAGAGGACGAGCACGAGCGCCGTCCGGAAAATCGGGCGGGCCCGAAAGTCGATGCATCCTCGTCTCGTCCGCCTTGATGGTCCCCCTCATCCGGCCCTTCGGGCCACCTTCCCCCACCAGGGGGGAAGGAGAGCGAGCACCTGGTTCCTTGACGGCGGTGAGGCATCCCGAGATGAGCATGACAGTAGGATTACTCGTCTTGGCCCTCGCCGGACCGGTCGAGGACCTGAAATCGGAGGGCGTCGAGGCCCGCCGGGCCGCCGCGTTGGCCATCCGCTCGGTCGACCGCGAGGCCCGCGTCGCGGCCCTGCCGGCGTTGATCGACCGGCTGATGACCGAGAAGGACGGCCAGGTCCGGCTGGCGGTGTTCGACGCCGTGACGAGCCTGGGTCCGGACGCCGCGCCCGCCGTGGAGGCGCTGGCCCACTCCCTCCGCAGCAACTTCGGGAACCAGGGCCGCGAGAAGTCGCACCAGGACTACCGCGCCGCGCTGGCCCTGGCGGCGATCGGCGGGCCCGCGGTCGAGACGCTCCGCTCGCTGCTGACCGAGCGCCGGGAGAGCGTCCGCGCCGAGGTCGTCATGGCCCTGGGCCGGATCGGCCCCGACGCCGCGCCGGCCGTCGCCGACCTGCTGCCGCTCCTGGCCGACCCCGGCGACCGCATCCGCGCCGAGGCCGTCCGCGCCCTGGGCTCGATCGGCCCCGCGTCGCTCGACCCGCTGATCGCCGCATGTTCGCATGAAGACGCGAAGGTCCGGTCCGGGGCCGTCGAGGCTCTGGGCTTCGCGACCGCCCCCGACCCCCGCGCCGTCGCCGCCGTGATCGGACGCGCCCGCGACGACTCCCCGGAAGTCCGCGCCGCCGCGATCCGCTCGCTGGCGCGGTTCGGCGAGGCCGTCCCGGAGAAAGACGCCCTGACGGCGCTCCAGGCCGGCCTCCGCGACGACGACGAGGGCGTCCGGCTCGCGGCCGTCGACGCGTCGATCGATCGGCCCGAGTTGCTGGCGAGGTCGGCCGACGACCTGGAGTCGCTCCTGACCGCGCCCGGCGACGGGCCCGCGCGGCACGCGGCGTTCCTGCTCGGCCGCATGGGGGCCGACGCCGCGCCGCGACTCCTCCGCGCCCTGGCCGACGATCGCAGCCGCGTCGGGCCGATCGCCGACGCCCTGGCCGGCCTCGGCCTCCCGGTCGCGCCGACGCTCGTCGAGGCCGCCGCGTCCCCCTCGCCCCGCGTCCGGCAGGCCGCGGTGCTCGCCCTGGGGAGCCTCCGCCCGCTCGCCCCGGGGGCCGTCGAGGTGATGACGAAGGGCCTGCGCGACGCCGACCCGGCCGTCTCCGCCGCGAGCCTCGCGGCGCTGGGCTCGCTCGGCCCCCGCGCCGCGCCGGCCATCCCCGAGGTCCGCGCCCTGCTCCGCGGCGACTCGGCCGAGCTGCGGGCGCAGGCGGTCGCGGTGCTCGCCCAGGCCGCCCCGCGCGACGGGAAGCTCGTCGACGACCTGATGGGCGTCCTGGACGACCCCGAGCCCGCCGTCCGCCGCCCGGCGCTCGAACGCCTGCGGGGCCTGGGGACGCTCGGCCGCAAGGCCATCCCCGCCGCGATCGCGAAGCTGAACGACCCCGACGACGACGTCCGCGCCGCCGCCGCCGACCTCCTCGGCGGCCACGGCCCGTCGGCCGCCGAGGCCGTCCCCGCGCTCACGGCGATGCTCGCCGGCCCCTCGCCACGGATCCGGATCCTGGCCGCCGAGACGCTCGGCAAGCTCGGCCGTTCCGCGCAGGCCGCCTTCGACCCCGTCGCCGCGCTGCTCGACTCGCCCGACGAGCCGGTCCGCGAGGCCGCCGCGCTGACGCTCGGCGCGCTCGGCCTGGACGCCGAGGCCGTCCGCCCGCGCCTGGCCGGCGCCCTCCGCGATCCCTCCCCGGCCGTCCGCAAGGCCGCCCTGCGGACGGTCCAGCGGTTCGGCCCCTCGGCCTCGTACTTCGCCCCCGACGTCCTCTTGATGGCCGTCGAGAAGGAGGACCGCCCCGCCGTCGAACGCTTCCTGAAGCGGCTGGAGCGACGGGGCCCCGACCCCCGCACGATCCCCGAGCTGACCTCGCGCCTGGGCCACGACCACCCGGCCGTCCGCCTGCTGGCCGTCCGCCTCGTCGCCCTCGCCGGCCCCGCCGCCGCCCCGGCCCTGCCCGCCCTCGAACGCCTCCGCGAAGACCCCGACGCCGAGGTCCGCGCCCAGGCCAGGGCCGCCTGCGACCGGCTCAAGCCCGCCCCCGCCACCCCGCCGGGCGAGGCGTGATCGCCCCCTTTGACGCGCATCGGCGGGCGTGGGCAGAATGGCGAACGCGGAGGATGGTTCGCGTCGAGGCGTCCGGGACGACGTCGTCCCCGGATCAAGAAGGCGGTGAGCGATGGCGGACGAGCACGAGGAGCGCCGGGAGGCGCAGGCCGAGCCGGCGGCCGAGGGCGTCGCCGGGCCGAAGCACTCGCGGACGCGGCGGTGGTCGGTGCGGACGATGAAGATCGTCGCGGCGGTCGTCGGGTCCTGGTTCCTCGCGGCTTATCTGATCGCGCCCTTCTTCTGGACGCACTACGAGCACGCGCCGGCGATGGTCGCGGCGCCCCGGACGACCGTGACCGCCCAGGGCATCCCCGGCGACCCGCTGAACGTCGGGCTGATCGGCACCAAGGAGGAGCTGATCCGCGCGATGGCCGGCGCGGGCTGGGACCCGGCCGACCCGGTCACGCTCCGCACCAGCCTGGAGATCGCCGGCAGCGTCATCCGCGGCAAGCCGTATCCCGACGCCCCGGTGAGCCCGCTGTTCGTCTTCGGCCGCAAGCAGGACCTGGCGTTCGAGAAGCCCGCCGGCGCGAGCGCCAAGCGTCGGCACCACGTCCGGTTCTGGGAGTCGACCGACCTGGGCCGCGCCGGCGAGCCGCTCTGGATCGGGGCCGTGACGTTCGACCGGAGCGTGGGCCTGAGCCACCGGACGGGCCAGATCACCCACCACATCGCCCCCGACGTGGACGACGAGCGCGACGCCCTCATGGCCGGCCTCCGCGAGCATGGGCTGCTCAGCCAGGTGTTCCAGGTCACCGGCGTCGGCGCGACCCTCTTCGGCCGCAACGGCGGCGGCGATCCGTATTACACCGACGGCGAGCTGACCGTCGGCGTCCTCGCCGATGTCGGCCGCAAGGACGAGTCGCCCGCGACCCTCGACAACCCGCCCGTCATCCGGTTCAAGGAACAGCTCTGGTCCGTCGTCAAGCCGATGCTCGACTCGCTCCCGGGCTCCCAGGCCGACGACCAGGACGGGGGAGACGCCCCGTGAACCGTCGCGACCTGCTCCGGGCCGGCGCCGCCGCCCTGCTGCTCGACGCCCGCCGCCGCGAGGCCGACGCCGACGACCACGCCGGCCGCGTCATGACCGTGCTCGGGCCGATCGCGCCCGGCGAGCTGGGCTTCACGCTCACCCATGAGCATATCCTCGTCGACTTCGCCGGGGCCGACGCGGCGACGCCCGACCGCTACCGGCCCGACGACGTGGAGGCCGTCGCCCTGCCCCACCTGAGGGCGATCCGCGAGCAGGGCGTGCGGACGCTGGTCGAATGCACGCCGGCGTACCTCGCCCGCGACCCGGCGCTGCTGAGGCGGCTGTCCGAGGCGACGGGGCTGCAGGTCCTGACAAACACCGGCTACTACGCGGCGTGGGACGGGCTGTTTCTGCCGGCCCACGCGCGGACAGAGTCGGCCGACGAGCTGGCGGCGCGCTGGCTGGCGGAGTGGCGCGACGGGATCGGCGGGACCGGGATCCGCCCGGGGTTCCAGAAGATCGGCCTCGACGCCGGGCCGCTCCCGGAGGTCGGCGTCAAGCTCGTCCGCGCCGCGGCGCGGGTCCACCTGGCGAGCGGCCTGACCATCGCCGCGCACACCGGCGACGGCCGAGCGGCGCTCCAGGAACTGGACCTGCTGCGCGAGGAAGGCGTCGACCCCTCGGCCTTCATCTGGGTCCACGCCAACGCCGAGCCGGACCTCGCGATGCACGCCGAGGCCGCCGCGCGGGGGGCCTGGGTCGAGTTCGACGGCGTCGCCCCCGGCTCGGTCGACCGCCACGTCGAACTCGTCGCCGCGATGAAGGCGAAGGGCCGGCTCGGCCGCGTGCTGCTCTCGCACGACGCCGGCTGGTACCACGTCGGCGAACCCGGCGGCGGCGACTTCCGGCCGTTCGACACCCTGGGGAAAGACCTCCTCCCCGCCCTTCGCCGGGCCGACTTCACCGACGCGGAGGTCCGCAAGCTGACCGTCGACAACCCGCGCGAGGCGTTCACGATCCGCGTCCGCCGGGGCTGATCGGCAGGGGCGGGCGGGGATGGTCCGCATCGAGCTAGCGCCGGCGGGGCGAGTGGTATGAGGTCCGGAACGGTCTTCCCCCCTGGCGTGGGAAGACAGACCGCGGAGCGGTCAGTTGAGGGGGGGCGCTCGCGGGGTGCTTCGCACTTCGAAGCCAGGCCCGCACGGCCGACGGCCTCGAAAACCTTGCTGGAACTCCGGCGGCCTTCTCGCTCGTCCCCCCCTCATCCGGCCCTTCGGGCCACCTTCCCCCGCCAGGGGGGAAGGACTTTGAGGAATCGAATCTGACTTCACTTCGCCGACGGCGGCGCGACCTGGGCCGGGGAGGCGAGGTAGGCGAAGAGGTCGCGGATCTCCTGGGGGGAGAGGGCTTCGAGCTGGCCTTCGGGCATCATGGAGATGTTGGAGGTCTTGACCTCCTCCACGTCCTCGCGGGGGAGGATGATCCGCTCGTTGGCCGTCTGGATGGTCAGGACGGCGTCGGTCTGGGAGCGGAGGATGCCCGAGACCAGGCGGCCGTCGGCGGTGGCGACGTTGGTCACGGTGTACTCGCGGGCGACCGTGGCGCTGGGGTCGAGGACGTTCTCCAGGATGTAGTCGGCGTTGGCGCGGTCGGAGCCGGTCAGCTCGGGGCCGACGTCCCCGCCGGAGTCGAACAGCTTGTGGCAGGCCTGGCACGTCCGCTCGAACACGGCGCGGCCGTTGACGAGGTCGGGCTCGCCGCCGCCCAGGATCGCCTTGTACTTGCCGATCAGCGACGCCTTGTCGGCCGAGGTCGCCCGCACAGTCCCCCAGACGGCCTCCAGGCGGCGGGCCAGGCCGGCGTCGCCCAGGGCCTGGATCTGGCGGGCCGTGGTCACGCTGACCTCGCGGCGCGGGACGGTCCCCTGCTCCACCGCGTCGAGCAGGGCGAGCGCCCAGGCCGGCCGCGCGGCGAGCGTGGCGACGGCGTCCTCGCGCTCGGAGGGGGTGAGCTTCGGGTAGCGGCCGAGCACGAGCCCGGGGACGTCCGGGTCGGCGAAGGCGGCCAGGGCGCGGAGGGCCCGGGCGCGGAGGGCGTCGTCGTCGAGCAGGCCGGGGATGTCGCGCTCCAGGCCCGGGGTCCGGCGCTCGACCAGCGTGGTGAGGGCCTGGGCGCGTCGTTCGGCGTCGGCCTTCGAGTCGAGCAGGGTGGCGCGCAGGGCCTCGACGGCCCGGGGCTCGTCGAGGATCACGGCCAGACGCAGGGCCTTCTCCAGGACCTCGGGCGACTTCACGGCCGAGAGCCCGGCGTAGAGGTCCGCCCAGCCCTCGGGCCGGGGGACCTGCTTGCGGCCCCGGAAGGCCTCCAGCACGCCGTCGAGCACGTCTGACCGCAGGTCGTCGCGGTCGAGCTTCAGCACCGAGGCGAGCGCCGCCAGGCCCTTCGCCGGGTCGGCCGAGACCATCCGCCGCGCCAGGAAGTTGCGGAGCATCGGCAGCTTGACCACCGGCGCGAGGGCCGCCGCGCGGTCGAAGTCGTCCGCCGCCAGGGGCTCGATCCCGTACCAGGTCATCAGCGGGAGCATCGGGTCGGCCGGGTCGATCTCGGCCGCCGCCAGCGTCTCGGCCAGGGGCCGGCGGTCGGCGACGGGGATCCGCTGGAGGGCCGACGTCAGGGCCAGCCGCACGCGGGGCGAGGGCTCGTCCTTCGCCAGCGCCGCGAGCTTCGCCACGACCGCCGGGGCGACCGAAGGCCCGTCCACCAGCAGGCGGACGGCCCAGCCCCGCACCGACTCGTCGCGGTCGGCCAGCAGGCCGATCAGGGCCTCCTCGTCGAGCCCGCCGATCGCGTGCAGCGCCCACAAGGCGCGGAGGCGTCGGGGAGCCTCGGCCTCGTCGCGGAAGGTCGCCTGCAGCGCCGAGCGGGCCGCGCTCATGTCGCCGCCGGCCGCCGCGCGCTCCTGCAAAATCCGGCGGGCGGTGCGGACGTACCAATCGTTCTTGTGGCGCTGGAGGCCGGCCAGCTCGACGTCGGTCTGCTTCGCCAGGTCGACCTGGACCGGCTTCGTCTCGCCGTAGGTCATCTTATAGATCCGCCCGTTCTCGCGGTGGGCGTTGTCGGCGTCGTTCTCGTGGCATTCGCCGATGTCGGCCCAGTCGGTGAAGTAGACGGCGCCGTCGGGGCCGTACTTCAGCTCCAGGCCGCGGAACCAGACGTCGTCCACGCGGAGGAGGTCGGGCTCGTGATGGGCGACGTAGCCGGACCCCTTGAGTTCCAGGCGGTCGTGGTTGACGCGGTGGCCGTGGATGTTGAACGTGTAAACGCCGTCGCGGTACGAGTCGGGCCAGTTGTCGCCCAGGTAGACCATCGCGCCGACGTGGGCGTGGCCGCCGCCGGCCAGGCTGTGCTTGTCGTGCCCCTCGCCCTCGCGCGACTCGGTCCAGTGGCCGCCGGCCCAGTGCAGGTGGTCGGCGCAGGTGGGGATGCGTTGATAGGTGTTCGGGTTGAAGTCCTCGCCGAACATGCGGTCGAACCGGGCCCCGGGGACGACGTGGAACAGGTGGGGGATCACGCAGTTGGTGATGAACGCCTCGCCGTGGTCGTCGAAGTCCAGGCCCCAGGGGTTCGTCGTCCCGTGCGCGACGACCTCGAAGGTCTTGCGCGTGGGGTGATACCGCCAGACGCCGGTGTTGATCGGCGTGCGGTCGGCGTCGGACGCGCCGGGGGCGCCGACCTTGGAGTTGGACAGGATGCCGTTGAGGCCCCAGAGCCAGCCGTCCGGGCCCCATTTCAGGCCGTTGAACATATTATGCTGGGCTTTTTCGTCCCAGCCGTCGAGGACCGTGACGGCCGGGCCGTCGGGCGCGTCGTCGCCGTCGGCGTCGGGGATGAACAGGAGGTTCGGCGTGGCGCAGAGCCAGACGCCGCCGAAGCCCAGCTCGATGCCGGTGAAGCTGGTCCCGCCCTCGTAGAAGACCTTGCGCGAGTCGAATTTTCCGTCGCCGTCGGCGTCCTCGAAGATCGTCACGCGGTCCTTGCCCACCGGCCCGCCCAGCCAGATCGGGTACGAGAAGTTCTCGACCACCCAGAGCCGGCCCTTCGGGTCGATGGTGAAGGCGATCGGCTGGAGCACGTCGGGCTCGGCCGCGAACGGCTTGACGGTGAACCCCGGCGGGATGGTCATCTTCGACGGGGCCTGATCGGCGGGCGTCGGCGCGTGGGCCGGCGCCGGCGCCGGATCGTCCGCGCCGGACAGGACGAGCAGGGCCCCGACGGCGACGGCCGACGAGAGGACGAAGGGGAGGCGTCGCGCGGTCATCAAGGGGAGGCTCCGGGCGGGTTGTCTGCTCTGCGGGGGGTGTCTTCGACCCTGCCGGCGACCCACCGGCGGCGGACTTGCAGACTAAGCCCGCCGCCCCGCGTCGTCAATGGTCGAAGGCCCCCCGCCCCGGCCGGCCTCGGCCTTATTTCTTGGCTTCGAGGGCCTTGCGGAGCGACTCGACCGCCTCGCGCAGGGCCTTGATCTCGGCGGCCATGGCGTCGATCCGCGCGTCGGGCGCGCCGGGGTCGTCGGGCTTGGGTCTCGCCTGGCCGGCGATCATGTCCTGCCAGGCGTTGTCGAGCAGGAGGCCCTGGCGGTCCAGGACCACCCCGGGGCGGACGACGTCATAGTACTTGAAGTTCTGCGCCGGGGGGCTGCTGATCCTGTAGTAGCGCCGCGTCTCGTCGCGGGGCGGGCGCTTCGCGGGGGTGACGCTGAGCGCGAGCTTCTCGCCGCCGCGGAGGATCTCGAAGTTCAGGGGCTTCGCGGCCGACTTGCCCACGCGGCCGACCAGGCCGGCGGCGTCCGCGACGGGCTCGCCGTCGAGGGCCAGGATGACGTCGTGGACCTTCAGGCCGGACTTGGCGGCGGGCCCGTCGTCGACCAGCCCGACGACGCTCAGGCCGCGGTCGGCCGGCAGGTCGAGCTGATCGCGGAGGATCGGGGCGACCGGCCCGACGTTCGCGCCGATCCAGAACTCCGGCGCCTCGTCCTCCAGCGGGCCCAGGTCCACGCGCACCTGGGCCTGGACCTTGAGCGTGGTCGGCTTCCGCTTGCGGAGGAGGGTGAGCGTCGCCGGCTCGTCGCCCGCCTTCTTCAGCAGGCGGGGCAGGTCGTCGGGCTCGGCCAGGGGCTCGTCGTTCAGCGTCAGCAGGACGTCCCGCTCGCGGACGCCGGCCTCCCACGCCGGGCCGTCCACCTGCACCGAGGCGACGACCAGCCCGCGCCCCTCGGGCACGCCGAGCTGGCCCCGGGCCGCGTCGTCGAGCGTCTCCAGCACGAGGTCGGCGCGGGTCGGGGCGTTCTCGACGAGGAAGCGATTCAGGTCGGAGCCGGCGGACAGGTTGAGTCGAAAGTCCTGCCCATCGCCCCGGTAGACGGCGCCGGCGTCCTCCGGGGTTTGCGGGCCCGGGTCGTCGAACGGGCCGAACGGCGCGAACGCCGCGAGGAGCGAGCAGGCGAGGGAACGGAGCATGGGCGGAATCTCCTGATCAAAAGAGACTGAGGCGTCGATCCTTCCCCCCCGGTGGGGGAAGGACCGCGAAGCGGTCGAGGAAAGGGATCATCAAGGCGGATTCCAAGGCATACATTTCTTCCCTTCCCCCCTGGCGGGGGAAGGTGGCCCGGAGGGCCGGATGAGGGGGGGCCGAGCGAGACGACCGTCGGAGCTTCCAGAGGTCATTCCGAGGCCGCCGGCCTGCGAACGGGCCTGGAAATCCGAAGCTGCCCGCGCGCGTCCCCCCCTCATCTGACCGCTTCGCGGTCTGTCTTCCCCCGCCAGGGGGGAAGACCGTTTCAGGCCGACGAACCCGGGCTCTCCGACGAGGATTTTTCGACGGAGCACCACCAGGGGAGAAGGTCGATTCGCGCCGCCTGCCTACAGCGTCGCCCCGCCGACGTAGCGGAGGCCCAGGCGATCGACGGGGACGACGACGCGGCGGCCGTCGGCGAGGCGGGCGGAGACGAGCCGGCGCTGCTGGTCGAGGCGGTAGCCGCGAGCTTCCAGCGCGGCCCGCTCGGCGTCCGAGACCGGCAGCGGCTGGTTCACCACCCAGGACGCCAGGCGAACGGGCGCGGGCGGCGGCTGCGGTGCCTCGGGCTGCGGCTGCGGTGCCTCGGGCGGCGGCTCGGGGGATTCGGGCGACGGCTCGGCCCTCGCAACGAGAGGGGCCGGCGGTTCGGGCTCGTCGACCGGGCCCGGACCGCCGCCGCCGACGAGCCAGCCCGAGCCGAAGCAGGCGAGGGCGAGGGACGCCGCCAGGGCCGGGCGGAACCGACGGCGCGACGGGGCCGCGACTGCGAACGTCGGCTTCGGCGCCGGTGCCGGCTCGCGAAGGGCGTGGTCCAGGCAGCGGGCCTCCAGGAGGGCCAGGGCGCAGCGCCGCCAGCCGTCGGGGGCGGCCTCGACGGCCGTCAGGGCCTCGCGGAGTTCGGCCGGGGCGAGGTCGCCGTCGACGAGGCGGTCGAGGAGGGTCTCGAGGTCGGGCGTCATGGGTCGTGGTCCTCGAAGTCGCTCGTGAGGGATTCCAGCTCGGCCCGGAGCCGCTTCCGCGCCCGCGAGAGCCGGGCCTCGACGGCGGGGACGCCCAGGCCGAGCCGCTCGGCCAGCTCGCGGGCGGTCCAGCCTTCGCCGTGCTTGAGCGCCAGCAGGTCGGCGTCGCGGGGGGGGAGCCGGTCCAGGGCCTTCCGCACCAGCTCCCGGCGTTCGTCGTGCAGCAGCCAGGCCAGGGGCGAGGGGCCGGGGGCCTCCTCGGCGACGGGCCGAACCGCCGCGCAGCGGCCGATCAGGGCCCGCCCGCGCCCCGCCTTGCGGCGGTACAGGAGCGCCTGTCGCACCGTCAGCCGATACAGCCAGCCCACGAGCCGCGAGGGGTCGAGCAAGGGGGAGCGGCCGGCGACGACCGCCAGGGCCACCTCCTGCATCACCTCGTCCACCCCCTGCGGCTCCCGCACCCGGGCCGACGCCACGCGACGCAGCCAGCCCTCGTGCCGGGCCAGCAGGCCGCCCCAGTCCGGCCCCTCCGCGTCCATTCGTTGCGGGCTTTCTTCGCTCATCGTGAGAGGAGAGTTGCCGCGCCCCGCCCGGACCTTGCACCCGCCGGGGGATTTTCCGAGCGGGAGGGGGGATCGGCGATGGTCATGGGATGACGTGGAAGGCAGCGACTCCCTGGATGCGGTACACGCGGAAATGGTGGTCCAGCGTGAAGCTCCGCGAGACTCCCAGGGCCTCGGCGGCCGCCACGAGCGAGGCGTCCGCCAGGTCCATCGGCACGTCGCGATACCGCTCCATCAGCTCGACCATCCGAGCGGCCTCGCCGGGCGCAGGCTCATGGAAGCTGAGGACCGATTCGCCGACGAAACGCCAGAGGATCCGCTGCATCGCCCAACCGCCCCAACGGTGCGCCAGATACATGGCCTCCGTGAAGCTCGGCCAGGTGGTGACGAGGGGCGAGGAGAGGCCCGGCAACGCGTCCTTGCAACGCCGGTGAAGCTCCGCTTGCCTCGGGTCGACGAGGGCGAAGAGCGGGCCGGCGTCGCACAGGATCACAGGTCGAACCCCTGGCGTCGGAACTTCTCTTCGACCGCCTCCCCCCAGTCGGCGGCGGGCGGTTCCGACGCATCGGGCCGAGCCAGACGCTCGGCGTCCTCGATCAAGGGGGCCAGGGCGATGTCGAGCGGGCTCGGCTGCGGCTCCTCGATGATCGTGACGCGCACGCGGCGACCCGCCAGCTCGGGGCCGCGGCGGGCGATCTCTTCCCAGGTCCCTTCGAGGATTTTCTCTCCCATGCAGTCCAATCTACGTCGACGGTGCGGGCGACGGCAATCCGCGCCGGGGGAAACGCCCGGGCGTCGCTCAGACCCGCCGCAGGAGCGACAGGGGGACGTAGAAGGTCTGGTAGCGGCGGCCGTCGGTGAAGAGGACGCCGGCGGGGTCCTCCACCAGCACGGTGGCCCGGCGGGTGATGCGGTTGACGCGTCCGAGCAGGCGGGCGCCCTCCATGTCGAACTCCACGGCGTCCCCCACGCGGACGCCGAAGGCCGCCGCGGCCTGCTCGCGGGGCGTCACCAGGTCGTGCCGGACCCCCTCGTGGGCGAAGATCCGCCGCGAGAGGGCGTGGAAGTTCTCGGCCGAGCAGCTCGACCGGCCCCAGCCCAGGAACTCGGCCAGGTGCAGCAGCTCGTGCTCGAAGATCCGCTGGAGCGCCTCCAGCCGGTCGGCGCAGGCCAGGCCGCCGACGACCACCTCGCGGTCGACCTCGTGGAACGTGTTGAACAGCAAGGTCGTGGAGACCGAGATCTCGTACTCGGCCTGCTCGACCACCGTCGGGCCGCGACGGACCCGGCGCACCAGGCGGATCGTCTGGCCGGCGGCGCGGGTCAGCCGCCGCGAGAGCCGGAAGGCCATCGGATAGGCCCGGTCCTCCTGCAGCATCTCCGACAACGACCCCCGGAAGAAGGCCGCGTCGTAGAGGTGGAACAGCCGCTCCAGGTCGTCCGCCCCGATCGTCTCGAAGTTCCCCTCGCGGATCCTCGGCGACTCATCCAGCACCGCCGCGTAGATCCGCCGCGAACGATCGCGGGCCTCGGCCGGCGCGTACAGGAGCGAAGCGAGCCTGGCCTGCCGCGGGCGGCCCGGGCCGGACGCTTCGGACCACGTCGCTTCGTCGCCGAGGGGGACGCTCATGCGGGGGGCGGGCTCACTTCACTTCGCCGAGGAGGGCTGCGTCACGAACCGGATGCAGACGGGCTTCGGGAGCGAGACCGGCTCGCCCACGGCCGTCAGCCCGCCGGTCTCCGGGTCGATGCGGAAGACGACGATCCGGTCGGAATCCATGCTCGCGGCCAGCAGGAACCCGCCGGTGGGGTCGATCGCGAAGTTGCGCGGGTTCTTGCCGCCGACGGGCTGCCAGCCGGCCGCGGCCAGCTTCCTCGTCGCGGGGTCGACCTTGTAGATCGCCAGGCTGTCGTGGCCCCGGTTCGAGCCGTAGAGGAACTTGCCCGACGGGTGTGCGACGACCTCGGCGCAGAAGCTCTTGCCCCGGAAGTCGTCGGGGAGCGTGGGGATCGACTGGATCTCCTTGAGCGCGCCCTTCTCCTGGTCGTAGGCGAACGCGGCGACCGTGTTCCCCATCTCGGTGATGACGTAGGCGAAGCGGCCCGAGGGGTGCCAGGCCAGGTGCCGGGGCCCGGAGCCGGCCGCGACCGGGGCGAAGGCCGGGTCGTGGGGCGTGAGCTTGCCGGCGGGGGCGTCCAGGTCGTAGATCAAAACCTTGTCGAGCCCCAGGTCGGCCACCAGGGCGAGCTTGCCCGTCGGGTCGAGGTTCGCCGAATGGGCGTGGGGCGCGGTCTGGCGGTCGGGGTCGACGCTCTTGCCCTGATGCTGGATGAACGACGAGGCCGGCCGCAGCGAGCCGTCCGGGTCGATCGGCAGGCAAACCACGCTCCCGCCCGAGTAGTTGGCGGCCAGCGCGACCTTACCCGACGGGTCGATCGCCAGGTGGCACGGATGCGCCCCCCGGGACGACTGCCGGTTCAGCGGCTTCAGCGCGCCGGTCGCCGCGTCCAGGGCGAAGGCGCTCACGCCGCCGGCCTTCTCGCCCTCGAACTCGCCCAGCTCGTTCACCGCGTAGAGGAACTTGCCGCTCGGGTGGACCGCCAGGAACGACGGGTCGGCGGACTCGGCCGCGACCCCCTTCGGCGTCAGCGAGCCGTCGGCCGGGTCGAACTCCAGCCGATAGATCCCCTCGCTGGGCGAGGACTTCGAGTTGGTGTAGGTGCCGACGAACACCCAGGACTTCTCCGCGGCGCGGGCCTCGGTCGTCGTCATGAACATCGCTCCCGCCAGCAGGGAGGCCCACGCGGTCGCGAACGCGCGCCGCGACGTCGATCCGGTCCCCATCGTCATCGCACGCTCCCCTCGCCCGGCCTCGAAACGGATGTCCTCAGAAAGCCCCTCGACCGTATCACAGCCCCCGAGGCGAGCCAAGGGTCGGGCCCGATCCCTGCCCCCGGCCTTCGACTCGTGGCGGGGCGGCGGGCCCGTGTTCGAAACGTGCGGTTCCCGTGACACCTCTCATCCCGCATGCGGGATGCCGCCGAGGCCTTGCGGGGGTCCCCGCGGTCTGGTCCGATTGAGGATCGACGGACGGAGCCCGTCGCCCCGCCCGCCCCGCCTGCCGGTTGATCCCGCGGAAGAGGGCCCCTCTCATGCCCACGCCCCGACGCGCCCTGCTGGCGCTGGCGTTCCTGACCGCCTCCCTGGCCCCGACCTCGCGGGAAGTGCGGGCCGACGCGCCGCCGGGGCCGATGACGGTTGAGTCGCTGCTGCGGCGGATGGTCGACCCCTCGTGGCTGGCTGAGGTGCCGCTGCCGGGCGAGCGGTCGCTCCAGTCCTCCAGCTACGACCGCGCGAGCCGCCTCGTGGACGGCAAGCTCGTCGAGCCGTTCGCCAACGGCGACCGGGGTCACTACCTCCGCGTCGAGGGCGAAGGCGACGCGCGGGAGTGGGTCCTGGCCGACGCGGAGGGGCCCGGCTACGTCTCGCGGATCTGGAGCGCCAACCCGGCCGGCGAGCTGCGCATCTACGTCGACGGCGCGGCCGAGCCGGCCCTGGCGGCCGACTTCGCCGCGATCACCGACGGCCGGGTCGAGCCCTTCTCCGCCCCCTTCGGCCACGACGCCTCGCGCGGGCGGAACCTCTACTTCCCCTTCCCGTTCGCCAGGTCGATCAAGATCACGACGACGCAGGGGGACCAGTATTACCAGGTGAACGTCACGACGTTCGCCCCGGGGACGGCCGTCGAGAGTTATTCGCCCCGCGTCCTGGAGCGGGCGGGCGGGGCGATCGCCCGGGCCCGGCGGTCGCTCCTGGAATCGCCCCTGGCCCCGCTCGATGCGGCGCTCGCGGCGTCCCGGCCGTTCCGGCTGGAGCCCGGCCGCTCGCAAGAATTCGCCCACGACCCCGGCAAGCCGGGCGTGCTGACGGCTTTGGCGATCCAGGCCCGGAAGGTCGAGCTGGACGACGAGGCCCTGGCCGAGGTGCTCGCCCGCACCCTGCTGACGATCACGTTCGACGACGCGGCCGAGCCCCAGGTCGCCGTCCCGCTGGGCGACTTCTTCGGCTCGGGGCCCGGCCTGAACCCGTTCCGCACCCTGGTCCAGGAGGTCCGCGAGGACGGGGCGATGGCCTCGCGATGGGAGATGCCCTACAAGCGGAAGGCCCGGATCGCCGTCGCGAACCAGTCCGGACATGCGGCGGACCTGGTCGTCCGCTACAACTGGCGAGACGACCCCTCGGCGGCCGACAAGCTCACGTTCCACGCCCGCTGGCGGCAGCGCGACGACGTCCCGACCGTGAAGGCGGACGGCACGCTCGACTGGCCGGCGCTCCGCGTCTCGGGCGGGGCCGGGCGGTTCGTCGGCCTGCTCGGCAACGTCCACAACCCGACCCCGGCCTGGTGGGGCGAGGGGGACGAGAAGGCCTACGTCGACGGCGAGGCCTTCCCCAGCACCTTCGGCACCGGCACCGAGGATTACTTCGGCTACGCCTGGTGCGACCCGCATCCTTACATGAACCCCTTCCACGCCCAGACCCGCTGCGACGGCCCCGGCAACAAGGGGAACACCAGCAACCTGCGAGTGCACGTCCTCGACAACATCCCGTTCGACCGCTCGCTGACGTTCGACCTGGAACTCTGGCACTGGGAGGCCGTGAAGGTCCAGTACGCGACGATCGCCTACGCTTACGCCGCCCCCGGCGCGAAGGTCGAACCTTCGGGCGTCCCGGACCTGTCCACGCGCATCGTCCATCCCCGGCCGCCGATCAAGCGCGAGCCGGGCGCGATCGAGGCCGAGTCCCTGCGGCTCCGGGACAAGACGGCGGGCGAATTCGCCAGCCAGGACATGACCCCGTTCGGCGACGCCTGGTCGGGCTCCAGCCAACTCTTCTGGATCGTCCGCGAGCCCGGCGCCCGGCTGGACCTGGAGCTTCCGGTCGAGAAGGCCGGCCCCTACGCGCTCTGGGCCGCGTTCACGAAGGCCGCCGACTACGGCGTCGTGCAGCTCGCCCTCGACGGCGCGCCGCTGGGCAAGCCCATCGACCTGTACGCGCCGAACGTCGTCCACTCGGGCGAGGTCCCGCTGGGCGTGGTCGACCTGGACGCCGGCCCCCACGTCCTGAGCCTCACCACAGCCGGCAGGAACGCCGAGAGCGTCAGCTATCTCGTCGGCGTCGACTGGCTCAAGCTGGCGCCCGCCCCCGCCGGCGACTTCGGCGGCCGGACGGCACCCCGGCGCTAGGGAAGGTCGTCGAGACGCCGGCGCCCCGTGAGGCGTAGGCCCCAAGACCCGGCTCGTGGGGCGGGCGCCTCGCCCGCCGGGAGGGGGCGGGGGTCACGCCATCTCCCCGGCGTCCCCCCCTTCGACGGCCCGGACGGCGTCGTCCCGGTCGTCGGGCGAGCGGTCGAGGCGGCCCTGCTCGGCCGAGCGGACGAGGTCGGCGAAGTGGCCGTCGGCCCGGACAAGGCGGCCGTAGGGGCCGCTCTCGACGACCTTGCCGTCCTCGAAGACGAGGATCCGGTCGGTGTCGATCAGGGTCGTCAGGCGGTGGGCGACCAGGATCACCGTGCGGTCGGCGCGGGCGGCGTCGACGGCCTGCTGGACCTTCCGCTCGCTGATGTTGTCCAGGGCCGAGGTCCCCTCGTCGAGGATCAGGATCGGCGGATTCTTGAGGAAGATCCGCGCCAGGGCGATCCGCTGGCGCTGGCCGCCGGAGAGGTTCTGGCCGCGCTCGGCGACGCGCGCGCGATAGCCGCCGGGCATCATCATGATCTCGTCGTGGATGCAGGCGGCCTCGGCGGCCTTGCGGACCCCCTCGGCGGTGACGTCGCGGCAGCCGTAAGCGATGTTCTCGGCCACGGTCCCGGAGAAGACGAACGGGTTCTGGCCGACGTAGCCCACGAGGTCGCCGATCGACTCGCGCGAGACCGACTCCAGCGGGACGCCGCCGAACCAGACCTTGCCCGAGGTGGGGTGGACCAGCCGCATGAGCACGCGGAGCCAGGTCGTCTTGCCGCACCCCGAGCGGCCGGCCATGCCGATCGTCTCGCCGTGGCGGATGACCAGCGACAGCCCCTCGAGCGCCTGGCGGCCGTTCTCGACGGTCCGGGGATAGCGTACTCCCACGTCCTCGGCCACGAACAGCGGCTGGCCGGTCGTCAGGACCGGCGTGCGGGGGTCGACCGGCTTGAACGAGGGGTCGATCGGCTCGCGCAGGAGGTTGATCAGGTCGCCCACCCGCAGGCTGCTCTCGTGGGCCTCGTCGATGAAGCGGTGGACCTCGTTGAGCGGCGCCATCACGTTCAGGTAGAGGATCGAGAAGGTGAAGATGTCGCCCAGGTTGATGCGCCCGTTCATGTAGAAGGCGACGGCCAGGGCCAGGACGACCAGGTGGAAGAAGCCCTCGTTGAGCGCCTTGCCGCAGCCGAAGAGGGACATCTGGAAGTGGTGCTTCAGCTCCATCGAGCGCTTGCGCTCGGCGGCCTTGGCGACGCGGCGGACCTCGCGGCGGTGGGTGTTCGAGGCGCGGACGTAGTCGATGCCGCTGAGCTGCTCGACCACGGTGCCGTCCATGCGCTCGCGGGTGCGCAGCAGGTCCAGCCGGACCCCCTTCTGGGTGACGATCTGGGCCACCGTCAGGCCGAGCGAGATGGGGACGACGCCGAGCATCGCCAGGGCGACCCACGGCTGCTGCGTCACCGCGTAGAAGATCGCGAACCCGCCGATGAAGAGCGCCGGGATGAAGTCCAGGAAGCTGATGCGGATGAACCGGACGAAGCCGTCCGCGCTGCGGGTGACGCGGCCGTAGAGGGCGCCGACCTGGTCCTGGGCCAGCGAGGCCAGGTCCACCCGCATCAGGTGGCCCACCAGCCGAATGCTCATGTCCTTGTCGATCCGGGTGCAGGCCCGCTCGACGAGGAACCGCCGCAGGACGTTCATGGTCTCGCGGACGAGGTAGCCGACCCCGATCATCGCCAGGTAGAGCCCGGCCGTGCGGGCGATGACGTCGAGGGGCGGCTTCTGTCCGTCGGCGGCCGGGCCGATGGCGTTGACGAGCTTGCCCAGGAAGATGGCGCTGGCCGTGCCGCCGGCGCTGGCGAGCGCCATGACGACCAGGGCCGCCCCCAGCGAGAGCCGATGCCGCCAGGGGACCAGCCGCCAGACCTGCCGGCCGCGGCGTCGGATCCGCGAAAGCTCGCGTCCGACCTCGCGCAGCCGCTTTCCCACGCTCTCTCGCGCCATCGCTCCCCCATCCCTCGCTCGTCCGCGTCCGGTCCCGGCCTCGGGGACGCCGCCGCGTCCCCCCTCGGATCATCGTACGGATCCCGCGGGCGATCGTGCGAGGCGGACCCGGCGGATCGACGATTTTCGGCCCGGATCCGATTTCTCTGGAAATTCGCGCGGATCGTCCCACGGGCCCCGGAAGAAATGCGTACTAGTCTGGTGAGCGAACGGGACGACAAATCCAACCCCGGACGCTCGCAGGCCCAAGGGAAGCTCGGGATCGTGTTTAACTCCTGTTCCACCGCGATCCACCGGCCCGCCTCCCCCACTTCGCCTCGTCGGCCGTCCTGAGGATTCGTCTTCGGCGCGCCCTTTGCAGTGCCATCGGACAGGAGCGGCTCGAAGCCCGTTTTGCAGGAGGTGCCCCTTCCATGATATCGAGAGAGGATTCCTTGAGTTTCGTGATGACCGCCACCGAAGTGACGCCCGCCCGGCCCCAGTCCGCCGCCGACCGCCGCTCGCCCGCCCCGCGGGAAGAGGCCCTCGTCGTGGACGAACGCTCGGGCCTGCGGCCCGCCTGCGTCGTCGAATCCAAGCTCACCCGACTCCTGAAGGAAGCCTCGCTGCCCGCCAGCCGCCTGCAGATGCGGGCCATGCTGCGGTCGCGTTGAGATGATCCGAGGCCGACGGGCTTCATGTTCATATCGCCCTGACCAAAGCGTCACGGCATCTTCACTCGTCCCCTCTTCTTCCGGCTTCGCCGCGATCCTCCCCCTCGCGGCCCGACGCCGGCCCCTCGCGACCTCCCGAGCGTCGCGGCAAGTTCTCGAACACGCCGCCGCGGGCCCCTTCGGCCCGCGGACCCGATAGGTCCCCGGCCCGGTCGCCCTCCCCTTCGCGAGAGGGGGCGGGACGCGGGCCGTCGGCGTGCGCGCCGCGCCGGGACGGCCCGGAGGGGGGCGAAAGCCTGAAGGATTTCCGGGCTGAGTGCCCCTTAATCATGCACCCGACGCGGCTGCCCCGGGTGGAGACATGACGACTTCGACATGCCGCCGACGCCCGTCGTCCGCCAGGAGGACCTCCGGCGCGGGCTGGGGCTCGCCGTCGACGACGACCCGTACGGTCCCGGACTCGCAGCCCTCCGGGTTGCGGACGTGGATCTCGTAGACCGACCCGCCGAAGCGGTAGTCGACCTGGAAATGGTCCCACGAGGCGGGGATGCGTGGGTCGATCGTCAGCCGATCGCCGACCCGACGGACTCCCAGGATCGATTCCAGCCCGGCCTGATAGAGCCAGCCGGCCGCGCCGGTGTACCAGGTCCAGCCGGCGCGGCCGGCGTGCGGGGGCCGGCTGAAGACGTCGCCGGCCAGGGCGTAGGGCTCGCCTTTGTAACGCCCGACGTCGTCCTTACAAAGTGCGTGGTTGATCGGATTGAGGAGCTGGAACGCCTGGAGGGCGGAATTTCCGCGTCCCAGCGCCGCGAGGGCCTGGACGAACCAGGCGGCGGCGTGGGTGTACTGGGCCCCGTTCTCGCGGACGCCGGGGAGATAGCCCTGGATGTAGCCGGGGCTGGGGGCGGAGCGGTCGAACGGCGGGTCGAGCAGGAGGATCACCCGGTCGGCCTCGCGGACCAGATGGGCCTCGACGGCGTCGACGGCCCGGGCCGAGCGGTGGGGGTCGGCCCCGGCGAAGACCGACCACGACTGGGCGATCGAGTCGATCCGGCACTCGTCGTTCGCGGCCGAGCCCAGCGTCGAGCCGTCGTCGAAGAAGGCGCGGCGATACCAGGAGCCGTCCCAGGCGTGGGCCTCGGCGGCCCCGGCCAGGGCGTCGGCGCGGGCGAGCCAGCGCGAGGCGCGTCCGGCGTCGCCGCGCGCCTCGGCGATCGGCGCGAAGCGGCGGAGGGCGACGATCAGGAACCAGGCGAGCCAGACGCTCTCCCCTTCCCCCTCGACGCCGACGCGGCTCAGGCCGTCGTTCCAGTCGCCGCCGCCGATCAGCGGCAGCCCGTGCGGGCCCGCGGCGTCCGAGCGGTCGAGCGCCCGGGCGCAGTGCTCGTAGAGCGAGGCGGACTCGGCGGAGGTCTCCGGCAGGCGGTAGTCGTCGTCCTGGCCCGTCGCGAGCGCGGGGGCTTCGAGGAACGGGGCCTCGACGTCCAGGATCGCGCGGTCGCCGGTCGCCTCGACGTAGCGCGAGGCGACGAACGGCAGCCAGGCGAAGTCGTCGGAGCAACGGGTGCGGACGCCTCGGCCCTCGGGGGGATGCCACCAGTGCTGGACGTCCCCCTCGACGAACTGCCGCGAGGCGTGGAGCAGGATCTGGTCGCGCGCCAGGCCGGGCGCGGCGTGCAGGAGCGCCAGCACGTCCTGGAGCTGGTCGCGGAAGCCGAAGGCCCCGCCCGACTGGTAGTAGGCGGTGCGGCCCCAGAGCCGGCAGCTCGTCGCCTGATGGAGCAGCCATCGGTTGAGCAGGAGGTCGAACGTCGGCTCGGGGGTGCGGACCCGGACGGCGTCGAGGATGCGGTCCCAGCGCGCCTTCGCCTCGTCGAGCGCGGCGGCGGCGCCGAGGTCGCGGACGTGGGCGATCAGCTCGCGGACCCGGCCGGGGGCGTCGGCCCAGCCCAGCAGGAAGACGATCTCCTGGGACTCGCCGGGGCCCAGCTCGAACTGGGTCTGCACGGCGCCGCAGGGGTCGAGCCCGGGGCCGACGCGGTTGGACAGCTCCACCTGGCCGAGCGCCGAGGGATTGGCGACCGAGCCGTGCCGGCCGAGGAACTCGCCCCGATCGGCGGTGACGGTGCGGGGGCGGCGGTCGACGTCGAGGAAGGCGACGCCGCCGCCGAACTCCTCGCGGAAGGGGTTGCGGGCCGTCAGCGCGCCGGTCTCGGGGTCGATCGCCGAGACGACGTGCATGGCCGAGCGGTCGCGGGTCGTCCCCAGCACCCACTCGGCGTAGTAGGTGGCCGAGAGCCGGCGGCGGGAGTCGCCGGGGTTGGTCACGCGGAGCCGGGCGTACTTGACCGGCCGCTCGGGGTCGACGTAGACCGTGAGCCGGTGCTCGATCCCGTGGCTGTTGCGCTCGAAGCTCGTGGACCCCTGGCCGTGGCGGACGAGGACCGGCCCGGCCGAGGGGATCGGCAGGGGCGTGGGGCACCAGACCTGGCCGTCCTCCTCGTCGCGGAGGTAGACGACCTCGGCGGGGGGGTCGGAGACCGGGTCGTTGCTCCAGGCGGTCAGGCGGTTGGTCTGGCTGTTGCCCGCCCAGGTGGTTTGCGCCCCGCTCTCGGTGACGAGCAGGCCGATCGCCGGGTTGGCGACGACGTTGCTCCAGGGGAGCGGCGGCAGCGTCGGCCTGGGGAGGGGCCGGCGCGAGGGCGAGGCCGGGGCGGCGTCGGCCTCGGCGCGTCCGGGGGTGTCGATCAGGACGGCGTACTCGCGGCCGTCGGCCGTGAAGCCCCCCAGGCCGTTGGCGAACGCGAGGTCGCCGGGGAGGGCGACCGGCTCGTCGCGGTGCGGGACTTCCGGGGGCGACGCGGTGAGCGGCTCGGGGAGCGGCGGCGACCAGTCGACCGATTCGAGCTGGGTCGCCAGCGGCCCTTCGGACGCGTCGAGCGCGACGCGGGCCGCCGCGTACAGCACCGCGCGGGCCGGGGGGTCGAGCGCCGCGCCGATCACGACGTGGACGCCCCCCGGCTGGTTGATCCGGTCGTCGGCGCCGACCTCGCGGGCGAGCGCGTCGAGCGGCTCGGCCAGGCCGGGCGCGGGGGCGTCGTCGATCAGGACGAGGTCGATCTCCAGCCCCTGCGAGCGGAGGTACGCCTGGGCCGACATCAGCTGCCGGGCCAGCGTCAGCTCGGGCGTGCCGGACAGCCTCGCCAGCAGGACCGGCAGGTGCAGGTGGATCCCGAAACGGGCGGCGACCCGCGACGCGGGCTCGGCCGGCTCGGCGGCCGCCGGGCGGGCGCGGAGGGCCGGGCCTGCGAAGATCAGGTTGGCCGCCAGCCGCTGGAACAGATGGGCCTCCTCGGCCGACCAGCCGCGCTGGCCGTGCTCGGCCTGGCGGTGGGCCCAGGCCAGCTCGAAGGCGCGGGCCGGGGCGCTCGGGCCGTGGTAGTGGTCGGCCAGCGCGAGGGCCCCTCGGCGGTTCTCGGCCACGGCCGTAGTGAACGCCAGGACGGCCGTCCCCCCCGGCGCCAGGATCAAGCGGCGGCGGAGGCTGAAGATCGGGTCGAGGACCGGACCGGCCGTCCCCGAGAGGGTCTCGCCGGGGTCGAGGGCCGCCGGGTCGGCGACGGTCCGCCCCCGGCCCAGGAACCGCGCCCGGTCGGTCTCGAACGCGGCCTCGCCGACGAGCGTGCAGCCCGCCGACGAGCCGTCGACCGCCAGGACGTGGACGGCCCAGGGGGGCTTCTCCTGGGGGGACCTGGGCCGGCGGCGGGCCAGCAGGGCCGACGAGCCGGGGAGCCACTCGGTCTCCAGGAACAGCTTGTGGAAGGCCGGGTGGGCCAGGTCGGCGTCGTGCGGGGCCAGGACGACCTCGGCGTAGCTGGTGACGTCCAGCTCGCGGGGCTTCGGCCCGTGGTTGAACAGGGTGAGGCGGCGGACCTCGGCGAACTGCTCGGGGGACACGGTGACTTCCAGCAGGCTCTCGATCGCGCCGTCGCGGCGTCGGAAGCTCGCCTTGTCGGCCGCGAAGACGATCTCGTCCTCGTCGGCCGGCCGGCAGACCGGCTGGAACCCGGCCGACCAGACGACGCCGCTGGCGACGTCGCGGATGTAGAGGAACTGGCCGTAGGCCTCCCGCGCCGGGTCCTCCCGCCATCGGGTCACGGCCACGCCGCGGCAGGAGCTGGCCCCGGCGCCGGCGTTGGTGATCATGACGTGGTACTGGGCGTTGGAGAGCAGGTGCGTGCGCGGGGCGACCGTGGCGGGGGTGGTGAGCCGACGGCTGAGGAAGCTCGGCGCGGCGGGGCGTTCGGCCGGCGGCTCGGACGATCCCGGGGCCTTCGCCTCGGCCTGGGCGGCCTCCTCGGCCTCGGCGTCCAGGTCGACCAGCGGGGTGTCGCGGGGCACGCGCTCCTGCAGGAGCAGCTCGGCGGCGCGGACCATGGGCTCGGCGTGGAACCGCCGGGGCATCGGGTCGCCCAGGAGGACGTTGGTCGCGGCGACCAGGCTCATCCCCTGGTGGTGGCTCATGTACGACCGGACGACGTTCGAGCGCTGGCCGGGGGCGAGCCGGCTCGGCGTGTAGTCGACGGCCTCGTAGTAGCCGTAGGCGCCCTCGGCGCCCTCGGCGGTCAGCCGCTCCAGGTTGGCGACGGCCTCGACGGGCGCGACCATGGTCGCCATGGCGGTGGCGTAGGGGGCGACGACGAGGTCCTGGTCGAGCCCCTGCTTGAGCCCGAGGCCGGGGGCGCCGAACGCCTGGTAGCGGTAGTCGCCGTCGGCGTACTGGGCCGAGAAGGCCGATTCCGAGATCCCCCACGGCAGGCCGAGCTGGCGGCCGTATTCCATGTGCCGCGCCACGGCGGTCCGGCCGGCCTCGGCCAGCACGGTGCCGGCCAGGCTCTTGAGCAGGAGTCGGGGCATGAGGTACTCGAACATCGTCCCGCCCCACGAGATCAGGCCGATCCGGCCGGCGGCGCGGACGAACAGGCGGCCGAGCTGGAACCAGTGCTTGCGCGGGGCCTCCCCCCGGGCGATCGCCAGGTAGCTCGTCAGGCACGATTCGGAGGCCAGCAGGTCGTAGCAGGCGCCGTCGAGCCGCCCCTGCGAGAGGTCGCAGCCGATCGCGTAGAGGTGCTTCTCCTTCTTGTAGAGCGGGCGGAAGTCCATCTCCCGGCCGAGGGCGTCGGCGCGGTCGGCCAGGGCCGCGAGCCGGCCCGCCAGCGCGGCGGCGGCCGGGCTGGTCGCCGCCAGGGCGCGGAGCGTCGGGACCGATTCGACGGCCTCGACGCCGATCCCGGCCGTCAGGGCCTCCAGGTTGCGGCGGTGGTCGCGGGCCTGCTCCACCAGCTTGCCGGCCCACGCCCTCGCGGCGGCGGGGTCGCCGTCGCGGCGGCCGGGCCCGGCGGCGATCGCCGCCTCCAGCCGCTCCGCCTCCTCCTCGACGCGCGCCAGCCACGACGCCCAGCCCGCCAGGTCGGCCGGCGGCGCGGCGAGCAGCGCCTTCAGCGTCGAGCCGTCCGCCCCGCTCGACTCCAGCGCCAGGTTCAGGGCGTCGTCCAGCCCCTCGGCCGCGGCCGGGCCGACGACGACCTCGCCCGCCTTCTCGATCAGGCCTTGCCGGAGCGCCACCAGGGCGCCCAGGAAGTTGCCGCTGTCGACGGTCGAGATGTACAGCGGCGGCAGCGGCTCCAGCGTGCGCGTGTGGTACCAGTTGTAGAAGTGCCCCCAGTGCCGCTCCAGGCGGTCGAGTGTGTCGAAGGTCCGCTCCAGGCGGTCGACCATCGTCCCCAGCGACAGGAAGCCCAGGTCGTGCGCCGAGAGGGTGGACAGCAGCAGCAGCCCCTTGTTCGTGGGCGACGTCCGGTGCGCGATCCGGCCGTCCGGGACCTCCTGGAAGTTGTCCGGCGGCAGCCAGTGGTCCTCGTCGCCGACGAACGTCTCGAAATACCGCCAGGTCTTCCGCGCCAGCCGCCGCAGCGCCCGACGCTCGGCCGCGCCCAGCGGGATCTCGGTCGACGGCAGCGGGCGGCTGATCAGGTAGGCGACCAGCGGCGAGAGCAGCCATGCCAGCAGGAACGGCGAAGCGACCCAGAGCGACGAAGGCCGCAGCCAGGCGACCGCGGCCAGGATCAAGAGCGCGACCGCCGAAGCCTGCCACATCGAGCGAGCGAAGTCGCGCAGGCCCCCTCCCAGCCGCTGCTCGGTCGACGCGGCGGTCTCCCACTCCAGCATCCGCTCGCGGCTGACGAACTGGCGGTACAGCGTCCGCACGATCGCGTCGATCGCCGACCGCGCCTGGTCGGGCAGGAACGCCAGCGACAGCAGCGCCTGGCCCCCCATCGACGTCAGGTTCTCCTTCCAGCCCCGGAACGGCCCGATCGACCACGACCGCAGCACGCCGACCGTCGACGCCGTCAGCCACTTGAGCACCGGCTGCGCCAGCACCAGGAGCGCCACGGCCGACCAGACCCAGGGCGAGCCCGGCATGACCGTCCAGCCCAGCGCCAGCATCAGCACGAGCGCCGGGGCCGTCAGGCTGCGCCGCAGGTTGTCCAGCAGCTTCCAGCGCTCGAGGATCGGCAGCGGGTTGGGCCGGGCCCCGCCGTGGGGGAGCGGGACCTTCGGGCCCAGCCACGGCAGGAGCTGCCAGTCGCCGCGGATCCAGCGGTGCTCGCGGCGGGCGTAGGCGTGGTATCGCGCCGGGAAGTCGTCGAAGACCTCGGTGTCGCTCAGCAGGCCGCAGCGGGCGAAGTTGCCCTCGATCAGGTCGTGGCTGAGGATCCGGTTCTCGGGGAAGACGTCGCCGGTGGCGCGCTCGAAGACGTCGAGCTCGTACACCCCCTTGCCCGTGAAGCTGCCGATGCCGTACAGGTCCATGTACGAGTCCGACGCGGCCGTGGAGTACGGGTCGATCCCGCCCCCCGACGCCAGCAGCCGGGCGAAGTACGAGTGCGTGGCCGCCGTCAGGTGGAAGTTCACCCGGGGCTGGAGCACGCCGTAGCCCTCCAGCACGCGGCCCGTCTCGGGATCGAACCGGGGCCGGTTCAGCGGGTGCGCGATCGCCCCCACGAGCCTCCCGGCCGTGTCGCGGGGCATCTGGGTGTCGGAGTCCAGCGTGATCACGAACCGGAAGCGGGGGAGCGAGGCCGGGTCCGCGCTGAAGACCTCGTAGCTCCCCTTCGGGCCGCCGGACAGCATCCGGTTGAACTCCGAGAGCTTCCCGCGCTTGCGCTCCCAGCCCATCCAGGCGCCCTGCGACGGGTTCCAGAGCCGGCGCCGGTGGAACAGGAAGAACAGGTCCTCGCCCCCCGTCGCCGAGGCGTACCGCGCGTTGAGGGCCCGGACGCGGGCCAGGGCGTCGTCGATCAGCGCCTGGTCGTCGGGCATGCGCTCGCTCGGGGCGTCGGCGAAGTCGGTCAAGAGCGCGAACCGGAGGTTCGGGTCGGGATTGGAGAGGTAATGGATCTCCAGCCGCTCCAGCAGGCCCTCGGCGTGGTGCGCGCGGACGAGCATCGTCGGGATGACGACGAACGTGCGGTGCTCGTCCGGGATCCCCTTCTTGAACTCCAGCTTGGAGAGCACCTTGGGGGGCAGGAAGATCGTCAAGGCGTGGTTGATGAAGCCGACGGCGACCTCGCCGACGGGGAGCGCCAGGAGCGCCAGCACGCCGAGCAGCCGGGCGTCGAGGAGCGAGCCGACGCCGAAGCCGAGGCCCCAGACGCACGCGGACGCCACGACGAACCAGACGGCGACGATCAGGCCGAAGTACGCGACGCTCGGGCGGGCGCGCATCGCCTCCACCACCCGCTCGCCCACGGGCCCGCGGTAGGGGAAGCCGGCGCGGAGGGTCGGCAGGCCGTCGTCGAGGAGCCAGTAGCCGACGTGCCGGCGGCGGGCGTCGGCCGGGTCGGCGGCGGCGGCCAGCTCGACGGCCCGGCGGGCGACGGCCAGTTCGTCGGCCTTCGCCCCCCGCGCCACCTGCTCGACCACCTTCCGGCAGCGGTCGCAGCTGGGGAAGTCCTGCTGGCCGTAGGCGCCCGAGGGGTCCTGCAGGAGGATCGCCTGGACCTGGCTGTGCTGCTCGAAGAAGGCGTTCCAGTCGACGGCCGCGAGCAGCCGCAGGCCGACCACGCAGTTGCCGACCGTGATCTGGCTGGACGCCTGGCGGTGGTTCTCCCGCTCGACGACCGCGTCCACGTCCACCCCGCGCGCCTCCAGCCGTTCGCGCACGGCCTTCGGCGAGGGGGCCGACGACGTCGAGGGCCGGGACGCCTGCATGAGCCGGGCGACGAACGGCCACGACGGCTCCCCCAGGTCGGGCCGGGCGTCCTCGGGCGCGGCGAGCCAGGCGTCGGCCCGCCGCCGCTCCTCCCACGACCAGACCATCTCCTCGGCCAGCCGCCGGAGGTTCTCCAGCAGGACCAGGCGGAACATCGTCGGCAGCGCCCAGATCTCGCCGATCGTCAGCCCGGCCTTCGCCTGGAAGGCGACCAGGAACCGGTCGATCCGCGCCTCGTCGAACTCGCTGTCGGTGTGAGCCGCCAGGGCGACGGCGATCGCGTAGGCGCGGGGGTAGCCCTTCAGGGGGGTGTCGGCCAGCTTGGGGAGGACGGCGTCGTAGCCGTGGGGCATGTCGCGGCGGACTTCCTTCAGCACCTCGTCGACGATGTGGAAGTTGTCCAGCAGCCACTCCACGTCGATCCCGCGCGCGTGCTCGTCGCCGGAGACGATCCGGGCGTGGACCTTCTCCAGGACCTTGCCGTTGTCGGCGAACCGCCGCAGGAGCGGGCTGCCGGCGCGTCGCCGGGTCGGCGGGGCGGCCTGGGCGAGCGCCCGGGCGAGCCGGTCCAGGCGTTCGCCGCCCAGCAGCTCGCCGCGGATGGGCCCCAGCCGGCGGGGGTCCAGCGCCGCGATCCACGCCCCCTCCCCGTCGTCCGTCGCGGACGCGGGCGCCCCCATGTACGATGCGCTCATGCCGTCGATCTCATCCCGAGAGGAGGCGCCCGCCGGGCCGGCCTCGCGCCGGCCCCGGCCGCTAGCGGCCGCCCTCCCGATCTTACCAGAATCGACGGCCGAGGGGGCGCGAGCCCGCGGCGGCGAGGTCGGGTTCAGGCCGTCCGGCCCGCGTGCGCGCCCGCGTCCGCCCGGCCGGCCGCCGGTTGGATCAGGGGCGCCGCTCGGTCGCGGAGGAAGGTGGAGCCCGGCTTCACCAGGAGGACGTCGCGCCAGTTGCGCTCGACCGCCACGGGCAGCTCGACCGGGCCGACGAGCCTCAGGGTCCTGGAGAAACGCCCCCGATCCAGCTCCATTCCGTAGACCTGGAAGCCGTGGGCCTTCACGATCCGCTCCATGGCGGCGATGGAGTCCCCGGCGCGCTCGAGCATCTCGTCGTTCACCTCGACCACCAGGGCGACCTCCGGCCAGTCCAGCGCGGACTCGATCCCGCCCAGGACCTTGACCTCGAAGCCCTCCACGTCGATCTTGATGAACGTCGGCTTCGCCGGGTCCAGGCGGTCCAGGTAGCGCTGGCCCGGGACCGTGCGGACCACGAACGACCGCCCCCCCTCCTCCTGGGGCCCCGCGAGCGAGCCGATCCCGGTGTTCCCGACGGCCGGCAGCCGCAGCACGGCCTCCGACTCGCGGTCGGCGACCGCGAAGGGGACCAGCTCCAGGCACCGGTACGGGTTGAGCTCGAAGTTGATCCGGAGCCGTTCGTGCGTCTCCGGGTTGGGCTCGAACGCGAACCCCTTGCCCTTCTCGCCGATCAGCGAGGCGGCCATCAGGGCCGTCATCCCGATGTTCGCGCCGATGTCGAGGTACTGGTCACCGGGGCGCAGGACCTGGCGGTACAGGCGTTCGAGGATCGTCTGATAGTACGACCCGCTGAAGAACGTGCGGCGTTCGGGCCAGCACGTCAGGTCGAGCCTGACCTTGTAGCCGAACGGCCGCGTGGTGATCGGGGCCTGGAGCCCCGCCGGCCACCTGGCGTCGAGCGCCGGGTCGTCGTCGAATCCGCCGCCGCCGATCTTGCGATAGAGCTGCTCCCACCACCACCAGGTCTTCCGGACGTCCAGCGGGAAGCGTCGCATCGCGAACGCCAGCGCCTTGATCCCCGGCGGTGTCTTCGCAGCGTCGGCCATGTCTCGTGCTCCAGAGGTCTTCGGTGGGGGGGGCGCGGCGGATTCGCCGCTGCGATCGATCGTCAGGGAGGCGCCTCCCCCGAACCGCGGATCGAGCGGGCTCGGGCCCGACTCCCGGCGAGCCCCGCAAGTCTACCGGGCCGGACCGGCCGCGTGCAACGCGGGAAGCGGCGCGGCGGAGCATCCCGTCGGGGCGGCCGGCGCGAGCCGTCGGCTTTTCCGGCGTCCGCGATTGTCGGCCCCGACCCCGGGCGATAGCATGGGGATCCCGCCCGCTGGAGGGCTCGTCGAGCGGACGGGCCGGACTTCGGAGTCGAGGCGACGGCCCGTCCCGTCCCCACCCGGATCGCGCCGGCGGGCCTCGGGAGACGTCCATGGCGAGCCGCCCCAGCCCCGAATCCCCCCACCACCAGACCGACGTCCGGGCCGTCGGCTTCCTCGTGCCGGGCTGGCCTCCCGAGGGGATCTCGAACGGCATCGTCAGCTACACCCGCAACCTCCGGCGCTCGCTCCGCGAGCGTGGGGTCGACGTCCACCTCGTCGCCGCGGGATGGTATGCGGAAGGCCCGGTCGCCGACGTGGAAGGGGTCCATCGGCTCCCGCCGATGGACGGGCCCTCCGCGTCCCTCGCCCGCCGCGGCCTGCGGTGGGCGCAGAGGCGGGTGCGCGCCTGGGACGACGCCGCCCGCCGGCGCCAGATCGGCCGGGGCCTGGCCCGGATCGTCGACCGGCTCCGCCGCGAGCATGGGCTCCAGCTCTTCCAGATGGAGGAGTCGTTCGGCTGGGCGTCCGAGGTGATCGGCCGCTGCGACGTCCCGGTCGTCGTCCGGCTCCACGGCCCCTGGTTCCTCAACGGCACGTTCGGCCCCTCCGCGAGCCCCGACGACGTCCGTCGGATCCGTCGCGAGGGGCGGGCGATCGCGGCGGCGGCCGGCGTCTCCTCCCCCAGCCGCGACGTGCTCGACCGCACGCGCGACCGCTACGGCCTCGCCCTGGCCGACGCCCGCGCGATCCCGATCCCGATGGAGGCCCCGCCGGAGTCCGACCGATGGAGCCTGGCGGGCTGCGACCGCGACCGCATCCTCTTCGTCGGCCGGTTCGACCTCCACAAGGGGGGCGACCTGGTCGTCGAGGCCTTCCGCCGCGTCCTCGATCGGCGACCCCAGGCGCGGCTGACCTTCGCCGGGGCCGACCGGGGGGTCGAGACGGCCGGCGGGGTCCGGAGGCTCCGCCCGTTCGTCGACGAACGCCTCCCCGGCGCGCTCGACGACGGCCGCATCGAGTGGCTCGGCCGCGTCCCGCCCGCCGTGCTCGACGCCCAGCGGCGGCGCGCCCTGACCACCATCGTCCCTTCGCGCTACGAGACCTTCGGCAACACGCTGCGCGAGGCGATGATCCTCGGCTGCCCGGTCGTCTCGTCGGACGCCGGCGGCCTGGGAGAGATCCTCGACGACGGACGGAACGCCCTGGCCGTCCCGCCCGGCGACGCCGACGCGCTCGCCCGGGCCATCCTCCGGCTGCTCGACGACCCCGAGGCCGCCGCCGCCCTCGGCGCCCGCGCCGCCGAAGACTGCGCGAGCCGCTACGACCCCGACCGGATCGTCGCCGAGACCCTGGACTTCTACGGCGAGGTCATCGCCCGCCACGCGGCCGCCCGCCGCTAGTCGGCCGGCCGCGCGGAGTCGCCGTCAGTCCTTCGGGCCCGGCCAGCGGTAGCCCAGCAGGTCGGCCTTCGACCTCGGCGCGATCGAGACCGTGTTCGCCTGGTTCCCCCCCAGCACCACGACCTTGTCCCCCTCCATTCTCACGAAGAACCCGACGTGCCCCTGCCACGCGCTGTTGCCGCGCTTGAAGACGACGAGGCAGCCGTACCGGGGCTCCTCGATCGCCTCGCCCCACTTGAGCCACGACCGCGCCAGGGCGGAGTTCGTCCCCTTCTTCCCCGCCTTGACCATGGCCCAATTGGCGAAGGCCGAGCACCAGGGGGTCTCGTCGGCCTTGAACTTCCCCGTCGTGGCGAGGTACTCCAGGATCCTCGGGTTGTTCTCCGCCTCCCCCTTCAACTCCGCCTGCCCGATCTCCGCCTTCGCGATCTTCATCCAGGGCGCATCGTCCATCTCGATCGACCTCTCCAATTGATGCCGCCGGGTCCGGTAGCGGCGGTCCAGGAATACCCGGCGGGGGAGAGCCGTCGCGGGCGCCGTCCCCGCCACGAGACACCATGTCGCGGCGGCCGGCAAGGCCTTATCCTGGGGCGGTGGAAAATCGCCGCCCGGGAGCCGTCGCCATGAGGCGCATCGCCGGACATCCCCTCTGGCTGGGCCAGGTCGCGGTCCTGCGCGACCCGCGCGGGTTGGCCGAGGCCGGCGTCGAGGCGGTCGTCGACCTGGCCCTGGACGAGCCGCCGTCGCCGGTCGCGAGGCGCCTGGTCTCCTGCCGTTTCCCTCTCGTCGACGGCGAGGGCAATCCGCCGTGGCTGCTGCGCGCGGCCGTCGAGACCGTCGCCGCACTGCTGCGGGCAGGCGTCCCGACCCTCGTCTGCTGCGGGGCCGGCATGAGCCGGTCGCCGGCCGTCGCCGGCGCGGCGATCGCCCTCGCCCACGGCCTACCCCTCGGCGAAGGCCTTGCGATCGTCGTCGCGACCGGCCCCGTCGACGTCTCCACCGTCCTCTGGCGCGACATCGAGATCGCCGTCGCCCGGGGCTGAACCGGCCCGCCCCGGCGAATCCGCGACGGGGCGACGCGTGCGACTTGCTTCGTCCGGGCGCGCGGCCTACGATGCGTCACGTCCGGCATGAGCCGCCTTCGTCTCGACCATCCGGGACCGATCTCGGCCCCGATCACGCTCCCCCTCGTCCTGCTCGCCGGCGAAGAAGCCGGCGGCGGCCGAGCCCGATCCTTCGGCGCGGCCGCCGATCCAGCCCGAGTCTCGGGAACACCCGCGCGCCCGAGCGGCGATGCCCGGCGCAGCCGCCTTCAATGGTCGACCCGATGCGCGACCGATCGAAGCCACCCGCACGCCTCGATCCCGTCGGCGCGACGGGATCGGCCCCGCACGACCGACGTGGACCACGACCAAGCCCGTTTCGATCACCGTGACGCCCGGAGACGACGATGCGAAAGCGACCCGGATTGACGATCGGCCTGTGCTGCGCCCTGTGGGCGATGCAAGGCGACTCGGCCCGCGCGCAGTGGGGCTTCCCCGGCGGGTTCGGCGACTGGGGCTGGGGCGGCTGGGGGGGCGGCTCCACCGTGGCGGGCGATCAGGCGATGGGCCTGGGGGCCTTCGCCCAGGGGGCGGGCTTCTACAACAAGCAGACCGCCATCGCGGATTCGATCAACCCCGACACGGTCATGCGCTGGAACGAATACGTCTTCCAGTCGCAGAGGGCCGCGAACCAGGCCCGCATGCAACGCATGACGCAGCAGCGCGAGAACACCAACCTGCAGCTCGACCAGATCCGCGACCGGCTGCGGAACAACCCCGAGCCGCGCGACGTCACCCAGGGGGACGCCCTGAACGTCGCGCTCGACGAGATCAACGACCCCCGGGTCTACGCCCGGAGCCTGAAGGCGGCGCAGGTCCGGATCGGCGCCGACGTGATCCGCGACATCCCGTTCCGATACAACGCGGCCGCGATCACGCTGGGCCTCCACCAGTTCGCCACGGGCGCCCGCCCCGCCCCCCTGCTCAAGCCCGAATTCGCCGCCGACTTCGAGGCCATCCGGGCCCTCGACGAGAAGCTCCTCGCCCAGATCGAGAAGGACGACGCGCCCGACGCCGCGACCGTCCGCGAGTTGCTGCGGGCCATCTACCACGCCGAGGACACGGCCGTGGCGACCTTGCCCCCGAACAGCATCGAACTCAAGCAGGCGGACCGCTACCTGAAGGCCTTGCACGGCCTGGTCGTGATGCTCAAGGCCCCCGACATCCAGTCCTTCGTGGAAGGCGTCGGCAAGCGTCCGGACGCCACCCTCGGCGACCTGCTGCGGTTCATGAACGCATTCAACCTGCGCTTCGGCGTGGCCTCGACGCCCCGCCAGCGGGACGTCTATGGCGTGCTCTATCGCCAGCTCGTGCAGCTCCGCGACGAGGTCAATCCGCCGGGGGGATTCGTGGCGGCCGTCACCAACGCCCCCGCCGCGGCGAGCGCCTGGGTCCAGAGCTTTTTCTCGGGCATGAGCTACGACGACCTGCGAAAAGCCGCGCCTCGGCCGTGAACCCGCCGCGACCGACCGGGGCGGGAGGGCGACGGTGCTTCGACGGCGGGGTCTGGTAGAATGTCGCGGCCCTCGCCCTCTCCCTGGTCGCCCGCAACGCCCCGGAGGACGCCCATGACGCCGCCGCGAAGCTCGCTCCGCCCGTTCGTCGCCCTCGCCGTCGTCGCCCTGTTCGGCCCGGCCCCGTCGCGAGTCGAGGCCGCCGACGACCTTCCCAACGTCGTCTTCATCCTGGCCGACGACCTGGGCATCGACGACCTGCACTGCTACGGCCGGGCGGACCACGCGACGCCCAACCTGGATCGGCTGGCGGCGCGGGGGGCCCGGTTCACGTCGGCGTACTGCGGGCTCTCGATCTGCTCGGCCTCGCGCGCGGCCCTGATGACGGGCAAGTCGGCGGCCCGGCTGCACCTGACGACGTATCTCCCCGGCCGCGCCGACGCCCCCTCGCAGAAGCTCCTGCACCCGAAGATCGACAGGTTCCTGCCCGAGTCCGAGACCACCCTGGCCGAGCGGTTCAAGGCCCTCGGCTACGCCACCGGGATCTTCGGCAAGTGGCACCTGGCGGGGGGCCCGGGAACCCAATCCGCGCCGACCGACCAGGGCTTCGACGAGGCGTTCCTGCCGCCGACCGACTCCGAGCCCTCGGCGACCGAGGGGGGCAAGAACGAGTACGCGATCACCCGGAAGGCGATCGATTTCCTGCAACGGAAGAAGGATGCCCCGTTCTTCCTGTACGTCGCCCACCACACACCGCACATCCGCCTGGCCGCCAAGCCCGAACTGATCGCCAAGCACGAAGACGCTTTCAACCCGACCTACGCGGCGATGATCGAGACCCTGGACGACACCGTCGGCCTGCTCCTCGACGCGATCGAGCGCGAGGGCCTGGCGCGGAAGACGATCGTCGTCTTCACGTCCGACAACGGCGGCCTGCACGTTTTGGAGGGGGGGGACGTCCCCACCCACAACAGCCCGTTCCGCGCCGGCAAGGGCTACCTCTATGAAGGGGGCCTGCGCGTCCCCCTGATCGTCGCCTGGCCCGACCGGATCCCGGCGGCGGTGATCGACGAGCCGACCGTGAACATGGACTTCACGCCGACCCTGCTGGAACTCTGCGGCGCCCCCGCGCCGGCCGAGCCGGGCCTCGACGGCGCGAGCCTCGCCCCCAGGCTGCGCGGCGGCCCCCCCCTCCCTCCGCGCGCCTTCCCGTTCCACTTCCCCCACTACACGAACCAGGGGAGCCGCCCGGCGGGCTCGCTCCGCGAGGGGGACTGGAAGCTGATCGAGCACTACGAGGACGGCCGCCTCGAACTCTTCGACCTGGCCGCCGACCCCGGCGAACGGACCGACCTCGCCCCGGCCCAGCCCGACCGCGCGGCCGCCATGCGGGACCGGCTCGCCGCCTGGCGATCCTCGATCGACGCCCAGCCCAACACGCCCAACCCCGACTACGACCCGGCACTCGCCGCGCCGATCTACTCGCACTTCGACTCCACGAACGTCCCGCCCCGCCCGACCGCCGCCGCCATGATCCCGCTGTTCCAGGCCTGGCGGCAGCACATGAACGCGGCCGTCGCCGGCGGGAACCGCAGGGCCCGCGACTGACGCCGGGCCGCGGGCGTCAGGGCTCGCGGTGCTCGCTCGCGAACAGCTCGCGGAACGAGGCGGCCAGGTCGGGGCGGTCGGCGGCCAGGTCGCGGGACTCGGCGACGTCGGCCTCCAGGTCGTAGATCTCCAGCGTCTCGCCCGGGGCGGGGATGATCCCCTTGTAGCGGCCGATCCGCCCCGCCTGCGTGAGCCCCGGGCGAGGGGTGCGGACGGGCGCCTCCCAGTAGAGGGGCTCCTCGCGGGGCGGCTGGGCCTCGCCGCGGAACGTCGGCAGGGCCGACCGGCCTTGCAACTCCACCCCTTCGGGGGTCGCCGCGCCGGCGAGTTGGACGGCCGTGGGGTAGAAGTCGGCGAGCGACCAGACGACGTCGGTGGTCCGGCCCGCCGGGACGCGGCCGGGCTGGCGGACGATCAGGGGGACGCGGACGCCGCCCTCGTAGAAGGTGAACTTCAGCCCCCGCAGCGGGCCGGCGTTGCGGAAGAACGCGGGGTCGGCACCGCCGGCCGTGATCGGGCCGTTGTCGCTGGTGAAGATCACCAGGGTCCGTTCGTCCAGCCCCAGCTCTTGGAGCAGGTCGAGCACGCGGCCGACGTCGCCGTCGAGCCGGCCGACCATGCCGGCGTACGCCGCGCGCGGGGTCGGCTGGGCGGCGTAATGGCCGCCCGGGAAAGGGGTCTCGGGGAACGCGCCGCGATAGGGGGCGATGGAATCCTCGGGGGCGTCGATCTCGGCGTGGGGCGGCGTCACGGCGAGGTACGCGAAGAACGGGCGGTCGCGGTTGGCCCGGATGAACCCGAGCGCCTCGTCGACGACCCGGTCGGGGGCGTACCGGACCCGGCGGCCGTCGCGGTTCTCCGGCAGCTCGACCCGGCGATCGTTGCGGAACAGGTGATCGGTGTAGTGGAAGTGGGCGTGCGTCTGGTCCAGGAACCCGAAGAAGAGGTCGAACCCCTGGAGCCAGGGCGCCCCCGGCGACCCGACGTCGCCCAGCCCCCACTTGCCGAACCCGCCGGTGGCGTACCCGGCCTTTTGCAGGACCGAGGCGATCGTCCGCCCCTGATCGACGGCCCGCAGGCCGGGGTCGGCGTTGCTCCGCACGGGGGTCCGCCCGGTATGCACGCCGAGCAGCAGCGAGGCCCGCGACGGCGCGCACTGGCTGCTGCCGGCGTAGGCCTGGGTGAACCGCAGGCCCTCGGCGGCCATCCGGTCGAGCCGGGGCGTCTTGACCTTCTCCTGGCCGTAGCACCCCAGCGCCCCGTAGCCGAGGTCGTCGGCCATGATGAGCACCACGTTGGGACGGGGCTCGTCCGCGACGCCTCGGGAGGGGCCGACGACGATCGCGGCGAGGGCGGCCAGCCAGGTGACGGCGGTGCGGACGAGCGATCGCGAATGGCGCACGATGACGACTCCGGGACCTCAGCGCCGCTTCTTCTTCGCGGCGGGATTGGGCGAGGTGACGTCGAACGCCAGCGGCCCCGGGAAGCCGCCCGGCGGCACCGTGACCTTCAGCGTCGAGTCGACGTTGAAGCTCCGGTCGACGCGGTTGACGGTCTCGTCGACCTTGGCGCCCGGGTCGTCGGCGTTCTCGATCTTCCGGCCGGTCGGCTGGATGCTGTAGATTTCCACCCGGTACTCGCCGGGGCTCAGGCCGTCGGCGGCGTCGATCGCGAACGCGCCGTCGACGATCTCGGCCGTGCCCGCCGCGCCGGGGCCGCCGGGGACGAACGTGATCGTCCCCGACTTCAGGGGGTCGCCGTCGTGACGGATCGTCCCGTTCACCGCGTAGTGTTCGAAGCCGTCGCCCCCGCCGCCGCAGCCCCAGCAGGCAGCGGCCAGGACGGCGAGGATCGCCACCCGGCGCGACGGCCGCTCAGTAGGAGTCACTGGAGATCACCTCGCCGTTGTTGCTGGTGCTCAGGGCCATCCAGGTGGGGATGCTGATCGAGTCCTTGAAGAACCGCACCGAGCCGTCGCAGAGCAGCCCCACCACGCCGCCGGGGTGGCGGCTCCGCGCGCCCATGTAGAACGAGTTCGAGGCCGTGTCGTTGATGCAGGGCAGCCCCTTGGCGGGGTCGTTGTAGCAGGTGCTGTAGTCCGGCAGGCGGCTGTTCGGGCCGAACCGGGTCATGATCGTGTAGCCCGCGCTGTCGTCGTTCCAGAGCCGGGCGCGGCGGTCGATGACCTGCGACGGCCCGGCGGGCGAGGGCGCCTGGAGCATCTCCACCATCGCCAGCGTGTTCGAAGTCCCGTCGGTCACCGCCGCGATCGGCGCCCCGTAGCGGATGTAGAACGGCGCCATCTGCCGACCGTTGCCGCCCCCCTGGTCCCAGTAGGTGCTGGTCCCCCAGTTGAGCCCGTAGTTCCCCTTCGCCTCGAACCGGGTCAGCACGCCGGCGATCGTCTGGTAGAAGATCTGCGTCTGGTCGGACGGGCACTGGTAGGACGCGATCGGCACCAGCCGGGTCGTCATGTTCGCGTCATGGTTGAAGGGGAGCGACGCGTTATAAGCGGCGTACAAGTTCCCCTGCTCCAGGAACGGCAGGAGCGCCACCACGAACGGCTGGCGGTTCGTCGGCACCAGGTCGTAGAGCCCCGTCACCGGGTTCCGCCCCTGCGCGCCCATCGGGAACTGGTTGTGGGTGTCGTGGTAATTGTGCAGCGCCAGGCCGAGCTGCTTCAGGTTGTTCGTGCACTGCATCCGGCGGGCCGCCTCCCGCGCGGCCTGCACGGCCGGGAGCAAAAGCGCGATGAGCACGGCGATGATCGCGATCACCACCAGCAGCTCGATCAGGGTGAACGCGGTGCGAGGCTTGCGCGCCATTGCGAGTCGACTCCTACGATTCGACCGGGCCCGCCCCGGCCTTCATCCGGCCGAGCCGCCCAGTCGAACCGTCTTGGGATGGGGTGGGAAACGAGCCGCCCGACCGGGGCGACCGGGGAGCGGGCGTATGCTCGCAGGGTATCAAACAACCTTAAGGGGATTGATGAACCTCCGAAGTCTGACAAAGGTTTAACCCCTTGTCAACAACGCGCGAGGACGCCGTTTATTTGAGGATACGCCGCCAATCCGCGTGAGGCCGGTTCAGCGCGCCGATTCCAGCAGCTTCCGCTCACCTTCGCCCCAGCGGTCGAGGATCCATCGGGCGATCCGGGCGATTTCGCGACGGCCGTCGACCCGCTCCCCACGATGCCGCGACTCCAATGCGGCGACTCGGTCCAGGGCGGCCCGATACTCGGCGCGCCTGGCCGGCGTGAGTTCCCCGCGACCGGCCGTGGCGCGGACGCGGTCCGGGCAGGCGAGCGGCGCGGGCTGGCACCAGGTCCGCTCGGCGTTGAGGAAAGCCTGGAGTTCCAGCAGGTCGTCGACGTCCTGCGGCGTGGATTCCGGGCCGAACGCCTCGCGGCCGAGGATCGTCCGGTAGGCCTCGAAATCCAGGTCGGGGTCGCGGGCGAACTCGCGGTAGGCGACGCGGTTCACCCGCGCCGGGAGTTCGTCGTAAGGGGGATCGCCGGGAGCGAGCCAGCCGAAGCCGAGGGGGACCTGGCGTTTGCCCCGGAGCCACTCCTGCCCCTCCTCGGCCGCGTCGGCGACGAACGTGAACGCCTCGCGCGAGGGGACGTAGCCGTCCATGCCGAGGTCGCGGGCGCGTCGGGCGCCGGCCCGGACCTCGCGCGGGCCCCGCAGCGCGGGGGAGTCGTCCCACCAGAGGCTCGTCCGCGCCTTCTCGATGAGCGAAGGCTCGGGAGGCGCGCTGTGCGGCGTGAACATCAAGGACCAGCGCGGGTCGAACGGGAAGGTCGCCCCCTTGACGCCCAGGCCGGGCACCTCGGCCCCGGAGAAGTAGTGGGGATAGACGATCACGTCGGCCTTCGGCTTGCGCGCCCAGACCTCCTCGGAGATCGCCTTCACGAACGCGAACTCGTGATCGAAGTAGCGGTCGCCGCAATCCGCGCAATGGCACGCGGCGTAGTCGGACGACTCGATCAGCAGGCCGTCGGCCTCCGGGTAGAAGTCGAAGGCCATCTCGCGGGCGTAGTCCAGCATGAAGCGTTGCGACTCGGGCTTCGACGGGCAGAGGTTCCACCCCCAGCAGCCGATCCCGAACGCCGCCACCGGCTTGCCGTCCGCGCCCACCGCCTTCAGCTCCGGGTGCTCGATCGCGTACTGATTCACCCCGTCGTACCCGAACGGCGTGAACCCCAGCAGGACCCGCACGCCCCTCTCGTGCGCGTGGGCGATCAGGTCGCGGACGAAATCCTCGCGGACGTTCTCGTGCTCCTGGTTGTATCGCCAGGTGATCGGGTGTTTCTGCGACCGGAACCCGCCCCCGACCCAGAGCAAGATCGTATTCCCGCCGTCGTCGCGCACGCCGTCCACGATCCGCCGCCAGTCGGCCAGGTCGTACGTCGGCATCCGCATGAACGTGAGGTACGCCCCCCGCACGGCGAACGGGCCGTCGGCCGCGCGGAGCGAGGCCGCGGTCGTCATCAACAATAGGGCGGCTGCGAGGGAGCGTGTCGCGAGCATGAGCCATCCTCTAGCCGACCCGACCGGCCGGCGACTTCGCCGATCGCCGGCGACGCGTCGCGGGCCCATTGACCTGGCCCGCGACGGTCCATGATACAACCAGGAGGCCCCGATCGGGCGCGGCGGCGGATTCGAGGCGACCGGCCATTCGGAGGAGGGTGTCGGGGGCGCCCCCTTGCATCGACCCAGCTACAGGGCCGCCAGGGCCTCGCGAACGTCGCGGGCCGATGCATAGCGGGCCGCCGGGGGCTTGGCCAGGCACAGCAGGCAGATCTCGGCGAGGGGCGCGGAGAGGCCGGGGCGGAACCGATCGAGGGGAGCGACGGGCGTCGGCGCGACGACCTGGTCCAGCACCTCGGCGACGCTCGCCCCGACGAACGGCGGCCGTCCGGCCAGGAGCGCGAAGAGGACCGCGCCGAGGCCGTAGACGTCCGTCCGCGGGTCGATGCGGCCCCAGGAGGCGCACGCCTGCTCGGGGGCCATGAAGCCGGCCGTCCCCTCGACGCGCGCCGCCCCCGGGGTCTCGCCTGCGAGCGACCGCGCGAGGCCGAAGTCCGTCACCAGGGCCCTCCCGCTCGGGTCGACCAGGACGTTGGCCGGTTTGAGGTCGCAGTGGACGATCCCGCGCCCGTGCGCGTGTCCGAGGGCGTCGCACACGTCGATCCCCCAGCGGATCGCCTCGGCTTCCGTCACGCCCCGCCCGCCGGCCCGCCGAGCCAGGTCGAGCCCGGCGACGAGGTCCATGACGAAGAACCAGGAGCCCCCCTCGGTCCTGCCGAGCCCTTTCATGCCGACGATGTTCGGATGCGCGAGCCCCGCCACCGTGCGGGCCTCGCCGAGGAACCGCCGGACCACCTCGGGACGTCGGAGCAGCGACTTCCGCAGGAACTTCACGGCGACGCGGCCGTCCCCGGCGAGCCGGCGGGCCTCGTAGACCTTCCCCATCCTCCCCGCGCCGATCAGCCGCAGCAGGCGGAGGTCGCGATGCGAGAGCGTCGGCCGGAAATCGACGGGCTCGTCCGGCTGGGGGGATGGGCGGACGGGCCCGGTCGATTCCACCTCCAGCTCGGCATCGACCCGAACCAGCGCCGCCCGGACCGCCCCGGACCGCTCGCCGAAGCGCGCCGCGAACGCCTCGGGCGACGGCCGATCGCCCCAACGCCGCCGCGCGCGGTACTCCTCGGCGATGAGTTCGAGCGCCGCTCCATCGAGCCCGGCCAGCTCCGGGAACCTTTCCAGGTATGCATCCCAGGTCGGCCGCCCGGAGGCGTCGGCGTCGCGCCAGCGGAACTCCAGGTCGATGCAGATCAGCTCGACGAGCAGGCGGCCCCGCCCGGGGGCTCCCGGCGTGAACGGGGGGCCGAGGTAATCCTCGATCCGTCGCGGGCCGAGTCCCCGTGCGTCCTGTTCGAAGCGGAGCACTCGCGACTCGAAATCCGCGTCAGTCATCGCCGAGCCGTCCCGCAAGCAGCTCGCGGACCTGGGCCAGCGACCGCCGCACGGTCCGTTCCGAGCGGCCCGCCGCCTCGGCGATCTCCTCGATCGTCAACCCCTGCAGGCGAAGCTCCAGCACGCGACGGCCGAACGGGTCCAGGAGCGCGAAGACCCTTTCCAGCTCGTCGGCCAGCGCCGCGGCTTCCTCGGGCGTGGGGTCGCCACGCCCGTCGGCGATCGCGGCCTCGGCGTGGGGGTCGAGCGGCGTCTCCAGGTCGATCGAGCGCCGGGCTGCGCGATCACGCCGAGCCTGCTTGAGAATCTTGCGGCGGGCGATGGTCGCGAGCAGTCGCCAGAGGTCGCCGCCCCGGCCCAGCACGAACCGGCCCTCGCGCGCCCCTTCGAAGAAGCTGCGATAGGCCGAGAGGGCGACGTCCTCGGGATCGGTCCGCCGCGCCAGCCGGGCCGACAGCCGCGACCGCGCCAGCGCCGCGAGCCGCTCGAAGTAGCGGGCGAAGAGCGCGTCGGCGGCCCGCTCGTCGCCGACGCGGAACCGCTCCAGCATGTCGAGCGACGTCCAGCCCCTCGCGGCCCCGTCCGTCTCCATGAGGTCGGCCCTCCCACTCGGATCGCGGCGTCACCCGTCGCGGCCCGACCATCCTAGCAAAATTCCGACGACCCGTGGCCGCCCCGGGCTCGCGAAGGGAATCACCCTCGGGAGGGACGTCTCCTCCCGCCTCACCTTTTCCCCGGGAGCGAGCCGTGGCCTACGTCGTGACCGAGCCGTGCTTCGACTGCAAGTACACCGACTGCGTCGTCGTCTGCCCCGCCGATTGCTTCTACGAAGGGGAGCGGATGCTGTTCATCCACCCCGATGAATGCCTCGACTGCGACGCCTGCCGCCCCGAATGCCCGGTCGACGCGATCTTTTACGAGGATGACGTCCCGGAGCCCTGGCGCGAGTTCATCGCCCTCAACCGCGAGATGGCCCCGCTCTGTCCGTCGATCGTCGACCGCAAGCCGCCCCTCGCCGGCCCGACTCGACCCTGACCGATCGGGGCCGTCGTGGTACAACGGGGCCGGTCGAAACCCGAATGTCGATCGGACGATGGAGAGGAAGCCATGATGCGTCCCCCGACCTTTCGCGGACTCGTGCTGTGCCTCGCCCTGACGGCGGGAGGGAGCCTGGCGACCGGGAGATTGGTCGCGGCGTACGGCCCCGAGCCGCCGCGGGCCGCCTGGCCGGACGACGAGGCCCTCCGGCCCCTGCTGCGCGAGGCCGCCGAGGCGGTCCTCGCCGTCGAGGACGAGTCGCTCGCCGCCTCGCGAGCCGAGGCCCTCGCGTCGCTGGGCGATGCGCAGGAACGCGTGGGAGACGTCGAGGGAGCCCGTTCCTCGCGCGAGGCGGCCGGGATGTCGCCCTCGCGAATCCGGATCAGACGCGTCCGCGCTTGGGCGTCCGGCCTCGCACCCCGGCAAGATCCCGGCGAGGCTGAGCGGGACTTCGGGCAGATCGTCCCGATGGCGACCGACGGAAAGTCCCCCGACGCGACGCCGAAGCCCTGCAAGCCGTCCGAGGTGGTCGACATCGGCGTCTTGCTCGCCCAACGGCTCGGCGAGGCCGGCGACCCCGAGGCGGCCCTCCGCGTGCTGGCCCGGGCGAAGGAGGCCGTCGTGCTCGACGCCGGTTACCGGACCGCCCTCCTCGTCGCCTCCCAGCAGGTCCGGTTCGGCGACGCGGCGGCCGCCCGCGCCACGCTCGACATCGCCCGTCGGCGCATCGAGGAGCAGGCGGACGTGAACCGTCGGCTCGAAGGCCGCGCCGACATGATTTCCGCCCTGAGGACGCTGGGCGACGAGGAGGCCGCCCGCGTCCTTCTCCGCGAGACGGAGGGAGTCATCCGCGCGCTCCCCGAGGAGGGGAACGCCCGGTCGGACGGGATGAACCGCCTCCCGAAGATGTTCGCGACCGTCGACGACTTCGCGACGGCGTTCCGCCTCCTCGTCACGGATGTCGAGGCGATCCGTCGGCATTCCTTGTTCCACGACCTGGTCCTGTTGATCAGCCTGCGTGCCGGGGGATACCCTTTCATCTCGGAGCCGTGGAACTATCCGCCCCTGCGGCGCGAGGACGCCCTATCCGCCCTCCGGCTCGCGTCCGAGATCGCGAAGGCATTCCCCGACGAGAGGTCGAAGTTCGGGGGGCTGGCGGCCGTCGCCGAGGCCCAGGCGCGGCTCGGCGACCTGGAGGGCTCGCGGGCGTCCTACGACGCGTTCCCTGCGCGGGACGGCGACGGCCGAGAAGCGCACGCTCGCCTGACCATCTTGACCGAGCGGGCCCAGGCGGCGCGGAGGGCGGGAGACCGCGCGGCGGCCGACGCCGAACTCGCCGCCGCGCTGGCCTTCGCCGAGTCGCTCCCGCGAGAAGTGCGGCGCGTCGGATTGGCCATCCAGTGGCCCGATCATCCGAGGGACGATGCCATCGGCCTCGTCGCGTCCGCCCGGGCCAGGATGGGGGATGTGGACGGGATGCTCGCGGACCTCAGGCGGATCGACGAACCGTCCGCGAGATCCCGGGTCCTGGCCGAGGCCGCGAAGGTCAGGCTGGCGGCCGGCGACCCCGACGACGCGACCCGGCTCGCGCTGGCGCCGGACCACGGTTCCCCCTCCATCGAGGCGCTTGAGCGGATCGCCGATTCCCGCCGGCGGGCCGGCGCCGCCGCCGGGTCCGAGGAGGCCCTGAGGATCGCCTTGCGCGAGGCCGAAGACGTCCTGGAGCACCGCCCCCAGGACCTTTCGATCCGGCCTTATCTACCGAACCGGAGGGAGTCCCCCTGGGACTCGAGGCCCCCATCGCGCCGCGCCCTGGAGACCGGCCGCCACGCCGCCGCCGCCATCGCGGTCGTCCGGCTCCGCTCGAAGTTGGGCGACGTCGCGGGCGCCTTCCGGGCGGTGGAGCAGATCCCGGAGGCGGGGTGGCGGCGACCATTCCGCTCCGACGTGCTCCCCGACGCGCTGACGTGGCAGTTCCACCGTGGCGACGCCCGGGGGGCCTTCGATCGGGCGATCCGGATCGAGGCGGCCGAAGAGCGGTTGAACTCGGTCGCGGCGCTCTGCTACTTGATCAGCAGCCACATCGAGCCCCCGGCCCGCAGGCCGGCCGGGGGCTGACGCGGCGCGGCCGGGCTCAGGCGTAGGCGCGGACCTCGTAGAGGCGGGCGGTGTCGGAGCCGTTGGTGGCGAGGACCTCGATGCGGAGCCGGGCGGCCTCGACGGGGGGGAAGTCGTGGCGGCGGAGGCGCTGGTGGTTGCCCTCGACGCGGGCGATCTCCACGCGCTCGCCCTTCGGCGTCTCGACGACGACGCGGTAGTCGCGGACCGTCTCGGGCTGGGGGGCGCGGATGATGCGGGCGTTGTGCGTGTCGGACGAGGTCAGGGTCAGCTCGCGGTGGAAGCCCGAATCGAAGGTGAGCTGGACGTGCCGGATCGTCCTCGGCCCGTCCCAGGCCAGCTCCAGCCAGGCGCCGTCGGGGGACATCGGGGCCATCCAGCGGTGCTCGGCCTGGCCTTCCATGTCGCGGACGAAGCCGTCGATCACGCTCTCGGGCTTCGCCCCCTCGACGCACGCCGAGGCCGCGACCTTCGCCTCCCTCGCCAGATCGTTCGGGTCGACGTTCTTGAGATTCTTGATGGACTGATCGTCGCGGAGGAGGGTCTGCTGAAGCTCGCGGAGGCGCGGTTTGTCGCGGTAGAGTTCGCGCGGGGTCAGGTCGTATCGCGAGCAGACGGCGGCGGCCGCGCCGGCGGCCTGGCCCATCACGGCGCAGGTGGCCATGACGCGGGTGGAGGTGAACGCGACGTGGCTGCAGCCGGCGTTGCGGCCGGCCATGAACAGGTTTTTGAGGTCCTTGCTGGTGAGCGAGCGCAGCGGGATGTTATAGACCTCGGCCAGCTTGATGCTCAGGAACGGCGGGACCTCGGGGTCGTCGAAGCCGCTCGCGGGGTGCTCGTCCAGGCCCCAGCCCCCCATCGCCACGCCGTCGTCGAACTCCGGGTTGAAGCCCATCAGGTCGTTCTGGCTGAGCATGTATTCGCCCTCGATGCGGCGGCTCTCGCGCTTGCCGGGCATCATGCCGACCCAGTCCATCGCCCAGCTCGCCGACTCGGGGTACGCGCCGGAGTTCTTGATGTGGTCCCAGACGCCGGTGACGATCGAGAGGAGTTCGAAGCGGATGCGTTCGTTGTCGCGCACGGTGTCGCGGCCGCCGCCCCACTCGATCCACCAGTAGCCGTACTCCCACGCCTTCTTGCCGATCCCACGGTGCTTGAGCTGCTCCGGGCCGATCTTCCGGGCCCAGGCGGGCGCCTTGTACGGCATCGGCTTGCCGTAGTCGCGGGCGGTGAACAGGACGCTGGAGCCGAGGGTCTCGCGGGTCGGCTCGGGCGGGGCGAGCGACTCCTTGAACTCGTCGCGGCCCTCGTGGCCCCAGCGGATCGTCGCGCCGGCCTCCAGCGCCAGGCGGGAGTCGCCCGTGCAGTCGGCCGCGTATCGGCAGGTGATGCGATAAAGATGCTCCGACTTGTCGCAGCGGGCCAGCACGCGCTCGATGCGGCCGTCCTTCACGTCGGCGGCGCAGACGGAGGTGTCGAGGATCAGGGTGACGTTGGGCTCGGAGATCAGCTTGTCGTAGAGGAGCAGGTCCCACAGCTCCCAGGAGCGCTGGGGGTTGTTGGCGGCGTCGTCGAGGCGGAGTTCCTCGATGATCCCGCCCTCGCGCCAGCCGGGGCGGCCCCGGTGCATGTTGGCGCCGACGACGTGCATCTTGACCTCGCTCGACGAGTTGCCGCCGAGCCGCGAGCGGTCCTGCACCAGCACGACCTTCGCCCCGTTCCGCGCCGCCGCGAGCGCCGCGCAGACCCCGGCCGGCCCGCCGCCCGCGACCAGCAGGTCGCACGACAGGTCGACGAGCGTCATGTTCGGCTCGCCCTCGAACCGCCTCCTGGCGGCCTCCGGGTCGACCGGCGCGATCGTCTCGAACGACCCCCGGATCGCGTCCGGCGTCCGATCGACGGCCCCGCCCCGGGCCTCGCCCCCGTCCGCGAAGACGAACAGCGAATACGCCGAGGCGCCCGCCGCCGACGCCAGGAACTCCCGACGCCCCAACCGACCGCCCCGCCGATCTTCCATCGCTCCGCCCCCCTTCCGCTCGCGACCGATCCCGCCGACGCCTCCCCCTCAGACTAGCCGCCAGGGCCCGGAGATCAAGTGCGGGCCCCGGCCGCCGCATGAAGATCAATTCACATTCCGCCGTCTCGCTCCGCGAACGCCTGCTCGCCTCACTTGCACGCCTTCAGGAACGCGACGAGGTCGGCGAGGTCCTGGGGGGAGAGTTGCTGGTCGAGGCCGGCGGGCATGATGGAGACGGTGCCGGGGCGGATCTCCTCGACGTCGGAGCGGGGGATACGCTCGGCCTGGTTGGCGCCGGTGACGAGGAGGTATTCGTCGGCGGTCTCGCCCTTGAGGAGGCCGCTGAGGACGCGGCCGTCGGCGGTGGCCAGGACGATCGGCTCGTAGCTGCGGACGAGGCTGGCGCTGGGGTAGAGGATGGCCTCCAGGAGGTCGCGCTCGGTGCGGACGCCGCCGATCTTCGTGAGGTCGGGGCCGACGTCGCCGCCGCGGTAGCCGATGGCGTGGCAGGTGGTGCAGGCGGCCTTGTCGCCCTGGAAGACGAGCTGGCCGCGACGGACGTCGCCGCCGGCCATCTTGCCGAGCAGGTCGTCGAGCCGCGCCTGCTGCGCGGCGGCGTCGGCGTTGAGCCGGGCGTACAGGGCCTCGGCGGCCTTATGGGTCTCGGGCCCGAACTTCGCCAGGTGGGCCTTCAGCGCGTCGATCCGCAGGCTCGACAGGGCCGACGAGCCGGCCAACGCCGCGACCAGCCGGACGCCGAGCGCGTCGTCGGCCTGGGCGTCGAACGCGGTCAGCAGCCGGTCGACCTCCAGCGGGCCGGCGGTGCCCAGGGCCTCGATCAGGGCGGCGAGCTGGTCGGCCGAGAGACCGGCGCGGGCCAGGACGTCGGCGGCCAGGCCGCGCGCGGCGACCGAGCCGTCGGGGTCGAGCTGTTCGAGCAGGAAGGCGAAGGTCTCGGGGGCGACCCGGACCAGGCCGCCGGGGACGGCCGCCAGGGCTTCGAGGCGGCCGTCGGCCGGGAAGTCCTCCAGGCCGGCGAGGGCCAGCAGGGGCGCGGTCAGGGGCTTCCCCTTCTCGGGGGCCGGGGCCAGGGCGCGGGCCGTCGAGACGGCCTGGCGGGCCAGGTCGGCGTCGGGGCCGACCAGCGTCGCGGCCAGGCCGGCGATCCAGGCGTCGGGGATCTCCTTGAGCCGCACCTGGGCCAGGGCCTTGAGCGCGCTGCGGCGGGCCGCCTCGGGGGCGGGCCCGGCCAGCGTCGCGGCCAGCAGGTCGCGCACGGCGGGCGAGGCCGCGTTGCTCGCGAGCTGGCCCTCCAGCGCCTTGCGGTCGTCGGGGCCCAGGTCGTCCCGCTTCAACCGTTCGCCGAAGAACCCGGCGAGGGCCTGGCCCCACTCGGGACGCCGGCCGATGATCCAGGCGGCAGCCTCCTTCACGCCGGGGTCGGCGTCGGCCAGGAGCGCGGCGGTCCGACGAGGGTCCAGCCCGCCCCCCTCCATCTGGTCGAGCGCCATCAAGGCGGCGCGGCGGACACGAGGGTTGGCGGAGTCGAGGGCCCCGGACGTGGCCTTCGGGTCGTCGATCTGGATCAGGGCGTAGGTTAGCGAGTGGTGGAGGAAGCGGTCGTCGGCCGCGGCGTCGTCGAGCGCCCGGACGATCGGGGCGATCGCGGACCGGTCGCCGATCCGGCCCAGGGCCTCGGCGGCGACGCGGCGGTTGAGCGTCGACGGGCCTTCCAGCAGCGCGACCAGCAGCGGCGTCGCCTCGGGGTCGCGGGTCAGGCTGACGACGTTGAGCGCGGCCTGGCGCACCGTCTCGTCGCCGTCCGCCAGCGCGGCGCGGGCCACGGCGCGGGCCTCGGGGGCGTCGATCCGGGCCGAGGCCCAGACCGCGTTGCGGCGGCCGACGGCCGAGCGGTCGTGCCGCACGGCGTCGACCAGCGCCGGCGCGGCTTCGGCCCCGAGCTTGCCCAGCGCGGCGACGGCCCGACGCCGCACGGCCGGGCGCGGGTCGGCCAGGAGCGCGGTATGGTCGTGCGGGCTCAGCTTCGCCCACTCGACCAGGAGGCCGTAGGGGTCGGCGACCCTGGCGGCGTCCTTGCGGCGGACCCGATAGACCCCCCCCAGCTCGTCGGGCTTGGAGAGCTGCGACGTGGGGCAGCAGAGCTTGTACCAGCCGCCGGTGTCGATCACGAGCAGGCTGCCGTCGGCGTCCTCGATCACGTCGGTGGGGTGGAAGTCCAGGTCGGGGCTGGTGACGAAATCCTCGTCCTTCGTCGCGAAGGACGCCCCCGAGGGCTCCAGGACGTGCCGGCCGACCTTGTGCAGGTTGAAGTAGCAGGCGAACAGCACGTCTCGGCGGCCGTCCTCGATCGCGGCGGATTCGACGCAGGTCAGGCCCGAGGGGGCGGCGGGGCCCATGTGCAGGAGCGCCGGCATCACGCCGGGGCCGGTCCACTGGTGCGCCGGGGCGTCGAGGACGCGGTTGACCTTGCCCCAGATCCCGCCGTAGACGGCGTGGATGAGGCCGTCGCGGAGGCCCCCGCCGGGCTGCTGGATGAACGTCGAGGTCAGGATCCGCTCGCCCGAGGCGAGGAACGCCACGTCGACCGGGTTGTCCATGCCGCCGGTCAAGACCGGCTCGATCTCCGAGCCGTCGGGCCGCGACCGGAAGATGTGCGAGGCGCTGGTGACGAACGGCTCCTTGCCGGGGCGGCCGTAGGTCTGCTCGGCGAACGCCCCCTTGGTCCAGTAGACCCGGCCGTCGAGCCCGGGATAGGGGCCGTGCAGGTCGTTGGCGCAGCCGGTGAGGGTCTTGCCCTGGAACCACTCCACGCGCTCGTCGGCCACGCCGTCGCCGTCCGTGTCGGTGAGCTTCCAGATGCTGGGCGGGGCCGCGACGTAGAGCGAGCCGTCCAGCCACATGGTCCCCTCGGGGAACATCATCCCCTCGGCGAAGACGGTCTGGGCGTCGTACACGCCGTCGCCGTCCTTGTCCTCCAGCCGGACGATCCGGTGGGGTTTCTTCTCGAGCTGGATCTCGACCTTCTCGTTCGAGCCCGACGAGTCGGCGACGTAGAGCCGCCCTTGCTCGTCGAAGGCCGCCGTGATCGGCCGGTCCACCATCGGGGCCCCGGCCACCCTCTCGATCGTGAACCCTTCGGGCACGACGAGCTTCCTCCCCGCCGAGGGCCCGCCCCCCTCCCCCTCGCCCGCATTCGCCCCGATCGAGGCCGCGAGCAACCCCCAACCGACCAGACCGACCACGCCGTGCAGCCATCGCATGCGCATCATGAGGAGGAGCTTCCCGGGGGATTGTTCAAGAGTCAGCTTATCTGTTCTAGCCCCCCCGGCCCCCGTGCGTCAACCGCCGCGAGCCTTCGGGGGCCCGAGCCGACGATGAATCCTCGCAGTCATGCTGCAGTCTAGATAGCGTGGACACCGCTCCTTTCTTCGATCCGGACGTGGTAGGCAAGGCCCACCCGACCAGGCTCCCGCTTGCGGGATCGGCGGCGGGTTTCCGGCTTCGCCGGATGCGCAACGTCTGTTGCAGGCGCGTGCGGTCGCGTATCCTCGCGGTTGTTCGTGCGAGAGTGGGCGAGGCGGTCGTGACGACGGTTCAAGGACGTCCGATCCAGGGCCCGCGATACGGCCTCGGGAGGAGACCCCCTTGCGGCAAGGATCGGCCGGCGACCTCATCCCCTATGTGCTGACCGAGGAGTTGCTCCATCTCATCGACCGGCCCGACGAGCCAGCCTCCATCCAGGTCGAACTCCGGCTGTCGGGGACGATCGACGAGGGGAAGCTGCGATCGGCGGTCGCGACCGCGGTCGCCGTCCACCCGATGGCCCAGGCCAGCCGGGCGGCCGGGCGCGTGCTCCTGCGCCCTCCTCGATGGCGGATCGAGGGCCGCCGCGCCGCCGAAGTCGTCCGTTCGCAGGACCTCGGATCGGACGCCGAGCTTTCGGCCGCCAGGGCGGAGTTTTACAGCCGGCCGATCGGCTTGCAGACCGCCCCGGGCCTTCGCCTGCTCCTCGCCCGACGCCGGGACGGCGACTCGCTCCTGCTGAACGTCCATCACGCCATCATGGACGGCGTGGGCTCCCTGCGCTTCCTGCACTCGGTCGCCCGCGCCTACCGGGGTCGGCCCGATCCGGTCCCCGCCGTCGATCCCCTGGCGATGCGGGACCTCGGGGCGCATTTCGGGGGGCCGCGACCGTCCGGGCCGCCCGGGGCGGGACGAGTCGACGTCCCGACCGGGGCGCCCTCGCTGATCGTCGACCTCCCGACCGGCAAGCGTTCGCTCATCGCCCCCGACCGGGAACGCGAAGATCCCGGATATGGGTTCGTGCACCTCGCCCTGCCCTCCGATTTCCTCCGCCCGCGCGACGCGCCGCATGTCGGGCCTCCCTCGACCCTCAACGACAGGCTGCTCGCCAGCCTCCATTTGACGATCGACTCCTGGAACGCCGAGCACGGGAATCCCTGCCGCAAACTCGCGGTGATGATGCCCGTGAACCTTCGCCCCCCCGACTGGCGTCACGAGGTGGCGGCGAATCTCATCACGACCGCGCTGATCGAGAGCACGCCGGTTCAACGCTCGGCCGTGGGGTTGCTGCTCCCCGCGATGGTCCGCCAGACGCGGTGGGTCAAGTCGAGGGCCGCATTCGCCTCGGCGCTCAATCCGCCCCCGTGGTTGCAGCTGTTGAGCCTCGCCCTGCTGGGCGTCCGGGGCGTCAGGGGGACCTCGATGGCGGCCACCCTGTCGAACCTGGGGCGGATCGACGGGCCGCCGGACTTCGGGCGCGAGGCGGGCGAGGTGGAGGCCGTCTGGTTCTCCCCCCCGGCCCCGATGGCGATGGGGCTCTCCCTGGGTGCGGCCGGCTGGCGGAACCACCTCCACCTGGTCCTCCGCTACCGTCGGGCCCTCTTCTCGGACGAGGCGGCCGGTCGGTTCGCCGGCTGCTTCGTCGACGCGCTGAGGGGCGTCTGTCGCGGGGGGGCGATGTAGCTTCTCGCGGACGCCCCCACCCGGTCGGCTCGCGGGGCGGTCGGCGATCCCGACCGCCGGACGGGGCCGTCCATCGGGGCGCGGCCCTTCCCGGGCTCGGGCGGGCGATGTCGACCACCATCTGTCGCGGGCCGCGTCGTTGGCGTATCCTCGCGGTTGTTCGTGCGAGACGTGGAGGTTCCGGACGATTCTTCCGGGAAACCGATCCGGCGGAGGAAGAGCGACGATGGCGACGAGGAAGAACGTGCGACGCGGCGTGATGATCGCGATCGGGCTGGCGGCGCTGGCGACGGCGACGGCGCGGGGGGCGAGGGCCGACGGGCCTTTCCCGGACCCGAACCTGGAAACGGCCGTGCGGGCGGTGCTGAAGCACGAGCCGAACGTCGAATTGACCGATGAGAAGCTCCAGAACGTCTACATCCTGGAGGCGGTCGGCAAGGGGATCAAGGACCTGACCGGGCTGGAGAAGTGCAAGAACCTGGCGCTCATCCGGCTGTCGAAGAACCAGGTCGTCGACCTCAAGCCTTTGAAGGACCTGAAGAACCTGCAGTCGCTGGACCTGGCCGAGAACCAGGTGGCCGACGTCGCCCCGCTGGCCGAACTCAAGGGTTTGCAGTATCTTGAATTGTCGAAGAACCAGGTGGTCGACGCGGCCCCCCTGGCCGGCCTGACCGAGCTGAGCGCCCTCTATCTGGGCGGGAACCGGATCGAGGACGTGAACCCGCTGGCGACCCTGACCAAGCTGGCCTCGCTGTCGCTGGGCGGGAACAAGCTGAAAGACGTGGGCGCGCTGGAGAAGTTGACGAAGCTGTCGACGCTGGACCTGCGGGACAACCAGATCGAGAACGTCGCCCCGCTGGCGAAGCAGCCGGATTTAAAGCTCCTGATGATCGAGCGCAACCAGATCAAGGACCTGACGCCCCTGATCGACGCGGCGAAGGCCGACGCCGCCGGCGCCAAGCTGTTCGCCCCCTACCTGCGGCTCTACGTCGACGGCAACCCGCTGCCGGACGAGGCCCGCGCCCCCCAACTGGAGGCCCTCAAGGCGGCCGGAGTCCGCGTTGAAGGGTGACGATGACCGACTTTCTCGACGCTTTCGGACGCCTTGACGCCCAGTCCGCCGCGGTCCTCGGCTTCGCCCTGGCGATCGCCTTCGGCTTCGAGGTGGTCAACGGCTTCCACGACACGGCGAACGCCGTGACCACCGTCATCTACACGAGGACCCTGAAGGCGACTCCCGCCGTGCTGTTCTCGGGGTTCTGCAACTTCCTCGGCGTGCTGCTGGGGGGGACGACGATCGCGTTCAGCATCGTCCACCTCCTGCCGGTCGACCTGCTGATCGACGCCGCCAGCCGGTCGGCCGTGGTCATGGTCCTGGCGCTCCTGATCGCCGGGATCTCCTGGAACCTCCTGACCTGGTGGTTCGGGATCCCGGTCTCCAGCTCGCACACGCTCATCGGCGCCATCCTGGGCGTGGGCCTGGCAAACGGCCTGATGAGCGGCCGAGGGCTGGGCGCGGGGGTCAACTGGGGCAAGGCCGGCGAGGTCGGCCTGGCGCTCTTGATCTCGCCGGCGATCGGCTTCCTGGCGGCGGCCGCGCTCCTGCTGGCGGCCAAGCGGCACATCCCCGACCCGGAGCTGTACGTCCCGCCGCCGGAAGACCCGTCCGCACGCCCGCCGCGCTGGGTGCGCGCGACGCTGCTGGCGACCTGCGGGGGCGTGAGCATGGCCCACGGGTCGAACGACGGCCAGAAGGGGATGGGGCTGATCATGCTCGTCCTCATCGGCCTGCTCCCCACCGGGTTCGCGCTCAACCTCGACGGCGACGACGGCGCGACGCGGGCCCGCGCGGCCGCGACCGACCTGCGCGCGGCCCTCTCCGCCGACCCCTCGCCGCTCCACCGCGTCGAGATCGAGCGGATCGACGAGATCCTCGGCCGCCTGGACGGGCGCGCGTCGCTCCGCGAGGTCCCCCACGAGGAGCGCATCGCCCTGCGCAACGCCATCTACCAGGTCGACCGGGCGCTCGAGCGCGACCGGGACGTGATCGCCGAGGCCCGGCTGGCGGCGATCGACGCCCCCCGGCGGCGGCTCCGCACGGCGATCGAGTACGTCCCCGGCTGGGTGATCGTGGGCGTGGCCCTCTGCCTGGGGGTGGGGACGACTTTCGGCTACAAGCGGATCGTCCACACCGTCGCCGAGAAAATCGGCAAGACCCACCTGACCTACGCCCAGGGGGCGAGCGCCGAAGTCGTGGCGATGGCGACGATCGGCGTGGCCGACGTCGTCGGGCTGCCGGTCAGCACCACGCAGGTCCTCTCCTCGGGCGTGGCCGGGACCATGTGGGCCAACGACTCGGGCGTCCAGCTCGCCACCGCCCGCAACATCGCCCTGGCCTGGCTGCTCACCTTCCCCTGCTCCATGCTGGCCTCCGCCGGCATCTTCATCTGCGGCCGGCTCGCCCTCCGCTGAGCCGAGGCGGGCCCCTCCTTCGGGATTGGCTCGACAGTTGCGACGTAGGTTCCGGTGCCGGCGGCCCCTCCAAGGGCCGCCGGGGCCGACGCCGTGTCCCGACGCAATCCGAGCGGGCGGCCTCGCGCCTCGCGGATCGGCGCCCGACGCGCCGGGGAGGACTCGCGCCATGCCGTTCATGCCGTTCCAGATCCTGGGCCTCTGGCTCCGGGGCCTGCTCGCCCTCGCCCTCCTGGGCGGCGGCCTTTACCTGCTCAAGTACTGGTACGACCACCGCGAGATCGAGGTCCGGACGACGGTGGCCGCCGACGCCGATCCGGCTCGCGATCGTGATCGCGATCGCGACGGGAAGGCCGAGGCCGAGCCCCCGGTCGTCGTCCGTCGCGAGTGGCGGCCGCTCGGCGCCGACCGGGTGACGGCGGCCTTGCTGGGGGGCCTGGCGCTCGTCGTCCTGTCGCTGGGCGGGTCGTTCGGCTTCCCGCTCGTGCGCAAGGCGGGGGACGCCGGCCTGGCGGACGACCTCAGGGGGCGGACGGAGCGCCTGCGACGGCCCGACGGGACCGACCTGCACGTCGAGCGGTACGGCCCCGAGGACGGGCCGACGCTCGTGCTGACCCACGGCTGGGGCGTCGATTCGGACGAGTGGCTCTACGTGAAGAAGCACCTGGGCGACCGCCACCGGCTGATCCTCTGGGACCTCCCGGGCCTCGGCCGCTCGTCGCAGCCGGCCGACCGCGACTACAGCCTGGAGAAGATGGCCCGCGACCTCGACGCGGTCGTCGACCTCGGGGCCGGCCCCGTGACGCTGGTCGGCCACAGCATCGGCGGCATGATCATGCTCACCTACTGCCGCCTCTTCCCCGAGGCGCTCGGCACCCGGGTCTCGGGCCTGGTGCTGGCCCACACGACCTACAAGAACCCGGTGGAGACGACCTCCGGCGCCGCCTTCTACGCGGCCGTCCAGAAGCCGCTCATCGAGCCGCTCCTGCACCTGACGATCGCCCTGTCGCCGCTGGTCCGGGCGCTGAACGTCATGAGCTACCTGAACGGATCGGCGCACCGTTCGACCGACAAGGACTCGTTCTCGGGCGGGGAGACGCGCGGGCAGCTCGACTTCATGGCCCGCTACATCCTGAAGGCGACCCCCTCCGTGCTGGCGCGGGGGATGTTCGGGATGCTCCGCTACGACGCGACGGCGACCCTCCCCAGGATCCCCGTGCCGGCCCTGGTGGTCGACGGCGACCTCGACTCGACGACCCCGCCCTCGGCGAGCGTCGTGATGGCCGAGGGCATCCCCCGGGGAACCCTGCTCCAGCTCGCGCCGGCGAAGCACGCCGGGCACTTCGAGCACCACGCCGCGTTCGCCCAGGCCGTGGCCCGGTTCGTCGCCGCCACGGCCGACGCGCGTTCGGGCTCGCCGACCTGATCGGCCGAAGCCCGGCTCGGCCTCACTCCGCCGACGAATCCGACGCGCGGCGGACGAGGTCGAAGATCCCCAGGCGGCCGGGCGCGGCGGTGACGTGGGCGTCGTTGTCGAACGCGATCGCGAACCGCACCGAGCCGGGCGCGGCCGAGGCGGGGCCGGGGAGGATGCAGAGCCCCTCGGCCTTCATCGCAGGCTCGAACTCCCAGGCCAGCTCCGGCTCGATCGTCGAGCCCCCGGCGCGGGCGATCCGCTCGTCGGAGGCGAACCAGAGCGTGTTGCCGTGGAAGCCGTTCGCGTCGTCCTCGGTCGCCGTGACGATCGCGAAGCCCCGCCACGCCGGCACATACTCCAGCGACGTGAGCTGGCGGCGGACCCCCTCGCGTTCGCCCGGCTCGAAGGCGAACAGAGGCGCAAGCGTCAGCGACGAGCCGTCGGCCGGGGCGTCGGTCACGTCCACGACGAAGGCGCGGACGAGGTCGTCCGGCTCGCGGAGGCCGACCACCAGCTCGCGGCGGCCGGGGGTCGCCGAGGCCCCCTCGCGGATCGTCAGCCCCTCCACCTTGCGCTTCTGCACGGCCGCCTCCGGGAGGCCCAGGCCCCGGAGCGCGGCGACGATCCCGTCGTCGAGCCGCCAGGAGGCGAAGGAGGCGTCGTCCACCGTGGACGCGGCGGCGTCGACCCCGGTTTCCAGGCGGAAGCGGATCAGGCTGCGGTGCTGGAGCCGCTCGTCCTCGGTCTTGCCCGAATGCGAGCCGACGACGTAGAAGGCGCCGTCGGAGTCCGCGGCCATCGCCTCCCACTTGGACGACTTGGGGGTCTCGGCCGGGAACCGGGGGCTCGTCAGCGCGCCCGCCTGGCGGCCGGTCGCCGCCTCGACGAGGCGCAAGGGGACCTTCTTGTCGTGCGCGACCAGGACGTACCGGCCGTCGCCGATCGGCTCCAGGGCCGAGGCCTCGATCGTCCGGTCGACCTGGAGCGAGCCCGAGGACCCCTCGGCGGGCTCCAGGAACTCCGCCGGCGCGACGACCGGCGTGGCCGTGAAATCGTCGGCGAAGGCGACGGCCGGCATCGCGAGGGCCAGGGTCAGAATCAGGCGGCGCGTGGAACGGGGGCGGGTCATCGGGGGGCTTCCCTGGCGAGGTTCGAAAACAGGACCGACCGTCGCGGATCGTAGGGGCGTGGACGGAGACGAGCATTCCCCGCCGGGGGGAAAGCCGTCAGGAGGGACCCCCAAAGTCCGTGACGGCGGGGGAAAGCGAGGGGCCGGCCGTCGCGGGGGGCGACGACCGGCCGAACTTCGGGTCACTTAAGTACGATCGCGTATTCGCTCTTGCCGGCGGCGACTTCCACCTCGACGCCGGACGAGCCCACGTTCTGGAACTTCAGGGGGAGGACGTTCTTGGGCAGGCCGGCGACGGCGACCCGGTGCACGCCGGGCGTGGCGCCGTCGTCAGGGAGGAACGTGGTCAGGACGAAGGAGCCGTCGGCCTTGATCTCGCCCTGGGCCTCACGCCCGGAGTCGGGCTCGAAGACGATGGTCCCCCGGGCGAGCGGCTTCCCCTTGTAGGTGACGACGCCCTTGACCGGGACGATCGACCCCGCCGGCGGCTGGGCCGACGAGGAGCCGCAGCCCGGGGCGAGGAGGGCCGCCGCCAACCCGAGGGCGAGGAGTGCGGCCGCGGCGGAGCGAGAGCGAAGACTCATGGCAGGGGCCTCGCTCGGGTCAGTAGGAGTCGGACGAGACGACTTCGCCGGCGGCGACGGTGCCGAGGGCCCGCCAGGCGGTCGCCGCGACCGAGTCCTTGACGAACCGGACCGAGCCGTCGGCCATCAGGGCGTTGACCCCGCCGGAGTGGCGGCTGGTGGCGGCCAGCGACATGTAGGTCGGCCCGCCGTCGTTCTCGTCGGTCGAGTCCCAGTCCATCGAGACGTTCTTGCCCGCGTTCGAGAAGCCGTCGGCGCGGCTGACCGCCCGGAAGCCTGGATTCGGGGTCATCGCCGTGGTGAAGCCCGAGTAGTAGACGCCGCCGTTGCACCAGCGGGTGTGGCCGATCGGGCCCCCCGCCTTCACCTTGCCCGTCGCCGCGCCGCACGACGCGACCAGCTCGGTCAGCGCCTGCACCGAGGCCGGGCCGGGGGCGGGGATGTTGGTGGGGGTCCAGGCCCCGATCCCCGAGGTCGAGGGGGCGGTCGGCGAGGGGATGCAGCTGCGCATCTGGCCGTGGCCGATGAGCCCCTCGGAGGCCATCATGGTGTTGCTCAGGCCGTCGGTGACCTCGGCGATCTTGCGGGCCGTGTTGGGGCCGAACAGCGACCCGTTCTTGGGGCCGAGGGTGTTGGTGGAGCCCCAGTTCACCGAGAAGACGTACCAGTCGCCGGAGCAGACGCCGTAGCTGGTCGTCGCGTAGAAGGTGCCGCCGAGCGAGCCGTCGTCGATGTGCGAGCCCGGGTCGCTGGGGCAGTAGAGCGTCGCCAGCGGCAGGTTGGAGACGGTCGTGTTCGCCTTGTGGCTGTAGGTCAGGCTGAAGTTGATCGAGTTGGCGAAGGCGCCCTGCTCCAGGTACGACGTCGAGCGGGCGAACGCGCTCCAGGACGACTCGAACTGCCAGGAACCGGGCCCGCCGGTGGGCGCTGGGGTCAGGATCGTGGTCGGCGGGAAGGCCCCCACGCTGCTCTCATAGTTGTGGAACGCCAGCCCTAGCTGCTTCATGTTGTTCGTGCACTGGATCCGGCGGGCGGCCTCGCGGGCGCTCTGGACGGCCGGCAGCAGCAGGGCGATGAGGACGGCGATGATCGCGATCACCACCAGCAGCTCGATCAGGGTGAACGCGGGACGGTGGACTCGGGCTCGACGGACGCTCATGGGAATGATGCTCGGACGGGTGGATGGCGAAATCCCGCGACACGAGCATCATCTCACCAGGAAGCCGTGGCGAATCGGCGAGAACTGAATGAAGATCCGGAGAATCTTCTCCGGATCCTTCGCCCCCCGATCGATCAGTGGACCGGGCGGGCCTCGCCGAAGTGCCGGGCCTGGTGGTGCATCAAGTGCCGCGCCCCCGGCGCGCCCGAGCGGGGGGACGTGACGATGGGCGGCTTGGGTTCGGACGCCATGTACTCGGCCACCTTCGGCGTGTAGTAGACGACGCCCATCGTGAGAAGGATCAGGCCCGCCCAGACGGCGAGGTCGGTGAGCTGACGCATGTTGGCTTTCCTCCTGTTCGGTTCGCCTCGCCCCAGATCGGATCGGATCGGATCAGGGCCGGAATTCTCCCGAGACCGGCCCGGCCGCCGGGCATCTTCGCCTCTCGCGGCCGATACGTTCTCAACACCGTTCCTTCATGAAAGTGTCGCGACGATGCGGCTTCCCGGCCTTTCTTCGGTGATGTACCCGGATTCCGAACGCCCGGCAAGCCGCATCGCGGCGGTCGGACGCCCCCGCGATCGGTGCGCGGCACGGCTCGACCTCCCCCCGGCATCGCGTCGCGACGGGGGAAAACCAGCGAACCGCCCTCGGCACGACGGGAGGGCTCCTCCCGATCGTCGTCGCGACGGCTCGGAGGGCTTTCAAGATAACCTTAATTGCAAACGCCGGTCCAAACCGGGCCGGAGCCCGAATTTTCGCGAGGCGGGGGCCCCCGGCCGCCCCATCCAGGGCGTTGGCCCGTCGCCGACGGAGGATGGTTCCGCGGGCCCCCGGGATGTCCTATAAAAGGGCTCGGAGGCGGGTCGACTTCCGCGCGAGGGTGCGAGGCCGCACGTCCGCGATGGGGGATTCCTCGCGGAGCCGAAAGCCCGCCGGGGAGGCACGCGATGCGCGGTTCGATTCTCATCCTGGGACTGGCGGTTTTCGGCGCGGGGGGGCCGTCCGGCGACCCCCTGGTGGTCCGGCCCGACGCACCGGCGTGGAACCTGGACGAGGTGGGCCTGTACCGGGTCGGCTTCGCCTATCGAGGCCGGCCCGAGGAGGAATTCCCCGTCGGCTGGACCGGCGCGTTCGACGACCGGACGGGCGTGGCCCTGACGGCCGACGGCCTCCGCAACGGTCGCCCGGCGATCCTCCACCATTGCCCCTGGCGCGGCGGGACCGGGTCCGCCTTCCAGGAGTTCCACGTCTCGCTGCCGGCGGCGAAGCGGATCGCGCTGGAAGGGGCCACGGCCCTCCGCGAGGACGGCGTCGGCAAGTCCGACGGCGTCCGGTTCCGCGTCCTCGCCGACGGCGAGCCGCTGCTCGACGAGTTGCGCGCCGACGCCGCCTGGAAGCCCTTCGCGTTCGACCTGACGGCCGAGGCGGGACGGGTCGTCGTCCTCCGGTTCGAGGTCGACTGCGGCCCCAAGGGGGATTCCAGCTTCGACTTCGGCCTCTGGGGCTGCCGCCGGATCGTCCTGGACGGCTTCCGGCCGGCCCCGGCCTCGCACCCCGCCCCGCCTCCGGTCTCCTTCCGGAGCCTGGCTTCGAGGCCGGATAAGGGGCTGGCCCCGCCGGCCGCCTCGCCCGCGAAGGTCGAGATCCGCCGCGACGGCGACGCCTTCGTCCTCCGCTCCGTCGACGACTACGGCTCGTTCGCCTACCGCTGGACGCTCCCGGCGACCGCCCGCGAGGCCGGCGCCGAAGCCTCGAACGCGAGCGATCCGGACGTCCTGGGGGGGCTCGTCCTGGAGGCCGACCGCAAGGGCTCGCCCGCCGCCCGCGTCCCGCTCGCGACCACCGCGCGAATCGTCTGGACCGGCCCCGCGCGGCCGCTCGACGCCCGGTGGGACGAGTCGGCCGACGGCCCCGCCCTCGTCCGCACGTTCGAGGTCGACGGCGAGCCCGCCACGCTCCGCGTGAAGGCCTCCCTCGCCGGCCGGAGCCTGGCGCTCGACGTGAGCCTCGACCGGCCCGTCGCCGAGCAGATCGACGCCGGCTCCTGGGGGCCCGTCGCCTCCCGCCGCGACGTGCCGACGCCGTACTACGACAACAAGGTCTCCTACCTGCCGGCCGAGGACCTGTTCGTCTCCAGCCAGCTCGATTGGACGACCTCCGCGGCCTCGCGACACGACGCCGCCCGCGCCGTCTACCAGGCGCTCACCGACGGCTCCCGGATCGCGCCGAGCGAACGGTTCCTCTACTCGGCCGCCTGGAACGTCGACGAGGTCCTGCCCAACATCCCGAACCCGCCCTCGCCCCACATCAAGGACCTGGCCGATCGAGTCGTGCTCGATGTCTGGGGAGGCCGCTACGCCGACATCGCCAGGAAGCTGGAGGCCCTGCACGACGCCGGCCTGGAACGCCTGGCGGTCATCATCCACGACTGGCAGCGCGACGGCTACGACAACGGCCTGCCGGCCCACTATCCGGCCGCCGAGGACAAAGGGGGCGAGGCCGGCATGCGGGCCCTCAGGGCGACGGGCCGACGCCTGGGCTACCTGATCGCGCTGCACGAGAACTACGTCGACTACTACCCGAACTTCGAGGGGTTCGACGAGACGCACATCGCGGTCGACTCGGAAGGCAAGCGGCAGAACGCCTGGTTCCACCCCGGCAACAAGATCCAGTCGTTCGCGATCAAGCCCACGGCGATGCTCGACCTAGCGAAAACCCAGTCGCCCGAGATCCACCGCCGGTACGACACGGAGGCCGGCTTCCTCGACGTGAACTCGTCGGTCCCCCCGTGGTTCCACGTCGACCAGCAGGCGGGGCTCGACGGCGCGGGGACGTTCCGGCGGGTGCGGCAGGCCCATCGCGAGACCTGGAACTTCCTCCGCGAGACCCACGGCGGGCCGGTCTTCGGCGAGGGGAACCACCACTGGTACTGGAGCGGCCTGCTCGACGGCGTCGAGGCCCAGTTCGGCTCGGGGTGGCCCGGCGAAGGGGGCCTCGACGCCCCCCTGTTCGTCGACTTCGACCTCCTGAAGATCCACCCGCTCCAGCTCAACCACGGCATGGGCTATTACGATCGCTGGTATGACAGGGCCCGCGCGCCGCGCGGGGCCTTGCCGCCGATCGCCGTGCTCGACCAGTACCGGATGCAGGAGATCGCCTTCGGCCACGCCGGCTTCCTCAGCGGCGAGGCCTGGGCGTCGGTCCCCCTGGCCTGGCTCGAATCCAACCTGACGCGGCCGGTGACGAGCCGCTCGGCGACGGCCCCCGTCACCCAGATCCAGTACGAGCAAGACGGTCGATGGGAGGACGCCTCGGCCGTGATTCGCGCGGGGGGCTCCACGCCCGACGCCTGGAATCGCGTCCGCGTGCGGTACGACGGCGGCCTGACCGTCTTCGCGAACCAGTCGGCCGAGCCGCTCCAGGTCGACGGGGTGGAGCTTCCCCGCTTCGGCTGGTTCGCCCGCGCCCCGGGGCTGACGGCCGGGACGACGCTCCGCAACGGGATCGTGACCGACTGCGTGGAGACGCCGGACTCGTTCTTCGCCAACGCGCGATCGGCGGCCGACTGGGACGTCTCGGGCGTCCGCCGCGTCCAGCCGGGCGTCGCCTTCCGCCAGACCGGGCCCCGGACCTTCGCCGCCTCGTACACCTGGAAGGTCCGCGAGCCCTTGAAGGAGGACTACCACGCCTTCGTCCACTTCGGCAAGGTGGGCGGCGACGACTCCGAGATCCTCTTCCAGCAGGACCACGGCCTGGCGAGGCCGACGACCCAGTGGAAGCCCGGCACGACCGTCGACGACGGCCCCCACGCCATCCGCATCCCCGACGACCTCCCCGACGGCGACTACGCCTGGACGATCGGCTTCCACGTCCCCGGCGCGGGTCGGGTGGCCCTGGAAGGCCCCACCGACTCATCCGGCCGCAACCTCCTGGGGGTCCTCCGCGTCTCCGAAGGCGGCAAGGCCCTCCGGTTCATCCCCGAGAAGGCCCCCGCCGCCGACCGCGCCGCGATCCATCGTGTCAACCTGAACCTGGGGGGCAAGATCGTCGATTTCGGCCCGGTGAGGACCGACGGCGGCGTCTCGATCCGCAAGGTGGGCTCGGAATGGGTCGCCCACGTCGTCCCGCGCGACCGGGCGTTTTCCCTGCAGCTCGACACCGCCCGCTTCGGCAAGCCCGCCGAGTTCCGCGCCGAGGGGGGCTCCACCCCCCGCGTCGCCCCCACCTTCGACGGCCGCTGGATGCGCCTCAAGCCCAACGGCGCGAGCCGCTACCGCTGGCCGGCGGGGTGAATCGAGACCTTCGGGAGATACTCCTCACTCAACACCACCGACAAAGGGACCGTTTGAGAAGGCCGAACTCGGGTGCCACGGGTTCTCCGAACCCGTGGATCGGCGTCGGGCCGCTCCCGAGCCTTCGCCGAGATCCCCGGCCGGTCCACGGTTTCTCCGAACCTGTGGCACCCGAAGATCTTCTCTCGCATCCTGGTGGAGATGAGTGAGGAGTCTCCTTCGGGAGGCCCCTTACGGCCGGTACTCGGCGTCGAGCACCCGGCTCAGGACGAACTCGAACGCCTCGGTCGCGTCGGCGTAGTCGGTCGCGTGGCCCCCTTCGGGCCTGTGGATCGATAGCGACGCGGGGTTGCTCTCCCGCAACTTCCGGGCGAGGCGCAGGACGCTGTCGGCGGGGACGATCGCGTCGCGGCCGCCGGTCGTCAGCGCGATCGGCATCGTCAGGCGATCGGCGGCCAGTTCGGCGGACCGCTTGCGGTACTCGTCGAGCCGGTCGCGCTTCGAGCCGCCGAACGAGACCGCGATCGCGTCCGGGAAGCCGGCGAACTCCACGAGGTTCGCGGTGCCGTTCATCGCCACGACGCCGTCGACGAGGTCGGGATGCAGCGCGGCGAAGGTCAGGGCCGCCGTCCCCCCCATCGACCCGCCGCAGACCACGACCTTGTCGACCCGGAATCGCCGCTTCAGGTCCTCGACGATCTGTACGACGTCGGCCTCGGCCGCCGGGCCCATCCACGAGGTCTTCGCGCGATAGTCCGGCGAGATGTAGATCATCCCCCGCCTCGCGGCGGCGTCGCGGGCGGCCCGGCATTCGTCGCGCGCGTCCCGCACGAACTGCCAGCGGTCCGACCCGTGGCCGTGCAGCGCGATCAGGATCGAGGCCCGCGCCCCCGGTTGGAAGCCGTCGGGCGTCACGACCACGTAGCGCTGCTCGCCGCCGTCATGCCGCGAGACGAAGGCCACATCGAGCGGCTCGCCCGCGACGGCCGTCAGGCCGGAAACCGATAGCACCATCAGGGCGACGCCGCAATCATGGAGGGTCATTCGAGGTCGTCCCGGGATCCCGGCTCCTGGAAAGTCGCCCGGCCGGCCGAGTTCCGGCCGAGGCGAGCCGGAGAATACGACCTCGACGCGCCCCGGATCAAGGGCCGAGTCGCGAGCGGGGAGGGGGGGGGAACGGCGGCGAAAGCCGCCCGATCTGGCTGAATCCACCCGTGCGAAGCGCCGCGACGGGGCGTGGCGTCGGCGGCCGGAGTTGACAAAGGCCCCCGTGTGGGCCGATTATTCAGGGGTCGCGAGGGCCGGACGGCGGGGACCGCCGGGAAAACGGCCGGCGAATCTTCCAACGCGGGCCCCATACGGCCCGTAGCATGCTCTGTGGGGAGATGGCGCGATGCGGAAGCGGATCGAGAACGTCGTCCCCCCAACGTCCGATGGTCCCGATCTCGGGGCGGGGTCGACGACCTCCGCGACCGGCGATTCCGACGCCGGGCGGGGCGAATCCTCGGCCGAGGGGGGGGATCCGTCGAAACCAATGAAACCCTTGGAAGACTTCGCTTCGCCCGAGACGACCCCGGTCGACGACGAGGGGAACCTCAACGACGCCTGGCTGGTCGAGCGGACGCGACGCGGCGATCACGCGGCCTTCGGCGTCCTGGTGCGGCGGTACGAGCGGAAGCTGATCCGGGTGCTGGCGCGCCTGGTGCGCGACCCCGAACTCGCCCGCGACCTGGCGCAGGAGACGTTCTGGCGGGTCTACAGCCGCCTCGACCGGTTCGACACCGGGAGGCGGTTCGGCCCGTGGCTGTTCCGGGTGGGGGTGAACCTCGGGCTCGACCAGCTCCGTCGCGGCCGAGGCGAGACGCCCTCGACCTCCATCGACCGCGCCGCGGGCGACGACGGGGCCCCGTTCGAGCTGCCCGACCCCGACCCCCGGGTCCGGGCCGAGCTGGCCCAGGAGGTCCAGTTCATCCTGGCCCAGATGCCGGTCTCGTACCGGACGATCCTGGTGCTGCGGGACCTGGAAGGGTTCTCCTCGTCGGAAGTGGCCGCGATCGTGGGGAGGCGTGAGGCGACGATTCGTTGGCGCCTGTCGAAGGCGCGCGAGAAATTCCGCCATATTTGGGAGCGCCGGCAGGACGCGGCGCAGGAGGCAGCCACGGACGGCTGACGAGCGAACATGAATAGAACGCCGGACGAGACAGCCTGCGACTGGGTCCGCCACCGCCTCCCGCTGCTCACGGAAGCGGAAGCGGACGACGCCCCCGCGCCCGGCGCGGAGTCGGGCCCGGCCCGCGACGAACGGCTCGCCGTCGAGGCCCACCTCGAGGCCTGCGCCGACTGCCGCGGCCGCCGCGACGGCCTGACCCGGGCGCTCGGCGTCCTGGCGGCGGCCGCCGCCGAGTCCCCGGTCGAGCCCCACGCCCCGTCGCTCTGGCCCGCGCTGCAGGCGCGGATCGAGGCCCAGGACGCGGCCCGCGCCCGCCGTCCCGGCCGTCGCCGGTCCGGCGTCTCGGCCAGGGGCCCGCTGGAGCGCGCGGCGTCCCGGCTGAACGGCGTCCGCGACGAACTGCCGCTGCAGCTCGCCTGGCTCGGCGACGCGGCCCGCGAGGAATCCCCGGCCCGGCTCCGCGCCTGGTTCGACGCCGACCGCGTCGCCGTCGCCGCCGCGCTGGCCGCGGCCGCGATCCTGGCCCTGGCCGTCGGCCTCCCCCTGGCCGCCCGCCACCGCAACCAGGCCGAGGCCCGGATCGCCGCCGCGACGGCCCCGGTTTCGATCCCCGTCCTGGAGCTCCCCCTCGTCGTCGCCCCCGCGTTCGCCGGCCCGCTCGACTCGCCGGTGCTGATCGAGGACGCCGAGCCGGTCGACCTCGCCGCCGTCGACGAGCGGAGCCTGGCCCGCAACACCGACCCGCCGATCCAGCCCGACGCCCCGGCGTCGGGGCCGGCGTCGACGTCGACGCCCTCCCCCGCCGTCCGCTTCGACCTGGAGCGCGGCACCCCCATGCCCCCGGACTCCCGGATCGGCAAGCCGGCGTACTGAGGACTCGGTCCGCGGGAGGCGACGGCGGCGTAGGCGACGACGGGTCTTCGGACCGTCGGCCTTCGCCGGGCCGCTTTCGTCCGCCGAGCCATCGCCCCCCACCATGAGGCCGCTCAACCAATGGATCGTCGGGACGCGTCGGTCAGGAACCGCCTGATCCTCTGGTTCGCCAGCGGGCTGTTCTTCGCGGCGCTGCTCCTGGCGGTCTCCTCGCACCCCGCGCCCGAGCTGGGCCGGCCCTCGGCCCCCGACGCCGACCCGTCCGCGAAGCCGGGCGCGTCCCGGGCGTTCGCGCGTTGGCTGGAATCGTCCGGGGTCCTGGGAGACGGCCCGCCGATCGAGGCGAAGCCCGAAGGGGGACCGGCCGAGGCGTCGTCAGGGCCCCCCGCAGGCGCGGGCGACGCCTCGTCGACGCGCTCGCTCTCCTCGGCCGAGCTCTCCGCCGGCCGCGCCGTGCCGCTCGCCGGAGCCCGCAAGCGGCGCGAACAGGAGGAGGACGACGAGGTCCTGTTCGCGGCGATGGAACGGCTGGAGCGGCGGATGGCCGCCGGCATGGGCCGGGCCCGGGAATCGGTGCTGGCGCTGGAGTACACCGCGGCCGACGGCCCCGCCGACGCCCGCCGCGCGGCCGTGGGCGTGGTCATCGACGGCCCCCGGGGCGACGTGCTCTCGGTCCGGATCGACCGCCCGCCGACGCCCCCCGGCGAGCCCGGCGGCGGCCCCTCGCCGATCGTCGCCCGCGACGCCTTCGGCCGCCGCCACCTCGCCCGCTGGATCGCCGACGACCCCGACACCGGGCTGACCCTGCTGGAGATCCCCGCCGGCGTCCTCCGCTCGATCCGAATCGCCGACGAGGGCCCCGCCCTGGGGAGCCAGGTCTTCGTCGTGGGCAACCCGTTCGGACTGGGCCACTCGGTCAGCCGGGGGCAGATCTCCGGCCTGGACCGGTCGCTGAAGCTCCAAAATCTCCAGCTCAACGGCCTGATCCAGGTCCAGACCCCCCTCTTCCCCGGCGACAGCGGCGCGGCGGTCGTCAACTACCGGGGGCAGTGGCTGGGCCTGATCCGCGGCGGCCTGGCCCCGCCGTCGTCGGACCGCGCGGACGGGTCGGCGTCGGGCCGGGGCGACGACCTGGGCTTCGCGGTCCCCGCCGAGGACGCGCTCTGGATCGCCTCGCAGCTCCGCAAGCAAGGGCGGGTCGACCGCGCCTACCTGGGCGTCCGCCTGGAGGCCGACGCGGCCGACCTCGGCTCGCCCGAGGGTGCCGCCCTGCGCGACGTCCTGCCCGACACCCCCGCGGCCCGGGGAGGGCTCAAGGCCGGCGACCGCATCGTGTCGTTCGACGGCCGGCCCACCCGCTCGGCCCACGACCTGACCGAAGGACTCGACCGAACGCCGGCCGAGAAGTACGTCCGCCTCGAAGTCGTCCACGACGACGAGGACGAAGACCGCCCCGGCGGCCACCAGCGCAGCGTCTGGATCCAAACCACGCGGCGGCCCGACGCCCCCCGCCCCGCCCCGGCGGCCTCCGGGCCCCCTTCGGGATCGCCGCCGGCCCCCGCGCCGACGCCCACCCCCGTCGTGGTGCCCACCTCCGCCGTCGTCCCGGCCCAGCCTCCCGCCGCCCCGCCCCTCGCGCCCGCCGTGACCGAGCCGGTGCCCTCGCAGCCTCAGCCCAGGCCGCTGGGCGAGCCCGTGCCGCCCCCCCGGGCCGAGGAGCTGCAGATCACCCTCCCCCGCGCCGTCGTCGAGCGCCTCGACCAGCTCGAACGCCGCCTCGAACGCCTGGAGCGCACCGAGCCGGCCCCCGTCCCGTCCGAGCCGAACCACGACGCGCCCTGAGCCCCGGACGGCGACCCGAGGGGGCTACTCCTCAATCTCCCGCTTCTTGATCCGCTGGAAGGCCTTGCGGAGCGAATTCCAGGGCCGATCGATGTCGAAATAGAATTTCAACGGCTCGCCGCCCGCCGCCGCCGCCACCTCCAGCACGTCGAACTTGTGGCCCTCGTGATCGACCAGGTTCTGTCGCTCCGGCTCCAGTTTCAGGGCCCGAAGGAAGGCGTACTCCTCCTCGATGAAGAGCACCTCGATGGGCTTCTCGAAACTCTTGCCGTCCCCCGAGGCGAAGAGGGCATCCACGATGCCCTCGGAGAATTTGTTGTGGAACTCCTCCTTATCGCGCCGACCGGTCCTCGAGTAGTGGACGGCCGCCAGGCCATGGGCATCGAGCCGCATGTACCCCTCGCGTTGGAGCAGCTCGTCGAGGGCCGCCTCGGCCGCCTTGGGGTCGTCGCCCCGGAGTTCCTTCCGGACCTTGGCGAGTTCCTCCTTCCACTCGCCGTTGTAGGGGTGATACCGCGCGGTGTCCGCGAAAGCGTGCCGGAGCGCCACCCAGTCCGCCTTCCCGGGTTCTCGCTTCGCCGCCGCGAGCATTTCGTCGAATCGGCCCTCCGCGTCCTTTTCCGGGACCTCTTGGGCCAGCGCCGATGACGTGATCAGGGCCCCGCAGAGCCAGGCGTACGCGAGCGCGACGGGACGCCGTCGAAGGATCATGGCCGGGCTCCATCTCAAGAGGTGCGGAATCGGTTCGGAAGGCTCGATTCTGCGCCCTCGGCCGGCCTCGCACCACAAGATTCCCGCCGTCGTCCCCGGCGGCCGGGCCGGCGGAATTGGGGTTCCTGGCTTGCGGGTGCGTCGATATGATGCGACCTTCTCAACATCTAGCGGAGCGCACCGGATTGTCTTCGCCGCCGTCGAGGAAGGACCCCGTGAGTACGGCAACATCCATCCCCGCGCCCCCGCCGCGCGCGCTGCCGCCGGTGCTCGGACGCCTGCTCAGCGGCACGCTCTGGCTGGCATTCCGCGTGCCGCTGCAGATCGTCTTCTCGCTCTGGACGACCCGGCTCATCCTGGAGTCGGCCGGCAAGGACCAGCTCGGCGCCTACAGCTTCGCCTGGGGCTTCGGCTTCCTCCAGATGCTCTTCGAGTTCGGCGTCAGCTCGGCCCTCCAGCGGCAGATCTCGCAGTACTGGACCAAGGGGGATCGGGAGGGGGTCGAGCGGACCGTCGCCTGCGGCCTGACCTTCTACACGGCCACCGCCCTGGTGCAGGTCGCCGCGCTCCTGGCGATCGCCTACCTGGCGCTGCCGTACTCGGAATACCGCGGCCACGCTTCGTATCCCTTGATCGTCAAGCTGCTCTGGGTCCAGATCGTCACCGCCCCCTGCTACGGCTTCTCGGTGGTGGTCTCCAGCGTCCTGCAGGCGGCCCGGCGCTACGAGTTCCTCCCCCGGATCGAGTTCGCGATCACGATCCTGCGGTTCCTGGCGCTTTTGATCGGGCTCAAGAGCGGCGTGCCGTTCTTCTGGGTCGTGGTGATGCAGACCGCGATCCAGGTGGGCCTGGGGCTGGGGCCGGCCGTCTGGGTGATGACCCGCGAGCTGGGCCAGTCGCTGAGCTTCCGGGGGGCGCGCTGGGAGGACTACAAGTCGCTCGGGCAGGTGAGCTTCTACATGGCTCTGATCCAGGTCAGCGTGATCCTGGCCGACAAGATCGACACCACGATCCTCGGCTTCGTGGTCCCGGACCCGGGCCAGGCGAACGCGGTGTACGACGTGGTGAGCAAGCCGTTCCTGCAGCTCCGCCAGACGGGCTGGATGCTGGCCTACATGGTGATGCCCGCCGTCGCCAGCCTGGCCGCCGCCCGCGACGAGCGCAGCCTGGAGCGCGTGAAGTACGACGGCACCCGCATGCACATCGCCGCCGTCCTCCCCATCGGCCTGCTCGCCTTCCTGTACGCCTCGCCGTTCCTGACCCTCTGGGTGGGCGATCGCCTGGGCCGGCCCGCAGCCGAGGTCGCCCCGTTGATGCGGCTCTTCCTCACCGCCGCGATCCCCCTGATCCTGTCGGTCCCCGTCCAGATGGCGATCGGCTTCAACAAGATCCCGGTCATCGCCCTGTCCGCCCTCGCCGGCGCGGTGGTGAACCTGCCGGTGAGCTACTACCTGACGAAGCAGATCGGCGTGGCGGGGGTGATCTGGGGGACGGTGGTGACGACCTTCGCCTCCAACCTGATCCTGCCCGGCCTCTACGTCGCCCGGGTCCTGGAGATCGACATGCGGGTCTTCTTCCGGCGCACCCTGGGCCCGCCCCTCGCCGGCGGCGCCGCGCTCCTCGCCGCCACCGGCCTGCTGAGCCTGGCCTTCCCCGTCACCTTCCCGGGGACTTCCCTGGCCACCCGCGTCGCCCCCCTGCTCCTCCACCTGGCCGTCGGCGCCGCCGCCTACATCGTCGGCTACGTCCTCACCACCGCCGGCCGCGACGACCTGTCCCAGCTCTCGGCGAAGCTGCGCGGGCGGTGAGATCTTCGACCCTGGACTCCACGCCCCCGAGCATGCGTTGCAACGAATCATCGCACTTGCAAACGTCTACCTGGCCATCCCCTTATCGGCCGTCCTGTGGGCTTTGTTCGTGGTGCTGATCCCCATCGCCGCGGGTTACGGACAGAATCACAGGCTCGAAGCGATGTACCGGGGGATGCAACAGGAAAGGCCGCTCGCGGAAGCGGAGACCCGGGAGGAGGAAGATGGGCCCTCTGAAAAGGAACGAGGGACGCCGTTCGACCCCGGGCGGGAGGCCGAGAAGTTTCGGAGCAAGAAAGAAACCTCCCGCGACCCCGCCATCGCGCTGCTCCTTGCGATCCTCGCCGGATCGGGGGCCGCGGCGGCCTCGTTGAGAATCCAGAAAAGGTCCGGCAGCCACTGGAGAATCGTTGCGAGCGTCCTCGCGTCTTTAGCAGTTTCAACAGGCGTCGGCTTGGTTCTCGCGCTGGCGTCGTTTCCTTTCATCATCGTGACCCTCCTTGTCCTCCTGAGCGATTAGGCGTCCCGCGTCGGGGAAGGCTGGGCCATCCCGTAGCCTTCGCCACCCACCAGGAAATCGCCGGGAACGAGGGTCACGCTCGACCCGGCGAACTCCAGGTCAGCGATAAGCCCCGGGCCACCGCGACGACCTCGCCCAGGTCTCGGCGAAGCTGCGCCGGCGGTGAGACTTCCGGGCCGTCCGCGGGTAGAAACGATGTCGGAGAGGAGGTCCCCCATGGCGACCGATCGCGTCAACGACCTGCAGGGCTTAAAGGGGTTCATCGAGGAACGACTCTCCGACGGGTCGGACGAGCTGAGCCTCGACGACGCCCTCGCACGCTGGGGAATCGAGAACGAGAGCGACGAGGACCGTCGCGGAGCCCTCGATGCGATCCGGGAAGGCTTCGCCGACATCGAAGCCGGCCGGCTCAAGCCCGCGCGTACGGCCTTGAACGAGCTTCGCGAGAAGTACGGCCTCGCCGAACGTCGCGAAGAACTTCGATAAGCCTCGACCAGATCGCGAATCGCCGCGGGTCGCCGAACGACGCGACTCATGGCCTGATGACTTCGCCCTTCAGGCCGTCGAGCGCTTCCTGACGCAAGGATTCCCAATCCTCCCGCGTCATCGGCGTCGCCGGGCCGCTCTCCAGGGCCTCGCGGAGCTTCGCGTCCAGGGTGCGTCGGGCGCGTCGGCGTTGGGCCTCGCGGACGAGGGCCTGGAGGTAGGCGTCGGGGGACTCGTAGCCCCCCTCGGCGACCTCCTTCTCGACGACGGCCCGCAGCTCGTCGGACAGGGTCACGCTGATGGTCGTGATGGGAGCCTCCGGCGTCGTCGAGGGTTCGGGGCCTTCCGTCTTACCACGTCACGAGACCTTCGCCACCACCAGCGTCTGGTCGTCGTGGGGGTCGAGGGGGCCGGTGAAGGCGTCGACGCCGTCGAGAATGGCGTCGACCATCTGCTTGGCGGAGAGGTTGCACATCGACAGGATGGCGTCGAGCCGCTCGGGGGTGAACTGGCCGCCGGCGGCGTTCATGGCCTCGGTCACGCCGTCGGTGTAGAGGACCAGGAAGTCGCCGGGGACGAGCGTCACGGTCGACTCGGCGAACTCCAGGTCCGGGAACAGCCCCAGCGGGGGCCCGCCGACGTCCTCCAGCGAGATCACCGCCCCCTCGGAGCAGCGCTTGATGCGCGGGGGGTTGTGGCCGGCGCAGGCGTAGGTGAACTTCCGGTTCGACGGGTCGTAGATGCCGTAGAAGGCCGTGACGAACACCTCGTTCGTGGTGGTGTAGGTGGACGCCAGGCGGTCGTTGACGTGCTTCAGCAGGGCCGACGGCGGGTCGGGGTCGCCGGGGTGGCCGTGGGCCAGGCTGTGGAGGATCGCCATCATCACGGCGGCGGGGGTGCCGTGGCCGCTGACGTCGGCGATCAGGAAGCCCCAGCGGCCGCCGGGGAGCGGGAAGAAGTCGTAGTAGTCGCCGCCGGCCCACTGCGAGGTCCGGTAGTACGTCGCCAGCTCCACGCCGGGGATCTGCGGCAGCGTCTTGGGCAAAAGCGAGCGCTGGATGTCGGCCACGACGCGAAGCTCGCGGTCGACCACGTCGTACGCCTGCTTGAGCTGGTCGGTCAGGACGAGGTTCTGGGTGGCCCGGCCGAACAGGCCGCTGATCCAGAACCGCTCGGGGAACTGCTCCGGCTCCCACGCGCCGGGCTTCTCGCGGAGCGCGACGACCATGTTCAGGCCGACGCCCCGGTCGTAGTGGGGGATGGCCATGAGCGAGCGCTGGCCGGCCAGGTGCTCGGCGGCCGGCTCGTCGGGGCCGACGAGCTTGGCGATGTCGTCGAGGAGCCGGGGCTGGTCGCCGTAGATCAACTCGGCGAGCAGGCCCCCCTCGAAGACCGGGAGCTTCTCCGGGTTCTTCCAGGGGTTGATCTCGTCGGTCCAGAGGCTCGACCGGGTGATGCGGTACTTGGGGTATTCCAGGCCGCGGCGGCTGAGCGAGATCCAGCGGTCCGAGGGCATGATCTGGCGGACCCGACGGCCGTAGGCGCGCACCATCTCTTGCGGGTCGTCGTGGGTGCTCATCTCGCGCATCAGCTCGGCGACCTCGGCCAGCCGGGCGGGCCAATCGCTGGCCCCCCAGGCGGGCTCCGGCGGCTGGGCCGGGAGCGTTCCCGTCGCGACGGTCGGACTGTCGATGGATGCCATGGTGCACTCTCGTTTCGGGCGTTCGGGCGGCGTCGATCGGTGAGCGACCTTTCATTCTACCCGGCCCGTCGAGCGCGGGAACCGTCGCATCGAAGCCCGCCGGCGCATCCCCCGGCCGCCGATCGGCTTCGGGAACCCGCCGCCGCAAGCCCGACGGCGCGGACGGAGGCCCGCGCGGTTCCCGAGGCCCGTCGCCGGGCGTAAGACGGGCGACGTAGGCGCGGTCCGTCCGATTCCCGTATGCTGTCGAAGATGGACACGCGACTCTCTCGGATCACGATCGACCCGGCGGTCTGCCACGGCAAGCCGTGCGTGCGCGGCCTCCGCTACCCGGTCGAGTCGTTGCTGGAGCTGCTCGGCTCGGGCATGACCCCGGATGAGATCCTCGCCGATTACGAGGATCTCGAGCGGGACGACCTGCTGGCCGTCCTGGAGTACGCCGCCCGGCTGGCCCGGACCCGCCGGCTCCAGGCGACCGGGCCTTGACGTTCCTCGTGGACGCCCAGTTGCCACGACGCGTGGCCGCATGGCTGACCGCCGCCGGCGGCGACGCGGTCCACACGCTCGACCTGCCGGATGCGAATCGGACGACCGACGAGCAAGTCATCGCAGTCGCCGACCGGGAAGGTCGGGCGGTGGTCACGAAGGACGCCGACTTCGTGGATTCGCACCTCCTCAAGGGGCGGCCGGCGAAGCTCCTGCTGATCTCGACCGGCAACGTCGGCAATCGAGACCTGGAGGCGTTGATGGCGCCGCTGATCCCGGACATCATCCGCGAGTTCGGCATCCACGCGTTCCTCGAACTCGGGCCGGGCGGGCTCGTGGTCCGCGGGTAGGTCCGGTGCGGGCGACGTCGGCGGTCGAGCGGTAGGATCGGGAACCGTCGCATCGAAGCCCGCCGGCGCATCCCCCGGCCGCCGATCGGCTTCGGGAACCCGCCGCCGCAAGCCCGACGGCGCGGACGGAGGCCCGCGCGGTTCCCGAGGCCCGTCGGCGGGCGTATGATGGGGAGATCGCGGACGATCGTCCGCGACGATCCCGGAGAAGGCCCGTCTCCCGACCCCCAGCCATCGCACCGCGACCATGAACGACACCCCCGAGACCGAAACGGCCGCCCCGTCGTCCCCCGGCGACTCCCCGTACATCCTCGACGCGACGACCGAGTCGTTCGCCGTCGACGTCGTCGAACGCTCGCGGGCCACGCCCGTGGTCGTCGACGTCTGGGCGACCTGGTGCGGCCCCTGCAAGATGCTCGGCCCCGTGCTGGAGAAGCTGGCGCGGGAGTACGACGGCCGGTTCGTGCTCGTGAAGGTCGATTCCGACCGCTCGCCGGAAATCGCCGCCAACCTCCGCGTTCGGTCGATCCCGACCGTGTTCGGGATCCGCGACGGCCAGATCCTCGACTCGTTCGCCGGCGTCCAGTCCGAGTCGTTCCTCCGCCAGTGGCTCGACCGCCTGCTCCCCTCGAAGGCCGAGACCCTGGCGAGCGAGGCCCGCGCGCTGGAATCCTCCGACCCCGAGGCCGCCGGGGCGAAGTTCGCCGAGGCCCTGGCGCTCGACCCCGACCTCGGCGCGGCGCGCGTCGGCCTGGGGAGGCTGGCGCTCGCCGCCGGCCGGATCGACGAGGCCCAGGCCGTCGTCCTGGAGCTGGAGCGCCGGGGGTTCCTGGAACCCGAGGGGGAGAAGCTCAAGGCCGAGCTGGTCCTGAAGGCCCAGTCCGAGGGCGCCTCTGACGTCGCCACCGCCCGCGCCGCGGCCGACGCCGCGCCGGGGGACAAGACGCTCCGCCTCCGGCTGGCCGAGTCCCTCGCCGCCGCCGGCCAGTCCGAGGAAGCCCTGACGATCGCCCTGGACCTCGTCGAGACCGACCGCAAGGGGACCGGCGAGGAGGCCCGCAAGCTGATGATCGCCGTCTTCCAGCTCCTCCCGCCGGATTCCGAGCTGACCTCCGAATTCCGCCGCCGGCTGTCGTTCGCCCTCTGACCCGACCTCGATCCGATCCGATCCGATCCGATCCGATCCGACCGAACGCCCGGAGACCTCTCCCGATGCATCCCCGACCCGACGACAACCGGATCAAGATCGCCCCGTCGATCCTCTCGGCCGACCTCTCCCGGCTGGCCGAGCAGGTGCGCGAGGTCGAGGCGGCCGGCGCCGACCGGATCCACTTCGACGTGATGGACGGCCGGTTCGTCCCCAACATCACGTTCGGCCCGGTGCTGGCGAAGTGGCTGCGGCCGGCCACGCCCCTGCCGATCGAGGCCCACCTCATGATCGCCTCACCCGACGACTTCCTCGACGCCTTCGCCGAGGCCGGGGCGGACACCCTGATCGTCCACGTCGAGGGTGCGACGCACCTGAACCGGACGATCCAGCGCATCAAGGCGCTGGGCCTGAAGGCGGGCGTGGCGCTCAACCCGGCCACCCCGGCGGTGATGCTGGAGGAGATCCTCCCCGACCTGGACCTGGTGCTGGCGATGACCGTGAACCCCGGCTTCGGCGGCCAGTCGTTCCTGCCGGGGACCCTGAAGAAGATCCGGGCGATCCGGCGGATGATCGACGAGGTCCGCCCCGACTGCGAGCTGGAGGTCGACGGCGGGATCGACGCCGAGACGGCCCCCCAGGTCGTCGAGGCCGGTGCCCGCGTGCTCGTCGCCGGTTCGTCCATCTACGGCGCGGCCGACGGCCCGGCGGCCGGCATGGACCGCCTCGCCCGCTCGCTGGGCCTCTGACGTAAGGGCCGCAGACGCCACTTCACCCCGACCCGACGAGGATCGAGTCATGTACGAGCCCGGAGACGTCGCCGCCGAGATCGAGGAGCTGTGCGACCTGGGCGTGGACCTCGCCGACGCGGGGAGCTTCGTCAAGGCGCTGGAGGCCTACGAGGCCGCCTGGGAACTCCTCCCCGAGCCTCCCCACGAGCAGGACGAGGCGGCCTGGATCCTGGGGAACATCGGCTACACGAAGTTCCTCCAGGGCCACTACCTCGCCGGCCGCGACGACCTCGCGCGGGCGCTGACCTTCCCCGGAGGCGTCGACAACGCCTTCCTCCACCTCCGCCTGGGCCAGTGCCACTTCGAACTCGGCGAGCTCGGCCTCGCCGCCGTCCACCTCGGCTTCGCCCACGCCATCGAGGACGAGGCCGTCTTCGCCGACGAGGATCCCAAGTACCGGGCGCTGCTGGCGGAGCGCCCCTGACTCGCGGGGGCCTCGGTCAGCGGCCGCGGACGGGGATCACGTTCAGCCGGCCGCCCTCGGCGACGATCGCGTAGGGGCTGCCGAGGTTCGGGTCGGTGGGCACCCAATCCGCAGGGGCGTACTGGGTCCTGACCTCGGGAAGCATGATCACGTTCCGGCGAGTGACCGTGTCGAAGCTCACCTTGAAAATCGGGGCGGTGCCCGTCCTGGCGTCATAGGAGGCGAAGTAGACCTGCCTCTGCCCCGGCCCCAGGGTGAAATTGAAGTAGCGGCCCCCCTGGTAGGTCGAGGCCGAGATGCTGAACGCGACGTTCGCCTGCGTCGTATTCCGGATGGTCACCAGGCCGTAGAAAACGTTGGCGGTCGGGGAGGCCGACGGGCCCCGATCGCGGAGCGCCGGACCCCCGGGGAAGCCCCCTCGGATCGGTGCGCCGGGCCCGTCCACGCCGGATCCGGGGCGAGGGGGCGTCCGGAAGCCGGGGACCCCGGGACGATCGCGCAGGACGGCCCACTCGGCCACGCCCCCGCGCATGGAAGGCCAGGAGGCGGCCAGCAGGCGCCCTTCCATCAATTCCCCGACAGGGCGGATCTCCCTCGCTCTTCTCGACTTCATCGCATGATCCTCAGGGTGTCGGCTCGCCGGCCGGCCCGCGTCGGGCCTCCCTCTCGCCTTGCAACCCTAGGCCGTCGATCGGGCCTCGTCGTCGAAGTTCGGCTTTCCGGCGGTCGCCGGGGCTCGGCGCGGCCCGTAATGGCCCTCGCCCCAGACGCGGCGGTTGAAGCCGGCGGAGCCTCCCCGGGGGATCGTGATCGTCTCCCAGGAGTCGCCCGCCAGGATGCGGGCGATGAGCACGATCTGGCCGACGTGGTAGCCGCAGTGGGCCAGCGAGCGCTGGATCGCCAGCGGGACGCTGTGCGGCTCGCCCCGGATGGCGACCGTCCGGGCGACGTCGGCCGGCGTCAGGGCCTCCAGCGCGTCGAACAGCCGGCCCCAGCCGGACTCCCAGTAGGCGAGGAGGTCCCCCCGCGCGGCGAAGGTGTCCACGAACTCGTCGTCCCGGTCGCGCCAGGGCTTCTCGCCGTCGGTCGTCAGGAAGTCGGTCCAGCGGGAGAGCAGGTTCCCCGCGACGTGCTTCATGACGACGGCGATGGAGTTGGTCTCCGGGTCGAGCGCGACGTGCAGCTTCTCGTCGGGGAGCTGGGCGACCGCCCGGTCCGCCCAGCCCTTGTTGGCCCGGAAGGCGGCCAGGGCGCCGTCGATCAGCGCCCTCGCCACGTCGTCCGAGCCGTCGGGCGTCATCATCATGAGAGACCTCCTTCGCGAGTCGCCGGGGATCCGAGCCTCGGCCGGCCGCGGCCCCCATTGGAGCCGAGCGGGAGGCGCGAAACCAGACGGCACCGGGCCCCCGTCGGTTCGCGACTCCCTGGAACCCGGCCGCGCGGGCGGTTACGCTCGCGCAGGTCGAAGCGAGGCCTGTTCCGGACGTCGGATGCGAAGCGAGGGGGCGGCGATGAAGGGATCGTGGCGGTGGATCGCGGCGGGGCTGGCGGCGTGGGCGGTCGGGGCGTCGGACGCGCGGGCGCAGCGCGCACCGCACGAGAAGAAGGTCGGCGTGGAGCTGGACGGGCTGGGCGACGGCAATCGCGGCCGGCCGTTCGTCGACCTGGCGAAGACGCTCCGGGGCTGGATGAAGCCCCGGGGCGAAGGCGCCGTCCCGATCGACGACAAGGGGTGGCCGAAGGCCGACGCCAAGACCGTCCTGTTCGACGTCCGCCCGGTCTTCGCCTGGGCCCCGCCCATCGACGACCCCGACGCCTACCAGCCCGACTGGAGCGGCACCTACCCGTTCTCCCTCCGGGGCCGCGCCGAGGTCGCCATCGCCGAGGGCCCCGGCTGCAAGGTCGAGGCCGCTCGGTACGACGCGAAGTCGAACACGACCAGCGGCCGGATCGTCGTCCCGAAGGGCTGCGGCATCCTCGTCGTCTCGTTCGCGAAGACCCGACGCGACGCCGACGCCCCCGAGGGCTCCGGCTTCACGAACTTCCGCATCATCCGCCCCGGCTACCCGGCGGATACGGCGCAGGTCTTCACCAACGAGTACCTGGCCAGCCTCAAGCCGTTCTCGACGCTCCGGTACATGGACTGGCTGGAGACGAACCACAACCCCGGCTACTACGGCGACGAGGGCCGTCATGCCCTGGAGTGGGCCGACCGCCGCCCGGCCGACTACGCGACCCAGGCGGGCGAGACCGGCGGCAAGTACGGCGTGGCCTGGGAGCACGTCGTCGAGCTGGCCAACGCGACCGACACCGACGCCTGGATCAACGTCCCGATCGCCGCGACCGACGGCTACGTCGCCGAGCTGGCGAAGTTCCTCAAGGCCGGCCTGAAGCCGGGCCTGAAGGTCTACGTCGAGCACTCGAACGAGGTCTGGAACTTCGGCTTCCCCCAGTACATCTACAACAAGCTCGCGGCGATCGACGAGGTGAAGCGCGGCGGCTCGCCCCTGAACGCCGACGGCTCGAAGGACGAGGAGGCCTGGACGCACCGCCGCCACGCCAAGCGGCTCGTGGAGATCGGCCGAACGTTCCGCGAGACGTTCGGCGCCGACCAGGCGGACCGCGTCCGTCCGGTCTACGCCTCGTGGGCCATCTCGCCGGGGCCGCACTACGCGGACGTCCTCGCCTGGGTGGAGGCGACCTACGGCGCCCCCCGCGACCACTTCGTCGCGCTGGCCGACGCCTCGTACTACAACGTGAGCCGCGCCGCCAAGGACGCGAGCCCCGAGCAGCTCGTCGCCGCCATGCGCGCCAGCTCCGACGCCAACCTCGACCATCGCACGAAGATCCGCGAGATCGCCGATCGCTACGGCCTGAAGCACTACCAGTACGAGATCGGCCCCGACGTCGGCGGCGGCGACCCGACCAACGTCGCCAACCGGATCCGCGCCAACCGCCTCCCCGCCATGGAGGAACTCGTCCTCCACGACGCGCTCGACAACTGGTTCGACCGCGGCGGCGACCTCTACATGTACTTCGCCCACATCGGCCCCGCCAGCCGCTTCGGCTGCTGGGGCCTCTCCGAGGACGTCGATCAGCTCGACACCCCCAAGTGGCGAGCCATCTACAAGCTCACCGGGACGACGCCCCCCTCGCAGTAAGCCGCCGACCCCGAGGGGAACGATGAGCGATCCGCTTCGCCACTCGACCATCCCGACGAACGGCGTGAGGCTCCACGTCGTCGAGTCGGGCCCGGAGGGCGGCCCGCCGGTGATCCTGCTGCACGGCTTCCCGGAGCCCTGGGCGTGCTGGCGGCGGCAGATCGGGCCGCTGGCCGACGCCGGATTCCGCGTGCTGGCCCCCGACCAGCGCGGGTACGGCCTCAGCGACAAGCCGGGGCCGGTCTCCGCCTACGCGCTGGACGCCCTGGCCGACGACGTCCTGGGGCTCGTCGAATCGACCGGCCGCCCCCGCGCGGCGCTGGTGGGGCATGACTGGGGCGGGATCGTCGCCTGGTGGGTCGCCACCCGGAACCCCGAGCGGGTGGAGCGGCTGGCGATCCTGAACGCCCCGCACCCGGCCGCCTCGAAACGCTACCTGCTCACCTCGCCCCGACAACTGCTCAAGAGCTGGTACGTCTTCGCCTTCCAGCTCCCCCGGCTCCCCGAGGCCCTGCTGCGTCGGGACGACTTCCGCCCCCTGGCCGAGAGCCTGCGGAACACGAGCCGCCCGGGGACGTTCGCCGACGCCGACCTCGACGAATACCGCCGGGCCTGGTCCCAGCCCGGCGCGATCACGGCGATGATCCACTGGTATCGCGCCCTGCTGAGGTATGGGCCGTCGGCGGGCCGCTCGGCGCGGGTCGTCGTCCCCGCGCTGATCCTCTGGGGGGCTCGGGACAGGTTCCTGGAACGCGGGATCGCCGAGGCGAGCCTGGCCCTCTGCGACCGGGGCCGCCTCGAATTCTTCGACGAGGCGACCCACTGGATCCAGCACGAGGAGCCCGATCGCGTCAACCGCCGCCTGATCGAGTTCCTCGGCTCGGAGGTCGACCCCGCCTGAGCGAGGCGTCCCCGGCCCGGCGGCGGGACCTGACGGCGAGGTCAGTGGAGGAGCTGGTAGTAGCGTCCCAGGCCCGGCGAGGCGTTCGACATCGCCGGCCAGGTCCAGCGGTCGTAGGCGTGGCCGTAGGCCTGGCCCTGATAGGTGAACGTGTCGGTCGGGCCGTACGGCACGTACGTCCGCGCCGGGTTGGGGAAGTCGATGTAGTAGCTGTAGGGATGGATCGGCCCCGCCTGGTACGGGTAGCCCGCCGGGGCGCCCAGGACCACGCCGCCCGGATTGACGATCAGCTCGCTCCCCGAGGCGATCGGCAGGGGCGCGCCCACCACGACCCCGCCGACGACCGGCGCGGCGATCGGCGTCCCGATCAGCTCCTGCGCCGAGACCCGCGTCGACGCCCCCGCCAAGGCCGCCAACATCCCCAACGCGATCAGCGATGTCTTCAACATGGGTGCTTCCTTCTCCAGGTGCTCAACCGAGGAAATCCCGGCTTCAGATTACCCATGTAGTATAGGCCTCGTATTTTCCCAGATAAACCAAGGCTCGCGATTTTAACGGAACTGGCGGACCTGGCGGATTCCGGGGGTTCCAGGAGACGGCCGGGCGCGATCGGCGGGGGTCGTCAAGCATCAAGGGGTCGGATTTCCTTGATGGACGATCCTTTCACGCCTGTTGGCGCGGGCAGCCTCGCGAGCGGGCCCGGCCCGGCCCGGACGGGTTCCCCGGCGCCCCCGGGGCCCGTTAGAATCGCGAGGGCCCGGGAGACGACCGCGACGATTGCGAGGCTGGCATGACTTCGACCCGACGGCGACCGATCCCGCCGACCCTGATCCTCTGGTGCATCATGACGACGATCCCCGCCGCGGCCCTTGCGGCCGAGCCGGTCCGCTACGCGCTGCGGTTCCCCGCCCCCCAGACCCACTACGTCGAGGTCGAGGCCCGCATCCCGACGGCCGGCAAGCCCGAGGTGGAGCTGATGATGCCGGTCTGGACCCCCGGCTCCTACCTCGTCCGCGAGTACGCCAAGGGGGTGGAGGACCTCGCCGCCCGCAAGCCCGACGGCTCGGAGCTGACGGCGGCCAAGAGCCGGAAGAACCGCTGGAAGGTGGCGACCGGCGGCGCCGACGAGGTCGTCGTCACCTACCGCGTCTACGGCCGGACGATGGCCGTGCAGGCGAACTGGATCGACTCCGCCTTCGCCATGCTCCAGGGCGCGGCCACCTTCCTGACCCCGGCCGACGGCGTCGCCCGGCCCCACGAGGTCGTCGTCGACCCCGCCCAGGGCTGGAAGCAGAGCGTCACCGCCCTCCCCCCCGCGCCGGGGGGCAAGCCCCACCATTACGTCGCCGCCGACTACGACACGCTGGTCGACAGCCCGATCTACGCCGGCAACCCGGCGCTCTACGAGTTCACCGTCGACGGCGTGCCCCACGTCCTCCTGAACGAGGGCGAGGGGGGCCTCTGGGACGGCCCCCGGTCGGCCCGCGACGTGGAGGCCATCGTCCGCGCCGAGAAGGCGTTCTGGGGCTCGCTCCCCTACGACCGCTACGTCTTCTTCAACATCCTGGGCGAGGCCGGCGGCGGCCTGGAGCACAAGAACTCGACCGTGCTGATGGGGAGCCGCTGGGCCACCCGCACCCGCGCGAGCTACCTCGCCTGGCTGAACCTCGTCGCCCACGAGTTCTTCCACACCTGGAACGTCAAGCGGCTGCGGCCGGCCGAGCTGGGCCCGTTCGACTACGAGAACGAGGTCCACACGCCGAGCCTCTGGGTCGCCGAGGGGATCACCAGCTACTACGACCGGCTGATCGTCCGCCGGGCCGGGCTCTGCACCGTCGCCGAGTACCTGGCGGGCGACCCCCCCTCGGCCGGCGAGGACCGGACGATCAACGACGTGGAGCGGCTCCAGACCACGCCGGGCCGGCTCGTCCAGCCCCTGGAGGAGTCGTCGTACGACGCCTGGATCAAGTTCTACCGCCGCGACGAGAACACGCCCAACACCCAGGTCAGCTACTACGTCAAGGGCGCCGTCGTCGCCTTCCTGCTCGACGCCGAGATCCGCCGCGCCACCAACGACGCCAAGAGCCTCGACGACGTGATGCGGCTGGCCTACTCGCGCTACTCCGGCGACCGGGGCTTCACCGCCGAGGAGTTCGAGAAGACCGCCGCCGAGGTCGCCGGGACCGACCTGGCCGCCTTCTTCCGCCGCGCCCTCCGCACCACCGACGAGCTGGACTACGCCGCGGCCTGCGACTGGTTCGGCCTCCGCTTCGCCAAGGACAAGCCCGAGAAGAAGGCCGACGCCGACAAGGACAAAGACAAGGACAAGCCCGCCAAGGCCTGGCTAGGCCTGACCACCAAGAACGAGGACGGCCGGCTGGTGGTCGGCCACGTCAAGCGCGACACCCCCGGGTTCGAGGCCGGGTTCAACGTCGGCGACGAGATCCTCGGCGTGGGCGAGGACCGGATCCCCCCCTCGCAGTGGTCGCGAAGGCTCGAAGCCTTCCGCCCCGGCGATAAGGTCTCGGTCCTCATCGCCCGCCGCGACCGCTTCCAGCGCCTGGACGTGACGTTCGGCCTGGAGCCCCCGCGCGACTGGACGCTGGAGCTGCTCCCCGAGCCGACCGACGCCCAGAAGGCCCGTCGCAAGGCCTGGATGGGCGAGTGACCCGACGGGCCCCGAGGCCTTCCCCCGGCGCGGGAAGGCCTCGGTCGGCCGATCACTTCGCGCCGACGAGGATCTCGTCCAGCACCCGGCCGTCGGCCTGCTCCAGCGGCACTCCCAGCAGGCGGGCGGCGGTGGGGGCGACGTCGACGTTCTCGACGCTCGGCAGCCTGGACCCGGGCTTGACGCCCGCGCCCGAGGCGACGAACAGGGCCTTCATGCCGGGCTCGGTCGACAGGTAGCCGTGCGTCCCCTTCTGGGCGTGCTCCTGGATGAACGCGTCGCCGTTGACCGCGCCGCCGACGCCGTAGCCTTCCTTCGCGGCGAGGATCATGTCGGCCATCCCCGGGTGGTCCTCGGGCTTCGGCAGGCCGTAGCGGGGGAAGTCCTCGGGCTCGATCACGGCGGCGACGCCCTCGGCGCCTTCGAACAGCCGGCGGACCGTCGCGCGGTCCTCGTCCTTCGTGGCCGGGTCGGTCAGGTAGACCATGCCGATGCCCCCCTCGGGGACGACGAAGGCGCGCGCTCGGATCACCTTCTCTCCTTCCACCGTGAGCAGCCCCTCCTTGCGGAGGAGCGCGTTGGGGCGGAGCGTCTTGGAGTTGGCGAGGAAGCCGTGGTCGGCCACGACGAAGATCGTGGTCTTGTCGCGGATCCCGGCGTCGTCGACCGCCTGCACGACCTTGCCCACCAGGGCGTCGAGCTTGCCGGCGACGGCGCGGCCCTGGGGGGTGTTCGGCCCGTGCTGGTGGTGGGTCGAGTCGAGTTCCAGCAGGTGGAGCGCCAGGAGGTTGGGCTTGCGGGCGCGGATCACGTCGGCGGCGACCTCCGCCCAGACCTCGTCGCGGCCCCCGCCGCCGCCGCGCTCGAACCGCTCGATCTGCCCGGCCTTCTCCATCTCGGCCTTGAGCCGGGGCGTGGTGTGGGTGAACGATTTGGGGACGTCCGGCCAGTTGTCGCCGAGGCTCTCGGAGCCCGAGGTGCAGGGCCAGTTGATGGCGGCCGACGTGAGCCCCTTCGGCTTGATCAGGTCGAACAGGAGCGGAACGTGGACCAGCTCCGCCTGCGTGCGCTCCGGCGTGACGACCGTGGGGGCGCCCGGCTCGCGCTTCGGCAGGCCGTTGAACAGGACGCCGTGCTTCGCGGGGCGGACGCCCGACATCAGGGTCGTGTGGTTCGGCCAGGTGACCGACGGGTTGGAGACGGTCATGCCGTCGGCCGTCGAGGCGCCGGCGTCGCGGAGGCCGCGGATCACCGGCAGGGAGACCTCGGGGTCGTCCAGGTACCACGCGGGGAAGCCGTCGAGCGAGATCACGACGACGTGCCGGTCGGGGTCGGCCGAGGCCCGGCCGGCCGTCGCCAGCGCCAGGGCCGCCAGGGCCGCCAGGGCCAGGAATCGCAACATGATTGGACTTTCTCCACTTCAAACTTCGATGCGTCGATCCGAACCGGGCGACCTGGGCCGCCCGGCCCCTCGCAAGCCTACCGCCCGCCGCCCCCCCGTTAAAGCCCGCGGCGGCCCCGCGGCCGAGTCTCTCGAAAACTTCACGCGCGGCGCGGCCCTCTGCCGGCGTCCGGCGTCCGGGGTCCGGCGTCGACGGGCCCGCTCGCCGGTTGACACCGGCCGTCCCTCGGCGTCTCATCGAGGCGTCACGCGCCCAGCCCGCCCCTCCAACCCCGGCGAAACCATGAAACCGACCGCCCCCGCCCGGATCGCCGCCCTCGCGGCCCTCGCCTGCGCCTCGATCCTCCCGGCGCGCGCCGACGGGCCGACGTTCCGCGCGGGGGCGGCGATCGTCGACGTCACGCCGTTCCTGGACGAGCCGATCATCGGCAACTTCGCCACGCCGCCGGCGTCGTACGTCCACGACCCGCTCCACGCGCGGGCGCTGGTGCTGGACGACGGCTCGACCCGGCTGGCGTTCGTGGTGGTCGACAGCGTCGGGGTCGCGCGCGAGGTCTTCGACGAGGCCCGCCGGCTCGCCTCGGCGAAGGCGGGGATCCCCGAGGCGAACATCCTGGGGGCGGCCACGCACACCCACTCGGCCACCAGCAGCCGGTCCGGCGACGACCTGGAGCCCGGCTCCGGACCGTCGGAGTACCAGAAGTTCCTCGCCCGCCGCATCGCCGACGCGATCCGGCTGGCGGCCGGGAACCTCGCCCCCGCGCAGGTCGGCTGGGGGACCCTCGACGCGCCGGAGCACCTGTTCAACCGCCGCTGGCTGCTCAAGCCCGGCGAGACCGTCGACGACCCGTTCGGCGGCGTCGACCGGGCCCTGATGAACCCGGGCCGGCACCCGGCGAAGCTGGAGCCCGCCGGGCCGGTCGACCCCCAGCTGGCGTTCCTCGCCGTCCGCGCCCCGGACGGCCGGCCGATCGCCGTGCTGGCGAACTACTCGCTCCACTACGTCGGCGGCGTCCCGGAAGGGCACGTCTCGGCCGACTACTTCGCGGTCTTCGCGCGCAAGCTGGGCGAACGGCTCGGCGTCGACCCGCTCCACCAGCCGTCGTTCGTCGCGATCATGTCCAACGGCACGAGCGGCGACGTGAACAACATCGACACCGTGTCGCCCCCGCCCGCGAAGCCCCCGGCCCCCTACGAGCAGATGACGCGCGTCGCCGACGACCTGGCCGGACGCGTTGCCGAGGCCTACCGGGGCGTCGCCTTCCGCGACCGGGCCGCGCTGGCCGCGACGGCTCGCGAGCTGGTCCTCAAGACCCGGAAGCCCACGCCGGAGCAGCTCGATTACGCCCGCCGCGTCCTGGAGAAGCCCGCCGACGCCCCCAAACACCACGGCCTGGAGCGCTTCTTCGCCGAGTGGACCCTGCGAATGGCCGCGTCGCCCGACGAGGTCTCGGTGCGGCTCCAGGCCGTCCGCGTCGGCGACCTCGGGATCGCGGCTATCCCGTTCGAGGTCTTCGCCGAGACGGGCCTGGAGATCAAGGCGAAGAGCCCGTTCAAGCCGACCTTCACGATGGAACTGGCCAACGGCGTCTACAACTACCTCCCCACCCCCCGGCACTTCGCCCTGGGCGGCTACGAGACCTGGCTGGGGATCAACCGCGTCGAGCCCGAGGCGGCCCCCAAGATCGTCGCCGCGCTGTTGGAGATGTTCGCCGGCCTGGCCGCGCCGGCCTCGCCCTGACGCGACGAGTCGGCGGCCGATTTTCCGCCGCGAGCGTCGGATTCTCCGCCGTGGAAGAGGAGCCCGAGCCGGGGGCGATTCGACCTAAACCCGATGGCATTCAGCCGTTCCACGAACGGCCGGAGACGGCGCGAGGATTGCCCTGGGGGGCCGGAGATCCCAACCACGCATTCTCGTGTCGAGGCCCGTTCATGAAACGTCCCCGCGGATTCACGCTGATCGAACTGCTCGTCGTCATCGCGATCATCGCCGTGCTCATCGCCCTCCTGCTGCCGGCCGTGCAGGCCGCGCGCGAGGCGGCGCGGCGGATCCAGTGCACGAACAACCTCAAGCAGATGGGCCTGGCGCTGCACAACTACCTCGGCACGGTGGGCGCGCTGCCGATGACCCTGACGATCTCCGGGACCGGCACGACGGTCCGGTGGACGAACTCGTGGGGGGCCCACGCGCGGGTCCTGCCCTACTCCGAGCAGGGGAACCTGTACGACAACTGCAACTTCGCGGTCGACATGCAAACGCCCATGAACACCACGGCCACGGCCGTCGTCATCCCGTTCCTGATCTGCCCGAGCGAGGTCAAGTCGGCCACTCGCCAGACGACCGACGGCCTGACCTACGGCACCGCCAACTACGCCTACCTCAGCGGCGACTGGTACGTCTGGGGGGGCTTCACCAACCCGATGAAGAACCGCACCGCGTTCGGCGTGAACCAGAGCCGGAGCCTCGCCGAGTTCTCCGACGGCACGAGCAATACGATGATGATGTCCGAGGGGAAGTGCTTCCTGACCTACTACCGCGACTGCCCCACGTTCAGCATCGTGAACGACCCCAACAACATCCCGCCGCCGACCGCCGACCCCTACACGGTCGTGCCGGAGTACCTCGGCGGCTGCGCGGTGCGGGTGGAGGAGGCGCGGACGCAGTGGTTCGAGTCGGGCGTGCATCACACCGGCTTCACGACCGCCTGGACCCCGAACAAGAAGACCCCCGGCGGACCCAACAAGATGTACGCCGACGTCGACATCAACTGCAGCCGCGAGAAGCTCGGCCGCCCCTCGTTCGCCGCCGTCACCGCCCGCAGCTTCCACTCCGGCGGCGTCAACGCCCTGCTGGCCGACGGCTCCGTCCGCTTCATGAAGGACTCCATCGACGGCATGACCTGGCGCGCCCTCGGCAGCGTCGCCGGCGGCGAGGTCGTGTCGGCCGACTCATACTGATTCGCCTCCGGCAGAACATAATCCTTCCCCCCTGGCGGGGGAAGGTGGCCGAAGGCCGGATGAGGGGGAAGACGAGCACGAAGACCGCCCGGAGAAACAGGCGGGTTTGAGAGCCGTCGCCTTCTCGACAAGTCCGCCTTGATGATCCCCCTCATCCGGCCCTTCGGGCCACCTTCCCCCACCGAGGGGGGAAGGAGAGAGGCCGGCCCTCGCCCTCATTGAAAGCCCCGGCCCATGGAGGGGGGCGGTGGCAGCTTGGAGTCGGCCGGGGGCGGGGCGATGGAGATCCTGCGGAGCTGGTCGGCGGAGAGGTGCGGCGCGGGGTCGGCGACGACGGCCTCGCCGGCCGCGAGGCCCGAGCGGATCTCGACCGTCTCGGCGTCGGCGAGGCCCGGCTCGACCTCCCGCCAGGCGACCGCGCCGTCGGCCCCGGGGACCCCGACGTGGTACGCGCCGTCGTACCAGACCAGGGCCGCCCTGGGGACGTTGAGCGTGGCTTCGGGCGTGGCGACCTCCAGGGTCGCCGTCGCCCGCCCGCCTTGTCCCTGCATCGAGCCAGGAGGAGGGATCTCCGAGATGGCGACCCGGACCTGGGCCGTCCGGGATCCGAGGCCGCCGGCCGACGCCGGGTCCGCGGAGATGACGACTCGATCGACGACGCCGGGTATGGGCCGGTTGATCATCCCGGACCGGACCGTGACCTGGGCCGGCTGGCCCGCGCGGATCAGGCTGGCCTGCTCCTCGGGCACCTCCCCCTCGAAGACCAACCGGCCGTCGGGGGCCTGCACGAACGCGACGGGCTGCCCCGGGGCGGCCGAGAAGGAGAGCCGATCCGAGTGCCCGTCGGCGGCGCGGCCCATCTCCGTGATGCCCGCGTCGGCCACGACCCCGTCGATCGGCGAGCGGATTGTGCAGGCCTCCATCTGGCGGCGGATCGCGTCCGCCTCGCCGACGGCCCGATCGAAGGCCCGCTTACCGGCCTCCGCCCCGGCCCGGGCCTTCGTCAGCTCGACCTGGAGCCGCCGGAGATGCAGGGGGCGGCCGAGCCGCTCCAGGACGTCTCGGCGCGTCTGGGCCTGCTCCAGGGCGTGCCGGGCCTTGCCCACGGCCAGGTCGGCGGCGGCGGCCCGATCTTCCAGGTCCAGCTCGGCGACGAGGTCGGCGGCCGTCGCCGACTTGCCCCGCTCCTCGGCCAGGCGGGCTGAGCGTTCCAGGGCCCGCTTCGTCCGCTCCTGCCGCGCGACGGCCGCCGTCAGCTCGGCCTCGGCCTGCTGGATCGCCCCGAGCGCCGCGTTCCGCTCCACCAGGGAGGCGCCCTGCTCGTAATCGGCCAGGGCCAGCTCGGCGAGTTCGAGGGCGGCCCGGCTCGCGTCGGCCTCCCGCTCGGCGTCGCGGGCGGTGGCCTCCTTCTGCTCCAGGATTCGCTTGAGGTTCGTCGGATCGAGCCGGGCGACCACGTCTCCCTTCGCCACCCTCGTCCCCGAGAGGAGGATCGACGCGACCTCCGTCGGCAATTCGACTGTCGAGACCAGGGCCACCCGCCCCAGCGGTGTGAGCCGGCCCGGCGAGGCGAGTTGCACGCTGATCGGCCCGGGGCGTGCGGGGACCGTCGGGACGTCGGCGATGGGCCTCGGTGCGGGGGCGGGGTCGGCGCAGGTGCCGAGGCTTCGGCGGGGGGCTCCGGCTCCTGCACCGTCGCGCCGCCGCGAGCGGCCAGGGCGACGACGCCGGAGGTCGAGGCGGCCAGGGCCAGGGCGACCGCGGCGGCGTTCCCGAGGGATTTCCAGCTCATGGCTCGAAGGACTCCGAAGGCCAGGGAGACGGCGGCTCCCGAGGGGGCCGCCGAGGAAGTGAGGAAGCGGACGGCGGCCGTCGCGGTCGACTCCGCCAGCCCGGACGGGAGCGTCACCTGGGGGGCGAGGATCGCGGCGCGGGGGTCCAGGCCCCGGCGTCGGAGGCGCTCGCGGAGCCGCTCCCGGCCCCGGGCGAGGCGGCTGGCGACGGTCCCCACCGGACAGCCCAGCCGGGCCGCCGCCTGCTCGCACGTCAGCCCCTCCAGGTCGCACAGGACGATCGCCGCCCGGTAGGGGTCGGGCAGGCTGTCGACCTCCTCCTGCACCACGGCCGCGATCTCGCGGCGATCGGGATCGGGAGGGGCGACCGGGCCCGGGGCCGATCGCGAAGCCGCGCGGCGCTCGGCCGACCGCCGCCGCGACTCGGCACGCCGAGCCCGTCCCGAGGCCCGCAGCGCGACCCGGTGCAGCCAGGGCCCGAGGGCGTCGCCCGACCGCAGCGAGGTTCCCTTGCGGGCCAGGACCAGGAACGTCGCCTGGAAGGCGTCGTGCGCGTCGTGGTCGTCCCCCAGGGCCGACCGGCAGGCGCGCAGGACCATCGGCCCGTGCCGACCCACCAGGGCCGCGAACGCCCCCTCGTCGCGACGCCCGGTGAAGCGCTCCAGCAGCTCCCCGTCCGTCGCCCCGACGGCCGTCCCGCCCTCGAACAGCCCGCGGACCGCGTCCGCCACGCCCCCCCTCGCGACTCCGCCCACGCCCCGACCCTCCCGGACCTCGAACGGGCCTCGGCCCCGCGTTTTCATCCAGTAGAGCCCGGACGGCGGGCGGTTTATCCCGGATTCTCGAAATGGCGTCGGGATTTCACGCGGCCCCCTCGACCCAAGGCCCGAGGTCAGGGCGGGCTCAGGTCGTCGAACGGCCCCGCGTAGGCGTACCAGGGCCGCGAGTCCACGTCGACCAGCACGCGCCTCCAGGGCCTCGCCGGATCGGTGGACTCGGCGACCATGCGGTGGCCGACCTCGGTCTCCTCCTCGCGGATCGCGATCCCGTGGCGACTGGATTCGAAGTCGAGCCAGTTTCCTTCCAGGGGCGTCCACTCGGGCGAAGGGCCCGACTCGCGGTAGGCCGCGCGCTCGGCGTCGGTGGCCGCATCCAGGTCGTCGCCGGCCCCGAACCTGTGGAGCGTGGGCCCCGAATCCCGGGACGATTCGTCGAGGAAGAACGCGCCGCCCAGCCGGACGATCTTCGTCAAGCCGGGGCGGAGGGTGAGATAGCGGCGGGGCCGATACCGCGCCACGCGAACCGAGCCGTCGGCGGCGACTTCGGCCTTGAACAGGTAGGCCGTCGGGCCCAGGAACGGGTCGTCCACGAGGGCCACCCTGGAGGGCCGCCGGACCTGGATGAAGGCGGCGACCCCGTCCGGACCCTCGAGCGCTAGCACGTCGGCGATCCGCAGGAGGAACCGCCTCGGCCGGCCGAGGCCGACGACCCCGATGAGGAAGGCGGCGACGGCGACCAGGATCAGCAAGCGGCGACGCGTGAACATCCCCATGCTCCTCGAAATCGTCCCGCTCGCCAATCCGCCGGCTCAGGGCCGGGCGATCGCCGAAGAGATCACCGGGCCGGCCTTGGGCTGGTAGGCGTTGTAGTCCTCGCCGAGGAAGGCGGCGAGGGTCGCGGCGATCCGGTTCTGGTCGGCGGGTTCGAGGGGCTCGTCGCCCCTGGGCGGGGTGTCGGGGCCGAGGACGCCGACCCAGATGCGCTCGGCGCCGGCGATTTTCTCGCCGTGGCTCTTCCACTCGGTCGGGGCGTCGCCTCGGCCGTGATCGGTGGTGAGGATCAGGGTCGTGGAGTCCTTGTACTCGGGCATGGCCTGGAGCGTCTCCCAGAGGGTCGCCATGTAGCCGTCGAACTTGTGGGCCGATTCCAGGTACTGGTCGTAGCGGCCGGCGTGGGCGAACTCGTCGGTCTCGCCGAAGCCGAGGAACATCACCCGGGTCTTCTCGCGCTTGAGGTTCTCCAGCGCCAGGTGGAAGCTGACGGCGTCGTAGCCGCAGTCGGGCCAGAGGCGGTGGAGGCTGGCGTTGGCCTCGCCCAGGAGCTTCTCCTGCGGGGTCAGCCCTTCGCCGTACGGCGGCTCCCAGCAGGCGACGACCTTGAGCCCGCTTCGCTCGCGGTTGAGGATGTAGGGGAAGACGTCCCAAGTGCCGAACGCGGCGACCTTCCCCGCGTACTCGGGCTTCGCGTTCAGCCACTCGAAGACGGTGACGTTGGGGTTGGCGAACTTGTCGTTGCTGTCGATCCGGGGGTCGCCGAAGCCGGTGAAGGCCTCGTTGTAGCCGGGGTACGAGAAGTTCTTGCCGTTGGTCACCCGGCCCTCGTTGCCGGCGTCGCCGTAGAGCCGGCCCTGCCTCGCGACGACCTTCGAGAGGAACGGCAGCAGCGCCTCGCGGCGGGCCTCGGGCGTCTCCTGCCCGTAGGCTTTCTTGAGGACCTCGACGTCGGCGACGCCGCCGTCCTGCTTGTTCATCAGGGCGGGGTCGGCGCCCGAGAAGACCTCCTGCCAGCGGAGGCCGTCCGAGATGACCAGGATCACGTTCTTCGTCTTCGTCCCGGCGGCCCTGGAAGGGTCCTGGGCCGGGGCGTCGGCGGCGAGGCCGAGGAAGGCCAGGGCCGCGAGGGCGAGGAGCGGGCGATTCATGGGCGGGGTTCCGGGCGGGGGTTGGAGGCGTCGATCGGGGTGGAGCCGGCGGGGCGGCGGGAGGTCCATTGGAGCCGATCGCCGGGCCCGGTTCAACGCGCGGGCCGGGGGCCGTCGGGCGGTTTTCGGGTGGCGACGGGGAGGCATGTTCGGATAGGATGAACTTCGATGGGTCGGGGCCCCGGGCCGGGAGGCCGGACCGAACGCAGGCCTCCGACGCCCCATCGTGCGTGCAGACCGGACTCCACCCGCCGGCATCCCCGATCGCCCGGCAGGCCCCGAACCTTCGAGGGCCGCCCCCGCCGAGCCCCGCCGCCCGCGATCGTCCGCATACGAACGAGGGAGACCAGAGATGAGCCGACCGAAGGGGATCTCCGTCGCCGCCCGCCTCGCCGCGCCCCGGGCGTTCGGCCCGGCGCTGGCCCTGGCCCTGGGGTTCGCCGCCCCCGCGCCGGCGAGGGCCGACGACGGCCTGATCTACAATCGCGACGTCCGCCCGATCCTGGCCGAGAACTGCTTCGCCTGCCACGGCCCCGACTCGGCCGCCCGCAAGGCCGACCTCCGGCTGGACAAGCGCGAGGCCGCCGTCGAGATGGGCGCCGTCGAGCCCGGCAAGCCCGACGAGAGCGGCGTCGTCGCCCGGATCGACAGCACGGACAAGCAGGAGGTCATGCCTCCCCCGTCGTCGCACAAGACCCTCACGGCCGAGCAGAAGGACGTGCTGAGGCGCTGGATCGCCCAGGGGGCCGAGTACCAGCCCCACTGGTCGCTGATCGCGCCCGTGCGGCCGACGCCGCCGCCGGTCGCCGACGCCTCGTGGGGCCGCACGCCGATCGACGCCTTCGTCCTGGCGGGGCTGGAGGCGAAGGGGCTGAAGCCCGCGCCCGAGGCCGACCGCCGCACCCTGGCCCGACGCCTGAGCCTGGACCTGACCGGCCTGCCGCCGAGGCCCGAGGAGGTCGAGGCGTTCGTCGCCGACGCCTCGCCGGACGCTTATGAGAAGTACGTCGACGCCCTGCTCCGCTCCCCCGCCTGGGGCGAGCACCGGGGCCGCTACTGGCTCGACGCGGCGCGCTACGCCGACACCCACGGCTTCCACTTCGACAACTACCGCGAGATGTGGTCGTACCGCGACTGGGTCATCGAGGCCTTCAACGCCAACATGCCCTTCGACCGCTTCACGATCGAGCAGATCGCCGGCGACCTGCTGCCGAACCGGACGCTCGCCCAGCAGGTGGCCTCGGGCTTCAACCGCTGCGCCATGTCGACCAACGAAGGCGGGACGATCGCCGAGGAGAACCTCGTCGGCTACACCCGCGACCGGACCGAGACCGTGGGCCAGGTCTTCCTCGGCCTGACCGTCGGCTGCGCGGTCTGCCACGACCACAAGTTCGACCCGATCTCGCAGAAGGAGTTCTACGAGCTCTCGGCCTTCTTCAACAACTCGACCCAGCCGGCCTACGACGGCAACGTCAAGGACTCGGCCCCGATCATCCCCGTCCCCCGCCCCGACGACCTCCCCCGCTGGGAGGCCCTGCCGGCGCTCGTGGACGCGGCGAAGGCCGAGGTCGACGCCCGCGCGAAGGCCGCCCGGCCCGAGTTCGACGCCTGGCTCGCCCCCCAGACGGCCGACGCGCTGGCCGCCATGCTCCCCGCCGGCGACCTCCGGCTGAGCGTCGGCCTGCCGACCCGCGACGAGGGGGCGCCGCAGGTGGCCTTCGAGTCGGCCGCGGTCGGCGACTTCGAGAAGGACCAGGCGTTCTCGTTCGGGGCCTGGATCAAGGTCCCCCAGGCGGGCGCGACCGGCTCGGTCCTCGCCCGGATGGACGAGGCCCACGGCCACCGCGGCTGGGACCTCTGGCTCGAAGGCAAGAAGATCGCCGCCCACATCGTCCACGAGTGGCCGGGCGACGCCCTGAAGGCCGTCTCCAAGGACGACCTGCCCGCCGACGTGTGGACGCACGTCTTGTTGACCTACGACGGCTCGGGCAAGGCGGCGGGCGTGAAGATCTACGTCGACGGCCGGCTTCGGGAGTCGACCGCCGCGGCCGACCGGCTGAAGGGATCGATCCGCACGGAGGTCCCGCTCAAGGTCGGCCGCCGGAACGCCTCGGCCCGCATCCCCGACGTGGGGATCGCCGACGTTCGGCTCCACGGCCGGGCCCTCGACGGGGCGGAGGTCGCCGACCTCGCCGGCCTCGGCCGCGCCTGGGCCTTGCTGACCAAGCCCGCCGACAAGCGTCCCGCCGCCGAGGCGGACGCCGTCTTCGCCTGGTGGACGGCGTCGCGCGACCCGGCCTCGCGCGAGCTTCGCGAGAAGCTCGCGGCCCTGGAATCGGAGCGGGAGGCCATCAAGGCCCGGGGGACGATCGCCTACGTCAGCCAGGAGAAGTCCGAGGAGGCCGCCGCCTTCCTGCTGTTCCGGGGCCAGTACGACCAGCGCCGGGACCCGCTCAAGGCGGCCACGCCCGAGGCTTTGCCGCCGATGCCCGAGGAGCTGCCCCGCAACCGGCTGGGGTTCGCCCAGTGGCTGCTGCGGCCCGAGCACCCGCTGACCGCGCGGGTGACGGTCAACCGGTCCTGGCAGGAGCTGTTCGGCCAGGGGCTCGTCCGCACCACGGGCGACCTGGGGGTCAGCGGCGAGCAGCCCAGCCACCCCGAGCTGCTGGACTGGATGGCGGTCGAGTTCCGCGAGTCGGGCTGGGACGTCAAGCGGTTCTACAAGCTGCTGGTGACGTCGTCGGCCTACCGCCAGTCGGCCGTCGCGACGCCCGAGAAGCTGGAGGCGGACCCGTCGAACCGGCTGATCTCGCGCGGGCCGCGGTTCCGCATGGACGCCGAGATGGTCCGCGACTACGCCCTGGCGTCGTCCGGCCTGCTCGTCGCCAAGCTCGGCGGGCCGAGCGTGCGTCCCTATCAGCCCGAGGGCGTGTGGGAGGCCGTGGCCATGCCCGAGAGCAACACCCGGAACTACAAGCCCGACACCGGCGAGGGGCTGTACCGCCGCAGCCTCTACACGTTCTGGAAGCGGGCCGCGCCGCCGGCCTCGCTGGAGATCCTCAACGCCCCCAGCCGCGAGGTCTGCACCGTCCGCCGCGAGCGGACCGACACCCCGCTGCAGGCGCTCGTCACCCTCAACGACCCCCAGTTCGTCGAGGCCGCCCGGGCGCTCGCCCAGCGCGTGCTGGCCGAGGCTCCCGACTTCGACGCCCGCGCCGACGCCCTGGCCCGCCGGGCCCTGGCCCGCCCCCTCCGCGAGGAGGAGGCGTCCGTCCTCCGCGAGTCGCTCGGCCGCCTGGCCGCCTACTACCAGGCCCACCCCGAGGACGCCGAGAAACTCCTGGCCGTCGGCGAGGCCCCCCGCGTCCCCGACCAGCCCCCGGCCGAAACCGCGGCCTGGACCATGCTGGCCAACCAGATCCTGAACCTGGATGAAGTGCTGAACAAGTAAGCGGACGAGGCCAGTGACGAGCGAACCGGCCGTCGCGAATCGTCCTTCCCCCCTGGTGGGGGAAGGTGGCCGAAGGCCGGATGAGGGGGGCGGAACGAAAAGCCGTCGCCTTCTTGATAGGTCCGCCTTGATGGTCCCCCTCATCCGGCCCTGACGGGCCACCTTCCCCCACCAGGGGGGAAGGAAGAACAATCAGCCCGTCGGCCGCATCCAAATATCCAGCCGCCAGCGAGGACCGATCCATGAACCCGTTCGAGCAATACGCCCTGTCCGAGACGCGCCGGCGGTTCTTCCGACGCGGCGGCAACGCCGTGGGGTGGGCGGGCCTGATGTCGCTCCTGGCGAAGGACGGGCTGACGCCGCCGGCGATGGCCGGGGGCCCGGTCGGCGGCTCCGGGGAGCACCTCCCGCCGATCCCGACGCACCTGGCGCCCAAGGCCAAGCGGGTGGTGTACCTGCACATGGTCGGCGGCCCCTCGCAGATGGACCTGTTCGACTACAAGCCGGCGATGGGCGACTGGTACGACAAGGACCTGCCGGAGTCCATCCGCCAGGGCCAGCGCCTGACTACGATGACCAGCGGCCAGGCCCGGTTCCCGATCGCCCCGTCCAAGTACAAGTTCGCCCAGCACGGACAGAACGGCATGTGGGTGAGCGAGATGCTCCCCTACACGGCCAGGATGGTGGACGACCTCTGCTTCATCCGGAGCATGCACACCGAGGCGATCAACCACGAGCCGGCCGTCTCGATGCTGCAGACCGGCAACCAGATCCCCGGCCGCCCCTGCCTGGGTTCGTGGGTCTCCTACGGGCTCGGCTCGCTGAACGAGGACCTGCCGACGTTCGTGGTCCTGGTCGCGCGGCCGTCGAACACCGAGCAGATCCAGGCGATCTCGGCCCGGCTCTGGTCCTCGGGGTATCTGCCGGGCGAGCACGCCGGGGTCTCCTTCCGCAGCGCCGGCGACCCGATCCTGTACATCAACAACCCGCCCGGCGTCCCTCCCGAGGTCCGCCGGAACACGCTCGACGGCCTCCGCGCCCTGAACGAGATGAACTTCCGCCAGGTGGGCGACCCGGAGACCCACACCCGGATCGAGCAGTACGAGCTGGCCTTCCGGATGCAGTCCAGCGTCCCCGACCTGACGAACACGGCGGGCGAGCCGGAGTCCACCTACGCGCTCTACGGCGAGGACGCCCGCAAGCCCGGCAGCTTCGCGAACTCGATCCTGCTGACCCGGCGGATGCTGGAGCGGGGCGTCCGGTTCGTGCAGATCTACCACAACAACTGGGACCACCACGGCAACCTCGGCGGCCGCATGCCCAGCCAGTGCAAGGACGTCGACCAGCCCTGCTGGGGCTTCATCCAGGACCTGAAGCAGCGCGGGATGCTCGACGACACCCTGGTCATCTGGGGCGGCGAGTTCGGCCGCACCATCTACAGCCAGGGGGGCCTGTCCAAGGACAACTACGGCCGCGACCACCACCCCCGCTGCTTCACCATGTGGATGGCCGGCGGCGGCTGCAAGCCGGGCGCGATCCACGGCGAGACCGACGACTTCAGCTACAACATCGTCAAGGACCCGGTCCACATCCGGGACTTCCACGCCACCGTCCTGCAGCTCCTCGGCTACGACCACGAGCGGTTCACCTACCGCTACCAGGGCCTCGACCAGAAGCTCACCGGCGTCGAGCCCGCGAAGGTCATCAAGGAGCTGCTGGCCTGACCCTCCGAGTGCCGCGCGGCGCGTTCTCGCGACGCGCCGCGCTCAGGGATGGACCGGATCCGCCACGATCACCGGCTCTCGCGCCGGGGCGTGGGCGGAGAGGCAGCTCAGCACGCTCGCGACGAGCAGGACCATCGCGGCGGCCTCGGCCGGGGTCGGCCCCCGACGCTCCCAGAGGAACCCGTACAGCAGCGCGAACAGGGTCTCGAACAGGATCATCTGGCCGACCAGGGTCAGCGGCAGCAGCCGGCTCATCCGGCTCCACAGGGCGCTGGCGATCAGCGAGGCGAAGATGCTGAGCCCGATCGCCACGGCCGCGAAGGTCGTCCACTCGGCCGCGGCCTGGCCCGTCGGCCCGAACAGGAACGCGGGGACGGCCAGCAAGAGCGCCTGGGCCCCCGTCACCACGCCGGTGAGCAGGTTCCAGTCGTGGGCCGAGACGTGCCCCAGCCGCGCCAGCCAACGGCTGTTCCCCACCGCGTAGCCGGTCCACGAGACCAGGGCGGCGACCGCCGCGCCGAACCCCGCGACCCGCATCGCCGGCGTCCCGGTCCCCGGCCCGCCGACGCCCACCGACTGCCAGGCCACGCAGGCGACCCCCGCCACGGCCAGCGCCAGCGACGGCGCCAGCCTCCGGAGCGGCACCGCGCCGTGGTCGCGGCTGCCGATCAAGGTGATGGCGACCGGCACGAACCCCATCACCAGAGAGGTCATCGCCACCCCGCCGAGCTGCACCGCCGTCGCCAGCAGGACGTAATACAGCACGTTGCCGAACAGGCTCAGCCACGCCAGCGCCCGCCAGGCCGAGGCGTCGAGCATGGCCGTCAGCCGACGCCGGCGAGGGGCGACCAGCACCGCCGCGAGCAGGCCGTAGCTCACGTAACGCGCCGCCGCGATCTGCAGCGGCGTGAACCCCCGCACCAGCTCCGGCGCGAGGAAGACCACGCCCCAGATGGCCCCGGCCGCCACCCCGCAGCCGACCCCGGCCCACGTCCTGCTCGATTCCATCGCTCGCGTCCCGCCCCTCGTCCCGAACCGGCTCGAATCCGAAACCGGATTGTACGGCACCCGGCAAATCCCGCGGCCGACCTGGAGCCGCGGCCCGCTTAGGAGAGATGAAGGATGTGGAGGGCCGCGAGCCAGGTCGCGAACCAAGCCGTCGCCAGCACGCGGCCGAGGCGATCGATCCAGGTCGGCTCGGCTCGCCACCGGCGGCCGAGGATCAGCGTCATCCACGACGCGAGGATCGCCACGCCGACGGCCCCGGGGGCCGCCAGGACCCAGGTCGCGAGTTCCTTGGTGAACGCACCGGTGGGGGCCAGGTTGCAAGCCACGGCCGCTCCGACCACCGCCGCGAGTGCGAGGATCGTCCCACAGGCGGCTACCATGCCGGGCTGGACTCCCAACCGTCGCCGCGGCGGCCGGGGCGGGATCAGCCGGATCGGGACGACGGCCGCCGACCACGCCGCGAGCAGCGGGCTCCCGACGAGCAGAAACGTCTCGGCCATGGCGAGGTAGAGCCGGCCCGTCGACAGCCCGGTGGGATACGTCATGGGGCCGAGCCCCTCCATGAGCCCCCGGACCCCAGCGAGCCCCACGGCCGTCGCCGCCGTCAGGATCATGGCGTCGACGAGCCGGAACGGCCGATCCGCGCGCCTGGGTTTCTTCTCGACCATCCCGGCCTCCTGCGTCCGATCTCCCCGCGCCGACGCCTCCGGACGCCGACGATCGGGCTCATCAGGATCCCCCCTCCGCGGTCATGGCACCAGGGGGCGACGGCGGGACCGGCGGCCCTCCTCGCCGGCCCGTCCCCCGGCCTCCACGCGAGTAAGGCCGAAGATTGGGTTCGTTCGCGCCGACCGAGAACGAACCCATCGGCCGCAAAAACTTTCCCATAAACCACTTAACCATCGCACGGACGCCCGCAAATTGGCTTCGTTCGGCGCGAAACGCGACGCTCCTCACTCAACACCACCGCCTCGGGGTCGTCGAGAGGTGTTGAGCCGGGTGCCACGGGTTCGGAGAACCCGTGAATCAGCACCGGTCCGCTCCCGAGCCGTCGCCGAAGTCCCCGGCCGGCCCACGGGTTCTCCGAACCCGTTACTCCCTAAGGCTTTCCGCCACGATCTGATGGTATTGACTGAGGAGTGTCCGAAACGCCGCGAGCTAACAACCTTGAGTCGCACCCTTCACCTTGCCCCCGATCTCGAATTGCCAAGGAGCCGCGGACTCGGGGCGCACCGCCCCCTACCCAGGACGATGCACCGATCCGCCGGATGGGGGCGCGGAGTTCCGAGGATTCTCGGCGGACGGCGGAAGATGCGGGATCCGATCGGCGGGTTGGCGGCTTGCTTCGTCTCTTTCACGCCGGTTCGCGCAGGCGGCTCTCCAGGTACAGGCGGTTCATGGCGCGGACCTCGGCGGCGGCGGCGGGGTCGTCGGCCAGGGCCTTGAGCGACTTCATGTTCTGGAGCACGACGACCGCCGCCGCCCGGGCCGATTCGGGGGCGAGGCCGGGCGCGCTCAGCGACAAGGTCCCGGCGATGCGCCGGAGCGTGGTCGCGGTGAAGTCCCCCCACTTCGAGGTCCAATCCGTCCGGGCCTCCAGCAAGGCGGCCATCGCCCGCGTCTCGCCCCGGACGCTCAGCATCAGGTCGAGCAGGGCGTCGGCCAGGTCGCCTCGCGTCGCCGTCGCGGCGCGGGCGTCGATCGCGTCGAACGCCTCGCCCAGCAGCGCGTCGAACCGGCCGATCAGGGCCTCCCCCACCGCCTCCTTGTTCGGGAAGAAGTGGTAGAGCGAACCCACCAGCGCCCCGGCCCGCGCGGCGATCTCGGTCATCGTCGCCGCCTCGTACCCCCGCTCCGCGATCACCGCCGAGGCCGCCTCCAGCAGGGCCGCCACCCGCTCCTTCCCCGGCCGTCGGCTCGGCTCCACGGCGCGACGCGCGCGCTTCGGACTTGACTTATTTGAGTCCACCCTCAATTATCTCCGTAGTTGAATCGGCCCTCAAACAGTCTAGCGGCCGGCGGCGAGGGCGTCACCGGGTCGGCGGGGGCGGCGCGCGCATTAAGCAGGAGGAGCGGACCATGACGACGATCATCCGGCAGCATCCGATCGGTTCGGGATTCGGGGCCTCGACGACGGCCGAAGAGGCGCTGGAAGGGCGCGACCTCTCGGGGAAGGTCGCGGTGGTGACGGGGGGGTATTCGGGGATCGGGCTGGAGACGACGCGGGTGCTGAGCGCGGCCGGCGCGACGGTGGTCGTCCCGGCGCGGACGCTGGACAAGGCCCGCGCCAACGTGGGGCACCTGCCCGGGGTGGAGGTCGCGGCGCTGGAGTTGACGGACCCGGCGTCGGTCGACGCCTTCGCCCGCGACTTCCTGGCGAGCGGCCGGCCGCTCCACCTGCTGATCCACAACCCCGGCGTGATGGGCTGCCCCCTGGGGCGCGACGCCCGGGGGAACGAGCTGCAGTTCTCGTCCAACCACCTGGGCCACTTCCAGCTCGCGGCGAGGCTCCGCCCCGCGCTGGCGAGGGCGGGCGGGGCGCGAGTGGTGGCGGTCTCGTCGCGCGCCCACCGCTTCTCCGGGGTCGACTTCGACGACCCCAACTTCGAGCGTCGGCCTTATGACAAGGGGCGGGCGTACGGCCAGTCGAAGACGGCCAACGCGCTGTTCGCCCTGGGGCTGGACCGCCGCGCCGAGGGGGACGGGGTGCGGGCCTTCTCGTTGCATCCCGGGGTCATCGCCACCGACCTGACGCGCCACATGACCGACGAGGACCTGAAGCCCTACGGCGCCTCGCGCCGCCCCGACGGCACGATCGATTTCGGGCCCGAGTTCGCGGCGCAGATGAAGAGCGTCCCGCAGGGGGCGGCGACCACGATCTGGTGCGCCACGAGCCCCCGGCTCGACGGCCTGGGGGGCGTCTACTGCGAGGACTGCGACGTCGCCGAGGTCTCCCCCGGCGGCTCCGGCGCGCTCGAGCGATCCGGCGTCGACCCCTGGGCCTGCGACCCCGACCTCGCCGAGCGGCTCTGGACGCTCAGCGAATCGCTCACGGGGGTTTCGTACTGACGCCGGTCGCGACGGCGGCCCCGCGCGGCGGTTCACGCCGACGCGCGGGGCGTCGCGTCGCGGCGTCCCGATCGGGCCAGGACGAATCCGAGGATCAGCAGGACGACGCCCGAGCCCAGGAAGGCGAGGTCCCAGGGCAGGTGGCCGGGGCCCTCGACGACGTGGTGGACGCCCAGCAGGTGGTGGTCGACCACCCCTTCGACGAGGTTGAACAGGCCCCATCCCATCGCCAGCGCGCCGACGAACGTGCGGCCGGACCAGGCGACGTCGGCCCGGCCGCCGGCGCGCCAGAGGACGGCCAGGCCCAGCGCGGTGGTCGCCCAGGTGAAGGCGTGGAACAGGCCGTCCCAGAACATGTTGATCTCGATGTTCACCACGCTGGTCGGCGGGCGGACGGCCGAGAGCATGTTGTGGAGCTGGAGGATCTGGTGGAAGACGATCCCGTCCAGGAAGCCCCCCATCCCCACCCCCAGCAGCAGCCCCGCCGAGAGGATCGGCCGCCGGTCGAGCTCGACGGATCCGGGCGCGCTCATGAATCCCCCCTCCCCTTGCCGCTTCCGACCGGCCCGAAGTGGACCGCCGCGGCGACCCCGAGGCAGACCCCGAACGGCAGCGCCGCGGCCAGCAGGTTGACCGCGAACCGGCCGTCGAGGATCCCGGCCCGCACCGCCTTCCCCGCCGGCCGGCTGCAGACCGGGCAGGCCCCCGCCGGCGCGGCCGTCGCCGCGAGCAGCGCCGCGGCCGTCGCGATCCTTCGAAGTCGCTTCATGCCGTGACATCTCGATCGGCGCAGCAGGATCCACGCGGTGCCGACGCGGACCGTCTCGCGAGGACCCGCATCGCAAATCGCCGCGAATCGCATGCCGCGTCGCCTCATTCCCGACTCCCCGGCGCGGCGTCGCAACGGGCCTTCAGGAAGTCGAAGACGGCGCGGGTGGGCGGGTCGCCGGGGCGGCCGAGTTCGCGGTTGATGGTCGCGTGGGTCTTGGCGGGGAAGGCGAGGACCGTCGCCGGCACGCCCGCCTCGCGGAGCTTGGCGGCGAGGGCGTTCGACTGCGCGCGGGAGTCGGCCCGGTCGACGTGGAGGAGCAGGAACGGCGGGATGTCCTGATCGCGCGCGACGTGGGCGATCGGCGAGGCGTCCTCCTGGACCTTGGGGTCGTCGCCGAAGACGCTCGTGTAGAGCGAACGGATGCGCGGCAAGACCGACTCGCGGATTTGCCGGGGGACGTCGTAGCCCGCGCCGTCGAGGAGGATCACGCCGGCGATCGCGTCTCGCTTCAGGCCGGCGGCCTCCAGGTAGCGGCGGTCGGTCGCCGTCAGGGCGGCCAGGTGCGCCCCGGCGCTGTGGCCCATCAGGAAGATCCGGTCGGGGTCGCCGCCGAACTCGCGCGCGTGGTCGCGAGCCCAGCGCACGGCCCTCGCCACGTCGCCGGCCTGCTCCTTGTACGTGACCTCCGGGACGAACCGATACTCGACGCCGACCCAGACATAGCCCTCCGCGTTGAACGCCTTCGGCTGGCCCTGGCTGAAGTCCTTGGAGCCGAACCGCCAGGCCCCGCCATGGACCCAGACGACGATCGGGTGCTTGTCCCCCTCGGCCGGCGCGTCGACGTTCAGGCGCGTCGTCGGCCCTTCGGCGTAGGGCACGTCGCGCCGGACCCGGCCGGATCCGTCGCCGGCCTCGGCCGCGAGCGAGGAACCGACGACCAACCCGAGCATCAGCAACTTCTGCGTCCGGAACATCACTCCTCCCCTCAGCCTGGATGTACCCCCGAGCCTGACCCGGAGGGGACGTCGGGACGCGAGGCCGGCCCGGCTGATCCTCCGACGGCCCTCGTGCTCATCCGGCCCTGCGGGCCACCTTCCCCCACCGGGGGGAAGGTCTGATTTGCGGTCTTCCCCCCGGCGGGGGAAGACAGACCGCGGAGCGGTCAGATGAGGGGGGGACGCTCGCGGGGAACTTCGGATTTCGCCGCCCCGTCCGCACGGTCGAGGGCCTCGGCAAGCCTCATCGGAACTCCGACGGTCGTTTCGCTCGTCCCCCCCTCATCCGGCCCTCCGGGCCACCTTCCCCCGCCAGGGGAAGGACGTTCACGGCGAGTCCACGGCCCCTGAGGATGGAACCCCCGCCACGCGCCGCGGTTCCGCGAGCGGTCGGAAGATCGCGCCCGGGGGCGAAAACGCTTGACGCCCCTGGCCCAGCCTCGGACAATCGACCGAGTACAACTGTAAAAGACTCGACCGGGGCTCGTTGGGGAGGGCTCGACGATGGGAAACCGCATGGGGGGGCGATCGGGCTTCACGATGGTTGAGCTGCTGGCGGTGCTGGCGATCGTCGGCCTGCTGGCGGCGCTCTTGATCCCGGCGGTGCAGTCGAGCCGGGAGGCGGCGCGGGGGGCGGCCTGCCGGAACAACCTGCGGCAGGCGATTCTGGGGGTCCTGCAGTTCGAGTCGCGATCGGGGGCCCTGCCGGGGCTGTACAACGGTGGGTTCCAGCCCCGGCCGCGATCCGCGATCGAAGAGTTCCACTTCCACCCCTGGCGGACGGCGATCCTGCCCGGGATCGAGCGGGCGGACGTCTTCGCGAGCCTGAACCTGGAATTGCCGGCGACGGTCGCCGCCAACCAGACGGGGCTCAACGCGGCGATCGGGACGTTCGTCTGCCCGTCGTCGGCCAACCCGACCCGGAACCTGCCCGAGTTGTACGCCTGGAACGACGGCCAGGTGCCGACGGTCCGGTTCGGCTCGGCGGCGCGCGCGGATTACGAGGTCGTGGGCGGCATCCACACCCGGCCGCCGGGGACGGCCCCCGGGCCGGGGGGCGTGACGCTCCAGCTCGTCCTGGACGGCGTGGCGTTCGGCGCGTGGGGCGAGCCGACGTATCGGGAGCCGACCGTCTTCTCGACGGGCTATCGGCGGGCGCGGCTGGCGGACGTGACCGACGGGCTTTCGAACACGGCCCTGATCGGCGAGCGGGCCGGTCGGCCGGACTGCTACGAGAAGGGGAAGGCCGTCGACCCGTACCCGTATTCCGACCCCGTCGCCGGCTGCGGCGACCCGCACCAGGCGGCCTGGGGGGTCAGCACCCATTTCTCCTGGCTGCTCTCCATGGCCGGGCAGCCGGTGAACTCGACCAACCGGATCGGATTCCACGCGTTCCACCCCGTCGGCGCGCACGCGGCGATGGGCGACGGCTCGGTCCGGGCGCTGAGGGAGTCGACCGCCCCGGTCGTGCTCCAGGCGCTCGCCACCCGTTCCGGCGGCGAGGCGGTCTCGACGGGCGATTGATCCGTCCCGGTCGCCCGGCCCCTTGCGACCCTCCCCCGCAAGGCGGGAATCCGCCGGGCCGGATAAACGCCGTTGCCCGGAGCGGTCGACTGGTTACCATGTCGGGCAGTTGGGATCGAAGGGATTCTCGTCTCGACGTGGTTTCGGAGGTCAGGGATGACGGTATACGACGTGGTGATGATCGTCCTGGTGTCGACCGGGCTGATCTGGGGGGCCGTCCGGGGGTTCTCCTGGGGGCTCGCCAGCCTGGGCGCGATCCTGGTGGGCTACGCGGGCGCCCACTGGGCCTCGGGGTCGATGGTCCCCATCCTGTCCCGGATCCTCAAGTGCGAGCCCGCGACCCAGCGGGGCGTGTCGATGCTCCTCACGTTCGGGCTCGTCGCCGGCGGCTGCCTGCTCGCCGCGTGGAAGGCCCGGGGGACCTTGCGGAAGATGAAGTTCGAGCTGTACGACCGCCAGTTGGGGGGCGTGCTGGGCGGTCTTGAGGCGTCGCTCGTGGGGGTGATCGCCACGATGTTCGTCGCCGACCTGGCCCCGGACTGCCGCGAGGCGATCTTCTCGGGCCCCACCGGCCGCGTCGTGGCCCGGGTCATGGACGCCGCCGGGCCGGCCGTCCCCGACGAGGTGCGCGAGGCGATCGCCCCCCACTGGCGGCTCGCGCCGGCGGAGGCGACCCCCGCCGAGGACCCGCCGGCCGAGAGCGTGGCGACGAAGCCGGCGGCGACCGAATCCGATCCGGACAGGTCCCTGTCGGCCAGGACCGCGGCGGCCCGGTCCGCGTTCCGGACGATGGTCGGTTCCGAGGCCGGGTCCGAGAGGCCCGCCGACGTCGAGGAGCGCGCCGTCATCGTCGAGTCCGAACCCGTCCCCGACCCCGACGGCGAGCCGGACGTGCTCCGGATCGGCTCACCGAACCGCGGCTGGGCGCCCCGCCGGCGCTGAGGGCCGGGACGGCCCGAAGCGGACGATCGAGCGAACGAATGCGAAGACGCCGACGTCGGCCCCTTGAGCGGGCGCGAGGTCGGCGTCTCGTCGTTTCGGGGGCCCGACCGACGGCGTCAGGAGCCCTTCTTGGCGTCGGGCTTGGTGTCGGCCGAGGTGGGGCCGGCGGGCTTGGGGGCGGCCTGGAACTCCTCGGCGGTCATGATCGGGGTGGTCAGGTCCTTGAGCAGGACGTAGCCCCCCTTGGTGGGGACGTCGGACTTGTAGGCGAGGATCTCGCCGGCACCCTCGCCGGCGGCGTCGCCGGGGGTGGGGATGACGCCCCAGTAGACGATGATCTCGCCGTTCTTGATGGCGTTGTAGCCGCCCACGAAGAGGTCCGCCTTGACGAGGTCCTTCATCGAGGCCGGCGGCTTCTTCTTGGCGGTGAACGTCGCGAGGTAGATCTGGCCGACCTCCTCCAGCGAGCCCATGTCGTAGTGCTCGGGCGCGTTGGTGACGGACTGCGGCGGGCCGCAGCCGATCACGAAGGTCGGGACGATCGCCGCGGCGAGCAGGCACGCGAGCGCGGTGGGGATGCGGGGGAAAGCTGCCATGCGGACGCCTCGATCGGTGTGGGGACGGCGGGCCGGCCGGCCGGCTGGGGGCCGGGCGGCCCGCGCGAGGGTCGGGATCAGAAGGAGTCGGCGCTGACGATCTCGCCGCCGGCCCGGGAGCCCAGGGCCCGCCAGGTGCCCAGGTCGATCGAGTCCTTGATGAACTTGACCGAGCCGTCGCAGAAGGCGGTGTTCACGCCGCCGGAGTGGTAGCTCCGCGTGGCCATGTGGGCGGCCGTGAACGAGGAGACGTCGCCGCAGTCCATGTTCCGGGTGTTCGGCGTCTGGGTGTGGTTGTAGTACGCCAGCTCGGGGATGTTCCCGCGGTAGTACTGCTGCCCCTTGTAGGTGATCCGCGTGTTGTACGGCACGCCGCTGCACGCCGCCGAGGGGACGTAGTTGTCGGTCGCCGGGGTCCACGACGACGGGAGGTACACCGTGTTCAGGTCGCCCGGCTTGTTGGGGGTGACCGGGAACGGGATGTTCGAGATCCGGATCTCCGAGAACAGGGCGGTGTTGCTGGTGCCGTCGGTGATCGACGCGATCGTCGTCTTGCTCGTCACCTTGCGGAAGTCCGGGCTGGGGACGCTCGCCGTCGGCGCGGGGGCGGTGACGTTGAACGAGACGTTGAACACGCCCAGGGTGGCCGAGTTGGTCTCGCTGTAGGGGAACGAGGCGTGGGTCGTGTTGTAGACCTGGGCGGCGGTCGCGCCGTTGTTGCCGTAGTAGTTGCTCTGGCCCCAGCTGCCGGTGCTGGCGGCGTAGGTGCGCGTCCCCGGCGAGCGGAAGCCCTTGCCGTCGGACGGGCAGAGCATGGCCGAAATCTGCTGGCAGCGGGCCGTGTCGTTCTCGGCCGTGGAGTTGATCTCCAGCTGCAGGTTGAACGTGCCGTAGAGGTTCGCCTGCTCCAGGTAGGGGAGGATCAGGGCCTGCACGCCCACCCGCGTGCCGCCGCCCAGGCTGGGCGCGGCCAGTGGCGCGGGGCCGATGCCCGGCGGGAACTCGCTGTTGGTGCTCTCGAAGTTGTGCACCGCCAGGCCGAGCTGCTTCAGGTTGTTCGTGCACTGGGCCCGGCGGGCCGCCTCCCGCGCCGACTGCACTGCCGGCAGGAGCAGGGCGATCAACACCGCGATGATCGCGATCACCACCAGCAGCTCGATTAACGTGAAGCCGCGACGCGTTTTCGATTTCATGGCGGATGCTCTCCAGGTCTTGCGGGAAGATGGATGAGGAAGCGAGGGCGGGACCGAGGCAGGGGCGGGGGCGAGGGCCGTCTCCGACCGGATGGGGATCGCGACGAGGCCCCGGGGACGGCCGCGCGTCGGCGCGCGGCCGGGATTCGACGGCTTCCGGAGGGCTCGCCGACGCCGCGAGCGGCCCTGTCGGCGCCGGGCGTCGCGCCGCGATCCCGCATGATCGGCATTGGATCGCGGGACGGCAATGACTGCAAGGAACTATGCAACGTGAGAGGTGAGGTCGAGCATAGTCTCCCGGCCCTCGATTATCCAGACGGCTCGCGAAAAAAATCCAGGGATGCACACGGGCCGATAAGTCTTAATTCATTCGTCGACAGGGCGGGGTCAGTCGTCCTCGGCTTCCTCGACCTTCCATTCGTGGACGCCGGCGGCCCAGCCGGGCTGGAGCTGGACGACCAGGCGGAGGGCGTCGGTGGCGACGGGGGCGAAAGGCACGGCGTTCCAGGCGTCGCGGGCGACGCCGTAGGGGGACTCGGCGGCGACGGGCCTCCAGGCGTCGCCGTCGCGGTACTCGACCCGCCATGAGGCGGGGACGCGGCACTCGCCCCGGCCGGTGTCGTCGAACCAGTAGGCTCGCACGCCTCGGATCGTCCGGGGGCCGGGCCAGGTGTATTGCACCCACTCCTCGGTCCCCTTGTGGGGCCACCAGTGGCAGTTCGCCGCGGGCTGCTCGGCGCTGCTTTTGGGCTCGATCCCGTCGCGGACGGCCTCCGGTTGACAGTTGGAGCTGACGAACGACATCGACACCCGCGCCCCCTTCTCGCCCGGACCGGCGAGGGTCGCCTTCGGCTCGGTCGGGAGCCAGACCTTCATCGGGCTGGGCCGGCGGTTGTCCCAGGCGTAGTACGGCACCGCCCGCATCGGCGCGTCGGCCGAGGCGGGGACGGCCCGGTAGAGCGAGCGGCCCCAGTCCATCTCGGGCGCGGTCCGCGCGGTCCCCTTCAGGACGACCACGCCGCCCAGGAGGTCGGGGGCCTTCTCGGCCGCGATCGCGGCGTCGCGCGGCAGGTACAGCGACGCCAGGTCGGACTCGTGGTCGACCCCTTCCAGGCAGTAGACGATCGGCCCGCGCTGGAGGGCGAGCAGGCCGGCGTCGGCCTGGACGTTCGGGTTCGCCGCGACGCGCTCCACGGGCATCGGCATGTCGAGCGTGAGCACGTCGCCGGCCTTCCACGTCCGGCCGACCACGAGGTACCCGCGTTCGATCGTCGGCGACGAGACGGGCTCGCCGTTGACGGCGACGGTCGCGCCCCGGCACCAGCCCGGCACGCGGAGGCGGAAGGCGAACGTCGTCGGCTCGTCGACCTGGGGACGGAACGCGACCTTGCCGTCCCAGGGGTAGTCGGTCTCGACGTCGACCTTCAGGTCACGCCCGCCGAACGCCGCCTTGACCGAGCCCTGGATGTACAGGTCGACCCAGAGCGACGCGGCGTCGGTCGCGTAGGCGTAGCCCCCCAGCGAGGCCAGCGTGCGGGTGACGTTGGGCGGGCAGCAGGCGCAGCCGAACCAGTCGGAGCGGTGGTGGCCGCCGCCGCTCTCCAGCGGGTTCACGTAGAAGAACTTCCGGCCGTCGAGCGAGACGCCCGCCAGCGCGCCGTTGTAGAGCGACCGCTCGAACACGTCGGCGTATCGCGAATCGCCGTGCAGGAGCCCCAGCCGGCGCGCCCACTGCGCCAGGGCGATGGACGCGCAGGTCTCCTGGTACGCGGTGCGGTTGGGGAGGTCGTAGTCGACCGTGAACCCCTCGTTGGCGGCGCTCGGGCCGATGCCGCCGGTGATGTACATGTTCTTCTCGGTCGTGTTCCGCCAGACCCGGCCGAGCATCTTCAGGAGCGCGGCGTCGCCGGTGCGGGCGGCGACGTCGGTCGCGCCGCTCATCAGGTAGCAGGCGCGGACGGCGTGGCCCTTGATGCGCGTGTGGTCGCAGATCGGCGCGTCGTCCTGCCAGTACTCGCCGTCGTATTTCGCGGGGTCCTGGCCGTGCTCGACGGCGAAGAAGCGGGAGCCGCGGTTGGCGACGAAGAAGCGGGCGAGGTCGTGGTAGCGGGCCTCGCCGGTCGCGTCGCCGAGCTTCACCAGCGCCAGCTCGATCTCGGGGTGCCCCGGGTAGCCCATCCGCTTGCCGGGGCCGAACGTGGCGTCGATGTGGTCGGCCAGCTTCCGCGCGACGTCCAGCAACGTCGCCTTGCCCGTCGCCTTGTGGTGGGCGACGGCCGCCTCGAACAGGTGCCCGGCGCAGTACAGCTCGTGGTTGTCGCGGAGGTTGGTCCAGCGGCGGTCGAGGTCGTTGACGATGTACCAGGTGTTGAGGTAGCCGTCCGGGAGCTGCGCGGCGGCGATCAGGGCGATCGCGTCGTCGAGCTTCTTGTCGAGCGCCGGGTCGGGGTGGGTCGCCAGCGAGTACGAGGCGGCTTCCAGGGCCTTGTATAAGTCCGAGTCCATGAAGATCGGCCCGCGATAGCCCTCCTTCGCGCGCCTCGCGGCCAGGGCGAGGTCTTCGAAGTTGCCGTACTCCTCCAGCCGGGCGAGGCTCATCGGGATGGAGACGGTCCGGTTGGTCTCGCGGCGAGGCCCCCAGAAGCCGCCGCGGATCTCCACGTCGGTGAACGGCACCGCCTTCCGCTTCTCCGGCGGCGCGTCCGCCCCCAGGGCCGAGGCGGCGAGCCCGATCCACACGCACCAGCAGAGCGTCCGGGGGTTCAGCGATCTCATGGGAGGGTTCCTCTCGGAAGGATTCGTCGGCCGTCCTCGGCCTACCCCGACGATATCCCCCGACGCCCCGCGCCGACAGGGCCGACCGGCCCGCCGGGGCCTTGCGGACGCCCATCGATCGGCTCGATAATCGCCGGCGCGTCGCGTACGAACCCGCCGGCGGTCGGCCGGCGTCGCGCGACGAGGGGGGGGTTGCACGATGGATCGACGGGTCGCGGGCTGCTGCTGGATCGTCGCGGGAATCATGCTGACGAGCGGCGCGTCGGCGCGGGGCCAGGCGGCCACGCCGCTCACGGAAGCTCGAAAGGGCTTCCGGTCCAAGCTGGTCGACCGGGGGCTCGACCGCGACCCGGCCCCCAGCCCGCCGCCGGGGACCTTCCTGAAGGTGACGTACCCGGCGAAGCCCGGCGGGCTGGCCGCCTACCTGACGCCCGACCCGAAGGACGGCGCGAAGCACCCGGCGATCGTCTGGATCACCGGCGGCGACTGCAACTCGATCGGCGACGTCTGGTCCCCGGCCGACCCGGAGGACGACCAGACCGCCGCCGCCTACCGGAAGGCCGGGATCGTGATGATGTTCCCCGCGCTCCGGGGGGGCAACGACGGGCCGGGGACGCGCGAGGGCTTCCTCGGCGAGGTCGACGACGTGCTCGCCGCGGCCGACTTCCTGGCGAAACAGCCGTACGTCGACCCCGCGCGGATCTACCTGGGGGGCCACAGCACCGGCGGGACGCTCGCCCTGCTCGTCGCCGAGTCCACCGACCGCTTCCGCGCCGTCTTCGCCTTCGGCCCGGCCACCCACGCCGCCGGCTACCCGGAGGAGTACACCCCGTTCGATCGCGAGATCGACCGCGAATTCGACATGCGTTCGCCCCTCAAATGGCTGGACTCGATCCGCTGCCGGACCTTCGTGATCGAGGGCGAGGAAGGCAACGAGATCGCCCTCCAGGTCTTGCGGGAGGAGTGCAAGAACCCGCTCGCCACCTTCCACACCGTCAAGGGGGCCGACCACTTCAACGTCCTCGCGCCCGTGAATGCGAAGCTCGCGCGGAAGATCCTCGCCGACTCCGGCCCGAAGACGAACATCGACCTGACGCCCGCCGACCTCGAAATCCGGCGCGAGCCCTGACGCGAGCCCGCCGGCGGCCCCTGGTCGCCCGCCTGGGATTCGCATAAGCTTCGGCGACCGCGCGACGATCGCGATGGGCCGGGCCTCCGGTGCGGGGCGGCCATAGCGAGACGTGCGGGGAGGTCGCCCCGCCATGCGCGCTTCTCTGTATCTCGTCGTCCTCATCGTCACCTCGTCCGCCGTCCGCTCCGCGACCGACGACCCGGCCCCGGCGGAGACGGCCGAGGCCCGCGCCGGCCGAGTGCGGGTGACGGTCCGGGCGAACGGCGTGCTCCGGCCCTCGCATCGGCATGCGCTGACGGCCCCGTCGGAGGGCTCCGCGACCGTCCTGGCGATCCTGCCCGAGGGGACGAAGGTCGGCCGGGGGCAGCCGGTGTGCCGTCTCGACGCCTCGGCGGCGACGGAGCCGCTGATCGAGCAGATGCGGGTCGTGCAGAAGGCCGAGTCCGCGTGGCTCGACGCGCAGCTCGCGCGGGAGGTCGCCGAGATCGCCGTCACGGAGTACGAGGTCGGGATCTACCCGCAGGATCGGGAGTCCGCCAACGGTTCGATCCGGCTGGCGGAGGCCGCCCTGGCTGACGCCGAGAAGGCCGTCCCGCGCGCGGCGGAGGAACTCCTTCTGGCCCGGCTACGGGCGATGCCGGCGGCGGGGAGTTCGCCCGTCGCCCTGCTGGGCGTCGCCAGGCTGGAGGACCGCCTGACCCTCGCGGATCTGGAGCTGCAGAAGGCCCGGTTCGCCGTGGAGCAAGCAAAGTCGAAACTGGCGGTGCTGGAGAAGTACACCCATCCTAAGAAGAGGAAGGAGCTTCGAGCCGCCGTCGAGAAGGCGAAGACCGTCGAGCTGACGGCCGCCCAGGATCATGAGCTGGCGCGCGAGAAGCTGGCGATCCTCCAGCGTCAAGTCGACGCCTGCACGCTGGTCGCGCCGGCCGACGGGATCGTGGTCGAGGCCGACGATCCCCCGCGCGTCGGCAGCGTCGTCGGCCCCGGCCGGGTGCTGGCGTACGTCCAGGGGGCCGACGGCCGGATGGGAGTCTCGGTCGCGATCCCCGAACACCAGGCCGAGCTGATCACGCGGGGCCTCCCCACGCGGGTGACGCTCCCCGGCTCCGGGCCGCCGCTCGCCGGGAACGTGGCCGCGATCACGAAGATCGCCGAGGATGGCGCCACGGCCGAGATCGCGCTGACCGACCCGCTCCCGCCCACCCCGATCGGCCCGGGGATGAAGGTGGACGTCGAGCTGACCGTCGAGTCCCCCGAAGCCGGGCCCGTCGTGCCGGCGAGGGCGATGGTCTGGTTCGACGGCGCCTATCGGTTGGGGGTCGTTCCGGCCGAGGGCGACGTGACCTGGCGCGAGGTCGAGCCGGGCCTCACGGACGGGACGAACCTCAAGATCGCCTCGGGCCTGGCACCGGGCGAGGCGGTCGTCGTCGAGCCGTTATCCCGGCTCTCCGAAGACCAGCGTCGGATGTTCGCGATCGCCCCGCCCCCCGCCGCCGGCGGCCGCCGCACGGCGCTCGCCGCGTCGCTCCTGCGCAGGCTGCCGGCCCCGCCCCCCGATCGTCGCGGGCGGTTCTACCCCGCGAACCTCGACCGCCTCGGCCTCGACGGCCCGGAGCGGGCGCTCCTGCGGGAATTCGCCGAGGCTTCCGGCGTCCGCGACGACCGGCCGTGACCGACGAGGGGCCTTCGCAACACAGCATTCTGATATCTCAAAGCCCTTCCCTCCTGGCGGGGGAAGGTGGCCCGAAGGGCCGGATGAGGGGGGGGCCAGCGCGGAGAACGGCGGAGCACCAGCAAGGTCTTCTGTGGCCCTCGGCCGTGCAAACGGGGCTGCGCGATCCGCAACTCCCCGCGAGCGTCCCCCCCTCATCCGACCCCTGCGGGGTCTGCCTTCCCCCGCCAGGGGGGAAGGCCGTTCCCGGCCGTCGCTCATTCGTAAAGCCCGCCAATCCGGCCTTCGGCCGCCTTCCCTCAGTGGGGAAGGGAAGGACGAGTGCGTGCGACGTCAGAGCGATCGGAGGAAGGCGGTCAGGTCGGCGGCCTCGCGGTCGGAAAGGGGGGTTCCGGTGGGGTGGCCGGCGCGGCGGAAGAGGTCGGGGAGGCTCGGGATGGAGGCGTCGTGGAGCAAGGCGGGGCGGCGGCCGACGCCGCGCAGGGACGGCGGGTTGAACTTGCGGTTGCCGACCGCGTCGGCCAGGTCGACGTCGTACGTCCGGGGGGTGGTGTAGGTCGGCGGCGCGTGGCAGGCGTCGCAGCGCTCGGCCTCGAAGATCGTGCGGCCGCGGGCGACGGCCGGCGCGTCGGCCGGGGGCTCAGGCGCGGGCGGGTCGAGCGTGCGGAGGAACTCGGCGAGGGCCTCCACCTGGCGGGGCCTCGGCTCGGGCCCGCGCATGGTGGTCTCGATCGACTGGTGGATTTGATCCTCCAGGCTTCGGAAGCGGCCCAGCCAGCCCCAGGGGCCGGTTTCGGCCACGCCCCGGAGCGTGGGCGTGCGCTTGGCCGCGCCGTAGGAGTCGTCGCCGCGGGTGTCGACCAGCACGCCCGCCGTGTGGCCGTCGGTGTGACAGGTCTGACAGCTCATCCAGCCGTCCTCGGAGAGCCTGGCGTCGTGGAAGAGGGCCTCCCCTTCTTCGAGGAGCGTCGCCGGCTTGCGGCGGCCGTCGGGGCCGGCGTCGGCCGAGAGCGCGATCGTCCCGGCCACCTTGCCGGCGTCCAGGTCGAGGATCGTCACCGCGTCGTCGAAGGAGTCGGCCGTGTAGGCCGTCGCGGCGTCCGCCGAGGTCGCCATCGCGGCCGCCCCCCGGCCGACCTTGAGCCGCTCGTAGGGCTCGTCCAGCGCCAGGGCCGACGCCACCTCGCCCGTCGCCGCCATCGCGACGACGACCTCGCCCCGGGGGCCGAACGCCATCGCCGAAGGGTCGGCCGAGCCCTTGCCCACCGTGCCGAGGGGGACCGTGCGCGAGTTCGCCAGCAGCGTCGCGTCGGTCGTCTCGGTCGATCGCAGGTCGTCGAGCCGGAGGAGACGGATCCAGCTCCGGACGAGCAGCCCCCACTCCACGTCGTCGCGCGAGGTCCGCGCGGAGGGCGTGGCGTTCTGGGCCAGGATCGCCAGGGAGCGGCCGTCGGGGGCGAGCGCCAGGCCGCGCAGGTTGTGGTCGGGCAACGTCCAGACGTTTCGGCAAATCCTCGCATCCCGATCCAGGATCGCGAGCCGGCCGCCGAAGGCGTCGGTGACGAGCATCAGCCCCGGGCCGTCGCCGGCGGGCGGCAGCTCGATCGCTTCGCGAGGGCTGAACGGCAGGTCGACCGTCGCCTCGACGCGGGGCCCGGCCGGGGCGTCCCAGGCGACGAACGTCGCCACGCGCGAACCTCGCGAGAGGACCAGGGCGCGGCGGCCGTCGCCGTAGGCCGCCGCGCGCACCGGGTCGGCCGCGACGGCGATCGCCCCGGCGCGTCGGATGACGCCGTCGCGACGTTCCAGCAGCACGACCTCGGCCGCCTCGCGGTCGACGGCGAGCCAGGCGTCCGGGTCGGCCGTGGCCCGCAGGTCGACCAGGGCGCGGCCGATCGGGAACTCGCCCTCGACGCGACGCGCGGCCGCGTCCACCAGCGTGACCGAGCCGGTCCCCCGGTTGGCCGTCAGCAGCCGGGCGCCGCCGTCCACCAGCAGGATCGCCTCGGGCCGCCTCGGCGGCTCGGCCCACGCCCCGCCGGGCCAGGCCGCGAGGATCGCCGCGACCGCCGCCCGGACCGTTCCGCCGACTCTCGAAACCACGACCGACCTCCTCCCGGCTGGCCCCCGGATCGCCTCGCCCGGTCGAATTGTACCCGATCGGGGCGACGGCGCGGGCGTCGGTGAGCTAGGATCGTCTGGGGACCGCACCGAGGGACCGCAGCGCGCGAGACACGCGGGGGGGACGCCGTGGCGAGGATCGGGTGGGGACGCGCGGGGGTTTTCGCTCGCGGCGGGGGCGATCGGGCGCGCCGTCGTCGGCTCGCGCCGGCTTGTGAGACGCTGGAGGGGCGCCGGCTGCTGGCGGTCTCGCTGGCGTTCGACTATTCGCTGGACGGCGGCTTCTTCACGGCCGGCCGGCGGACCCTGCTGGAATCCACGCTGAACGCGATGGCCGCGCGGCTGGGCGACTCGCTGGCGGCGGTCCCGTCGGCCGGCTACACCCTGCCGACGAACTCCGGCAACCGGACCGTGCAGACGGGGGTGGCGGCCGACACGCTCAAGGTCTACGCCTACGGGATCTCGCTCTCGGGGAGCACCGCCGCCCAGGGGGGGGCGTTCTATTCGCTCCCGCCGAACAACGCCATGCGCGGCCAGGGGGCGAACGACTTCGCGCCCGACGTCACCTATCTGATGTTCGACGACGACGGCGGCACGAACTGGTTCTTCGGAACCACGACGGCCGGGCTGACGTGGGACCAGGTGGATTTCGTCACGGTCGCCCGCCACGAGTTCCTGCACTCCCTGGGCTTCCTGGGGAGCCAGCCCACGTTCGACCGGTTCGTCCAGAACGGCGTGTTCAACGGCCCGGCCGTCCGGGCGGCCAACGGCGGCGCGGGGGTGCCGATGAACGGCTCGCACATCGCGCCGTCAGTCCCCTCGATCATGAACGCCGTGACGATGGCGGGCCAGCGATCGGACCTGACGGCCCTGGACTGGGCGTTCCTCCAGGACTTCGGCTGGAGCGTCTCGACCGTGACGCCGCCCCCGCCGCCCCCGGCCGCGAGCTTCGTGCGCGACTTCGCCCTGTTCACCGGCGGCCAGGGGGACGGCCAGGCGCGGGTGCGGGTCGACCCCTCGCGGGGCGTGCACCTGATGGCGCTCGACGTGCTGGCCGGCGACACGCTGCGGATCCGCACCCTCGACGGCTCGACGGCCGCCGAGATCGGCGTGGACAGCGTCGTGAAGCTCTTCGACGCCGCCGGCGGCGTGATCGTCGACGACGACGATTCCTCGGCCCAGGCCGGCAAGGAGGACTTCACCCACACCTTCGCGACCGGCGGCCGGTACTGGGTGGGGGCGAGCACCTACGAGCAGAGGAACTACACCTTCACGGCCCCCTCGACGGTCGTCGAGCCGGCGACGGCGTTCCACCTGGAGGCCACGCTGACCGGCCGCGTCGGCGACGAGCCGCACAACCTGGCCGGGGCCTCGTCGCCCGTCGCCTTCTCCGGGGGCACGTTCGCCGTCGCCACGACGATGGCCGGCGAGGCGGCCGACTACTTCCGGATCGACGCGGTCGCCGGGGCGGGCTACGCGATCGCGACGGCCCTGCCGGCGGGCGGGGGGCTCGCCGGCGCGACCGTCGTCTCGGTGTACGACGCGGCGGGCCGGCGCGTGGCGGCGATGTCCGGCGGCTCGGCGTACGACGCGGTGAGCTTCACGGCCTCGGCGACCGGCCCGTACTACCTCCGCGTGGCCCGCGTCGTCGGCCCCGCCGCCGTCGACCCGAACGAGTCGATCGCCGAACCCGGGTTCAGCGTCGCCCTGCCAGGGGTCGGCTACTCGATCCAGGGGACGCGGGGCCGGGGCCACGACTACGCGCTCTCGATCGTCGAGACGGCCCCCGTGCCGCCGCCGAACCTCCACCCGCTGTTCCTCGACTTCGGCCCGTACGGCCTCTGGCGCTGGTCCGAGGCCGAGGGCGTGCGCCAGATCAACGCGGCCGACCCGCAGGATTTCGCCGTCGCGGCCGACGGCTCGCTGTTCGTCGACTTCGGCCCGTACGGGCTCTGGAGCTGGTCCGAGGCCGCCGGCATGCGCCAGATCAACGGGGCCGACCCCCAGGCGATCGCGCCCGGCCCCGACGGCGAGCTTTACGTCGACTACGGCCGGTTCGGCCTCTGGCGCTGGACCGCCGCCGAGGGGCTCCGCCAGATCAACGCGGCCGACCCCGAGAACTTCGCGGCCGGGGCCTCGGGCGAGCTGTACGTGGACTACGGGCCGTACGGCCTCTGGCGCTGGACCGCCGCGGCGGGCCTGCGGATCCTCAACGCGGCCAACCCCGAGGGATTCGCCCCCGGGGCCTACGGGACGCTCTACATCGACTTCGGCCCCAGCGGCCTCTGGCTCTGGACCGAGGCCGGCGGGTTCCACCGGATGAACGCGGCGAACCCGGAAGGCCTGGCCGCCGGGCCGGGCGGGACGCTCTCCATCGACTTCGGCCCCGGCGGGCTCTGGGCCTGGAGCGGGGGCGCCTTCGAGCTGATCAACCCGGCCAACCCCGAGGGCCTCGCCGCCTCGGCCGACGGCTGGCTCTACGTCGACTTCGGACCGTTCGGCGTCTGGCGCCGCGCCGCCGTCGGCGGCTTCCAGCGGCTCAACCCGGCCGACCCGCAGCGTCTGGCGGTCCTCTCGGCGTTCGGCAGGGCCTGACTCCGGGGGCTTCGCGCCACGGGCCGAAACATATCTTTTTTTAATTTTGTAATCATCCGGAGCGTGATCCCGTACATCCACGCGACGACCGGCGCCGGGCGACCTCGGGCCGAGGCCGTCTCGATGCGACCATCGCGTGGAGGTGCGACACCGTGAATGGAACGAGCACGCGGACCCGGCGGGCGTTCGAACGACTGTTCTCGACCCGTCCTCGGCCGGCGCGACGCCGCCGCCTCCCTTCGATCGAGTCGCTGGAGGACCGGCGGCTGCTGGCCGTCTCGCTGCAGTTCGACTACTCGCTCGACGACGGCTTCTTCACCTCGACGCGTCGGACGCTCCTGGAGACCGACCTGCGCGCCATCGCCGCGCGGCTGGGGGACGCGCTCGCGGCCGTGAGCTCGCGGAGCTACGCCCTGCCGACCTCGTCGGGGAGCGTGACCCGCACCACCAGCGTGGCCGCGGACACGATCAAGATCTACGTCTGGGGGGACTCGCTCTCGGGGAGCACGGCCGGCCAGGGGGGCGGGTTCTGGTCGACGTCCGGCTCGAACAACGCGATGCGCGGCCAGGGGGCGAACGACTACGCGCCGAACGTCGCCTACCTGAAGTTCGACGACGACGGCAGCACGGGCTGGTACTTCGGGTCGGCGCCGCCGGGCTCGTCGTCGGGGACCGACTTCCTGGCCGTCGCCCGCCACGAGTTCCTGCACGCGCTGGGGTTCCTGGGGGGCCAGCCGACGTTCGCCCGGTTCGTGCAGAACGGCCTGTTCACGGGCCCGAACGCGCGGGCGGCGAACGGCGGGGCGTCGGTCGCGGTGAGCAGCGGCCACCTCACCGGGGTCACGTCGATCATGAACGCCCAGATCCCCCGGGGCGTCCGCGAGATCGGGGCGCTGGAATGGGCGATCCTCAAGGATCTGGGCTGGAGCGTCCTGGCGGCCCCTTCGGGCTTCTACCGCAGGTACGACCTGTTCACCGGCGGGTCGGGCGACGGCTACGTCGACATGAAGGTGGTCCCCTCGCGAGGGGTCTACCTGCTCCGCCTGGACGTCCTCGCGGGGGACTCGCTGCGGATCGTGACCCGCGACGGGTCGACCGCCTCCGAGCGCGGGGTGGACAGCTACCTGAGGATCTTCGACTCGCAGGGACGCCTGATCGCCACCGACGACGACTCGGCGGGCTCCGGGAGCAAGGAGGACTACCGGCGGACCTTCTCCGTGGGGGGGACCTTCTGGGTCGGCGTGGGGACGTACGACCAGCGCGACTACACGTTCACCAGCCCCTCGACGGCGATCGTGCCGTCCACCGCGTTCCGGCTGCGGGCGACCCTGACCAGCCCGGCGGACGCCGAGGCCCGGAACATCATCCAGGCCGCCGGCCGCCCGGCCGTGGCGTTTTCGGGGGGCGTCTTCACGAGGCGGTCCACCCTGGCCCCGCTCCAGGACTACTACAGGATCGACGCCCGCGCCGGGCACGTCTACACGGTCTCGACCTCGCTGCCGTCCGTCGGCGGCCTGGCCGGCCCCGCGATCGTCGCCGTCTACGACGCGGCGGGCCGTCGCGTGGCCGCCATGTCCGGCTCCCAGTACGGGCAGGCCGCCTTCACCGCGCCGTCGGCCGGCGCCTATTATGTGCGCGTGGCCGACGACCTCGGCCCGGCGACGATCCCGCTCGACGAGCCCGACGGCCAGATCGGGATCGGCGGGAGCGACGGCGAGTACTCGGACGACCTGGGGCGGGTCTCGGGCTCCGACTACGAGCTGAGGATCGTCGAGGCCGCCGTGACCGTGCCGCAGCCCCCGCCGCCGCCGACGTCGGTGCGGTCGGTCGAGCCGCTCTACGTCGACTACGGCGCCGCCGGCCTCTGGGCCTGGACCGAGGCCGCCGGCTTCAACCGGATCAACCCCGCCGACCCCGAGAACCTCGCGGTCGCGCCCGACGGCACGCTGTACATCGACTTCGGCCCGCACGGGCTCTGGTCGTGGACCTCGGCCGGCGGCATCAACCGGATCAACCCCGCCGACCCGGAGCAGTTCGCCGCGGGGGCGGACGGCACGCTGTACGTCGACTTCGGCCCGCACGGCCTCTGGGCCTGGACGGCCGCCGGCGGCATCAACCGGATCAACCCCGCCGACCCCGAAGGCTTCGCGCCGGCGGGCCCGGGGACGCTCTACGTCGACTTCGGCCCGCACGGGCTCTGGATCTGGTCGTCGGCCGGCGGGATCCACCGGATCAACCCGGCCGACCCCGAGGAGTTCGCGGTCGCGGCCGACGGCACGCTCTTCATCGACTTCGGGCCGCACGGGCTCTGGGCCTGGACGGCGGCCGCCGGCATCCGCCGGATCAACACCGCCGACCCCGAGGGCTTCGCGCCCGGGGGGCCGGGCGAGCTGTTCGTCGACTACGGGCCGCACGGGCTCTGGTCGTGGACGGCGGCCGCCGGCATCAACCGGATCAACACCGCCAATCCCGACGCGATCCTCGTCGCCCTCGACGGTTGGCACTACGTCGACTTCGGCGCCTCCGGGCTCTGGCGGTGGACCGCCCGCACCGGCTACCAGCGCCTCAACACGCTCAACCCCGAGCGGATCGTCGCCCGGACCTCGTACGCCCGTTCGTAGGTCGGGGCCCCCGCGATCGTGAACCCTCGCCGAAGGATCGAAGTGCTTGCTGAGAAGGCCCGGACATCCTAGGATGTCCGGTAGGTCTTCGGAGGCCGGAGCGGCGGCGACCGCGGATTCGCGCGGCGGGGCCCGGTCGATATCGCATCCCCCCTCGACGCCCCGACCCCCGCGAGACGGCGGGCGACGCGCGCGAGCGACCCAAACCGAGGTGGACGTGATCGGTCAGACGCCGAATCGGCTGCAACCGGGGAAACCCCGCCCGTTCGATCTGGGCGTCTCGGCCCGATGGCTCGAGGCCCACATGCGTCCCGTCATCCGCCGGGGGCCGCTCTCCCCCCGCGAGTCGGCCCTGGCCGACCGGCTCAAGCGGCTCAAGCAGGAGGCCGGGTCGCACTCCCCCAGCGCGCCGACCATCCTCAAGATGATCCCCGAGCTGCGGATGCGGGTCGACGCCTGCTTCCTCTCCAACCCCTACGCCACCGAGCTGTTCCTGGACAACCTCTATCGCGAGGTGATCCGGCCGGGCAAGCTCCGCAAGCTGCTGGAGTTCTACCCGTCGCAGAACCGGGTGATCGCCGGCAAGCTGGCGAACGTGCTGGGGCTCCCGGCCGACCGCCTGTTCATCGGCAACGGCGCCATCGAGATCATCCAGGCCATCCTCCACCGCTTCACCGGCCGGAAGATCCTGGTGAACCTGCCCACGTTCTCCCCCTACCACGAGTTCGTCCGCCCCGACACCGAGGTCGTCTACAACGTCCTGCGCAAGGAGGACGACTTCCGGTTCGACGTCGGCGAGTACATCCAGACCGTGCGCCGGGAGAAGCCCGACACCATCGTCCTCATCAACCCCAACAACCCGGACGGCGGCTACATCCCCCACGCCAAGCTCACGGCGATGCTCGAAGAGCTGAGCGAGGTGCCCAACATCCTCGTCGACGAGAGCTTCATCCATTTCGCCTGCGAGGGGGACGGCTTCGCCTTCCGCAGCCTGACCCGCGAGCTGGACCGGTTCCCGAACGTGATGGTCGTGAAGTCCATGTCGAAGGACTTCGGCGTCGCCGGCATCCGCGCCGGCTACGCCGTGATGGCCCCGGAGCGGGTCAGGTCCCTGCTCGACAACGGCTACCTCTGGAACTCCTCGGGCCTGGCCGAATACTTCTTCGACCTGTACTCCCGCCCCGAGTTCCAGGTCGACTACGAGCGCAAGCGGGTCCACTACGTCCGCCACTCGCATCGCTTCTTCAAGGCTCTGACGACCCTGCCGGGCGTCCACGCCTACCCCACCCACGCCAACTTCGCCCTGCTGGAACTCCGCCGCGACGACATGACCGCCGAGGACCTGGTCTGCCGCCTGCTCGTCCGCCGCGGCATCTACGCCCGCGCCTGCGACGACAAGAAGGGCCTCGAGCCCGGCAAGTTCATCCGCATCGCCTCCCGCACCCGCTCAGAGAACCGCTACGTCCTCCGCGGCCTCAAGGAAGCCCTCCGCTGACCCGGCTCGCGCTCGTCGCGGCCGTCGGCCTCCTGGCGGCGATCGCTCCCGTCCGGGCCGACGACGCCCCCTGGTGGTTCCCCGAGCAGGCCCCCCCCGCGGCGCTGGTGCGGACGACCTCGGACGAGCGGTTCCCCGCCCCCCGGCTGGCGTACCAGATGCTGATGCAGTCGGCGGCCGGCCTGGCGGCGGCGGCCGTGGACGAGGGCCGGGGGGACGAGCTGATCTGGGTCGCGACCGGCGACGACGACGTCGAAGCCCTCTACGCGCGGACCCTGAATCGGCTCCCCTCGGTCGCCTTCCGGGGCGTCTTCGAACCGTGGGACCTGGTGGAGCGCCTCCGGGCGCGGGGGATCGTCCGGGGTTACATCCTCTACCGCCGCGACGATTCGCCGGGCCCGATCAACGGCCGACGCCCCGGCGCGGACCTCTCGGTGAACGTGGCGACCAGCCTGGCCGGCCTGCTCGGCGGCGTGCTCGTCGACGAGGAGCTGGAGCCCGAGGCCAGGGCGCGCGGGCTGGCCCTGCTGGCCGACGCCCGCGGCAAGACGCAGGCCTGGTGCTTCGCCACCTATCGCGACCGGTTCAACCGCCGCCTGCTCTGCTGCCAGGACCCGAAGAAGCCGAACGTCCGCGACCTGGCGATCGCCCGCCGCGCGTTCACCCTCTACGGGGACGACGCGACCACGGCCGAGGCCCTGGCGTGGCTGGAGCCGCTCTCGCCGATACTGGGCTGGAACGGCGGCGACGAGTTCGAGACGACCCGGGCGTCGACCGTCCAGGGCCACTTCCAGACCGCCACCGACTGGTGCGTGAACCTGCCCGTCCTCATGGCCGGCTCGCGCCGGGCCGCGCCGGTCAAGACGCGGCCGTTCGACCCGCGCTCGATCGACTGGGACGACCGCCGGGGCGGCGTCGCGTTCGTCCTCACCGACGGCGACAACGTCCAGTGGCTGGAGGGGGACTTCTTCGGCAACGCGGAGTTCTGGCGCAGCCCCGAACGCGGCCTGATCCCGTTCGGCTGGTCGACCTGCTTCGCCCACCTGACGCAGCTCGTCCCGGCGGCCGTCGACCACGCCGCGGCCACCCAGGGCGCGGCCGACTCGTTCCTGGAGTGGGGGGGCGGCTATTACTATCCCGACCTCTTCGCCCGCGACCGCCCCGACCGCTGGGCTCTGCTGGCCCGCCACGCCCGCCGCACCGGCGAGCTGATGGCCCGGAACGGGACCCCGATCGTCGGCTTCAACTTCGCCGACGCGCGCTCGGCCGACGCCCGCAAGGCCTGCGAGGTCTTCGCCGCCGAGGTCGACGGCCTGCTGGGAATCCTGGCCTTCCAGTACGCCCCCTACGAGGGGGGTGCCGGCGAGGTCTTCTGGGTCAAGGACCGCGCCGGGGTCGAGATCCCCGTCGTCACCGCCCGCTATTCGATCTGGGCCGAGGCGAACGACCGTCCCCGCGCCGGCACCCCGGCCAAGGTCGCCCGCGAGATCCGCGAGACGGCCGAGGCCGCGCCTCCGACCGACGCCCCGCGCCTCGACTGGGCCGTCGTGCACGCCTGGTCCTGGTTCCTCCGCGCCCCCGGCCCCGACGAGGAGGCCGAGAACACCCCCCAGGACGACGCCCGCGCCCGGGGCGCCCGCCGCGGCTACGCCCCCGCCGCCTGGTGCGCCGAACGCCTGCCCGACTCCGTCCGAGCCGTCGCCCCCGAGGAACTCCTCTGGCGACTCCGCGAACGCCGGGCCCCGGAACCGACCCGCCGCTTGATCCGCGAAATCCGGCCCTGAGCGGCCGCCCCTTGATCCCCGCCCCGGCGCGGCGTCCAATGGGCGCGGCGTCGATGGGCGGTGAGACGGGGCGGGAGGGCGCGGCGATGTTGCGGAATCGGATCGGCTGGACGGCGGGCCTGCTGGCGTGTCTCGGGGCGGCGGCGACGGCGGCCGAGCCCCTCTCGCGGGGCGAGCCCGAGGCGCAGGGGGTGTCGTCGAAGGCCCTGCGGGAGTTCGTGCTCGCGGCCGACGCGGTCGACTCGTTCCACAGCGTGATGCTCGTCCGCCACGGCAAGGTCGTGGCCGAGGGCTGGTGGTCCCCCTACGACGCCGAGACCCGCCACGAGCTGTACTCGCTGAGCAAGAGCTTCACCTCCACCGCCGTCGGCCTGGCCGTCGCCGAGGGGAAGCTGAGCGTCGACGACCCGGTCCTGAAGTTCTTCCCCGAGGACGCCCCGGCCGAGCCCTCCGCCAACCTCAAGGCGATGCGCGTCAGCGACCTGCTGCGGATGTCGACCGGCCACCAGGACGAGCCCAAGCGGCCCGAGGGGGAGGTCTGGACCAAGGTCTTCCTCGCCCACCCCGTCCCGCACAAGCCGGGGACGCACTTCCTGTACAACACGTCGGGCACCTACATGGCCTCGGCCATCGTCCAGAAGGCGACCGGCCAGACCGTGCTCGACTACCTGCAGGCCCGCCTGTTCGAGCCGCTGGGGATCGAGGACCCGGAATGGGCCGCCAGCCCGCAAGGGGTCTCGCTGGGGGGCTACGGCCTCAGCGTCCGCACCGAGGACATCGCCAAGTTCGGGCAGCTCTACCTCCAGAAGGGCCGCTGGAACGGCAAGCAGCTCGTCCCCGAGGCCTGGGTGGACGCCGCCACGGCGCTCCAGACCTCCAACGGCAGCAATCCCCGGAGCGACTGGGAGCAGGGCTACGGCTACCAGTTCTGGCGGGCCCGCCACGGCGCGTATCGGGGCGACGGCGCGTTCGGCCAGTACTGCGTCGTCATGCCCGATCAGGACGCCGTGCTGGCGATCACCAGCGCCGTGAAGGACATGCAGGCCGTCCTCGACCTCGCCTGGGACAAGCTCCTGCCCGCGCTCCACGAGGACGCGCTCCCCGCCGACCCGGCCGCCCGCGAGGCCCTCGCGCAAACGCTCAAGGGCCTGAAGATGCGAACCCCCGAGGGCGCCGCCGAGCCCGGCTCGTCGGTGAAGGCGGTCGGCCGGACCTTCGCGTTCGAGCCCAACCCGCGCAAGCTGGAATCCCTGCGGGTCGAGTCCGGCGACGGCGCGACGACGCTGGTCCTCCGCGCGGGCGGCGCCGAGCACCGAATCCCCTGCGGCCGGGGCGCGTGGGCCAAGTCCCGCGCCGCGATCGGCGGCTTCCCCGAGCAGCCCGTCGCCGCCTCCGCCGCCTGGACGGCCGACGACGTGCTGACCGCCCAGGTCGTCCTCGTCCAGACCCCGTTCCGACTCACCTACCGCATCCAGTTCGACGGCGACAAGGCCACCGTCGCCCCCGAGATGAACGTCGGCTTCGGCGCGACCAAAGCCCCGGCGCTCGTCGGCGAGGCGGAGTAATCCGAATTGCCCCCCGGGCGTCGCGAATCGTCCTTCTCCCCCCGTGGGAGAAGGTGGCCGAAGGCCGGATGAGGGGGGGGGCGAGCACGGAGGCCGTCGGCGTCATCCGCCTTCGGAATCCCGTCGCCCTCCCTGCTCGTCCGCCTTGATGGTCCCCCTCATCCGGCCCTCCGGGCCACCTTCCCCCACCAGGGGGGAAGGGGATTCCAGCTCGGCTCACGGCATGAATCAAACGCGCTTTGATGCCTTCGCGGGTTTATCGAAAGAGATCGTGATCGCGGCGGTCGCCGTGGTCGCGATCGCCGTGCACCTGATCCTCCGGTTCGGCTTCGGCGGGGCGGCTCAGGACGTGCCGTTGTGGGTCGCGCTCGCGTGCGGGGCGCCGCTGGTTTTGGAGTTGGGGGCGAAGCTCGTCCGGCTGGAGTTCAGCTCGGACCTGCTGGCGGGGATCTCGATCGTCACGTCGGTGATCCTGGGGGAATACCTCGCCGGGACGCTGGTGGTGCTGATGCTCTCGGGCGGGCAGGCGCTGGAGTCGTATGCGGTGCGGCGGGCCTCGTACGCGCTGGAGGCGCTGGCGAAGCGGATGCCGTCGACGGCCCACCGCAAGGCGGACGGCGGCCTGGTCGACGTGCCGCTGGCCGAGGTGGCGGTCGGCGACGCCCTCGTCGTCTTCCCGCACGAGACCTGCCCCGTCGACGGCGTGGTCCTCGAAGGCCGGAGCACGATGAACGAGGCGTACCTGACCGGCGAGCCCTACCTGCTCCCCAAGGCCGCCGGGTCGGAAGTGCTCTCCGGCGCGATCAACGGCGAGGGGGCGCTGACGATCCGGGCGGAGAAGTCCGCCGTCGACTCGCGGTACGCCAAGATCATGGAGGTCATGCGCGAGTCCGAGCAGCGCCGGCCCCGGCTGCGAAGGCTGGGCGACCAGATCGGCGCGATCTACACGCCGCTGGCCGTCGCCATCGCGATCGGGGCCTGGGCGTTCAGCGGCGACCCGGTGCGGTTCCTGGCCGTGCTGGTGGTGGCCACCCCCTGCCCCCTCCTGATCGCGATCCCGACGGCGATCATCGGCGCGGTGTCGCTGGCGGCGCGTCGGGGGATCATCATCAAGGACCCGGCCGTGCTGGAGCGGGTCGGGACCTGCCGGGTGGCGATCTTCGACAAGACGGGGACGCTCACCTACGGCAAGCCGAAGCTGATCGAGGTCCTCCCCGCGCCGGGCTTCACCGCCGACGAGGCGCTCGCGGCGGTCGCCAGCCTGGAGCGCTACTCGCGGCACCCGCTGGCCTCGGCGATCGTCGAGGGGGCGGCCGAGGCCGGGCTGGCCTTGCACGAGGCCGAGGAGGTCGGCGAGCGTCCCGGCGAGGGCCTGCGCGGCGAGGTCGGCGGGCGGTCCATCCAGGTGACCAGCAGGAAGAAGCTGGCGGCGCAGTCGCCGGAGTCGGCCGCGGCGCTGCCGCCGCCGGCGGGGGGGCTGGAGTGCGTCGCGCTGGTCGACGGCCGCTACGCGGCGACCTTGCGGTTCCGCGACGAGCCCCGCGAGGAGGGCCGGCCGTTCATCCGGCACCTGCGGCCCAGGCACGGGTTCACCCGCATCCTGATGGTCTCGGGCGACCGCGAGAGCGAGGTCCGCTACCTGGCCGAGAAGGTCGGCATCGACGAGGTGTTCGCCTCCCAGAGCCCGGAGCAGAAGCTGGCCCTGGTGCGCGAGGCGACCGCGAAGGCCGACACCGTGTTCCTGGGCGACGGAATCAACGACGCCCCGGCCCTGACCGCCGCGACCGTGGGGATCGCCTTCGGCCAGGCCAGCGACGTCACCGCCGAGGCCGCCGGTGCAGTGATCCTGGAAAGCTCGCTGGAGCGCGTGGACGAGCTGCTGCACATCGGCCGCCGGATGCGGACGATCGCCCTGCAGAGCGCCGTCGGCGGCATGGCGCTGAGCCTGATCGGCATGGGCGTCGCGGCGGCGGGCCATCTCCCCCCCACCGCCGGGGCGATCACGCAGGAGGTCATCGACGTCGTCGCCGTCCTCAACGCCCTGCGCGCCGCCGTCCCCCCCCGCACCCTCACCGACTACGGCCCGAAGCCCCGCGACGCCTCGCGCTGACGCGGGCCCGGGGCCTTCGGCTCAGCCTACACTTGTCCCAGGACGGGGCCGGTGATAGGCTCGGGGTCGGTCGATCGACCGGAAGAGGGGGGCGGCATGGATCCTTTCGAATTCGGGCGGCGGCTCAACGCGAGGGCGGCGCGGACTGCGGCCATCCCCATGCTCGGGCTCGGCGTCGGCCTGCTGGCGGGCGCGGGGTGCGCGTACGTGCTCGGCGCGGACGCGTTCGGCACGGTCCGGATCGTCGCGAAGGCGGGCCTGGCGGGGTCCTTCCTCGGCCTGGGCGCGGCCTTCGCCGCGGCGACCGGGAGCTTCGCCAGCCTGTCGACCGTGCGGGGCCTGGCGTGGCTGATCGTGATCGCGGCGGTGCTCGTCTTCTTCTGGGCCGCGATCCCGTGAGGCGGGGGGCGTCGGGCCGCCCCGCCCCGCGTCGATCAACGGCCGGTCAGCGGCTCTTGGCGTGGGCGTCGAGCTCCTTCCAGTCCATCCCCTTGAACGCGGCCGAGGCCGCCGCGCGGAGGGCCGCGCCGTCGGGGTCGGCCGGGGCGGGCTGGGTCGTGCGGGCGGCGACGGCGGCGTCGCGGATCGCGGCGAGCGCCGGGATCAGCCGCTCGTAGATCTCGACCTGGCGCTCGGTGGTCGCCGGGCCGAACCGCAGGTTGAACGAGTTCATGAAGGCGATCAGGTCCCCCACGGTCCGCTCCTGGCCGGCTTCGAGCCGCTCCAGCAGGGCCTTCATGCTGGGGTCGCCCAGCAGCCGCGAGAGGCCGTCGAGCGTGGTGAGGTAGTCCTTCGCGTCCAGGTAGCCCGGGTCCAGCTCGGAGGCGTGGGCGGCGAAGTCGGCCCGGAGCTTCGAGGTCGCGGCGCGGACGCGGTCGAGCGTGGCGGGGGCGACGGCGCCCTTCAGGTCCTCGGCCACGGCCGCGTCGACCGCCTCCTTGACCGCGGCCCGGTCCGCCGCGTAGCGGTCGTCGGCCAGGGGCGACGGGACGGGGCCGTCGCCGGTCATCTGGTCCAGGCAAAGGCTGATCGCCTCGCTGTCCCATTCGAACGGGATCTCGCGGATGGCCGCCTCGCTCAGCGGCGTGGCCGTCCGGCCGGCGTGGGCCGCGCCGGGGTCGGAGTCGAGGATCTGCATCAGGAGGTTGTTGAGCGTGGTGCCGTCGCGCGCCTCGCGGACTTCCACGCGCGTCTCGCGCTCGGCGTCGCGCCTCGCGTCCTCCTTGGCCTTGTCCGCGCGGAGCTGGGCCTGGCGGACGCGGAGGGCCTGGTTCCACTTGATCATGGTCTGGAGGTTGATGGCGTCGGCCTTGGCCTTCTCCACCTGGTAGACCCCCTTGTCGCGGGCGTAGGCGCCCAGCCCCGCCATGTAGCCCGCGCCAGGGTCCGCCCCCCACCGGCTCATGCCGTAGCCGCCGTAGCCGCCCGGATACATCATCTGCGCCCCGGCCGGCGCCCCGGCCAGGAGACCCGCCGCTAGCGCCAGCCCCGCCATCCCCGTTCGACGATTCATGCGTCACGTCCCCGTTCTTGCCACAGTCGATCGATGCGACCCACCATGAGAGCTTAGGACGGCGCGGGGCGGACTTCAAAGGCGTACCGACGACGCGAAGGGGGCCGGGGCCATCCTTCAGCGGCGGTCGCGGCGGCGGAGGGCCCGCACGCCCATCCAGGCGGCGGCGAGCAGGGGGAGGGCCAGGGCGGTCGGCTCGGGGGTCTCGATGGCGTAGTTCGGGGCGCCCAGCTCGGTCGGGGTCAGCAGGTAGGTGTCGAAACCATCCTGGCCCAGGCTACCGTCCTCGTTGAAGCGGATCGACCCGGCCATGATCTGGCCGAGGTTGTTGATCGAGTAAGCCGCCACCAGGGTCGTGTGGGGCGGGAGCGTGACGAAGTCGTTCAGGTCGGCCATCTTGCCGTCCTGGTAGAGGAACGCCCGCCCGTTCGCCGAGCCGACGATCCGCCCCAGGTCGTCGACGTCGAGCGCCGTGCTCTCCCCATCCCGGCCGATGATCGACGGGGGCGTCCCGGTCAGGACGCCCAGGTCGGTCATCTTGCCGTCCTGGTAGGCGAACGCGCGGCTCTGTCCCGAGGCCGTCTCGGCGGTCCCGACGATCAGGCCGGCGTCGTTGATCCCGCTGGCGTAGCTCGACCCCCCGCCGAGCGTCCCCAGGTCGACGACCTGGCCGTCGCGGAAGAGCACGGCGTGGGTGGTCGCCTCCCGGCTGACGGCGGAGCCGTCGGGCTGGTCGAGGGTCTCCCAGAATCGCGCCCCGTTCCAGTAGGAGGGGGCCGACAGGTTCGCAGACGGCCCGACGGCCGAGTAGCCGACGACGTCGCCGGCGTTGTTGATCGCCGTCGCGTACGAGGAGCCCCCGCCGGGGAGGGCTCCCAGGTCCTGCATGGTCCCGCCGCTGGAGCGGAAGGCGTGGACGGACCCGTCCCCGAGATTCGACCGGCCGACGACCTGTCCCGAGTCGTTGAGGGCCCTGGGGGCGCTGTGCAGCCCTCCCAGCGTCCCCAGCAGCGTGACGGCCCCGCCATCGAGCAGGGCCGCCTGGCCGGCGCTCCCGGTCGCGCCGGGGCGGATGGTGCTCGCCGGGACGAGCACCATGGTGGCCCCCTGCTCCCGGTTGTTGAGCAAGATGGCGCGGTCGTCGGTGATGGGCCCCCCCAGGAGGTGCGCGTCCGGCGTCCCCTCGGCGATCGTCCGCCCCGGCGAGCCCGCCCGGGGACCGAAGCCGTCGGCGAGGAAGAACTCCTGGCTGCCGTAGCCGTAGTCCGAGACGACCTGCCCCGAGTCGTTCGGCCGGGAGAAGTTGACGTTCTCCATCCGCCGGATGCTGTAGGTCGGAGACCCCCAGGCCGGGGCCGCGAGCCAGGCCGAAGCCGCCAGGGCCGCGACGATCCGGGTCCGGCCGCCGCGATTCCGTCGCAAGATCATCCGAGGCTCCTCCCTGCCCGATCCGGACGCCCCCGCCGCGGATTTCGCGGATTGATGCAGGCGCTCGGCAGGCCGGGAAAATGAGCGAAGTTTCAGGATCGGTCAAGAGGAACGGGCGTGCGAGGCGGGGCGACCGCGACGGTTGGCCTTGTCGGTTCCGGTCGCGGCGGGTTTAATGTCGAAGGAAAGGCACCAGATCCTCCCGACCTCGATCGACGACCACGGGCCCGACCGACATCCACGTCTCGTCCGTCTAGAAATCGTCGATCGTTGTAGATCGCGTCGCATCGTGCGGCGCCGTTCGGCCTGCGGGTCGGGCTTGAAGCGGAGCTTTTCCCGATGCACGAACGCATCGCCTATCAAGGCATCACTTTCGACGACGTCCTGCTCGAGCCGGGATACTCCGACTACCTCCCCCGCGAGGTCGACGTCCGGACCCACCTGACCGCCCGGATCGCGCTCAACCTGCCGATCCTGTCGTCCCCCATGGACACGGTGACGGAGGCCGAGCTGGCGATCGCGCTGGCGCAGGAGGGGGGCCTCGGCGTCATCCACAAGAACATGTCGATCGAGGAGCAGACCCGCGAGGTCGACAAGGTCAAGCGGTCCGAGAACGGGATCATCGTCGACCCGATCACGCTGCCCCCCGACGCCACGGTGGGCGAGGCCCGCCAGATCATGGGCGGGCACAACATCTCGGGCGTGCCGATCACCGTCGGCGGCCGGCTGCGGGGGATCCTCACCCGCCGCGACCTCCGGTTCCTGGAGTCGAACGAGCTCCGGATCGAGGAGGTCATGACCAAGGAGAACCTGGTCACCGCCCCGGCCGACACCAGCCTGGAAGAGGCCGATCGGATTCTGACGAAGAATAAGGTCGAGAAACTTCTCCTGGTTGACGATGAATATCGACTGAAGGGCCTCATCACGATCAAGGACATCGACAAGCTGCACCGCTATCCCAACGCCTGCAAGGACGCCCGGGGGCGCCTGCGGGCCGGGGCGGCGGTCGGCGTGCACGACTACGAGCGGATCGCCTCGCTTTTGGAGGCGGACGTCGACGTCCTGATCGTGGATTCGGCGCACGGGCACAGCAAGAACGTGGTGGAGACGGTGCGGAGGATCAAGCGCGAGTTCGAGATCCAGGTCGTGGCGGGGAACGTCGCCACCGCCGAGGGGGCGAAGGCCCTGGCCGACGCCGGGGCCGATGCGATCAAGGTGGGGATCGGGCCGGGCTCGATCTGCACGACGCGGGTGGTCTCGGGCGTGGGCGTGCCCCAGATGACGGCGATCGCCGCGGCCTCCAAGGCCGTCGGCGGCTCGACCCCGATCATCGCCGACGGCGGGATCCGCTACTCGGGCGACATCACCAAGGCGATCGCGGCCGGCGCCCACTGCGTCATGATCGGCGGCCTGTTCGCCGGCCTGGCCGAGAGCCCCGGCGAGACGATCATCTACCGCGGCCGCAGCTTCAAGAGCTACCGCGGCATGGGCTCGCTGGGCGCCATGGCCAGGGGCTCGCACGAACGCTACCGCCAGGAGGCGACCCGGCCGGCCGACGCCGGCAAGACCGCCTCCCCCCCGAAGCTCGTCCCCGAAGGCGTCGAGGGCCGGGTCCCCTACAAGGGCCCGCTCTCCGACTACGTGTTCCAGCTGGTGGGGGGCCTCCGGGCCGGCATGGGCTACTGCGGGACGAAGACCATCGACGACCTGCGCACCCAGGCCCGGTTCATCCAGGTGACCGCCGCCTCGGTGCAGGAAGGCCACCCGCACGACATCGCCATCACCCAAGAAGCCCCGAACTACTCAAGCTACAGCGGCGAGTCCGACGGCGGCCGCTCCTCGGTCTGATCCGCGATCGCCGGCAGGATCGAGGCCGGGGCGGAATGCCCCGGCGGCGTCGGGAAGTCGGGCCCTCGGGCCGTCTGTTGGGGAGTGGTCGCCCTCGCGGCCGCATCGCATCGGATCGAAGCCAAGCTCAAGTCGAACGGATCCAGCAGAAAAGGGCGTCGGAGGGAGGGACACGGTCGTCCGCCCGCCGAGCCGGCCCCCCGCCCGGGGGGCTTCGGGAAGCAGCATCGACGGTTTTCGACCCGGGCCGGCGCGGACTCCAGAAGTCGCGCCGTCGGCCGGGGTCCGTTGACGAGCCGGCGGGTCGGGGTCGGGGGTTCGCTCCCCCTCCCCGGGGCGTCGCGCGTTCCAGGAAAGCAAGGAGGCGTGGCTTGCGTCGCACAACCTCGGCATTGACCACGACGATCCTCGGGGCCGTCCTCTCGGCCTCGACGGTCTCGGCCCAGCAGTCCCCGCCGCCCGCGGGCGCCGGCGCGATCGGGGAGTCCGACGCCGGCTTCGGCATGGCCGCCGCGCGGGGCGCCCGACACCTCCTGCGCAACGGCCTGGACTACATCGAATACCAGGAGTACGACCGGGCGCTGAAGTATCTCCGCGAGGCGGAGAAGCGCCAGGCCGAGCTGAACGAGCCCGAGCGCGTCAAGCTCAAGCAGGCCTTGGAGCGCGCCCAGCGCGGCACTCGCGAGTCGATCGGCTCCGAGAAGCCCTACGCCCTCAGCCGACGTCCGCTCCGCTCCGGCGGCTTCGCCCCGGCCGCCGCCGAGCCCGCCCTCGCCGCGGCCCCGGCCGCCCGGAAGGCCCCCGCCCCCCGCGAGGGCGACGACCGGGCCGAGCCGATCCAGCTCGCCGGCGCCGAGGTCCCCGCCCCCTCCGGCCGGGCCCCCTCTCGCACCGCCTCCGCCCCCGCGACGCTCCCGGCGATCCCCGAAGGCCCCGCGGCGACGCCCTCGCCCGCCCCCGCTCGGGAGATCGCCCCGCTGGAGATCGCCCAGGCGGCGCCCCTCGAACCCCTGCCGACCGCCCCGCCGGTCGCCCGCATGGAATCGGCCGACCTGGCCCCGGCCCCCGCGCCGGCCCCGGCTCCGGCTCCCGAGTCGGCGCCGGACGCCGCCGTCGCCGCCCTGGAGGCCCAGGCCGACCTGACCTCGCCCCTGCCGGCGCTCGACGCGCCGCCGGCCGTCGACCCGGCCCTCACTCGCTCCGCCGCCCCCAAGGCCGCCGAACCGGCTCCGGCCGCTGAACCGGCCCCGGCCCCGGCCCCGATCGAGTTGGAGCGTCCCGAGGACCTGGAGGCCCCGCTCGACGAGCCGCTCGCCGCGCCCGTCCCGGCCGCCCCCGCGCCCCGCGACGTGACCGCCCCCCTGCCCGACCTGGGTGCCGCCCCGGCCCCGGCCCCGGCGGCCGAAGCCGTGCCGGCCCTGCCCGACCTCGGTGCCGCCCCGGCCCCGGCGGCCGAAGCCGCCCCGGCCATGCCCGAGTTGGTCGACGAGCCCCTCGCCGCCCCGGCCCCGGCTTCGGCCCCGGCCCCGGCCTACGACGAGGCCCCGACGACGAGCCTCGACGACCCGGCCCTGGACCTCCCGGCGCTGCCGGCCGACCTCCGCGGCGATCTCCCGATGGAGCCCGAGACGCCGGCCGCCCAGCCAGCCCCGGCCGAGGATCGGGACCTGGAGGAGCTGCCCGTGCTCCCCGGCGAGGCGGCCCCCGCCCCCGCCGTCGAGGACCGGCCCGCCCCGGTCCCGGGCCGCCGCCCCGCCGCCCTGGCCGCCCAGCCCGAGCCGCTGGACGAGCCGGCCCCGGTCCAGGCCCCGGCCGCCGAGCCGGTCCCCGCCGCCGAGCCGGCCCAGGAGGCCGCGCCCGCGCCGGTCGAGGAGGGCCTCCCCGAGCCGGCCGAGGACCTGCCGACCTTGCCGGACGACGTCGCCGAGACGCCGACCCCCACGCCGGCCCCGGCGCCCGCCCCGGCCCCGGTCGCCGTCCCCGACTTCTCGCCGGCGCCGGTCGCGTCGTCGGGCTCGGGCTTCGTGCCCACCCGAGCGGCACCCCGGTCGATCCTCTCGCCCGAGCTGGAGCGGAAGATCGAGGCGGCCCGGCTCCGGCAGGAAGAGGCCGACCGCGACCGGATCGCCTCGCGCACCATGCAGCGTCAGCCGGCCGCGCCCGTCGAGCGCGAGGCCGAGCCCGGCTCCGGGTCCGACGACCTGGTCTCCGACGTCCGGACCCAGACCCAGATCGACATCAGCCGCGCCCCCAGCCCGGCCGAGGCCCGCGCCATCTCCGCGATCCCCGTCCCCGAGGACTGGGTCCCGCTGGGCGCCCGGACCTGGAGCCCCCAGCGCAAGTACTGGTCGGCCGCGGCGACCTGCCACCTGCCGCTCTACTTCCAGGACCCGATGCTGGAGCGCTACGGCCACAGCGTCGAGAACTACATCGGGCCCAAGGGGCGGTTCTTCGCCTACCCGGTCGACAACCACAAGCAGAGCACCCAGCGGAACCAGATCGCCCAGCCGTTCGCCTCGATGGGCATGTTCGCCTTCCAGATCCTGACCCTGCCGTACGCCATGGTCGTCGATCCCCCGTGGGAGGCCCAGTACGACCTCGGCTACTGGCGGCCCGGCGACAAGATCCCGACCGACATGTACTACCTCCCCCTCCACGGCACCGGCCCGCCCCTCAAGGGCATGAAGTACTGAGCCCGACCGGCCGCCAAGGCCGATCGACGCTCCGGACGGCGGGCCCCGGGAAATCACGACTCCCGGGGCCCGTCGCCGTTTCGAACGCCCCGCCCGACATCTCCAAGCCCTTCCCGCCCGAAGGGCCGGATGAGGGGGAGGACGAGCACGAGGGCCATCCGGAGAACTCGGCCGTCCGCCGCACGCAGCCCGGACGCCACGACCTTCGGCCCCCTCGATCGCAATTATGAATTCTTCATTCAGATTGCAGCCCGCCCGTTGTCGCCATGGGCGTGATCCCGTACCCTTCGAAAAGGGGTGATCGCGGACGGGGGATCCAGCGGGGGGCGTGGGAGGATGCGCGAGGAGTCGAAGGCGGTCGTATCGCCGTCGCCCTGGACCTGGGACGAGCCCAGGACCTCGGTCGGCCGGCACTTCCTGCGCGACCTGGAGTCGCTCTGGGCCGACGTGCTCCGGCTGGCCGCCGTGGTCGAGGAGGACCTGGAGCGGAGCATCCAGGCGCTCTGCGACGGCGAGGTGGGCCTGGCGGAGGAGATCCGCCTGCGCAAGCCCGACGTCGACCTGTGGGAGGTGACGCTGGAGCGCGAGTGCGTCCGCGTGCTGGCCCTGCACCAGCCGGTCGCCTCCGACCTCCGCCGCGTGGCCGCCGTCCTCAAGATCAACGCCGACCTCGAGCGCCTGGACGACCTCGCCCGCCACATCGCCAAGCGCGTCGGCAAGCTCGCCGACGACCCCCGCGCGTTCCCGATCCCCCAGCCGCTGGAGAACCTGGCGACCGCCGCCCTCGCCCAGGTCCGCCGCGGCCTCGACGCCCTCACCCGCGCGGACGTCGCCCTCGCCCGCTCGGTCATCGAGGCCGACTTCGCCGTCGATCGCTCCTACCGCTCGGTGGTCGCCGGCCTGAAGCGCGACATCGTGGACGACCCCGGCCGGGTCGACGCCTGGCTCCGGTTCGTCAGCACCGCCCGCAACCTGGAGCGGATCGCCGACCACGCCGCCCGGATCGCCGAGGTCGTCGTCTACCTCAAGGAAGGCGAGGCCCCGAGCCGCCGTTGAGGCCGCCCCCGCCCCCGCCCGCCCGCGCGAGGATCGCCAGGTGCACCGCCCGGCGGCCGAGCGGCACGAAGCCGGTCCGGCGATACAGCCGGGCGGCCGGCTCGTTGCGCTCGTCCACCGCCAGCTCGATCGCCGAGGCGTGCGGCCGCGCCAGCTCCAGGGCGTGCGCCACCGCCTGCACGCCGAAGCCCCGCCCCCGCGCCCCGGGCGTCAGCCCCAGGTAGACCACCTCCCACGCGTCGCGATCGGCCGCGGCGGCGAGCAGGAGCACGGCGCGGGCGTCGGGGTCGTCGGGCGAGCGGCCCAGCCGCCATCGCGACGGCTCGTGGCCCTCGGCCCCCCGGTGGCCCGCCAGCACCTCGTCGAGCGACCGGGAGCCCTCCAGCTCGGGCATGTCCAGGCTCCCGGCGTAGGTGGCCGCCAGCGCGTCCACGAAGGCGCCCTCCCCCGCCTCGTCCATCCCCCGCCACTCCAGTCGCGGCGACGACGGCGAAGGGAGCAGCGCCGTCGCATCGCGACGCAGGTAGGTCAGCGTGGTGACCCGGGGCATCCCCCCCCGGGCCAGGTCCTGCCCCTCCCTCGGGTCGGCCCCCTCGTCCAGCACCGCCTGCGCGATCGCCACGCCGGACTCGCGAAGCCCCTCCAGCGCCCCCCGGACGAGCCCGGCGGCGACCTCGGCGCGGCCCCAGGCCGTCGCCGCGTGGGGTGCCCAGACCGCCGCCGCCCGGCCGGGCAGCTTCTGCGTCAGCAGCACGCCGACCGGCCGACGCGACCCGGCCCAGCCCCCGCGGCGGGCGATCCAGAGCCCCGACAGGTCGACCCGCCCCGCCAGGTCGTCCTCCAGCGCCTGCGCCACCAGCGCCTCGCGGACCGGGGCCTCCAGGCCCTGATACAGCACCTCCAGCGCCCGACCGCGCTCCTCGTCCGGGCATCTCAGGACCTGGAGGTTGGACACGCCCATTCATCGCCGCCGCAAGAGCCGGCCCGCCGCCCCCCGCCGCGACCGTCGCGACGCCCGGTCCGGAGCCCTCCCCATTCTAAGCGCCCGGCCCCGCCGCCGCGATTCCCCGACCCCGGCCGATCGCCCGAAGGGGCGCGTCGATCTTCCGCACCGGCCCCTTGGCGGGACGTCGCCTCGGTCCTATCATGACATCCGTCGTGCAACGAATTGATTCGGCATCGAGGGGGCTTCGATGGGCAACGCGGGGCGAGGGGCGGCCGGCCGGCCGCGCAGGTGCCGCGCCCGGGTCAGTCGGCTCGAACTCCTGGAAGGCCGGATCGTCCTGGACGCTTCGGCCTCGATCGACGCCGCCGGGCTGCTGACCGTGGCGATCCCGGGATCGGCGAGCATGAGCCGCATCGAGGTCTCGGTCTCGGACGGCGATTACCTCCTGACGACCGGGTCGGGGAGCTACGACGAGTTCCGCCTCGTCGCCAACGACGCCGGGCTGGCGACCGTCGGCGACGGGACCGGCTCGTTCCGCGTCCGGGGGATCACCGGCCTCGCGTTCGACGCGGCCCAGGACATGACGATCCTGGTCTTCAGCTCGGCCGTGCCGACGCGGTTCGACGTGCGGAGCGACGCCTTCCAGGTCATCCTCGGCGGCGGCTACGGGACGAACGGCCTGAAGGACGTCACCGGCCCGGTCGTCTTCGAGGTGGCGGAGCTCGACGGCCAGTCCCCCTCCAGGCGGGCGAGGCTGGTGCTGGACGACTCCGGCTCCAGCCAGGCCGCCGAATACACGATCACCTCGGACGCCGTGGCCGCGACCGGCGGCTTCGGCGGCGTCACGTTCGCCCGGATCGACGACCTCGTCGTCGAGGGCCCGGCCGCGAGCGAGGGGACGACGCGGTTCGACGTGCGCTCGACCCACTCCGGCAGCGTCCAGCTCTCGGCCCCGAGCAGCTGGCGCGTCGTCTTCGACGTCGACGCCGACGTCGCCCCGGACGAACGCCCCCCGTACCACCCCTGGGAGTCCGGCGGGAATCGCCCGTGGTGGGATGACGTCCTGGTCCTCTCCGGCGGCGGGGCGACGACGTACAACATCAAGCGGACCCCCAGCCGGATCTCGATCGGCAACCTGAACGGCGACGGCGTCGTCAACCTCACGCGCGACGGCTCGACGGCGGAGATCCGCCACGACGTGACGATCAGCCCCCTCGCCGGCGGCGTGGGATGGGACGAATACTGGCGCGGCCGGATCGTGATCGACGACTCCGCGGGGACCGTCGCCCGGGACGCCCGCTTCTTCGTCAGCCCGGTCAACCCGTTCTCTTATTACTTTCACCCCCGTCTCAGCACGCTCGCCGGGGTCACGGGCGAGGGAGCAAGCCTGCGGATCGACCTGGCCCAGGATTTCGGCGGGGAGATCGTCTACAAGGCCCCGAGGGGCCTCGGCAACGCGCTGGAGATCGACCTCGCCGTCTACGGCCCCCTGCCCCTGGGCGCCGACGGCAAGCTCATTTACGACGGCGGCTGGACCGGCCCCGGCGACCCGGCCAGCCGACTGACCCTCGTCGACCGGCCCCGGACGGAAGGCCCCGCCCCGCCTCCCCCCCTCCCGTTCTCCCGCGAGGACCACGTCGCCACCGGCCCCGGCTCGGGCGTGATCGCCTTCAGCGCCAGGGTCGCGTTCTCGCCCAGGCCCTGGGGCGCCGTGGCGTACGAGGGCCTCTCCCCCGGCTCGATCGTCGACCTCGTCCCGATCGAGCAGTACTACACCTTCGACTACCAGGGCGCGGCCGACCCGGGCTTCCTCGTCGCCGCCGGACCGCCGACCGAAGGCGGCGAAGGGACGCTGCTCATCGGCTCGCGGGCGGACCGGCCGACCTTCGTCGCGACCACCATCGCGAACAAGGCGGACGTCGTGATCATGACGCGAGGGGCCGGCGACCTCGCCTCCCGGGTCGACTACGCGAGCGAGGCCCCCGTCGCCGGCCTGGATTCGCTGACGATCGTCACGAGCGGCAACGACCCGGTCGACGTGATCGCCGCGCCCCCCGGCGTCGAGGTCCAGAGGATCCTCGACCGCTACGCCCCGCCCCGCGCCTCGGGGGGCGACGGGCCCGGCGAGGCCGAGGAGCCCCCCGCCCCGATCGCAGCCGCTCGACGATCCCGTATCCGTA